>NZ_JOEI01000031.1 GCF_000718095.1 Streptomyces scopuliridis RB72 | reverse complement strand
ATGGTACTGCAGGGGGGACCCTGTGGGAGAGTAGGACGCCGCCGAACAATTATTGTGGGAATGCCCCGCACCTTCTGGTGCGGGGCATTTCTGCGTTCAAGACTCATATCTTGAACGCAGCAGCCGGTAATGGGTAGCCGATTGAAGCTCGGCTACCCATCTTCGCTCTCAGAGGCGTCCCGCGGCCTTCAGTGCCAGATATGCATCGGCGAGGGCCGGAGCCAGGTTCTCCGGGGTGGCATCCACGACAGTGACGCCGTAGCGCTGCAATTGTTCTGCCGTACGACGTCGCTGGGCCTGTGCCTGTGTGCCGGCGGCGGCTTCGTAGACCGCGTCCACTGTGCCCCGCTCCCGGCTCATCTTCTCGATGTAGGGATCGGCGACGGACGCCACCAGGACCGTATGGCGTCGGGTCAACTGAGGCAGGACCGGGAGGAGCCCTTCCTCGATGGGGGCGGCGTCGAGGGTGGTGAGCAGCACGAGGAGTGATTGACGCGGGGCGTTCTTCAGTGTGGCCGCGGCGAGGCCGCGCGCGTCCGTCTCCACGAGCTCCGGTTCGAGCGGGGCGAGCGCGTTCACCAGTGCGGGCAGGACATCGCCCGCCGCGTGGCCCCGGACCTGGGCGCGGGTGCGGCGGTCGTAGGCGAGGAGGTCCAGTCGATCGCCTGCTCGTGAGGCGAGTGCGGCGAGGAGCAGTGTGGCGTCCATGGCCGCGTCGAGGCGGGGGACGTCGCCGACCCGGCCGGCCGAGGTGCGGCCGGTGTCGAGGACGACGAGGATGTGCCGGTCGCGTTCGGGGCGCCAGGTCCGTACGGCGACGGCCGACTGGCGCGCGGTGGCCCGCCAGTCGATGGACCGGGTGTCGTCACCGGGCACGTATGCGCGGAGGCTGTCGAACTCGGTGCCCTCGCCGCGCGTCAGCAGGCTCGTACGGCCGTCGAGTTCTCGTAGACGGGCGAGTCGGGAGGGCAGGTGCTTACGGCTGTGGAAGGGGGGCAGCACGCGTACGGTCCAGGGAACCTCGTGGTGGCCCTGGCGAGCCGCCAGACCCATGGGCCCGAACGAGCGCACCGTGACCCGTTCTGCCTGGCGGTCGCCGCGGCGAGTGGGGCGGAGCAGTGTGGTCAGCCGACGGCGCTCGCCCGCGGGCACGGTCACCTTGTGCCGCGATGTCGCCTGTTCGGTGCCGGGGAGCCAGCTGCTGGGCGGCCAGGCGTCGCGGAGGTGGGCGCGCAGGCGGCGGCCCGAGGGGTTGGTGACGGTGAGATGGACCTCGGCGCCGTCACCGAGTCGAACTGACGTATCACCACTTCGGGTGAATCGGAGCTTTCGCACTGGTGCGGCGAGGGCGTAGTCGCACAGAATTGCTAGCGAGAGCGGGGCGTTGACAGCAAGGATGCCCGCCCAGCTGGGGGCGAAGAGGCCGACGGGGAGTGAGCCGAGGGCCGCGAGGAGCGCGGTTCGTCCGGTGAGGGCCACGGGTTCACCGACTCATCGGGGGACGGGGACATGGGCGAGTATCGCGGTGATGACGGAGTCGGTCGTGACCCCCTCCATCTCGGCTTCGGGCCGGAGTTGGACGCGATGGCGCAGTGTGGGGAGGGCCAGGGCCTTCACATCGTCGGGGGTGACATAGTCCCGGCCGGTGAGCCAGGCCCAGGCGCGGGCGGTGGAGAGCAGGGCGGTGGCGCCTCGTGGGGAGACGCCGAGTGCGAGTGAGGGGGATTCACGAGTGGCACGGCAGATATCGACGACATAGCCCGCGATCTCGGGTGTGACGGTTGTGCCGGCGACGGCGGCGCGTGCCGCTTCCAGGTCGGCGGGCCCGGCGACGGGCCGTACCCCTGCGGCCTGGAGGTCACGCGGATTGAAGCCTTGCGCATGGCGGGTCAGGACATTGACCTCGTCGTCGCGGGACGGCAGCGGGACGGTCAGTTTGAGCAGGAACCGATCGAGCTGGGCCTCGGGGAGGGGGTAAGTGCCTTCGTACTCGACAGGGTTCTGGGTGGCGGCCACCAGGAATGGATCGGGCAGTGGCCGCGGAGTGCCGTCGACCGTGACCTGGCGCTCCTCCATCGCCTCCAGCAGCGCCGACTGGGTCTTGGGCGGCGTCCGGTTGATCTCGTCGGCCAGCAGCAGATTGGTGAAGACGGGACCTGGCTGGAAGGAGAACTCCGCGGTCCTCGCGTCGTAGACGAGGGAGCCGGTGATGTCGCTCGGCATCAGATCGGGGGTGAACTGAACGCGTTTCGTGTCGAGTTCGAGGGACGCGGCGAGTGCCCGTACGAGGAGGGTCTTCGCGACGCCGGGGACTCCTTCGAGGAGTACATGCCCTCGGCAGAGCAGGGCGACCACAAGCCCGGTGACGGCGGGGTCCTGGCCGACCACCGCCTTCGCGATCTCCGTGCGCAGGGCCTCCAGGGAAGCGCGGGCGCTGTCCGTGTTCCCGGCGTCACCGGTGTGCGCGGAGTTCTGTGCGGTCGGGGCACTCATGAGGTGCGTACCTCTCTTTCGAGGGCGTCGAGTTGGTCCGCGAGGCGGACAAGAGCGGCATCATCGGTCGGCACCGGACCGAAGAGCAGGGTGCGCGGATCTCGGGTGGTATCCGGGAGCCGGGCGGAGACGGCCGGGATCAGCACGTCGGGGGAGTGGGCGTCGGCCGGTGGCACGCCGAGGAGGGGCGCGAGGCGGTCGCGGGTGGCCGAGCGCAGGGACGAGGCGGCGTGGTCCCTGGCGTTCGCCTTGCGGTAGAGGCGGGCGCGGCCCTCGGTGGACTCCGAGGCCCGGATGGCGACAGGGAGTCGTTCGGCCACGAGCGGGCCCAGGCGGCGGGCACGCCAGACGGCGGCGAGCACCGCGGCGAGGAAGAGCTGGAAGGCGCCCCAGAGCCAGCCGGAGGGGATGAGGCCGAGGAAGCCACTGTCGCCGCTGCTCTCGGCGGCGGATCCATCACTGAGCGAGGGGAGGTACCAGACGAGTTGAGGCCGGGAACCGAGCAGTTGAAGGGCGAGGGACGCGTTGCCGCGTTGGTCGAGGCGGTCGTTGTACAGGATGTCGGGGGAGCCGAGAAGGACGGTGTCACCGGCTTCCGTGCCGGTGTCCCTGATCCTGAGCAGGGTCGGCACACCGTCGCTCATGTAGCAGGCGTCGGCGTCGGCGATGTCGGTGACGTATCGCTCACCGCCGATGTCGACGGTGCCCGCGCGGTCGGCGGCGGGCAGCGAGCATCGCGGGGCGCGTGCCGAGACCGGTGCAGGGGTGTTCGTACGGACGCCGGGCGCCAGGGTGTCGACGGAGGGCGGACCGGCGCCGAGGAGGACGGTGCGGCCTCCCGCGGACGCCGTCGCGGTGTGCAGGGAGCGCTGCTGGCGTTCTGTCAGCAGGTCGGGGTTGGTGACGAGGAGCGTGGTGTCGGGGCCGGCCGCGGCGGTGGCCTCGTCCAGCGTGGTGACGGCTTCGACGGAGACTCCACGGTCCTTGAGGAGTTCGGCGGCGGCGCGACTGCCGAACCGGTCGGCGGAGCGCGGGTCGAGGCGGCCGTGCTGGTCGCCGGAGCTGAGGGCGGCCATGGTGATCCCGGCCGCGAGCAGAATGACGAGCGCGAGGACCAGTCCGCGGCTGCGGGTCCAGACCTGTCGGGTGGTGGGGGAGAGCGAGGTGGAGTCGATCGTGGAGGTCACTCGGCTGTTCCTCCGGAGGCGGTGCTCAGCTGCGGCTTCGCGCTTTCCAGGTCGAGATCGAGTGTGCTCAGCCGCCGGTATGTCTCCTCGTCGGCGGTGCGGCCCCCGTATGTGATGTCGTCGAATTCCCTGGCGGCCGTGCGCAGTCGGGCCGCGTGGCCGGGGAGCGGGCGGCCGGCTTCGGAGGCGGCCTCGTCGGCGGTGCGGCCGGGGCGCGGGTCGAGCAGGGCCCGCTCCTCCAGGGAGCGGACGATGGCGCGCATGCGTTCCTGGGCGGCCTGGTTCCAGCGGCCGGCGGCGGCGTGCGTGTCTGCGGTGGTGCGGTGTTCCGCCGCGCTGCGGGGGCCCTCGTCGAAGAGTGTGCGCTCTGTCCCCGGTATGCGGCGCGGGGTGCCCAGTCGCCACCAGAGGGCGGCGAAGAGCGCGACGATGATCAGCGCGATGACGACGAGACCGAGCGGACCGCCGGGGGCTGCGCCGGAGGCGGAGTCGAAGAGGTCGCCGACCCACTCCCAGAAGCGGTTGAGCGCGCGCTGGAGGAGGTTCGGGTCGTTCTCGTGGTACATCGGCCTGGACAACTCCCGCTCCGCCGCTTCACGGGCCGGAACGCGAGGCGTGTCCACCGGTATGCCGTCGTCCGCGCGGATCAACTGCCGCGCGAGTGCCGTTCCCCCCGTGGTGGACACCGCGTCAGTTCCCCGGGGAGCCGTGGCCCGGCGGCTGCGTGCCGTAGCCCGCCACGCCTGCGGCCCGTGCCAGTTCGAGATCGAGGGCCTCGCGCCGGATGCGCTGGTCGACGTAGAGGAGCACGGTCACGCCGGCGGAGATCGGATAGGTGATCGTGGAGGCGATCACCGAGCCGATGCCGGTGACGATCAGGTACGGCCAGCTGTAGTCCGGGCTACTGCCGGAGTACAGGCCGGCGAGACCCGCGCTGTCCACTGCGGTGGCGATGATGAAGACCGGGATGGCGATGATCAGCGAGATCAGGAACGAGATCAGCAGCGTAAGAAGCAGTACGCCGAAGGTGCGCCACCAGGCGCCCGTGACGAGCTTGGCGGAGCGGCGCATGGCGGACAGCACGCTCTGGCGTTCCAGCATGAGCGCGGGGGACGCGAGGCTGAAGCGGACCATCAGCCACACGACGACGGCCAGGGCGGCCATTCCGCCGAGCGCGGTGAGCGCGGCTCCTCCGGCCGAGCCCATCAGCAGGCCGGGGAGGATCGCGACGGTCATGATGGCGGCGCTCATCAGCGGCAGCAGCAGGGTCAGGCCCAGCAGCTGAGGGAGCCGTGGACGGGCCTCGTTCCAGGCTTCCGAGAGCGTGACGGGGCGCCCCAGCACGGAGCGGCTGATCACTACGGTGAGCACGGCCGTGGTGAACAGGGTGCCGATCACCAGAATGGCGAGCGACGGGATCTCGGACACGAGGGTGGAAGAGAGCGAGTCGGCGGTCTGGCTGAGGAGTTCCGACGGGCTCGCGTTCGGGTCGAGTTCGACCGGCTCCGGGAGCAGGTAGCGGCGGAAGAGGATGTCGGCGATCTGGGAGACCACGGCGACGGCGAGGGTGACGCTGAGCACCACCCGCCAGTGGGTGCGCATGGTGGAGACGGCGCCGTCGAGGATCTCGCCGACCCCGAGAGGCCGGAGCGGGATGACACCCGGCTTGGCGGCGGGCGGCGGGCCCCAGCCGGGACCGCCGCCCTGGGAGGGCCCGCCCCAGCCTTGCGTGGGCCGGGGAATGGCGGGTCCTGTGCCGGGGGCGCTCGGCGGGGACCACTGACCGGCCGGCGGCTGGGCCGCGGACCACTTCGAGGAGGAGCCGGTGTCGTCGGCGGGCGCGGCGGGCCTGGGCACACCGGAGTCCTGGCCGTCGGACGGGGCGGATCCGGGCGAGGCCCAGCCCGGAGTGTCGTTCACGGTCGTCCACCTCGTGGATTGGTTGCGGGGCCGGCTCGGCGAGCCGGCGCTTCAGCAGCGCCTGTCCGCGGAGCGGGGCGGCGGGCTGGCAGCCATCGTGCCACGCGCCGTGCCCCGGCGGACCGGGGGCTGTATCTCCTTCTCCGCTCCGTCCTCGCCTTCATTGTCCGTGTCGCAGCGGGCAGACTGAGCGAATGGCTGATCAGTACGCACGAACCCCGGCCGGTGCCGGGCCGCCCATGCTCCCCTCGATCCGCTGGGACGAGCCGCCGGAAGGGCCCGTACTGGTACTTCTCGACCAGACGAGACTTCCGGCCGAGGAGACCGAGCTGGTCTGCACGGACGTACCCGCTCTGGTGCGGGCGATCAGGGCCCTGGCGGTGCGCGGGGCGCCGCTGCTGGGCATCGCGGGCGCCTACGGGGTGGCGCTGGCGGCGGTACGGGGCTTCGACGTGGAGGACGCGGCGGAGCGGCTGGCCGGGGCGCGGCCCACCGCGGTGAACCTTGGTTACGGGGTGCGGAGGGCGCTTGACGCGTACCGGGTGGCGGTCGACAAGGGCGCCGATCCGGAGCGGGCGGGGGCCGCGGCGCTCGCTGAGGCCAGGCGGCTGCACCGCGAAGATGCCGAGGCCAGCGCGCAGATGGCGGCGTTTGGGCTTACGCTCCTCGATGAACTGCTGCCGGGTGGCGGCCACCGGATCCTGACCCACTGCAATACCGGGGCGCTCGTCTCGGGCGGGGAGGGCACCGCGTTCGCCGTCGCGTTGTCGGCCCACCGGGCCGGCCGGCTGCGGCGCCTATGGGTGGACGAGACCCGTCCGCTCCTCCAGGGCGCCCGGCTGACGGCGTACGAGGCGGCTCGCAACGGGATGGCGTACACATTGCTCACGGACAACGCGGCGGGTTCGCTCTTCGCGGCGGGGGAAGTGGACGCCGTCCTGATCGGGGCGGACCGGATCGCGGCCGATGGATCGGTGGCGAACAAGGTGGGGAGTTATCCGCTCGCCGTGCTGGCCAGGTACCACCATGTGCCGTTCGTCGTGGTCGCCCCGACCACGACGATCGACCTCGGTACCCCGGACGGGGCGTCGATCGAAGTGGAGCAACGACCGGGGCAGGAAGTGACGGAGCTCACGGCACCGCGGACAGCGGTGGCGGGAGTGGAAGCGGGAGGTGGGATGCCGGTGGCGCCGCTGGGAACGCAGGCGTTCAACCCGGCCTTCGATGTCACCCCTCCGGAACTGGTGACGGCGATCGTCACCGAATACGGCGCGCTGTCCCCGGTGACCGGGGACGGAATCGCGGAGCTGTGTGTCAGGTCACGCCAGGGTAACGATGAGCTAATGGGATGATGTCGATATGAAGGGACGTGTCCTTGTCGTCGATGACGACACCGCACTCGCCGAGATGCTCGGCATTGTGCTGCGTGGTGAAGGTTTCGAGCCGTCGTTCGTAGCGGACGGGGACAAGGCACTTGCCGCCTTCCGTGAGGCCAAGCCGGATCTGGTGCTGCTGGATCTGATGCTGCCCGGCCGGGACGGTATTGAGGTGTGCCGGCTGATCAGGGCCGAGTCCGGGGTGCCCATCGTCATGCTCACGGCCAAGAGCGACACGGTCGATGTGGTGGTGGGGCTGGAGTCCGGGGCCGATGACTACATCGTCAAGCCGTTCAAGCCCAAGGAGCTGGTGGCGCGCATCAGGGCGCGGCTGCGCAGGTCCGAGGAGCCGGCGCCGGAGCAGTTGGCCATCGGCGATCTGGTCATCGATGTGGCGGGTCACTCGGTGAAGCGGGAGGGGCAGTCGATCGCCCTGACGCCGCTGGAGTTCGACCTGCTGGTCGCGCTGGCCCGTAAGCCGTGGCAGGTGTTCACCCGTGAGGTGCTTCTTGAGCAGGTGTGGGGCTACCGGCACGCCGCGGACACCCGGCTGGTCAATGTGCATGTGCAGCGGCTGCGCTCCAAGGTCGAGAAGGACCCCGAGCGCCCCGAGATCGTGGTGACCGTCCGCGGGGTCGGTTACAAGGCGGGACCGAGTTGATATGACAGGCGGCAGCGCTGCTCCGAAGCCCGGTGAGCCGGGAGTCCGTGCGGGGCGGGCTGCCGGGCCGGGGCATGCGCTGGCGCGGTTCGTCCGGCTGTTCCAGAGCGGCAGGCTGCTTCAGGACGGCTCGCCCGGCGGACCGGTGCTGCGGCTCCTGGTGCGCTGGGTGCGGCGTCCGCTGCTGCCCGCCGTACGGCTGTGGCGGCGCAATATCCAGCTGAGGGTCGTCGCGGCCACGCTGCTGATGTCGCTCGGTGTGGTGCTGCTGCTCGGGTTCGTGGTCATCGGGCAGGTGCGCAACGGTCTGCTGGAGGCCAAGGAGAAGGCGGCCCAGAGCCAGGCGGCCGGCGGGTTCACCGTGGCGAAGGAGAAGGCCGACGCCCCGGCGGCGCCCGGGGCCCGGGAGGGCGACGGGACGAACGGCAGGTCGGGGAGGAACTCCGTCAACTGGCGGTCCGACCTTGTCGAACAGCTCGCCAGTGGCGGCCCGGGTGCGTTCAATGTGGTGGCGCTGAGCCCCGACGCGGCGGACGCCGTGTCCACCAGCCGGGCCCCGCGCGTCTCGGGCGGGGTGGACTTCGCCAGCGTTCCCGCGGATCTGCGGACGGCGGTCGCGCAGGGGACCGGGGCGTTCCAGACGTACGCCCAGATCAAGTACACCGGGGCCACCGAAGCCCGGGAGCCGGAGCCGGGGCTGATCATCGGCAAGCGGCTGAACGACGTCGACCGTAACGCGTACGAGCTGTACTACATATTTCCGCTGACGCAGGAGGAGCAGTCGCTCAACCTGGTGAAGGGCACGCTCGCCACGGCCGGGCTCTTCGTGGTCGTGCTGCTCGGGGCGATCGCCTGGCTGGTGGTGCGGCAGGTCGTCACGCCGGTACGGATGGCCGCGGGGATCGCCGAGCGGCTCTCCACCGGCCGTCTCCAGGAGCGGATGAAGGTCACCGGCGAGGATGACATCGCGCGCCTCGGTGAGGCCTTCAACAAGATGGCGCAGAACCTTCAGCTCAAGATCCAGCAGCTGGAGGAGCTCTCCAGGATGCAGCGGCGCTTCGTCTCCGATGTCTCGCACGAGCTGCGTACGCCTCTGACGACCGTGCGGATGGCCGCCGACGTCATCCATGAGGCACGCAGTGACTTCGATCCGGTGACGGCGCGCTCGGCCGAACTGCTCGGTGACCAGCTGGACCGCTTCGAGTCGCTGCTGTCGGATCTGCTGGAGATCAGCCGCTTCGACGCGGGCGCGGCGGCGCTGGAGGCCGAGCCGATAGACCTGCGCGAAGTGGTGCGCCGGGTCATCGGCGGTGCCGAGCCGCTGGCGGAGCGCAAGGGCAGTCGGATCCGGGTCCTCGGGGACGAGCAGCCCGTCGTCGCCGAGGCGGACGCGCGCCGGGTCGAGCGGGTGCTGCGCAATCTCGTCGTCAACGCCGTCGAGCACGGTGAGGGCCGGGATGTCGTCGTACGGCTGGGCGCGGCGGGCGGGGCGGTGGCGATCGCCGTACGCGACTACGGCGTGGGGCTCAAGCCCGGCGAGGCGACCCGGGTGTTCAACCGCTTCTGGCGGGCCGATCCGGCGCGCGCCAGGACGACCGGCGGGACCGGTCTCGGACTGTCGATCGCAGTCGAGGACGCCCGGCTGCACGGCGGCTGGCTCCAGGCGTGGGGGGAGCCGGGAGGCGGTTCCCAGTTCCGGCTGACGCTGCCGCGTACGGCGGACGAGGCGCTGCGCGGCTCGCCCATACCGCTGGAGCCCGAGGACTCCCGGCGCAACCGCGAGCGCGGCGGCGCCCAGGATCTCAAGGAGACCGCGCAGCGGCTGGCCAGTGTGCCGCTCCAGCCGGGCGCGGACCGCTCCGCGCAGGCCGGAGCCCCCGGCGTGCCCGCCCCGCCCCGTACGACGGCGACGGTGGACCCGGCGGCTCTGCCGGGCAGCGGCGCGCGGGTGGTGGCGCGTCCCACCGGGGAGCGGCCGTCCGAGAGCGAATCCGATCGCTCCGATCACTCTGTAGGCCGGGTTCCGGAGCGGGAGGACACAATTCGTGGGCGCTGACCGCCGTCGTTATGGGCCGGGGCGCGGAGTCCGGACGCCTACGCTGCTGGCGGCCGCCGCCGCGCTGCTGGCCGGGTGCGCGTCGGTCCCCGACAGCGGCGATGTCGAGCCGGTCAAGGCGTCGCCGCCCGGTGAGTCCCAGGTGCGGGTGTATGCCGTGCCGCCCCGGGAGAAGGCGGAGCCCGACGAGATCGTCAACGGCTTCCTGGAGGCCATGACCAGCGATGATCCTGACTTCGCGATGGCCAGGAAGTATCTGACGAAGAAGGCGTCGGAGTACTGGCGGCCGGGCGCCGGTACGACGGTGCTGCGCGCCGCGCCCGACCCGGCGGGCCCGAAAGAGCTTTCCGGCGCCGACGGCTCCGCTCTCACCTATCCGCTGTACGGGGACCGGATCGCGGATGTGGACTCCGTACACGCCTACCAGCCGACCGAGCCGACCGAGTATGCCGGAGAGATCCGGCTGGTCCGGCAGAACGCCGGGGGTGCCAAGGAGTGGCGTATCGACAGCCTGCCGCAGGGGCTGGTGCTCGGTGAGTCGGACTTTCAGCGCAACTACCGGTCGGTCAACAAGTATTACTTCGCGTCGGGGGAGAACTGGCTGGTCGCCGACCCCGTCTACATCCGTCAGCGAATAGACCCCACGACCCGGATGGATCCGGTGACCCAGGCGGTCAAGGTGCTGCTCGACGGGCCGACCAACTGGCTGAAGCCGGTGGTCGACTCGCCCTTCCCCGCCGGTACGGCGCTCCAGAAGGGCACCCAGTCGCTGGAGTTCGACGACCGCAACGCCCTCAAGGTGCCGCTGAACGACAAGGCGTCCAAGGCGGGCCGTACGCAGTGCCGGAAGATGGCGGCGCAGCTGCTCTTCACGCTGCGGGATCTCACGTCCACACCGGTCGGGCAGGTCGAGCTGCTGGCCGACGGGTCCTCGCTCTGTGTGCTCAGCGGCGACCAGGCCGAGGAGTTCGCGCCCGACCGCACCACCGGCCGGTCCGACAATCCGTACTTCGTCGACGACCGCGGGCGGTTGTCGCTGCTGCGGGCGAGCGCCGACGAGGACGTCGACCGGTCGCATGTCATCGGACCGTTCGGGAGCGGCGGCGTGAAGCTCGGCTCGGTGGCGGTGGCCCGCGACGAGAAGCGCGCGGCGGGCGTCACGGACGACGCCAAGTCGCTCTATGTGTCTTCCATACTGTCGGACGGCGAGCTGGCTCCCGCGCTCGTCTCCAGCGGCGGTCCGGCACGCAGCCGGCTCTCCCCGCCGAGCTGGGACGGGCACGGCGATCTGTGGATCGCGGACCGCGACCCCGGCAAGCCGCGGCTGCTGCGGTTCGCGGAGGGCATCGGTACGCCGCAGCCGGTCACGGTCGCGGGGCTCGGTGACGGGCGTATCCAGGGGCTTCGGGTGTCGGCGGACGGGGTACGCATCGCGCTGCTCGTGTCCGAGGGCGGACGGACCACGCTGCAGATCGGACGGGTGGAGCGGAGCGGCTCCCCGGCCGATCCGACGGTGTCCGTGGCGCAACTCCAGTCGGTGGCCCCGCAGATGGAGACGGTGACCGCGGTGTCCTGGGCCGGGCCGAGCCGGCTGGTGGTCGTCGGCAAGGAGGCCGGCGGTGTGCAGCAGGTGCGCTATATCCAGACCGATGGATCGACGTCGGCCGCGAGTGTGCTGCCCGGTCTCAACCAGGTGACCGCGATCGCGGCGGCGAACGACGACCGGCAGCCGCTGGTGGCCGATTCCGACGACGCCGGCATCGTCCGGCTGCCCTCCGGGGGGAACTGGCAGACGATGGTCGAGGTGGGCTCGTCGCCCGTCTACCCCGGCTGACACGTACGCGCCGGTCGGGGCCCTGGGGGTGCGGGAGCGGGCGCCCGGGGGTGTGCCGGAGCGTGCGCCGGAACGAACCGGATCTTTGCCTGAACGAGTTGTCCACAGGGGTGGCCGGGCGCCTTCGTCGTTGGCACAGTGGTTGCCATGCGGGCGTGGTGGCGGGAGATCACCGGCCTGGTGCTGCCGGTCGCCTGTGGCGGCTGCGGTAGCCCCAGGACACCTCTGTGCGAGGACTGCGGGCGGGCCCTGTACGGCACCTGGCCGTGCCGGGTACGGCCCGCGCCGGAGCCCCCTGGGTTGCCGGCCGTCCATGCCGCCGCGCCGTACGAGGACGCCGTACGGGCCGTCCTGCTGGCGCACAAGGAGCGCGGAGCGCTCGGGATGGCGGCGCCGCTGGGACGGGCCCTGGCCGGGGCCGTACGGGCCGCCGCGCCGTCCGGCACGGGGGTCGGCCCGCTGCTGCTGGTGCCGGTGCCCTCCACGCGCCGTGCGGTCGGCGCGCGGGGACACGACGCGGCCCGCAGGATCGCGCTGGCCGCCGCCGGGGAGCTGCGGCGCGCCGACCGGCCGTGCCGGGTCCTTCCGGTGCTGCGGCAGCGGCGCGCGGTGGCCGACCAGACGGGCCTCGGCGCCCGTCAGAGGCTGGCGAACCTGTCGGGGGCGCTGGAGGTCGCCGTCGGGGGCGCGAGGCTGCTGGAGGGCGGCAGGGTGGTGCTGGTGGACGATCTCATGACGACCGGCGCCTCGCTCGTCGAGGCGGCGAGGGCACTGCGTGCCGCGACCGGCTCGGGTATTCCGGGATTCGCCCAGGTGAGCGCGGCAGTTGTCGCCGCGCCGCCGCTCTCCTTCGAAATAAACCGGAACTGATCAGAAGCGTGCATCGTTGCAGGTAAAGAGGGCAGGAGAACAACGGAACAGAGGTACGTGCCGGTAGCGGGTGCCGACACCCGTCCGGGAGGGCTATGTTCGGATATGAGGAATGGCGCGAGTCATGAGTCGCCGAATACCCCGTGTTGCGTCGGCGTTTTTCAGAACCTTGGAAGTTCGGGGGATGGGGATGATGCCGATGGGGGAGGAGGAGGTGAAAGTCGCCAAGTCCGAGGCTCCGGTGATTACCGGGGTCTGGTGCAACAGGGAGTAACTCCGCAGCGAGGCGGAGTGATCCGGGAACGGAGTTCTGCGTGGACATCGTCGTCAAGGGCCGCAAGACAGAGGTGCCCGAGCGGTTCCGCAAGCACGTGGCCGAGAAGCTGAAGCTGGAGAAGATCCAGAAGCTCGACGGCAAGGTGATCAGCCTCGACGTCGAGGTGTCCAAGGAGCACAACCCGCGGCAGGCCGACCGGTGCGACCGGGTGGAGATCACGCTCCACTCCCGCGGCCCCGTGATCCGCGCGGAGGCGGCTGCGGCCGATCCGTACGCGGCGCTCGATCTGGCCACCGGCAAGCTGGAGGCACGGCTGCGCAAGCAGCACGAGAAGCGCCACAACCGCCGGGGGAACGGCCGGTTGTCGGCAGCCGAGGTCGTCGAGGTCGTTCCTGGGGTCGCCCAGTTGAACGCGAACGGCGAGACCGCGGCGGAGGAGGCGGCACAGGCCGTTCCCACCACGATGATCGGCTCCCTTGAAGTGCAGGGCGAAGGGCCGCTCGTGATGCGGGAGAAGACCCATGTCGCCGCTCCGATGACGCTCGATCAGGCGCTCTACGAAATGGAGCTGGTCGGGCACGACTTCTATCTGTTCATCGATTCCGACACCAAGGAACCCAGCGTCGTCTACCGGCGCCATGCCTACGACTACGGCGTCATTCACCTCAGGACGGACCCGCTCGCCGGATCCGAGGCGGGCGGCGCGGGCGGCGCCCTCGGCGGCTGACGCACCGGCCGGGACCGCCGGAATCCGGCCGGAATAAGTCCGGAATCCATGCCCCCGCGGTGCCTCTGAGCGCCCTTCGCGGCCTCAGGGGCACCGTTGTGCGGCCCCAAGGACCATCGCTTCGGCGTCCGGGCATGAAATCATGGCGTCGCGGCCAACAAGTGGTCCGCGAACTGCGGTTGGCCGGCCCCCGGGAAATTCGGGCCATGGCCTTCAGGGGAGGGAACGATGGCGGACAGCTTCGGTCCGGTGCATCACGCGAGCGATGCCGACGACACGATCGGCGGCGCCGGGTCCGATGCCGCCGCGGAACGGGGCGACTCCCGCAGGGAGCCGATCCGGGTCCTCGTCGTGGACGACCATGCCCTCTTCCGCCGCGGACTGGAGATCGTCCTCGCCCAGGAGGAGGACATCCAGGTCGTCGGAGAGGCCGGGGACGGCGCGGAGGCCGTCGACAAGGCCGCCGATCTGCTGCCGGACATCGTGCTGATGGACGTACGGATGCCCAAGCGCGGCGGGATCGAGGCCTGTACCTCCATCAAGGAGGTGGCCCCCAGTGCCAAGATCATCATGCTGACGATCAGCGACGAGGAGGCCGACCTCTACGACGCGATCAAGGCGGGCGCCACCGGCTATCTCCTCAAGGAGATCTCCACCGATGAAGTGGCCACCGCGATCCGCGCCGTGGCCGACGGCCAGTCGCAGATCAGCCCGTCGATGGCGTCCAAACTGCTGACCGAGTTCAAATCGATGATTCAGCGCACCGACGAACGCAGACTCGTTCCGGCGCCGCGCCTCACCGACCGCGAACTGGAAGTCCTCAAGCTGGTCGCCACGGGAATGAACAACCGTGATATCGCCAAGGAGTTGTTCATCTCCGAGAACACGGTGAAGAACCATGTCCGCAACATCCTGGAGAAGCTGCAACTGCACTCCCGGATGGAAGCCGTGGTCTACGCGATGCGGGAGAAGATCCTCGAAATCCGCTGAGTTCCACAGGCATCCGGACCCAGCGACGTATCCAGATCCAGCGACGATCCGGACCCGCAGACGGCGCTCAGAGCGCGGCGAGCGCGTCCACCAGCGGGCCGCGCAGCGCGGGCGCGTCGACCCGCTCCACCCGTACGTCCGAGCAGCCGACCCACTCCGCCGCCTCCCGCAGCGCCTGGGCCATCGGCAGCACGGCCCTGGAGGTCTCCAGGGACACCTGCTTCGCCACCAGCGTCTTCCCCTCGCGCGCCGGGTCGACACGGCCCAGCAGCTTCCCCCCGGACAGCAGCGGCATCGCGAAATAGCCGTAGACCCGCTTGGGCTTGGGCACGTACGCCTCCAGCCGGTGCGTGAAGCCGAAGATCCGCTCCGTACGGGCCCGCTCCCAGATGAGGGAGTCGAAGGGCGACAGCAGGGTCGTGCGGTGCCGCCCCCGCGGTGTGGTCGCCAGCGCCTCCGGATCGGCCCAGGCCGGCTTCCCCCAGCCCTCGACCGTCACCGGCACCAGCCCCGAGTCCGCGATCACGGCGTCGACCTGCTCGCCCTTGAGCCGGTGGTAGTCGGCGATATCGGCGCGCGTACCGACACCGAGCGACTGGCCCGCGAGCCGTACGAGCCGGCGCAGACACTCCGTGTCATCGAGATCGTCATGGAGGAACTCATCGGGGACGGCCCGCTCCGCGAGGTCGTAGACCCGCTTCCAGCTGCGCCGCCCGGTGCACACGACCTCGCCGTACATGAGCGCGCGCTCGACGGCGACCTTCGCCTCGGACCAGTCCCACCACGGCCCGCCGTTCTTGGCGCCGCCCAGCTCCGTGGCGGTCAGCGGCCCCTCGGACTCCAGCTGCTTGATCACCGTGTCGTACGCGCCGTCCGCCAGCTCGTGGTACCAGTGCGGGCGGGCGCGGTAGGCGCGCCGGCGGAAGGCGAAGTGCGGCCACTCCTCGATCGGCAGGATGCAGGCCGCGTGGGACCAGTACTCGAAGGCGTGCGGCTGTGCCGGTGACGTACCGGCCGGGGCCGGGGTCCAGTACGCGTCCTCGACCGTCCTGCGGCCGACCGCGCCCAGGCGCGCGTACGGAATCAGTTCGTGCGACCGCGCCAGCACCGAGATCGTGTCCAGCTGGACGGCGCCGAGGTGGCGCAGCACGCCCCTTACCCCGCCGCGTCGGTCGGGGGCGCCGAGGAATCCCTGGGCGCGCAGCGCTGCCCGGCGGGCTTCGTCGGCGGACAGCTCGGTGGTGGCGGGCGGCACAGTCGTCATGGACCGCACGATAGACGGCGGCACTGACAGTCGGGTCCGCGCGGGCACCTTCAGGTCTGCGCGGGCACGCCCAGGCCCGCCGCCGGCACACCCCCCTCCCCGGAGGGGAGGTACGGGTGGACGCCCGGCAGCCCCAGATCGGACGGGAGCAGCGCGCCTATCCACACGTCCCGCAGCGTGTCCCGGTGGAACAGCGCGGCGCGCAGCATGCCCTCCATCACGAAACCGGCCTTCTCCGCGACGGCGCGCGAGCCCGCGTTGCCGACCTCGGCCCGCCACTCCAGGCGCTGCGCGCCCAGCGCTGTGAAGACCCAGTGGGCCACCGCCCGCGCGGCTTCGGTCGTATAGCCCCGGCCGCGGTGCTCCCTCGCCGTCCAGTAGCCGATCTCCCAGGTGCCCGACTGGCAGTGCGCGTTGACCGCGCCCATCACCGGGCCGCCGCCCCGGGGCACCACACCGAAGGTGCAGATGGTCGCCGTACGCCAGCCGTCCGGGACCATCCGCTCGACGAAGCGCTCCGCGTGCTGCCGCTCGTACGGCACGGGAATCGGGACCCAGCGCTGGATCTCGGGGTCCTGGCAGGCCGCGAGGACATCGTCGACATCGTCCGGAGTGAGGGGGCGCAGCAGGAGGCGCTCGGTGGTGAGAGTGACGGGTTCCATAGCCGGATTCTGCTGAGCCGGGTCCCCCGGCACGAGTGCTTTTCGCGTCTCACCGGCACCTTCCACGGGTCCCGCGCGTTCTCCTTGCGGGTGTCGGCGGGCCCGCGTGACCTCGGCCCTCCCGGCGCGGGCGGGTCCTCGCTTACGATGGCCGTTGCGGTGGGGCCCGCCTGCCGTGCCCGCGCCCGTGTCCGTATCCGACCCACGTGCCAGGCCCGACCGGCAAGGAGACCAACCTCAGTGTCCGTCTTCAACAAGCTCATGCGTGCAGGCGAAGGCAAGATCCTGCGCAAACTGCACCGCATCGCGGACCAGGTCAACTCCATCGAAGAGGATTTCGTAACCCTCTCCGACGCCGAGTTGAGGGCGCTCACCGCCGAGTACAAAGAGCGGTACGCCGACGGTGAGAGCCTTGACGACCTGCTCCCCGAGGCTTTCGCGACCGTCCGCGAGGCGGCCAAGCGCGTCCTCGGTCAGCGTCACTACGACGTGCAGCTGATGGGCGGCGCCGCCCTGCACCTCGGCTATGTCGCCGAGATGAAGACCGGTGAGGGCAAGACCCTCGTCGGCACGCTGCCCGCGTATCTCAACGCGCTGTCCGGCAAGGGCGTCCACCTGATCACGGTGAACGACTACCTGGCCGAGCGCGACTCCGAGATGATGGGCCGCGTCCACAAGTTCCTGGACCTCGAAGTCGGCTGCATCCTGGCGAACATGTCGCCCGCGCAGCGCCGTGAGCAGTACGCCTGCGACATCACGTACGGCACGAACAACGAGTTCGGCTTCGACTACCTGCGCGACAACATGGCGTGGTCCCAGGAGGAGCTGGTCCAGCGCGGCCACAACTACGCCATCGTCGACGAGGTCGACTCGATCCTCGTGGACGAGGCCCGTACGCCGCTGATCATCTCCGGCCCCGCCGACCAGGCCACCAAGTGGTACGGCGACTTCGCCAAGCTGGTCACGCGGCTGACCAGGGGCGAGGCGGGCAACCCGCTCAAGGGCATCGAGGAGACCGGCGACTACGAGGTCGACGAGAAGAAGCGCACCGTCGCCATTCACGAGCCCGGTGTGTCCAAGGTCGAGGACTGGCTGGGCATCGACAACCTGTACGAGTCGGTGAACACCCCGCTCGTCGGTTATCTGAACAACGCCATCAAGGCCAAGGAACTGTTCAAGAACGACAAGGACTATGTCGTCATCGACGGCGAAGTCATGATCGTCGACGAGCACACCGGCCGTATCCTCGCCGGCCGCCGCTACAACGAGGGCATGCACCAGGCGATCGAGGCGAAGGAAGGGGTGGACATCAAGGACGAGAACCAGACCCTTGCCACGATCACCCTGCAGAACTTCTTCCGCCTCTACGGCAAGCTCTCCGGCATGACCGGTACGGCCATGACCGAGGCCGCCGAGTTCCACCAGATCTACAAGCTGGGCGTCGTCCCGATCCCGACGAACCGGCCGATGGTCCGTATGGACCAGTCCGACCTGATCTACCGCACCGAGGTCGCCAAGTTCGCGGCGGTCGTGGACGACATCGCGGAGAAGCACGAGAAGGGGCAGCCGATCCTGGTCGGCACCACCTCGGTCGAGAAGTCCGAGTACCTCTCGCAGCAGCTCAACAAGCGCGGTGTCCAGCACGAGGTGCTCAACGCCAAGCAGCACGACCGGGAGGCGACGATCGTCGCCCAGGCCGGCCGCAAGGGCGCCGTCACCGTCGCCACGAACATGGCGGGACGCGGTACGGACATCAAGCTCGGCGGCAACCCCGACGATCTCGCCGAGGCGGAGCTGCGCCAGCGCGGACTGGACCCCGTCGAGCACGTCGAGGAGTGGGCCGCCGCCCTGCCGGCCGCGCTGGAGAAGGCCGAGCAGGCGGTGAAGGCGGAGTTCGAGGAGGTCAAGGACCTCGGCGGGCTGTATGTCCTGGGCACCGAGCGGCATGAGTCGCGCCGTATCGACAACCAGCTGCGTGGCCGTTCGGGACGTCAGGGCGACCCCGGTGAGTCCCGCTTCTATCTCTCCCTCGGCGACGACCTGATGCGGCTGTTCAAGGCGCAGATGGTCGAGCGCGTGATGGCCATGGCCAACGTGCCGGACGATGTCCCGATCGAGAACAAGATGGTGACGCGCGCCATCGCCTCAGCCCAGTCCCAGGTCGAGCAGCAGAACTTCGAGACGCGTAAGAACGTCCTGAAGTACGACGAGGTGCTCAACCGGCAGCGTGAGGTCATCTACGGCGAGCGCCGCCGCGTCCTGGAGGGCGAGGACCTGCAGGAGCAGGTGCGCCACTTCATGGACGACACGATCGACGCGTACATCCAGGCGGAGACCGTCGAGGGCTTCGCCGAGGAGTGGGACCTCGACCGGCTGTGGGGAGCCTTCAAGCAGCTCTACCCGACGAAGGTCACGGTGGAGGAGCTGGAGGACGCGGCGGGCGACCGCGCCGGGATCACCGCCGAGTTCATCGCGCAGTCCGTCAAGGACGACATCTACGCCCAGTACGAGGAGCGCGAGAGCCAGCTCGGCTCGGACATCATGCGTGAGCTGGAGCGGCGCGTGGTGCTCTCCGTCCTGGACCGCAAGTGGCGCGAGCACCTCTACGAGATGGACTACCTCCAGGAGGGCATCGGCCTCCGTGCCATGGCGCAGAAGGACCCGCTGGTCGAGTACCAGCGCGAGGGCTTCGACATGTTCAACGCCATGATGGAAGGCATCAAGGAGGAGTCCGTCGGCTATCTGTTCAACCTGGAGGTCCAGGTCGAGCAGCAGGTCGAGGAGGTCCCGGTGCAGGACGCGGCCGAGCGTCCCTCGCTGGCGAAGAAGGACGACGCGGTGCCCGCGGGCACAGCCCGTCCGGAGATCCGCGCGAAGGGCCTCGACGCGCCGCAGCGGCCCGACCGGCTGCACTTCTCCGCTCCCACGGTGGACGGCGAGGGCGGCATCGTCGAGGGCGACTTCCAGAGCGCCGAGGGGCCGACGCGGTCGACGTCGGACGGGATGACGCGCGCGGAGCGCCGTAAGGCCCAGAAGGGCACGAGCGGCGGGCGTCGCCGCAAGAAGTAGGCAGCGGTACGGAAAGAGGGCGGGCCGGGGCGCACAGCGAGTGCGCGCCCCGGCCCGCCCTCATGTGCGCCGTCGCCTCCGTCGCCTCTGTCCTCTCCGTCGCCTCCGCCCTCTCCGTCCTCATGTCCGTTCGCCGCCGAGTTCGACCGCCGCGCAGCGCCAGCGCAGGTCGGGGCCCTGTTCCAGGCGGAAGGCCATGGCGCGCACCTGATCGCCCGCGGAGATGCTGGCGGCGGCCTCGACCGCTCCTGGGCGCGGCTGGAAGGCGCGGCAGGTACGGATGACGGGACGGGCGCCCCGGGCCCTGAGCGGGGTGCCGGGCGCGAGCCGGACGAGCTGTTCGTACGCCTCGCCGATGGTCTGGCCGAGCATCCAGTGCACCGGGCGGTGGCCGCTGAGGACGGCGAGCAGGCGCTCCGCGAAGAGTTCGTGCGGCGGCGGGAGGTGCGGGCGCCGCCGCGGGCGTACGGCGCCGGGCCCGCGCTGGTCGCGCCGGCCCGGCGGCCTCGCCGTGGCGGTGGTCCGGGCCCTTGCCGGGCCGGTCGGAGTGCTGGTACCGGTCGTGTTCACGCAGATCGCCCCCGTTCTGCCCGGCCGGTTCGGATACCGGCCGGTAACTTTCTGTTGGGGGATCTTTTACGGGCCCTTGGGGGACGCCCGCAAGACCGGTCCGGACAGGGGACGCCCAGCGCCGAAATCACCTATCCGAGTGACCGGCGGACGATACCGGGCCCGGTGGCGGGGTGGCGTGCGGTTCCCGGTGGACGCCCAGGGGCTCCATGAGCGTCACCCCGAAGAGGGACTCCCGCACGTATCCTTAGGTGCTCTCCCGACTACGAAAGCGGCCAGCCATGCGCGTCTACGTCCCCCTGACCCTTCCCGGTCTCGCAGAGGCGCACAAGACGGGTGAGCTGGGGCCGGGACCACTGACCGCGTACGCCGTGACCCCCGGGCTGCGCGAGTGGTACGTCTCCGACGACATCGAGGAGCTGGAGTACGCGGCCCTCAACCGCGCCGCTGCCGCCTCGCTCCGGCTGCTCGCCGCCGATCCGGCGGCCGGACGCCGCCGGGTGGTCGTGGCGGCCGATGTGCCGGACAGGGAAGCCGTGTCGGATCCCGACCGCGGGCTGGACGACGCGGGCCTCGGCGAGGTGCGCATCGCCGACGCGATCGCGCTGTCGAAGGCGGCGGCGGTGCATGTCGACTCCGACGAGGCGGACGCCGATGTGTCGGCCGCGGCGGCGGCGCTGGGCGCGGCGGACCACGGGGACGACGACGCGCAGTTCACGGTGGACGGCGCGGAGGACCACGAGCTGCTCTGGTACGGCGTCCAGGAGATCCCGAACCTGATCGGCTGACCGCGCCGACGGCGGCCCCGTCGCAGGTCACGGCGGCCGACGGGGGCACCGCCAGGGCCGTTGTCAGACCCGGCCGGTACCGTTTTCGGCATGGGGAAGCAGAACACGCATCTGGTCTGGGACTGGAACGGCACGATCCTCGACGACATCGAGGCGGTCATCGGGGCGACCAACGCGGCCTTCGCGGAGATAGGGCTGGAGTCCATCACGCTGGACACCTACCGCGAGCTGTACTGCGTCCCGGTCCCGAAGTTCTACGAGCGGCTGATGGGCCGCCTGCCGAGCGACGCCGAGTGGGCCGTCATGGACGAGACGTTCCACCGCCACTACACGGAGCGGCGGACCGGCTGCGGGCTCACGGAGGGCGTCGAGGAGCTGCTGTCGCAATGGCGGCTGGCCGGGGACAGCCAGTCGCTGCTGAGCATGTACGGGCACGAGCAGCTGGTTCCGGTGGTGCGGGGATACGGGATCGAGAGCCACTTCCTCCGCGTCGACGGCCGGACCGGCCCGTCCGGCGGCAGCAAGGCGGTGCACATGGAGCGCCATCTGACCGCGCTGGCGTCGGCGGGCGCGATATCCGCCGACCGGACGGTGGTGATCGGTGACGCGGTCGACGACGCGCTGGCGGCGGCGCATGTGGGCGCGCGGGCCGTGCTGTACACGGGGGGCTCGCACAGCCGGGCCAGTCTGGAGGCGGTGGGCGTACCGGTGGTGGACACGCTCGCGGAGGCGGTCGACACGGCGCGGCGGCTGACGTCCTGACGCCGGTGTGACCGGCAGGGACGACCGGGGGACCGGGGGTGCGCCAAGGAGTCCCCGGGAGTACCCCCGGTTCACCGGGCCCGCACCGCTCAGGTCACCGGGGCCTTCGCGCGCAGCACGGTGAGGAATTCGCGCATCCAGGCCGGGTGGTCGGGCCAGGCGCGGGACGAGACGAGCGTGCCGTCCACCACCGCCTCCGAGTCCTGGAAGGTGGCCCCGGCCGCCTGCATGTCCAGCTCCAGGGCCGGATAGGCCGTGACCCGGCGGCCGGCCAGCTCGCCGATCGCGGCCGTGAGCAGCGGCCCGTGGCAGATCTGGGCGACGGGCTTGTCGGCGTCGAAGAAGGACTTGAGGATCTTGCGCAGCTCCGCGTCGCCGCGCAGATACTCGGGGGCGCGGCCGCCCGGGATGACCAGAGCGGCGTACTGCGTCGCGTCGACCTCGGCGAAGGCGAGATCGGCGGGCCAGGTGTAGCCGGGCTTCTCGGTGTAGGTGTCGAAGCCGGGCTCGAAGTCATGAACCACGAACTGGAGCTTCTTACGGGTCGGAGCGGCGATATGGACCTCGTACCCCTCCTCACGCAGACGCTGGTACGGATAGAGCACTTCCAGCGACTCGGCGGCGTCGCCGGTGACGATCAGAACCTTGGCTGCCATGACTGCTCCCGGAGAGAGTGTGCCGGTCTGTCCAGCTGTCGACCAGTGTCGTCCTGTGGACCAGTGTCGTCCCCCGTCGGCGCGCGTCGGCGAGGGTTCTGTGCCGGGCGCGGCCGTGAGCCTCCGACGAGCGCCCGTGTCGCTGTCCAGAGTGTCAAAGTTGGTGCCGCGTATTTGTACACATGCGGCCCATGACGGCGCCCCGGTCAAGGGCGATAGCCTGGTGCCCGTGATCAGCGCGATATGCCGTGGGGGCAGCGAAGCCTCCCGCCTGCGCCCGGAGCGCCACCGCGTCCGGGCGATCGCTGGTCCCCCAGGACCGGTCCCTCCGGGACAGGACTCGGGGCAGGACCTTGATCCGGGACGACTGCCAAAATTGGCCAATAACGCCCCGGACATCTCTCATCGCGGCATAACGTCGACTCAGACCGGAAACCCCGCGTCGTGGCGTTGTGTCGCTTCCTTCACCTACGTCACGCAACGGCGCGCGACAGGAGCCAGAGGACATGCAGACCAAGCTGGACGAAGCCAAGGCCGAGCTGCTCGAACAGGCGGCTCGGGCCGCTGAGAACAGCCCGGTGGGGGGAACCGGGGGGCTGGGGGCCCGCCCCCGGGAGGGCGAGGCCTCGGCCGGATCCCGCAGCGCCGGCCAGGAGGACGGTCCCGACCGGGACGGCCTTCTCGCGTACCTCCAGCGCTACTACCTGCACACCGCTCCCGAGGACCTGGCCGACCGCGACCCGGTCGACATCGTCGGTGCGGCGCTCTCGCACTACCGGCTGGCCGGGAATCGTCCCCAGGGGACGGCGAACGTACGGGTGCACACCCCGACCGTCGAGGAGAACGGCTGGACCTGCCGCCACTCCGTGGTCGAGGTCGTCACCGACGACATGCCGTTCCTGGTCGACTCCGTCACCAATGAGCTCTCGCGCCAGGGCCGCGGCATCCACGCCGTGGTGCATCCGCAGATCGCCGTACGCCGCGATGTCACCGGCAAGCTGATCGAGGTGCTGCCCGAGGAGGCGGTCACCGCCGCGGAGCCCCGGCACGACGTGTTCATCGAGTCCTGGATCCATGTCGAGGTCGACCGCGAGACCGACCAGGCCGATCTCCAGCAGATGACCTCCGACCTGCTGCGGATCCTCTCCGATGTCCGCGAGACCGTCGAGGACTGGGAGAAGATGCGGGAGGCCGCGCTGCGCATCGCCGAGGAGCTGCCCGGCGAGCCGACCGCCGACGATCTGCGCGACCAGGAGGTCGAAGAGGCCCGGGAGCTGCTGCGCTGGCTCGCCGCCGACCACTTCACCTTCCTCGGTTACCGCGAGTATCAGCTGACGGACAGCGACGCCCTCTCCGCCGTGCCGGGCACCGGACTCGGCGTACTGCGCTCCGACCCGGCGCACATCGGGGACGAGGACCACCCGGTCAGCCCGTCCTTCAGCCGGCTGCCCGCCGACGCCCGCGCCAAGGCCCGTGAGCACAAGCTGCTCGTCCTCACCAAGGCGAACAGCCGCGCCACGGTCCACCGCTCCGGCTATCTCGACTATGTCGGGGTCAAGAAGTTCGACGCCAAGGGCAATGTCGTCGGCGAGCGGCGCTTCCTCGGGCTCTTCTCCTCGGCCGCGTACACCGAGTCCGTCCGCCGGGTCCCGGTGATCCGCCGCAAGGTCGCCGAGGTCCTGGAGAGCGCGGGCCTCTCGCCCAACAGCCACGACGGTCGCGATCTGCTCCAGATCCTGGAGACCTATCCGCGCGACGAGCTGTTCCAGACGCCCGTCGACGAACTCCGCTCGATCGTCACGAGCGTGCTGTACCTCCAGGAGCGCCGGCGGCTGCGGCTCTACCTGCGCCAGGACGAGTACGGGCGCTACTACTCCGCCCTCGTCTATCTGCCGCGCGACCGCTACACCACGGGCGTCCGGCTCCGGCTGGTCGAGATCCTCAAGGAGGAACTCGGCGGGACCAGCGTCGACTTCACGGCCTGGAACACAGAATCGATCCTCTCCCGGCTGCACTTCGTCGTCCGCGTCCCCCGGGGCACCCAGCTGGCGAAGCTCACCGATGCCGACACCGAGCGGATCGAGGCCCGGCTCGTCGAGGCCGCCCGCTCCTGGGCCGACGCCTTCGGCGAGGCGCTGACCGCCGAGTGCGGTGAGGAGCGCGCCGCCGAGCTGCTGCGCAGGTACGGTTCCGCCTTCCCCGAGGGGTACAAGGCCGACCACTCCCCGCGCGCCGCCGTCGCCGACCTGGCCCATCTGGAGGCGGTCACCCGGGCCGAGGCGGGCTCGGACTTCGCGCTCTCGCTGTACGAGCCGGTCGGCGCGGGCCCCGGCGAGCGCCGCTTCAAGATCTACCGCTCGGGCGAGCAGGTCTCCCTCTCCGCCGTCCTGCCGGTGCTCCAGCGGCTCGGTGTCGAGGTCGTCGACGAGCGCCCGTACGAGCTGCGCTGCTCGGACCGTACCCACGCCTGGATCTACGACTTCGGTCTGCGGCTGCCCCAGGGCGGCGGGGGCGACTATCTCACCGAGGACGACCGCCAGCGCTTCCAGGACGCCTTCGCCGCCGTGTGGACCGGAGCCGCGGAGAACGACGGCTTCAACTCCCTCGTCCTGCGGGCCGGTCTGGACTGGCGGCAGGCGATGGTGCTGCGCGCGTACGCCAAGTACCTGCGCCAGTCCGGCTCGACCTTCAGCCAGGACTACATGGAGGACACCCTCCGCAGCAATGTCCACACCACCCGTCTGCTGGTCTCCCTCTTCGAGGCCCGGATGTCGCCGGGCCGCCAGCGCGCCGGCACGGAGCTGACGGAAGCGATGCTGGAGGAGCTGGACGGCGCCCTGGACCAGGTCGCGAGCCTGGACGAGGACCGCATCCTCAGGTCCTTCCTCACCCTCATCAAGGCGACGCTGCGGACCAACTTCTTCCAGCGCGCGGGCGAGGGCGACGGCGCAAAGGGCCAGAAGGGCCAGAAGACCGCCGCGGGCGAGCAGCACAGCTATGTGTCGATGAAGTTCGACCCGCAGGCCATCCCGGATCTGCCCGCGCCCCGCCCGGCGTACGAGATCTGGGTGTACTCCCCGCGTGTCGAGGGCGTCCACCTCCGCTTCGGCAAGGTCGCCCGCGGCGGTCTGCGCTGGTCCGACCGGCGCGAGGACTTCCGTACGGAGATCCTCGGCCTGGTCAAGGCGCAGATGGTCAAGAACACCGTGATCGTGCCGGTCGGCGCCAAGGGCGGCTTCGTCGCCAAGCAGCTGCCCGACCCGGCCGCGGACCGGGACGCCTGGCTCGCCGAGGGCATCGCCTCGTACAAGATCTTCATCTCGGCGCTGCTCGACATCACGGACAACATGGTGGCGGGCGAGGTCGTGCCGCCGGCCGATGTGGTCAGGCACGACGAGGACGACACGTATCTGGTCGTCGCCGCCGACAAGGGCACCGCGAGCTTCTCCGACATCGCCAATGACGTCGCCGTCGCCTACCACTTCTGGCTCGGGGACGCCTTCGCCTCCGGCGGCAGCGCGGGCTACGACCACAAGGGCATGGGCATCACGGCGCGCGGCGCCTGGGAGTCCGTCAAGCGGCACTTCCGCGAGCTCGGCCATGACACCCAGACCGAGGACTTCACGGTCGTCGGCGTCGGGGACATGTCCGGTGACGTGTTCGGCAACGGCATGCTGCTCTCCGAGCACATCCGGCTGGTCGCGGCCTTCGACCACCGGCATATCTTCCTCGACCCGCACCCGGACGCGGCCATCTCGTACGCGGAGCGCCGCCGGCTGTTCGAGCTGCCGCGCTCGTCGTGGGCCGACTACGACAAGGGGCTGCTGTCGCAGGGCGGCGGAATCCACCCCCGCACCGCCAAGTCGATCTCCATCAACGCGCATGTACGGGAAGCGCTCGGCATCGAGCCCGGTGTCTCCAAGCTGACGCCCGCCGAGCTGATGAAGACGATCCTCCACGCCCCGGTGGACCTGCTGTGGAACGGCGGCATCGGTACGTATGTGAAGGCCTCCACCGAGACGGACGCCGACGTCGGCGACAAGGCCAACGACGCGATCCGCGTCAACGGCGAGGACCTGCGGGCCAAGGTCGTCGGCGAGGGCGGCAACCTGGGGCTGACCCAGCTCGGCCGTATCGAGTTCGCCCGGCGCGGCGCCGGCGGCGAGGGCGGCAAGGTCAACACCGACGCCATCGACAACAGCGCGGGCGTCGACACCTCCGACCACGAGGTGAACATCAAGATCCTGCTCAACGGCCTGGTCACGGACGGCGACATGACCGTCAAGCAGCGCAACACGCTGCTCGCCGCGATGACCGACGAGGTCGGCGCGCTGGTGCTGCGCAACAACTACGCGCAGAACACCGCGCTCGCCAACGCCGTGGCCCAGGCCCCGTCCCTGCTCCACGCCCACCAGCGGTTCATGCGACGGCTGACGCGCGACGGACATCTCGACAGGGCGCTGGAGTTCCTGCCCAGCGACCGGCAGATCCGCGAACTGCTCAACACGGGCCGGGGCCTGTCCCAGCCCGAACTGGCCGTGCTGCTCGCCTACACCAAGATCACGGTGGCGGAGGAGCTGATCCACACCGAGCTGCCCGACGACCCGTATCTGCGCAAGCTGCTGCACGCGTACTTCCCGCAGGCGCTGCGGGAGAAGTTCGCCGAGCAGATCGACACGCACGCGCTGCGCCGCGAGATCGTGACGACGGTGCTGGTCAACGACACCGTCAACACCGGTGGTTCGACGTTCCTGCACCGGCTGCGCGAGGAGACCGGGGCGTCGACCGAGGAGATCGTACGGGCCCAGGCGGCGGCCCGGGAGATCTTCGGGCTGAACGCCGTCTGGGACGCCGTCGAGGCGCTGGACAACCAGGTGGCGGCCGACGTCCAGACCCGGATCAGGCTGCACTCGCGCCGGCTGGTCGAGCGCGGTACGCGCTGGCTGCTGGGCAACCGGCCGCAGCCGCTGGAGATCGCGGGGACGATCGAGTTCTTCGCGGCGGGGGTCGAGCGGGTCTGGGCGCAGCTGCCCCCGATGCTGCGCGGCGCGGAGCTGGAGTGGTACCAGCGGATCCTGGCGGAGCTGACCGAGGCGGGGGTCCCGGAGGAGCTGGCCCTGCGAGTGGCGAGCTTCTCGTCCGCCTTCCCGACGCTCGACATCGTGGCGATCGCGGACCGTACGGATCAGGACCCGCTCGCCGTCGCCGAGGTGTACTACGACCTCGGTGACCGGCTGCGGATCACTCAGCTGATGGACCGGATCGTGGAGCTGCCGCGGGCCGACCGCTGGCAGTCCATGGCCCGCGCCTCCATCCGCGAGGACCTGTACGCGGCGCACGCCGCGCTGACGGCGGACGTGCTGGCCGTGGGCAACGGCGACTCGACGCCCGAGGAGCGCTTCAAGGCGTGGGAGCAGAAGAACGCCGCGATCCTGGGCCGTTCGCGCGCCACGCTGGAGGAGATCCAGGGGTCGGACGCGTTCGATCTGGCGAATCTGTCGGTCGCGATGCGGACGATGCGCACGCTGCTGCGTACGCACAGCTGAGCAGCGCACAGCAGGAGGGGCGCCCGGCTCGCGATGAGCCGGGCGCCCCTTGCCCTGTCGGCCTCGGGCGGGCTACTTCTTCTTGCCGGTGAACTCCTCGTACGCCGCGACGACTTCCTGAGCCGGGCCGTCCATCCGCAGCGTCCCCGACTCCAGCCAGAGCGCCCGGTCACAGGTTTCGAGGATGGACTTGTTGCTGTGGCTGACCAGGAAGACCGTGCCGGCCTCCGCGCGCAGCTCGGTGATGCGCTCCTGGCTGCGGCGCTGGAATCTGGCG
Organism: Streptomyces scopuliridis RB72; assembly: GCF_000718095.1. Lineage (GTDB taxonomy): Bacteria > Actinomycetota > Actinomycetes > Streptomycetales > Streptomycetaceae > Streptomyces > Streptomyces scopuliridis. The sequence continues at coordinate 208,161 of NZ_JOEI01000031.1, read as the reverse complement.
TCGCCGGTGGACAGCGCCTCGTCGATCAGCAGGACGTCATGGCTCTTGGCGGCGGCGATCGAGAAGCGCAGCCGGGCGCCCATGCCCGAGGAGTACGTCCGCATCGGCAGCGAGATGAAGTCGCCCTTCTCGTTGATCCCGGAGAACTCCACGATGTCGTCGTAGCGGGTACGGACCTGCTCCCGCGACATGCCCATGGCCAGCCCGCCGAGGATGACGTTCCGCTCGCCGGTCAGATCGCTCATCAGCGCCGCGTTGACGCCGAGGAGCGAGGGCTGACCCCGGGTGAAGACCTGGCCGCGCGAGGGCGGCAGCAGTCCCGCGATGGCCTTCAGCAGGGTCGACTTGCCGGATCCGTTGGAGCCGATCAGACCGATGGCCTCGCCCTTGTACGCGGCGAAGCTGACGCCCTTGACGGCGTGCACCTCGCGCGCTCCGGGGGCCGACCGGCGTGAGACGATCCGGCTCAGCGCGGAGGTGGCACTGCCCCGGCCGCCCTTGGTGCCATGGACGGTGTAGGTGATGTGGACGCCGTCGACGACGACGGTGGGGACGCGTTCCCGCTCGGTGAACGGCTCGGCGGTCTCCGTACTCTGCCTTTTGTCAGCCACGTCCGTACTCCTCCTCGGCCTTCCAGAAGAACAGGAAACCGCCGACGCCCGCGAGCAGCGCCCAGCCCAGGGCGACGGCCCAGATGTGCGGGGGCAGTTGACCGGCGGTATAGCTGTCGATAAGCGCGAAGCGCATCAGATCGATATAGACGGCGGCCGGGTTGCACTTCAGGATCACCGTCACCACATGCGGCAGACCGTCGCCGTTCGTGACCTTGTCGACGCTCCACATCACGCCCGACACATACATCCAGGTGCGCAGCAGGAACGGCATCAGCTGCGAGATGTCCGGCGTCCTGGCCGCCAGCCTGGCCACGGCCATCGAGACGCCGGTGTTGAAGAGCGACTGGAGCAGCAGGGCCGGTATTGCGAGCAGCCAGCTGACCGCGGGGTACTGGCCGAAGCAGACCAGGATCACCACCAGCGCGCCCAGGGAGAACAGCAGTTGCTGGAGCTGCTGGAGCGCGAGCCCGATCGGCAGGGCGGCGCGCGGGAAGTGCAGGGCCCGTACGAGACCGAGGTTGCCGGAGATCGCGCGGGTGCCGGCCATGATCGAGTTCGAGGTGAAGGTCCAGATGAAGACGCCCGTGACCAGGAACGGGATGAAGTCCGGCACGCCGTGCTTGGTGTTGAGCAGCACCCCGAAGATGAAGTAGTAGACCGTCGCGTTCAGCAGCGGGGTCATGATCTGCCAGATCTGGCCGAGCTTCGCCTGGCTGTACTGGGCGGTCAGCCGGGCGGTGGCGAAGGCGCCGATGAAATGCCGGCGCGACCACAGGGCGCGGAGATAGTCGGGCAGGGCGGGGCGGGCGCCGCTCACGGTCAGGCCGTGGCGGCGGGCGAGGGCGCTGAGATCGGTCACGCTCCCGGTAGCGGGCTCCGGGACCGGTGAGGCCGGTGCGATCGTCTGGCTCACGGGGGGTCGCTTTCGACGGTGTTCTGGGGTGGCGCCGGTCGGCGATGGGGGGCGATGGGGGCCCTCCCAGCGACGGAACGGGTACGTATCGTCGTAACGCCAAAGGTAGGACGGAGTGCGTCGCAACGCAACCGTGTCGTCGTCACGTCGATCGGCGCTATGCTCGTACGCGATGACTACCGACCCCCGCGCCAGTGCCGGCGCCCCGCGCACCGCACGCCGCGTCCCGGCGGGCGCCGCCGTGCTCCGGGAGGACGTGACCGACGCCATCCGCGCCGCCGTCTTCGAGGAACTGGCCGCCGTCGGCTTCGCCCGGATGTCCATCGAGGGCATCGCGCGCCGGGCCGGAGTCGGCAAGACCGCCGTCTACCGCCGCTGGAAGTCCAAGCTGGAGCTCGTCCTCGATCTGGTCTCCGCCTTCGCGGCGCAGGGGCTGCCCGCCCCCGGGACCGGTTCGCTCTACGGCGATGTGCGCGCCCTGCTCGAAGTGGCCTCCCACGCCCTGCGCCACCCGGTGGCCTCGCAGGTCATCCCGGATCTCCTGGTGGAGGCCGCGCGCCACCCCGAGATCTCCGACGCGATCAAGGCGGCGCTGCTCGACGGACAGCGGGGCATCGCGGCGGTGATCGTCCGCGCGGCGGTCGAACGGGGTGAGCTTCCCGAGGGCGCGGACGCCGACCGGGCGCTGGATCTGATCATCGGACCGCTCTACTGGCGGCTCGTGGTGGTACGCAGCGAGCTGCCCCCGGGCTATCTGGACGATCTGGCGGCCTCGGCGGTCGCGGCGCTCGGCCACCGGGACTGACGTACTGCTTACGCCGCGGCCGGCGCGCGGGGGACGCGCGGAACGACTGTCCGGCCGGACAGCGCGACGGGGGAGAACCGGCCGTCCCGCGGCCCGTTCTCCCCCGCCGACACCCTTGTCCGCGACGCTACATGGACGCTATTTGACGGCTCCCGCCATCACGCCCGTCACGAACTGCCGCTGGAACGCGAAGAACACGGCCAGCGGGATCACCATCGACACGAACGCGCCGGGCGCCAGGACGTCGATGTTGTTGCCGAACTGCCGTACCTGCTGCTGGAGCGCGACGGTGATCGGCGGGTTCTTCGAGTCCGCGAAGATCAGCGCGACCAGCATGTCGTTCCAGACCCAGAGGAACTGGAAGATGCCGAGCGAGGCGATCGCCGGACCGCCCAGCGGCATCACGACCCGTACGAACAGCCGTATCTCGCCCGCCCCGTCGAGCCGCGCGGCCTCCAGCAGCTCCCTCGGGATCTCCGCGAAGAAGTTCCGCAGCAGGAAGATCGCGAAGGGCAGACCGAACGCGACATGGAAGAGCACCACGCCGAAGGTCGTCTCGAAGATGCCGACGGCGCCGAACAGCTTCGAGACCGGGACCAGTGCGACCTGCACCGGGACCACCAGCAGGCCGACGACCACCAGGAACCACCAGTCGCGCCCCGGGAAGTCCATCCACGCGAAGGCGTATCCGGCGAGCGAGCCGATCACCACGACCAGGACCGTCGCCGGGACGGTGATCAGGATCGTGGAGAGCAGCGAGTTGGTGATGATGTCGTTGTCGAAGAGCCGCGAGTAGTTCTCGGTGGTGAGCTGCGCGGGCGCGGTGAAGACCTGCCACCAGCCGCTCGCGCTGATGTCCGTCGCGTCGCGCAGCGAGGAGATCAGCAGACCGATCGTGGGCATCAGCCAGAACAGGCCCACCAGGATCAGGAAGACCCGCATCGCCCCGCCGCCCGCGCGGGCCGCGATCCTGCTCGCGAGGGGCTGCTCCGCCTTGACCTTGATCGCACCGTCGTTCGTGGTCATCGGCGAGTCTCCCTTCGCATGCGTCGTATGTTGAACAGCATCACCGGGATCACCAGCAGGAGCAGCAGTACGGCGATGGCGCTGCCCACGCCGAGATCCGCGTCCGTACCGAACGACGAGCGGTAGAGCTGGAGCGCCAGCACGTTCGCGTCGTCCTGGGACGACCCCGGCGCGATGATGAAGACCAGGTCGAAGATCTTCAGTACGTTGATCATCAGCGTGACCATGACGACCGCGAGCACCGGCGCCAGCAGCGGCACGGTGATCCGGCGGAAGACCTGCCACTCGGTGGCACCGTCCACCCGCGCGGCCTCCATGAGTTCACGCGGCACGCTCGCGAGCCCCGCCGCGATCAGCACCATCGCGAACCCGGCCCACATCCAGATATAGCTGCCGATGATCGCGGGCGTGACCAGGGAGGGCCCCAGCCAGTCCACGCCGTTGTACGGCTCCCTGAAGTTCTCCGCGGGCAGTCTGAGCTGCGCGCCGTCGGCCGCTTCCGGCAGGCTGAACGTACCGTCGGCGCCCGCGGTCGCGGAGGCGACGACCATGCCGTCCTTGACCGCCTCCACCTTGATGCCCTTGAGGCCGAGCTCCTTGGCGTCGATGACATTGGGCTTGCCGCCGCCGCCCTTGGTGAAGTCCAGCCAGGCGGTGCCGGTGACCCGGCCGTCCGCGGTCTTCGCGGCCTTGGCGGGCGCCGCGTCGGACGGCATCTTCGCGGGCGCCACCCCCACCAGCGGGAGCAGCACCTCCGTCCCGGCGCTCACGGTCTCCTTGGTGACGAACGCGCCGTCGCCCGCCGGTTTCAGCGGATGTACCGGCAGCGGACGCGCTCTGGGGAAGCCCGCCGACTCGCTGAACGTGTCGTGCACACCCACCGCGACCGCGTTGGCGATGCCGCGCTCCGGGTCCTGCTCGTACACGAGCCGGAAGATGATGCCCGAGGCGAGCATCGAGATCGCCATCGGCATGAAGATGACGAGCTTGAAGGCCGTGCTCCAGCGCACCCGTTCGGTGAGTACGGCGAAGATCAGCCCGAGCGCCGTGGCGACGGTGGGCGCCACCACCACCCAGATCGCGTTGTTCTTGACCGCGGTCAGGATGGTGTCGTCGGTGAAGAGCTCGATGTAGTTGTCGAGCCCGGCGAAGCTGTCGCCCGACTTGTCGAAGAACGACCGGTAGACCGAGAACCCGATGGGGTAGACCACGAGCGCGCCCAGCAGCACCAGCGCGGGCAGCAGGAAGCCGGCCGCGACGAGTTTGCGTGTGCCTGTCACGCTCTTGCGTTTGCCCTTGACGGGGGGCACCGCCGCAGCGGTACCCCCCGTGACAGCTGATTTCACCGCGTCAGCTCGTGTACGCCTTGGCCGCGGCCGTCTCCAGCTGCTGCTGGATCGCCGCGACGTCCTTCGGGTTCTTCAGGAAGTCCTGGAGCGCCTTCCACTCGCCCTTGCCCGGGGTACCGCCGAACGACTGCGGCATCTGGTCCGACATGTCGAAGCGGAAGTCGTCGCCCGCCGCGATCAGCGCCTTGGCGATGTCGCGCTGGACGTCGTTCGGGTACGCGGCCGCGTCCAGGGACTTGTTCGGCGAGACGAACCCGCCCGCCTCCGCCCAGATCTTCGCGGCGTCCGTGGACGCCAGGAAGGTCAGCAGCGCCTGCGCGCCCTTGGTGTCCTTGAGCGCCACGGCCGCGTCGCCACCGGTCACCACCGGGGAGTCGGTGCCCACCGCGGGGAACGGGAAGACCTTCGCGTCCGTACCGATCTTCGCCTCGGTCTGGCCGATGTTGACGCCGACGAAGTCACCCTCGAAGACCATCGCGCCCTTGGGCTGGTCGCCGCCGGTGAACGTCTGGGTGACGGACGCGGGGAACTCCGTCTGGAGCGCGCCGTCCGTACCGCCCGCGATCAGGTTCGGCTTGCCGAAGAGCTGGCCGAGCGTGGTGAGCGCGTCCTTCACGGAGCCGTCGGTCCACTTGATCTCGTGCTTGGCGAGCTGGTCGTACTTCTCCGGGCCCGCCTGGGAGAGATAGATGTTCTCGAACCAGTCGGTGAGCGTCCAGCCGTCCGCGCCCGCGACCGAGACCGGGGTGACACCCGAGGCCGAGATCGTCTCGGCGGCCTTCAGGAAGTCCTGCCAGGTCTTGGGGGCCGCGGCGCCCGCGTTCTCGAACGCGGCGTTGTTGTACCAGACCAGCGACTTGTTGGCGGCCTTGAAGTACACGCCGTACTGCGTGCCGTCCACCGCGCCGAGGTCCTGCCAGCCCTTGCTGTAGTTCTTCGCGAGCTGGGCCTTGGCCTCCGCGCCGGCGGGCTTGGCCCACTTCTTCTCCACGGCCTGCTGGATGGCGCCGACCTGCGGCAGCATCGCGACATCCGGCGGGCTGCCACCGGCTATCTTCGTCCCGAGGAAGTTGACGATCGGGTCCTGGGCGGGGACGAACGTGACCGTCGCGCCGGTGCGCTTCTCGAACTCGCTGAGGACCTTGGTGAAGTTCTCCTGCTCGGGGCCGGTCCAGACGGCCGCGACCTGGATCTTCTCGCCGTCCAGCTTGGGCAGTTGGACCGTGGCCGCGGGGGCCTTGCTCGTGGCGTCGCCCGAGCCCTTGTCGTCGCTCGAATCACCACTGCAGCCGCTGAGGGCCACGGCGCCGACGGCGACGATCGCCACAGCCGCCCGGCGCGTGCCGAGCCCGTTTCTGCCGGTCCCAAGAGCCTTACGTGCTCTACGAGTTGTGCGCATCACTGCCCCGTCTCTTCCCGTGTGCGTACGGATCTACGCAAGCGGGACCGGCGACGCGGCCGTGACGTGGCAACGCTGCACTCGTCCCGTGCGCACAGTCCTACGCCGCGTGACCGGGTGCCGCAATAGCCATCAGGGTGCCTGAGCAGTGATCGTGATGGGCTCGTGACGTGCCACGACGGACGTATGCCCTGTCCGGGGATCTTCAGGGGTGAGCCGGGGTCAGTGGTGCGACAGGTACAGCATCGACGGAACGGGCGGCCCGTTCGAGAGCGCTCGCGAGCAGCGCCAGATCCGTCGGGCCGTTGCCCAGCTCCCTGACCGGCCGGCGGGCCGGCGGATCGCCCATCCGCTCCCACTCCAGGGGCACGACCGTGGGCCGCAGCGTCGCCGTACGCGGGATACGGCCGGTGACCCGGCCGCCCTGGAACGGCGTGACCCGGCCGTCGGGATGGCCGAGCCGGCCGCGGCCGGGCGCCGGATCGTCCGGGGAGGGCGCGACCGGCGGCGCGTCCAGCACGACCCGCAGCCGCGCGCCCTGGGCCAGCTCCGTGTCGACCGTACGGTCGGGGCGGGCCGAGGTGGCCACCAGATGGACGCCGAGCCGCTCGCCGTCCCTGGCCACGGCCTCCAGGGCCCGTACGACCGAACCGGCCGCGGGCCGCCCGGGACTGCCGAGCGCGGGCGCGACCAGGGCGTCGAAGTCGTCGACCAGCACGACGAGCCGGGGGAGGGGCGCGGGGTCCTGGGGCTGCTGCCGCGTCTGCGGCTGTTCCGTACGGGCCGAGGTGGTCCTGAGCCGGAGCGTGCCGCTCGCGTGCGTGTCCAGATCGCCGCGGTGCGGGTCGGTGCGGTACGGGTCGGATCGGTGCTGGTCCGTACCGTGCTGGTCGGTTGTGCGCTGATCGGTCGCGCGCTGATCGCTTCCGCGCGGTTCGGCTCCGCGCTGGTCGGCGCGGGACTCGCCGCGTCTGCCCGCCCGTTGCTCGGCGGCGCCCGGCGCGCGCTGGCCGACTATCCGCTCCGCCACTTCGTGCCGGCTGTGCCACTCCGTGAAGTCCAGCCGTCCCAGCAGCTCGGCCCGCCGCTTCAGCTCGGCCCCCAGCGCCTGGGCGAACTGCCGCATCCTGACCGGGTCGGAGGCGATCAAATGCTCGGTCACATGCGGCAGTTCCGTACAGACGGACAGCCCCTCGCCGCGCTCGCCCCCGGCGCCGTCGACCAGCAGCAGCCCCAGTCGGTCGGGCCGGCCGGCGGCGGCCAGCGAGGCGGCGACGGAGCGCAGCAGCTCCGTACGGCCGCTCCCCGCCGGCCCCTCGATCAGCAGATGCGGGCCCTCTTCGGTCAGATCGACGCTCACCGGGCCGCGCGGCCCGGCGCCGAGGACCGCCGTGCAGTCGCCGGTGCGGTCCGCGGCGGACGCCCAACGGGCCATCAGGGACGCCGGGGTGGCCCGCGCCAGCCCCAACTCGTCGAGCAGCCTGGCGGAGCGCGGGAGCGCCGCGGCGGGCCGTCCCCGGCCGCTGCCCGCCGACGCGCGCAGCGGCGCCAGCGCCCGTCCGAAACGATCCGCCCAGGCTGCCGAGACCGCGTCCACGACGGCGACCGTGCCATGCCCGGCGGGCTGCCCCACCGCCGTACGCAGCAGCCGCAGCGCCGTCGCCACATCGCCGCTCAGCAGGGCGACGGCCCCGCACTCGCGGAAGGGGAGCGAGGCCGCGCACGCCGTCTCATAGGTCGCGGCGATCGGGGAGAGGGGCGAGGCCGCGTCCGTCTCGGCGAGACAGATGAGATGGACACCGGCCGCCGCGCCCGCGCCGGCCAGCTGCGCCGTCGACTCGCGCAGCGCGGCCGTCCCGGGATCGCCGTCGACGATCACGACCGTGTACGGGCCGTCGTGGCGGGCTGCGGCCTCCGTGATGGTCCACGGGTCGGCCGAGGCCCAGCCGGGCCCCATGGGGCCGTCGTCGAGCCGGCGGGTCAGCTCGGCGGTCCTGGCCGCCGCCTGCTCGCGGTCGTAGGCGAGCAGCAGCCGGCAGTCCTGGCCGTGGGCGGGCCGTACATGCGGCAGCCAGCCGAGCCAGCCCCAGTCCCGCCGGCGCTCCTCCAGGCTTCTCGTACGGTCCGTGCTGATCAGCACGATCTCCAGATCGGCCGGTGAGTGCAGCGCGGCGAGCTGGGCCACGACGGCTCTGGCCAGCCCCGCCAGCCGCTCCCTGGGGCCCGCCAGACCGAGCGACCCGGCCTCGCGCAGACCGACGGTGACCGGTACGGAGGGCAGCGGTCCGCCGCCGTCCGGGGCGGCCCGGTCGGCCGTGCCGAGCCGTACGGCGAGCGCCTCGGGATGGCGGCTGTCGCGCTCCCACAGCCGGGGGCCGGGGCCGAGCGCCGTCAGCAGGACCTCGGCCGGATCGGGCCAGGTCTCCGCGCGCGGGCCGCGCCCGGCCGTACCGGCGGCGGCCAGCGGGCCGGGGCCGGACTCCGGCAGCTCCTCGCCCCGGCTTCCGGCGAGTCGACGGGCCCAGGCGCCTATGCCGCCCCGGCGCCGGGCCGCGGCGTCAGGTGCTTCCGTTCCGCGCGTGGGCGTGGCCTGCCGCCGCGACCCCGAGGTCCTGCTGTGCGACTGCGGGCGGTCGTCGGCGCCGCGCGCGTCCGCGCCTCCCGGGCCCGCGACCGCGCCGGTCCCGTACGCCGGGTCCGGCGCCGCCGCCCTGCTGTGTGTCCCGTCCGGGGAACCCCCCGCCGGGCGGGAGCCGTAGTGCGTATCGGCGCTGCGCGGGTCGGGCACACGCGGGGCGCCCGGCGGATTGCCGTACTGCGGGCCCAGGACCCGGCTCGACGCGCCGGAGGGGGCGAAGCCGCCGTACGCGCGAGAGGTGTGACCCTCGTCACGGATCCGGGCCTCCCCGCCCGGGGCTTCGCCCGGTCCCGCCCCAGGGGCATGGGCGCCGGGGGCGGCCGGGCCATGGGCGGGGGCCGGCTCGCGCCGCGCGCCGCTGTACTGCGGTCCCGGCGAGGCGCCCGCGGGGCCGTACGCGGAACCGTCCGTGGCGTAACCGCCCGTGCCGTACGCGCCCGTCTCCGGACCGGAGCCGGGTCCGCCGGCCGCCGCCGTCGCGCTGCCGTCGCCGCGGACCGGGGCGGGGCCTTCCGAGGAGCTGTACGCGGCACCCCCCGGGCCGCTCTCCGCGCCGTACGGGAGCGGGCCCTGGCCGTCCGTGCCCGGCCGGGTGATCCGCAGATGGCCCTCGCCGTCCGGCGCCGTCGGCAGCGCGGGCGCCCGGGCCCCGACCGTGAGCCGGAGCGCGGACTCACCGAGCCGCAGCAGCGCGCCGGGGGGCAGCGGGACCGGCCGGTTGCCCACCGCGACGCCCTCCAGCGTCGTCCCGTTCGTGGAGAACAGGTCCGCGACCGAGACCCGGCCGTCCTCGCCGACCGTCACCGCGCAGTGCAGCCGGGAGACGTCCGGGTCGTCCAGCGGCACGTCGGCCTCGGCGGACCGGCCGATTCTGATCTGTCCGCCGTGCAGCAGATGCACCCCGCCCGCGTCGGGACCCGCGACCACATGGAGCTGCGCCGGGACGTCGTCGGCGGGCGCGTCGTCCTCGCCGGGGACCTGGAGGGAGAGCACCGCGCCGTCGATCAGCGGCGGCTCGCCGAGGGCGCAGCGCTGGGCGTCGAGCCGCTCGCGGCCCGCGTACAGGACGACGGTGCCGGAGGCGTCGGGGCCCGAGACGGCCGTGGCGAGCCCGGAGGCGACGGCGGACAGCGCCGTCCCTGCCGGGGCGGTGACGAGCACGTCGCACACGCGCCCGGCGGCATGGCCGCCGCGCGGCGCGAGGACGGTCAGCCGGATCTGCATCGCCGTCAGCGGTCCCTTCTGCGCGGGGTGCCCGACAGGGGAATATCCGCTGATCTCCCCCCACCGCGCACGGACGCGTCGTCCGGTACAGGTCGGCACGGGGCGGTGTGAATCCCCACTCCACACGTCACGTGCTGGGGGCATCCTCGCACCTGCCACTGACAACACGCCCGGGGACCGGCGACAAGTGATCTTGAATAGTCGGCTGTTGGCGCAAAAGTACCTGCTTGGGAACGGCTTCTGGACGGCTCGGGACCGGGTGTGATGTCGTCCGGCCCGCTCTCCGGCAACCATCCGTACGATGCGAGCGTCTTTCTTTCGAACACGACCGGACCCGGGTCGGGTCGGGTCGGGACCGGAGCCGTGTCCGAGCGGGACCGGAGGGGGACCGGAAGAGGACGGGCGGGTAACTTGCCAGGCTCTAGAGTGGGTCGGAGACCCGGCGGGGCCGGGACCACGAGATGACCACGACCAGCAGGGAGCGCATGACGTGCGGCCGGTAGGCAGCAAGTACCTGCTTGAGGAGCCGCTGGGACGCGGCGCCACGGGCACCGTCTGGCGAGCCCGTCAGCGAGAGACCGCGGGGGCCGAGGCGGCCGTGGCCGGCCAGCCCGGCGAGACCGTCGCGATCAAGGTCCTCAAGGAGGAGCTGGCGAACGACGCGGATATCGTGATGCGCTTCCTGCGCGAACGCTCCGTACTGCTCCGCCTCACCCACCCCAATATCGTGCGCACCCGCGACCTGGTCGTCGAGGGCGATCTCCTGGCGCTCGTCATGGATCTGGTCGAAGGTCCGGACCTGCACCGCTATCTGCGCGAGAACGGCCCGTTCAGCCCCGTCGCGGGGGCCCTGCTGACCGCCCAGATCGCGGACGCGCTCGCCGCCAGCCACGCCGACGGCGTCGTGCACCGCGACCTCAAGCCCGCCAACGTGCTGCTCAAGAACGACGGCGAGCGGCTGCACCCGATGCTCACCGACTTCGGTATCGCGCGCCTCGCGGACTCCCCGGGACTGACCCGCACGCACGAGTTCGTCGGCACCCCCGCCTATGTCGCGCCGGAGTCCGCCGAGGGCCGTCCGCAGACCTCCGCCGTCGACATCTATGGCGCGGGCATCCTGCTGTACGAGCTGGTCACGGGGCGCCCGCCGTTCGCCGGCGCGACCGCGCTCGAAGTGCTCCACCGCCACCTCAGCGAGGAGCCCCGCCGCCCCACCACCGTGCCCGAGCCGCTGTGGACGGTCATAGAGCGCTGCCTGCGCAAGGATCCGGACCAGCGGCCGAGCGCCGAGAACCTGGCCCGGGCGCTGCGGACCGTCGCCGCCGGTGTCGGCGTGCACTCCACGCCCGCCCAGGTCGACGCCGCGCTGGGCGTCGGCGCGCTCCTCGCGCCGGACCCGGCGCCCGCTCCGGTGCCCGAGACCCCGGGCGCGGCCGACCCGACGCAGGTCCTGCCGAGCAACGCCGGCTCGTACGACCCGAGCGCGGCGACCAGCGTCATGCCGTCCACCGGCCCCGGGGCCGGTGGTCCTGGCGCCGCCGGCCCGACCTCGGTCATGCCGCCCGTACCGGCGGACCCCGAGGGCCCGCACCCCTGGCAGGGTCAGCTCCAGGCCGCCCGCGACCGCAACGAGCAGACGCAGGTCCAGTACCTCGACCCGAGTCAGGACCCGCTGCGCCGCCGCCCGCAACGGCACCCCCAGCAGCCGCCCGCGCACCAGCGGCCCCCGCAGCCGCCCCAGCACCAGCAGCGGTACGCGCCGCCCCCTCCGGGGCCGCAGCAACAGCCGTACGCGCCGGCTCCGCGGCAGCAGTACGCGCCTCCGCAGCCGCCGCCCCAGCAGCCCCAGGGACCGGCCCCCCGCCAGCAGCGCGAGCCGCGCCCGCCGCGTCAGCGCAACGCCAACCCGATGCGGATCCCGGGCCTGGGCTGCCTCAAGGGGTGCCTGTTCACGCTCGTCCTGCTCTTCGTCGCGGGCTGGCTCGTCTGGGAGCTGACGCCGCTTCAGGACTGGGTGGCCCAGGGCAAGGGCTACTGGACCGCGATCGGTGACGCGATCTCGACGGTGACGGACTGGATCTCGGAGCTGGGCGGCACGAGCTCGGGGCAGTGACACGGTTCCGGGACGAGGGGGACGGCGGGTCCGGGGGGTGAATCCCCCCGGATCGTGCTATTTCCCCTCGCCGTAGTGGGTGACGCTGCCGACCAGGGCACGGAACACCCCGATACCCGCGTACTTTGAGGGGCAACGCCAGCCGCTGAGGGAGCAGTCTTGGCACGGAATATCGGCAGCCGGTACACCGCCCACCAGATCCTGGGACGGGGCAGCGCCGGCACGGTGTGGCTCGGGGAAGGGCCCGAGGGCCCCGTCGCCATCAAGCTGTTGCGCGAGGATCTCGCGTCGGACCAGGAGCTGGTCGGCCGCTTCGTCCAGGAGCGCACCGCCCTGCTCGGACTCGACCACCCCCGGGTGGTCGCCGTCCGTGACCTCGTCGTGGACGGCAACGACCTCGCGCTCGTCATGGAGCTGGTCCGCGGTACGGATCTCCGTACCCGCCTCGACCGCGAGCGCCGGCTCGCCCCCGAGGCCGCGGTCGCGATCATCGCGGATGTCGCCGACGGGCTCGCCGCCGCGCACGCCGCCGGGGTCGTCCACCGCGACGTCAAGCCCGAGAACATCCTGCTCGACATGGAGGGCCCGCTCGGCCCCGGCGGCGCGCACCCCGCGCTGCTCACCGACTTCGGTGTGGCCAAGCTCATCGACACCCCCCGGCGCACCAAGGCGTCCAAGATCATCGGCACCCCCGACTATCTGGCCCCGGAGATCGTCGAGGGCCTGCCGCCGCGCGCGGCCGTCGACATCTACGCGCTGGCCACCGTCCTGTACGAGCTGCTCGCGGGCTTCACCCCGTTCGGCGGCGGCCACCCCGGGGCCGTGCTGCGCCGGCATGTCACCGAGACCGTCGTACCGCTGCCCGGTATCCCCGAGGAGCTGTGGCAGCTGCTCGTCCAGTGCCTGGCGAAGGCCCCGGCCTCCCGGCTGCGCGCCTCGGAGCTGGCGGCGCGGCTGCGGGAGCAGCTGCCGATGCTCGCGGGTATTCCGCCGCTGGACGTGGACGAGCCGGACGCGGAGCCCACGGAGCGGCCGTACGAGGAGCCGGGGCCGTCCGCTCCCGAGGAGCCGCGCCGCAGGGGAGCGGTACCGCTCGTTCCCGGCGCGGTGCCCGACTCCAACCGGGACACGCATACGAGCATGCGGGTGCCGGGGCCGGACGAGCTGGCGGGCGGGGCGCGCGGTACGGCGCGGGCGCCGAGGTCTCCGGGGCAGCGGCGGCCGGGATCGGCGCGGCACAAGGCGGAGGCGGTGCGGAAGCGTCGGATCACGCTGGGGGTGGTGGCGGTGCTGGTGGTCGCGGTGGTGGGGGTGGGGGGCTGGCTGGTGCTGGGCGGGGGCGGCGACGAGGCGCCGCGGGATTCTCAGCGGACGACGTCGCCTGCGCCTTGACGCCTCCCGGCTTCTCCGGAGGTGCGTGTCCGGACTGCTTTCCTCACCGCGCTTCGCGCGAGCTGCGACGCTTTACGTCCGGACACGCACCTCCTCCGACCCCGACCCCCTTCCCCCGGTGGGCCCCAATCAGTGCGCGCCCCGGTGGGGGGCGGGGGGTGAGTGCAGCCCAGTGGTTGCCCAGCCCGGCTCGCGGGCTGCGGGCTGGGGTGGGGTGCCGGTTCGTTCCGGGTGCCCACGTCCGCCGGCGAGTGAGCCGAAGGGCGCGCCGCTGTCGAAAGGGAGGCTGTGCTCGATATGCGGCTCCGCCGCGCGGGCGGAGGTTCGCGAGGAACGAGCGAATCGAGCACGGTCGACCGTCGACGTTGGCATAAAGCGCCCCGGAGGCGAACCGAGCCTTCAAAAAAAGCGCGTTACGCTGGTGCGGTGGCAGTCGTCGATGTATCCGAAGAGCTGAAGTCCCTCTCCTCGACCATGGGGTCGATCGAGGCCGTCCTGGACCTCGACAAACTGAGGGCCGACATCGCCGTGCTTGAGGAGCAGGCCGCGGCCCCGTCCCTCTGGGACGACCCCGAGGCGGCGCAGAAGATCACCAGCAAGCTTTCGCACTTGCAGGCCGAGGTCCGTAAGACCGAGGCGCTGCGTGGGCGCATCGACGACCTGGAAGTGCTCTTCGAGCTGGCCGAGGCCGAGGACGACGCGGATACCCGCGCCGAGGCCGAGTCCGAGTTGCTGTCGGTCAAGAAGGCGCTGGACGAGATGGAGGTCCGCACCCTTCTCTCGGGCGAGTACGACGAGCGCGAGGCGCTCGTCAATATCCGCGCCGAGGCCGGTGGCGTGGACGCCGCGGACTTCGCCGAGCAGCTTCAGCGCATGTATCTGCGCTGGGCCGAGCGGCACGGCTATCCGACGGAGGTCTACGAGACGTCGTACGCGGAGGAGGCCGGCATCAAGTCGACCATCTTCGTCGTCAAGGCGCCCTACGCCTACGGCACGCTCTCCGTGGAGCAGGGCACGCACCGTCTTGTCCGGATCTCGCCGTTCGACAACCAGGGCCGTCGCCAGACCTCGTTCGCGGGCGTCGAGGTGCTCCCCGTGGTGGAGTCCAGTGACCATGTCGAGATCGACGAGTCCGAGCTGCGCGTGGATGTCTACCGCGCCTCGGGGCCCGGTGGGCAGGGCGTCAACACCACCGACTCGGCGGTGCGTATCACGCATATCCCGACCGGCATCGTGGTCTCCTGCCAGAACGAGCGCTCGCAGATCCAGAACAAGGCGAGCGCGATGAACGTCCTCCAGGCGAAGCTGCTCGAACGCCGCCGCCAGGAGGAGCAGGCCAGGATGGACGCGCTCAAGGGCGACGGCGGCAACTCCTGGGGCAACCAGATGCGTTCGTACGTTCTGCACCCGTACCAGATGGTCAAGGACCTGCGGACGGAGTTCGAGGTCGGTAATCCGCAGGGCGTGCTCGACGGTGAGATCGACGGATTCCTGGAAGCCGGAATTCGCTGGCGCAAGCAGCAGGACAAGTAAATTCGCGCTTTGTCGACAAGGGAACTGCCGTCCGTAGGGCGGCAGTTCCCATTTACGTCACAGTTGCATCCCCGCACGCCGGACAACTGACGCGATTTCGGTCATCGCACGCGCAACGACCTTGACGCGTATATGAAAACCGGCAACGCTGGCGCGTGGCATGCGTAATTCTGGGGCGCGTGAGACCGGGGGCGGAGTACGCGAACCCCCAGCGGCCGCTGCCCCGGACGCTGCACCACTGACGAATGAGCTACTGGGGGTAGCAGGCAGATGACCAAAAAGACGCGGATCCGCGTGGCACGTGTGGCGGCCGGCGCGGTGATCGCCGCGGGTGCCTCACTGACCATCGCGGGCGCCGCTCAGGCCGTCAATATTGGCGTGTCCACTCCGATCGCCGATGTCGGCCTGGGTATCGGCAACGAGACCACGGGTGGCACGACCGACGGCGGGACCACGGACGGTGGCACCACCGACGGCGGCGCGACGGTCGGCACGACCGTGGGCGGCACCACCGACGGCGGGACGACCGACGGTGGCACCACCGATGGTGGGACGACCGACGGTGGTACGACGGACGGCGGGACCACCGATGGTGGGACCACGGACGGTGGCACGACCGATGGCGGCACCACCGATGGTGGGACGACCGACGGTGGCACCACCGACGGCGGGACCACGGACGGCGGGACCACCGATGGTGGGACGACCGATGGCGGCACCACGGACGGTGGCACCACCGACGGTGGTACGACGGACGGCGGGACCACCGATGGCGGGACCACGGACGGTGGCACCACCGATGGTGGGACGACCGACGGTGGCACGACGACCGGCGGCGGCTCGGACGGTGGCTCCACCACCGGCGGCGGCACGGACGGCGGCTCCACCGGTGGCGCGACCACGGGTGGCGACAACACCGACACCGACAGTGTCGGCTCGCAGCCGGTCGAGCAGGGTGCGCCCAAGGAGGAGCTGGCCGAGACCGGCGCCGCCGAGACCACGTTCCTGCTGATCGGTGCCGCGACCATGATCGCCGGCGGTATCGGCTTCCGGATGCTGCCGCGTCTGGTCGGCGGTGGCCGTACGGCCGTCTGATCGGTGTAATACGCACCACAGCACGTACATATGAGGGGCTCGGGCGCCGGTCAGGCGTCCGAGCCCCTCATCGTGAGTCCAGGGGGGTACGGGGGTCAGGCGGGCTGGTAAGCGGCCATCAGCGCCACGGCCGCGACGAGCACCACCAGCAGTGTGAGCAGCGCCACCGGGCTGAGACCGCCCAGGGGCCCCTGCTGCTGGAGCCGCTCCCTGTTGGCGCGGCATACGCGGCAGCGGCCCTCGCTGACGGGCCCCGCGCAGTTGGCGCACACCAGTCTGTCGTAGGTCATGCGCATTCCTCCTCACCGCGCGGCGGAGCCGCAGCCAGTGTCTCTCCGCTCAACGCTCCGGGAAACACGACCGTTCCCCCCTCCACTCTGCCAGTTCCCGGCCGTTTCGGCGCGGTCGGCCGGATTCCTGGTGGACCTCACCGCTGGCGGTCCGGCGCCATCCGTGATAAATCAGCCCAAGCCCGCCCTCGGGCACTGTTTCAACCATGGACGCGGACTGCGCGCGGCAGCGCGGTTCGCGTAAGGTCTCGCTCACCTACTCCCGGCCGACCGTGGTGCACCCGTGATCCGATTCGACAACGTCTCCAAGACCTACCCGAAACAGAACAGCCCCGCTCTGCGTGATGTCTCCCTTGAGATCGAGAAGGGGGAGTTCGTCTTCCTCGTCGGCTCGTCCGGTTCCGGAAAGTCGACCTTTCTGAGACTGCTTCTGCGCGAGGAGCGCGCCAGCCACGGCATGGTGCATGTCCTCGGCAAGGACCTCGCGCGCCTGTCCAACTGGAAGGTGCCGCAGATGCGCCGCCAGCTGGGCACCGTCTTCCAGGACTTCCGGCTGCTGCCGAACAAGACCGTGGCGCAGAACGTCGCGTTCGCGCAGGAGGTCATCGGCAAGTCCCGCGGCGAGACCCGCAAGTCCGTACCGCAGGTCCTCGATCTCGTCGGCCTCGGCGGCAAGGAGGACCGGATGCCCGGCGAGCTCTCCGGTGGTGAGCAGCAGCGCGTCGCGATCGCGCGGGCCTTCGTCAACCGTCCCATGCTGCTGATCGCGGACGAGCCGACCGGCAACCTCGACCCGCAGACCTCCGTGGGCATCATGAAGCTGCTGGACCGCATCAACCGCACCGGTACCACCGTCGTGATGGCGACCCACGACCAGAACATCGTCGACCAGATGCGCAAGCGCGTGATCGAGCTGGAGAAGGGCCGTCTCGTGCGCGACCAGGCACGCGGCGTCTACGGCTACCAGCACTGAGCACCGAGCATTGAGTACCGAAAGCTGAAAGGACGCCATGCGCGCCCAGTTCGTCCTGTCGGAGATCGGCGTCGGTCTTCGCCGAAATCTCACGATGACCTTCGCGGTCATCGTCTCCGTAGCCCTCTCGCTCGCCCTCTTCGGCGGCGCGCTGCTCATGCGCGAGCAGGTCAGCGTGATGAAGGACTACTGGTACGACAAGGTCAATGTCTCCAT
The DNA here is from genome assembly GCF_000718095.1 of Streptomyces scopuliridis RB72. Lineage (GTDB taxonomy): Bacteria > Actinomycetota > Actinomycetes > Streptomycetales > Streptomycetaceae > Streptomyces > Streptomyces scopuliridis. The sequence continues at coordinate 190,581 of NZ_JOEI01000031.1, read as the reverse complement.
CTTCCTCTGCAACAAGAACGACGCGGCGACCGCGCCCCAGTGCGCCAAGGGCTCGGTCACCGGCGAGCAGAGGAAGCAGATCGAGACCGACCTCGGGAAGATGGACATCGTTGAGACCGTCCACCACGAGACGGCCGACGAGGCGTACAAGCACTACAAGGAGCGGTACGGCGACACCCCGCTCGCCGCGACGATCACCCCGGACCAGATGCCGGAGTCCTTCCGCGTGAAGCTGAAGGACCCGGAGAAGTACAAGGTGGTGGCGACGGCCTTCGCGGGCCGGGACGGGGTCGAGTCCGTCCAGGACCAGCGGAACATCCTGCAGAACCTCTTCGACCTCATGAACGGCATGAATATCGCGGCGCTCTGTGTGATGGCGCTGATGCTGGTCATCGCGTTGATGCTGATCGTGAACACCGTCCGGGTATCGGCGTTCAGCCGGCGCCGGGAGACCGGGATCATGAGACTCGTCGGCGCGTCCAGTTTCTATATCCAGATGCCGTTCATCATGGAGGCCGCGTTCGCCGGGCTGATCGGTGGTGTGGTCGCGTGCGCCATGCTGCTGGCGGGCCGCTATTTCCTGATCGACAACGGTCTCGCGCTCGCCCAGAAGATGGAACTCGTCAACTTCATCGGCTGGGACGCGGTGCTGGCCAAGCTTCCGCTGGTGCTCGCGATCGGTCTGCTGATGCCCGCCGTGGCCGCTTTCGTCGCGCTGCGCAAGTACCTCCGGGTGTGACAAGCGCCCCTGGCGCGGAGGCGACAAGCACCGTTCTGCCGTTCGGCGTTGTCCTAGACTCAACCTCATGTCGGGTTCCGAGTTGCACCAGTTGCACCGAACGTCCCGCGGTGTCCGCCGCGGGGCGGCCCTGACATTGCTCTTCGCGAGCGTGCTCGCCACCGCGGCGGCGACGGGCGCTCTGCCGTACGGCGAGGAGGAGCCGCCCCGCGTGCAGACGCGGCCCGTGGCGTCGACGGCCGACCGTGACGAGGTCGCCAGGGCCGCCGCCGAGGCCATGGCCAACGGGAAGTCCGGTACGGAAGCGGCCGAGGAGGTCGTCAGCCGCAGCGGCGACCGCTGGGGCTCGGTGTACGACAAGAGCGAGTACGAGGAGTTCCAGCGGGCCCTGGACGGCTCGTACACCGGCGTCGGGCTCTGGGCGAGACGTACGGCCGACGGTCTGGTCGAGGTCACCCGGGTCCACCCCGGCGGCCCCGCGCAGCGGGCCGGTATCGGGCCCGGCGACATCATCAGGGACATCGACGGCCGCGGCATCAGGAAGCGGCCCGTCACGGACGTCATGGCGCTGCTGCGGGGCGAGAGGAAGAGCGACGGCGCGTCCGTCGTCGGCTCCACCGTCGTGCTCGGACTGGAGCGGGACGGCCGGCACTGGACGGAGAGCCTGCGCCGCGCCCGGCTCACCACCGAATCCGTGACGGTCGACACGATCGAGGGCGGCGCGCTGCGGATCAAGGTCGACGCGTTCACCAAGGGGACCGGCCAGCGGGTACGGGACGCGGTCCGGGCCGCGCCGAAGGGCACGGGCGTCCTGCTCGACCTGCGGGGCAACGCGGGCGGCCTGGTCGCCGAGGCCGTCACCGCCGCCTCCGCCTTCCTCGACGGCGGTCTGGTCGCGACGTACGACATACGGGGCGAGCAGCGCGCGCTGTACGCGGATCCCGGCGGCGACACCGGCCGCCCGGTGGTGGTGCTGGTGGACGGCGGCACGATGAGCGCCGCCGAGCTGCTCACCGGCGCCCTCCAGGACCGCGGCCGGTCCGTCACCGTCGGCTCGCGCACCTTCGGCAAGGGCTCGGTCCAGATGCCGAGCACGCTTCCGGACGGCTCCGTCGCCGAGCTGACCGTCGGTACGTACCGCACCCCGGCCGGCCATGGGGTGGACGGCCGGGGCGTCACGCCGGATCTCCAGGTGAGCGAGGGCGCCCAGGAGCGGGCGAGGATGGTACTGAGCGGCCTCGGGAGCGCGGAGTAAAGAAGTTGCGCCGGGGTGAGAAAATGGCGGGACTATGGCTAAGGAAACAGGGCGCAAACTGATCGCGCAGAACAAGAAGGCGCGGCACGACTACCTCATTATCGACACGTATGAGTGCGGTCTCGTGCTGACGGGTACCGAGGTGAAGTCCCTGCGCCAGGGACGGGCCTCCCTGGTGGACGGATTTGTCCAGATCGACGGCCACGAGGCGTGGCTGCACAACGTCCATGTGCCGGAGTACACGCAGGGGACATGGACCAACCACTCCGCCCGGCGCAAGCGGAAGCTGCTGATGCACCGGATCGAGATCGACAAGCTGGAGTCGAAGTCGCAGGAGACGGGTCACACGATCGTGCCCCTCGCGCTGTACTTCAAGGACGGCCGGGCGAAGGTCGAGATCGCGCTGGCGAAGGGCAAGAAGGAGTACGACAAGCGGCAGACGCTCCGCGAGAAGCAGGACCGGCGCGAGACCGACCGGGCGATCTCGGCGGCGAAGCGGCGTCAGCGGGCCTGACCGGGTCCGCCGGCGGTCCTGACGGTCCCGCTTCGGCGCCGCTTCGGCCGGCCGGGCGGAATAGGCTGGCACCGTCGTGCGTTGGTCACGTACGATGGGTCCTGCACCTCACAGCGGGTGCGCGCTCGAAAATGAGCACGTTTGAAAAAACAACATGGGGATGATCGGTTTCGACAGCGGATGTCGAAGCAGGTGAAGCGAGCCGAGGAAGCGGCAATGATCTCGTTAACCATATGTCGCAAACAATAATCGCCACTTCTAAGCGCGATTCCTCCGCCTTCGCCCTCGCTGCCTAATTAGCAGCTAGCGAAGACTCTGCGGAGTGTCAGCCCGGGGCTGTTCCCGACCCGGATCCTGGCATCAGCTAGGGAACTAAACCTCTGAGCCCGGTCACGGGGAGCAGAGGGAAATCAAACAGTGACTGAGCCCGTCGGAGACTTGTCCGTGTGATCTCCGGGGCCGAGAAAAGCGAAGCGGACTGCGCTCGGAGAAGCCCTGGTTCTGCACCGTTGGACGCGGGTTCGATTCCCGCCATCTCCACAATTCCCATGTTTTCAATTGAATATCGTAGATAACGGCCCCGCTGCTCAGGCAGCGGGGCCGTTGTCGTGCCCGAAGCGGCGCGCGCCCGTGACCGCGAAGAGCAGCGCGAGGAGCGCGGCGCAGAGCGGGAGGGCGTAGCCGCGGGCCGGGTCGGTGTGCTCCACGGTCCAGCCGCCGGCCGCCGCACCGGCGGCTATGCCGGCCAGCAGCGCCGTGACGGCCAGCGTCATCCCCTCGTTGAGCCGGCCCGTCGGGGTGAGGCGCTGGACGAGCGTCATGCCCGTCACCATCGTCGGGGCCGTCGCCGCGCCCGCGATCAGCAGTCCGCAGGCGAGCAGCGGCAGCGACCCCGACGCCCCGGCGGTGGCCGCGAGCAGGGGGAGGGCCAGCAGCGCCGACATGGCGGCGACGCACAGCACCATCCGCCGCCCGAGCCGGCCGGCCGGGCGCAGCGCGCCGAGCAGCAGACCGGCGACGCACGATCCGGCGGCCTGGAGCGCGAGCACCGCGCCCGCCCACGCCTGGTGGCCTCGGTCGTCCGCGAAGGCCAGCGTGACGACCTCCGTCGCGCCGAACACGGCGCCCGTGGCGAGGAAGACGGCGAGCAGGGCGGCCAGCGCGGGCGAGTGGAGCGGGGCGCGCGCCGCGTCCGTACGGCCGGTGGCGGGCGGCTCGGTGGAGCGCTGCGCCGCGAAGATCAGTACGCCGGTCAGCAGCAGGACGGCCCCGGTCAGCGTGCCCGCCTCCGGGAAGAGCGCGGTGCACAGGAACGCGGCGAGCACCGGACCCAGCATGAAGCAGAGTTCGTCGGCCGCCTGCTCGAAGGAGTTGGCGGTATGCAGGGCCGCCGCGTTCTCCGGGGTCGCCTCGCGGTGCAGATGGGCCCAGCGGGCGCGGGACATCCCGCCGGTGTTGGGGGTGGTGGCGGTCGCGGCGTAGGCGGCGAAGAGCGTCCAGTCCGGCGCCTCGTACCGTACGCACAGGACCAGGGCGAGCGAGGCCAGCGCGGCGATCGCGGTGGCGGGTACGGCGATACGGGCCTGTCCGTACCGGTCGACGAGGCGGGCGGTGCGGGGCGCGACCACGGCGGTGGCCGCGAGGCCGGTGGCGGTGACGGCGCCCGCCAGCGCGTACGAGCCACGCGATCCGGCGATCATGATCACGGCGCTGACGCTGAACATGCCCATCGGGAGCCGGGCGAGCAGATTCCCGGCGGTGAAGGCGCGGGCGCCGGGGATCGCGAAGAGCCGGGCGTACGGGTTGCCGCGGCGGCGCGCCGTCCGGGGCGGGCGCGGCGCTTTCGGTGGTTCCGGGGGCTCCGGTGCGCTCGGCGGAGCGGGGTCGAAGCGGGCGTCGTAGCGCCGGGCCAGGACCAGGCTGTCGCCCGTGACGGCCAGCAGGGGAGTGTCGGGTGCGGGGGAATGCGGCATGCCCTCACCCTCGCCGCACGCCCCGCGCCCGGTCCAACACCTGCTCCGTGGCCATTCACGCGCGTGTGTTGTTAAATACGGCATGCCCCGAGACATCGACCCCCGGCTGCTCCGCGGCTTTGTCGCGGCCGCCGAGGACCTGCACTTCACCCGGGCCGCCGCCCGGCTGTATGTCGCCCAGCAGGCGCTCAGCCGCGATATCCGGCGGCTGGAGCGGGAGTTGGGCGCCGAGCTGTTCGTACGGACCACCCGCCAGGTGACGCTGACGGCCGAGGGCGAGCGGCTGCTGCCGTACGCGCGGGGTGTGCTGGCGGCCCAGGACGCGCTGCTGGCCGCCCGCGCCGCCGGGGAACGGCCGCTGCTCGTGGATCTCAACAGCGAGGGCATGGTCTCGGGGCGCGTGCTGGCGCGGGCGCGCGAACTCGTCCCGCGCCATGAGCTGATGGCCCGCTTCGAGAGCGGTCTGACCCGCGCCGCGACCGAGATCCTGGCCGGCCGGCTCGACGCCTCCTTCGGATACGCCGACGGCCTCGCGCCCGCGCTCCGCTCCGGCCTCGCCCATCAGCTCGTACGGTACGAGCAGCTGGCCGTGCTGCTGCCGTACGACCACCCGCTGGCCGCTCGCGCGGAGGTGCCCCTCGACGCGCTCGCGGGCGAGAGCGTGTACGCGGGGGCGGGTAACCCCGGGACCCTGGAGTGGACGGATCTGGCGCGGCAGCTCTTCGCGGGACGCTCCATCGCACTCGCCCCGCCCGCGCCGATGGCGGTGGGGGCCGAGGAGTTCCGGCGGGTGATGGCGAAGCACCGTACGCCCGTACTCGCGGTGGTGGACTTCCCGGAGATGCCGGGGGCGGTGCTGCGCCCGCTCGTCGGCCCCGTACCTCTGTCACCGCTGTCGCTGGTGTGGCGCAAGGGGCTGAAACACCCGGGAGTTGACGCGCTGCGCACCGCCGCCGACGCTCTCGCCGGGCGCGAGGGGTGGCTGGAACGTATCCCCGGGAGCTGGCTCCCTACCACTGTCACCACATCGATGCCTGATAACCCGTAAAGCGGAACTTCGCGGTCGTCGGCGTGCGCTAGATTCCTCCCCCGGGTGCGGTGTGGTAGGGGGGCGCTCGGCTTGGGTGGGGACCCGGCCGGCGGAATATCCAACCAGTAGTCCACGCACCCCATTTCATTCAGTGGTGGGGGGATGTGCGTTCTTGTAATGGACAATTGGCGAGAAGATACCCGAACCGGGCATGTGTATGAGCCGAACGATGTCACGGTCGAGCTCGACGGTCTGGGCCGTCAGCTCGGCGAACTCCCTGCGGGCGGCGGCCCCTTGGCCGAAAAGCCCGAAGAGCCCGAGGGCCCGGTGTTCGTGGATTCCAGCGGGCGCCGGAGCAGAAAGCTGCGCAGGGCCGGCTGGGTCGTGGCCGCCGCCTGCGCCTGCTACGCGATGACGCTCGTGGTGTCCGTGATCGGCGGCAACTCCAGCGCGCCGTGGCTCCAGATACCCGGTCTCGCGGACGACGGAACACCGGACAACGGAACATCGGACACGGTGGAGCTGGGGCCGACGCCCGCGGCGAGTGCGTCGGTGAGCGCGAGCCCCGGCGCGCCCGTCGACATGGCGCCGGCGAAGGGCTCCAACGGCCCGGCGGTTCCGAGGGCTTCGGGCAGTGTGTCCACGGGTGCCTCGGACCGACCCGGCCCAAAGGGGCCCGGGGCATCGCCGGCCGTGAAGCCGCCCAAGGCGTCGGCCGGAGGGGGCGGCAGCACACCCGATCCGGACACCCCGCCCGCTCCCGGCGGCGCCCCCAGCGGAGGCCCCTCGCAGCCGCAGCAGACCGAGCCCGGCTCCGGTGCCGGCTCCGGCCCCGGTCCCGGTACGGAACCGGCCGATCCGAGTCCGCCGGGCGCATCCCCACCCGGTCAAGCGGGCGAACAGCCGGTGGCAGGGGAAGGCACCCGCTGAATGAACCTCTCCGGCAGGCGAACCCGTCCGAACAGCGGCGGGAGCGCCCGACGCAGGCTGCCCATGCGCTATCTGCTCCCCTCGCTCGTCCTCGTCGCGCTGCTCGCGATGCTGATGCTGCGCGGCTATGTGCACAGCGAGATCCTCGCCGACCACCGGGTACGTCCCCCGGCCCCCACCGACGAGGTGCCCCGGCGGATCCTCGAAGGCGGCCCGGTCATCGACGCGCGGGGCACCGGCCCCGCCACCTCGCTGCGTATCCCCGACCACAAGCTGGTCCTGACCTTCGACGACGGCCCCGACCCGGTGTGGACCCCCAAGGTCCTCGACACGCTCAAGCGGTACGACGCCCACGCCGTCTTCTTCGTCACCGGCACGATGGCCTCCCGCCATCCGGCCCTGGTGAAGCGGATGGTGGACGAGGGCCACGAGGTCGGTCTGCACACCTTCAACCACCCCGATCTCGCCTATCAGTCCCGGTCCAGGACCGACTGGGAGCTGTCACAGAACCAGCTCGCGCTCGCGGGCGCGGCCGGTATCCGCTCCTCGCTCTTCCGGCCGCCGTACTCCTCGTTCGCCGACGCGATGGACAACCGGTCCTGGCCGGTGACGCGGTACATCGGCGGCCGCGGCTACATCACGGTGCTCAACACCCTCGACAGCGAGGACTGGCGCCGCCCCGGCGCCCCCGCGATCAGCCGTAACGCCACCCCGGACGGCGGCAAGGGCGCGATCGTGCTGATGCACGACTCCGGGGGCGACCGCTCACAGACCGTCGCCGCGCTGGGCCGCTATCTGCCGGAGATGCGGCGGGCGGGGTACGCGTTCGAGAACCTCACCGAGGCGCTCGGCGCCCCGAGCGCCCACACCGAGGTCACCGGCCCGGACCGCTGGAAGGGCAAGGCCTGGGTCGGTGCCGTCGCCCTCTCCGAGAACGTCACCGGCGCCCTGGTCGTCGGCCTGTCCGTGATCGGCGTGCTGGTCTTCGTACGGTTCGGGCTGATGCTGGTGCTCTCCTTCGCGCACGCGCGCAGGGTGCGCCGCCGTGATTTCGGCTGGGGGCCGCCCGTCACCGAACCGGTGACCGTGCTCGTGCCCGCGTACAACGAACGCGAGTGCATCGCCAATACGGTGCGTTCACTGATGGCGAGCGACCATCCCGTCGAGGTCATCGTCATCGACGACGGCTCCACCGACGGGACGGCGGACATCGTCGAGGCGCTGCGGCTGCCCAACGTCCGGGTCGTACGCCAGCCGAACGCCGGAAAACCCGCCGCGCTCAACAACGGCATCGCGCACGCCGGACATGAGCTCATCGTGATGATGGACGGCGACACCGTCTTCGAACCGTCCACCGTGCGGGAACTGGTACAGCCCTTCGGCGATCCGCGCGTCGGCGCGGTCGCGGGCAACGCCAAGGTCGGCAACCGCGACACCCTCATCGGCGCCTGGCAGCACATCGAGTACGTCATGGGCTTCAACCTCGACCGGCGTATGTACGACATGCTCCGCTGCATGCCCACCATCCCCGGCGCGGTCGGGGCCTTCCGGCGTACGGCGCTGGAGCGCGTCGGCGGCATGAGCGAGGACACCCTCGCCGAGGACACCGACATCACCATGGCCCTGCACCGCGACGGCTGGCGCGTCGTCTACGCCGAGCGCGCCCGCGCCTGGACCGAGGCCCCGGAGTCCGTGCGGCAGCTGTGGTCGCAGCGCTACCGCTGGAGCTACGGCACGATGCAGGCGATCTGGAAGCACCGCCGCGCGCTCGTCGAACGCGGTCCCTCCGGGCGCTTCGGCCGGGTCGGACTGCCGCTGGTCTCCCTCTTCATGGTGCTCGCGCCGCTGCTGGCCCCGCTGATCGACGTATTCCTGCTGTACGGCCTGGTCTTCGGCCCGACCCGGCAGACGATCGCGGCGTGGCTCGGCGTCCTGCTCATCCAGGCCGTGTGCGCCGCGTACGCCTTCCGGCTCGACAAGGAACGTATGACCCACCTGATCTCGCTGCCCCTTCAGCAACTCCTCTATCGGCAGCTCATGTATGTGGTGCTGCTCCAGTCCTGGATCACCGCGCTCACCGGCGGCCGGCTGCGCTGGCAGAAGCTGCGCCGTACCGGAGCGGTGGGGGCACCGGGCCTGATCCCGAGCCCGCGCGAGCGCGCGGGGTCGGGCGCGGGCTTTGGCCCGGACTCGGGCTCGGGTTCGGGTTCGGGCTCGGGTGACGCGGACCGGAGGCCTGTCGCGTGACCACTCATTCCGTGGCTCCGGCTTCCGAGGCGGCGCCCGTGACGTCCGGCCGTGACCGCTACCTGGATCTGCTGCGGGCCGTCGCGCTGGTGCGTGTCGTGGTCTTCCATGTCTTCGGCTGGGCATGGCTGACGATCCTCTTCCCCTCCATGGGCGTGATGTTCGCGCTGGCCGGATCACTGATGGCCCGGTCGCTGTCGAAGCGGCCCCCCTGGAGCGTCATCCGGGGCCGGCTGCGGCGGCTGCTGCCGCCGATGTGGGTCTTCGCGCTGGTGGTCGTGCCGGTGATGTTCGTGCTGGGCTGGCGGCCGGTCAGGGAGGAGGGCGCGTGGTGGTTCGCCGAGCTGGCCAACTACCTCGTACCGCTCGGCGCCCCGCCGTACCCCTTCGAGAGCGGTGACGCGGGCGGGCTGCTGGACACGACCTGGGCGGACGAGGCGGCGGGACCGCTCTGGTACATCCGTACGTACCTGTGGTTCGTCCTCGCCTCGCCCCTGCTGCTGTGGGCGTTCCGCAGGCTGCCGTGGGCGACGCTGCTCTTCCCCGTCGCGCTCACCGCCGTCATCGGTACGGGCCTGGTGGAGATCCCCGGCGAGACCGGGGCCGCCCTGACCGACTTCGCGGTGTACGGCGCGTGCTGGGTGCTCGGCTTCGCCCACCAGGACGGCATGTTCCGGCGGGTCCCGCGCTATCTGACGGTCTCGCTGGCCGCGCTGACCATGGCCTGCGGCCTCTGGTGGGCCTCCGGCCATCTCACCGACGAGGGCTGGAACCTGGACGAGATCCCGCTCGCCCAGGCGGCCTGGTCGCTCGGCTTCTGCGCGATCCTGCTCCAGTACGCCCCGTCGTGGCGGCGGCTGCCGGGCCGGCTGGCGCGGTACGACGCGCTGATCACCCTCGCCAACAACCGCGCGGTGACGATCTATCTCTGGCACAACCTGCTGATCATGGCGACAGTCCCGCTCCTCGACCAGCTGTGGAACATCCCGGGCATCGACGCCTTCGGTACAGCACTGGACGCGGCGTCCACGACGCTGACGCTGCTCCTCGTCTGGCCGCTGATCGCCCTGATGATCCTCGCCGTGGGCTGGATCGAGGACGTGGCGGCCCGCCGAGCCCCCCGGCTGTGGCCGGCCGACACGTAGCACCGGCTTGCGCTGTCGCGCCGGCCGTACCGGCCGTTCGGGCTACGGCAGCCGGCAGTCCCAGCGCACGGGGGTGCTGTTCCAGCGGCCATAGGCGATGTCGCCGTCGGTCAGAGCCACGACCTCGCCGGTCGGGTAGGGCGTGGAGTCGGTGGGCAGCGAGCGCGTGACCCCGTTCTGGATCAGCCACAGCTTGGTGTCCGGCGTGGTGCGCACGACCACCGAGCCGTGCCCGTTGACCGCCTGCGGCGTGCCCTCACCGAGCACGTCCGGTCCGGCGGCCCCGTCCCGCCAGCGCAGGATCGGGGTCGAGCCCGTGGCGTAGACCTCGTACCCGAGTACGGTGCCGCCCCGTACGGCCTCCGCCGTCGAACCGGTCTCCGGGCCGGGCCGGTGCTCGGGGAGGCGCTCCACCGTGCCGTCGGGGCTCCAGCGGGCCGCGTGCGTGGAGGTGTCGGGGCCGGCGCTGGTCCAGCCGACGACGGTGCCGTTGTCATCGATGTCGGTGCCCCGCCCGCCGGAGTCCCCCGGAGGCAGGTCCAGCGGACGCGCGTCGCCGGCCGGCGTCCAGACCACCGGCACGGGCCGCTGCCCGGGGGCGCCGGAGGCACCGGAGACCGTGCCGTCCTCGCTGACGGCCGTCGGCCGGCTGTCGAAGCCCGGCTCGATACTGGGGAGTTCGGTGAATTCGCCGTTCCGGTAGAGCCACCCGGCCGACCGGTAGGTCTCCGGGTCGAACTCGGACCCCACGATGTCGCCGTGCGCGTTGATGCCCGTGGCGCCGGTGCGGGCGGTGCCCAGATCCTCCGGTACGCCGTCGGCCCACCGGATCAAGTGATACGCGAAGTCCTGGTCCATCGTGTAGCCGACCTGGAACCGGCCGGTGGGGTCGGAGTCGTACACCCCGGCCCGATGGGTCCCGGCGGGTACGGCGAGCTGCTCCCTGACGCACGGTTCGCCGTACGCCGCCGCTCGCCCGGTCACCGGCCCTGCCACCGGCTCGGCAGCCGTACTCGCGGCAGGCCAGGCGGTGCCGGCCGCGGCCATCAGCGCGAGGGCGCACAGAACGCCTCTGGTACGTGTGATCGGTCTCAAGATGTCCCCCGTACGCGTGCGCTCCGGACGGTTCCGGACGCGAGTCGGATCCATATGCCCAGAGGAACGGAAACAGATGGTGACATACCGTCAAATTCCTTGTGGGGGAGGGATATGCGACCGGACGGCCGACCGGTCCGCGTGCTGGACCTCAACGCCTGACCTCAACGCCCGACCTCAACGCCCGACCGGGAGCGCGGAGCTCTCGCGGACTATCAACTCCGGTGCCAGCAAGACGTGTTCCGGGGTTCCCTCGGGGTCTCCGATTCTGGTCAGGAGCAGGCGGGTGCAGGCGCGGCCGACTTCTTCCAGGGGTTGGCGGAGGCTGCTCAGGCTGGGGGAGAGCAGGGCGGCGGCGGAGGAGTCGTCGAAGCCGACGACCGCGACGTCGCGGCCCGGGAGGCGCCCGCTGTCGCGCAGGGCGCGGTAGCAGCCGAGGGCGAGGGTGTCGCTGGCCGCGACGACCGCCGTGGTGCCCGTGGGGAAGAGGCGGGCGACCGCGTCGCGTGCCGCGTCGACGTCGTCCCTCGCGGTGACCCGCAGGTCCCGGATGGACAGGCCGTGCCGGCGCATCGCGTCGCGCCAGCCCTGGGCCCGGTCGTCGCCGACGCCGGAGCCGCGCGGCCAGCCGAGGAAGGCGATCCTGCGGTGGCCCAGGGCGACGAGATGGTCGACGGCCGCCGCCGTGCCGTGGGCGCCGTCGACGTCCACCCAGTCGCCGACCGAACGGGCCGACCAGGGGCGGCCGAAGGCGACGAAGGGGATGTCGCGCTTGCGCAGCCAGCCGGGGCGCGGGTCGCCGCGGTAGGTGTTGCTCAGGACGAACGCGTCCACCGACTGCTCGCGCAACAGCTCGGCGTAGCAGTCGGGTTCGTCCGCCGCGTCCGCGGGCGCGGCGAACAGCAGGACGCGGTATCCGGCCTCGTTGGCGGAGTCCGAGAAGGCGCGCAGGAAGTGTTCCATCACCGGCCCGGACACCCCGTCGGGCGTCGCCTGGACGCCGTAGCCGATCAGCCGGCTGGAGCGGGTACGCAGCGAGCGCGCGGCCTGGTGCGGCCGGTAGTCCAGCTCCGCTATCGCCCGCTGGACCCGTTCCAGGGTCTGCGGGGCCAGCAGATCGGGGGAGTTGAGCGCGTTGGACACCGTCTGGGGTGACACGCCCGCCCGTTGGGCGACCAGTGCCAGAGTGGCCGGCTTGTTCTTGCGCCCGCCGGACGTGGTCGTACGTGCCATCAGTCGCCTCCGTCTCCGGGTGCCGTCCACTCGACAAGCGGTGGTACCGCGCCAGTTCGGGGTGGCATGCGGGAACAGTCGGTGTTCGATCTTGTCGCGTACAGAATCCCATACGGACGCGCGGGCCACGCCGTTCGGCGTAACAGGCAACGCCGTTCAGCGCCGGTTCAGCGCCGTTCAGCGCCGTTCGCCATAAAGGGTTTGCGCTCCGGATCGCGCGGTGGTGAAGCTGGACGGATGGCCACACCCCCCACTCCCGCGTTCGCCTCGCTCCGGGACTACGTCTCGCGTCTTGAGGACACCGGCTTCTGGTGGCCGTACGCCGCCGAGGTCCTGGCGTGCCACGATCTGGTCGACGCGGATGCCCGGCCCGACCCGGTGTCCGGTGTCGGCGGGACCTATCCCACCTTTCTGTACGGTGATGCGGTGGTGAAGCTGTTCGGCGGGACGGGGGCCTGGCGCGAGAGTCATGCCGCCGAGCGCGCGGCGCTGGCGCTGGTCGCCACCGATCCGGAGATCGCCGCGCCCCGCCTGCTGGGGGAGGGGCGGCTGTACGACGGCGCCGACGCCTCGTGGCCGTATCTGGTCAGCACCCGTATCCACGGGGACGCGGGCGAGCGCTCGGAACTGTCCGCCGCCCAACAGCTGGCACTCGCCGAGGAGTTGGGCCCGCAGGTACGCCGCGTACACGCGCTCCCGCCCTCGGGCGTCGCGACCGGCGCCGACTGGCCGGTCCTGGACATCGCCGAGGCGGCGCGGCGCAGCTCGCTGCCGCCCCATCTGGCCGCGCAGGCCGCCGACTACGCCACCCGCCTCCGGCCGTTCGACACACGCCCTAGACCCGGGAAGGGCACCAGAACGCTCACAGCCCGCCCCGCGCGCGGGTGAGAGCAAGGTTGCGCGCCGGTCACCTCACGGAACGGGGGCGAAACGCGGCGTCCCTACGGTCGGGAACCACCATTCGATTCCCCTCTGTGGAGGCGTGATGACTGCCCCGACCACCACCACCGCAGCACGAAAAGGGGGCCGCTGGATCGAGCGGTGGGATCCGGAGGACACCGACTTCTGGCGGGAGACCGGCGAGCGGACGGCCCGCCGTAATCTGCTCTACTCCGTGCTCTCCGAGCACATCGGCTTCTCCATCTGGACCCTGTGGTCGGTCATGGTCCTGTTCATGGGGCCCGAGTACGGCGTCGACCCGGCCGGAAAGTTCTTCCTGATCGGCATGGCGACGCTGGTCGGCTCGCTCGTGCGGGTGCCGTACACCTTCGCCGTCGCCCGGTTCGGCGGGCGGAACTGGACGATCGTCAGCGCCCTGCTGCTGCTCCTGCCGACGGGCGCCGCGTACGCCGTGATGGAGCCGGGGACCTCGTACACGACCTTCCTGGTCGTCTCCGCGCTCACCGGCATCGGCGGCGGCAACTTCGCCTCCTCGATGACGAACATCAACTCCTTCTTCCCGCTGCGGAAGAAGGGCTGGGCGCTGGGGCTCAACGCGGGCGGCGGGAACATCGGCGTCCCCGTCGTGCAGCTGGTCGGGCTGCTGGTGATCGGGACGGCCGGGGCCGCCCATCCGCGGATCGTGCTCGGTGTCTATATCCCGCTGATCGTCGTCGCCGCGGTGTGCGCGGCGCTGTTCATGGACAATCTGGCGCCCGTCCGCAATGACACGGGGGCCGCGCGGGAGGCCGTACGGGACCGGCACACCTGGATCATGTCGGTGCTCTACATCGGGACGTTCGGGTCGTTCATCGGCTACAGCTTCGCCTTCGGTCTGGTGCTCCAGACCCAGTTCGGACGCACCCCGCTCCAGGCCGCCTCGGTCACCTTCATCGGGCCGCTGCTCGGGTCGCTCGTACGGCCCGTCGGGGGCATGCTCGCCGACCGGTACGGCGGCGCCCGGATCACCCTGGGGACCTTCGCCGCGATGGCCGTCGCGACCGGCGTCGTCGTCCTCGCGTCGGTGACCGAATCGCTGTCCGTCTTCCTCGTCGGGTTCGTCGCGCTCTTCCTGCTGACCGGTCTCGGCAACGGGTCGACGTACAAGATGATCCCCGGAATCTTCCACGCCAGGGCGGTGGAGCGGGGGCTGACGGGCGAGCCGGCCGCCGCGTACGGACGCCGGCTCTCCGGGGCGTCGATGGGGCTGATCGGGGCCGTCGGGGCGCTCGGCGGGCTCGCCATCAACCTCGCCTTCCGGCAGTCCTTCCAGGCCGCGGCCACCGGCACCCCGGCGTTCATCGCGTTCCTGCTCTTCTACGCCGTCTGTTTCTGCCTCACCTGGGCGGTATACCTTCGCGGGGCCCCGGCCGGACCCGTACCTACGGCGGCGAAGCCCGCCCGCAGCTACGCGGAGGTGTGAGGCCCGGCGCCCAGGCCCTGTCCGAAGCGGTACGTATGCGACGGTATCTCCGGCGGTGGCACGTAACGTCGCGGAAATGCATGGGGACCGAGCCTGTCACGCGTGTTTGACAGTCTCGGCCGCTCCATCCGTATGACGCTCCGCGGCACCCTGCCGGCGCCACGCGGGGTGAGCGAGCGAGAGGAAGCGAGAGAGGAGAGGCATGGACGGTCACCAGCACGGCCCCCTCGCGGGCTTCACGATCGGGGTCACCGCCGCCCGGCGCGCCGATGAACTGGGCGCGCTGCTCCAGCGCCGCGGCGGCGCCGTCGTCCATGCCCCCGCCCTGCGGATCGTGCAGCTCGCCGATGACACGGAACTGCTCTCCGCCACCAAAGAGCTGATCGACCAGGTGCCCGACGTGGTCGTGGCGACCACCGCCATCGGCTTCCGCGGCTGGATCGGGGCCGCCGACGGATGGGGCCACGGCGAGGAACTCCTCTCCTGTCTGCGCGGCGTCGAACTGCTCGCGCGCGGGCCCAAGGTCAAGGGCGCCATCCGCGCCGCCGGGCTCACCGAGGCGTGGTCGCCCAGCTCCGAGTCGATGGCCGAGGTCCTCGACCGGCTGCTCGGGGAGGGTGTCGAGGGCCGCCGGATCGCGCTCCAGCTGCATGGCGAGCCGCTGCCCGGGTTCGTGGAGGCGCTACGGGCCGGCGGCGCCGATGTCGTCGTCGTACCCGTCTACCGCTGGATGCCCCCGGAGGATCTCGCCCCGGTCGACCGGCTCATCGACGCGACCGTCGCCCGCGCCGTGGACGCCGTCACCTTCACCAGCGCGCCCGCCGCCGCCTCCCTGCTGTCGCGCGCGGGTGAGCGCGGACGGCTGCCGGAGCTGCTGGCCGCCCTGCACCATGACGTACTGGCCGCCTGCGTCGGGCCCGTCACGGCCCTGCCGCTCCAGGCCCAGGGCATCGACACCGTCCAGCCGGACCGCTTCCGGCTCGGGCCGCTCGTCCAGGTGCTCTGTACGGAGCTGCCGGGGCGCGCCAGGGCGCTGCCGGTCGCGGGCCACCGCGTCGAGATCCGCGGTCACGCGGTCCTGGTCGACGGCGATCTGCGGCCGGTGCCGCCCGCCGGAATGGCGCTGCTGCACGCGCTGACCCGCAGGCCGGGCTGGGTGGTGTCGCGGGCCGACCTGCTGCGCGCGCTCCCGGGCTCGGGCCGCGACGAACACGCCGTCGAGACCGCGATGGCCCGGCTGCGGACCGCGCTGGGCGCCCCCAAGCTGATCCACACCGTGGTCAAGCGCGGCTACCGGCTCGCGCTGGACCCGTCGGCCGACTCCAAGTACGCGGATGTGTGAGAGTGCGGATGTGTGAGGCGGATGTGTGAGCGCGACGGAAGCCGCCCCGTGAACGGTACGTAGCCGGCTCGTGGGTACGGTACGAAGATGGCCCACGACTCCTCGATCCGCCTCAGGCCCGCCACTCCGGACGACGCCGAACTCGTCGCCGAGGCACTCCTCCGCAACAGGGACCACCTGAGTCCCTGGGAGCCGGACCGCCCCGCCGACTTCTACACCCCCAGGGCCCAGGCCAACCGGCTCGCCGATCCCGCCGTCCGGCGCTGGCATCTGGTGGACGGCGCCCGGATCGTCGGCGAGGCGACCCTCCTCAACATCGTCCTGGGACCGTTTCGGAGTGCGAATCTCGGCTACTGGATCGACGCCGAGTACACCGGCCGCGGCCTGGCGACCGGCGCTGTCGAGGAGGTCATCCGCACCGCCCGCGACGAGCTGGGCCTGCACCGCCTGGAGGCGGCCGTGGTCCTCGCCAACGCCGCCTCGCAGCGCGTGCTGCGCAAGAGCGGCTTCGAGCTGATCGGTACGGCGTCGCGCTATCTCCACATCCACGGCGAGTGGCGCGATCACCACCTCTTCGAACGCATCCTGCACAACGGCCCGCCGAACGCGGCCGGGTAGCGAGCCTTCCGCGAAACCGCCACCGGTAGCAGGGGTTCCGGGCGCGTCCCGGGGCAGGCACTCTGGGGAGGACGGCACCCACGGTGAACCCGAGGCGGTGACAGGCACATGACGGCGGGCACGGCGGCGGGCATGGGCGCGTACGAGTGGCGGTTCGACTCCGGGCGTATCTGCCTGGATCTGGTGGCCACCGGAGAACGGACCTCCAGAGGCCGGGAGCGGCTCGACGGCGCCGTACCGCTCGGCCGGTGGCTGATCGGCGCGGGGCTGGTGCCCGAAGGGACACCGCTCGCGGGGGTCGACGCCCGCTGGGTCCGGTCCTTCGCCGAACTGCGCGACAGGGTCGGACAGTTGGTGCACGCCGAGATCGACGGACGGGACGCCGCCGGCGCGCTGGAGCGGGTGAACACACTGGCCGCGGCGGCGCCGCCGGGCATCAGGGCGGTACGGGACGAGGGCGGCGATCTCGTACGGGCGCTGAGCGCCGAGCCCGAGTGCGACGCGCTGCTGGCCGCCGTCGCCAGGGACGCGGTCGAACTGCTCACCGATCCCGACGCGCGGGCCCGGCTGCGGGAGTGCGAGGGCGACAGCTGCCGGCGCGTCTATCTGGACACCTCGCGCGGGCGGCGCCGCCGGTGGTGCTCCAGCGAGGTGTGCGGCAACCGCGAGCGGGTCGCCAGACACCGCCGCAGGGTGGCTCTCGCGCAGTCCTGAGGAGGCTCAGCCGGGCCTTTCCGTAAGGTTGTTGCGCGATTTTCAGACAACTACCGCACGGTATCTATGCGAGTTCGAGACATGTCCTCCACGTGTCCTCCATCAATCCCGCACGGGCCCCGGACCGGCGCGAACCCGCCCATGCCGTCTCGCTTCGCCGCGCTCTCCAGCTAAAAGATCTTGAAAGTTTTTGCGTCGGCCGTTGAGTGGCCTCCCTCGGGCTTCCGTAGTGATGAGGGAGAAGCAGCCATGAAGGTCTCGACCGGGAGGTTTAGGTGCGCAAAGATGCGGCCGTGGCCGATGACCGCCCTCACCGGGCCCGACACCGGAGCGCGGCACCGCGCGCCAACACCCCCGTCCCCGACGAGGAGATGATGCGCGCCCTCTACCGGGAACACGCCGGACCGCTGCTCGCCTACGTCATGCGTCTCGTCGCGGGCGACCGCCAGCGGGCCGAGGACGTCGTACAGGAAACGCTCATCCGTGCCTGGAAGAATGCCGGTCAGCTCAATCGGGCGACCGGCTCTGTCCGACCCTGGCTGGTGACGGTCGCCCGGCGCATCGTCATCGACGGTCACCGCAGCCGGCAGGCCCGGCCGCAGGAGGTCGACCCGTCGCCGCTGGAGGTCATGCCCGCGGAGGACGAGATCGACAAGGCGTTGTGGCTGATGACGCTCTCGGACGCGCTTGAGGATTTGACCCCTGCCCACCGGGAAGTACTCGTGGAGACGTACTTCAAGGGACGCACGGTCAACGAGGCGGCCGAGACGCTCGGCATACCCAGCGGGACCGTGCGTTCCCGTGTGTTCTACGCACTACGTTCGATGAAGCTCGCGTTGGAGGAGAGGGGGGTCTCGGCATGACCACGCACGAGCAGTACGGACTGGGCGACGAAAGTACTGTGCATGAAGCCGTCGGAGCGTACGTTCTCGGAATTCTGGACGATGCCGAGGCCACGGCCTTCGAGGCGCATCTGGCCGGCTGCCGGATCTGCGCCGTCCAGCTGGAGGAGTTCTCCGGGATGGAACCGATGCTGGCCATGCTGGCGGACGATCCCGACCCCTTCCTCGCGCCCACCCCGCTGACCCCGCCGCCCGTACCCCTCGCACAGCTGCCGACCCCCTCCGTCTCCGTACGGCCCAGCCCGCAACTGCTCGGCCGGCTGGTCGACGAGGTCGCCGTCAAGCGCGCCAAGCGCAAGCGTCGGGGGCTGTATCTGGTCGCCGCCGCCGCGGCGCTGATCATCGGCGGGCCCGTGGGCGTCGGGATCGCCACCTCGGGTGGCGCCGAGGCCGGCACGCCGGTGGCGAAGGAGCGGACCCCGGCCGAGGAGTTCGCCCGGATGCCCGGCAAGATCGGCGCCACGGACACCGTCACCAAGGTCAGCGCCGCCATCGCCATGGAGCCGAAGGCCTGGGGCACCCGCACCGCCCTGGAGCTGAAGAATGTGAAAGGCCCGCTCAAGTGCAGTCTGGTCGCCGTCTCCAAGACCGGCGAGCAGGAGGTCGTCACGTCGTGGTCGGTGCCCGCGTGGGGGTACGGCATCCCCGACAGCCCGGACGAGAACGGCAAGAAGCCGCTCTATGTCGAGGGCGGTACGGCCATGGAGAGCAACGACATCGATCACTTCGAGGTCCGTACGTTCGACGGCAAACGACTGGTGGAAGTCGGCGCCTGACATACCCGCCCCCTTCGCGTACGGTTGACGGCTGCCCAATGCACGTCATGAAGGGGGCCTCGGTGGCCGCGCAGGATGCCGCTGTAGAAACCGCTGGACCCGCCGTCGATCCCGTACGCGCCACGGAGCACGACTCCGTACGCGACCGCGAGATCGGCGTCGAGCAGCGCCATCTGGACCAGGTGTACCGCCGTCTTGAGGAGAAGATCCACGAGGCGGAGTTCCTGATGAACGACGCCGCCAAACGGGGGCAGGTCGGCACGCCCGGAGCCCTCGCCGAGCGGGACGCCCAGGTCTTCCGCGCCGGGATCCACCTCAACCGGCTCAACAACGAATTCGAGGACTTCCTCTTCGGGCGGATCGACCTCCTCCGGGGCAAGGACGGCAAGAAGGGCCCGGACGGCGCGTACACCTCGGTCGAGCCCGCCGACGACGCCATCGGGTCGGGCAGCACCGCCGAGATCGCCGAGACGCTGCACATCGGCCGTATCGGAGTCCTGGACTCCGACTACTCGCCGCTGGTCATCGACTGGCGCGCGCCCGCCGCCGCGCCCTTCTACCGCGCCACCCCGGTGGATCCCGGCCGGGTGGTACGGCGCCGGGTCATCCGCTCCAAGGGACGCCGGGTCCTCGGGGTCGAGGACGATCTGATGCGGCCCGAGCTGACCGCCTCGCTGGACGGCGACGCGCTGGCCGTGATCGGGGACGGCGCGCTGATGGCCGCGCTCGGCCAGGCCCGCGGGCACACCATGCGGGACATCGTCTCCTCCATCCAGGCCGAGCAGGACCTGGTGATCCGGGCCCCCGCCGCCTCCGTCACCGAGGTCTCGGGCGGCCCCGGCACGGGCAAGACCGCCGTGGCGCTGCACCGCGCCGCGTATCTGCTCTACCAGGACCGGCGGCGATACGCGGGCGGCATCCTGGTCGTCTCGCCGACGCCGCTGCTCGTCGCGTACACGGAGGGCGTCCTCCCCTCGCTGGGCGAGGAGGGACAGGTCGCGATCCGGGCCGTCGGGTCGCTGGTGGACGGCGCGGAGGCCACGGCGTACGACGAACCGGCCGTGGCCCGGATCAAGGGCTCGGCGCGGATGCTGAAGGTGCTCCGCAAGGCGGCCAGGGGCGCGCTGGAAGGTTCCTTCCCGGCGGGCCCCGGGCCCCGCCGGGACCGCGATCAGCAGGGCCAGCTGGCCTTCGGCGAGGACCTGGACGCCGACGGGGACGAGGACGCCGCCGAGGCCGCGCCCGTACGGACCGATCTGCTCCGGGTCGTCGCCTTCGGCCGCAGGCTGGAGCTGGAGGCGGGCGAGCTGAACCGGATCCGGCAGTCCGTGCTCAGCGGCACCGCGCCCGTCAACCTGCTCAGGCCACGGGCCCGAAGACTCCTGCTGGACGCCCTCTGGGCGAAGTCCGGGTCGGCCCAGCGGCACACCGACCCGGAGCTCGCCGCCGAACTGCGCTCGTCCTTCGACGAGGACGTCACGTCCGAGGACAGCTTCCTCGCCTTCCTGGACGCCTGGTGGCCCGAGCTGACCCCGCGCGGGGTGCTCGCCGCGATGGCCGACGAGCGGCGGCTCGGCCGCTGGTCGCGACGGATCCTCAACCCGGGCGAGAACCGCCGTCTCGCCCGCTCCCTGAAGCGGCTGGGCCTGGACGGCGGTGGCCCGCTCTCCGTCCATGACGTGGCGCTCCTGGACGAGCTGGAGACGCTGCTCGGCGCGCCGCCCCGGCCCAGGAAGCGGCGCGATCTCGATCCGCTGGACCAGCTGACCGGCCTTGAGGAGCTGATGCCGCAGCGCGAGGAGTCACAGCGCGAGCGGGCCGAACGGCTGGCGGCGGAGCGTACGGAGTACGCGCATGTCATCGTCGACGAGGCGCAGGACCTGACGCCCATGCAGTGGCGGATGGTCGGCCGCAGGGGCAGGCACGCCACCTGGACGGTCGTCGGCGACGCCGCGCAGTCGTCCTGGTCGGACCCGGACGAGGCGGCGGAGGCCCGCGACGAGGCGCTCGGCACCCGCCCGCGCCGCCGCTTCACCCTGACCGTGAACTACCGCAACCCGGCCGAGATCGCCGAGCTGGCGTCGAAGGTCCTGGCGCTCGCGCTGCCCGGCATGGAGTCGCCGCGCGCGGTGCGCTCCACCGGCGTACGGCCGCGCTTCCGCGTCGTACAGAACGGCGACCCGGCCGCGACCGTCCGCGCGGAGGCACGGCGGCTGCTCGACCAGGTGGACGGCACGGTCGGTGTCGTCGTCGCCATGAACCGGCGCGAGCAGGCGGCGCGCTGGCTGGCCGGGCTCGGCGACCGCGTGGTGGCGCTGGGCAGTCTGGAGGCCAAGGGGCTGGAGTACGACGCGACGGTCGTGGTCTCCCCCGCGGAGATCGCGGACGAGTCGCCGGCCGGTCTGCGGGTGCTGTACGTCGCGCTGACCCGGGCGACCCAGCAGCTCACGGTGGTCTCGGCGGCCCGCGACGAACCGGACGCGGAGGGCGTACCGGACCTGCTCCGGGACTGATTCCAGGGCCGCCCCCGGACCGGTCCCGGGATTGACCCGTAGTCAAACTCGCGCGGACGGAATCACTTACCGGAGTGGTTTGTTAGCCTGGGGGTGGCACCGGCTCGATCCAAGCCCCCGGGCCCAACCTTCGTCGCTTCGAGCGACCACTTGCCGCGAGGCGAGCATGGCGGGTCGGTGCCACCTTTGCGTCAGCTTCGCATCAGCGCCACAGAGGCGCCGGCGGGCCTTCACCAGACCTTGGTGAGGGCCTGTTTTCGTCTCACATCATGGAAGACGGCGTTCCGTAGATAAAGGTCTTTACCTGTTACCCGCCGGTAGGTGCGACCATCTGAAAGCTCCGTCGTCGACGTGGTTCGGGTGGAGCGGCAAAGAGGCTAGGGAAAGAAGAGGGACTCGGTCATGGCAACGGCGCCCAGCGTCTCGTACTCGATGACGGTCAGGCTGGAGGTGCCCGCGAGCGGTACCGCGGTCTCCCAGCTGACCACGGCCGTGGAGTCCTCCGGCGGCTCGGTGACCGGCCTGGACGTGACCGCCTCCGGCCACGAGAAGCTGCGGATCGATGTCACCATCGCCGCCAGCTCCACCGGGCACGCGGAGGAGATCGTCGAGCAGCTGCGGAGCATCGAGGGCGTCACCCTCGGCAAGGTCTCCGACCGTACGTTCCTGATGCACCTCGGCGGCAAGATCGAGATGCAGTCGAAGCACCCCATCCGCAACCGTGACGATCTCTCGATGATCTACACCCCGGGTGTGGCCCGGGTCTGCATGGCCATCGCCGAGAACCCCGAGGACGCCCGGCGGCTGACCATCAAGCGCAACTCCGTGGCGGTCGTCACGGACGGCTCCGCGGTGCTCGGCCTGGGCAACATCGGCCCCAAGGCCGCGCTGCCCGTCATGGAGGGCAAGGCGGCCCTCTTCAAGCGGTTCGCCGGTATCGACGCCTGGCCGCTCTGCCTGGACACCCAGGACACCGACGCCATCGTCGAGATCGTCAAGGCGATCGCCCCCGGCTTCGCGGGCATCAACCTGGAGGACATCTCCGCGCCCCGCTGCTTCGAGATCGAGGCGCGGCTGCGCGAGGCCCTGGACATCCCGGTCTTCCACGACGACCAGCACGGCACCGCGATCGTGGTGCTCGCGGCCCTGACCAACGCGCTGCGTGTGGTGGGCAAGGGCATCGGGGACGTACGGGTCGTCATGTCCGGCGCGGGCGCGGCCGGTACGGCCATCCTCAAGCTGCTGATCGCGGCGGGCGTCAAGCACGCGGTCGTCGCCGACATCCACGGTGTGGTGCACGCGGGCCGCGCGGACCTGGTGGAGGCCACCCCCGAGTCGCCGCTGCGCTGGATCGCCGACAACACCAACCCCGAGGGCGTCACCGGCACGCTCAAGGAGGCCGTGGTCGACGCGGACGTCTTCATCGGTGTCTCGGCCCCGAACGTGCTGGACGGCGACGACGTCGCGGCCATGGCGGACGGCGCGATCGTGTTCGCCCTCGCCAACCCCGACCCCGAGGTCGACCCGGCGATCGCGCGCGAGACGGCGGCCGTGGTGGCCACCGGCCGCTCCGACTTCCCCAACCAGATCAACAACGTGCTGGTCTTCCCCGGTGTCTTCCGCGGCCTGCTGGACGCCCAGTCCCGCACGGTCAACACCGAGATGATGCTGGCCGCGGCGGCGGCGCTCGCCGATGTCGTCACCGAGGACGAGCTCAACCCGAACTACATCGTGCCCTCGGTCTTCAACGACAAGGTCGCGGGCGCGGTGGCCGGCGCGGTGCGCGACGCCGCCAGGGCGGCCGGCGCGGACGTGACGGTCCCCGTCCCCCAGGTCTGACCAGCGGAGGGTCCCGGGGGCAGCGCGAAGCACGCCCCCGGGGCCCGGCCCGAAATGTGACCAGGCCCACGACGGGGCCCGGATACGCTACCGAGGACTGCGGTACATCTCACGTCCGTCCGGTGCCCGGCGCGTCGCGATTCGCCGCGCCCCACGGGCCCCTCTAGGGTGGCGGACCATGAGCCCCGCCGCTCCAGGGAGGTTTTCAGGGCCTCCGGCGGGCTCAAGGGCCCCAAGGCTCCAAGGAGTCTCCACAGAGTCGACGGAACGTCACGACGACGAGGCAGTGGCGCTTTTCGTGTGACTCCGGAGGGTGCCGGATTGGCTTTCCCGCCGCTGGTGGGGGCAGGATGCGTATTCGGGCGCGAGGGTCTGTCAGCAGACCCGGGTCCGGGGACTGTCCGAGGGCCCTGGCAGCATCGGCTTCGATCTCACGCCTTACAGGCAAGAAGAACACGGGAGTAACAACATGAACCGCAGTGAGCTGGTGGCCGCCCTGGCCGACCGCGCCGAGGTGACCCGCAAGGACGCCGACGCTGTGCTGGCCGCTCTCGCCGAGACGGTCGGTGAGGTCGTCGCCAAGGGCGACGAGAAGGTCACCATCCCCGGCTTCCTGACCTTCGAGCGCACCCACCGTGCCGCTCGGACCGCTCGTAACCCGCAGACCGGCGACCCGATCCAGATCCCGGCCGGCTACAGCGTGAAGGTCTCCGCGGGCTCCAAGCTCAAGGAAGCCGCCAAGGGCAAGTAACACCCATAGGCGACACGCAGGGGCGGCCACCCGGACCGGGTGGCCGCCCCTGGTGTGTCCGGCCGTCAGAGGGCCGTCAGAAGCCCCGCAAGGGCGCCTGCCGGCGCCGGGTACGCCGTCGGCCCCGCTCCGAGGGGAGCGGGGCCGGCGGTGTGACGAGGGTGACAGTGCGTCAGACGAGCGCGCCGCCCGGCAGCTCGACCTTCGCGCCCAGCTCGACGAGCTTGTCCATGAAGTTCTCGTAGCCGCGGTTGATCAGATCGATGCCGTGGACCCGCGAGGTGCCCTGCGCCGCCAGCGCCGCGATCAGATACGAGAAACCGCCGCGCAGGTCGGGAATGACCAGATCCGCGCCCTGGAGCCGGGTCGGGCCCGACACGACCGCGGAGTGCAGGAAGTTGCGCTGCCCGAACCGGCAGTCCGAGCCGCCCAGGCACTCCCGGTAGAGCTGGATGTGCGCGCCCATCTGGTTGAGCGCGGAGGTGAAGCCCAGCCGCGACTCGTACACCGTCTCGTGGACGATGGAGAGCCCCGACGCCTGCGTCAGCGCCACCACCAGCGGCTGCTGCCAGTCGGTCTGGAAACCGGGGTGTACGTCCGTCTCCAGCGCGATGGCGTTGAGCGAGCCGCCCGGATGCCAGAAGCGGATGCCCTCGTCGTCGATCTCGAAGGCGCCGCCGACCTTGCGGTAGGTGTTGAGGAACGTCATCATCGAGCGCTGCTGCGCGCCGCGGACGTAGATGTTGCCCTCGGTGGCCAGCGCGGCGGAGGCCCAGGAGGCCGCCTCCAGACGGTCCGGCAGCGCCCGGTGCGTATAGCCGTCCAGCCGGTCGACACCGGTGATCCGGATCGTCCGGTCGGTGTCCATGGAAATGATCGCGCCCATCTTCTGCAGCACGCAGATGAGGTCCTCGATCTCCGGTTCCACGGCCGCGTTGGACAGTTCGGTGACGCCCTCGGCGAGTACGGCCGTCAGCAGCACCTGCTCCGTCGAGCCGACCGAGGGGTACGGCAGCCGGATCTTCGTGCCGCGCAGCCGCTGCGGCGCCTCCAGGTACTGGCCGTCCGCGCGCTTCTCGATCGTCGCGCCGAACTGGCGGAGCACGTCGAAGTGGAAGTCGATCGGCCGGCCGCCGATGTCACAGCCGCCGAGACCCGGGATGAACGCGTGGCCGAGCCGGTGCAGCAGCGGTCCGCAGAAGAGGATCGGAATGCGCGACGAGCCCGCGTGGGCATCGATGTCGGCGACATTGGCGCTCTCGACATGGGTCGGGTCGAGGATCAGCTCGCCCGGTTCGTCGCCGGGGCGTACGGTCACGCCGTGCAATTGCAGCAGTCCCCGTACGACCCGTACATCGCGGATGTCGGGCACATTGCGCAGTCTGCTCGGGCCGCTGCCGAGAAGCGCGGCGACCATGGCCTTCGGCACCAGGTTCTTCGCGCCGCGGACGCGGATCTCGCCCTCCAGCGGGGTTCCGCCGTGGACAAGCATTACATCGTCTGTGCCGGTCATGAATCTCGCGTTCCGGAGTGGGCGGGCAGGTGGCCAAGGAAAAGGGTAAGGGGCCGGGACCCCCGTCCCGTAAGGCCCGGGGAGCGGTCGGCACGCAGGCGACAGGTAATGTGCGGCGGTTCGCCACGTACGGTTCCTTATTGCTCGCGGAGGGTCACCATTTCGATTTCCGGGAAATCGCGCGCTCCCCTCCGCGCCGTGCGTCCTGAGCTGCGTTCACGCGTACTGTGCCGGGCGCGCCCCGCGGACGGCGAATATGCGGGATCATGTCTCGCATGACCGAGGTGTCCTCGCTCACAGGGCGGCTGCTTGTCGCGACTCCCGCCCTGGCCGACCCGAATTTCGACCGCGCGGTGGTGCTCCTGCTCGATCACGACGAGGAGGGCTCGCTCGGCGTGGTCCTCAACAGGCCCACGCCCGTGGGTGTCGCGGACATCCTGGAGTCCTGGGGGGAGCTGGCGGGCGAGCCCGGTGTGGTCTTCCAGGGCGGTCCCGTCTCGCTGGACTCGGCCCTCGGCCTCGCCGTGATCCCGGGCGACGAGGGGCCGTTGGGGTGGCGCCGGGTGCACGGGGCGATCGGCCTCGTCGATCTGGAGACCCCGCCCGAGCTGCTCGCGCGGGCGCTCGGCTCGCTGCGGATCTTCGCCGGTTACGCGGGCTGGGGCCCCGGCCAGCTGGAGGAAGAGCTGCGCGAAGGGGCGTGGTACGTCGTCGAGTCGGAGCCGGGCGATGTGTCGTCGCCGAGACCTGAGAGCCTGTGGCGGGCGGTGCTGCGCAGACAGCGCAGCGAACTGGCCATGGTCGCCACATATCCGGACGATCCCTCCCTCAACTGACCGCCCGGCCGAATCGACCCGTCCGTCGGCGATCCGTCGGCGCGCCGATCGCTCCGCGGTCGCCGCTCGGCGTGTCGTCGGCGTGTCGGCGCGATGCGTGAGCGTATGGCTCCGGAGTGCATGGACCCGGAGCCTCCGGGATCCCCCGGGCCTGGGTACCCTTGGCTGCTATGAGCACTCTTGAGCCCGAGCGCGGGGCAGGTACGGGCACCCTCGTGGAGCCGACACCACAGGTGTCGCACGGCGACGGCGACCACGAGCGCTTCGCCCACTACGTCCAGAAGGACAAGATCATGGCGAGTGCCCTCGACGGCACTCCCGTGGTCGCACTGTGCGGAAAGGTCTGGGTACCGGGGCGCGACCCCAAGAAGTACCCGGTCTGTCCGATGTGCAAGGAGATCTACGAGTCCATGGGTCCCGGCGGGGACAAGGGCAAGGACAAGGGCGGCAAGGACAGCGGCAAGAAGTAGCGACCGCTGGTCCACCGTCGGAGACGGCCTCCGGGACGCGCGTGCATGCGCGCGTCCCGGAGGCCGTCTCGCGTTGCGCTCCGTCCGGGCTTCGCGTGAGCTTCGTGCCGGCTTCGCACGGGCTTCGCGTCACAGATTGGTTGAGACCACTTGTCGGCGACTTCCAGCCGCGCTTAACCTCCTGCGAGTTGTGCAGCACGAAACGTTCGTTGCGCATGGTGCAACGCCGACCCGTAGGGATCCCGGATGAAGCTTTCCTCCCGCATTGCCGTCCCGGTGGCGGCACTTGCGCTCGCCGGCCTCACCGCCACCGCCTGCGCCCCGCAGACCTCCGACACCGGCGCGACGAAGGACGAGAAGAGCGGCACGCTGCGCGTCTGGCTCTTCCAGGAGGTCAACAACAAGCCCAAGGAGCAGGTCGTCGACGCCGCTGTCGCCGCCTTCGGCACGAAGCACGAGGGGACGAAGGTCGAGATCGAGTACATCCCGGTCGAGACCCGCGCCCAGCGCATCAAGGCCGCCTTCAACGATCCGAAGAGCGCGCCGGACCTGATCGAGTACGGCAACACCGACACGGCCGGATACGTCAAGGACGGCGGACTCGCCGAGGTCACCGAGGAGTTCAACGCCTGGGACGAGGCCAAGGACACCGACCCGACGGCCCGGCAGTCCGTCACGGTCGACGGCAAGATCTACGGAGCGCCCCTCTTCGTCGGCGTCCGCGCGCTCTACTACCGCACCGATGTCTTCGAGGAGCTGGGGATAGCCGCCCCCAAGTCCCAGGCCGAGCTGATCGCCACGGCCAAGAAGGTCCGCAAGGCGAAGCCGGAGCTGTACGGGCTCGCGGTCGGCGGCGCGTACACCTACGGCGCGATGCCGTTCCTCTGGGCGAACGGCGGCGAACTGGCGCAGGAGAGCGGCGGTACGTACAAGGCCGCCGTCAACAGCCCGGCCGCCCGCAAGGGCATCGAGGCGTACACCTCCCTCTTCGGTGACGACAACTGTCCGGCCGCCAAGTGCGCCTCGATGGGCGGCAACGCGACGGTGACCGCCTTCGCGTCCGGGAAGGCCGCGATGGCGATCGGCGGCGACTTCAGCCACCAGGCCGTCGAGGCGGGCACGGTGAAGGGCAAGTACGCGGTCGTGCCGCTGCCCGGGGTCGAGGCGGGCTCGGTCGCGCCGGCCTTCGCGGGCGGCAACAACATCGGCGTACTGAAGAGCAGCGCGCACCGCACGCTCGCCGTCGACCTGATGAAGTCGTTCACCGGCAAGGAGACCCAGGCCAAGCTGTTCGACGCGATGGGCTTCCTGCCGACGTACACGGACGTACTGGCCGACTCGGCGAAGAAGCAGCCGTTCATCGAGCCGTTCGTCAAGACCCTGGGCGCGGGCGCCAAGTTCGTGCCCGCGTCGCCGGGCTGGGCGCAGATCGACTCCTCGCTCGTCCTGCCGACGATGTTCCAGGAGATCGTCAGCGGCCGTAAGGACGTCGCCGCGGCGTCGGACGACGCGGCGAAGAAGATGGACGCGGCGTTCTCGTCCGCGGGCTGAGCGCCATGACGACCGAAACCGGCCGGATCGACTCCGGCCGTACGGCCGCCGGGGGCCCGGGGCCCGTACGCGAGGCCCGGCAGGCGCCCCGGAAGGCCCGGCGGACCTCCCGCCGGGCCGGCCGGGCCGGCTGGACCCCCTGGCTCTATCTCGCGCCCGCGCTCGTCGTCCTCGGCGGGCTGCTGGTCTATCCGATCTACCAACTCGGCCTGATCTCCTTCCTGGAGTACACCCAGGCGCAGGTCAGCGGCGGGGAACCGACCTCCTTCAAGGGCTTCGGCAACTACACCGCGCTCTTCGGCGACAGCCAGTTCTGGCAGGTGCTGCTGGCGACCGTGCTGTTCGCCGCGGCGTGTGTCGTCGCCACCCTCGCGGTCGGCTGCGCGCTCGCCGTCCTGCTGACGCGCGTACGGGCCGTGCCGCGGCTCGCGCTGATGCTCGCCGCGCTCGGCGCCTGGGCCACCCCCGCGATCACCGGCTCCACGGTCTGGGTGTTCCTCTTCGACCCGGACTACGGGCCGGTCAACCGGCTGCTGGGGCTCGGCGACTTCTCCTGGACGTACGGCCGCTACAGCGCCTTCGCGCTCGTCCTGTTCGAAGTGGTGTGGTGCTCGTTCCCGTTCGTGATGGTGACCGTCTACGCGGGCATCAAGGCCATCCCCGGCGAGGTGCTGGAGGCGGCCTCGCTCGACGGCGCCTCGCAATGGCGGATCTGGCGGTCGGTGACCGCGCCCATGCTGCGGCCGATCCTGGTGGTCGTCACCATCCAGTCGATCATCTGGGACTTCAAGGTCTTCACCCAGATCTATGTGATGACGAACGGCGGCGGAATCGCCGGCCAGAATCTCGTGCTCAATGTCTACGCCTATCAGCAGGCCTTCGCGTCCTCGCAGTACAGCCTGGGCTCGGCGATCGGCGTGGTCATGCTGCTGATTCTGCTCGCGGTCACGCTCGTCTATCTGCGACTGATCCGACGCCGGGGAGAAGAACTGTGAACCTGCTCGGTATTCGCCGTCCCTGGCGGCTGCTGGCCGAGGCATCCGCCCTCGTCATCGCCGTGATCGTGGCCTTTCCGCTGTACTGGATGGTCCTCTCCGCGTTCAA
Source organism: Streptomyces scopuliridis RB72 (assembly GCF_000718095.1). GTDB lineage: Bacteria > Actinomycetota > Actinomycetes > Streptomycetales > Streptomycetaceae > Streptomyces > Streptomyces scopuliridis. Next base: position 161,129 of record NZ_JOEI01000031.1, on the reverse strand, counting down.
ACCGGCCGGCGAGATCCAGTCCACGGAAGCCCGTCCCTGGACGCTCTCGCCGTCGCTCGACTCGTTCCGCCGGGTCTTCGAACAGCAGGAATTCGGGCGGTACTTCCTCAACAGCCTGGCGGTCGCCGGAACGGTCGTGATCGCCTCCGCGCTCATCGCGTTTCTGGCCGCGACGGCCGTGACCCGGTTCCGTTTCCGATTCCGTACGACTCTCCTCATCATGTTCCTCGTCGCGCAGATGGTGCCGATCGAGGCGCTGGCCATCCCGCTGTTCTTCCTGATGCGGGACGCCGGGCTGCTCAATACGCTCGGCTCGCTCGTCCTGCCGCATCTCGCCTTCTCGCTTCCGTTCGCCGTCTGGATGCTGCGCGGATTCGTCAAGGCCGTCCCCGAGGCGCTGGAGGAGGCCGCGTACATCGACGGCGCGAGCCGTACCCGGTTCCTGTGGCAGATCCTTTTCCCGCTGGTCTTCCCCGGGCTTGTCGCGACGAGTGTCTTCTCCTTCATCTCGACCTGGAACGACTTCCTCTTCGCCAAGTCCTTCATCATCAGCGACACCTCCCAGTCGACCCTTCCGATGGCGCTGCTGGTCTTCTTCAAACCGGACGAGAACGACTGGGGCGGGATCATGGCCGCGTCTACGGTGATGACCGTTCCCGTGCTGGTTTTCTTTGTGCTCGTACAACGGCGCCTGGTCTCCGGACTCGGCGGCGCCGTCAAGGATTAGAGGTGGACTTCATGGATCTGATCCCGGACCCCAGGCGGGCCTGGCCGGCGCAGCCGGGAGCGGGTGCCTTCCCGCTCGACGGCGAGACCGTGATCGAGGCAGGGCCCGGTACGGAGGGCGTGGCGCGGTGGTTCCGTACGGCCGTCGGAGCCGCGACGGGGCTGCCGTTCGCGGACGACGCCGGGGTCATCGGCGCTGACGACAACCGGATCGTCCTGGGGATCAGTCCGGACATCGCGCGCGAACTGGGCCCCGAGGGGTACCGGATCAGCGTCGACGCGGAGGCGATCCGTATCGAGGGCGGCGCCGCCGCCGGGGTCTTCTGGGGGGCGCAGACCGTCCGACAGCTGCTCGGGCCCGACGCGTACCGCAGGGCGCCGCTCGACTCCACGCGTGAGTGGGCCGTACCGATGACCCTCATCGAGGACGCGCCCCGCTTCGGCTGGCGCGGGCTGATGCTCGACGTGGCACGCCACTTCATGCCCAAGGACGGCGTCCTGCGCTATCTGGACCTGCTCGCCGCCCACAAGCTGAATGTCTTCCACTTCCATCTCACCGACGACCAGGGCTGGCGCGTCGAGATCAAGAAGCATCCGCGACTGACGGAAGTCGGCTCCTGGCGCTCGCGCACCAAATGGGGCCACCGCGCCTCCGAGCTCTGGGAGGAGAAGCCGCACGGCGGTTACTACACCCAGGACGACATCCGCGAGATCGTCGCGTACGCCGCCGAGCGGCATATCACCGTCGTCCCCGAGATCGATATCCCGGGGCATTCGCAGGCCGCCATCGCCGCGTATCCGGAACTCGGCAACACCGATGTCATCGACACGACCTCCCTCACCGTCTGGGACACCTGGGGCATTACCGCAAACGTACTCGCTCCCACTGACAACACCCTGCGGTTCTACGAGGACGTCTTCGAGGAACTGCTCACCCTCTTCCCCTCGACCTTCATCCACATCGGCGGGGACGAGTGCCTCAAGGACCAGTGGAAGCAGTCGCCGACGGCCCAGGCGAGGATCGCGCGGCTCGGTCTGGCCGGCGAGGACGAGCTCCAGTCCTGGTTCATCCGGCACTTCGACCGCTGGCTCGCCGAGCGCGGCCGGCGGCTGATCGGCTGGGACGAGATCCTGGAGGGCGGGCTCGCGCCGGGCGCCGCCGTGTCGTCCTGGCGCGGATACGCGGGCGGGATCGCCGCCGCGAAGGCCGGCCACGATGTCGTCATGTGTCCCGAGCAGCAGGTGTATCTGGACCACCGTCAGGCGGCCGGCGACGACGAGCCGATGCCCATCGGGTACGTACGCACCCTGGAGGACGTCTACCGCTTCGAGCCCCTGCCGCCCGAGCTCACCGAGGAGGAGGCGGCCCATGTCCTCGGCACCCAGGCCAATGTCTGGACCGAGGTGATGCACGACAGCTCCCGCGTCGACTACCAGGTCTTCCCGCGGCTCGCCGCCTTCGCGGAAGTCGCCTGGTCGGACCTCCCGGCCCCCGCCGAACGTGATTTCGCCGACTTCGAGCAGCGCATGGCGGAGCACTACCGGCGCCTTGACGCGCTCGGGGTCGAATACCGGCCGCCCGGCGGGCCGTTGCCCTGGCAGCGCCGCCCGGCCCCCGACGGAGACAATGCCAGCCTCGGGCGCCCGATCGAGGGGGCGCCCCCAAACGTGTGAGCCCATGGGGAGATGGCCGCCCCGAGACCGTGTCCCTGGGACCGTGGTAGTCCGTAAGGATAAGTAGTCCGTACGGACAAGTCGTACAACGACCGCTGAAGAGTGGCATTCCGTATGTGACGGCAAAGAGGTGCGAAACCGGACCTTCCCCCTGGTGGGGGACGGATGCGTCCTTCGCGGACCCTCGCGTCGGGCGGGCCGGAAGATGTGCCAGAGTTGCCACGTCCGGTCTGTGAGCACGTACGGTACGGCAACACGGGCGGGACACCGGGACACCGGAAAGGGGCAGCTGGGTTGACCACGCACGCACCGCAGACGGCGCAGTTCGTGACGCTGCCGGCCTCGCTGGACGAGGCCGTGGCGGCACTCACCGCGATGCCTGCCGCCGTGCCCGTCGCGGGTGGGACCGATCTCATGGCGGCCGTCAACAAGGGCCAGTTGCGGCCCGCGGGACTCGTCGGCCTCGGCCGGATCAGCGAGCTGCGCGGCTGGCACTACCAGGACGGTCACGCCCTGCTCGGCGCCGGTCTCACCCACGCGCGCATGGGCAGGCCGGACTTCGCGGCCCTCATCCCCGCGCTCGCCGCGTCCGCGCGCGCGGCGGGCCCGCCGCAGATCCGTAACGCGGGGACGCTCGGCGGCAATATCGCCACCGCGGCCCCGACCGGCGACGCGCTGCCCGTACTCGCCGCGCTGGAGGCCGATCTGGTGGTCGGGGGGCCCGGCGGCGCGCGCCGTGAGATCCCCGTCTCGCATCTGCTGGCCGGCCGCGAGATGCTCGCGCCCGCCGAACTCATCGGCTTCGTACGGGTGCCCCTGCTGCACGCGCCCCAGGTCTTCCTCAAGGCGACCGGACGGACCGGGCCCGGCAGGGCCACCGCGTCCGTGGCCGTCGTGCTCGACCCGGCGCGGCGCGGGGTGCGGTGCGCGGTCGGCGCCATCGCGCCGATGCCGCTGCGCCCGCTGGAGGCGGAGCGCTGGATCGCCTCACTGATCGACTGGGACGGCGCGCGCGGGCTCGCGCAGGAGGCGCTCGCCGCCTTCGGCGAGTACGTCGCCGCGGCCTGTATCCCGGACCCGCCGGCGCCGGCCGACGGGGGCGAAGTGCCCCCGCCGTCGCCCGCCGTACTGCATCTGCGGCGCATGGTCGCCGCGCTGGCCCGACGAGCACTGGGGAGGGCGCTGTCGTGACCACCAACGAGAACTCCGGTGGCGGCTCCGGGGCCCCCGAGGGTCAGGGCGGCTGGCAGCCGGTCCCGCAGGGCGGGGAGTACGACGGCGAGTCGACCGCCTTCGTGCAACTGCCCCCGGAGGACACCTTCGACGCGCCGCTGGCCGCGCCGGGGCACGGGTACGTACCGCCGCAGTTCGTGCCGCCCGCGCCGGTCGACCCGTCGGCGGCCGACGCCCAGGACGGGGCCCACTGGCCGGACCCGCAGCAGGGCGGCGGGGCGCAGGACCACGCGCCGTACCCGCAGGGCGGCTATGCCCAGGGCGGATACGCGCAGGGCGGTTACGGCCACGTCGGCTACGGGCCCGGCGGTGGCTACGACCCGCAGGCGACGGACCAGTGGAACTACGGCGACACGGGCGCGGGTAACGGCGCCGACGCCGGGGCGGGAGCGGGACAGGCCGCCCCGGGGGACGCGGCGGTTGCCTCCGAGCTGACCGGCCAGTGGACGATCCCGATCGCCCAGGGTGATCTTCCGGACGAATCCGGCGAGTTCAGCAAGTCGGTGCTGGCGTCCCAGTGGAACGGCGGCAGCCCGCCGGCGACGTTGCCGGGCGGCGCCGCCGCGCCGTGGGCGACGGAACCGGCACCGCCCGGCGGAGACGCCGGCGCATTCGCCGCCCCGGAGAGCGTCGAGGCGCCGGGGGTCCCGGAGGCCCAGGCGCCCGTGGAGCCCGAGCCGTCCGCCGTCCTGCCGGACGCCGTACCGGACCTCGCGCACGAGCCCGGCCCGGGGACCATGCCCGAGGCGGCTCCTGAGGCCGCTCCCGAGATCCCGGCCGAGCCCGAGCACGCCTCCGAGCCCGTGGCGGAGACCGCGCCGGAGCCCGGACCGGAATCCGGGACCGCGCCGGAGGCCGAGCCCGAGCCCGCGCCCCTCACCAGCAGCAACGACAGCGCCGAACACCCCTCCGGCTCCTACGTCCTGCGCGTCAACGGCGCCGACCGCCCCGTCACGGACGCCTGGATCGGCGAGTCGCTGCTGTACGTGCTGCGCGAGCGCCTCGGCCTCGCGGGCGCCAAGGACGGCTGCTCCCAGGGCGAATGCGGCGCCTGCAACGTCCAGGTCGACGGCCGGCTCGTCGCCTCCTGCCTCGTCCCCGCCGCCACCGCCGCCGGCTCCGAGGTCCGTACGGTCGAGGGGCTGGCCGCCGACGGCGAACCCTCCGACGTCCAGCGGGCGCTGGCGAAGTGCGGGGCCGTGCAGTGCGGGTTCTGCGCCCCCGGAATGGCCATGACCGTCCACGACCTCCTGGAGGGCAACCACGCCCCCAGCGAGCTGGAGACCCGCCAGGCGCTCTGCGGCAACCTCTGCCGCTGCTCGGGCTACCGCGGCGTGCTCGACGCCGTGAGCGAGGTCGTCGCCGGGCGCAGGGCGAGCGCGGAGGCCGCCGCCGCGGCCTCCGAGGAAGCCCGTATCCCGCACCAGGCACCCCCCGGGGCCGGCAGCGCCCAGCCCCCGCACAGCGATCCGCACACCAACTCGCACCCGCACTCGCCCGACGGAGGCATGGCGTGAGCAACGACGCGGCCACCGGGACCCCGACGCTCGACGGCCCCCAGCAGGAGCCGCCCGCGCACGGCCTCGGCGCATCCCTCCCCCCGGCCGACGCGCGCGCGAAGACCGAGGGCACGTTCCCGTACGCCGCCGACCTGTGGGCCGAGGGTCTGCTGTGGGCGGCGATCCTGCGCTCGCCGCACCCGCACGCCCGTATCGTCTCGATCGACACCGCCGCGGCCGCCGAGATGCCGGGCGTACGCGCCGTCGTCACGCACGAGGACGTCCCGGGCGACTCGGCGTACGGCAGGCGGATCGCCGACCGGCCCGTCTTCGCCTCGGAGGTCGTGCGCCACCACGGCGAGGCGATCGCCGCCGTCGCCGCCGACCACCCCGACACGGCCCGGCTCGCCGCCGCCGCGATCGCCGTCGAGTACGAGGTGCTCGACCCGGTCACCGACCCCGAGAAGGCGTTCGCCGCCGAGCCGCTGCACCCCGACGGCAATCTGATCCGCCATATCCCGCTGCGCTACGGCGATCCGGACATCACCGGCGAGGTGGTCGTGGAGGGGCTGTACCGCATCGGCCGCCAGGACCCGGCGCCCATCGGCGCCGAGGCGGGCCTCGCCGTACCGAGACCCGACGGCGGCGTCGAGATCTACACCGCCTCCACCGACCCGCACACCGACCGCGATCTGGCCGCCGCCTGCTTCGGTCTGGAGCCGGACCGGGTGAAGATCGTCGTCACCGGCGTCCCCGGCGCCACCGGCGACCGCGAGGACCCGGGCTTCCAGATCCCGCTCGGCCTGCTCGCGCTGCGGACCGGCTGCCCGGTCAAACTCGCCGCGACCCGCGAGGAGTCCTTCCTCGGCCACGCCCACCGCCACCCGACGCTGCTGCGCTACCGCCACCACGCGGACGCCGAGGGCCGGCTCGTCAAGGTCGAGGCCCAGATCCTGCTGGACGCGGGCGCGTACGCGGACGCCTCGTCCGAGTCCCTGGCGGCGGCGGTCGCCTTCGCCTGCGGCCCGTACGTCGTGCCGCACGCCTTCATCGAGGGCTGGGCCGTACGCACCAACAACCCGCCCTCCGGCCATGTACGGGGCGAGGGCGCGATGCAGGTGTGCGCGGCGTACGAGGGCCAGATGGACAAGCTGGCCGCCAAGCTGGGTGTGGAGCCGGCCGAGCTGCGTCTGCGCAACGTCCTGGCCACCGGCGACATCCTGCCCACCAGCCAGACGGTGACCTGCCCGGCGCCCGTGGCCGAACTGCTCCGTTCCGTACGCGACTTCCCGCTGCCCCCGCTCCCCAAGGACACCCCCGAGGCGGCCTGGCTGCTGCCCGGAGGCCCCGAGGGCGCGGGCGAGCCGGGGGCCGTACGCCGGGGCGTCGGCTACGCGCTCGGCATGGTCCATATGCTCGGCGCGGAGGGCGCGGACGAGGTCTCCACGGCCACCGTCAAGGTCCACGACGGCGTGGCCACGGTCATCTGCGCGGCCGTCGAGACCGGCCAGGGCTTCGCCACCCTCGCCCGGCAGATCGTGCAGGAGACGCTGGGCATCGAGGAGGTCCATGTCGCCTCGGTCGACACGGACCAGCCCCCGGCGGGCCCGGCCGCCCACGGTCGGCACACCTGGGTCTCGGGCGGCGCGGTCGAGCGGGCCGCGAAGATGGTCCGTACGCAGCTGCTCCAGCCGCTGGCCCACAAGTTCGGAATGTCCACCGAGCTGCTCCAGATCACGGACGGCAAGATCACCTCGTACGACGGGGTGCTGTCCACGACGGTCACCGAGGCGATGGACGGCAAGGAACTCTGGGCGACGGCGCAGTGCCGCCCCCACCCCACCGAACCCCTCGACGCCTCGGGACAGGGCGACGCCTTCGTGGGCCTGGCCTTCTGCGCGATCCGCGCGGTCGTGGACGTCGACATCGAGCTGGGCTCGGTCCGGGTCGTGGAGATGGCCGTGGCCCAGGACGTCGGGCGGGTCCTCAACCCGGCGCAGCTGGCGACCCGTATCGAGGCGGGTGTCACGCAGGGCATCGGTACGGCCCTGACGGAGAACCTCCGCACGACCCGCGGTGTGGTCCGCCGCCCCGACCTCACGGGGTACGCGCTTCCGACGTCCCTGGACGCGCCGGACATCCGTATCGTCAAGCTGGTCGAGGAGCGCGACGTGGTGGCCCCCTTCGGCGCCAAGCCCGCGAGCGCGGCCCCGGTGGTCACGTCCCCGGCGGCGGTCGCCTCGGCGGTCCGCGCGGCCACGGGCCGGCCCATCAGCCGCCTCCCGATCCGCCCGCAGGCGGCGGTGGCGGCGGCGCCTGCGGGTTCGTAGCGCGGTCGTACTGGACCGCCGTGGTGCAGGACATCGTCCTCGGCGCGGACCTGGCGGAGTACGTCGCCCTCGTCCGCACCCGCCCGCTGTCGAGTCGCTGGACCGCGTACTCCGCGTGGAACCCCACGCCTCGGCCTCTGGCTGGACGCGTCGGGCCTGGACGTGGCGGAGACGGTGGACACGATCCTGGCGGGTCTCGACGGGGCGCGGGTGAACTGAGGGGCGGCCCACGACGCCGGGCGGCCGCCCCTGGAATCCCCGGGGCGGCCGCTTTCGTGTTCCTGGAGGCCGTGGCGGGAATCGAACCCGCGTAACTCGCTTTGCAGGCGAGCCCCTGAACCACTCGGGCACACGGCCGTGCCTCACTTCCTGTTCATGACCGTAGGCCCGTGGCGCGCGGCGCTCAAGGTGTCCCGGCGGGCCGCAACGCGACTGCCACACTGCGTTCACGGTGGGCCGTCGGGCCGGTGGGTCCGGGGCGGGGGAGGCGTACATCCAAGGGACCAGATCCGATCAGCCCTACGACAGGGCCGAATCAGGGCTGTGCCCCTTACTCTGAGTCCATGACCGCCCTGGACCCACGCGACGCCGATGTCGCTCCCGCCGAGATATCCGCCGTAGCGGCCCCTTCACCGAAATCCCCCCAGGCAAGCGATCAGGGCGGCCCCCCTGACCAGGGCGGTGTGCTGGGGCCTGAGCATCGGGCGCTCAGTATCGGCATCGTCTCCGTCGTCCTGCTCATCGCCTTCGAGGCGACCGCCGTCGGTACCGCGATGCCGGTCGCCGCGCGAGAGCTGCACGGGATTCCGCTGTACGCCTTCGCGTTCTCCGCGTACTTCACCACCAGCCTCTTCGCCATGGTGCTCTCCGGGCAGTGGGCCGACCGCAGCGGGCCGCTCGCGCCGCTCGCCACCGGGATCAGTGCCTTCGGGGCCGGGCTGCTGCTGTCGGGCACGGCGGGCACCATGTGGCTGTTCATCCTCGGCCGCGCCGTCCAGGGACTCGGCGGCGGGCTGGTCATCGTCGCGCTCTATGTCGTCGTCAGCCGGGCCTACTCGGAGCGGCTGCGGCCCTCGATCATGGCCGCGTTCGCCGCGAGCTGGGTGATCCCCTCCGTCGTCGGGCCGCTCGCCTCCGGCACCGTCACCGAACACCTCGGCTGGCGCTGGGTCTTCATCGGTATCCCGGTCCTGGTCGTGCTGCCGCTGGCGCTCGCGCTGCCCGCGATACGCCGCAAGGCGTCGGGGCCCGCCGACGCCGAGGGGCCCGTCCCGGCCTTCGACCGGCGCCGGATCCGGCTCGCGCTGGGGATCTCGCTGGGCGCGGGGCTGCTCCAGTACGCGGGCCAGGACCTGCGGTGGCTCTCGCTCCTCCCGGCGCTGGCCGGTGTCGCGTTCCTCGTCCCCGCCGTCCTCGGGCTGCTGCCGCACGGCACCTGGCGCGCGGCGCGCGGGTTGCCCTCCGTGGTGCTGCTGCGCGGGGTCGCCGCCGGGGCGTTCATCGCCGCCGAGAGCTTCGTACCGCTGATGCTCGTCACCCAGCGCGGGCTGTCGCCGACGATGGCCGGGCTCTCGCTCGCGGTGGGCGGCGCGACCTGGGCGCTCGGCTCGTACGTCCAGTCCAGGCCGCGCCTGGAGCCGTACCGCGAGCGGCTGATGGCAGGCGGGATGGTGCTGGTCGCGCTGTCGATCGCGACCGCGCCGAGCGTGCTCATCGAGTCCGTACCGGTATGGATCGTCGCGGTCGCCTGGGCCTTCGGCTGCCTCGGCATGGGCGCCGTGATCGCCTCGACCAGCGTGCTGCTGCTCAAGCTGTCGGCGCCCGAGGAGGCGGGCGCGAACTCCGCCGCGCTCCAGATCTCCGACGGGCTGTCGAACGTCCTCCTGCTGGCGGCGGGAGGCGCGGCGTTCGCGGCCCTGGGCGGCGGCGCGGTGGGCGGCCACGCCGCCTCGGCCGCGTCGGGTGCCGCGGGATCCCACCCGGCGGCCTTCGCGGCGGTGTTCCTGCCGATGGCGGTGGTGGCGCTGGTGGGGGTGTGGGTGGCGACGCGGGTACGGACCCGCTGACCGGTACCACTCTGGCCCCAGGCGCGGTACCATTCTGGTATGGCAATGAACCTGCGTCTTCGTGACGACCAGACCGAGGCGCTCAAGCAGCGCGCCGAGCAGCAGGGGACCAGCATGCACGCCATACTGCTCCAGGCCGTGGACGACTATCTGGCCAGAACCGCGCATGAGGCGATGGTCCGGAAGACGGCGAAGGAACAAGTCGCCAAGTGGGGCGAGCTCATGGAGCGGCTCAAGTGACCTGTGTCTATCTCTCCGCCGAGGATGTTCTGGTCATTGCCGAGCACGCCTGCGACGACATGCGGGTAGTGGTCCGTGACGTGGGGCTCCTGGAGTCGGCCGTGCACCGCCCGTCCGCCGCCATGTTCGGCCAGGAGGCGTATCCGGACCTGTTCGACAAGGCTGCCGCGCTCCTGCAGTCCCTGGCCATCAACCATCCGCTGTTCGACGGCAACAAGCGGACGGCATGGCTGTCATGCGTCACGTTCCTGGCCATGAATGACGTGCAGCTGCGCCCGGACATCGACGCGGCGGAACGGCTGGTCATCGCTGTGGCTACGGGGCAGATGGACGAGGTGAAGGCCATCTCGGAAGGTCTCCGGGAGCTGCTCGACCCGCAGATGTGACAGGCGTCGCAGTCTGACTGCTCACGGCTCATGCGGACGAGGACCGGGCCACCCCACCGGTAGGGTGGCCCGGTTGTCGTACGTACCCCCGCCCCACCCCGCCAACCCGCGCCCGAACCGGAGACCGTGACTACTACCGCCTCCTCCCACCACCTCTCACCCGCCTTCCCGGGCCGCGCCCCCTGGGGCACCGCGAACAAGCTGCGTGCCTGGCAGGAGGGTGCGCTCGGCCGCTATCTGGAGCAGCAGCCGCGTGACTTCCTCGCCGTCGCCACCCCCGGCGCCGGGAAGACGACCTTCGCGCTGACGCTCGCCTCCTGGCTGCTGCATCACCATGTCGTCCAGCAGGTGACCGTCGTCGCGCCGACCGAGCACCTCAAGAAGCAGTGGGCGGAGGCCGCCGCGCGGATAGGTATCAAGCTCGACCCGGACTATTCGGCGGGGCCGGTGAGCAAGGAGTACGACGGCGTCGCCATCACCTACGCCGGCGTCGGCGTGCGGCCCATGCTGCACCGCAACCGGTGCGAGCAGCGCAAGACCCTGGTCATCCTCGACGAGATCCACCACGCGGGCGACTCCAAGTCCTGGGGCGAGGCGTGTCTTGAGGCGTTCGAGCCCGCGACCCGGCGGCTCGCGCTGACCGGTACGCCGTTCAGGTCCGACACCAATCCCATCCCCTTCGTGGCGTACGAGGAGGGCAACGACGGCATCCGCCGCTCGGCCGCCGACTACACCTACGGGTACGGCAACGCCCTCGGCGACGGCGTCGTCCGGCCCGTCATCTTCCTCAGCTACAGCGGCAATATGCGCTGGCGCACCAAGGCCGGTGACGAGATCGCGGCCAAGCTCGGCGAGCCCATGACCAAGGACGCCATCTCGCAGGCGTGGCGCACCGCGCTCGACCCGCGCGGCGACTGGATGCCCAATGTGCTGCGCGCCGCGGACCAGCGGCTGACCGAGGTGCGCAAGGGCATCCCGGACGCCGGCGGTCTGGTCATCGCGACCGACCAGGACTCGGCGCGCGCGTACGCCAAGATCATCCGCGAGATCACCGGCTCGAAGGCGACCGTCGTCCTCTCCGACGACACCGGCGCGTCGAAGCGGATCGACGAGTTCAGCGAGAGCGACGACCGCTGGATGGTCGCGGTCCGGATGGTGTCGGAGGGCGTCGACGTACCGCGCCTGGCCGTCGGCGTGTACGCCACCACCATCTCGACCCCGCTCTTCTTCGCGCAGGCCGTGGGCCGTTTCGTACGTTCACGCCGGCGCGGCGAGACCGCGTCCGTCTTCCTGCCCACCATCCCGGGCCTGCTCGGCTTCGCCGCCGAGATGGAGGTCGAGCGCGACCACGTACTCGACAAGCCGAAGAAGAACGGCGAGGAGGACCCCTACGCCGAGTCCGAGAAGGAGATGGCGGAGGCCGAGAAGCAGCAGGACGAGGACACCGGCGAGCAGGACATGCTGCCCTTCGAGGCGCTGGAGTCCGACGCCGTCTTCGACCGGGTGCTCTACGACGGCGCCGAATTCGGCATGCAGGCCCACCCGGGCAGCGAGGAGGAGCAGGACTACCTCGGTATCCCCGGGCTGCTGGAGCCCGACCAGGTGCAGATGCTCCTCCAGAAGCGGCAGGCGCGGCAGATCGCGCACAGCCGCAAGAAGCCGGACGCCGAGGCGGATCTGCTGGAGCTGCCGGCCGAGCGGCGGCCCGTGGTCTCCCACAAGGAGCTGCTGGAGCTGCGCAAGCAGCTGAACACGATGGTCGGCGCGTATGTCCACCAGAGCGGCAAGCCGCACGGCGTGATCCACACGGAGCTGCGCCGGGTGTGCGGGGGGCCGCCGAGCGCCGAGGCGACGGCGGGGCAGATCCGGGAACGGATCGCGAAGGTGGGGGAGTGGGCCACCCGGATGCGGTGATGCCGTGGAGATTTCCGGCGGACGCCGTAGCGGTGATCGACAGAGGTCGTAGCGGTTTTCCGTACGCCGTGGCCGCTGCCGGGCCCCGCAGCGGCCACTATCGCCTCCGAAGCCGTCCGGTATGGCGTGAATGATCGATCCAAGTCCCCGTTCTGTCGGATTTTGTCCGCGAATAGGGATCAACTCTCCTTCTGTGCCCGGATTCTGGACGAGGTCTTCCGCTGAGCGGTGTCCATGGTTAGTGTCCCCGCAATGTAAACGCTCCGTGGCAACTCCGCCGCGTAGCGCAGCCGGTGGTGCCGAGGCCCGCCGGCGGCCTCACTCCGAAGGAGAAGGCGTCGTGACCGCGGAGACCTCCCAGACGCTCGACCGGGGACTGCGCGTCCTCAAGCTGCTCGCCGACACCGATCACGGTCTGACGGTCACCGAGCTGTCCAACAAGCTCGGTGTCAACAGGACGGTGGTCTACCGACTGCTCGCCACCCTCGAACAGCACGCCCTGGTCCGTCGCGATCTGGGCGGCCGGGCCAGGGTGGGCCTCGGCGTGCTGCGCCTGGGCCGCCAGGTGCATCCGCTGGTACGGGAGGCCGCCCTGCCCGCCCTGCGCTCGCTCGCCGAGGACATCGGCGCCACCGCGCATCTGACGCTCGTGGACGGGGCGGAGGCGCTGGCCGTCGCGGTCGTCGAACCGACCTGGACCGACTACCACGTCGCCTACCGGGCCGGCTTCCGCCATCCGCTCGACCGGGGCGCCGCGGGCAAGGCGATTCTCGCCGCCCGTCAGGCCGCCCTCACCGAGCCGCGCTGCACCCTCACCCACGGTGAGCTGGAGGCCGGTGCCAGCGGGGCCGCCGCCGCGCTGATAGGGGTCACCGGGATAGAGGGCAGCGTGGGTGTGGTGATGCTCGCGGACGCCGTACCCGAACGGGTGGGGCCACGGGTCGTGGACGCGGCCCGGGAAGTGGCGGACGCACTGCGCTGAACTCCGGCCGGGCGGGCGGACCGGCCGGACCCACCGGTCCGACCGACCGGTCCGCCCCGCCGTACCTACCCCACGGGCACGCCGTCCCGCGCGCCCGATCGCGCCCGATAGATTGACACCCGTGTTCTCTCGTCTCTCGCGCCCCGGCGCCCTCGCCCTCTGCGCCGTCCCGATCGTCGCGCTGTTCGCCGTGGTCGGGGCCGCGCCGCTGCCGTACTCCGTGGCGCAGCCGGGCATGACCGCGGATGTCCTCGGCGCGGACCAGGGCCGGCAGATCATCACGATCAGCGGGGCGCCCACCAGGAAGACCGAGGGGCAGCTGCGGATGACGACCATCGTGGCGACCGGCCCCTCCGCCGATGTCGACTTCGGCGATGTGGTCGAGGGCTGGTTGCGTACGGACCGCGCCGTGCTGCCGCGTGACGCGGTCTACCCGTCCGGAAAGTCCGACAAGGAGATCGAGCGGCACAATACCCACGACATGGTGGAGTCCCAGAACTCCGCGACCCAGGCCGCCCTCGGCCTGCTCGGCAAGGACCCGAAGACCGTCGACGTCAGCCTCCATCTCGCCGACGTCGGCGGCCCCAGCGCCGGGCTGCTCTTCGCCCTCGGCATCGTCGACAAACTCGACGGCGACGGCTCGGGCGGCGATCTGACCGGCGGCCGCAAGATCGCGGGTACGGGCACGATCAGCGGCGACGGCAAGGTCGGCGCGGTCGGCGGGGTGTCCCTGAAGACCCAGGCCGCGGGGCGCGACGGGGCTACGGTCTTCCTCGTCCCGAAGGCGGAGTGCGGGGATGCCGGGAGCGAGCTGCCGAAGGGAATGCGGCTGATCCCGGTCAGTACGCTGAAGGGCGCGGTGTCGGCGCTCCGGGCGCTGGAGCGGGGGGAGACGGATCAGGTGCCGAGCTGTTGATGTCCCCGGCCGGGGCGGCTTCCGCCTTCTCCGGGATCCGTTCCATGGAGCGCCAGGCCGGGAAGACCAGCGGGCTCAGCGTCGCCAGGAGATAGACGCCGCCGACGGCCAGCAGTGTGTTGCTCAGCCCCGCGCGCTCGACCAGAAGGCCCGCGACCAGACCGCCGAGCGGCATGGTCAGTTCGACTCCCGCCGTGGTCACACTCGACACCCGGCTGCGCAGCTCGTCCGGCACCCGCTCGTACATGACGGTGGTGAGGATCGGGTTGAGCACGCCGGCCGCCAGTCCGCCCGCGGCCATCGTCACGGCCAGCGGTACGGTCCCGTCCGTGAGCGCCGCCACGACGTACTTCGGCGCCCCGCAGAGCAGGAAGGCGCCCGCGAACACGACGCGGCGCGGGAAGCGTTCGCCGTACGCCCCGTACAGCAGGGCCCCGAGCAGCGCCGCCCCGCCGAACAGCGCGGTGAGCAGCCCGAGATCGGCGGACCCGCCCAGCTCCTGCCGGGCATGGACCGGCAGCAGGACCGAACCCCAGCTCTGGTCCAGACCGTTGGTGATCATCACCATCACGGTGATGTCGAGCAGCAGCCGCGTACGGATCAGGAAGGCGTAGCCCTCGCGGAGTTCGGTGCGGTACGTCGCGAGCGAGACCGGGGCCCGACGCTGTGGCTCCGCCGCGCGAATCCCCCGCAGTCCGGCGGCTATCAGCGCCGCCGACGCCATGAAGGTCACGGCGTCCAGCAGCAGGACCGCCTCCGCGCCCATGACCGCGATCAGCAGTCCGGCGAGCGCGGCGCCGATCATGCGCGCGACGCGCGAGGCCGCGTCGTACAGACTCGCGGCGCGCGGCAGGGTCGTCCCGGCCCGTTCGGCGAGGTCGGGCAGGAGGACGTAGCGGGCGGTGATCCCCGGGGTGTGGACGAGGCCGCTGAGCGCCATCAGCGCGCACAGCATCCAGAACTCCAGCACGCCCGCGAAGTGCAGGAGCGGGACCGCGGCCACGGCGAGTCCGCAGATCAGGTCGGAGGCGACGGAGACCCGCCGCCGCCCGAGCCGGTCGATGACCGGACCGCCGGCGATGGCGGAGACGACGACCGGCACCGTCGCGCAGAAGGCGACGACCCCGGCTCTGGCCGGGCTGCCGGTGGTCTGGAGAACGAACCAGGGCACCCCGATCAGGGTGAGTGAACTCCCGGCGATGGAAATGGTGTTGGCGGCGAGGGTGGCGACGAAGGGCCACCGGTCGTCAGCGGGTCTGTGCCCGCCGGGTTCGGGGCCGGCCTTCCGGGTCATGCCGCGTACGGTCGTACGAGCCGATGCCCGGACGCCACCGGCCGGTTGACGAGGCGCAGCCCCAACTCGACCAGGGACCAGCCGAGTCGGGTACGAAGGTTCGCGCGCGGCGGACGGAGGCGGAACGCGGAGGCCTCGTGGCGCAGTTCGGCGGCGCGCAGGGCGTGCAGCCGGAGATGTGTGTCGGAGTGTGTGCCGGGATGCACGGAGGGGTCTCCTTCAGCTTCGGCCGGTGGAACCGGTGCGGGGGAAGGAATGCAGATGGACGCGGACCTGCGGGGCTTCCTCGTCGACGGGACCGGCCGAGCGGTAACTCTCGACGACCTCGTGCAGCTTCTCGTTCATCTCGTGAAGCTGCTCGGGGGTCAGGCGCAGGGTGAAGTCGCTGAGGTCCGCAGAGCCTGACCACTCACTGGGCCAGTCGCTCGCGGTCCCCAGCCAGGTGGCGAGCTCCTGGGTGTGGATGGTCGCGATCTCGTGCAGGAAGAGGTCGACCGCGCCGCGTACCGCCGGATTGGTGTCGGTGTGCAGGTCGGGGCCGAACCTCGTGCCCTCGTTTGCGGCCCTCCACCAGCGCTCGCGGCCCTTTCCGCGCGTCGGGTCGTCCTCGACGAAGCCGTGCGCGGCGAGCTGTCGCAGGTGGTAGCTGGTGGCGCCGCTGGACTCGCCCAGCCGCTCGGCGAGCTGGGAGGCGGTGGCGGGACCGTCGTGGCGGAGGGTGCCCAGAAGCCGTATCCGCAGGGGGTGGGCCAGACCGCGGAGCGAGTGCGCGTCGAGGGTGCGCTGCTTGGGGTTCGTGGGCCCCGGCGGCGTTTCTGTCGGCTTCACGGGCTCTATGGGCTCGGGCATGCCCCTAACGTAGTCATGCAAAGACTTCGTTGCAACATGTTCTTTGCAACGAAGTCTTTGCATGCCCGGCTGATCAGTGTCAGCCGTTGCCGTCCCGCGTCAGCAACTCGACGAGCCCCGTGACGCCCTCCGCCCCCTGGCCACCCTCCAGCCGCCGCTTCATCAGATCGAAGTACGGGGTCAGCAGCTCGGGGCTCACCCCCTGTTCCCGCGCCGTCCCCACAAAGGTCTTCACCCCCGCGACCTGCATGGCGAGGTTGGACACCACGTCCGACGTGTAGTCACCGCTGTCCAGCTGCGCGGCAACCTGCTCGACCGTCGGGGACATCGACATCAGCCAGCCGGTCAGCAGCGGTGTGAACTCCTTCAGCGAGATCTCCGCCTCCCCGCGCACCAGCGCGAAGGCGTGCGTGATGCCCGCGAGCATGCCGTACATCCCGCTCAGCAGCGCCACGTCCTGGAGGGCGGCATGGCCGGCGTTCGCGCCGACGTACCGCGTGCCGACCGGGACCGCCAGAGCCGCCCTGTGCGTCTCGAACAGCTCGGGCGAGCCGCTGTAGAAGACATAGCCGCCCGCCTCGGGAACCCCGACCATCGGCGGTACGGCCATGATCCCGCCGCTGAGGAAACGGGCCCCGCGCGCCGCGGCCCACTCGCCGCGCGCCCGTGCCTGGGCCGGGGTCCCGGTGGTGACGTCCACCAGGTCCTTGCCGGTCAGGTCGGCACCCTCCAGCGCCGCGCCGACCGAGGCGTCGTCCAGCAGACAGGTGACGACCAGCGCGTTCGCGGCCACCGCCTCGGCGGCGCTCGCGGCGGCCGTGGCGCCCTCGGCCACCAGGGCGTCGGCCCGGTCCGCCGTACGGTTCCATACGGTCACGGAGTATCCGGCGGCGAGCCAGGCACGGGCGAAGGCCGTACCCATGGCCCCGAGCCCGAGAAGGGAGACGGATCGAGAGGCGGAAGGGGAAGAGCCGGAAGGGGAAGAGGAAAGAGCGTCAGAAATGTTGTCGGTCATGACGAATACGCTGGTCGACAACGCGGGGGCCAACAAGTACGCACTCCGAAGTGGGTGGTTCCCCCGAGGTATGTGACCAGGTCGGAGAGGGAGGGCCGAGGACGATGGCGACCGTGGGCAGGCCGGGCGCGCCCGACGCGTATCACTGCGGGATCGACGCGGCCATGGATGTGATCGGCGGCAAGTGGAAGGTGCTGATCCTCTGGGCGCTGGACGAGAGCCCGCGCCGCTTCGGCGAACTCCGCCGGATGCTCCCCGGCGTCACGGAGAAGGTCCTCACCAGCCAGCTGCGTGAGCTGGAGACGCACGGCATCGTCTCCCGCGAGGTGTACGACGAGATCCCGCCGCGCGTCGAGTACGCGCTGACCGGGCGCGGTGTCGCCCTCGGGGCCGCGCTCCAGCCGCTCGGCCTGTGGGGACGGGAACACGTCCTGGGGAAGACCCCGCAAGGGGCTACCCCTTCCTGACGAATCCCTCCCCGGCGGGGTTCCCGGCGGAGTCCCTGGCGGCGTCTCCGGCGGAGTCCTCGGCGGCCTGCTCCACCAGCGGGATGATCCGCAGCGGTACGGGGTTCTCCATGACGATCGCCGTGGCGGCCCGCACGATGCCCTCGAAACCGACGACCCGGTCGATCACCCGCTGGAGATCGGCGTTGGAGCGGGCCACGAGCCGGCAGAGCATGTCGCCCTGGCCCGTGGTGGTGTGTAGTTCGAGCACCTCGGGGACGGTCGCCAGATGGGCCCGTACGTCGGAGCCCTGCCCCTGTTTGATCTCCAGCGTGGCGAAGGCGGTGACGGGGTAGCCGAGGGCCGCCGGATCCACGGCCGGGCCGAACCCCCTGATCACCCCGTTCGACTGGAGCCGGTCGAGCCGCGCCTGTACCGTGCCGCGCGCCACCCCGAGCCGGCGCGATGCCTCCAGCACCCCGATCCTGGGCTCCCGCGCGAGCAGCACGATCAGCCGGCCGTCGAGTCCGTCGATGCTCATGGTCCGCTCCCCAAGGCGTTGCCGAATCAAACGTAGTCATACTGTGCAGATAGCCTCGCCATTCTGGTCATCCGCTCTACATATTGACCAGTGAATCAGCGAACTATTGCGCACCTTGTGGAACGGCGGGAGGCTGAGGCCATGGCTGACACCTCGATGCACATCGATACCGCTCCCCACACCGCGCGCGAGGCCGACCCCTTCCCGGTCAAGGGAATGGACGCGGTCGTCTTCGCCGTCGGCAACGCCAAGCAGGCCGCGCACTACTACTCCACGGCCTTCGGCATGAAGCTCGTCGCCTACTCCGGACCGGAGAACGGCAGCCGCGAGACCGCGAGTTACGTCCTCACCAATGGCGCCGCCCGCTTCGTCCTGACGTCCGTCATCAAGCCGTCCACCGAGTGGGGCCGCTTCCTCGCGGACCATGTCGCCGAGCACGGCGACGGCGTGGTCGACCTCGCGATCGAGGTGCCGGACGCGCGGGCCGCGTACGCGTACGCCACCGAGCACGGCGCCCGCGGCATCCAGGAGCCGTACGAGATCAAGGACGAGCACGGCACGGTCGTGCTCGCCGCGATCGCCACGTACGGCAAGACCCGCCACACCCTCGTCGAGCGCTCCGGCTACGACGGCCCGTATCTGCCGGGCTTCGTCGCCGCGGCACCGATCGTCGAGCCCGCCGCCAAGCGCACCTTCCAGGCCATCGACCACTGCGTGGGCAATGTCGAGCTCGGGAAGATGAACGAGTGGGTCGGCTTCTACAACAAGGTCATGGGCTTCACGAACATGAAGGAGTTCGTGGGCGACGACATCGCGACCGAGTACTCCGCGCTCATGTCGAAGGTCGTCGCGGACGGCACGCTCAAGGTGAAGTTCCCGATCAACGAGCCCGCGATCGCCAAGAAGAAGTCGCAGATCGACGAGTATCTGGAGTTCTACGGCGGGGCCGGCGTCCAGCACATCGCGCTCGCCACGAACGACATCGTCGCGTCCGTACGGGCGATGCGGGCGGCGGGCGTGCAGTTCCTCGACACCCCCGACTCGTACTACGACACGCTGGGGGAGTGGGCGGGCGAGACGCGGGTGCCCGTGGAGACGCTGCGCGAGCTGAAGATCCTGGTGGACCGCGACGAGGACGGGTATCTGCTGCAGATCTTCACCAAGCCCGTCCAGGACCGGCCGACCGTCTTCTTCGAGATGATCGAGCGGCATGGCTCGATGGGCTTCGGCAAGGGCAACTTCAAGGCGCTCTTCGAGGCGATCGAGCGCGAGCAGGAGAAGCGCGGCAACCTCTGACGGAGCACGCGACGCGTGCCGGGGCCATCGGCTCCGGCACGCGCCCCCGGATTCTCAGACCTGCGGCGGAGGCGCCGGCTCCCGCCGCTCCAGCGTGGGCTTCTCGGGCCCCGAGCCGTAGAAGTCCTTCGGCCCGCCCTCCTCCGGCTCGCCGAGCGCGTCCAGCGCCTCCCGGGCCCTCGGCGCCAGCAGCGGCGAGAAGTGCGGATCGGTCCGCAGGGCCTCCTCGATATGGCGGCGGGCCGCACCGTACATCGCCAGCGACCGCTCGATCTCCCCGCGGTGGTACGAGAACAGCGCGCTCCGCCGCCCCGGCTCGGTCGCCTTCGTCGCGTACGCCAGCGCCTCGCGCCCCTGGCCCGCGCGGTACAGCGCCCAGCCCAGCGCGTCCGCGACCTCCATGCTCCGGTGCGACCGCTCCCACTCCGCGCGCAGCCGCGCGACCGCCGCCTGCGGATCGCCGTGGTCGGCCTCGAAGCGGCCGAGGACCAGCTCCTCGTTCACCCCGTGCCCCCGGGCGCGCTCGGCCCGTTCCCGGAGCGTCTCGTACTGCGTCTGCGCATCCCCGTCCAGCCCCAGCGAGTCGTACAACTCGCCCAGCTCCAGGGCGTATTCGGGCCGGGGCAGCTTCGCCAGCGCCGACTGGTATTCGCGTGTCGCCTCGTCCGACCTGCCCAGCGAGGCCAGCGCCCTCGCCCGCCCCGCCAGCGACTGGGGCCGGCCGCGCGCCGCCGTCAGCGCCGCCTCGTAGTGGCCCAGCGCCTCGGCCGGCTCGCCACGCTCCCAGGCCAGCTCGCCCAGCGTGTCCAGCGCCTTCGCGCGCTCCGCGGGTGATCCGGCGTGCGCCGCCGCGTCGGTGGCCTTGGCCACCGCGTCCTCGCGCCGGCCGCGGTCGCGGTACACCTCGGCGGCGCGGATCAGCACCGGCGCCCCCTTGTGCAGCTCGCGCAGCTTCTCCAGCGCCTTGCCCGCCGCCTTGTAATCGCCCAGACCGGTGTACGCGTCGATCAGCACCGGATACGACGTCCACGCCGCGGGCCGCTGCGCCCGTACCGACTCGCCCCACCGCTTGGCGGCGACGAAGTCATGCCGGGCGTTGGCCAGCGAGGCGAGCCCCACCAGCGCCTCCGGATTGCCCGTCCTGATGCCCTTGCCGGGCTTGGAGTCCACCGCGCCCCCGCCGTGCTTGCCGGACCCGTCGCCCTCCGGCCGCCCCTCGCCGGGGCCGGAGGGCGACACCGCCAGCGACCGCTGGAGCGCCCGGTCGGCCTTCGGGTAGTACGCCGGATCCGCCGCCGCGACCCCGCGCTCCACATACGCCGAGCCGAGCACCGCCCACGCCTGTCCGTCCTCCGGGTGCGTGCGCAGCCAGTTCTCCCGCTCGCGGATCAGCGCGGTCAGATCCGACAGCGAGGCGGGCGCCCCCGCGCCAACCGCGGCCATCGCCCGCGCTTCGGGGCCCTGGGGCGCACGCTCCTCGTCGGGGACGAACAGCAGCACGCCCCCCACCAGCACCGCCCCCACCCCGGCGGCCAGCGCCGCCCTTCTGACCTGTCTGACCTGCTCCGTTTTCATGGCGTTCATGGCGATTACTGTGCGTCAATACGAAGAGCACACCCGTGCTTGCCATGGTGGATCGCAGACGGGTTCACACCGATGGCCCCGGATGCGAGTCTGGGATCATGGACGATCTCCTCGCACAGCTGCGGGCCGGGCTCCCCGCCGAAGCCCTGATCACCGACCCCGACGTCACGGTCTCCTACGCCAACGACATGGCGAGCTTCTGCGAGGCGGGCACGCCCTCCGTGGTCGTGCTGCCGCGTACGGTCGAGCATGTCCAGCATGTGATGCGCACGGCGACCGCGCTGCGCGTCCCCGTCGTCCCGCAGGGCGCCCGTACGGGGCTGTCCGGCGCCGCGAACGCCTCGGACGGGTGCATCGTCCTCTCCCTGACGAAGATGGACCGGATCCTGGAGATCAACCCCGTCGACCGGATCGCCGTCGTCGAGCCGGGTGTCATCAACGCGGCCCTCTCCCGCGCCGTCGGCGAGCAGGGCCTCTACTACCCGCCGGACCCGTCCAGCTGGGAGATGTGCACCATCGGCGGGAACATCGGCACCGCGTCCGGCGGGCTGTGCTGCGTCAAGTACGGCGTCACCGCGGAGTATGTGCTCGGCCTGGACGTCGTCCTCGCCGACGGCCGGCTCCTCACCACCGGCCGCCGCACCGCCAAGGGCGTCGCCGGCTACGACCTGACCCGGCTCTTCGTCGGCTCGGAGGGCAGTCTCGGCATCGTCGTCAAGGCCGTACTCGCGCTCCGGCCGCAGCCGCCCCAGCAGCTCGTCCTGGCCGCCGAGTTCGCCTCCGCTGCCGCCGCCTGCGACGCCGTCTGCCGGATCATGGAGCGCGGCCACACGCCGTCCCTCCTCGAACTCATGGACCGTACGACCATCCGCGCCGTCAACGCGATGGCCAACATGGGACTCCCCGACACCACCGAGGCGCTCCTGCTCGCGGCCTTCGACACCCCCGACCCCGCGGCCGACCTGGCCGCCGTCGGCGAGCTGTGCACGGCGGCGGGCGCCACCGAAGTGGTCCCCGCCGAGGACGCCGCCGAGTCGGAACTGCTGCTCCAGGCCCGCCGGCTGTCGCTCACCGCGCTGGAGACCATCAAGTCGGCCACCATGATCGACGACGTGTGCGTGCCCCGCTCGCGCCTCGCCGAGATGCTCGACGGCACCGCGGCCATCGCCGGGAAGTACGACCTGACCATCGGCGTCTGCGCGCACGCGGGCGACGGCAACACCCACCCCGTCGTCTGCTTCGACCAGGCCGACCCGGACGAGTCACGGCGGGCCCGGGAATCCTTCGACGAGATCATGGCGCTCGGTCTCGAACTCGGCGGCACGATCACCGGCGAACACGGCGTCGGCACCCTCAAGAAGGAGTGGCTGTCGCGCGAGCTGGGACCGGTGGGCCTGGAGTTGCAGCGGGGGATCAAGCGGACCTTCGACCCGCTGGGCCTGCTCAACCCCGGGAAGCTTTTCTAGGCGTCTCTTCTAGGCGTCTTTTCTAGGCATCGCCGTCCACGGACTCGTCCGAGGGCCACGGGTCCCGCAGCCACAGATCGTCGGCCGGCGTCGGGGCCAGCAGCCTGGCCAGCCCGTCGTCGAGGCCCAACTGCTCGGACTCCGTACCCGGTGGCACGATCCGCAGCGTCCGTTCCAGCCACGCGGACACCGCCGCGCAGGGCGCCTCCAGCAGCGCGTCGCCGTCCGGCGAGGAGAGGGCGACACACAGGACGGTGCGCCCGCCGACCTTCGTCGGCCAGATCCGTACATCACCGTGCCCGCAGGGCCTGAACACCCCTTCCACCAGCAGTTCGCGGGCGAAGGTCCAGTTCACGGGGTTGTCCGAGCCGATGTGGAAGGTGATGTGCACGGCGTACGGATCGTCCGTGCGGTAGACCAGCCGGGCCGGGACAGGGATGCTGCGCTCGGGCGACAGCACCAGATTCAGTTCCAGTTCGCGTTCCACCACGGTGTGCATGAGCGGCACTTCCTTTCCTGGCGAGCGGCCCGATGCGGGGGCCGTACCAGTCGAGAGGCGCTGCCCCGCCGACTATGACGCGACTTTCGGCGATGAATTTCCGGGACTTCCGACACACTCGTCCCGGACGGGGCCCGGACGGGGCCCGAACGAGGCCCGGACGGTGGCGGGACGGGGGACGGGGGGAGACTCGCCACCCGGGTGGGCACGTGCGTACGGTGTTCCGTACGCCCTGGCGAATGAATCCCACCCCGCAGCCTCACGCTTCGCATCGGCGTCCACGGTCCGCCGCGGGAACGCGGCCGTTTCTGCCGGTCTCCTTCCTCAGGGCCTCGTGTTCTTCGTTACTGTCCTCCTTGGACAATGGTGTGAGTGAACGGAGTTGGGGTCAGTGGCTACTCCTCCTGGTGACGGCGGGAACGTACCCCGGGAAGGGTTTTACCCGGACCCGTCCATCCCTGGATATGTCCGGTATTGGAACGGCGCGGCCTGGGTGCCCGGCACGAGCCGGCCGGCGCCGCAGGACGGTGAGGCGACGCCCGGTACCGCCCCGGCCGCCTCCGCGCCGCCCGGCGCCGTCGAGGAGACCGGGCCGGTCTTCTTCGACGAGGACCCTCCCGAGGAGCCCCGCCAGGAGGCCCGTCAGGAACCGGCGTCCGCGTGGCAGGCCGACGCCTCGCGGCAGACCGGCTTCGGCGGTGAGCGCGATGCCCGGGTGTCGTGGGGAGCGGCCCGGCCGGATCCGCGCGTTCCGGGCCCGGCGCCCGAGCCCTCCCGTGAGCTGCCCACGCCCACGCCCGGCGATCCGACCGGCGGGGCCCTGCCCGGCGTACGCGCGCTGGGTCCCGGTTCCGATTCCGGGTCCGGGTCCGATCCAGGGTCCGGCGCGGGCGACGGTCCGCCGCTCACCGACGGTACGGTCACCATCCGCGCCATGCGACGCGGTGTCAGGCCCGGCTCCGGCTCCGGGCCCGAATCCGGAGAGGGCGCGGGATCCGGGACCGGCCCCGCGGAAGGCTCGGCCGATCCGCTCAGGACACCGGCGCCCCGCGAGGGCGGACAGCCGGTGGTCGACAGCACCATGGCCATCCGCGCCCTGCGCGCCGCCCGCCGCGCGAAGGACGAGGACGGCCCGGCAGGCGGTACGGCGCAGCCCGAGGGCACCATGACCCTCGGCGCGCTGACCCAGGGCGCCGACGGTACGGGCCGGGCGGCGGAGCGACCGCAGCTTCCCGTACCGCAGCAGTCCCCGTCGGCGGCCGGTCAGCACGCGCCCGTCAGCCCCGGCGCCGGCGGCGGCGCCGCGTCCTGGGCCCAGCAGGCGCACCCGCTCGCGCGGCCCGATCAGCCGGACCAGCCCGTCGTGCCGTGGAAGCCCCCGGTCAGCGACCCGTTCCTGCAAGCCGCGCAGGCCCAGGCGAACGCCAGGCCCGCGGCCCTCGGCAAGCGCTTCGCGGCCCGGCTGATCGACACCGTGGTGCTGGGCGCGATCGTCGGCGCCATCGCCTTCCCGCTCGTGTCCAAGGCCCTCGCGCATATCGACGACAAGATCGCGGCGGCCGAGCGGACCGGTGAGACCGTCACCGTCTGGCTGCTCGACGGCACGACCGGCGCCTGCCTGGGCGCCGTGCTCGCCGCGCTGCTGATCGTCGGGGCGCTCTACGAGGCGCTGCCGACCGCCAAGTGGGGCCGCACGCTGGGCAAGAAGCTGTGCGGTCTGGACGTACGGGACATCGAGTCGCACGAGGCCCCGGCGTTCGGCGCCGCGCTGCGCCGCTGGCTGGTCTACGGCGTGCTGGGGGTGCTCGTCGTGGGCGTCCTCAACGTGCTCTGGTGTCTGATCGACCGGCCCTGGCGGCAGTGCTGGCACGACAAGGCGGCCCGTACGTTCGTGTCGGGCTGACCGGCGGCCGGTGACCTGATCCGCCGGCCCGCCGCGGCCGGGGCGTTCCTCCGAACGGCGGGCAAGCCGTTGCGGGCCCCTGCCCGGCGCGGTGCACTGCCCACATGAGCCATGATCAGCCGCCGCCCGGCGAGCCCCCCGAGGAAGACCCTTTCCTCAAGAAGCCGCAGGGTCCCCCGCCCGGGGAACCTCCCCCCGGGGAGCCACCGCCCGGAGGCCCCCCGCCCGAGGGGCCTCCGCCGTCACAGGGCCCGCCGCCGGGATCTCCGTACGAGTCCCCGTACGGTGCCCCCTACGGCGGCGCCGGTGGGCAGCCGCCCCCGGGCTCCCCGTACGGCTCGAACGTCCATGGCGAGGGACCGTACGGCGGCACGGATCCGCTCGCCGGGATGCCGCCGCTCGCGCCGTTCGGCACGCGGTTCCTGGCCCGGGTCATCGACGCCCTGATCATCTTCATCCCGCTGGGGATCGTGTCGCTGTTCGTCGGAGGCTGGAACACCGCGAACAACACCGGCGCGTGGGACGAGGTCACCAATCAGGTGAATACCGGCACGCAGTGGATCTGGTCGGTCATCTCGATGGTGCTGTACGTCGGCTACGACACCCTGATGAACCGCAAGTTCGGCCAGACCCTCGGCAAACGCTGGCTGAAGCTGCGTGTCGCGATGCTGAACGACGGCGCGGTCCCCGATACCGGCTCCGCGCTGCTGCGCGCGGTGGTGCTCTGGCTGCCGGCGCTGCTGTGCTGCCTCTTTATCTGGTGGGCCATCATCATCGTGTCGATCGTGGTCAGCAGGCCCTACCGGCAGGGCCTGCACGACAAGGCCGCCAGAACGGTCGTGGTGTCAGCGACGCAGTGACGGCTGGCCTATCCGGGCCTCGGCGCGTGGTCCGGGCAGCTGAGCGCTCGTCGCCGGAGGCGTGGCGGGCCTCGGCGCGGGTGCCGTACGCGCCGCTGAGGTACGACTGTTCGCCGGGACGGTCAGGGCCACGAGCAGCCCGAGACCGAGGGCGGCGAGTCCGATCACCGCGATGCCCGGACCGGCGGTGGTGCCGGAGAGCAGAAGCATGACGAGGGTGGAACAGACGACGGTGGCGGTGCCGTAGGCGAGCTGGGCGGCAGTCGGACGCGGCATGGCGGAATCCGTCCCTCGGGGCGTCATATTCGGGGGTGTTGGGGGTGTCTCGCGTATCTCGCACGTACGTCGCAGGGCGGGTCGCACTGCCAAGCGACTCTACGACGGTGGATGCCCGAGCGGAGCGAGTAGTAAGCGTGACCTCACCCACGGTGCCGGTGCACGGGGGGCGCATCGAGTCACGCCCCCTGTCGATCGGCCGGATCGGTGCGCCAGTTGTCCGAATTCCTACGGCTCTGGAGTCATGTCCGGATAGCGGAACCGGAAGGCCGCATAGTGCAGTTGACCAGTTCAAGTCAAGGTCTGTCTTTTCTTCCTTAACTCCGGTCCAATGTCGTCACTTATGACGCGCATACGCGCGCGGATCCCTCACTCCCGGTCCGCGGACCGCGTGCGCCGGGGAGGACAAGCATCAAGTGATCAGGAATCGACGGGCGAGAACACTGTCCGCGGTGATCGTGGCGCTGGCCGCGACCGCAGCGACGGCCTCAGCTTTCACCACGGCACAGGCCCAGGACAACCCCGCGTCCGGCTCCACGGACATCGAGCGCCGTGACCCGGCGCCCCAGAAGGGCCATGTCGAACACGACTTGGACGGCCCGTTCAGCAAGCAGCAGGCGCAGCAGCGCGAGGCGGCGCTCCAGCAGGTCATCGCCGGGGACGCCACCGTGCAGAAGCGCGACGGCTCCCAGGTGGTCAAGCTCGACAACAAGAAGTACGTCGAGCTGGGCCGGGAGAAGACCGACAAGATCTTCACCATCCTCGTGGAGTTCGGCGACAAGGTCGACGACACCACCATGTACGACCCGGACGGCCCCGACGGACCGCTGCCGCCCGTCAAGAAGTACGGCGGCGAGCCCGGCCCCCAGCACAACGAGATAGCCGAGCCCGACCGCAAGGTCGACAACTCCACCGCCTGGCAGGCCGATTACAACCAGGCGCACTTCCAGGACCTCTACTTCGGCGAGGGCAAGGACGCGAGCGGCAAGCAGAAGGAGTCGCTCAAGACCTACTACGAGAAGACCTCCTCCGGCCGCTACTCGGTCGACGGCACGGTCTCCGACTGGGTCAAGGTCGACTACAACGAGGCCCGTTACGGCTCGAACTACTGCGGCAGCAGCAACTGCGCCAACGTCTGGGACGCGGTGCGCGACGGCGTCACCGCCTGGACCGCGGACCAGAAGGCGCAGGGCAAGTCGGACGCCGAGATCAAGGCGGCCCTCGCCGAGTACGACCAGTGGGACCGTTACGACTTCGACAACGACGGCGACTTCAACGAGCCCGACGGCTACATCGACCACTTCCAGATCGTGCACGCGGGCGAGGACGAGTCGGCCGGCGGCGGCGCCGAGGGCTCGAACGCCCTGTGGGCGCACCGCTGGTACGCGTACGGCACGAACGCGGGCAGCACGGGCCCGGCCAACAACAAGGCCGGCGGCACCCAGATCGGCGACACCGGCATCTGGGTCGGCGACTACACCATGCAGCCGGAGAATGGCGGCCTCGGTGTCTTCGCCCATGAGTACGGCCACGACCTGGGCCTGCCCGACCTGTACGACACCGCGGGCGGCGAGAACTCCACCGCCTTCTGGACCCTGATGTCGTCGGGTTCCTGGCTGGGCACCGGCAAGGACGCGATAGGCGACCTGCCGGGCGACATGACCGCCTGGGACAAGCTCCAGCTCGGCTGGCTCAACTACGCCAAGGCCAAGGCCGCGACGAGCTCCACCCACAAGCTGGGTGTCTCGGCGTACAACACCAAGAACCCGCAGGCGCTCATCGTCGACCTGCCCAAGAAGTCCACGACCACCAGTGTGGTTAAGCCCACCGAGGGCTCCAAGCAGTGGTGGAGCGACATGGGCGACGACCTCAAGAACACCCTCACCCGTTCGGTCGATCTGACCGGCAAGTCCTCGGCGTCGCTGGAGCTCCAGGGCTGGTGGGACATCGAGGCCGACTACGACTACCTGTACACCGAGGTGTCGACCGACGGCGGCGCCAACTACACGCCGGTCGACGGCACGGCCGACGGCAAGTCGATCCCCCGTGACGCCGCCGACAAGCCGGCGCTGACCGATGTCTCGGGCGCGTACAAGAAGCTCGTCTACTCGCTGGACGCCTACGCGGGCAAGAAGATCGACCTCCGCTTCCGCTACCAGACGGACGGCGGCGCGGGCGGCAAGGGCTTCACCGCGGACGAGATCAGCCTGCTCGCCGACGGCGCGCCGGTCTTCACGGACAACGCCGAGGGCGACGACGCGGGCTGGACCGCCAAGGGCTTCTCGCGTATCGGCGAGTCCTTCACCCAGGACTACGACCAGTACTACATCGCCGAGAACCGGCAGTACGTCTCGTACGACAAGACCCTCCAGGTCGGCCCGTACAACTTCGGCTTCACCGCGCCGAACGACGGCAAGGTCGAGCACTTCGCGTACCAGCCCGGTCTGATGATCTGGCAGTGGGACACCTCGCAGAAGAACAACAACACCAGCCAGCACCCGGGCCAGGGCCTGATCCTGCCGGTGGACGCCCACGCCAAGCCGCTGAAGTGGGCGGACGGCACGCTGATGCGCAACAGGATCCAGGCGTACGACGCGGCGTTCAGCTGGTGGCCGACGTCCGGTCTGTCGCTGCACAAGGCGGACAAGCTGACGCGGATCGCGCCCCAGCCCGGTGTCCCGGTCTTCGACGACCGCAAGGGCACCTACTGGAGCGAGGAGAACAAGGGCGGAAGCGTCCGGGTAACTGACACGAACACCAGGATCAGCATCGTCAGCCAGCCCCTGGACGGGCAGACGATGACGGTCAAGGTGGGCCCCTCAGGGAAGTAACCCCAAGTAACCGCAGGTCAAGTGCATGATCGGCCGTCGCCCTCTAGCGGGCGGCGGCCGTTCGTGTTTAGGTGCGTCCTACGATCTCTTATTGACACGATGTCTCACGGGGGAGATGAAGGACATGGCAGGCGGAGGCTTCAGCAAGCTCCCGAACGGCACGGTGGTGGTGGCACTGACCCTGCCCAGCCCGGCGGCCGAGGGCGATACGGTGCGCGTTCTGGTGCACGCCGCGAACCGGGCCCGCGCCCTGACCAGGCTGCGGAACCTGGGGCTCCGGGCGGTCTATCTGCGGGGCAACGCGGAGCCCCCGACGCCGGACGAGATCACCGCGGTGCTCCATCACCCGGACGGCCTGCTGTGGCGGACCACACCGGAATGTCTGGAGCAGCTCTGGCAGCCGATACGGGCGCTGCTGAGACCCGCGGCGAGGGCTGGGTACTGACGGGTACGGGGAGGGCTTGAGCGGGGCTCCAGGGAGGCTCGCGGAACGGCCTCAGGCGGCGTGGACGACCGGCTTGCCGGTCAGCTCCGCCCCCGCGGCCCGCAGCTCCTCCATGGCCCGCTCCGTGGTCTCCGGGGCCACGCCCGCGGTCAGATCGAGCAGTACGCGCGTGACGAAGCCCTCACGGACCGCGTCCAGGGCCGTGGCGCGTACGCAGTGGTCCATGGCGATACCGACCACATCGACCTCGGCGACGGCCCGCGCCCGCAGCCAGTCCACCAGCCGGACGCCGTTCTCGTCGGCGCCCTCGAACCCGCTGTACGCCGCCGAGTACGCGCCCTTGTCGAAGACCGCGTCGATCGCGCCGGAGGCGACGGCCGGGGCGAAGTTCGGGTGGAACCCCACACCCTCCGTGCCCGCCACGCAGTGCACCGGCCAGGTGTGGACGAAGTCGGGGGCGGCCGGGGGCGTCGCGAAGTGGTCACCGGGGTCGATGTGGTGATCACGGGTGGCGACCACATAGCGGTATCCGGGGGTCGCGCGGCCGATCAGATCGGTGACGGCGGCGGCCACCTCGGAGCCCCCCGCGACCGGGACGCTGCCCCCCTCACAGAAGTCGTTCTGCACGTCTACGACGATCAATGCGCGGTGCATGGCGGTCATCCTTCGATGGGGAGCGGGTGGTACCGGGGGCGGGTGACGGGGACTGTTCGGGGACGTTTTCGAGCCTAGAGACTCCGCCCCCGTCTCGGGAGGGGTCCGGGCGTGTTCGCGGAGTCCCGTACTCCACCGCTACCACCGCCCCCTCCGCCTCACACGTACCCGGTCCGCCACTCGCCCGGCCTCATCCGCCACCTGCCCGGTCTCACATGTACTCGGTCGGGATCACCGGCTCGCCCCGCGACAGCTGGATGGCCGACATCGGCAGCCCCGCGCGCGCCGCGATATGCCGGTCGCGCACGGCGTCCAGCGGCTCGCGGGCGACGATCTCGCCGCCCTTGACCAGCTCCACCAGCAGCTGCCGGTCCAGCAGCTCCGGCGGTACGGGGCCCGTGCCGACCACCTCGGCCTCGGCGTACCCCTCGGCGTCCCGCCGCCGCGCGGCCCATTTGCGGCCCCCGATGGAGGTCTTGCCGCCCAGCGACTTCTTCGCCACGGGGTGCAGCGTGGCCTTCGGGTCGGCGGAGGTCGCGCGGGCGACGACCTTGTAGACCATGGAGCAGGTCGGATGCCCGCTGCCGGTGACCAGCTGGGTGCCGACGCCGTACGCGTCCACCGGCGCCGCCGCCAGTGAGGCGATCGCGTACTCGTCCAGGTCGGAGGTCACCACGATCTTGGTGTTCACCGCGCCCAGCTCGTCCAGCTGCTGCCGTACCCGGTGCGCGACCAGCAGCAGGTCCCCGGAGTCGATCCGGACGGCGCCCAGCTCGGGCCCCGCGATCTCCACGGCGGTCCGTACGGCCTCGGCCACGTCGAACGTGTCGACGAGCAGCGTCGTCCCCCGGCCGAGCGAGTCGATCTGCGCCCGGAAGGCGTCACGTTCGCTGTCGTGCAGCAGGGTGAACGCGTGCGCGCTGGTGCCCACCGTCGGAATGCCATAGCGGAACCCGGCCGCCAGGTCCGAGGTGGTGTCGAAGCCCCCGACGTACGCCGCGCGCGAGGCGGCGACCGCGGCCAGCTCGTGCGTACGGCGCGCGCCCATCTCGATCAGCCCGCGCCCGCTCGCCGCCGCCGCCATGCGGGAGGCCGCCGCGGCGATCGCCGAGTCATGATTGAGGATTGACAGGATCACGGTCTCCAGCAGCACGCACTCGGCGAAGGAGCCCTCGACCCGCAGGATCGGCGAGCCCGGGAAGTACACCTCGCCCTCCGGATAGCCCCAGATGTCCCCGCTGAAGCGGTACGAGGCCAGCCACCGGAGCGTCGCCTCGTCCACGATGCCCTGCTCCCGGAGGAAGCCCAGCACATCCGCGTCGAACCGGAAGTTCTCCACGGCGTCCAGGACGCGTCCGGTGCCGGCCACGACCCCGTACCGGCGCCCCTCGGGCAGCCGCCGGGTGAAGACCTCGAAGACCGAGCGCCGGCCGGCCGTCCCGGCCCGGAGCGCTGCCCGGAGCATCGTCAGCTCGTACTGGTCGGTGAAGAGCGCGGTCGACGGCACGTCCACCGGCAGCCCAAGGTCCGGAGTGTTCATACAACGATGCTACCCAATACTCGTCACCTTGACGATTTCTCGTGGCCGTTTGTGCGACACGCCGCGACGGGTGGCAGCATGGGTCATGTGAGGCTGTGAATTCCGGCACGCCCCCGCAGAGAAGAAGGTCGTCCCGAACCGTGAGTGTTGCCCCGACTGAGATCGAACGCCCCGAATCGGCCGAGGAGACTTTCGCCGTCCCCGAACCCGATGTGCCGTGGGTGACGATCGTGCACAACGATCCGGTCAACCTGATGAGTTATGTGGCGTACGTCTTCCAGACCTATTTCGGCTATCCGAAGGACAAGGCGCACAAGCTCATGCTCGACGTCCACCACAAGGGCCGCGCGATCGTCTCCAGCGGCAGCCGCGAGGAGATGGAGCGCGACGTACAGGCGATGCACGGCTTCGGGCTGTGGGCCACGCTCTCGCAGGACCGCGCCTGATGGCCGGGCAGTTCGAGGCGATCCCCGGCGGCGGCGCGGCCGTCGCGCTCGACGAGGTCGAGATCTCGATCCTGCGCTCGCTCGCCGTACAGCTGCTGGAGCTGATAGGGCCGGGCGACGAGCCCGCCCAGGGCGAGGACCCGCTCGCCTCGCTCTTCAGCGAGGGCCCCAGCGAGCCGCCCGCCGATCCGGCGCTGGCCAGGCTCTTCCCGGACGCGTACGGCGATGACGACGACGAACTGCGCGAATTCTCCTCGGAGTTCAGACGGTTCACGGAGAACGACCTGCGCAGCCGCAAGCGCGAGGACGGCATGGCGCTCGTCCGTACGCTGGACGCGCTCGCCGTGGAGGGCGGGGGTGCCGCCGTACTCAAGCTGACCTCCGACGACTGTCAGCACTGGCTCGGCGCGCTCAACGATCTGCGGCTGACGATCGGCACGCGCCTGGAGGTCACCGACGAGGACGAGGGCGGAGAGCTCTACCGGCTGCCCGACTCCGACCCGCGCAAGCCGATGGTGATGGCGTACCTCTGGCTCGGCGCGCTCCAGGAATCACTCGTCGAGACCCTCATGTCCTGACTCCCCGCATGTCATGTGCCGGTTGTCGGCAGGCCCCCTTCCGTACGCTCAGGTGACGCTCAATTCGGCATAACGATCCCGTCACCGCTCCGGCGACCTTTGCGGTTCGCGGTGCGATTTGTCCGCTTCTCCCTGTGGGCTGCGCCACAGCGCGCTCCGCTGATCGCCCAGTTCGGCGTGATAGATCTGCACGACCCCCCGGGGACGCCACCCCTGTCCCCGGGGGTGCTTCGGCCGGCCGACCGCCGGCGGCACTCCATCCAATCCGGGGGGATCGGGAACTGGTCCGCGGCCGAGCACGGCGCGGATCTGCATGGAGAAAGGGCGCATGACCATGACCTCTGCGCAGGTCGACAAGGAGTACGGCGGCGACGGGACCGCCGGAGGACCGGCCGGCGGCAGCGCCCCGGAGGAGGGCTACGAGCGCGGGCTCGGCAGCCGTCAGGTCCAGATGATCGCCATCGGCGGCGCCATCGGCGTCGGGCTCTTCATGGGCGCCGGAGCGAATATCGCCAAGGCCGGACCCAGCATCATCCTCATGTACGCCCTCGCCGGCGTCGTGATCTTCTTCATCATGCGGGCGCTCGGCGAGCTGCTCCTCTACCGGCCGGTCTCCGGCTCCTTCGCGGAGTACGCCAGAGAGTTCCTCGGCCCGTTCTTCGGCTTCGCCACCGGCTGGACGTACTGGCTGATGTGGGTCGTCACCGGGATGGCGGAACTGACCGCCGCGGCCATCTATATCCACTTCTGGTTCCCCCAGATCCCGCAGTGGGTCAGCGCCCTGGTCTTCCTGGTGGTGCTCTTCGGCGTCAACCTGATCTCGGTGAAGATCTTCGGCGAGGTCGAGTTCTGGTTCTCGATGATCAAGGTCACCGCGATCATCGGAATGATCGTCATCGGTCTCGGTGTGCTCACCCTCGGCTTCTCCGACGCCGGTGACACCGCCGCCGCCTCCAACCTCTGGGCACACGACGGGATCTTCCCCAACGGCATCGGCTCCAGCCTGATGACCCTCCAGGGCGTCATGTTCGCCTACCTCGCCGTCGAGCTGGTGGGCGTCACCGCGGGCGAGTCCGAGAACCCGGAGAAGACCCTCCCCAAGGCGATCAACACCCTGCCCTGGCGCATCATCGTCTTCTACGTGGGCGCGCTGACCGTCATCCTCGCGGTCGTCAAGTGGACCGAGTTCTCGGCGGGCACCAGCCCCTTCGTCCACGCCTTCGAGACGATGGGCATCCCGCTCGCGGCCGGCATCGTCAACTTCGTCGTGCTGACCGCCGCGCTCTCGTCCTGCAACTCGGGCATGTACTCCACCGGCCGGATGCTGCGCGACCTCGCCGCCAACAGCGAGGCGCCGAAGCTCTTCGGCAAGCTCAACTCACGCAAGACCCCGGCGTTCGGCATCACCGTCTCCGTCGCCCTCATGGGCATCGGTGTGGTCCTCAACTACATCGTCCCGGAGAAGGCCTTCGGGTATGTGACGTCCGTGGCCACCGCCGCCGGTATCTGGACCTGGATGATGATCCTGATCAGCCATATCCGCTACCGCCGCGGGGTACGGGCGGGCCTCCTGCCCGCCTCGTCGTTCCCCGCCCCGGGCGGTTCGGCGTTCAGCTGGGTCGCGGTCGGTTTCCTGGCCCTGGTCACCTGCCTGATCGCGTACGACAAGGACGCGCGGGTCTCCCTCTATGTGGGGGCGGTCTGGGCGGTGGGCCTCGTCATCGGCTGGCAGCTCCTCAAGCGCCGCACCCCGCGGTCCGCGGAACGCGCCGCCCCTGAGTACGCCTCCGCGGAGTAGCCCCGCCGAGCCCCTGACGGCCCCTGGAACCGGGAAACTCCCTCCCGGATCCGGGGGCCGTACCCGTCCCTTTATATTTTCTCCATGCTCACCATCACCCAGGCCCTGCACGACAAGATCGTCGAGCACGCGCGCGCCGACCATCCCGACGAGGCGTGCGGCGTGGTCGCGGGTCCCGCCGGGACCGGCCGGGCCGAGCGGTTCATCCCCATGCTCAACGCCGCACGCTCGCCCACCTTCTACGAGTTCGACTCGGCGGATCTGCTCAAGCTCTACCGGGAGATGGACGACCGCGACGAAGAGCCGGTGATCATCTACCACTCGCACACCGCCACCGAGGCGTATCCGTCCCGTACGGACATCACCTACGCCAACGAGCCGGGCGCCCACTACGTCCTCGTCTCCACCGCCGACCACGACGACGCGGGCCCCTTCCAGTTCCGCTCGTACCGCATCGTCGAGGGCACGGTCACGGAAGAGGACGTGGAGATCGTCTGAGGCACCCATCGCGGCGCTCGGAAGATCTGACAAACTGAGCGCCGAACCGAGGCGGCAGGGATCAGGAAGCCGGTGTGAATCCGGCGCGGTCCCGCCACTGTGACCAAGCCCAGCTTGGCAGCCAGGAACTGACCTGCCGCCCTTCTCCCACCAGCCAGGGGACGCGGAAATCCCCCGGAGGAGGCCCTGCCGTGTCTGTGCTGTCCCGGCGCCGCCGTGCGCTCACGCCCGCCGTCATCACCGCCGTACTGCTCCCGCTCACCGCCTGCGGCGGCTCCCCCTCCACGGACGCGAAGGACGGCGCGCGGGCCGCGACCACCGCGCCCGGCTTCCCGTACACCGTCACCAACTGCGCGGTGAAAACCACCTATCAGGCGCCGCCGAAGCGGGCCGTCACCATGAACCAGCACGTCACCGAAGTGATGCTGGCGCTCGGCCTGGAGAAGTCCCTCGTCGGCACCGCCTACCTGGACGACCGGATACTCCCCGCCTACGAGAAGGCGTACAAGAGCGTCCCGGTGCTCGCCGAGGAGTACCCCTCGAAGGAGCGGCTGCTCGCCGCCAACCCCGACTTCGTCTACGGCGGTTACGCCAGCGCCTTCGCCGCCAAGGACGGCCGCAGCCGCGACGACCTCGGGTCCGCCGGTATCCACACCCGGCTCAACCTGGAGAACTGCCCCCAGGACACGACGTCCCTCGACGACGTCTACCAGGAGGTCCGGGAGACCGGCCGCACCTTCGGCGTCCCCGACCGCGCCGAGAAGTGGATCGCCGCCGCCCGCACCACCGTCACGGACACCGCCGCCCTGCTCAAGCGCGTCGAGCCGGTCTCCGTCTTCGTCTACGACAGCGGCGACAAGACCGCCTTCACCGCCGGCGGCAAGGGCATCGGCAACGAACTGATCACCCGCGCCGGCGGCCGCAATGTCTTCGCCGGCCTCGGCAAGTCCTTCGGCGACGCCACCTGGGAACAGGTCGTCGCCCGCAAGCCCGACGTCATCGTCATCTACGACTACGGCTCCACCACCGTCGCCCAGAAGAAGAAGCGACTGCTGGAGGACCCCGTCATCAAGGACGTACCGGCCGTCAGGAACAAGCGGTTCGCCGTCATGCCGCTCTCGGACGTGGTCCTCGGCGTCCGCGCGCCCGACGCCATCGAACGGCTCGCCGCGCAGCTCCACCCCGAGTCCGTCAAGTAAGCCCCGGCCATGACCCGGACCACCCCGCCCGGCCACGGGCGGCTGCGCTACACCCTGGTGCTCGGCTGCCTCGCCGCCGCGCTCGCCACCGCCGTCGTCGCGGGCCTCGCCCTCGGCTCCGTACGCATCCCGCCCGGCCAGGTGATCACCATCCTCACCGGCGGCGCCGACCCCGGCCCCTTCCGCACCATCGTGCTCGACGTACGGCTGCCCCGCGTGCTGCTCGGGGTGATCGTCGGCGCCGGGCTCGCCGTCGTCGGCACCGTCCTCCAGGCGCTCGTACGCAACCGGCTCGCCGACCCCTTCCTCCTCGGCATCTCCTCCGGGGCGTCCGCCGGCGCCGCGCTGGTCATGGTCCTCGGCATCGGCGGCGGGATCACCACCACCGTCGCCATGCCCGCCGCGGCCTTCGCCGGCTCGCTGCTCGCACTGGCGCTGGTGTACGGGCTGGCCCGCCGGCGCGGTGCGATGACCGGCGGCCGGCTCGTCCTCGCCGGGGTCGCCGTCGCGTACATCCTCTCCGCGCTCACCACCCTCATCCTGATCGTCTCGGCACGCCCCGAGCACTTCCAGGAAGCCATGTACTGGACCTTCGGCGGCCTCGGCAGCGCCCGCTGGTCCACCCTGCTCCTGCCCGCGGTCGTCCTCACCCTCGGCACCGCGCTGCTCATCGCCCTGGCCCGGCCGCTCGATCTGCTGCTGGCGGGCGAGGAGGGCGCGACCGTACTCGGCCTGGACAGCTCGCGCTTCCGCGCCGCCGTGTTCGTCCTCGCCTCCCTGGTCACCGGCGTGATGGTGGCCGCCAGCGGCGCCGTGGGCTTCATCGGACTGCTCGTCCCGCACGCCGCCAGAATGGCCGTCGGCGCGAGCCACCGCGCCCTGCTGCCGGTCGCCGCGCTGGGCGGAGCCGTCATCCTCGTCGCCGCCGACCTCGCGGCCCGTACCGTCGCCGCGCCCCAGGACGTGCCCGTCGGCGTCCTCACCGCGCTCACCGGGGGCCCCGCCTTCCTGTGGCTGATGCGCCGCCGCCCCGAAGGAGCCCCCGTATGACGGCGACACTCCGGCTCGAAGGACTCTCGTACGCCGCCGACGGCCGCCGGCTCGTCGACAGCGCCGATCTGACCGCCGCCCCCGGCGAGACCGTCGGACTCGTCGGCCCCAACGGCAGCGGCAAGACCACCCTCCTGCGCTGCGTCTACGGAACGCTCCGCCCCAGCCATGGACGGGCCCTGCTCGACGGCGACGACCTCCTCACCATGACCCCCAAGGCCAGGGCGCGCCGCGTCGCCACCGTCCCGCAGGACGGACAGCTGGACTTCGAGCTGACCGTCCGCGAGGTCGTCGCGATGGGCCGCTCCCCGCACAAACGCTTCTGGGAAGCCGACACGGCCGCCGACGCGGACCTCGCGGAAGCCGCCCTCGACCGCGTCGGGATCGCCGCCCTCGCGGACCGCGCCTTCCCCTCCCTCTCCGGCGGCGAACGCCAGCGCGCGCTGGTCGCCCGCGCCCTGGTCCAGCGGCCCGCCCTGCTCGTACTCGACGAGCCGACCAACCACCTCGACATCCGCTACCAGCTCGAAATCCTCACCCTGATCAGGGAGTCCGGGACCACCAACCTGCTCGCCCTGCACGATCTGAACCTCGCCGCGTACTACTGCGACCGCGTCCATGTCCTCCAGGAAGGCCGGATCGTCGCCTCCGGCACCCCGCACGAAGTCCTCACGGCCGAGCTGCTCGCCACCGTCTACGGGGTGACCGCCGAGGTCAGCACGCACCCCGCCACCGGCGCGCCCACCGTCGTCTATCTCCCGCCGTCCGCCTGACGGATACGGACCGTCCGCGATACGAGATCACATGCCGGAACGCCGACCGGGAATCGATACGATGACCGCATGGTTTTCCACGACGTGAGCGACAAGACGCCGAGCACCCCGCTGCTCGTGGCGCGGCTGCACGTCGATCTGTGCCGCCTCGCCAGTGCCATCTGTCCCAGCGCTGCCGGCTGAGCGACGTCCCCGAGCGCAGCTTTTCGTCTTCGCACCACCCCCTCGCGCGGGGGTCCGAGCCGCGCGCCCGTCACGCCATCTCCCGATCAGGAGCCCACGCCATGGCCATCGAGGTCCGCATTCCGACCATCCTCCGCACCTACACCGACGGCGCCAAGGCCGTCGAGGGCAGCGGCGACACGCTCTCCGAGCTCTTCGACGACCTCGAATCCCGGCACACCGGCATCCGGGAGCGGCTCATCGACCCGGCCAAGGACAACCAGCTCCGCCGCTTCGTGAACGTCTACCTCAACGACGAGGACGTCCGCTTCCTCGACGGCATCTCCACCAAGCTCGCCGACGGCGACAGCGTCACCATCCTCCCGGCCGTGGCCGGCGGCGCGCTCGACACGCACACGGTCTGATGCGGTACGACTCCCCGCTGGCGGCGGTCGGCAACACGCCCCTGGTCCGGCTCCCACGGCTCTCACCGTCGGAGGACGTCCGGATCTGGGCCAAGCTGGAGGACCGCAACCCGACCGGCTCGATCAAGGACCGGCCCGCCCTGCACATGGTCGAACAGGCCGAGAAGGACGGACGGCTCACCCCGGGCTGCACGATCCTGGAGCCCACCAGCGGCAACACCGGCATCTCACTCGCCATGGCGGCCAGGCTCAAGGGCTACCGCATGGTCTGCGTGATGCCGGAGAACACCTCCCAGGAACGGCGCGACCTGCTCGCCATGTGGGGGGCGGAGATCATCTCGTCCCCCGCGGCGGGCGGCTCCAACACGGCCGTACGGGTCGCCAAGGAGCTGGCGGCCGAGAACCCGTCCTGGGTGATGCTCTACCAGTACGGCAACCCGGACAACGCGGGCGCCCACTACGCCACCACCGGCCCGGAGATCCTGGCCGACCTGCCCTCCATCACCCACTTCGTGGCGGGCCTGGGCACGACGGGCACGCTGATGGGCGTCGGACGCTATCTGCGCGAGAACGTCGAGGGCATCCAGATCGTCGCCGCGGAGCCGCGCTACGACGACCTGGTCTACGGCCTGCGCAACCTGGACGAGGGCTTCGTCCCGGAGCTGTACGACGCGTCCGTCCTCACGACCCGCTTCTCCGTAGGCTCCGCCGACGCGGTCACGCGTACCCGTGAACTGCTCCAGCAGGAAGGTATCTTCGCGGGCGTCTCGACGGGAGCGGCGCTGCACGCGGCGATCGGTGTGGGCCGGAAGGCGGTGAAGGCGGGCGAGAGCGCGGACATCGTCTTCGTGGTCGCGGACGGGGGCTGGAAGTACTTGTCGACGGGCGTCTACACGGCGACGACGACGGAAGAGGCGATCGAGACGCTGCGGGGCCAGCTCTGGGCGTAGCGCCTCCTGGCGGGGGGCCGTGGTCGGGGGTGCGTTTCGGCTGAGGCCGGTTTCCGGGTGCGGGTCGTTGCCGGGTGGCGCGGTTCGCCTCCGGCGGGGGGTCGTGGTGCGGTCGTCTGTGGCCTGGGGCCGTTTACGGCGCGCAGCAGCCCTGACGATGGGTTCGGGCGGTCACGCGCCACAAATCACGCTTTAGTGTCCCGGACACGACCCCTGCGCGCCCCCCTTCACTGCCCGCACAGGCGGCCCGGCCGTGGTGCGTGTCCGGACGTAAAGCGTCGCAGCTCGCGCGGAGCGCGGTGAGGAAAGCAGTCCGGACACGGACCTCCGGAGGCCCCGGCACCCGGCACCAGCACGGCGCGACCCGTACCCCCGCCGGACGGCGCACCGCCCCGGCACCCGGCACCAGCACGGCGCGACCCGTACCCCCGCCGGACGGCGCACCGCCCCGGCACCCGGCACCAGCACGACGCACCCGCACCCCCGCCGGACGGCGCACCGCCCCGGCACCCGGCACCACAACGCACCCCCGCACCACGCCCCCCCGCCGGAGGCGCACCGCACCACGCCCCCCCCGCCGGAGGCGCACCGCGCCCCGCTCACAACGGCCCCCCGCCGGGAGGCGAACCCCCATCCGAACCGGTGACAGGCCAGGTGAGTTCCCCCACAACGGCCCACTGTGGAGGAGCGACCCACCCTTTCGCGCCTTACGCTCGACGAACCGCACGACCCCCGTCGCCCCCCTTCCACGCCACGGAGGTTCCCGCTCCATGAAGCTCACCGTCGTCGGCTGTTCGGGCTCGTTCCCCTCCGCGGGATCGGCCTGCTCCAGCTACCTCGTAGAGGCCGACGGCTTCCGGCTGCTCCTCGACATGGGCAACGGCGCCCTCGGCGAGCTGCAGCGCCACGTTGGTCTCTACGACCTCGACGCCATTTTCCTCAGCCATCTCCACGCCGACCACTGCATCGACATGTGCGGCTACTTCGTCGCCCGTTACTACCGGTTCGACGGCGGCCGCTGCGACGCCATCCCCGTCTACGGCCCCGAGGGCACCGAGCAGCGCCTCACCACGGCGTACGCGGACACCCCCTCCGACAAGTCCATGAGCGAGGTCTTCGACTTCCACACGCTCAAGCCGGGCTCTTTCGACATCGGCCCCTTCTCGGTACGGACGGAGAAGGTCGCGCACCCCGTGGACACCTTCGCCATCCGGGTCGAGCACGGCGGCCGGTCGCTCACGTACTCGGGGGACACCGGCATCTGCGAACCGCTGGTCGAGTTGGCGGAGGATACGGATCTGTTCCTCTGCGAGGCGGCTTTCACGCACGGCAAGGAGGATGTCGTCGGGCTCCATCTGAATGGCCGTGAGGCCGGCGCCCATGCCGCGCGGGCGCGGGCGCGCAGGCTCGTGCTCACGCATATCCCGCCCTGGACGGACGCCGAGCGGAACCTGGCCGACGCGCGCGATGTGTACGCGGGCCCGGCGGAGCTGGCCGTTCCCGGCACGGTGTACGAGATCTGACCGGCCGGCAGCCGAGGTCACCGCGCACAGCCGTGGGCCCGGCCGTTCCTGACGACGGCCGGGCCCACGGAGCGTGCGGAGAGGCTACTTCGCCTCGGCCTTCTGCAACTCGGCGAGTTCCTCGTCGCTCTCACGGCCCGGCGTCGGGATATTGAACTTGGTGATCGCGAAGCGGAAGATCGCGTAGTAGAGCGCCGCGAAGCAGAGGCCCACCAGCGCCAGCCCCCATGGGTTCGTCGCGATGCCCAGGTTGAGGGCGAAGTCCACCGCGCCGGCCGAGAAGCCGAAGCCGTCCTTCATGCCGAGGGCCCAGGTCAGCGCCATGGAGACACCGGTCAGCACGGCGTGCACCGCGTACAGCGCCGGTGCGATGAACATGAACGTGAACTCGATCGGCTCCGTCACGCCCGTGACGAACGCGGTGAGCGCGAGCGACAGCATCATGCCGCCGACGACCTTGCGGCGCTCGGGGCGGGCGCAGTGGACGATCGCCAGACAGGCCGCCGGGAGGGCGAACATCATGATCGGGAAGAAGCCGGTCATGAACTGTCCGGCCGTCGGGTCGCCCGCCAGGAAGCGGTTGATGTCGCCGCTCTTGCCCTCGTACGTGCCGGCCTGGAACCACGGGAACGAGTTCAGCAGGTGGTGCATGCCCACGGGGATCAGCGCGCGGTTGGCGACCCCGAAGATGCCCGCGCCCACGGCGCCGGACCCGACCAGCCACTCTCCGAAGTTGTGCAGCCCCGCGCCCAGCACCGGCCAGACGTAGCCGAAGACGATGCCGATGACCAGGCCCGCGAAGGCGGAGAGGATCGGTACGAGACGACGGCCGCCGAAGAAGCCCGCCCAGTCCGGCAGCTTCGTCCGGTAGAACTTCTGGTAGAGCAGCGCGACCACGATGCCCATGACGACACCGCCGAGGACCTTCGCGTCGACGGGCGCGCTGTTCATGACTATCTTGCCGTCGACCACTGCCGCGACCTTGGGCAGATTCGAGTCGGTGAAGGTGGCCAGCACGTTCTTGAAGACCAGGTAGCCGGTGACGGCGGCGAGCGCGGTGGAGCCGTCCGCCTTCTTGGCGAAGCCGATCGCGATGCCGACGGCGAACAGCAGCGGCATGTTGTCCAGGATGGCGTTGCCGCCCGCGGCCATGAACGAGGCGATCTTGGTGAGGAACGCCGGGAACGAGTCACGGCCGAGCATGTCGGTGTTGCCGAGGCGCACCAGCAGGGCGCCGGCGGGCAGGACGGCGACGGGGAGCATCAGGCTGCGGCCGATACGCTGCATCACGGCCATCGCGCCGCTGCCCTTGCTCTTG
Organism: Streptomyces scopuliridis RB72; assembly: GCF_000718095.1. Classification (GTDB taxonomy): domain Bacteria; phylum Actinomycetota; class Actinomycetes; order Streptomycetales; family Streptomycetaceae; genus Streptomyces; species Streptomyces scopuliridis. The sequence goes on along the minus strand of NZ_JOEI01000031.1, from coordinate 118,944 downwards.
CCCGCCGGGGGCTTCTTGTCCGCCGAAGCGGTGGCGCTGGCCGTGGACATCAACTTCCTCCAGGGGGAACACGGCACACGGCCGTGTGGTCTACACCATCAGTGGTGTAGACCAGTTGTAGCACGGTGTGATTCACATAAGGAACCCACGGCGGCGATGTTCGGCGACGACTGTGGCCTGGGCCATAGTCCGCGTCCGCCGCTACGGCTTGATGTTCTGCTCCTCGACGGCTTCTTCCAGTTCCTCGGGCTCTCGCCCCGGGGTCGGGATGTCGAACGCCTTGATCGCGACGCGGAACACCACGTAATACACGACCGCGAAGCAGAGGCCGATCGGAATGATCAGCCAGGGCTTGGTGTCAAGGTGCCAGTTGACCACGTAGTCGATCAAGCCGGCCGAGAAGCTGAAGCCCGCGTGCACCCCCAGCGCCCAGGTGATCGCCATCGAGGCGCCGGTCAGCAGTGCGTGCGCACCGTACAGCAGGGGCGCGGCGAACATGAAGGAGAACTCCAGCGGCTCGGTCACGCCGGTGACGAACGAGGTCAGCGCGACGGAGGCCATCAGGCCCGTCACCCTCTTGCGGTGCTCGGGGCGGGCGCTGTGCGCGATGGCGAGCGCGGCGGCCGGCAGGCCGAACATCATGATCGGGAAGAACCCGGACATGAACTGGCCCGCCGAGGGGTCCCCGGCGAAGAACCGGGTCAGATCGCCCATCACGACCGTGCCGTCCGGCTTGGTGTACTCACCGGCCTGGAACCAGAAGAAGGTGTTCAGGAACTGGTGCATGCCGATGGGGATGAGCAGCCGGTTGGCGACCCCGAAGATGCCCGCGCCCCACGCGCCCAGATCGATCAAGTGCTTGGCGAACGCGGTCAGCGCGTCCCCGACCGGCTGCCACAGCAGCCCGAAGGCCACGCCGAGGAGGGTGCAGATGAAGGCCATCAGGATCGGCACGAGGCGGCGGCCGTTGAAGAAGCCGAGCCAGTCAACCAGTTTCGTACGGTGGAACCGCTGCCAGATGACCGCCGTGAGGAGCCCGATCAGAATGCCGCCGAGCACACCGGGGTTCTGCGGGACGCCGTCGGGCGTCGCCTTCGTCACCGAACCGCCGACCGGGAAGGCGGCCAGCACGCCGTGGTAGACGAGGAAGCCGACGACCGCGGCGAGCGCGGTGGAGCCGTCCGCCTTCTTGGCGAAGCCGATCGCGACCCCGATGCAGAAGAGCAGCGGCAGCCCGAACGCGCCGTCCAGGATGGCGCCGCCGCCCAGGCTGAGCACCTTCGCCGTCTTGTCCCAGAACGGACCGTGGAGATAGGCGGCGAAGAGATTCCCGAGACTGACCAGCAGCCCCGCCGCGGGCAGTACGGCGACCGGGAGCTGGAGGCTGCGGCCGATCTTCTGAAGCCCCTGGAACAGCCCGTTCCACCAGCTCTTCCGCGGCCTCGCCGGCCTCGGCCGCGGCGCTGCCGTGCTCTCGGAGCTCATTCGGCGCTCTCCCGTCGTTCCCGACTGGTGTAGACCAGTTGCGATAGGCTCCCGGGGGCCGGTCGCGGGCAGGGCGCCGTTGATCGTCATCATTGGGTACGCGGTGAAGGCGCGCCCGTGAAGATGGTCCAACCGTGCGTTACCGTGGCGAAACGGTTCGGAAGGATCAGACGGAACGGGCCCGGGCCGGGCCGGTACAGCGTTTTTCGACAGTCAGTTCGACAGTCAGGGAGAAAGACATGGCCACCAAGGCTGAGAAGATCGTCGCCGGGCTCGGCGGACTCGACAACATCGAAGAGGTCGAGGGCTGCATCACCCGCCTGCGCACCGAGGTCGTCGACCCCGACCTCGTCGACGAGACCGCCCTGAAGGCCGCCGGCGCCCATGGCGTCGTGAAGATGGGCACCGCGATCCAGGTCGTCATCGGCACCGACGCCGACCCCATCGCCGGTGAGATCGAAGACATGATGTGAGGCGCTGACCGCCACCCAGCACCCCCCGAGGGCCTGATCCGGACCACCGGAACAGGCCCTTCGCGCAGGTCCCTATAGGCTCAGGCCCATGTCTCGTATCGACGGCCGAACCCCCGAACAGCTCCGTCCCGTCACCATCGAACGAGGATGGAGCAAGCACGCCGAGGGCTCCGTCCTCATCTCCTTCGGTGACACCAAGGTCTTCTGCACCGCCTCCGTCACCGAGGGCGTCCCGCGCTGGCGCAAGGGCAGCGGCGAAGGCTGGGTCACCGCCGAATACTCGATGCTGCCGCGCTCCACCAATACCCGCGGCGACCGCGAATCCGTACGCGGCAAGATCGGCGGCCGTACCCACGAGATCAGCCGCCTCATCGGCCGGTCCCTGCGCGCCGTCATCGACTACAAGGCGCTCGGCGAGAACACCATCGTCCTCGACTGCGATGTCCTCCAGGCCGACGGCGGCACCCGCACCGCGGCCATCACCGGCGCCTATGTCGCCCTCGCCGACGCCGTCGCCTGGGCCCAGGGCAAGAAGATCGTCAAGGCCGGCCGCCGCCCGCTGACCGGCACCGTCGCCGCCGTCAGCGTCGGCATCGTCGACGGCACCCCCCTCCTCGACCTCTGTTACGAGGAGGACGTCCGCGCCGAGACCGACATGAACGTCGTCTGCACCGGCGACGGCCGCTTCGTCGAGGTCCAGGGCACCGCCGAGGCCGAGCCCTTCGACCGCAAGGAGCTGAACGCGCTCCTCGACCTCGCCACCGGCGGCTGCGCCGACCTCGCCGCGCTCCAGCGCACGGCGCTGGACCAGACCCTCTGACCCCGGGCCCTCCTGGTTCAGCCGGGTAAAGAGGCAACCAAGAAGACCCCCGGGGGCGTCTCCACCCGCACGGGCGCACGGACCGAACCGTGCGCCCGTCCACACCCTGGGAGGAACCGCGCCATGTCCGCCGCGCCGATACGCCGACGCCGCATCACCCTGGCACTCGCCGCCACCGCGGCACTCGCCCTGCCGCTCACCGCAGGCTGCGGCGCCCTCGACAAGGCGCTGGACTGCGTCCAGACCGCCGACGCGATCGCGGGCAGCGTCAACGACCTCCAGCAGGCCGTCTCCAACGCCGGGGACAACCCGCTCCAGATCGACGAGACGCTCAGCGACATCGACAACAAGCTCGACAAGCTCGCGGACCAGACCGACAACGCGGACCTCAGCAAGGCGGTCGACGACCTGGGCAAGGGCGTCGACAACGTCCGTACGTCCGTCAAGAACGGCGACAACGACCCCGACCTCGCGCCCATCACCGACGCCGCGTCCGAGATCGGCAAGATCTGCACCCCCTGACCGGCCCCTCCCGGCCCGGTCCGGCACCCCGGTCCGATACTGGGGGCATGACCCGCCTGATCCTCGCCACCCGAAACGCCGGGAAACTCACCGAACTCCAGGCCATCCTCGCCGACGCCGGTCTCCCCCACGACCTCGTCGGCGCGGACGCCTACCCCGACATCCCCGACGTCAAGGAAACCGGCGTCACCTTCGCCGAGAACGCGCTCCTCAAGGCCCACGCCCTCGCCGACGCCACCGGCCTCCCGGCCGTGGCCGACGACTCCGGCCTCTGCGTCGACGTCCTCGGCGGCGCCCCCGGCATCTTCTCCGCCCGCTGGGCCGGCACCCACGGCGACGACACCGCCAACCTGAACCTGCTCCTGGCCCAGCTCTCCGACATCGCCCCACCCCACCGCGCCGCCCACTTCGCCTGCGCCGCGGCCCTGGCCCTCCCGGACGGCACGGAACGCGTGGTCGAAGGCCGCCTCCTGGGCACCCTCCGCGAGTCCCCCTCCGGCACGGGCGGCTTCGGCTACGACCCGATCCTCCAGCCCTCCGGCGAAACCCGCACCTGCGCGGAGCTCTCCCCGGCGGAAAAGAACGCGATCAGCCACCGAGGCAAGGCATTCCGGGCACTGGTCCCGGTGGTACGGGAGCTCCTGGGCTGACGTCGCAGAGGGGCCGCTCACAGGTTGTGAGCGGCCCCTCTGTCATGTGCGGCCGGTGGGACTCGAACCCACACGGGATTACTCCCACGGCGTTCTAAGCGCCGCTCGGCTGCCTGTTACGACACGGCCGCTCGCCGCCAATCATCGTAACTGGCCGACAGCTATGGCGGTACGTGCGGGATGTCGGGCCGGCATGCGCGTTCCCCTCCGTACGGCCGCGTGTTCGCGGCGTCGCACTGAGTAACGAACGCCGCCGTGGAGAGTGCACGTACGCGGCAAGCGTCAGAACTTGGGCTCCGGGGTCTGCGACTCCACCAGTTCCACTGCTTCCGCCTCCGTCGCGACCGACGGGGGTGAGCCGTCCAGCGGGCGCTGGGCCGTTTCCTTCATGCAGGCCACCGCGATCACGCCCACCAGCGCCGCCGCCATCGAGTAGTACGCCGGCATCAGGTTGTTGCCGGTCAGGCCGATCAGGCCGGTGATCACCAGCGGGGTCGTGCCGCCGAAGAGGGACGCGGAGAGGTTGTAGCCCACCGAGAGCGAGCCGTACCTGACCTCCGTCGGGAACAGCGCCGGGAGCGCGGCCGACATCGTGCCCAGGAGGCAGACCAGGGACAGGCCGAGCATCAGGACGCCCGCCGTGATCGCCGGGATGCCGCCCTGCTTGATCAGGAGGAACGCGGGCAGCGAGAGGAAGAGGAAGCCGAGCATGCCCGCCATCAGCAGCGGCTTGCGGCCGAAGCGGTCGTTGAGCTTGCCGACCTGATTGATGATCAGCATCAGGAAGGCCATCACGGCCAGCAGGATGAGCAGCCCGTGCGTCTCGCTGTAGCCCAGCTCGTCGGAGAGATACGTCGGCATGTACGACAGCAGCATGTAGTCCGTGACGTTGTACGCGCCGACCAGCGCGATGCACAGGATCAGCGAGGGCCAGTACTGGCGGAAGATCCTGGCCAGGTCTTCCTTCGTGGTGATCTCCACCGAGTCCGCCGCCTCGGAGGCGTGCGCGCTGTCCGACTCCAGTTTCTGGAACGCGGGCGTCTCGTCGAGCCGCAGTCGCAGATAGAGGCCGACCAGCCCCAGCGGTCCCGCGATCAGGAACGGGACGCGCCAGCCCCACGTCTGCATGCCGTCGGAGCCGAGCGCCGCGGTGAGCGCGGTGACCAGGCCCGCCGCGCCGATGTATCCGGCGAGGGTGCCGAACTCCAGGAAGCTGCCGAAGAATCCCCGGCGCTTGTCGGGGGCGTACTCCGCGATGAACGTGGACGCGCCGCCGTACTCGCCGCCGGTGGAGAAGCCCTGGACCAGCCGGAAGAAGATCAGCAGGGCCGGGGCCCAGAACCCGATCGAGGCGTACGAGGGGATCAGCCCGATGGCGAAGGTGCCGATCGCCATCATGATCATGGTCAGCGCGAGCACCTTCTTACGGCCGACCCTGTCACCCATCGGGCCGAAGAACATGCCGCCGAGTGGCCGTACGAGAAAGGCCACGGCGAAGGTCGCGAACGAGGACAGCAGCTCGACCGTCGAATTCCCCGACGGGAAGAAGACATGCCCGATGGTGACGGCGAGATAGCTGTAGATGCCGAAGTCGAACCACTCCATGGCGTTGCCCAGAGAGGCCGCCTTCACCGCCCGCTTGACCGCCGCCTCGTCGGTGACGGTGATGTCGGACCGCCGCAGTTTGGGGTTCTTGCGCTGTCTGATGGTGCGGAAGAGGGCCGGGTGGCGCTTGACCGCGGCGGGGTCGGCCGTCTCTTCGTGCTCCTGGCCGGCCATGGCGTGGTGGTCCTTTCCTCGGGTGAGTCAGTCCAAGGGAACCTTCTGCGCGGTCGTGGCGATCGCAAACCGAGGTCCCGCCGAAGTGGGACCTCGGTCACAGCGAACCGTCGGATGCCGGGACCTCAGATACCGAGGTCCTTGATGATCTTCGCCACATGGCCGGTGGCCCGCACGTTGTAGAGGGCCTGCTCGACCTTGCCGTCCTCGTCGACGATGATCGTCGAGCGGATCACGCCGGTCACGGTCTTGCCGTACATCTTCTTCTCGCCGAAGGCCCCGTACGTCTCCAGGACGGCCTTGGAGGGGTCGCCGACCAGGGTGACCTTGAGGCTCTCCTTGTCGCGGAACTTCGCGAGCTTCTCCGGCTTGTCGGGGGACACGCCGATGACGTCGTAGCCCGCGCCGGCCAGCAGATCGAGGTTGTCCGTGAAGTCGCAGGCCTGCTTGGTGCAACCCGGGGTGAGCGCCGCCGGGTAGAAGTAGACGATGACCTTGCGGCCCTTGTGGTCGGCGAGCGATACGTCGTTGCCGTCGGCGTCGGGCAGGGTGAAGGCGGGGGCGGTGTCGCCGGGCTGGAGGCGCTCGCTCATGGTTCTCCTCGGTGGAGCGGGATGGACGTCGGGCCGTACGCCGCCGAGCGTAATCGGGGGTGCCGCCGGGTGCGGTGACGACGGAGCTGACAGACTGTCGGCGAAGGATTACCGGACACGACGACGGAGGCAGCGCGGTGTCGGATTCCAGGACCCCGGCGCAGATCGAGGCGGACATCGTCCGCAGGCGCGGGCAGCTCGCCGAGACGCTCGACGAGATCGGGGTGCGGGTGCACCCGAAGACGATCGTCGGCGACGCCAAGGCCAGGGTGGTCTCCACGGTGGACCAGACGGCCGGGCGCGCGTTCGTGGCCGTGAACCGGACCCTGTCCGGCGTACGGGCGCCGTTCGTCAAGGACGACGGCGCGCCGCGGCTGGAGCGGCTGGTGCCGGTGGCGCTGGTGGCGGTCGGGCTCGTGGGGCTGCTGGTGGTGTCGACGAGGCGCCGCAAGCCGTGATCCGCCCCTGTGGCGTGCGGCGGCGGCGTGGGCAGGTAAGTTCTGGGGCGTGAGCGAGAACACCCACGACAAACTGCCTATCCGGATGCTCCATGACCGTGTGCTGGTCAGGACGGACATCCCGGAGGGCGAGCGGCGTTCCTCCGGCGGCATCCTCATCCCCGCGACGGCGGAGGTCGGCCGGCGGCTGGCCTGGGCCGAGGTGGTGGCCGTGGGGCAGAACGTACGGACGGTGACGCCGGGGGACCGGGTGCTGTACGACCCCGAGGACCGCGCCGAGGTCGAGGTGCGCGGAGTGGCGTACGTACTGATGCGCGAGCGCGATCTGCACGCCGTCGCGGCGGACCGGTTCGAGGGCTCCGAGGACTCCACCGGGCTCTATCTGTAGCCGTCCGCGGCAGGGGTCTCCGGCGCTTTGCTACCGTGGGGGGACCCCGACGAGACGCGCCGTACCGGGTCAAACGAAAGACGACGCACCTGTTGTCCGCGTTTTTCGTGCCGGAGGTGCCGTCATGGCTTGGGTTCTGTTGATCGTCGCCGGTCTGCTTGAGGTCGGCTGGTCGATCGGGATGAAGTACACCGAGGGGTTCACCCGGCTGTGGCCGAGCCTGTTCACGGGCGCCGGGATCGTCGCGAGCATGCTGTTGCTGTCGCATGCGGCGAAGACGCTGCCGATCGGTACGGCGTACGGCGTGTGGGTCGGTATCGGCGCGGCCGGTGCGGCGGTGCTCGGCATGGTGGTGCTGGGGGAGCCGGCGACCGCCGCCCGGATCTTCTTCGTCTGTCTGCTGCTGGTGGCCGTGGTGGGGCTGAAGGCGACGTCGGGTCACTGATCCGGCATCGCGGGTATCGCGGGTATCGCCCGCCGGGCCGCCGCTGTCAGGTGCCCGGCGCGTCGGTCAGGGAGGTGCGGGCGCCCGGATCGCTGTCCGCGTCTCCCGTCCCGCCCCCGCCGGTGGCGCCGCCGCCCTTACCGCCGTCGGCCGGTCCTCCGCCCGCGCCGCCGTTTTTGGCCGCGCCGCCGTCGGACTGTCCCGTCGGCCGGCCCTGGGACTGACCGGTCGTCTGCCCCGCCGGCCGTCCCGGGCTCCGGTCCTGCTCGGGCGTCCGGCCGTGGGCCGGGCCGCCGTTCGCGCCGCCCGCACCCGGCCGGTCCTGCGTCCGGCCGTTCGTCTCTTCCGGGGACTGCCCCGGGGCCCGGCCCTCCGCCGCGCCATGCGGGCCGGGCCGGTGTGACCCGTTCGCCTTGCCGGGCGGGCCCGCCTGCTCGTCGTCGGAGGACCACTCCTCCTCGGAGTCCTCATCCAGCCGCAGATCGAACTCCCGCGCCCCGCTGTTGCGGAGAGCGGCGGCCGTGTACCGGCCCCAGATCTCGGCCGGCACTCCGCCGCCGTTGACGCGCTCCTGGCCGAGGGCCCCGTACAACGACTTCTGCGCGGCGGTCACCGGGTCGGCGCCCATCACCGCGACGACCGTCGCCAGGTCCGGGGTGTAGCCCGCGAACCAGGCCGCCTTGTCCTCCTCCGCCGTGCCCGTCTTGCCCGCGGCGGGGCGGCCCGCGGACTGGGCGGCGGTGCCGGTGCCGTCGTCGACGACGCTCCGCAGCATGGAGGTGGTGGTGTCGGCGGCCCGGCGGCTGATGACCTGCGTGACGTTCCGCTTCGGCAGGGCGACGTCCGTACCGTTCCTGGTGATCTTGTCGACCAGCGTGTACATGCCGCGCTTGCCGTGGTTGGCGAGGGTCGCGTACGCCTCCGCCATGTCCAGTACGGAGGCGGTGGCCGGGCCGAGCGCGATGGAGGGCGTCGCCGTCAGGTCGGGGGTGTTCTCGGGGAGACCGAGGGCGACGGCGGTCTTCCTGACCGTGCCGGGGCCGACGTCCTGGGCCATCTGCGCGTAGACGGCGTTGACGGAGTAGTTGGTAGCGGTCCGTACGGAGATGGGCCCGTAGTCGGTGTCGTCCTCGTTGGCGGGGGAGTAGCCGGTTTCGCCGTCGGGGCCCTCGACCATGTGCTGGTTGTCGCCGTCGTAGACGGTGAACGGGGTGATCGGCTCGCCGTACTGGGTCTCGGAGCCGTGCTCGACGGCGGCGGCGAAGACGAACGGCTTGAAGGTGGAGCCGACCTGGTAGTCGCGGCGCGTCGCGTTGTTGACGTACTGCTTGGTGTAGTCGATGCCGCCGTACATGGCGACGACCTTGCCGGTCCTCGGATCGATGGAGGCGCCGCCGACCCGGACGTTGCGGTCGGCCTTGCGGCCGGCGTCGAGCTGTGAGGTGACCTGCTGCTTGACGGCGGCGGTGAAGGCGTTCTGCTTCTTGCGGTCGAGCGTGGTGGTGATCCGGTAGCCGCCGGCGGCCAGCGTCTTCTCGTCGATGATCTTGTTGCCGGTGAGATGCTCCTCGACGGCCTGGACGATATAGCCGCGCTGTCCGGAGAGCCCGATGCCGGCGTGCCTGATCTCGCCGGGCGTCGGGAACTTCATCGTGCGGCGGTCGGCGGGGCTGAGCCAGTCCTCCTTGACCATGCCGTCGAGGACGTAGTTCCAGCGGGCGAGGGCGGCCGGCTTGTTCTCGGGGTGGACGACGACGTCGAACTCGCTGGGGGCGTTGAGCAGGGAGGCCAGATAGGCGCCCTCCGCCGTGTTGAGGTCCTCCACGTCCTTGCCGTAGTACGCCTGGGCGGCGGACTGGACGCCGTACGCGTTCCGGCCGAAGTAGCTGGTGTTGAGATAGCCCCGGAGGATCTGCCCCTTGGTCGCCTCGCGGTTGAGCTTGATCGCGATGAAGAACTCCTTGGTCTTGCGGACGATCGTCTGTTCCTGACCGAGGTAGTAGTTCTTGACGTACTGCTGGGTGATGGTGGAACCGCCCTGGGTGCCCTTGCCGGTGAGGGTGTTCCAGGCGGCGCGGGCCATGCCCTGCGGGTCGACGGCGGGCTCGTTGAAGAAGCCGCGGTCCTCGGCGGCCAGTACGGCCAGCTGCACGGTTTTGGGCACCTGCGCGAGCCTGACGTTCTCCCGGTTGACCTCGCCGTCCCGGGCGAGCTGCGTGCCGTCCGCGTACAGATACACATTGGACTGGGCGGTGGCGGCGGCGTTGGCGGGCGGGATGCTGACGAGCTTGTAGCCCACGACGAGGCCGCCCATGAGGACGAGCACGAAGATCAGGAGTCCGCCGAACAGCGTGCGCCAGGTCGGGAGGGCTCTGCGCCAGCCGGTGCGGGGACGCGCGGGGCGCCCGGCCTGCCCGCCCGGCCGGCCGGGGGCGGAGTGGGGGGCCGAGGGGTCCCGTGGGGACCAGCGCTGCTCCCAGCCGTGCTTCTGTGGCTCGTCACTCATATCAGTGGAGACTCCTCGGCCGCGGCCGGCGGTTCACTTCCGGCCTAACGGTGTCGTATCAGGCGATTCGCGGTGCGGACCCAAGAAACGCTGCGTACCTCTGGGAAACGCTGCCTACTGGCATGAAAGCTGTGTACTCCCATGAAACGCGGACAGATCGGGGGAGTAACGACAGCCGGATAACCGGTCGCGACAGCGGGTCCCCGTGGGCTAGGGTCGTTCGCTTTGGTGCCAGGAGGCCGACGACGCGCTGATGGCGCGGGGGAATCGTGTGGGGGAGGGGGCTGTCGTGCGGCTGTACGCAGTAGTGGCCGCAGGTGGGTTCCGCCGCTACGCGACGTACCGGGTGGCCACCTTCGCGGGGGTGTTCACCAACACCGTCTTCGGCTTCATCATGGCGTACACCTATACAGCTCTCTGGGACGAGCGGCCGCACCTCGGTGGCTACGACCTCTCCCAGGCCGTCACCTATGTGTGGCTCGGCCAGGCGCTGTTGATGACCTGCGCGATGATGGGCGGCGGTTTCGAGGACGAACTGATCGAGCGAATCCGCACGGGTGACATCGCCGTCGACCTCTACCGGCCGGCCGATCTCCAGCTGTGGTGGATGGCCGGGGACCTGGGCCGGGCGGCGTTCCATCTGCTGGGGCGCGGGATCGTACCGATGGTGCTCGGCTCGTTCGCCTTCGAACTGGCGCTGCCGCGGGATCCGCTGACCTGGCTGGCGTTCCTGTTCGCCGTGATGCTCGGGGTGGTCGTCAGTTTCGCGATCCGCTTCCTGGTCGCGCTCTCCGCGTTCTGGCTGATGGACGGTGCGGGCGCGGCGCAGATGGCGATGCTGGCGGGGATGTTCTTCTCCGGGCTGCTGCTGCCGCTCAATCTCTTCCCGGGGGTGCTGGGGGAGGTCGCGCGGGCGCTGCCCTGGTCGTCGCTGCTCCAGGTCCCTGCGGATGTCTTCCTCGGCAAGCACACCGGGTGGGACCTGGCCGGGGCGTACGCGTTCCAGGCCGGCTGGGCGCTGGCCCTGCTGGCGACGGGGCGGCTGCTCCAGACCGTCGCGACACGGAGGGTGGTGGTCCAGGGTGGCTGAGGAGGCGATCACCGAGGCGTCAGTCGAGGCGTCGGGTGAGGCGTCCGTCGAGGCGTCCGTCGAAGCGCGGGCGGAGGGTGTTCCGGCCGCGGAGGCGTGGATTCCGCGCGTGTCGCGGCGGGCCGCCCTGCGCGACGGGCTGCGAGCGTACGGCCTGATCGTGGGGATGTGGATGCGGTCCACGATGGCGTACCGCGCGTCCTTCGTGATGACGGCGTTCGGGAACTTCGCGGCGACCGCCTTCGACTTCGTCGCGATCCTGTTGATGTTCGCGCACGTGGACGCGCTGGGCGGCTACTCGCTGCCCGAGGTGGCCTTCCTGTACGGGACGTCCGCCACGGCCTTCGGCCTCTCCGATCTGGCGCTCGGCTCCATGGACCGGCTGGGGCGCCGGGTGCGGGACGGCACGCTCGACACGCTGCTGCTGCGGCCCGTACCCGTACTGGCGCAGGTGGCGGCCGACCGGTTCGCGCTGCGCCGGCTCGGCCGGATCGCGCAGGGGCTGCTGGTGCTGGGCTACGCCCTGCTGACGGTCGACATCGACTGGACGGTCACGCGGGCGCTGATGCTCCCGATGATGGTGCTGAGCGGGGCGGCGATCTTCTCGGCGGTGTTCGTGGCGGGCGCCGCGTTCCAGTTCTGGGCGCAGGACGCCTCCGAGGTGCAGAACTCGTTCACGTACGGCGGGACGACGCTGTTGCAGTACCCGCCGACGCTCTTCGCGAAGGATCTGGTGCGCGGGGTGACGTTCGTGGTGCCGCTGGCCTTCGTCAACTGGATCCCGGCGCTGTATGTCCTGGGCAGGGAGGACCCGTTGGGGCTGCCGGATCTGGCCGCGTTCCTGCCGCCGCTGGTGGCGGTGGTGTGCTGCGCGCTGGCGGGGGTGGCGTGGCGGGCGGGGCTGAGGGCGTATCGGAGTACGGGGAGCTAGGGGCCGGCGGGGCGCGGAGGCGTACAGGTCGTACAGAATGAATCGGGGCGGAGCGTTTATGAGTACGGATGGCACGGGCTTCATCGAGCTGGACGGCGTCGAGAAGGTCTTCGACGTACGCCGCAAGGCCGGTCTGCTGCGCCGCGAGAAGCATCAGGTGCGGGCGGTAGACGGCATCAGCTTCCGCGTGCCGCGCGGCGAGATGGTCGGCTACATCGGCCCGAACGGCGCCGGCAAGTCCACCACCATCAAGATGCTCACCGGCATTCTGACCCCGAGCGGCGGTCGGCTGCGGGTCGCGGGCATCGATCCGTCCCGGGAGCGTACGAGGCTGGCGCAGCGCATCGGCGTGGTCTTCGGGCAGCGGACGACGCTGTGGTGGGATCTGCCGCTGATCGACTCGTACCGGCTGATGCACCGGATGTACCGGGTGCCGGACGCGCGGTTCCGGGTGAATCTGGAGCGCTGTGTCGAACTCCTCGATCTGGCCGAGCTGCTGGACGTACCCGTACGGCAGCTCTCGCTCGGCCAGCGCATGCGCGGCGATATCGCGGCGGCGCTGCTGCACGACCCGGAGGTCCTGTATCTGGACGAGCCGACGATCGGCCTCGATGTGATCTCCAAGGCCAAGGTCAGGGAGTTCCTGCGGGATCTGAACGCGGAGCGCGGCACGACGGTCCTGCTGACCACCCACGATCTGACCGATATCGAGCAGCTCTGCAAGCGGGTGATGGTCATCGACCACGGGCGACTGCTGTACGACGGTGGGCTGGCCGGACTGCACGAGGTGGGGGAGAGCGAGCGGACACTCGTCGTCGACCTGGAACGCGAGCTTCCGCCGATCGAGGTGCCCGGGGCGCGGGCGGTACGGGTGGAGGGGCCGCGGCAGTGGCTGGCCTTCCCCGCCGCCGAGTCCGCGGCGCCGCTGGTCGCCCGGATCGCGGCGGAATATCCGCTGGTGGACCTGTCGGTGCGGGAGCCGGACATCGAGGCGGTCATCGCCAAGATGTATGCCGATCGATCAGCTGTGTGACGTGAGCCGCACCCGTTGACTAGTCTGCTCGCATGACGAGCGACCGGCCTGATCCGCCGCCCTACCCGCGCCCTGATACGCGTGCCTCCGACGCCGAGCGGGAGCGGGTCGCGGAGCGGCTGCGCGAGGCCGTGGCCGAGGGCCGGCTCGATATGGAGGAGTTCGACGAGCGCCTGGAGTCGGCCTTCAAGGCGCGCACCCATGGCGAGTTGGCGCCGCTGGTACGGGACCTCCCCGCGCCGGGGACGACGACGGATGTGGCGCTCGCGGCCGACGCGTCCGTCGCCGGGCGCGAGGCGAGCGGCTCGGCCGGCGAGGTGAGCAACTGGCAGAGCCGGATCGGCCGGGAGCCGGCCACCTCGAAGGGTGCTTTCGCGTTCTGGGGCGGCTTCGGCCGTAGGGGGACGTGGACGGTGGGCCGTAAGTTCACGGCCGTCGTCTTCCAGGCGGGCGGCGAGATCGATCTGCGCGAGGCGCGGTTCGAGGACCGCGATGTGGTGATCCGCTGCTTCACGATCATGGGCGGGGTGCATGTCACCGTACCGCCGGACATGGACGTCGAGGTCAGGGGCTTCGGGCTGATGGGCGGCTTCGGCGAGGCGGGCGAGGGCGCGGCGAGCCCGGGGTCGCCGCGGGTGATCGTCACGGGCTTCGCGCTGATGGGCGGGGTCGGGGTGGAGCGCAAGGTGCGGGAGTCGGAGAAGCGCCGGCTCAAGGAGGAGCGCAGGCGCCAGAAGCTGGAGAAGAAGGCGGACCGCAAGGAACTGGACTGACGGCAGGGGCAGTTGATAGGGGCAGGGCAGGGCAGGGCCGAGGCGAGGCGGCGTCGGGGTGCGGCGGCGTCGGGGCCTGCGGCGTCGCGGCCTGTGCTGCCGTAGGCGTCATTGCCGGGGCCGTCACCGTCGCGGCGCCTGCGCTGTCGGGGCCGGTTGGGGCCGTCACCGTCGGGGCCGTACGCTCACAGCTGGGCCGGTGCCCGGTCCTCCACCAGCCGGAGACTCAGGTAACGGCCCATCACCCGGTACCCCGCGTCGCTCGGGTGCAGCCCGTCCCCCGAGTCGTACACCGGCCTGATCCGGTCGGGCGCGTACGGATCGCGTACCGCCTTGTCGAAGTCCACGACTTCGTCGAAGACCCGGCCCGAGCGGATCTCCTCGTTGACCCGGTCGCGTACGGACTCGGTGAGGGCGTTGTACCCGCGGTGCGCGCCGAACGGGGTCAGCGTCGAGCCGATCACGCGCAGCCCGCGTGCCTTCGCACGCTGGGCGAGTTCGCGCAGCCCGGCGGTGATCCTGGCGGGGTCGGTCTCGCGGCCCCGCAGGATGTCGTTGATGCCGAGGTCGATGACGACGACCTTGGCACCGGCCCGGTCGAGTACGTCACGCCGGAAGCGGTCGAGTCCGCTCGCGCCGTTGCGCTGCGATGACGCGTCACTCAGGACGCGGTTTCCGCCGATGCCCTCGTTGAGCACGCCGATGTGCTGGTCGCGCAGGCGCGCGGCGAGCACATCGGGCCAGCGGCGGTTCGCCTCGTAGCCGGAGCCGACCCCGTCGGTGATCGAGTCACCGAAGGCGACGACCGCGCCCCGCGCCTCGCGGTTGAGGACATCGACGGCGGTGAGATAGCGCCAGACCCTGCGCGACGGGGTGTACGCGGACGCGTCGAGGTCCCGCGTACGGTCGCCGTCGGCGAGATACGAGGTCTGGAGCGCGTGCCGGTGGTACGTGACGGGCCCGCCGGCGCGCGGGGTGTGGAGCGTGACCAGCAGATCGCCGTCGTACGGCACCCGCAGCGCCACGGGATCGCTGACGATCTGCCCGCCGGGCGGTATGGTCACGGACGCCCGGCGGCCGAAGGACAGCTGCCGCATGGTCCCGGCGACCGCCTCGGGGCCGCCCCCGCCCTCGCCGACCGCCACCGAGGCGCCGCCTATCAGCAGTGGGGCGGGGCTGTAGAGATTGGAGAGGGTGATCCGGACGCTGGTGCCGCCGATGCTGGTGTGCACGACGTTACGGATGGAACGCCCGGGATAACCGACCGGCGCCCCCGGCTCGGCGCCCGCCGGAGCGGCGGCCCAGGTGCCGGTCCAGTTGTCGGCGGAGGCGGGCGCGGCCGTCCCCACGGGGGTGCGTCCGCGCGTACGAGGGTCCCCGGAGCCATCGGCGCCGCTGCCGCCCGCGTTCGCGCGCGAGCCGCTGTCCAGTAGCCCGTACCCGGCCATGATGACGCCGCACACCAGCGCCACCACCGCGACCAGCGCCCCGAGCAGGGCAAATCCGCGATGTCTGGTCATAGCCCCCGAGTCCCCCGTGTCTCCCTCATCACTCCGTACAGAACACATCATCCGACATCACGCGGGAACTCGACGTGCGCCCCGGGAGTACGTCAGGCAGGGACAATGCGGTGGGGGCGGTGCGCGGGGCACGAGAACGGGAGCATGGAGCGTTGAGCAGAGTGCGCTGAGCATGGCGCTTACGCGCACGGGCTTACGCGCACGGGCTTACGCGGACGGGCTTACGCGGACCGGCTTACGTGGATCGGGTGGATCGGGTGGAGCGGATGGAACGTACAGATCCGGAGAGAGCGGTGGAGGGCGGCGGCGTCAGCGGCGGCGTGGGCCTGCCGGCGGGGGCCGGGGCAGATGGTGGGCCGGGGGGATCCAGTGGGTCCGGCTCGTCCGGCTCGTCCGGCTCGTCCGGTGGGTCTGGTGGGTCCAGTGGGGCCGGTGGGTCCGGTGCGCCGCGGCCGTCCGGGACCGGAAAGCGTTCGGGGCTCCCCGCCTTCGCCTATACGGCCGCCGACGAGGAGAAACTGCGCGGCGTCCGCCGGATGAAGACCACCGCCACCGGTCTGCTGCTGCTGGTGGCCCTGGTCTATGTGCTCGCCACCTGGGGGAAGAACTCCGGTCTGGGCGGCTGGACCGGTTTCGTCGCCGCGGCGGCCGAGGCGGGCATGGTGGGCGCGCTGGCCGACTGGTTCGCGGTGACGGCGCTGTTCCGGCATCCGCTCGGTCTGCCCATCCCGCACACCGCGATCATCCCGAACAAGAAGGACCAGCTGGGCACGTCGCTCGGCGCCTTCGTCGGGGAGAACTTCCTCTCGGCCGAGGTCGTACGGAACCGGCTGAGCGCTCTCGGTATCGGCCGCCGGCTCGGCACCTGGCTCGCGGAGCCGGACCACGCGGACCGGGTCACCGCCGAGCTGTCCACGGCGCTGCGCGGCGCGCTGACCGTCCTGCGGGACTCGGACGTCCAGGCGGTCGTCGGCGAGGCGATCACCCGGCGCGCGGACGCGGTGGAGATCGCGCCGGGGCTCGGCAAGACCCTGGACTCGGTCGTCGCCGACGGCGCCCACCACCGCGCGGTCGATCTGATCTGCGCCCGCGCGCACGACTGGCTGGTGGAGCACGGTGACTCGGTCATGGACGCGGTCCAGGGCGGGGCGCCGGGCTGGACGCCGCGCTTCGTGGACCGCAGGATCGGCGACCGCGTCTACAAGGAACTGCTGCGCTTCATCACCGAGATGCGCGACATGCCGGCCCACCCGGCGCGGGGCGCCATCGACCGCTTCCTGCGGGACTTCGCGGCGGACCTCCAGTCGGACACGGACACCCGCGCGCGGGTCGAGCGGCTGAAGTCGGAGCTGCTGGCGCGCCCCGAGGTGCAGGACATCATCGCCTCGGCCTGGGCCTCCGTACGCGCCATGATCATGTCGGCCGCAGAGGACGACCGGAGCGAACTGCGCCTGCGGGCGCGGGCCTCGCTCCTCTCCCTGGGCTCGCGGCTGGCGACGGACGCCCGGCTCCAGGGGAAGCTGGACGGGTGGATCGAGGACGCGGCGGCGTATGTCGTCACCACGTACCGCGGTGAGATCACCTCCCTGATCTCGGACACGGTCGCGAGCTGGGACGCCACCGACACCTCCAGGAAGATCGAGGCGCATATCGGCCGCGACCTCCAGTTCATCCGGATCAACGGCACGGTGGTGGGTGCGCTGGCGGGCCTGCTGATCTATACGGTGTCCCATCTGCTGGGCGCGTGAGGCAGCGCTGGGCGCCCGGTGAAGCGCTGGGCGCGGAAAAAGCGCTGGACGCGTGATCCGGACCCTGTCGTCCGTTCACGCGCCCAGCCACCGTGGGGGAGTTGCTGTTGAGTACGGAGGGCGGGGCGGGACCGTTCAACGAGTAGCCGGGTCATCCACCGGCGCGGCGGCTGACGGCCCAGGACGCGACGGCGACGCCACCCGCGACGGTGAAGACGGCGGGCCAGGCGCCGATCTTCTTCGCGAGAGGATGGGACCCGGCGAAGGCGGCGACGTACGCGACGCTCAGCCCGACAGCCGCCTTGGTCCCGCCGGTACGGTGCCACTGCCGCGCGGCCACGGTGCCGGCGGCGGCGAGCGCGACCCCGCCGAGCGGGCGCTTCTTGGTCCACCGGGCGATCCCGTAACCCCCGACGAGCCCGCCTGCCGCCACGGCCGCCGCCGGAATCCTCGCGGTCGCGGTCGCGGACGTTGTCGATGTCGCAGTCGCAGTCGCTGTCACCTTTGCCGCCTTTGCGTGCTGTTGATGTGATCGATGCGTCGAGCCTAACGAGAAACGGTTGTGGTACCGGGAGCGGGCCATGGGACCGTCGGCGCTATGGGGAACACGACGAGAACGGTGCCGAGCGGCGACGGCGTACGGCTGGCGTGTTTCGACCACAGCGGTGGTGACGGGGCCGGTACCGGGCGGCCCGTACTCCTCCTCCACGGCCTGGCGGGCCACGCCGCCGAATGGGACCCGCTCGTACGGCTGCTCCGGCCCGCGCACCGCGTGGTCGCGTACGACGCGCGCGGCCATGGCGCGAGCGAACGCCGCCCGGCGGACGTCTCGCGTGCGGCGCACGTACGCGACGTGGTGGCGGTGGCCGAACACCTCGCGCTCAACCGGCCCGTCCTCGTGGGCCAGTCGCTGGGCGGCCATACGGCCATGCTCGCCGCCGCGGCTCATCCGGAGCTGTTCGGTGCCCTGGTACTGATCGAGGCGGGCCCCAAGGGCCCCAACCCGGAGCTGCCCGCGCGTATCGGCGGCTGGCTGGACTCCTGGCCGATCCCCTTCGCGTCCATCGAGGCGGCGACGGCGTTCTTCGGCGGCGGGCCAGCCGGCCGCGCGTGGGCGGCGGGCCTGGCGGAACACCCGGACGGTCTGCGCCCGCGCGTCGACCGGGAGGTGATGGTCGCCTGCGTCGCGGAGAACGCCCGCCGCTCCTTCTGGGAGGAGTGGTCACGGGTGCGCTGCCCGACGCTTGTCGTGCGCGGCGAGTCGGGCTGGATGCCGGAGGCGGAGGCTATGGAGATGCGGGTGCGCCGCCCGAGGACGGAGCTACGAGTCATCCCGTCCGCGGCCCACGATGTCCACCTGGACCAGCCGGGGGCGCTGCACGAGGCGATCGAAGCGTTTCTGGCCCACACCCATGCCGGGGCTGACACATCCACATCCCAATCTGACCATATGCCTTGAACGCTACGGAGGACGCAAGAGATCGTCACAGTCCGCCGACGCGTGTCCGCTTTGGGTCCGGCATGGGCACGGAACCCCCATGCCCCGAACCACCGCCGCCGACGCGGCCATCGCCCAGCTGTCCCGTACACAGCGCCGCCTGGCGACCACCCGCCAACTGCGCGCCACCGGCCTGGCCGCCAGCACCACCAACGCCCGCTGCGCACCGTCCGGCCCCTGGCAGCGCCCACTGCCCGGCGTCGTCCTGATACAGACCGGCGCTCCTGACCTGCGTCAACGGCTGCTCGCCGCCGTCCTCTACGCGGACACGGAGACGATCGCCCTCTCGGGCACGAAAGCTGTCCTGACCGGCGAGGCGGCGCTCGCCCTGTACGGGGTACGGGACGCGGGCACGGACCGCGCCGACGTCCTGGTCGCCGCGCGCCGCGGCCTGCGCGACAGGTCGTACGTACACCTGCGCCGCACCAGCCGCTGGCCACCGACCCTCCTGGTCGACGGCATCCCCTGCGTACGCCCGGTCCGCGCGGCCTCCGACTTCGCGGCCCGCGAGCCCTCGCCGGAACGGATCCGCGCGATCCTCGCGACGACGGTCCAGCGATGCAGCTGCCACCCGGAAGACCTCCGCGCCGAACTCCACGCCTCCCACGCCCTCCGCAACCCGGCGGTACGCACGGCCCTGGACGAACTCCGCGCCGGCGTCCGCTCCATCGCCGAAGCCCAGGCCCGCACCACCCTCCGCACCGCCGGCCTCCCGGACGCCCTCTGGAACCCGGCCCTCTTCACCCCGACGGGCACTTTCCTTGCCCGACCGGACGCCTACTGGCCGTTCGCGGGGGTGGCCCTGGAGGTCGACTCGGAGGAATACCACCTGGGCGCAACCGAATACCGCACCACCCTCCGCCGCCGCCTGCTCCTGGAGTCCCACGGCATCAACGTCACCAGCGCGGCCCCAGCCCTGATCCGCGACCACCCCGACGAATTGGTAGCTGCGATCCGCACCAAACTCCACCTGGCCAAATCCCGCCCAAACCCCCCGAACATCATCATCCGCCCGTACCTCTAGCTCTGGCGCCTGAGCTCTCTCAACCCTCATCGCAGTCATAGTGTTGAGCGCCGATCAAGCCAAACAGGGTCTACTTTCAGTCACTCGTTCCACTCGTGCGATAGAACTGATCAGAATCGATCAATCTGTAGGCAGCATGTTCATATGGCTGCGTATCGAGCTGTCTTTGGACACGTTGACAACATCCTCCCCGGTGCTCACTTCGCAACCCGGCAAGATGTCAAGGAAGCCAAGCTTCACAAAGAGCGTGAAGCCGGGATCTCGTGGGGACTGGACGACGAGGGAGAGCGCGCGGCTGACGCGATTGTGCTCAACAATGGCTACGAAGACGATCGTGATCTGTGGAGTGAGGTGCTCTATACGGGTGCCGGCGGTCGAAACCGGAACACCGGGCGGCAGATAGAGAATCAATCGTGGGAAAACCGAGGGAACTCCGGCCTACGGCGCAGCCAGATCAAGGGCTACCCGGTCCGTGTCATCCGCGGCTCTGACGGTGAGCAGAGCCTCTCACCTGTCAACGGATACAGGTATGACGGGCTGTATGGGGTAGTGGACTGCTGGATCGAGAAGGGCAACGCTGGCTTCCAGATCTGCCGGTACAAACTGCTTCGTCTCACGGACGATGAGCAGGAACTCACGTCCCTCGAACAGCAGGTGCAAGAGGCGCTTCGTGGTGCTCCGCGTAGGAGGACTACGACAGTTGAGCGGATCGTTCGGGACACCGAGGTCGTGCGAAGGGTAAAGCGGTGGCACGGATACACGTGCCAAATCTGTGCGCTCGCCCTGACGGTGGGGGCCGACGGTGCCAGCTATGTGGAAGGGGCGCACATCCAGCCTCTCGGAGGGCCGGATGGTGGGCCTGACATTGATGGCAACGTTCTGAGCCTGTGTCCCAACTGCCATGTTCGACTGGATCGTGGGGCTCTCTACTTGACCGATGACCTACAAGTGATTGATCGATATGCGGAGGGCTCTGCTCCTCGTTCAGTACCGCTGAGGACGGTAGAGAAACACCGCATCGAGCAGCGGTTTGTTCGAGCCCATCGCCGACTCTGGCGGATACTGGATTAGGATCACTGATGCTCAGGGCGCGGCCATCGGGTAAGTTCGTGCAAAGGTGCTGCAGTCTCCAAGGGGTTTAACCCGCCGCTATGGCGGAATAGGTCAAGACGTCGGCAGGCAGCGGGAAGTGCAGTTTCCAGGTGATTCCCATCGGCTTGTTGCCCTCATGGGAGACATAGTCTGCCGGGCCCAGCAGCATCCACGGTTGGGGGCCGCCGATGTCTGTCTTCTTGTAGCGGCGGACGAAGAGCATCACGTGTGTGCCCATGTCTCGGTGAGACCTGTAACGGATTCCCGTAGGTGAGGACTCGGATGTCTGATTCTGCGACTCCCAATGGAAAAGGGTGTCGCTCATCGCGTAGTCCTTGTAGCGCGTTTGCGGAGAGAAGTCCTTCTCGTCCTTCTCACGAGTGATCAACAGAGCATCAATCTTCGATTGCTGACACCAGCGGACGCCCTCACGGAAGTTAGTTGGCAATAGGCCACCGATGGCGGACTGGCCGAGTGCGGTGAGGATTTCCTCGCGACTGTATGAAGCATGCAATCGCAACGGCAGGCCGCTGTGCGCATCAGGCAAGGCCGGTGTGACGTGGTCTAGGTGGTTGAGGACGTGCGCGAGAATCTGGCGCAACTCGCTGCGTACCGCGTGCTGGTGAGCCAGGGATGTGAGGCCGGCTTGGTAGGTGTCGAATCCGCCCGACGGCCAAAGGGTGAAGAAGAGCATGCGCGCGTAGGCGCGTTCGAGGTCGGAAAGCTCGTCGTAGGTTGGGGCGTCGTCTTCTAGAAGGCGCGTATAGGCCGCGGCGCGAGCCGTGTCGTCTACGTGGAGGAAAGCAGAAGCTCGCTTCAACAAGGCTGCTTCTGCGTCAGGCGCGCGGGGAGTGAGAAGCTTGGCGCGGCGGAGCAAGGAAGTCCAGGAGTGATCGGATCCACGGTAGAGCTCCTTGATCTCGCGTCCGCTCTCCGCCAGATAGGATGAAAGGCGAGGTTCGCCGATCTGACGGACTTCGTCAGCCAGTTGTTTGACATTCACGCTGATCTGCTGGCGAATGTTGTTGATGATCAGGTCCTTGGCCTTTGACTCAAGGATGATCTGGCAGCCCGAAGGGAGTTGGGGAAAATCGTGCTCGATCGCGGAGACGAGACGGTTTCGCGTGAGGTTCGTGAGCGATCGGAACTGCTCTTCGAAGCGGAACTCCTTGCGGTGCTGACCGATAAAGTCCAACACTGTGAGGACGGCCTTCCCCTCGCAGCGGCGTAGACCACGCCCGAGTTGCTGCAAGAAGACAGTGGCGCTCGATGTTGGGCGAAGTAGGAGCAGAGTGTCTACATCAGGAATATCCAGACCTTCATTGAAGAGGTCTACGGAGAAGATGACTTGCAGCTCTCCGGCCCGCAGTGCATTGAGTGCGGCCTTGCGTTGTTCGCTTGGTGTCTCACCAGATAGTGCAGTGGCGTTGAGTCCTGCCTGCTGGAAGAACTTCGCCATAAAGTGAGCGTGTGCTACGGAAACACAGAATCCCAACGCGCGCATGCGTCCCGGATCAGTGATCTTTTCCTCGACGGCTTTGACGATCAGTCGGGCGCGGGCGTCGTTGCCAGTGAAGAGATTACTGAGGGCGGTGTAGTCGTATGATCCACGCTTCCACTGGATGGCTGTCAGATCGGTGCTGTCGGTGATTCCGAAGTAGTGGAAGGGGGAGAGGAGCTCGTTCTCCAATGCTTCCCACAAGCGCATCTCTGCGGCGATTCGACCGTCGAAGAACTCATCCTGGATATTGAATCCATCCATGCGCTCCGGTGTTGCCGTCAAACCAAGGAGTTCTGTCGGCGTGAAGTGGTCGACAATCTTGCGATAGGTCGGGGCTGTGCCATGGTGAAACTCGTCGATGACCACAACGTCGAAGTGATCGGGAGTGAGCCTATCCAACGCCCGAGCATTGAGTGATTGAACGCTCGCGAAGACATGCTTCCAGGCGGAAGGGATCTCACCGCCGACGAACAACTCGCCGAAGTTCCCGTCGTTAAGGACACCTTGGTAGGTGCGGAGTGACTGTTCCAGGATCTCCTTGCGGTGAGCGATAAAGAGAATCCGCAGATCTCGGCCGAGCTTCCTACGCAGCGCCTTGTAGTCCAGGGCAGCCATGACCGTCTTGCCCGTACCCGTAGCGGCAACGAGGAGATTGCGATGCCGATCATGGACATCCCGCTCTACTTCAAGACGCTCCAACATGTCTTGCTGGTGCGGATATGGGCGCACTTCCAACCCGGAGAGAGTGATGCTCCGCCCCGTGGTGCCGTTGGTTCCCCCGCTGGCCTCTCGCAGCGCCGCGTCCAGGCGCTCCCCATGAACATCGGGGTCGTACGGCTCGAAAGCTGCCTCGCTCCAGTAGGAGTCAAAGGTGGCTTCAAACTTCTTCAGGACATCCGGGGTGGCGACGGAGGAGAGGCGCACGTTCCACTCAAGGCCATCGAGGAGCGCCGCCTTGGAGAGGTTCGAACTGCCGACGTACGCCGTGTCGTATCCGGAACTCCGTCGGAAGAGCCACGCCTTCGCATGCAAACGGGTGGAGCGAAGCTCATAGTTCACCTTCACCTCCGCGCCAAACTCCTGCACCAGTCGATCCAGTGCTCGTCGCTCGGTGGCGCCGATGTAGGTCGTGGTGATGACCCGGATGGGCACTCCGCGCTCACTGGCAGCGCATAGTGCGCCCTCAAGGACACGTAGCCCATGCCACTTCACGAAGGCGCACAACAAGTCGACGCGGTCCGCAGTGGCCAGCTCTGCGCGGAGCTCGAAGCCGAGGTTGGGATCGTCAGGGGAGTTGGTGAGTAGGGCGGTGTCGGACAGTGGCGTGGCTGGGCGGATGGCGTAGACGCCGGGAGCCTTCTGTTCCGCTATCGACATGAGCTGCCGGGGGCCATCGGCGACCATGTCGACCCACTCTTGCGCGCCAGCCAACGTGCTGACCGATTCGAGGATGTGGTTCGCAGCATGGACACGCTCGGCAGCCGGCAAGCCTCGAAGCACGCGTCGGACGGTCTCGGCTACATGCCGAGCCAAGACATGAGGTGTGGATTCGGCGCCCACTTCGACATCGATCGTCCGCCACCCCGTGCTGTCCAACTGCTTGAGGCGGTCTTCGAGCCGCAACGTAATCAGCTGCTCGTAGAGTCCGGTTGCCGGAGATCTGCTGTCGAGCGCGTCCGTCATCCAGGGATCCCCTCATCGAAGTCGCACGTTCGACGTTGATTTTTGCAGCAACCACTGACATCCCGCGCTAATTCGCGCCGTGGCAGTCCCTGTACGCCTTTGTCGAGCCGCACCAG
This sequence comes from Streptomyces scopuliridis RB72, assembly GCF_000718095.1. Classification (GTDB taxonomy): domain Bacteria; phylum Actinomycetota; class Actinomycetes; order Streptomycetales; family Streptomycetaceae; genus Streptomyces; species Streptomyces scopuliridis. Next base: position 94,816 of record NZ_JOEI01000031.1, on the reverse strand, counting down.
CAGGGGGCGTTGCGGGCTGGGGGCCAGGGGGTGGCTCGGCCTCGGGCTGCGAGGGTGGTGGCGTATTGGGGGAGCAGGTCCGTGTTGGAGGGGGAGGACTGCTCCGAGGCCGCGAACGCCTCGTACGACGGGACCGTGGCCGTAACGATGCCCAGGTTGGGGGTGCCGGTGGCGGCGAGGTCGCGGAGGGAGGATTCGAGGTGGGACAGGTGGGCCTCGTGGGAGGGGTACTCGGTGGCCAGGGTCGGGTACGCGGCGAGGAGTTCGGTCAGTTCCGGGGCCGGCCAGTGGAGCATCGCCACCGGGAACGGGCGGGACAGGGCCGTACGGTACGAGCCGAGCTCGGCGCGGAGGCGGGTGATCTCGGCCTGGAGTTCGGCGGGGTTGTCGGAGCCCAGGGACCAGAGGCGTTTGGGGTCGTGGAGTTCGTCGAGGGTGACCGAGGCGGGGTTGACGCGGTCCGCGAGACCGTCCCAGTCGTCGTGGTCCAGGGCCAGCAGGCGGCGGACGCGGTGGCGGCCGATCAGCAGGTTGTGGACCGGGTAGGGGACCTCTTCGCCGGGGGTGAGGAGTGTGTTGAGCGCGGTCGTGAAGGTGTCGTGAGCCGCTTCGAGCTCGTCGTGGGACTCCAGGGTCTCGGCGACGATCTCCCAGGGGCCCGGGTCCAGCGGGGCCGCGGCGCGCAGGCCGTCGATGATCGCGTGGGCCTCCGCCTCGTGGCCGTACTCCCAGAGGTTGGCGGCCTGGAGCGCCTTCACGAGGTGGGGGTGGTCGGGGGAGGCCGCGAGGAGGGTGTCGTAGAGGCCGGTCGCGCGGTCGCGGTCGCCGGCCAGTTCCAGATGGGCCGCGGCACGGAGGAGCAGGGGCTCGTGATCCTCGGGGTACTGGGCAGCGGTGCGCAGCAGGCGCTCGGCTTCCGTGGTGTGGTCGGCAGGCATGTCGGGGCGCATGACGGACACCGTACTGCCGTGCGGGGCGGGAGCGGAGGGGGGCGGTCGGTCGTGCCTCGTCTAAGGTCCTGACGTGCTCCGACACCGTCCTCATCTGCTCTGGCTGCTGGTTCCCTTCGTGCTGTTCCTGGTGGCGCTGCCCTGGGTGAACCGGGTGGAGCCCGTGATCCTCGGGCTGCCGTTCCTGTCCCTGTGGCTGCTCGGCGCGACGGTGCTGACGCCCGTCGCCGTCGCGCTGGCCTGGCGCGGGGATCAGCGGCTGCGGCGCCGGGAGGGAGCGGAGTGAACGCCGCTGTCGCCACCACGATCTTCGCCGTCTTCATGGTCGGGACGGTCGGCCTCGGGCTGCTCGCCGTCCGGCGGCGTACGGGCGGCGGGATCGCCGAGTGGTCCGTCGGGGGACGCAGTCTCGGCGCCGTCTTCATCTGGGTGCTGATGGCCGGCGAGAGCTATACGAGTTTCAGCTATCTGGGCGCCGCGGGCTGGGGCTACAACTACGGGGCACCCGTCCTCTATGTGGTCGCCTATATGTCCTGCGGCTACGCCGTCGGCTATGTCGTCGGGCCCATGTTGTGGGGCTATGCGCGCCGCCATGATCTTGTGGGGATCACGGACATACTCGCCCACCGCTTCGGACGCCCCTGGCTGGGCGCTCTGACGGCGGTGCTCGCGACCGTCTTCCTCCTGCCGTACATCCAGCTCCAGATCACCGGCATGGGTGTGGTCGTCTCGACCATCTCGTACGGGGCGATAAGCCTTGACTGGGGGTATTTCATCGCCTTCGCGGTGACCACGGGATTTGTGGTGGTGAGCGGGCTGCGGGGGAGCGCCTGGGTCTCGGTGCTCAAGGACGTACTGGTGATCGGCACCCTGGGGTTCCTCGCCGTCTATGTGCCGCTGCACTACTTCGACGGGTACGGGCCGCTCCTCGACCGGCTGGTCGCGCAGAAGGGGGAGTGGCTGACCCTGCCGGGACACGGTGGCGGCGGAGCGGGCGGCAGCGGGCTGGGTACGGCCTGGTTCATCACCACCTCGCTGCTCAACGCGCTGACCGTCGTCATCTTCCCCACCACCGTCGCCGGCTATCTGGGCGCCCGCAGCGCCGACGCGCTGCGCCGCAACGCGATCTGGCTGCCCGCCTACAACGTGCTGCTCTTCATCCCGATGCTGCTCGGCATGGCCGCGCTCTTCGTCGTCCCCGGGCTCACCGGCGCCGGCTCCAACCTCGCGCTCTTCCGGCTTGTCGTCGACTCGCTGCCCGCCTGGGCGGTCGGGATCATCGGGGTCGCCGCGGCCCTCTCCTCCATCGTGCCGATGGCCGTGTTCATGCTGGTGATCGGGACGATGTGGGGGCGCAGCGTGCTCTCGCTCGTGCCGCGCTGGCGGGCCAGGCAGAAGGGCGCCGCGCAGGTGGTCGTCGTGGCGGCGGGCGCGGGCGCGCTGGTGCTGACGTACGCCGCGCCCAACACGCTCGTACGGCTCTCCCTCATCTCGTACGAGGGGATGGCGCAGCTGCTTCCCATGGTGCTGCTGGGGCTGGTGTGGCGGCGGCTGACGCTGGCGGGCGGGCTGAGCGGGCTCGCGGTGGGGGTGGGGACGGTGTGCGCGCTGGTCTTCACCGGCCACGATCCGGTGTGGGGGGTGAACGCGGGGATCGTCGCGCTCGCCGCGAATCTTGTCGTCGCGCTGGTGGTGACGTACGTGGGGACGGCCGACGTCGACCCTCGGCCGGACGCGGATGTGCTCGCGCACGATTCGCTCGATTCCGTCGATTCCGTCGTTGGGGTCGATGCCTTGCCTTCGCCTTCGGGCGGCGCTCCCGTAGCGCCGGCACCGCCGCCGCGCCCAGCACCGTGAGCCCCGCCGGGACGGACTCCACACCGCGCGGGTGGACGGGGAAGGGGCGGGGACAGGGCGAAGCCGCTAGGCGTGCTCACACATGACGCCCGCGGTACGTAACTGGGCGCGTACGGCGAATGCCCGGCCCGCGGCGTCTCCGTACCTCGATCCGGACCCGGGGCATCCGGTACGCCGGGCCCTGCTCCGGTCCCGTCGGCTGCTTCAGCCACTGGAGACCGATCGTGTATAACGGCTGAAGCGGCGTTTGTCGTAGAAGCACTCCGATAAAGCACTCCGATAAGGCACTCCGACACCCGGAACGAGAGGGGCAGGCCATGGTCCGCGCGCTGCGGCTGCCGCGCCCCGCCGGGCTGCTGCTCTTCCTCGTCGCCGAAGTCCTGCTCCTCGACGCCGGCAGCCTCTCCGCCGCCGTCGCGCTCGCCGCCACCGCCACGGCCGCCGCGGGCTCCGCCCTCGTCGTCTGCGCCCTGATCAGCGCGCGCTCCGTACCCGCTCACCCGCGGCACCGGGTACGTACGGCCATCCGCGACCGCGAGCAACGCACCGCCTTCCTGCCCCAACGGGACCCCGACGCCTCGGGCCGCACCCGGCCCCGAGCACCCGGCCGTCTTCTTCCGACGGCCGCGTAGCAGGGGTACGCGGGGCAGGCGTACGCAGAGCGGGGATACGCAGGGGCAAGCGCCCCCTGTACGTACCCACCCTCTTGTACGTACGCACCCTCTCCACACCCCCGCGCGGGTCGTCACGCCGAGCTGATCTCATCCGGCACGACGTGACCCACGGAGGGCTCACCATGTCCGTTTTCGCCAATCTGGTCGGACAACTCGCCAATCTTCTCCAGCCGCTCTTCAGCGCGGGCGCCGCCGCCGCGGCGATCATCCTCTTCACCGCCTGCGTACGGCTGGCGATCCACCCCCTCTCCCGCGCGGCGGCCCGCGGCCAGAAGGCACGTACCAAACTCGCCCCGCAGATCGCCGAACTGCGCAAGAAGCACGGCAAGAACCCCGAGCGCATGCAGAAGGCGCTCATGGAACTGCACGCCAAGGAGAAGGTCTCGCCGCTCTCGGGCTGTCTGCCGAGCCTGCTCCAGATGCCCGCGTTCTTCCTGATGTACCACCTCTTCTCCAACCGGACGATCGGCGGCGAGCGGAACGAACTGCTCGGCCACTCCCTCTTCGCCGCGCCGCTCGGTGACCGCTGGACGGACGCGCTCGCGCACGGCGGGGTGCTGGGTGGCGCGGGGCTCGTGTATCTGGGCCTCTTCGCGATCGTCGCCGGGGTCGCCACCTTCAACTTCCGCCGGACGAAGATCCAGATGGCGCACACTCCCGCGATGCCGGCGGGGCCCGACGGGCAGCCGATGCCGGGCATGGGCGCGATGACGAAGATGATGCCGCTGCTGTCCTTCGCGACGCTCTTCACCGTCGCCGTGGTGCCGCTGGCCGCCGCGCTGTACGTGGTGACGAGTACGACGTGGACGGCGGCCGAACGCTACTTCCTCTACCGGGACATGTATCCGTCGGGCGCGCTGGCCGCCGCCACCTGAAGCCACCGCCACCCCCTGACAGGGCGGTCCAGGGTGTGAACAGGGTCTTGCAGAGTGATCGGATGTCTTGGAGGATCAGCCGATCCCCTCCGATGACCGCACCCATCGGCCGGGTCATGTTCGAGCAGAGGAGACAGACATGAAGCTGCTGCGTGTCGGTACGGCCGGGGCCGAGCGTCCCGCGCTGCTTGACCAGGACGGGACGACCCTCAGGGACCTGTCCGGGCTGGTCACGGACATCGACGGCGCGCTGCTCGCCGATGACGCCGCGCTCGACCGGATCCGGGCGGCGGCCGCGTCCGGCGAACTGCCCGTACTCGACGGGTCGTCGGGCGAACCGCCCGAACTCGACGGATCCGGTCTGCGCATCGGTCCGCCGCTCGCGCGGATCGGCAAAATCGTGTGCATCGGGCTGAACTACCACGATCACGCGGCGGAGACCGGAGCCGAGATTCCGGCCGAGCCGATCATCTTCTTCAAGGCGCCGGACACCGTGGTCGGCCCGGACGACACCGTCCTCGTGCCCCGGGGGAGCGTCAAGACCGACTGGGAGGTCGAACTCGCCGTCGTCATCGGTCGTACCGCCCGCTATCTGGACTCCGCGGCGGACGGGCTGGCGCATGTCGCCGGGTACGCCGTCTCGCACGATGTCTCCGAGCGCGAGTTCCAGATCGAGCGCGGCGGCACCTGGGACAAGGGCAAGAACTGCGAGACGTTCAACCCGCTGGGCCCCTGGCTGGTGACCGCGGACGAGGTGCCCGACCCGCAGGCCCTGGCGCTCAGGCTCCGCGTCAACGGTGAGCTGAAGCAGGACGGGACGACCGCCGAGCAGATCTTCGGGGTGGGTGAAGTCGTGCGGTACGTCAGCCAGTTCATGACGCTGTACCCGGGCGATGTCATCAACACCGGGACGCCGGCCGGGGTGGCGCTGGGCAAGCCGGAGCCCAAGCCGTATCTGCGCGCGGGTGATGTGGTGGAGCTGGAGATCGAGGGACTGGGGCGGCAGCGCCAGGAGTTCAAGGACGCGTGACGCGCGGCGAGGCAGCCGGGGTCGCGAGGCAGCCGGGGTACGGAACGGTCCGCCCGTTCCGTACCCACCCCAACTCCTCAGCCGCGCAGTCGCTCCAGCGCCCGCACCACCATGGCGTGGTCCTCCGCCTGCGGCAGCCCCGAGACCGTCACCGTACCGATGACGCCCGCGCCCTCCACCGCGATCGGGAACGAGCCGCCGTGCGCCGCGTACAGGTCCGGGGCGAGGCGGGAGGACTCCTCGAAGCTGGTGCCCTTGGCGCGGAAGCGCGCGCCCACGAGGAACGAGCTGGCGCCGTACCGCTCCACGACCCGGCGCTTGCGGTCGATCCACGCGTCGTTGTCCGCCGTCGAGCCCGGCAGGGCGCAGTGGAACAGCTGCTGCGCGCCCCGGCGGATGTCGATCGCCACCGGCGCGCTCTGTTCGCGCGCCAGCTCGACCAGCAGAGTGCCCAGCGCCCACGCGTCGTCGTACGTGAAGTGAGACAGGATCAGCCGGGCTTCCTGCGCTTCGAGTTCGGCCACCGTGGCGGTGGGGGTGGGGGTGGGGGTGGCGGAAGCGGCGGTGGTCATGACCGGACCTCCAGCGTGACCGCGGTGCCTTCGCGGGCCGAGCGCCGCGCCGCTTCCAGTACGTCGAGCGCCGCCGCCGCCTCGTGTGCCGTCACCGGCGGCGCGGTGCCCTCGCGCAGTGCGGTGGCGATCCCCGCGTAGTACGCCGGATAGTCGCCCGGCTCGGTCTCCACGGGGTGGCCGCCGCCCGTCAGCGGCGACTCCCCGGCCCCGATCCGGCCCCACAGCGACTCGGGCTCCACGCCCCAGCCGGGACCCCTGCCCGGCCGCCTGCCCTCGCGCAGATCCGCCTCCTGGGGGTCGAGTCCGTGCTTCACATAGCCGGCCGCCGAGCCCAGTACGCGGAAGCGCGGGCCCAGTTGGGCGGTGGTGGCGCTGGCGTAGAGATGGGAGCGCACGCCGTTCGCGTGCGTGAGCGCGATGAAGGTGTCGTCGTCGGCCTCGGCGCCGGGGCGGCGTACGTCCGCCTCCGCGTACACCCGTACCGCCGGGCCGAACAGCACCAGCGCCTGGTCGACGACATGGCTCCCGAGGTCGTACAGCAGACCTCCGATCTCCTCCGCCGCGCCCGACTCGCGCCAGCCACCCTTGAGCTGCGGGCGCCACCGCTCGAAGCGGGACTCGAAGCGCTGTACGTCGCCCAGCTCACCGGCCGCGATGAGCCGGGCGAGCGTGAGGAAGTCGTTGTCCCAGCGGCGGTTCTGGAAGACGGAGAGCAGCAGCCCGCGCTCCTCGGCGAGCGCGGCCAGCTCACGCGCCTCGGCCGCGCTGCCCGCGACCGGCTTGTCCACGACGACCGGCAGACCGGCCTTGAGCGCGGCCGTCGCGATCGGGACATGGGTCTTGTTGGGGGAGGCGATGACGATGAGGTCGAGGCTGTCCGCCCGCTGCCACAGTTCGTCCGGCGAGGCCGCGAACCGTACGCCGGGGAATTCGGCGCGCGCCTGCTTCCTGCGCTCCGGGCTGGAGGTGACGACCGTATCGAGGGCGAGCCCGTCGGTGGCGGCGATCAGCGGGGCGTGAAAGACGGAGCCCGCGAGGCCGTAGCCCACGAGTCCGACGCGCAGAGGGGTGCCGGTACCAGTCATGCGTCCACTTAAGCAACGGTGTTTCCAAAGTGCAAGCAGGAGAGACAATGGCAGACGTGACGGATGTGAACAGAGGGAACGCGGGAGCCAATCTCCCGGTGCTGCGCGGGCACAACGCGGCGCTGGTGCTCGACCTGCTGCGTACGGCGGGCGAGGGCGGGATCAGCCGGCTGGAACTCGCCGAACGCACCGGCCTCACCCCGCAGGCGGTCAGCAAGATCACGGCCAGACTGCGTACGGAGGGCATGGCGGCGGAGGCCGGGCGCCGCGCCTCCACGGGCGGCAAGCCCCGGACCGTACTGCGGCTCGTTCCCTCGGCCGCGCACGCCGTGGGCCTGCATCTGGACCGCGACGAACTGACGGCGGTCCTGGTCGACCTGGCCGGTACGCCGGTGGCCGTACGGAGGGTGCCGCTCGACCTCGGGGCGGGGGCGGAGCGGGTGATCGAGGCGGCGGCGGTACAGGTGGACGCGGTACGGGCGGAGGCGGCGCGGGCGGAGGCCAGGCACGTTGAGGGCGGGCGCGTGGAGTCCGTACAGGAGGGGTTTGGCGTCGGAGGGCCGCTCGGTGTCGGGGTCGCGATGCCCGGGCCGCTCGACCACGCCACCGGCGTACCCCGGCGCGTCACCGGCTTTCCGCAGTGGGACGGTTTCCCGCTGCGCGACGCCCTCGCCGCCCGCCTCCAGCTCCCCGTCGTCCTCGACAAGGACACCAACGCCGCCGCCCTCGGACTGGCGCTGCGCGGGCCCGGCGACTCGTTCGTATATCTCCATCTCGGTACGGGCCTGGGGGCCGGGCTCGTCCTCGGCGGCACGCTCCACCGCGGGGCGCGCACCGGCGCGGGCGAGTTCGGCCACCAGGTCATCCAGCTCGACGGGCCCCTGTGCGAGTGCGGAAACCGCGGCTGTATCGAGGCGCTCTGTCTGGCGGCGGTCGCGCGCGGCGATATGGCGGAGGCCGCGCGGGTGCTCGGCGCCGGGGCGGCGAACCTGGTGGGGCTGCTCGACATCGACCGCGTACTGCTCGGCGGCCGGACGATCGCCGCGCACGAGGAGCCTTTCGTACGGGGAGTGGCCGCCGCCGTCGCCGAACGCGCCCGGGGGGCGGGCATCCCCGTAGCGGCGGCCGAGGGAGGCGCGCACCCGGTCGCGGAGGGTGCCGCGCAGCTGGTCCTGGCGCCGGTGTTCCGGCATCGCCGGAGTGCGGAGCTGGGCTGATCGAGTCTATTTGTCCGATGAGTCAGCCATTTGGGGGTACAGCGCTCGGGCCGGGCCTCCGGCACATGACAGCGTCAGGGATGCGGGCCCCGTGGCGGCCGACCGGCCGGCCAGGCAGCTGCCCCGACCGTCACGCGATCAGCAAAGGCCGTGCGACTCATGCGACCCATGCGACCCTCGTTTTCCTCGCGATCCGACCGCCTCGCCCGAGCCGTTCGACTGCGCCGCGCCCTCACCTTCGGCGTCACCGCCGCCACCGCGATCGCGCCGACAGCCGTGCCTCTGCTGCCCGCGCTCACACCGGAAGCGCGGGCGGCGCAGGTGACGGCTGTCCAGGCGGCCTCGGCCGGTGCGCGTGAGTCGGCGCGTGAAGGCGCGCGTGAAGGCGCGCGTGAGGGGACGCGTGAGCCGAGCTGTGGCGATGTCTCCGGTCGTGACTTCCCGATCGAGGCGCGTATCCATGGCGGGCCCGCCGGTTTCCGGCCCGGCGGCGGCCCCGGGGCCTGGTTTCTGGATCTGACCAACACCACGGACGCGGACTGCCGGCACATCCATCCCGTGGTCGTCCTCGCCGACCGGGACCGGACACTCGCCGTCTCCCAGGTCACGCTCCAGATCAGGCCGGCGACGTCCGGCGACGGAGGGCGGTGGCGCACGCTGTCGCTGGCGAAGACCGACGAGGACGAGATCGTCGGCGTGCTCGACGACGGCTTCCCGGGCTTCGTCGTCCCCGGAGGCCGGACCGTGACCGTCAGCGCGCGGCTCGCCTTCACCGCGGACGCGCGCCCGAACAGGGTCGTGATGAGCGCCGCGACCGTGCAGCGCCGGGGTGGTGACGGTGACTGGGTGGGGCAGTCCAACGCGTACGACTTCGCCGTCGGCGGGGGCGGGGCGAACGGGGACAAGAAGGGTAGCCGCGACAAGGAGGGCGGTGACAAGGAGGACAGGGAGAAGAGGGCGGAGGCGCACACGGAAGCGAGCACTGACCCGGCCCGGACCCCGGACCCGGACGCGGACCCGGACCCGGACTCCGGCATAGCCGTGCCCCCCATGCCCGCCGCCACACCCCCGCCCACCGCCACCCCCGGCGTCTACGAACCCCCCGAGTCCGAACTCGCCCGCACCGGAACCGGCGGCGATCTCGGCGGCGACCTCATCGGCCGGATCGCCGCCGCCGTGGCCCTGCTCGCGGCCGGAGTCGTGCTGGTCGTCGGCGTACGGCGGTTGCGGACCGGGCGCCCCTGACCGGCCGGGCCCGGCTCACGACGACCTGCCCGGCCGGCCTCCTTCCCTCTTGCTCGCGCGGTGGACGGGACCCTGTGCTGTCCATCGCACGCCCTGGTTAGGCTGGGCGTGTCGGACCGTGCATTATTGGCCACCGCAGAGCGGAGAACAGTCCAGTGGCAGAGCGCAAGCCGATCGAGTCCTGGCTCACCGACATGGACGGCGTCCTCATCCATGAGGGGGTCCCGATCCCCGGCGCCGCCGAATTCATCAAGCGACTGCGGGAGTCGGGCAAGCCGTTCCTCGTCCTCACCAACAACTCCATCTACACCCCGCGCGATCTCCAGGCCCGGCTGGCCCGGATGGGTCTCGATGTGCCCGTGGACAACATCTGGACCTCGGCGCTCGCCACCGCCAAGTTCCTGGAGGACCAGCGGCCCGGCGGTACGGCGTATGTCATCGGCGAGGCCGGGATGACGACGGCCCTGCACGACATCGGCTATATCCTCACCGACCATGAGCCGGACTATGTGGTGCTCGGCGAGACCCGTACGTACAGCTTCGAGGCGCTGACCCGGGCGATCCGGCTGATCAACGGCGGAGCGCGGTTCATCTGCACCAACCCCGACGAGACAGGCCCCTCGACCGAGGGCCCGCTGCCGGCGACCGGCGCCGTCGCCGCGCTGATCACCAAGGCCACCGGCAAGGCACCGTACTTCGCGGGCAAGCCCAACCCCCTGATGATGCGGACCGGGCTCAACGCCATCGGCGCGCACTCCGAGACCAGCGCCATGATCGGTGACCGGATGGACACCGATGTGCTGGCCGGTCTGGAGGCCGGGATGGAGACCTTCCTCGTGCTGACCGGTGTGACGACCCCCGGCGATGTCGACCGCTATCCGTTCCGTCCGTCGAAGATCGTCGACTCGATCGCCGATCTGATCGACCGCGTCTGAGTGGGTCCGTGCGGCGTATGAGCGAGTGACCGCGCGCTGCGGATGCGAAAACCCGCGGCGCGCGTGAGTCTGTCGTGTACCAGGAGGTTCACGATGCGTTCAAGGTTGCTCGCTCTCCGTGCTTCGGGGGCGGTCGCCGTACTGGTGGCCGCGCCCGTTCTCGGCGCCGCCGCCGCGCACGCCCATGACTCCGTACGGGTCACGGTCACCCCGTCCGCCGTCGCCCCGGGCGGAGAGATCGAGATCAGGGCCGAGGGGTGCGCGAGTGGTTCGGGCGCCGCCGCGTCGCGGATCTTCGTCGCCGAGGCGGAGCTGAAGGACGGCACCGGCAGCGCGCTGATCGGACCCTCCGTCAAGGCGGGCAGATACGAGATCGACGTGCGCTGTGACGGCCATGGTCACGCGGGCGCGGGCAGCTTCGATGTCGTCGCCCACGCCAGGACCGACCGGCCCGATCACCACGCCAGTCCCGTCGCACCGGTCCGGGCGGGCGGCGGTGGCGCGGCGCCCCTGGCCGCGGACGTGGGTGACGTACGTGACGTACGTACGAACACCCGGGCGGACGCGGAGTCGACCGGTCCCGGGACGCCGCACGCGGTGATCGGCCTGGTCCTGGCGGGCGTCGCCGCGGTCGCCGTGGCGCTCAGGAGCGCTCGGCGGTCGCGCCGCTCCGAGCGGGACTCGGACTGATATGTCCGGCCGGAGCGCGACCCCGGGCATCGGCAGACTGCTGGCCGGAGTGACCTGGGCCGTCCTGCTGCTGGGGCTCTGGCTCTGGGGCCGCGACCTCGGTGAAGGACCCGGCGGGCGGTCCGCGGCGCTCACCACCGGCGATGTGGCGGCGGTCGGCCGCCCGCTGAGGGTGGCGCTGCCACCGGCCCGTACCCCGCTGGAGCCCGCGGAGCCGCGGCGGGTGGAGGTGCCGACGATAGGGATCGACGCGCCGGTCGTGGCCCGCGGGCTCGATGACACCGGAGCGATCGACCCGCCGCCGTACGCGACACCGCGCGCGGTCGGCTGGTACGGCGGCGGGGTCCAGCCGGGCGCTGAGGGCGCCGCGCTCTTCGTCGGCCATGCCGACACCGAGACGAAACCGGCCGTGTTCCACGGGCTGAGCGCGGCCCGGCCCGGCGCGAAGATCCGGGTGACCAGGGCGGACGGGAAGATCGCCGAGTTCACCATCGATGATGTGCGGGTCTTCGGCAGGGACCGCTTCGACGCGAACAAGGTCTATGGGCCGCACAGGAAGTCCCGCGCCGAGCTGCGGCTGATCACCTGTGGCGGGAATTTCGACCGCAAGGCAGGCGCCTACACGGCGAATGTGGTGGTCTCGGCGTATCTCACGGGAGTGACCGAGCCGCGCGACAGCTGACGGGCATTCCGGCCCGGCCCGGGGCCGGTATGCCAGGATTGGCGACGACCGGGCCGGCTCGGTCGGGGCGGCCGGGGGAGGGCGGCCCCGGGCCCCGGACACAGTGACGGTGCACCAAGGGGGAGTGAATGTACGGCAGTTATACCGGTCGCGGCCGTGGTGCCGGGGCCGGACGCGTACGGGCCGGTGTGGCGGCGGCGGGGGCGGTGCTGCTGCTCGCGGGCTGTTCGTCCGACGGCGACGGTGGCGGCGATGGCGGTACGAAGCCGGCGCCGATCGGCCAGCGGCCCAAGGCGGACGCGCCGTACTGGGTCAACCCCGACGGCAGGGCGGCGCGCCAAGTCGCCGCGTACGACAGCGCGGGTGACACCGGGAACGCCGCGCTGATCCGGAAGATCGCCGAACAGCCGGTCGCCGAGTGGATCGGCCCCGACACCCCTGAGGCACAGACCAAGGGCTTCACGGAAGCGGCGACGAAGGCCGACCGCGACGCGCTGCTCGTCCTCTACAACATCCCGCACCGCGACTGCGGCCAGTTCTCCAAGGGCGGCGCCTCGGACGGCAACGCGTACCGCGCATGGGTCGACCAGGTCGCGAAGGGCATCGGCGACCGCCGCGCGACCGTGATCCTGGAGCCGGACGCCGTACTGCACCTGGTGGACGGCTGCACCCCCGGCGAGTTCCACGAGGAGCGGTACGACCTGCTCAAGGGCGCCATCCAGCGGCTCAAGCAGCAGCCGGCGACCTCGGTCTATCTGGACGCGGGCAACGCCGGCTGGCAGACGCCCGACGCGCTCTTCGAACCGCTCCAACGGGCGGGCATCGCCGAGGCGGACGGCTTCTCGGTCAATGTCTCCAACTTCTACCCGACGGCGGCGAGCAAGGACTTCGGCAGGCGACTCTCCGCGAAGGTCGGTGACAAGCCCTTCGTGATCGACACCAGCCGCAACGGCAACGGCCCATACACCCAGGGCGACCCGAGTGAGAACTGGTGCAACCCGCCGGGCCGGGCGCTGGGCGAACAACCGACCACGAAGACCGGCGACCCACTGGTCAAGGCGTACCTCTGGATCAAGCGCCCGGGGGAGTCGGACGGCGACTGCAAGGGCGGCCCGAAGGCGGGGGACTGGTACCCGGCCTACGCCTTGGACTTGGCGCGCGACGGCGGGGGGTAGTCGGGGTGGCCCGGAAGGCTTGATGGCGTGTGGGCCGCCATCACACGCTCCGGCCCACCCCGACTACCCCTCCCGCGCGACACCTTGCGCGTCGTGGGAGTCGCCAACCGCCCCTACGGGATGTCCACCCACACGCCCTCCGAGGGCGTTCCCTCCTCGTCCGTGACGAACAGCATGTACCGGCCCGGCGGGACCAGCGCGCTGTTCTTCGGGATCGTGACCTCGATGCCGTCCGCCGTCTTCGTCATGTCCAGTGCCACCGACCGCTGTTCGACGTCGGTGACATGTGTGACCGCGCTCGGGCGCATCAGTTTCGCCGTCTTGAGCGACGCCGGGTCCTTCGTCCTGAAGGCCGCCGTGCCGCCGCGCTCGACGCTCTTGGGGCCGCCCGACAGCGTGGGGCGTGAGTCGCGGAAGAGGTACGGCGGGGTGTAGATCTCGATCCGCTGCTCGAAGACGCCCGGCTTGGTGTTGGCCTTGTCGGCGTAGAGCGAGTCCGAGCCGAAGATCATGACGCGGCCGTCGGGCAGCAGTACCGAGCCCGAGTGGTAGTTGCGGCCCACCGCCGGGTCGGCCACCCGCTTGTACGTGGACGACTTCGGGTCGTACATCCTGGCCTGGAGGACGTCCGAGCCGCCGCGCCCCCGGTAGTCCTCCGAGCCGCCGGTGACCAGCACACTGTCGTCGGGCAGCAGCGAGGCGCTCGGGTAGCGGGTGCCCTTCTCCAGCGTCGGGCCGTCCGTGAAGCGGGGGTCGGGGTCCTTCAGATCGACCAGCCGGGACTTGTCGCTGGACTTGTCGGACTCACCGACCCCGCCGCCGCCGATGACCATGAACTTCTGGTCCTGCGCGGGCGGCAGCATGACCGTCGCCGAGGTCTCCATCTGATCCGGGTCGCTCAGCCCCGGGATCTTGTCGAACTTGTTCGTCTCCAGATCCCAGATCCCCGGGTCGCGGCCGACATCGGCCGGCCCGTAACCCGCGTTGGAGCCGCTGTAGAAGAGCTTGCCGTTGTCCATCAGGAAGACCGCCGGGTAGGTGGGGAACTTCCTGATGATCCCGGTGTACTCCCAGCTCCTGGTCTTCGGGTCGTAGATCTCGTCCTTGCCCGGGACGATCTGGCCGATCTCGTCCAGGCCCGACATCGCCAGGACCTTGCCGTCCTTGAGCGTGGTCAGCGTCGGGTACCAGCGGGCCTCGTTCATCGGGTCGACCTTGATGTACTTCTCCGCGACCGGATCGAACTCGAAGGCCTCCCTGATGCCCTGGAAGTCCTTCTTGTCGAGCGCGAGCTTCTGCGCGATGCCGTAGACATTGCGGGCGTCGGAGCCCTTCATGCCGTGCACCCGGTAGTTGTCCTCGGTGCCGGTCTCGTACTTCTTGCCGGACTCGCGCGCCTCGACGTAGATACGGCCCAGACCCGGTTCGGTCCGCAGGAACGCGCCCGTCTCCTTGTCGAAGATCTTCGTCGCCTTCTCGACCAGGACGGGGTCCTTGGAGACGAACGTCTTGCCGTTCCCCTTGCCGGTGAAGACCGTGCCGGCGGGGAGCGTGATCGGCTTGTCCGGGTCCTCGTTGTGGACGATCATCAGGCCGCCGGCCTTGGTGACATCGCCCTTGAGCTTCTCGTACCGCTTCGTGCCGCCCGCCACCAGCAGGTTCCCGTCGGGCAGTTGGGTGTGCCCCGAGCAGAACATGTCCTTGGGCGTCGGGATCATCTTGTACTTGTTGGTCTCCGGGTCCCAGAGCACCGACTCGAACTTGCCCGCGTCGAAGTTCTTCTGGTTGTTCCCGGAGCCCGCTATCAGCAGCACCTTGCCGGTGTGCAGCAAGGAGGCGTGGATCGAGTTGATCTTGAAGTCGGCCGGTATGTCGAGGAAGTCCCAGTGGCCGTTCTCCGCCTTGTACTCGGGGCGGTTGATCTTGTACTCGTGGTACTGCTCGGAGCTGAACCGGTAGAGCGCGGGTCCGTTGAAGCCAGCCACCGCGACGATCACCGCGGCGCCTATCGCGATGCGACGGGCGCGGTTCTTGCGGTGGTTGTGCCGGACGGGTATCGCGCTCATTTCTTATGTCCCCCAAGGGAAATACGTACGGTCTGGTCGGTGGCCGTCGCCTGCGGGAGCGCCGAGCCGGGAACGGTGGGCCCCGGCACGGTCGGTGGCGCCTCGCCCGCCGGCCGCGCGTGACCGCCACCGCCGCCACCCCGGTGCGCACCCCGCTGTCCCCGCTGCGCTCGCTGCCCGGACTGTCCCCGTCGCTTCTTCTTCTCCTCGCGCATCCCCCAGCGCCAGGCGATGATCGGCGCCGCCGTGATCAGCATGGCCAGCGTCGCCCACGTGATCATCGCCGGATGGTCGTGCCCGAAGAAGAAGGAGGAGACCAGCGATCCGCCGAAGATCAGGATGAAGAAGAGATGGATCCGGAACGTGCCGAAGAGCGTGTCTGGGCTGGACGAGTCGCCCTTGGGCGTCACCACGAAGCTGCTCTTGCGCCGCAGGACCGCGTCCATCAGGGAACGGGCGTACAGCGGCGCGGACATCGCGGACATCGCCATACCGGCCAGCCCGCCGGAGCCCTCGGGCTCGTGCGGCGAGACATTGTGCCGGCGGTTCCAGATGTAGAGACCGATCTGGAGAGCCGAGGCGTTGCCGTACAGCATCATCCAGATCGCCGGGTCGATCTGCACACCCGAGGCGCCCATCCCCAGGAACAGCGCGCAACTCAGCGCCGCCAGGATCCAGTTGAGCGCTGACATCGGGTAGAAAATGATCATCATCGTGTAGTTGAAGAGCTTGCCGGGCGGCAGCGTGCCGTACCCGCGCCAGTACTGCTTGAGGATCGTCTCGTACGTCCCCCGCGACCAGCGCAGCTGCTGGGTGAAGAAGTCGGTCCAGGCGGTCGGGCCCTCGCCCACGGCCAGCACGTCCGGGGTGTAGACCGAGCGCCACTTCTTGCCGGTGCGCGGATTCCTGGCGCGGTGCATCTCGAAGCCCGTCGCCATGTCCTCGGTGATCGAGTCGTACAGACCGCCGATCTGCTTGAGCGCCCTGATCCGGACGGCGTTGCTCGTCCCGACGAACATGGGCGCGCCGTAGCGGTTGCCCGCGCGCTGGATCAGCGCGTGGAAGAGGAACTGCTGCGACTCGGCGGCCTTGGTGACGAACGTGTCGTAGTTGCCGTAGACCTGCGGGCCGATGACGAAGCCGACATCCGGGTCGCGGAAGTAACCGAGCATCCGCTCCAGGTAGTTGGGCATCGGTACGTGGTCGGTGTCGACGGAGGCGAAGAACTCGTAGTCGTCGCCGTGCGCGTCCAGCCAGGCGTTGTAGTTGCCGTGCTTCGTCTTCGCGCGGTGCGCGCCCTTGGCCTGGTTCCACTTCGCCACGCCCTTGCGGGAGAAGTGATACACGCCGAGGCGGGCGCAGACCTCCTTGACGGCGGGGTCGTCGCCCTCGTCCAGCAGCCATACGTGCATGGGCCCGCGGTGCCGGATCTTCACGGCGGCCTCCAGCGTCTTCGTCACCATCTCCAGGGGCTCCTTGCCCGGTACGAAGGAGGTGAGGAAGGCCACGCGGGTATGGGCCTCGGGCACGACGGGTATGGGGTCGCGCGCCACCAGCGTCGCGTGCGCGTTCGAGAGGACGTTCATCGTACGGAACAGCTCGATCAGTCCGATCGAGACGAGCATCACGATGTCGAGGACGAGCAGCAGGTCGTTCTTGAGGTTCGGGTCACGCTCCGTCCAGTGCTGCGGCTGCATCAGCCAGACGAAGAGACCGAGCGAGAGCAGCGGCGCGGCGCCGAGGAGAAGGGCGGCGCGGATACGGTGCGGCTCCTGCGAGAGCAGCGAACGGTACTGGACCCGGTACGGCTTGGCCGGGTCGGGCCTGGTGAGGGGCCCGGCGAGCCGGCTGTAGTGCTCGTAGTCGTACTTCGGCAGGACGTCCTTCTTCGGCCGCTGCCGGCTCCCGCCCCTTCGGAGATGCGAGGGAATCCGGAGCTGGGTGGTCCGGGAAACGTCGTCGTTCCGCTGGTCGCCGTCTGACGTCGACGTCATGAGCCATCCCCCCGCACGCACGCTTGTCGCGTGATCGGTCGATCGATTCATCCGGAACGGTCCCCCTCGACCATCGCCCCGGACGCGTGAATTGCCGTCCCCGTCCCATAGAGAGGAAACGGCGGCCGTCCGGTTGCATGACGCCGGTCACGGCCACCCGGCACGGACGGGGCCCCCGCCCCCGCCGGACCCACCGCTGGGACATCCCCTCGTACCGCGGCCAACTGTTCGGACCGCATGCCCCATTGGCGTTCACAAGGTCAGTCTGATCGTGTGAAGAACCCTGGGGCATCCGCCCCGGAGGAATCGTATCGTGAGCGGCGCGGCGCGGGGTGTCACCGTATTGTTTCGGGAAACTTCCCAGCTCAGGCGGTACTTCACGGGCTCGTGGGGCGGCCGGGGCAGTTGGCGGTCCCGCGGTGCCTGACGTGAAGACCCTGTGCAGTTGACCGGACCGGTCGGGGCGTCGGTGTACGCCGCGGCCCGTGCCCCTGGAGTGAGTGAAGAGACGAGCGAGGCCCCCTCACATGAAGTGAGGGGGCCTCGACTGTGCGTGCGCCGCCAGGGACTCGAACCCCGGACCCGCTGATTAAGAGTCAGCTGCTCTAACCAACTGAGCTAGCGGCGCCTGCTGACCTGGCCAACTCTACCCGATCGGCTTGGTTGGCCCCGACCATTTGATGGGTGTTGCGGCCTGTCGGATTGTCTTTTCTTCCCCTTGATCCGTCAAAATGCGATTTGTTCTGACAGTTTCGGACAGTTGACGCGTCGGCGCCCGTGCGGCCGCGCCCAAAGATCTTGATGAGTGTGGAGGGGATCGCATGACCGTCCCGGTCTTCGAGGAGTACGAGCCCGCTCCCGACTGCCCCTGTGCGGGATGCGCCGAGCACCGGCGCGATCTGGCCAGAGGGCTGCCGGTGCGGGCCGGTGGTCATCCGGCCGCGCACGGTGCCCGGCGCGCGCTGGTGCTGATGACCGCCGCGGGGGTCGCGCTGGGCGCGACGGGTGCGGGCGCCGACACGGCAGGGGCCGCCGCGCCGTCCGGTACGGCGACCGGAACCTCCGTCGATCCGAATCCGGGCACCCCGCAGGGCGGCAGCGGCCCCCTGCACGGGCGGCCACTGCCCGGCCCCGGGGCGAGCAAGCCGCCGGGCGAACTGCGCGCGACCACCCGGGCCGACATCATCAACCGCGCCAAGCGGTGGGTGCAGGCGCAGGTGCCGTACAGCATGGAGAAGTACTGGTCGGACGGGTACCGCCAGGACTGCTCCGGCTATGTGTCGATGGCCTGGAACCTCTCCGACAACGAGTGGACGGGCAGCCTCGCGGATTTCGGCGTACGGATCTCGCGGGACGAGCTGGAGCCCGGGGACATGCTGCTCTTCCATAATCCGGCCGACCCCAACAAGGGGTCGCACGTCACGCTCTTCGGCGGCTGGACCGACTACACGCACTCCTACTACGTGGCCTACGAGCAGACCAAGCCGCATGCGCGTATGGAGTCCACGCCGGTGGGGTACTGGAGCAACCCCGACCGCTATGTGCCCTACCGCTACAAGGGACTGACCGAGGTATCGGAAGGCAAGGCGCCGAACTCGGCCACGGGCAAGGGGGCCGGGACGTCGGCGGCGTACCCGGGGGCGCGCTCCTTCGGGCCCGGCGCGCGCAACGCGCATGTCACCCGGCTCGGGCGGCTGCTGATCCAGCGGGGCGGCAAGCGTTTCTACAGCCAGGGCCCCGGACCCCAGTGGGGCGAGGCGGACCGGCGGGCCACCCGGGCGTTCCAGCTCGCGCAGGGCTGGCGGGGCGCCGAGGCGGACGGCACGCCGGGGCCCGGGACCTGGCGCCTGCTGGTGAAGGGCCTGGGCAAGAACATCCCGGCCGGGGGAGCGGGCGGGCGCCCCGGCGGCTCCGTCGGCCCCGGCGGCAGCGGTTCCGTCGGCGGCGGGAACGGGAGCGGTACGGGGAAGGCGGCGGCGTTCCCGGGCGTCCGGTTCTTCCGGCCGGGCCAGTCCAGCGTCCATGTCGAGCAGCTCGGCAGGCAACTGGTGAGAAAGGGCTTCGGCAAGCACTACACCTCGGGTCCGGGCCGGCTCTGGACCGAGGCCGACCGGCGCAACGTTGAGGCGTTCCAGCGCGCCCAGGGCTGGCGCGGCAGCGCGGCCAACGGCTACCCCGGTCCGGAAACCTGGCGGCGACTCTTCGCATGACGGAGGCAAGGATGACGACGACTTGGCGGCCGAATGACGACGAGGACGAGCTGAGGGGCGTGTTCACGGTACGGCGCACACCGCCGCCGGTGGAACACGCACCCGAGCCCGAGCCCGAGCCCCAGCTCCAGCCCGAGCCCCGGCCTGATCCCGGGCCCGAGTCCGAGCGGATGCCCCAGCAGGTGACCGAGCCGGCGGTCGAGCCGGCGCTTGAGGACACGGCTGAGCTCGTGCCGGAGCCTCCGCCCTCGTTCCCGGCTCCCGACGATGGCGGAGGCGACGGTAGAGGCGACGGCGGTGGCGATCACGCCCGCTGTTCGGAGCCCGTGTTCTTCGGGAAGGATGATCCCGCTCACGACGTACCCCCTCACGCCGAACCCGCTCCCGCCGACCCCATGAGCGCGCCCATCGCGACCGGCCCCGTCGCTGGTCCCGTCGCCGGTCCCGGCGGCGAGGACACATACGCCGCCCGCCCGGTCCTCGCGGCCTTCGGTGCCCAGGCGCCCGGCGCGGGGGCCGCTCCGTTCGTACGTACCGTGGGCGGTGCGGCGGGCCGCCCGGCCGGTACCGGCGGGACTCCCCGGTGGAGCCCGCTCATCGTGGGCGAGAGCACCCAGGAGATCCCCGTCCATCTGCTCTTCCGGGACGAGGCCGACGCGCTCGAAACCGCCGGACACGCCACCGGCCGCACCGCCGGACCCCCCGTCAGGCCCACCGTCGTCGGACGGCGCTGGGGGACCGGGGAGCAGCCCCGGGTCCGCCGGGTGCCGGGCCCCGCGCCCATGCCCGCCGTGCCGACGCGCGCGGCGCCGCCCGCGGACCCCAGGCTCGCCGAGCGGCCGGGGCCGGTCCTGCCGGGTTGGGCCGCCGCCCTCGTCGGGTGCGTGGCACTCATCGCCTGCGCGGCGGTGGTGTGGTCGACCGGTGCCGTACCGGACAAGGCGTCCAAGATCCTCGGGCTGCCCTGGCGTCCCTACCACGGCATCGGACTCGTCCAGTGGGCCGCGCTCATGGTGGGGGTGACGGTCATGCTCTTCGCCTTCGGCGGGCTCGGCCGGAGCCGGGTCGGCCAGGCGTGGGTGCTGACGCTCTTCGGTGACTACCGGGGGAGCGTGCGCCGTACGGGACTGCTGTGGGTGAGCCCGCTGCTGCTGCGCCGCCGGGTGGACGTACGGCTGCGGCACTGGCGCAGCGAGCCGATGCCGGCGGTGGACTCGAACGGGACCGCGCTGCGGGTCGTCGTGCTGGTGGTCTGGCGGGTGCGGGACACCGTACGCGCGGCGCTCGGCGTCCCGGACCACGAGGAGTATCTGCGGGAGCAGGTGGAGGCGGCGATGGCGCGGGTCCTCTCGCAGCTGCCGGCCGACGCGTTCCACGACGAGGCGCCGCCGCTGCGCAACGCCGAGGCCGTCGGCGACGCTCTGACCAGGATGCTGTCGGCGGAGTGCCGGCCGGTCGGCGTCGATGTCTTCTCGGCGCAGCCGACCCGGATCGAGTACGCGCCGGAGGTCTCGGCGGCGATGCAGCGCAGCCGGATCGCGGCGATCGACGCCAAGCACCGGGACACCGTGCTGACCTCGGTGGTCGACGCGGTGCACGACACCGTGAACCGGCTCACCTCGCGGGGACTGGTGGAGCTGGACGACTACGAGCGCAAGGCGTTGGTCAAGGACCTCACCGTCGCGTTCTACACGGGCCGCCAGGGGGCCGCGGAGAAATGGTGACCGGCTGGCTGTAATTGGTCTGGACCTGGCCCGTACTTGTTATGGACACGGTCAAGTTCTGTCCATACTCTAGGACTTGGTCTAGACCGCAGATGTGCTCACCCTGCACGCGCGCAGCACGGCTCACCGAACTCCCCACGTTCTCTGGAGCGAAGCATGCGAAAGAAGATTGGCGCGGCCGTGGTCGGCCTCGCGGTCGCGGGCGTCTCCCTGCTCGCCACCGGCAGCGCCAGCAGCCACGGCTACACCGACTCACCCATCAGCCGCCAGAAGCTCTGTGCCAACGGCACGGTGACCAACTGCGGCAACATCCAGTGGGAACCGCAGAGCGTCGAGGGGCCCAAGGGCTTCCCGGCCGCCGGCCCCGCCGACGGCAAGATCTGCTCCGGCGGTCTCGGCCAGTTCGCGCAGCTCGACGACCCGCGCGGCGGTGCCTGGCCCACCACGAAGGTATCGAGCGGCCAGAGCTACAACTTCCGCTGGCAGTTCACCGCCCGGCACGCCACGACCGACTTCAAGTACTACATCACCAAGAACGGATGGAACTCGAACGCACCGCTCACCCGTGCGGCCCTCGACTCCCAGCCGTTCCTGACGGTGCCGTACAACAACCAGCAGCCGCCCGCGACGCTCTCGCACTCGGGCACGCTGCCGTCGAAGTCGGGCCGGCACCTGATCCTGGCTGTCTGGACCATCGCTGACACGGGGAACGCGTTCTACGCCTGCTCCGACGTCCAGTTCTGAGGTAAGTCTCCGCAGTAGGAACCTCGGGGAGCGCGGCTCTTCCCGGTCCGCCGCCGTGCGGTCCGCGCTTCCCGAGGCTCGTGGCTCCCGGAGGTTCGTGGCTCCCCGAGGCTCGTGTCACTCACGCGTGCCGGCGAATTCCACCGGCCGCCGGCGCAGGGAGAGTGCGGCCGGGATCACCGCCGAGACCGTGGCGAGCACCGCGCACGCGCCCGCCGCCGCACCCAGCGCGTTCCACGGCAGTACGAGCGGGGAGCCCGCGTGGAGGACGCTCAGCGCGCCCCGCAACCCGCCCAGTCCGACCCCGGCGACCAGCGTGCCGAGTACGGCCCCGACCGCCACGACCAGTAGCGCCTCCGCCGCGACGAGCCGTAGCATCTGGGGCGCGGTGGCGCCCGCGAGCCGGAGCGCGGCCAGCTCCCGCACCCGGTCGGACCCCGCCATGACCAGGGTGTTCGCCAGGGAGATCCCGGTGTAGAGCAGCGCGATGCCCAGGACCAGCAGGAACCCCGTCCGCGTTCTGCCGTCGGTCTCGGGGTAACTGGCCGCCACCCACGCGTCCTTGGTGAACACCTGCCCGCCCGAGCGCCCGGCCGCCGCGCGCAGACCGGCCGCCACGGCGCTCGCGTCGGCGCCCTCCGCGAGCTTCACCTCGATCCGGTCGACGGGCGCGCC
The DNA here is from genome assembly GCF_000718095.1 of Streptomyces scopuliridis RB72. GTDB lineage: Bacteria > Actinomycetota > Actinomycetes > Streptomycetales > Streptomycetaceae > Streptomyces > Streptomyces scopuliridis. The sequence goes on along the minus strand of NZ_JOEI01000031.1, from coordinate 72,413 downwards.
CGGGGCGTTGCGCGGCGTCACATACGCCCCGTTGTCGCCGGTCCCGATGCGCATGACGGCGGCGATCCGCAGCGAGGCGCGCGTACCGTCCGCCCGCCATATGTCCACGGACTCGCCGACCGTATGCCGCTCCCACTCCTCGGTGACGATGATCGAGCGGTCGTCCAGATCGGTCACCCGGCCCGCGGCGAGCGGCAGTCGGGCCGTCGCGGCGAGCGCCGCCGGATCGGCCGCGCGGGTGTCGGACCGGATGAGCGCGACCCCGTCCTCCAGTACGTGGACGGCGCTCGCGGCGGTGGGGGAGACCACGGCGCCGGGGACCCGCCGTATTCGCTCCACCGTCGCGGCGTCGAAGCCCGATCCGCCCGCGCCCGATCCGCCGGCGCCTCCCTCTGTCGCGGCCTCCCTGCCCGGCCCGGAGATCACGAAATCCGCCGTGGTCCGCTGCCGGATCTCGTGGGCCTTCGCCTCGTCGATCGTCGCCGTGGCCCCGAGCAGGGAGCCTGTCAGCGCGACCGTCACCAGCACCGGCGCGGCGACGGCCGCGGTGCGCCGTACCCCGGCCGCCGCGTTCTCCCGTACCAACAGGCCGGTCGCGCCCGGCAGCCGGGCGGGCAGCCACGCGAGCAGCCGGGCGAGCGGAGGCACCAGCACCGGTGCGAGCAGCGCGCACGCGACGATCAGCGGCATCGGGCCGCTCGTGTACGACTTACGGCCCAGCAGCCCGCCCGGCTCGGTCAGCAGGGCGTGGACCGGCAGCCCGATCCCCGTCAGCAGCAGCCCCGCGCCGAGGAACCACCGGCCGCGGGTCATCGTCCCGGTGTCCACCGCCGCGTCACGCAGCGCCTCCACGGGCCCCGTCCTCCCGGCCCGCCGGGACGCCGCCACCGCACCCGAGAGCGCCACGAACAGCCCGCTCCAGAAGGCCAGTTGGTACGGCCAGGTGTACGACCCGATGGCGAACCAGCGCGGTGCGAGCCCGCCGTCCACCAGCCACGCCGCCAGCAGGGGCGCTCCCCGCGCGCCCAGCGCGCAGCCCGCCGCCGAGGCCACCACCCCCACTACCATCGCCTCCGCGAGGACCATGCGGCGGATCTGGCCCGGAGTGGCGCCCGCCGTGCGCAGCAGGCCGAACTCCCGGCGCCGCTGCGCGACCGCGAAGGCGAACGTCGACGCGACCACGAAGACCGAGACGAAACCGGTGACCCCGGCCGCTGTGCCGAGCATCGCGTTCACCGCCACCAGCGCCTCGCTGTCGCGCTCCGGATCGGCGTCCGCGTCCTTCCTGCCGGGGCCCGTGAGCACCCGTACGCCCGCCGCGTCCGCCGAGCCCGCCACCTTCTCCCGTACCGCCCGTGGATCGGCGTCCACCACCAACTGGTCCACTCGCGGGGAGAGTTGGGACGCGCGGTCGTCGGTGTAGAAGAGTGCCCGCTCGAAGCCGAGATCCCGGACCGTACCGACGATCGTCAGCGTCCCCCGGTCGGTACGCACCCGCCGGCCCGGCGCGGTCCAGTCGCCGGTGACCACGGCCTCGTCCGCCGCCCTCGGCGCCCGCCCCGTGTCGAGGCGGTACGGCGCGAAGGCGGCCGTGGACCAGGGGTGACCCACCAGCCCGGCCGGGCCGCCCTCGGCCCGTACCGCGAACGTACGGTCCTCGACGGATCGGCCCAGCGCGGCCAACTCCCGTGCCAGGGACGGCGGTACGGGACGGGGACTGTCCAGCTTCGCGACCCGGTCCCCGATCCGGGTCGGCACGCGCAGGGTGTCCGCGCCCTTCACCACGACCCGCGCCCCGGCGAACCGCTCGGGGCGGCGCTCGGGCGCGTCCAGACTCGCGGCCAGGGCGAGCCCCATGGTCGCGATCAGCCCGACCCCCAGGGAGAGCGCGATGAAACTGCCGACGAAGCTGGTCCAGCGGCTGCGCAGCGTACGCAGGGCGACGCTCAGCACGGCACGGCCTCCAGCGCGGTCATCCGGGCCGCGATCTCCTCGGCGGACGGCGCCGAGAGCTCGCCGCCGACCCGTCCGTCGACCAGGAACACGACGCGGTCGGCATATGAGGCGGCGACCGGGTCATGGGTGACCATCACGATCGTGGAGCCGTCCCGGTCGGCCAGGGAGCGCAGTATGGCCAGCACCTCACGGCCGGTCCGTGAGTCCAGCGCTCCGGTCGGCTCGTCCGCGAACAGCACCTCGGGGCGGGTGATCAGGGCACGGGCGAGCGCGACCCGCTGCTGCTGCCCGCCCGACAGCTCGGTGGGCCGGTGCTTCGCGCGGTCGGCCAGACCGACCCGGTCCAGTACGTCCCGCACCCGGGCCCGCGAGGTCCTGCGCCCGGCGAGCCGCAGCGGCAGCGCCACATTCTGCTCGGCCGTCAGCGCGGGCAGCAGATTGAAGGACTGGAAGACGAAACCGACGCGCTCGCGGCGCAGCAGGGTCAGTCCTCTCTCGGTCAGCTCCGTCAGCTCGGTCCCGCCGATGGACACCGACCCCGAGGTGGGCCGGTCGAGGCCCGCCGCGCACTGGAGCAGGGTCGACTTGCCGGAGCCGGAGGGGCCCATCACGGCGGTGAAGGTGGCGCGGGGGAAGGAGAGGGAGACATCGTCGAGGGCGGCGACGGCACCGTCTCCCGATCCGTGGATCCTGCGCACGGAGCGCAGTTGAATCGCGTCGCCGCGCGGGTCGCCATGTGCGTCACCCGGCCCGTTGCCGAGCCCGTCGCGATGTGTGTCGTAGGTCATGGGATCAGTTCACTGTCGCGCGCCGCCCAGCACACCAGTGCGGGACATAGTCCTGGGGTAGGGCAGGCACTACCCCGGACACTCCGTCTGGATGGATGGCCCGTTGTCCGGTTCGCCTTCTACGGTCCTCCCATGCGCTCCCCCTCCCGCACCGTGTGGCAGGCCCTGGCCCGGCCGGACTTCCTGCTCTCGCCCTGGCCGTGGCGCGCTGCGGCGTATCTGCTCAGCGGCGTACCGGCCGGGGTCGCCGTGCTGGTGGTGGCGGTGGCCGTCATCGCCGTCGGCGGGGCGCTCTCCCTCGTACTGGTCGGGCTGCCGCTCCTCGCCCTGGCGGCGCTCGGCGGGCTGCCGGTGGCCCGGCTGGAGCGGTTCAGGACGCGGCTGATCGATGGGCGGCCCGCCACCGATCCGCACCGGCGGCCGGCCGAACCGGGGCTGTGGCCCTGGCTGCGGACCCGCTTCCAGGAGCGGCCGACCTGGCGGGAACTGGGGTACGCCGTGCTCCTCGCGCTGGTGCTGTGGCCGCTCGACGCGATCGCCGTCACCCTCTGTCTGCTGCTGCCGCTCGCCATGGCCGCCACACCGGTCCTGCTGGCCACTGTGGGGGAGGGCCAGGAGGTGAAGGTCGTCAAGGTGTGGACGGTCACCTCCTGGCCCATGGCGTACGCGTTCGCCGTGCTCGGGCTGCTCTTCCTCGCGGTCTGCTGTTACGCGCTCGGCGTGCTGGCCGGCGCCCGCGCCGAGCTGACCCGGGCCCTGATCGCGCCCCGGGAGACCGCGTTGGGCGAGCGGGTCACCGAACTGAGCCGTTCCCGGGTGCGGTTGGTGGACGCCTTCGAGGCGGAGCGGCGCCGGATCGAACGGGATCTGCACGACGGCGCCCAGCAGCGGCTGGTCGCACTGACCATGACGCTCGGTCTGGCCCGGCTCGACGCCCCGCCCGGCCCGGTCGCCGACCGTATCGACGCGGCGCACCGTGAGGCCGGCGAGGCGCTGGCGGAGCTGCGCGAACTGATCCGGGGCATCCACCCCAAGGTCCTCACCGACTACGGACTCGCGGCGGCCGTCGCGGATGTGGCGGACCGTTCGGCGCTGCCGGTGGACGTACGAATAGAAACGGCGTGGCGGTTCTCCGACGCGGTGGAGGCCACCGCGTACTTCGTGGTCTGCGAGGCGCTGGCCAACGCGGGCAGACACAGCGGCGCGAACCGTGTCACCGTCTCCGGCCGGTACGGCGACGGGCGGCTGGCGCTGGAGATCGAGGACGACGGCGACGGCGGCGCCCGCGCGGGCGGGGGAAGCGGACTGACCGGACTGGCCGACCGCGTCTCCGTACTGGACGGCAGGCTCTCGCTGTCCAGCCCGGCCGGCGGCCCGACGGCCCTGCGGGTCGAGATCCCCTGCGTGCTCAGGGAAGTTGACGCGTAGTTCAGGCGTCCCGTCCGCCGCATCGGCCGGACGCAGATCGGTCAACTGGGGACGGATGTGTCAACTGGACACCGTCCCAAGGGAGTTCGCTGTCCGAGGGGTTTGCCGACGCCGGGATTTGGGGGACCATTCCCGCGTCGGTCATCGCGCGTAGACCCATGCGACAGCCGCGCCGCTCACTCTATGGACGCTCCGTACCCACCCGGGTGCGAAGCGTCTGTCCCCCCATGTCCCCCCATACCTCGCCCGGAGGATCACCGTCATGCGTCGACGTCTGGCACTTCCGCTCGCCTCAGCCGTACTCGCCCTCGCCGCCTCCCTGGTGACGGCCTCTCAGGCCGCCGCCGCCCCGGCCGACAAGCCGCAGGTCCTCAGCAGCTGGACCCAGGAGTCGGCCGCCAGCTACAACTCCTGGGTCTCGGCCCGGGGGAACCAGGGCGCGTGGTCGGCCTATGGTTTCGACTGGTCCACGGACTACTGCTCGTCCTCGCCGGACAACCCCTTCGGCTTCCCGTTCCAGACCGCCTGTGCCCGCCATGACTTCGGCTACCGCAACTACAAGGCGGCCGGTCAGTTCGCGGCGAACAAGGCGCGGCTGGACTCCGCGTTCTACGCGGACCTGAAGCGGGTGTGCTCGGGGTACTCCGGCGCCACGAAGGTGTCCTGCGACGGACTGGCGTGGACGTACTACCACGCGGTCGACATCTTCGGCGTGAGCCCGATGGTGGACGGTTCGCGGTCCGTGGCCTGAGGATCTTGAAAGCGGGAAGGCCCCTCGCTTCCGCGAGGGGCCTTCCCCTGTCTGTGCGCCGCCAGGGACTCGAACCCCGGACCCGCTGATTAAGAGTCAGCTGCTCTAACCAACTGAGCTAGCGGCGCCTGCTGACTCGAAAATAATACCCGGTGGTCCGGGGTGCTCAGGACCACCGGCGGGACCACCGCCAGGACGGGGGTAAAAACCTAGATCGTCAGCGAGAGGGCCAGCGGCGCCGCCCTGCGGTTCAGGGCCTCCGCCGCCACCCGCAGCCGGTGGGCGTGCTCGACCGGGAGCGACAGCGCCAGGCAGCCCACCGTGGAGCCCGCCGTCAGCGGGACCGCGGCGCAGACCGTCCCCAGCGCGTACTCCTGGAGATCGAGCACCGGAACCGTCGGCGCCTGGCTGTCCAGCCGGGAGAACAGCAGCCGCTCGCTGGTGATCGTCCGGGAGGTGAACCGGGCGATCTTGTGGCGGTCCAGATGGTCCCGGCGGCCGTCCCTGTCCAGCTGGGTCAGCAGACACTTGCCGATCGCGCTGGCGTGGCCGGTGGCGCGGAAGTCCACGTACTCATTGACCGCGGGCGTCAGCGGACCGTCGGCGACCTGAGTGACCTTGATCTCACCGTCGATATAGCGGCTGAGATAGACGGCCGCCCCGACCGAATCGCGCAGTTCGTCCAGCGCGCTCTGCAGCCTGTCCTCCAGGGCCTGCCGCCGGGCCGCGCCGGAGCCGAGCAGCGCCAGCGACTCGCCGATCACATACGCGCCGTCCGCGACCTGCTCCACGTAACCCTCGCGCCGCAGCAAGGAGAGCAGGGGAGCCAGATGACCGGCCGGCAGCCCGCTCTCCCGGGCTATCCGGGCCTCGGTCACCCCGCCGCCGTACGTGGACACGGTCTCCAGGACACGCAGCACGTACCGCACCGAGTGGAACGGCGCGGTCGGCTCCGGCTTCAGCACCACGGTTCCCCCTCAGCAGGTTGTGACCGCAAGCTCACGCACCACGATAGCCGTCAAGAGCCTTTGCCGGGGCGGCGGTTGCCCACATGGGGCGGGCGGGCCGGCGCTCTGGGCTGGGAGGTATCGCTCTGGCATATGCCAGAGGCGTACTTACCCATGGGGGTGCGCGGGGATACGAGGAGATACGAGGTCAGAGCACCGCGCCCAGGAACTCGCGCGTACGTTCGTGCTCCGGCTCGGAGAAGATCTTCTCCGGCGGGCCCGATTCGATGACCTTGCCGGCATCGAACATCAGAACGTCGTCGGAGATGTCCCTGGCGAAGTTCATCTCGTGGGTCACACAGACCATGGTGATGTCCGTGGTGCGGGCGATGTCCCGGAGCACATCGAGCACGCCGGCGACCAGCTCGGGGTCGAGCGCCGAGGTGACCTCGTCGAGCAGCAGGATCTTCGGGCGCATCGCCAGCGCGCGGGCGATCGCCACCCGCTGCTGCTGCCCGCCCGAGAGCTGGGTCGGCTTCGCCCCGCAGCGGTCGCCGAGGCCGACCAGATCGAGCAGCTCACGGCCGCGCTCCTCCGCCTCGTCCTTGCTCAGCCCCAGCACCTTGACCGGGGCCTCGGTGACATTGCGCAGGACGTTCATGTTGGGGAAGAGATTGAACTGCTGGAAGACCATGCCGATGTTCTTGCGCACTTCACGGACATGCTTGCTGTCGGCGGGGAAGAGTCTGTCGCCATTGATGGTGATGACGCCCTCGTCCGGTTTCACCAGGGTCATCAGCAGCCGCAGGATCGTCGTCTTGCCGGAGCCGGACGGGCCGATCAGGGTCACATGCTTTCCTGGCCGTACGGAGAAACAGAGATCGTCCAGCACGGTGTTCTTGCCGAACCGCTTGGTGACATTGTCGAAACGGATCAGCTCGCCCGCCGGATCGGTGGCTTTCGGATCGGGGATCTCGGGGGTGGATATGTCAGCGGACAAGACGACGCTCCAGGGCTCGCATGAGAAGAGAAGCCGGGTAGGCGATGAGAATGAAGGCGATACCGACGACGGTCAGCGGTTCGGTGTACTGGAAGGTGGCCGCGCTCTCCAGCCGGGACTGCTGGAGCATTTCCAGCACACTGATTCCGGCGAGCAGGGGCGTGTCCTTCAGCATCGAGATGACGTAATTGCCCAGCGCGGGCACGATCCGCCGGATCGCCTGCGGCAGGATCACCGCCATCCATGTACGGCCGGCCGGCAGACTGAGCGCGGTGGCCGCCTCCCACTGTCCGGGCGGCACCGCGTCGATACCGGCCCGGTAGACCTGGGCGGTGTACGTCGAATAGTGCAGACCGATCGCGATCGTGCCGGTGGTCAGCCCGGAGAACTGCACACCCCATTCGGGCAGCACGAAGAAGAAGAAAAACAGCTGCACGAGCAGCGGGGTGTTCCGGATGAACTCGGTGATGACATTGACAGGCCACCGGACGAAACGTGTCGGCGCCCGGAATCCGATCGCCCAGACCAGACCGAGCGTGAAGGAGAGCAGCGAGCCGAGCACCAGCACCTGAAGGGTGAGGAGCAGGCCGTCCCAGAAACGTGGCATGAAGTCCGCGACAGCGGACCAGTCCCAATTGTTCATCGGGCCCCTCCCGGTGTCGCCGTGATGCCGATGCCGACCTTGGTCCTGCGTTCAAGTGCCCGCATTCCACGGGCGAGGACAAACGCGAGCACGAAATAGATCACCAGCGTCACCGAGTAGATCCGCGCGCTGTCCTGGGTGGCCAGCCGCACCAGATAGGCGGCGAACGACACATCCGCGACGCCGAGCAGGGAGACCAGCGCGGTGCCCTTCAGCAGCTCGATGAGGAGGTTGCTGAACGGCGGGATCATCTCCGGGACCGCCTGCGGCAGCAGGATCAGCCGCATGCGCTGCCAGGGGGAGAAGTTCAGGGCGATGCCGGCCTCGCGCTGCGCGGGTGCCACGGAGTTCAGGGCGCCGCGTACGACCTCGGCGCCGTACGCCCCGTACGACAGCCCCAGCGCCAGCACGGCGGCCCACATCGGGACCAGGGCCCAGCCGAACAGGCTCGGCATGACGAAGAACAGCCAGAACATCAGCACCAGCGCCGAGGTGCCGCGGAAGATCTCGGTGTAGAGGCCCGCGAGGAAGCGGACGAAGCGCGAGCTGTGCGTACGGGCCGTACCGACGGCGAAGGCCACGGCCGTGGCGAGCGCGGCGCTGTACAGCGTGAGCTGAACGGTGATCCAGATACCGGGCAGCACCCAGTGGGTCCAGAGGCCGGCTGTCATGCGCACAGCTCCTCTGCCGTCAGGGTGGTCATCTCCGATTCCGTGAAGCCGAACGGCTTGAGGACGCGGAACAGCTCGCCGCTCTTCTTCATCTTGTGGATCTCGGTATTGAAGGCGTCCCGGAGGCCGGAATCGGTGGGGCGGAAGGCGAAACCGCCGCCGTCGATCTTCTTCTTTCCGTCCACGACCGGCGCGAACGGCTTGGTGGCCTCCGCCTTGTTGCTCTTCTTCACCACTTCGCGGCCGGTGAGCGCGGTGCCGGCGAATACGTCGACCCGGCCGGACTCGACCGCGTTCAGCCCCGCGACGGGGTCCTGGAGGATGACGAGTTCCTTCTCCGGGACCCCGGCGGATATCGCGTAGTCGATTTCCGCGTAACCGGTGCCGGTGGCGATCGTCGCCTTGGTCCGCACCACGTCCTGGTACGAATGCAGCCCTTTGGGGTTGCCCTTGCGCACGATGAACGAGTCGAGCATCTGGTACTCGGGATCGGCGAAGATGACCTGCGCGCAGCGCTCCTTGTTGATGTACATCCCGGCCGAGACGACATCGAACTGCTGCGAGTTGAGGCCGGGTATCAGCGAGGAGAAATCGGTGGCCACGGGCTGTACGGCGCCGATGCCCAGCCGCTTGAAGATCACCTTCGCCAGCTCCACCGCCTCACCGGTGAAATCGCCCTGGTCGTTGATGAATCCGTACGGTGCCTCGCCCGCGATACCGAGCCGCACCGTGCGCTGTGATTTCAGCCGGGCGAGCGTGTCACCGGACGGAATCCTGCTGCAGCCGGCGGCGCCGAGCGCCCCCGCGGCGCCCAGCGCCGCCGTGCCCAGCAGAAGAGACCGGCGGCCCAGCGACCGGTGACCCGGTGACCAGGGGCCTATGGACCGTTTTGCGGTTCTTTCCTTGTCGTGCTCTGGTGGTGAAGCCATGGGCGCGCGGCTACCCGACTCCATACGGGTTATGCACATCAATTCGAGCCGATCTTGAGATCGTCCCGCGCCCGGTCGGGTGCCCTTGACTCAGTGGATCAGATGAGGACCATGAGGACATGGCCGACCGATTTGTGACTGTGTCGCTCGACAAGCGCGGGGTGCACTGCACCGCGAAACTCCTGGACGACCGGGCTCCGGTCACCTGCGCGGCGGTGTGGGAGGCGCTGCCGCTGGGCTCGGACGTGTATCACGCGAAGTACGCGCGCAATGAGATCTACGCGCTCTTTCCGGCCTTCGCCGCCGAGGAACCACCGCTGGAGAACCCGACCGTGACCCCGATCCCCGGGGACCTGTGCTACTTCACCTTCTCCGACACGGAACTGGGCACGTCCTCGTACGGCTACGACGAGAAGGCGGTGCGCGGCCGGCGCACCGTCGTGGACCTCGCCCTCTTCTACGAGCGCAACAACCTGCTGATCAACGGGGACATGGGCTGGATCCCGGGCATCGTCTGGGGGACGGTCGTGGACGGCCTCGACCGGATGGCCGAGGCCTGCCAGGACCTGTGGCGCGCGGGCGCCATCGGCGAGACGCTCAGCTTCCGGCGGGAGTAGACGAGGAAGTCCGAAGTCCCGTCTGCCCGGGGGCGGACGACGCTACTTCGGACTTACTCGTCTACCCCGGCGCGGGAAGGCGCGGCACCGCGCCCGACTCGTACAGCGCGTGCGCGGCGCGCAGCACCAGCGCGTCCGCGTGCCGTGCGGCGACCAACTGCACGCCGATCGGCAGTCCGTCCCCGTCCACCCCGCACGGCACGCTCGCGGCGGGCTGCTGCGTCAGATTGAACGGGTACGTGAACGGCGTCCACCCCGTCCAGCGCCGCTGGCCCGAGCCCCGTGGCGTCTCCCGGCCCGCCTCGAACGCGGTGATCGGCAGCGTGGGCGTGACCAGCAGGTCGTACGACTCATGGAACCGGCCGAACCGCCGGCCCAGCTCCATCCGCGCGTCGACCGCGGCCAGATAGTCCAGCGCGCTGCAGCGCTCACCGGCCGCGACGATCTCGCGGAGGCCCGGATCGAGCAGCTCGCGCTGCTCCGCGCCGAACGGCTCCACCAGCCGGGCCGCGCCGCTGAACCACAGGGTGTGGAAGGCCTCCACCGGATCCGTGATGTCCGGATCGGCCTCCTCGATATACGCCCCCAGCTCGGCGAGCCGGCCCACCGCGCGCCGTACGGCCGAGGCCACCTCCGGGCGCACCGCGACCTGATTGCCGAAGGTCGGGGAGTACGCGATCCGCAGCCCCTTGACGCTGCCCCCGCCCGCCGCTCCTCCCGCGCCCGCCGAGCCCTCCGTGAGCGCGGCGGACAGGCTGGGCGCCGGGGCGAGCTGCGACCAGTCCCGCCAGTCGGCGCCGCTGATCACATCCATCAGCAGCGCCGCGTCCGCCGCGTCCCGGGTCATCGGCCCGGCGTGCGCGAGCGTGCCGAACGGGCTGGACGGATAGAGCGGCACCCGGCCGTAGGTCGGTTTGAACCCGAAGATCCCGCAGAAGGAGGCCGGGATACGGACCGAGCCGCCGCCGTCCGTACCGATGGAGAGCGGGCCCGCGCCCAGCGCCACGGCCGCCGCGCTGCCGCCGCTGGACCCGCCCGACGTCCGGGACGGATCGTACGGATTACGGGTCACGCCGCTCAGCGGCGAGTCGGTGACGCCCTTCCAGCCGAACTCCGGGGTGGTGGTCTTGCCGACGAGGACCGCGCCGTGTTCCCGCAGCCGCGCCACCGCCGGCGCGTCCTCGTCCCAGGCGCCCCCGGCCCGTACGGTCCGGGAGCCGCGCAGGGTGGGGCTGCCGCGCTGGAGGAAGATGTCCTTCACCGAGACCGGCACCCCGTCGAGCAGCCCCCGCGGTTCCCTCCCGCACCAGCGGGCGGTGGACGCCTCCGCCTGGGCGAGCGCCGCCTCGGCGTCCACCCGTACGAAGGCGTTGACCAGCGGCTGCACCACCTCGATCCGGTCCAGTACGGCACGGGTCGCGTCGAGCGGCGAGAAGTCGCCCCTCTCGTAACCGGCCAGGAGCTGCCGTGCGGTGAGGTCGGTGAGACGCGTGGGGTCGGTCGTGTGATCAGTCATGCATGGGGACGTACCCACGTTTCTTGTCCACCACGTTCGGCAGGGGCTTTCCGGCGGCCCAAAGTTCATACAGATCCACGAACTGCTCGCCCAGCCGGTCGCGCCAGCCGACCGTGTCCCCGCTCATGTGCGGGGAGATGATCAGGCCGGGAACGTCCCAGAGCTTGCTGCGCGCGTCCAGCGGCTCCCGCGCGAAGACATCGAGCGCCGCGCCCGCGATCCAGCGTTTGGACACCGCCGCGACGAGATCGTCCTCCACCACGAGCTGACCGCGGCCCACATTGATGAAGCGGGCGGAGGGCTGCATCAGACCGAAGAGCCGTGCGTCGAACATGCCGCGTGTCGCGTCCGTGAGCGGCGCAGCGGAGACCACCCAGTCGGCCCGGATCACCAGCCGGTCCAGCTGGTCGGCGCCGTGCACCCCGGGGCGCGCCGTACGGCCGGTGACGGCCACCGTCACGCCCAGCGCCCGCAGCGTCCCGGCCACGGCCCGGCCGATCGGGCCCGCGCCGATCACGACCGCCCGGCTGCCCGCGACCTGAAGGCCCTCCCGATGGCGCCAGCGGCGCTGGCGCTGGAGCTCCAGCGTGCCGGGCAGATCCTTGGCCATGGCGAGCACCAGCCCCGCCACATACTCGGCGATCGGCGCCTCGAAAATGCCCCGGGCATTGGTCACGACCGTGTCGGAGTCGACCAGCTCGGGGCAGAGCAGCCGGTCCACCCCGGCGCTCGCGGTGTGCACCCAGCGGGGCCGCGGCCCCTCGCCGGGCCAGGCGTTCCGTACCGCGTCGGAGGTGAAGTCCCAGACCAGCAGGGTGTCCGCGTGGGGGAGTTCGGCCGCGAGACCGGCTTCGTCGACGGAGACGATCCGTGCCTTTCCGGTGAGCCGGCCCAGCCGTGGCGGAGGGTCGGCCTCCAGGACGAGGAGGGTGGGTGCTGGCATGAGGAGGAGCCCTTCTGCCGGGGCCGGACCGGCGGCGATTCCGCCGTCTGCCGGGCGGGAGTCTGCCGATGATCGGGCCGGGCGGGGTTCCCTCGGGATTTCCCTCGGGAAAAATCCGTGCAACGTCTGAGATGGGCGGATTGACCACGCTCGCACCTGGCTCCTACCGTCGTCAACAAGAGCCTGATATGGGGGCCTGCAATGGAAGTCTCCTTTCTGGGTGGTCCAGAGCCGCAGCGTGGTGTCGGCGTGGTCGCTCCCTTCGATTTCGCACTCGACCGTGAACTGTGGCGGTGGGTGCCCGACGATATTTCCCTGCGCGTCACCCGTACCCCGTACGTGCCGGTGGAGGTCTCCCTCGACCTCGCCCGGCTGGTCAGCGAGCACGAGACCCTCGGTGAGGCGGTCAGGGCGCTCGGCGCCTCGGAGCCCGAGGTCATCGCGTACGCCTGCACCTCCGGCAGTTTCGTCGGTGGCGCGGCCGGCGAGCGCGCCATGTGCGAGGCGATGAACCGGGCCGGCGAGGTCCCCTCGCTCACCACCTCCGGAGCCCTGGTCGAGGCGCTGGAGGAGCTGGGCGTGGGCCGAATAGCCCTGGTCACGCCCTATACGGAGTCGGTCACCCAGTCGCTGGAGGACTATCTGGGCGAGGTCGGGGTAACTGTGACGGGTCGCGCTTTTCTGGGGCTGACCCGGCACATCTGGAAGGTGCCGTACCGCTCGGTCGTGGACATGGCGCGGCAGGCCGTCGTCGGGGCGGCCGACGCGCTCTTCATCAGCTGTACGAATCTGCCGACGTACGACGCGATTCCGCAGCTGGAGGCCGAGCTGAGGATGCCCGTCCTGTCCGCCAACCAGGTGACGATGTGGGCGGCACTGCGCAGGCTCGGGGCACACGCCGTCGGTCCGTACCAGGGGCTGCTGCTCGACCGGCCGTCGTCGCATGAGGTGCCGACGATGGCGCCGGTGGAGCCCTTGCCGCCGGTCGCGCCCGTCTCACCGGCCGCACCGATCGGGCCGGTCGAGCCGTTCGGGCCGGTCGGGGCAGCGACCCCGCCGGGGCAGGCCGCCCTGCCGGCGGAGCCGCTGCCGGAAGATACGGAAGGATGGACATGACCACCGTCGGACTCCTCTACCCCGGGCATTCGGCCGAGGACGACTACCCCCGCATGGAGATGATGTTCGGCAGCGACATCAGGCTGGCCGTCGTCCACACCGATATCGGCGAGGACGCCCACCGCGTCGACGCGCTGCTCCGGATGGGCGCGGATGAACGGCTCGCCGAGGGGGTGGAGGAGCTGCGCCTGGCCGGTGCCGAGTCCGTGGTCTGGGCCTGTACCAGCGGAAGCTTCATCTACGGGTGGGAGGGCGCCCATGAGCAGACGCGCGCTCTGGCCACCGCCGCCGGACTGCCGGCGTCGAGCACCTCGTTCGCCTTCGCCCACGCCGTACGCGCGCTGGGCGCCAAACGGGTCGCCGTTGCCGCCACCTACCCGGCGGATGTCACCGCCTACTTCGCCGCCTTCCTCAAGGCGGCCGGGATCGAGGTCGTCTCGGACCGGGCCAGCGGCATCATCACCGCGGCCGAGGTCGGTACGTGGGAGCGGGAGCAGGTCCTCGAACTGGCCCGCGCGGGCGACCATCCGGACGCGGAGGTCGTCCTGCTCCCGGACACGGCCCTGCACACGATCGCGTATCTGGTGGAGCTGGAGGAGACCCTCGGCAAGCCCGTCCTCACCGCGAACCAGGTGACGGTCTGGGAGGGGCTGCGGCTCGCGGGGCGCAGGGCGTGGGGGCGCCGGCTGGGGAAGCTGTTCGAAGGCCGGGAGTACGAGGCCCGGTGACGGTCCCGGGCCGTGGCCGGGCATACGGCCCGGGAATAATCCGGGGTCCGGCCCGGGAATAAACGGAGTGACCCTCCCGTTGTAGCCGTACCGTACGTACTGGATACGCAGGAGGGTCTGACCGGTGGACGACGCGAGCCGAGGCATGACGGACGGCATCAGGGGCACGGCGCACGGTACCGCGCCCGTACCCCTCTCGGTACTGGACCTGGTCACGGTGGGCAGCGGCTCCACGGCCACCCGGTCGCTCCGGACGAGCGTCGCGCTGGCGAAGCTCGCCGAGCGCAGGGGATACCACCGGCACTGGGTCGCCGAGCACCACTCGATGCCGGGCGTCGCCTCGTCCTCCCCGGCCGTGATCCTCGCCCATCTCGCCGCCCACACCGAGCGCATCCGGCTCGGCTCCGGTGGCGTGATGCTGCCCAACCACGCCCCGCTGGTGATCGCCGAGCAGTTCGGCACGGTGGAGGCGCTCGCCCCGGGCCGGGTCGATCTGGGCCTCGGCCGCGCGCCCGGCACCGACGGGGCGACGGCCGCCGCGCTGCGCCGCACCGACCGGCTGAACGAAGGCGCCGACGACTTCCCGCAGCAGCTCGCCGAGCTGACCCGCTTCCTGGACGACGACTTCCCCGACGGCCACCCGTACTCCCGGATCCACGCGGTACCGGGCCCGGTCCAGGGCCCCGCCGGCCGGCCGCCGATCTGGCTGCTCGGTTCCTCCGGCTTCAGCGCCCGGCTGGCCGGGGTGCTGGGGCTGCCGTTCGCCTTCGCCCACCACTTCTCGGCGCAGAACACCGTCCCGGCACTCGATCTGTACCGGGAGTCCTTCCGCCCCTCCGCGGTCCTCGACGCGCCGTACGCGCTGATCGGTGTCTCGGCCCTGGCCGCCGACAGCGAGCGCGAGGCCCGCCGCCAGGTCATGTCCGGCGCCCTCTCCATGGTCCAGCTGCGCACCGGGCGGCCGGGACTCGTCCCGTCGCCGGAGGAGGCCGAGGCGTACCGGTTCAGCTCGATGGAGCAGGAATTCGTGGACAGCTGGCTGGCCAATATCGTGCACGGCACCCCGGACGCGGTCCGCGACGGCCTCAACGACCTTCAGAAGCGCACGGGCGCCGACGAGTTGATGATCACCGCCCATGCGCACAGCGGCGAGGAGCGGCTGCGCAGCTATGAGCTGATCGCGGACGCGTACGGCCTGCCGGCCTGACGGTCTGTGGGGCCTGGCACTTCGGGGCGGTCCCGGGGTCACCGCCCCGTCTCGTCCGCCCCTGTCGTGAGGGCCCCTGTCGTGAGGACCCCCGCCTGGGTGTGGAGCCACGGGGTCTGACGGCCGTCAGGGGTGACGGTCAGACCGAAGCGCTCCGGGCCCGGACTGCCGGCCCGGAGCCACCACCGGTACGTGGCCTCGACCTCGTCCCAGAGCCGGCGCGGGCCGTACTGCCAGACCGTGAGCCGCTGGTCCGTCCGGCCGTCCCAGTCGACGGCCGCCCAGGACGTGGTGTCGGTGGTGGCGAGCCAGAGCCGGGACGCCACGCCATGCACATCCGGATTGTCGTGCCAGGCGCGCCAGATGTCCGGGAGCCGCAGGCCGATGGCGAAGCGCGCGGCCGGATCGTCGCCCGCCACCGCCCAGGGGCACAGCTCCGTGGCGGACCGCTCGGGCAGCTGGTCGTCCTCCACGACATCGCGGTAGATCCGCAGATCCGTGCGCTGGTTGCGGATGAGCATGAACGCGGAGTGCGGGGAGAACCGGCCGGACGCGCTGCCGTCGTCCCGCACGGTGAGCCGCAGCAGCCCGAAGCGGAACCAGGGCGACTCCCAGGGCGTCAGGATCACCCCGCCCGGCCGGGTCTGCTCCAGCCAGGCGCGCGGCACCCGCCGTACGGAGCAGGTGGCGACGACCCGGTCGTACGGCGCGCCGGGCGCGTACCCCGACGCGCCGTCGCCCGTGACGATCCGGGGCTCCAGGCCGGCCCTCCGGAGACGGCGCGCGGCCTGCGCGCTGAGCCGGGGATCCAGCTCGACGCTGGTCACGCGCTCACTGCCCAGCCGATGCGCCAGCAGCCCCGCGTTCCAGCCGGTGCCGGTGCCGATCTCCAGCACGCGGTGGCCGTCCTCCACCGCCAGCAGGCGCAGCATACGGAAGACGATCGAAGGGGCCGACGCCGAGGACGAGGCCCGGCGCTCGCCGTCGCCCGGATCCCGGCCGTCATCGATCCCGTCATCGATTCCGTCATTGACCTGTGTCACCACCGGACCGTTCGCGTACGCGGCACGGAGCCAGTGGTCCGGTGCCGCGCCGCGGGTACAGGCCGTCAGATCGTCATCGACCCAGACCCTCTCCGGCAGGAAGCGATGCGCGTTGTCGGAGTCGTCCGAGTACGGCCGGGCCATCCACAACGCCGATCCTCCGCCTTGCGATGCTCCCCCGTGGCCTGAACGGCACGGGGGTACCCCCGGCACCGGACTGCCGCGGCCTGATCCGCGAAGATCCGCCGGACAGGCCCTGGCCGTACCGGGATCCTCGCCCCCCGCGTGCTTGCCGTCGCCCCCGCCGCCGGTCCTGCCCGTTCCCCAGCTCATGAGCTCATGCCTTTTGCTCCCGTCGTCTCCGCCGCTGTCGTGGTCCGGCGACCCAGCGGGACAGACGCCGGGACGCCCTTCCACGATCACCCAGCGCCCGGATCACCGGCAAGGCCGCCCGAACGAATGGCGAGTCCCCGCCAGCCAAGGGCCCATCCGTTCGGGTAAGGGCCGTTACGTAAGGGCCGTTACGTAACGGTGCCGGTGGCCGTCGCCTCCCGGGCGGGAGCGGGCGTCACGCGCCTCTCGGACTGGCCGCGACCATCTCCCCGATCCGCTCCGGCGCCACCGGACGGGAGAAGAGCCAGCCCTGCCCCGTGTCACAGCCGATCCGCTGGAGCCGCGCCGCCTGGCCCGAGGTCTCCACGCACTCCGCGGTGACCGTCAGCCCCAGCCGGTGCGCGAGCTGGATCATGGCCTCCACGATCGTCTCGTCGGCCGGGCTCGGATGGACGCCCTCGTCGTAGCGGAAACCGCGGACGAACGAGCCGTCCAGCTTGAGGACCGAGACGGGCAGCCGGCTGAGATACGCGAGGTTCGAGTAGCCGGTGCCGAAGTCGTCGATGGCGATCCGTACGCCCATGTCGCTCAGCGCCTGGAGCGCCTGGAGTGGCCGGCCCGCCGAGCCCATCACCGCGGACTCCGTCAGCTCCAGTTGCAGCAGTTGCGGCGCGAGTCCGGTCTCCGCGAGGATCTCCGCCACGTCCGCGACCAGATCGGAGTCCCAGACCTGGCGTACGGCGACATTGACGCTGACGAAGAGCGGCCGGGTGTGCGGGTGGTCCAGCTGCCACCGTCTCGCCTGGCGGCACGCCGTGCGCAGGACCCAGCGGCCTAGCTGCACGATCGAGCCGTCCTCCTCGGCGATCCCGATGAACCGGTTCGGCGCCAGAGTCCCGAACTGCGGGTGGTTCCAGCGCACCAGCGCCTCCACGCCCCGGACGGCCCCGTCGGCCATCCCCACCAGCGGCTGGTACTGGAGCACGAACTCCTCGCGTTCCACCGCCGGCCGCAGCGTCGAGGTGAGCGCCTGCCGGGTCATCCGGTGGGCGTTGCGCTCCGGGTCGAAGAGGGTCCAGCGGGCCTTCCCGTCGGCCTTCGCCCAGTACAGCGTGGTGTCGGCGGCCTGCATCAGACCCGTCGGGGTGGTGCCTTCCGCGGCCCGCTCCACGACCCCGATCGACGCCGAGACCGAGAGCCGCTGCCCGGCCAGGTCGAAGGGGCGCTGGAGCGCGGTGAGTACGGAGCGGGCCAGATCGGCGAGTTGTTCCGTACCGGTGGAGTCCTCGACGAGGATCGCGAACTCGTCCCCGCCGAGCCGCGCGACCAGATGCCCGCCGCTGCGGGTATAGCCGTCGTGGTCGGCGCACTCGGTGAGCCGGGTCGCCACGGCGGCGAGCAGCCGGTCGCCGGTGCGATGGCCGAGCGTGTCGTTGACGGCCTTGAAGCCGTCGAGATCGAGGTAGCACAGCCCGATCCGCCCTGTTCTGCCATCGCCGTACGACCGGCGGTCCAGATAGGCGGGGGACACGCCGTACGCCACGCCGTCGTACGCCGAGGCCTCCAGCGCGGAGGCGAGCCGTTCGAAGAACAGGGTGCGGTTGGGCAGCCGGGTCACCGGATCGTGCATCTGGAGATGGCGCAGCCGCGCCTGGAGCTCGCGCCGGTCGCTGATGTCCGCGATCGACAGCAGCGCGCCGCGGCTCTCCGGTACGGGGACGACGGTGACCTCGGCCCAGACGGTCCGCCCGTCGGGGTGCTTGAGCCGGCGGGTGCAGCGGAAGCGGGCGCGCCGGCGCTCCAGCACCGCGCGATAGGCCTCCCAGGTGCGGCTGTCGGAGGCGAGGTCGACGAGATCGGCCGCGGCCCGGCCGGTGAGCGCGGCGGGCTCGGTGTCGAGGAGCACGGCGAGCGCGTCGTTGGCGCTCGCCACCGCGCCTTCGTCGTCGATCACGGCCATGGCGAGTTCGGCGGCCCGGAAGGCGCCGCGGAAGTCCTGTGCGTCGCACGGCGCATGAGCGCCGGCCCCCGTATGCGCGTCGCCCGGGGTATGCGCGTCGTGCCCGCCCGGCGGCTCGGCGGCCGTTCTGCCGAAGGTATGACGCTCCGTGACGGGTGGCCGTGCGATGCCGGCCGCCGCGACCGCCGCTGGACGCGGCCCTTCGGAGGTTCCGCTCACGGCTCGCTCCCGCGGTGCAGTCGTGTCGTACAGAGTGGTCGGGACGGTCTGCCAGGGAAAGTGTGCCGATCATAGAGGCAGGCCGGGCGGCCATTCCAGCTCCTGGACAGCGAAGAGGCCCCGGAACCCCGCCGGCTTGCCACCGGGCGATCGTTTCTGCACGTCTGTGGCACCGGAAGAGCCCGCCGTGATCGCCTGTGACTTTCCGTGACGCGTCGGGGTGTCGGGTTGCCGACGCCGTGATCACGAGCCTCCTCACCCATGTGGTGCAGCGGAACAGGGCGTAGTCGTACAAAACGACCCAAGGTGGGAGTGGTGTCCCCCCATCCGGAGCCGGAGGTCGATGTGGAGCGTCCGCAGCCACCCGGGGGAGTGGAACGGCCCCGCCTGCGCAGGACCGCGGCCGCCGTGACCTCCCTCGTGGCGCTCGCCGCCACATCGCTGATCGCCGGGCCCGCCGGGGCCTCGGCCCCCGAAGGACCCTGCGCCCTGCCGCGCACCGGTGCCCATCACTCCCTCGGCCTCGACACCTGGAACGCCTCCTATCCGCGCCCGGACCGCGCCCTCGACGCGGTCATGATCTTTCTCTCCTTCCCCGACTCGGCGCCGCTGGCCGACCCCGCCGAGCTGGCGGCCGATCACTTCCCGGCCACCAGCCGCTTCTACGAGCAGGCGTCGTACGGGAAGTTCGCGCTGCGCGCCCACCCCCAGCTCCAGTGGTTCCGGATGCCGCACGCCTCCACCGACTACGGGATACGGCGCGACTGGGAGCCCGCCCGGCGCACGGCCTATCTGCGGGACGCGCTGGCCGCGGCCGATCCGGCGGTCGACTTCTCGCGCTACGACGTCGTGTATCTGGTCGCCGATCCCGACGCGCCCGGTGTCGACTCCGATGCCACGAAAGTGGTCAACTTCGACCGGCCGATGCGGGCGGACGGCACGGACATCCGGCGTATCGTCACCGTCTTCGAGCGGCACCCGCCCGACCGCAATGTGCTGGCCCACGAGACCGGGCATGTCTTCGATCTGGCGGACCTCTACCACCGGCCCACGAACGGCAAGGGCGACTGGGACACCTATGTCGGTGACTGGGATGTGATGGGAAGCCAGTTCGGGATGGCGCCCGATCTCTTCGGCTGGCACAAGTGGAAGCTCGGCTGGCTGGACCAGCGGCAGGTGCGGTGCGTGCCGCCCACGGGCACGAGCCTGCTCACCCTGGAGCCGATCGCGGCGGCGCCCACCCCCGGCGGGAGCGCCGGGACCCGGCTCGCGGTCGTCAGGACCGGCCGGAACACCGCGCTGGCCATCGAGGCCCGCGCGGCGACCGGCAACGATCTGCACACCTGCACCGAGGGGGTGCTGATCTACCGGGTACGCAGCGAGACGGCGTCGGGCGGCGGTCCGGTCGAGGTGGTGGACACCCATCCCGGTGGTGAGGCCTGCTGGGACCGGTCGGTCTATCCGCCGCTGGCGGACGCGCCGCTGGGGGTCGGCGAGACCTTCACGGTGGAGGGGGAGCGGACGCGGGTGGAGGTGGCGGACCGTACGCCCACGGGGGCCTGGACCGTCAAGATCACCCCGGAGGTCGCGCCTTAGAGCCGCTACAGCCACTGGCGCCTTGTGGACGGAAGACGAAGGAGCCCCTCGCTCGCGCGAGAGGCTCCTTCATGTCTGTGCGCCGCCAGGGACTCGAACCCCGGACCCGCTGATTAAGAGTCAGCTGCTCTAACCAACTGAGCTAGCGGCGCCTGCTGACGTCGTAGACCTTAGCACTCGGATCGGCGCGAAGAAAAATCGATATACGCGGGCCCGTCCAGAAGGCGTTTCCCGTGGTCAGGAGCACGACTGGGGCAGCCGGGCAGCCGCTCCCGCCACCGCTCCCGTCGACGGTTCGGGCGCCGTCCTGGGGCGCGGTACGGAGCCGGTCCCGGAGGCCGTCTGGTCGCGGGCCGCCCGTACGCACGCCCAGAGCAGCACATCGGGTCCCGGCAACCAGGGGTGGCGGGTGTCCGGGGCGACCAGCCAGCGCGGACCCGACGCGGGGCCCGGCGACAGCGGCGGTACGGTCACCGCGTCGCCGGTGCCGTGGCAGAGCAGGGGCGGCGGTGCCGTCTCCCGCCCGCTGTTGCCCGAGCCGCCCCACTCCTCCCAGGAGAGCAGGGACGGCAGCCGCTGGGCGGTGCCCGGCGCGGTGAAGAGGAGCGTACGGCCCCGGTACGCGGCGACCGGCCCGGAGCCGGGACCGTCCGACCAGAGCCGGTCCAGCATGCGCCGGCCGAAGATCGCGGGGGCGTTCACCACATCGAAGGCGGAGCCGCAGGGCAGCACCGCGGGGGCGGTCGGGTGGGCGGTCCAGAGGGAGAGCGTGGAGCGGGAGTACGGTCCGGCGGAGACGAGCCACTCCGCGCCTGCCGGGGTGACCCGCGCGGTGTGATGGCGGCCCTCGTCACGGAGCAGACCGAAGATGTCGGTGCGGCGCTCGTCGTCGCTCATACCGGGACTCAGCGGGGATTCATCTCGTAACCATGCGCTCATGGCAGTCAGATCTACCGGGAGTAATGAACCCGTTCCCGAGAGTTCGCGAAAGACGGGACAGGGGGGCGCGGGGAGGCGTAACCTGCGCGCCGCATATGCCACACGAGTGCCACACCTGGCTCACCCGGCCCGCCGGCACCTCCCGTGCCGCCCGGTCTCACTGGCTCGCCATGCCCTCGCCGCTCAGCAGGTCCCGGCCGAACTCGACCATCTTCTTCGTGTAGTCCTCGGTCCACTGCGCGCGCAGCGCGATGTCCGCCGTCGTCAGCCGGTCGAAACGGCGGGGATCGGCGAGCTGCGCGGCGGCGATCGCCTGGAACTCGACGGCCCGGTCGGTCGCCGCGCGGAACGCGAGAGTCAGTTCCGTGGCTCTGGCCAGCAGGTCGGCGGGGTCGTCGATGGATTCGAGGTCGAAGAAGTGCTCGGGGTCGGCGACCGCCTCCGAGGGCTCGAAGAGCAGCGGTGCCGGCCGCAGCCGCCGCTCGCTCCGCTCGGGATCCGGCATCGGTTTTCCTCCTGCTCGTGCGTGTACGGCCTCTCGGCCACCGTCCATTGTCCCGCCCGGCGCAAGGGGGCCTCGTGTCGCGCCCATTTCTCAGGGCTGCCAGCTCACCCGGTGCTCCGAGAGCCGCGCCAGGACCGAGTGGTTCGCCTCCCAGCCGTCCGGGAACTTCACCGTCACTCCCAGCCGCACCGGCTCCGTCGACGGGTGCTCGTCCAGCAGCTCCGCCACGCCCGCGCGGCACACCACGACACACGCGTGCCGGTGCCGGGACGCGAGGACGCACAGCCGGCCCGTCTCCAGATGGAACGCGGTGGCGTCCGGCCGGCCGGAGAGCGGGTGGAGCACCACCGTGACATCGAACTCACGGCCCTGGAGCCGGTTCGCGGTGTCCACGGCCACCCCGCTCACCCCCAGCTCCGCGAGGGCCGCGCGGACCGCCGCCGCCTGGTCGCGGTGGGCGGTGCCGACCGCGATCCGGTCGGCCGTCACCGGCACCGGACCGGGGGAGCGCTCGCTGGTGGCCGCGCCGCCGCGGTCCAGCATTCTGCGGACGACCAGCGCCACGGCCCGTACCGCCTCCGGGTCCGTACGGGGCGTACGCCGGGCGGGCAGCTCCAGCAGCCCCCAGCCGGACGCGGCCGCCTCGTCGAGCACCCGGTCGGGACCCGAGCCGTCGGAGGGGACTCCGAACGTGAGCCCGCGGTCGCCGTGGCCCGTACCGCTGCGGAACGGGGTGTACGGATAGAACGCGTCCGACACGAGCGGCGCCGCGGACGCGGGCAGCCGCCAGGAGACGGGCAGCCGGTGCTGGGGCAGCTCGGGGTTGTGCGCGAGGAGCGTGGAGACCGCGCTCGCGGACGGGTCGTACGACAGCCCCGCCCACTGGTCCGCGCCCACCACGCTGAACGGGTCCAGCTGGCCGGGGTCGCCGACGAACAGCGCGCGTTCGAAGAGCCCGGCGACGGCGAGCAGCGCGTCCGAACGCATCTGGTACGCCTCGTCCACGATGGCGTGCCGCCAGGGCTCGACGCCCTGCACATGCGCCCACTTCGCCGCTGTCGAGATCACGACATCGAGGCCCGCCAGATCCGCCGCCTTCGCGGACTTGCGGACGTTCGGCAGCGCGTCCAGGGCCTTGTCGTACGGGTCGGGGTCATTGCTGTGCAGCCGGCCGACCGGCAGCTCGGGGTCCTTCTCGGCGAGCCGTGCGACCAGGTCGTCCACCTGCGCGTTGGTCTGTGCGACGACCATCAAGGGCCGTCCGGCGGCGGCCAGTTCGCGGGCGGCCCGGACGACGAGCGTCGACTTGCCCGCGCCGGGCGGCGAGTCCACGACCACGCCGCGGTGGGTGCCGTGCAGCGTGTCGCGCAGGATCGCGTCGGTGGCACGCGCGGCGGCGGCGCCCGGATCGAAGGCGGCCCGGCCGGTGGCGGGGCCTGACGTGGCGGGGCTCGACGCGGTGGTGTCCGTCACAGGAAGTCCTCCTCGGTGACCGGGTCGGGAGCGTGAGCCTCGGCCCGGGCGTGGGGCGGGGTCGCGTCGTCCGCGCCCGGCGGCCCGCCGTGGGTCCACGGGGTCTCCTCCGGGTCCGGCAGTTTCGGGCCGCCGCGCTGGTCGTGCTCGAAGAGCGTCCAGGCGATCCGGTCGCCCTTCTCCGGCACGGAACCGGGAGCGGGCTCCTTGCCACGGCCCATACGGTCGGTCAGCCGCAGCACCAGCACACCGTCGGCATCGTTGTCGTCGGCGTCCTCGGCGGACGACCGTACGAACTCCGCCGACTGCGGCTTGCCGTCCAGCGAGCGGAACACCTTCGTACCCGCCTCCAGATGCGGCCGGTCGTCGGTGCGGACGGTGACCAGCGGGCGCGGGCTCGGCCGCTTGCTCTCGCTGTACGCCATCACCACCTCCGTCACCTCGCTCAGGAACGCCTCGCCCGACAGCCTGCGCCCCGCGAACACCAGCGGATCGTCCAGCGCCTCCTGGGCCTCAAGCTGCGCCTGCGCCGTCTCGCGCGAGGCGAGCTTCTGCGCCGCCGTCACCGCGTCGTCCAGCCGTGGCTGCGGCGGCTCCCCGGCGCGCACCCGGTCGCGATGGCCGGTGAACGACCAGCGGTCGCGCGTCCAGCGGTCGGCGACGCGCTCCCCCTCCGGCAGCGCGCGCAGCAGGTCGAGACCGTGCCACACCGCGTCCCACGTCGGCCGCATGACGCCCGCGAGCAGTTCGCGGATGTCCCGCTCCGCCGCGCTCAGCCGGGCCAGTTGCTCCTCCGCGCCGGGCCCGTCCTCGGCCGCCGCGAGCGCCTGGCGCGCCCGGTCGTACCCCTCGATGGCGGGCGCGAGCAGCCTGTTGTCGAACGCCGGGTCCGTGGCGGGCCCCGCCGGAGGGCAGCGCAGCTGTCCGCCGCGGTCCCGGTCCAGCTCGGCCCGGAGCGCCGCCTCGGCGCCCGAGACGCCCTCCGGCGGATCGATCCAGGCGAGCAGCGCGCCGAGATGCTGGTCCTCCAGGCTGGACTGCCCGGTCGCCCAGTGACGGTTCAGCAGATCGGTCGCCGCGAGCAGCAGCGAGGACCCCGGCACCCGCGCGCGCTCGCCGTAGTGCGTCAGCCAGCGGCCGAGCAACGGCACGCGCGGCGGCGCGGGATACGGCGTGTCCGGATCGTCCTCGGCCGTACGCCGGAACCGCATCGACCGCCCCAGCAGCCGTACGAAGTCGATGCCCGGCCGGCTGGGCACGATCAACTGTGGCGCGTC
The DNA here is from genome assembly GCF_000718095.1 of Streptomyces scopuliridis RB72. Classification (GTDB taxonomy): domain Bacteria; phylum Actinomycetota; class Actinomycetes; order Streptomycetales; family Streptomycetaceae; genus Streptomyces; species Streptomyces scopuliridis. Next base: position 47,828 of record NZ_JOEI01000031.1, on the reverse strand, counting down.
CACGCACAGTTCGACCTCGACCTTGACCCGCTTGCCGGTCTCCGGGTCCGTCTCATTGCGCTCGGCGGGCTCGATCACCTCGGCGTACGTGTCCAGATACGGCAGCACGGCCTCGGCCAGCTCGCCGAGGAACGCGAACCGCAGATCGCGGTCGCGCGGCTGCGCGACGGTCAGCAGCCGGGGCGCGTCCCGGTCCGTCCCGACCAGCGCGCCGAGCGGGGCCCCGGCCTCGCCCGCCGTGGTGAGCGGCACGAGCACCAGCGGCTCGTCCGAGATCCGGCGGTGCCGGACGGTGGCCAGCGGCCGGGCCCGTCCGCTCTCCACGGCCTCCAGCCGCGCGAGCGTACTGATCAGCGACATGTGACCGCCTCGTTCGCGGACCCGATCGCTGAAACCGCCGGCCCGGATCCGTCGACCGCGCCATCAGCCGGCGCACCGGAAGCCCCGGCCGCCGCCAGCGCCTCCGCCCGCAGCGCCGCCGCCCTGCGCAGCGCGCTGACCGTCGGGTCAGCCGGGTCGCCCGCCCCGCCGTGCGCCGCCGCCAGCACAGCGCCGACCGTGGTCAGACCGCCCAGCTCGCCCCGTACCCCACGGCCCAGCGTCTCCACCGCGCCCTCGGCGCGGGCCCGGTGGCGGCAGTGGAAGGCCAGTTCGCAGGCGGACAGGCACTCGGGCGCGTAGGCCGCCGCGACCGATTCGACCGCGGCCGTCAGCTCCTCGCCCGAGCAGTGGCCGAGGTCGAAGGTGGTGCCCTCGGGCAGCCCGGCCGCGATGTCCTCGATCCGGGTCAGCCTGGCGAGCTGACGGCGCGTCACCGACAGCTGCTTGCGTACGTCCACGACCGACGCGGCCGGCAGGTTGGAGAAGTCCTTGGGACAGACCAGCAGTACGCGGTCCGCCACCTCCGCGCCCGCCGTGTGCAGGGCGACCCGCTCCAGCGCCAGTACGTACACCGCGGCCTGCCGCGCCGCCGCGCCCACCTTCGCCGCGTCCGCCGAACCGTCGATCATCGGGAAGGACTTGATCTCCACGACCGTCCACCGGCCGTCCGGACGCACCACGACCGCGTCCGGCTCCAGATACGCGGGGGAGCCCGCTACCTCAAGGGCCAGCAGCGGATGGTCGAGCAGCGCCCAGGCCCGTGCCTCCGTGGCCTCGCGCAGGGCCAGCGCCGTACGGGCTGTACGCCCCTCGGGACCGGCCGCCGACAGATCGGGGACGAGCACCTCACCGGAGGCGGGCGGGGGTGACTGCCCGCTGAGCCGTTCGGACAGCAGCCGCATCAGCTCCGTACCGCCGTCGGCCTTGACCTTGGCCTCGAACGCGTTGCCGCGCATGAACGCGAACTGCGACTGGCCGTACGGGGCGGGCGAGCCGAGCGCCGACGCGAGCGCCGCCTTGTCGACCCCGGCTCCGTCCAGCAGGGCGCGCCGCCGGCAGCCGGGGTTGGCCGCGAGGGCGGCCAGCGCGCGGGCGTCGAGCGGATGCGGCGCGACGGCGGGGCCGCGCAGCTCAGCGAGCCGTCGCCGGAGTGTCGTCTGCGGAGGTGGTGCCGGAGGTGCTGGTGCGGGTCCGCTGCCCAGGGAATCGCTCACCCGCGGAAGTCTCGCATCCGCCGCTGACAATCGGGTCTTTACGGGGTGATGTACGGGACGACGTACGGGGCGACAAGGCGGCGGAAGGGTCCACGGGGGAGGCCGCGGCGGGTGACACGGCGGCCGGCGCCGGCGACCGCCCGAAGCGGTCCGTGGCCGCGACCCGTATGCGCTCGGCCGCCCGCAGCGCCGGCCGGGTCAGCAGCGCTCCGAGGCCCATCACCGCCGCGCCCGCGACCGCGTCCAGGAAGTAGTGGTTCGCGGTCCCCATCACCACCACGGTGATGAGCAGCGGATAGCCGGCGCCCACCCACCTCACCAGCGGCGTACGGCCGTGCCGCCACAGCAGCACCCCGCACCACAGGGCCCAGCCGACATGCAGGCTCGGCATCGCCGCGTACTGGTTGGTCATCCCGCCGAGACCGCGCGGCGCGCTCGCCTCGTCGCCCCACCAGCCGTACGCGCTGTACTGCGCCATGGTGTCGACGAAGCCGTGCCCGGCCGCCAGCAGCCGGGGCGGGCAGGTGGGCAGGAGGGTGAAGCCGGCCAGGCCGAGGACGGTGGAGAGCATCAGCCAGGTACGGGCGGCCCGGTAGCGGGCGGGGCGGCGGCGGAAGACCCAGACGAGAACGGCCGGGGTGACGAGGTAGTGCAGCGAGGCATAGGCGAAGTCGGCGGGTATGCCGAGGGCCGGGGTGCTGGTGAAGAGCCGGTTGAGCGGGTGCTCGGCGTTGAGGAGGAGCGCCTTTTCCACCCGGAGGATGGCAAGTCCGTGGTCGACGGCTGTCGACACATCGCCCCGTGCGAGCAGCCGGCCCAGTGAGTACGCCGTGTAGACCAGGACGAGCATCGTCAGCTCGGTCCACCAGCGGGGCCGGGGGCCAGGGCGTGTCGTCCCGGGGCTCTGCGGCGCGCTGGCGCTGTACGGCATTCGGACGGTCTCCATCGTCAATTCACGCAGCTGTCGGCCGACGTTCAACCGTACGGTGTAAGTGATTGAGCCCTTCGACCGGGTGTACCTCCGGAAGAATGTTCGACAACATCGCCCCCGACAGGGAGAGGGACGCGGCGATCTTCCGGGAGGTTGCCCCTGGAGGTCGCCCTTCGTTCAGGTGCGCGATGATGGAACAGCACCAGTTGTGAACCTCAGGGAGCACCTTCATGGCACCGCGCATCCTGCTCGCCCGGCACGGTCAGACGGCCTGGTCGCTGTCCGGCCAACACACGGGCAGGACGGACATCCCGCTGCTCGACGAGGGCCGGCGCGGCGCCAAGCTGCTGGGCGAACGCCTCCATCAGGCGCCCTGGTCGGGGCTGCCCGGCGTGGAGATACGCACCAGCCCGCTCGTACGCGCCGCCGAGACCTGCGCGCTGGCCGGCTTCGGCGACCGGGCCGAGGAGTGGGACGCGCTGATGGAGTTCGACTACGGCGCGTACGAGGGCATGACCCCGGCGCGGATAAAGGCGGATCGCCCCGACTGGTTCATCTGGCGTGACGGCGTCCCGGACGGCGAGACCCTGGAGCAGGTCTCCGCCCGCGCCGACGAGGTCGTCTCCTGGGCGCGCTCGGCGGACCGTGACGTCCTGGTCTTCGCCCACGGCCACATCCTGCGTGCGATCGGCGCGCGCTGGCTGGGCGAGGACATCTCGTTCGCGGCGCGCATCCGGCTCGACCCGACGTCGGTGTCGGTGCTGAGCTGGGCGTACGAGATGCCGGCGATCCAGGTCTGGAACGACACGGCGCATCTCACGCCCTGACTGCGGGCTCCGGGCTGCGGCTTCCGGTCCCGTCCGGTCCTGGTCCTTACGCCCGGATGTTCGTCGAGGCGTGGCGGTCCAGGAAGGCGCCCACCTCCGGCACCCGCCGCTGCGGCAGCAGGACCCGCGCCGTGGCCGCGAGTCTCGTATGGATACGGGACGACTGGACGACATCCAGCTGATCCAGCACCTGATTTCCGGCCGCCGCCGCCTCGTCCGGCGCGCCGGCCCGGGCCAGGTCCGTGGCCAGCTCCACCCGGTACAGCGCGAGATTGCGGGCGAAGTGCGGATCCTGGAGCGCCGTCGCGCGGTGGGCGTGCCGGGCCGCGCGCGACCAGTCGCCCAACGCCGCGTGACACAGCGCCTCCTGCGACTCCAGCTCGGGCTCGCCGAAGAAGGACATCCACTCGGGGTCGGCGTCCGAGGGGCCGCGGTCGAAGAGGCCATGGGCCCGGGACAGCGACTGCTCGCAGTTCGTACGGTCGCCCAGCTTGGCCCAGCCGGCCGCCTCGCGCAGGGCGAGCAGCGACAGCAGCCGCGGCGAGGACAGATGCCTGGCGGCGCGCCGGCCCGCCTGCGCGGTCCGTACCGCTTCCCGGTACCGGCCCGAATCCTTCGCCAGGAACGAGGTGTTGGCGAAGGCGTGCGCCTCCACCCCCGGATCGTTCACCATCCGCGCGGTCGCCAGCGCCTCCGCGTAGTGCGAGCGCGCGTCGTCGAAACGGCCGGAGTCATGGGCGAGCCAGCCCACCGAGATCGACAGCTCGCCGGCGCCCGCGTAGAGCCGGTCGGCGGTGGACTGGCGGGCGGGCGTGCCCGAGTCGAGCAGCGCGTACGCGGCGCGCAGCGGCTGGGCGGCCTGCCGGTAGATCCCGTCGGCGCCGTGCCGGTCGTCCAGCAGCCGGATCCGCCGGACGGCCGCCTCGACGGCGATCACCTCGGCGTCGCCGACCAGCCGCGGTGTCCGGCGCGGCGTGGGTACGGCCGCGACGGCCGTACCGCCGAGACCGAGGGAGGCGGCCACCACCGTGACAGGGCCGCTCGTCATGAACGCGCGACGCAGCACGTCGCTCTCCTCGCCGGTATCGCTGGTGTCGCTCCGGGTGTTGGCGGTGTCCACCCTGTCCGCGGTGGTCACCGAGGCCCGCGCCGCTCTGCCGCGTACGTGCTCGCGCGGAGAGAAGCCCAGGTCCTTCAGGGTCAGTCCGGGGAACATATGCAGGAAGACCCGTTCGTACGCGTAGTTGGGGCAGCGGATCTCGCCTGCCTCCACCCGTCCGATATAACGTGCGTCACAGGCGACTTGTTCACCGATCTCCCGCGCGGCCCTGCGTACGGCGGCGGCGAACTCCCCCGGCGAGCGCCGCGCGCGCAGCCGGCGGAAGGCGAGGTTGGGAACTGCCCGAGACGACGCCATGGCCGAGCCCTCTCCTGGTACAGCCGTTGGTGCCCGCGGGGCACCCGGAGCGTGCGGTGCGGTGTGGCGCGGTGTCCAACTCCGGTTGTTCCGAGGTTGTTCCGACGGGCAGAACGTACCGGCTGTGACGGTCTTGACACATAGAGTTTTCCCACAAAGCGGATTTCTCGCCCATGATCTGCCATGAACTGCCATCTTTTTCGACGGTGCGCCGCCGTAGCTGTTGACGCCGCCCCGCGTTGAACCGCGTGGGAGACGCTCAATGTGGAGGTCGGTATGGACACCAGTGGTGGCTCGCGGACGACTGCTCGGCGCGTGCCCGGCCAGGAGTGCGGCGCGCGTCCCGGGGACGACGCCGGGGAGCCCTGCGACCTGGTGACGGTGCCGGCCCGGCAGGGCCTCGAAGCGGTGGACATCCTGCGCCGGGGGGGCGCCACTCCCAAGGTGGGGCCGGTGCTCCACGACGGGCCCTGCGACACCCTCGGCTTTCTGGTCCCGCCGGGTACGGCCGCGGGCTGGGACATGCCGGGCAGCGCCTGCACGCAGACGAACGGCCGAGGTCTCCGTCTCCCCGCGGAACCCCCGGTCATCGGCTCGGACTGGCTGCTCCACCCCGACACGACGGGCCCGGTCACGGATCCGGCGCTGCTGAGGGAGGCGCTGGGCGAGGCGGCCCGGCTCCTTGAGGCCGCCGACCGATGTAGATAGCCGGAGTCGTTCCCTACGGGCACCCCACCCCACCCTCGCGGTGAACCAGACGCACTGGTCGCGCACGACCGCCGGCGAGTGAGCCGAAGGGCGCGCCGCTGTCGAAAGGGAGAGCGCGCGGAGGTTCCCGAGGTACGAGGGAATCGAGCACGGTCGACCGTCGACAGGGGCATAAGGCGCCCGGAGGCGAACCGAGCCCTCAGAATAGGTACGTGGCCAAGAACAAGCGCCGGGCCCCGTCCGCGACGGTCCTGGCCGAGGATGTCGACGGCGGGCGCGCCGAGCTGGTGCCCGACCGGGAGCGGGCGCGGGCCTGGTCGTTGCTGATCGACGGGGCTCCGCAGTCCCATGTCGACCTCGACGACCCCGCGTATCTCTCCTTCGCGTATCAGCGCAGGCTCGGCCATGTCGCGGATCTCGTCGCCCCCGCGGGCCGGCCGCTGCATGTCGTGCACCTCGGCGGCGGGGCCTTCACCCTCGCCCGGTACATCGCCGCCACGCGCCCCCGCTCCACCCAGCAGATCGTGGAAGTGGACGGCCCCCTCGTCCACTTCGTACGCGAGCGGCTTCCGCTGGACCCGAACGCCCGGATCCGCGTCCGCACCACCGATGCGCGGGCCGGGCTCGCGAAAGTGCCGGACGGCTGGGCGGATCTGGTGATCGCCGATGTGTTCGGTGGCGCCCGTACCCCCGCGCATCTGACCAGCGTCGAGTTCCTGGGCGACGTACGCCGGGTCCTGAAGCCCGACGGCCATTACGCGGCCAATCTGGCGGACGGCCCGCCGCTCGCGCATCTGCGCGGCCAGATCGCCACCGCCGCCACCGTCTTCGGGCGGCTCGCGCTCGCCGCCGATCCGGCGGTGTTCCGGGGGCGCCGCTTCGGGAACGCCGTACTGCTCGCCTCGGACCGTGAGCTGCCCGTCGCCGAGCTGACCCGCCGGGTCGCGAGCGATCCGCATCCGGGGCGGGTGGAACACGGCAGGGCGCTGGCCGACTTCACCGGCGGCGCGGCCGTGGTGACCGACGCGAGCGCCAAGGCCTCGCCGCCGCCCCCGGCCGACGCGTTCAAGTAGCCCGGCTCGTAAGGCCGAATCGCTCAGCGGTCGTCGAACTGCACCATCGGCGGATGGCCGTTCCAGGTGCAGAACACCGAGACCTCCCGGTGGTCCCGCGTGAACGTCACCCGGATCCACGCCGGTTGTGTCCACACCTGCATCTGCCAGCCGCTGTCGGGCGTGGCCGAGACCAGTTCGGCCGAGGCGGCGCCGATGTCGAAGACGACCCGGCCGCCGTCGACCGTATAGCTCTTCACCTCGCCGGAGGAGCCGGACGGTTCGGCCTCCGTGCCCGCGCCCCTGTCCGTGTGTCCGCCCGTGTCCTTCGTCTCCTTGGGCGGTGGAGGCGACGAGGGGCGCTCGCTGCGGCTCGGTGTCGCCGCGGGCGAGGAAGGCGGCTTCGCGGACGGGCTCGGGGGATGCCACGTGGACGAGGCGAGAGGGCTCGCGCCCGGCTCCGTCGCGCTGTCCACGGGCAGCGGGAGCGCGCGCGGCGGGTCGTACGCCGTCCCCGCCATGACCGAGTGGACGCCCCACCACGACAGCGTGACCGCCGCGCCCGTGGCGAGCGACCACGCCAGGGTGTGTACGAGTCCCATGCGCATCCGGACCATACTGCACCACCCGCACCACGGCTGTCCCGTGAGCGCCGGGAAGGGACACCGGCCACGGCCGACCCGGGCCGACCCGCGCCGACCGGCCCTCCCGTACGTCCCGGATGGCGTACGGTGCCGCCCATGCCCAGTGTGCTCGTGGTCGAGGACGACCAGTTCGTACGCTCCGCCCTCATCAGGCACTTGACCGAGGCCTCCCACACCGTGCGGAGCGTCGGCACGGCTCTGGAGGCGCTGCGCGAGGTGGCCCATTTCCGGTTCGACGTGGTCATTCTCGACCTCGGTCTGCCCGATCTGGACGGCGCGGAGGCGCTGAAGATGCTGCGCGGCATCACCGACGTACCGGTGATCATCGCCACCGCGCGGGACGACGAGGCGGAGATCGTACGGCTGCTCAACGACGGTGCCGACGACTACCTGACCAAGCCGTTCTCGGTCGAGCATCTGGCGGCCAGGATGGCGGCCGTGCTGCGCCGTTCGCGCGCCACCGCCGGCGAGGCCACGCCGCCGCGCGTCATCCGGGTCGGCGGGCTCTCCATCGATCCGCTGCGCCGCCAGGCCGAGTTGGACGGGGCCCGGCTGGATCTGACCCGGCGGGAGTTCGACCTGCTGACGTTTCTCGCCGGGCGCCCCGGGGTGGTCGTGGCGCGCAAGGAACTGCTCGCGGAGGTGTGGCAGCAGTCGTACGGCGACGACCAGACCATCGACGTCCATCTCTCCTGGCTGCGGCGGAAACTCGGCGAGACGGCGGCCAGGCCGCGCTATCTGCACACGCTGCGCGGAGTCGGGGTGAAGCTGGAGCCGCCCGTCCCTGAGGTGCCCGTATCCGAGCCACCTGTAAGGGAGTTGCCCCTCCCCGAGCCGCGCCCCGAGCCGCCCGTTCCAGGTACGCAGGCGACCGGGGCGCCCGTCGTGGAGCCGCCCGTATGAGATGGGCCCTGGTCAAGGTGGCCGTGGCCGTTACGGTCATGGTCGTCGTGGCCTTCGCCGTCCCGCTCGGACTGGTCATCAAGGAGATGGCCAGGGACCGCGCGTTCTCCAACGCCGAGCGGCAGGCCGCCGCCATCGCCCCCACCCTCTCCATCACCACCGACCGCGAGCCGCTGGAGCGGGCCATCGCCTCCACCAACGCCGGTGCCGACGGCCGGATGGCCGTGCATGTCCCGGCGGCTACGGGGCCGGAGACCGGCCGGCTGGACATCGGGCGCGGCCGGGCCGCCGAGAAGGATCTGCGGACCGTCCAGCGGATCCCGCGCGCGGCCATGGCCGAGGTCGCGGGCGGTTCCGTACTGCTCCAGCCGACGGCCCTCGGCTCCGGCCAGATCGCGGTCGTCGAGATCTACGTCCCCCAGAACGAGGTCTCCAAGGGCGTCACCACCGCCTGGCTGGTGCTCGCGGGCGTCGGGTTCGCGCTGATCGTCGGGTCCGTCGCCGTCGCTGACCGGCTCGGCGTACGGATGGTCGAGCCCGCCCAGCGGCTCGCCGGCGCCGCGCACGCGCTGGGCGAGGGAAAGCTCGGCGCGCGGGTCCCGGAGGAGGGCCCCGCCGAACTGCGGTCCGCCGCGGTCGCCTTCAACTCCATGGCCGACCAGGTCGTCGGGCTCCTCGCCAACGAGCGGGAACTCGCGGCCGATCTCTCGCACCGGCTGCGCACCCCGCTCACCGTACTGCGCCTCAACGCCGCGTCCCTGGGCGAGGGACCGGCCGCCGACCAGACCAGGGCCGCCGTCGCGCAGCTGGAGCGCGAGGTCGACACGATCATCCGTACCGCCCGTGAGGCCAAGCCGCAGACGGTGGCGGCGGGTCCGGCCGGCGGGTGCGACGTCTCGGAAGTCGTCAGGGAGCGGATGGACTTCTGGTCGGCGCTGGCGGAGGACGAGGGGCGTACGGCACGGGTCGCCGGCATCGGCCGTCCCGTACGTATCCCGGTCGTCCGCGCCGAACTGGCCGCCGCCCTCGACGCGTTGCTCGGCAATGTCTTCCGCCACACCCCGGAGGGCACGGCCTTCTCCGTCGATGTGCACAACGGGGAGGACGCCGTGATCGTCCTCGTCTCGGACGCGGGCTCCGGCATCGCCGACCCGAAGGCCGCCCTCGCCCGGGGCAACAGCGGCGGCCGGGAGGGCTCGACCGGGCTCGGCCTGGACATCGTGCGCAGGGTGGCCGAGTCGACGGGCGGTGACGTACGGATCGGACGCTCGGTGCTCGGCGGTACCGAGGTACGGATCTGGATCGGCCTCGACGGCTGGCGCCCCACGGACGGGCCGCGCCGGGGCCACCGGCTGAGGCGCCGCGGACGCCGCGCGAGTCCGGACCTTTAACGGCTTCCGATGCGCCCCTTAAGCGCGCCCTAAGAACAGCGGCGCCCGCCCGGAACGGGCTGTTCGTCCGGATCGGGGCGGCTAACGTGCAGACATCAGCATCCCCTCGACCGTCCCCCCTCGACTGGCCCCACCCCCGCCCCCGGGCCCCAGGACCGCGCGCCCCGGCCGGTACGTAACCCCCCACCCGGCCGGGGCGCGCACCCCCCGCTCAACAGGCGTCAGCCGATGGGCACCTCCGGCAGCACCCCCGTACCCGCCAGCCGGGCATACCAGCGCGCGCTCGACTTCGGTGTACGGCGCTGTGTCTCGTAGTCCACATGGACCGCGCCGAAGCGCTTGCCATAGCCGTACGACCACTCGAAGTTGTCCATCAGCGACCAGAGGAAGTAGCCGCGCACATCGGCCCCGTCGGCGATCGCGCGCTGTACCGCCGACAGATGGCCGTGCAGATAGCGGATCCGGTCCGGGTCGTGGACCGCGCCGTCGGCGTCCGGCTTGTCGGCGTACGCCGCGCCGTTCTCGGTGATCATCAGGGGCAGTCCGGGCGCCTCGCGCGTATAGCGCAGCAGCAGGTCGTACAGTCCGCTCGGATCCACCGACCAGCCCATCTCGGTCAGTTCGCCGGGCGGCTGGTGGAAGGCGACGGATTCGGCGCCCGGCCAGGGGGAGTGCTCGCTCGCGCCGTGGCCGTCCTGACGGCTCCGGCGGCCGGCGTCCTGGCCGTCGGCGGCGGAGACCACCGCAGGCTGGTAGTAGTTGATGCCCAGCGAGTCCAGCGGCTGCCGGCTGATGGCCTCGTCGCCGGCGCGGACGAACGCCCAGTCGGTCAGCCGCGCGGTGTCCGCGAGGAGGTCCTCGGGGTACGCGCCGGCCAGCATCGGGCCGGTGAAGACCCGGTTCGCCAGGGCGTCGATACGGCGTCGCGCGTCCAGGTCCTCGGGTGACCGCGTACGGGCCCTGACCGCCGCAGGGTTGAGGCTCACCGAGACCTGGTCGCGCGCCGGGAGCACGGAGCGCAGCGTCTGGACCGCGAGCCCGTGGCCGAGGTTGAGATGGTGGGCGGCGCGCAGGGCGGCCACCGGGTCCGTGCGGCCGGGGGCGTGCACACCGGATCCGTACCCCAGGAAGGCGCTGCACCAGGGCTCGTTGAGGGTCGTCCAGCGCGTCACCCGGTCGCCGAGCGCCTCGGCGACGGTCCGCGCGTACTCCGCGAAGCGGTACGCCGTCTCGCGCTCGGGCCAGCCGCCCGCGGCCTCCAGCTCCTGCGGCAGGTCCCAGTGGTAGAGCGTCAGAACGGGCTCGATGCCATGGGCGAGCAGATCGTCGACCAGACCGCGGTAGAAGTCGAGACCGCGCTGTATGGCCGGGCCGCGGCCGGTGGGCTGGACGCGCGGCCAGGAGACCGAGAAGCGGTACGCGTTCACGCCGAGGTCCGCCATCATCCGGACGTCCTCGGCCCTGCGGTGGAAGTGGTCGACGGCGATATCGCCGGTGTCTCCCTTCTCCACCTTGCCGGGGGTATGGCTGAAGGTGTCCCAGATGGAGGGCGTGCGGCCGTTCGCCCGTGCCGCGCCCTCGATCTGGTACGCGGCGGTGGCGGTGCCCCACAGGAACCCGGGCGGAAAGGTGTCGGACATGGTGCGGCTCCCGTTGACCGTAGGGATGGGGGGATGTGGTGGTACGAGTGGGGTGCAGGGGTGCAGGGGTGCAGGGGTGCAGGGGTGCAGGGGTGCAGGGGTGCTGTACGGGGGCTGCGGCCGTACGAGGACCGGCCGTACGAGGACCGGCCGTACGGGCCTTCAGCCCTTGACCGCGCCCTGCATGATGCCGCCGACGATATGTCTGCCGAAGATCACGAACGCGAGCAGCAGCGGCAGCGTGCCCAGCAGCGCTCCGGCCATGATCACCGACTGGTCGGGGATATAGCCGCGGCCGAGTCCGGTCAGCGCCACCTGCACGGTGGGGCTGCCGTTCTGGGTCAGCGCGATGATGGGCCAGAAGAAGTCGTTCCAGGCCATCACGAAGGTCAGTATCCCGAGCACGGCCATCGCGGGCCGTGCGGCCGGGAAGACCACATGCCACACCACCCGCCAGCTGCTCGCGCCGTCCACCCGGGCCGCCTCGATCAGCTCGGTGGGCAGCGCCCCGGTCAGATACTGCCGCATGAAGAACACACCGAACGCGCTGACCAGGGTGGGCAGGATGACGGACTGGAGCTGATCGGTCCAGGACAGCTCGGCGATCAGCATGTACAGCGGTACGACGCTGAGCTGCGGCGGCACCATCATCGTGCCGATCACCAGCAGCAGAAGCAGATTCTTGAACCGGAAGCGCAGCTTGGCGAAGGCGAAACCGGCGAGCGTGGAGAAGAGCACCGTACCCGCCGCGATCGCCCCGGCGACGATCGTCGTATTGAGCAGGGCCGTGCCCATATTGGCGTCGGTCCAGGCGATTTCGAGGTTCTTGAAGAGGTTTCCGCCGAACCAGAAGGGCGGTGGGGTCTGGGCGAGCCGGGTGTTGTTGCGGGAGGCCGCGACCGCCGTCCACACCAGGGGGAAGAGCGAGCCCGCGGTGAAGAGGATCAGTACGGCGTGGGTGATCCGCCCGCCGTGCAACTGGCGCCCCGCGCCCTTCCTGTTCCTGCCACTGATCACGTTCCGGGTCCGCTGCCCGCCGGTCTGTGAAGTCGTCGCCATCTCTCTCCCCTACGCGCTCTTGCGGAGACGGCGGGCGATGATCCAGTTCACCGCGCCGATGATCAGCAGGATCAGGAACATCGTCCAGGCGATCGCCGAGGCCCGGCCGAGATGCAGATTCACCCAGCCCTGCTCGTACAGATAGAGCCCGAGCGTCTGGAACTGGTGATCCGCCCCGCCCGTCGCGCCCGCGCCGCCGTTGAACAGCAGCGGCTCGCCGAAGAGCTGGGTCGCGCCGATCGTCGAGACCACGCACGTGAACAGGATCGTCGGCCGCAGCGAAGGGACGGTCACATGCAGGAACTGCTGCCACCGCGAGGCCCCGTCCAGCGCCGCCGACTCGTACAGATCGTCCGGGATGGCCTGCATCGCCGCCAGATAGATCAGCGCGTTGTAGCCGGTCCAGCGCCAGATGACGATCGTGGAGACCGCGAGCTGTGAGGTCCAGGCGCCGTTCTGCCAGTCGACCGGGTCGATGCCGGCCAGCCCCAGCACCCAGTTGATCATTCCGTAGTCGCGGCCGAAGAGGAGGACGAAGACGAGCGTCGCGGCGGCCACCGAGGTGGCGTACGGAGTGAGCACCGCGACCCGGAAGAACATCGAGCCGCGCAGCCGGTAGTTGAGCAGATGCGCGATGCCCAGCGCGATCAGCAGCTGCGGAACGGTCGAGAGAATCCCGATGGTGACGGTGTTCCTCAGCGCGTTCCAGAAGAAGTCGTCACTGATCAGCCGGGAGAAGTTCCGCAGCCCCACCCACTCCATGTCGGTGGGCGCGGTCAGCTCCACCCGGTGGAGCGAGGCCCAGCCGGTGTAGAGGAGCGGGAAGAGGCCGAAGGCCAGGAAGAAGACGAAGAACGGGGCGATGAAGGCGTACGGGCTCCACCGCACGTCGCGGCGGTACCAGCGGCTGCGCCGCTCCCGGCGCCGGTCGTCCCGTTCCTCGCCCCGCGGCGCCGGTCGCTCCCGCCCCCGCTGCCGCTTCTCCTGCCGTTCCCGAGGGCCGGCGGGCGCCGTGTCCCCGACCCCCGTCGTGTCCCCGACGCCCGCCTCCGGGACGGCGGTCGCGTCACTGCTGGCCATCGGTCACTGGTCCAGTGCGTTGTCGATCGCCTTGACGGCCGCGTTCCAGCCGTCCTTGGAGGACGTGCCCTTCTGGTCGACCTGGAGCATGCCGACATCGGCCAGGTTCTGCGCGATGATCAGGTCCTTCGGACCGACGATCTGGACCGGTACGCCCTGGGCGGCGGCGGAGAAGATCTCCCCGATCGGGGCGTTGCCGAAGTACTCGTGCTTCGCGCCGGACACGGCGGGCAGCGCGTACGCCGCCTGGGAGCTGGGGAAGCTGCCGCGCTTCGCGAAGAACGTGGCCTGCTGTTCGGGCGCGGTCAGCCAGGCGACGAGTTCGGCCGCCTCCTTCTTGTGCTTGCCCGCCTCGGGCACGACCAGGAAGGAGCCGCCCCAGTTGCTGGGCTTCGGCGCGGCGGCCACGTCCCACTTGCCCTTGCCCGCGGCGCCGGACTTGTCCTGGATGTAGCCGAGCATCCAGGCCGGGCAGGAGACGGTGGCGAAGCCGGCGTTCGCGTACCCCTGGTCCCAGGCCGGGGTGAACTGCTGGAGTTTGGCGGTCAGTCCCGCCCCGGCGAACTCCGCGGCGATGTCCCACGCGTTCCGTACGGCCGGGTTGGTCTTGTAGATGACCTTGCCGTCCTTGTCGTAGAACCGGTTCGCCTCGCTGCCGGTGATGGCGGCCATGACACCGCTCGCCGAGTCCACGAAGGCCGTTCCCTTGGGCGCCTTGGCCTTGAACTTCTTCCCCGCGTCCAGATACTTCCGCCAGTCGCCCGCCCAGAGCGCGCCGACCGACGCCCGGTCGGAGGGGAGCCCTGCCGCGGCGAAGAGGTCCTTGCGGTAGCAGATGCCCTCGGGCCCGATGTCGGTGCCGAGCCCTATGGTCCGGCCTGCCTCGTTGGTGGCCTGCGCCCACTTCCACGGCAGGAAGCTGTCCTGCCGTACGCCGTCGGTCTTGCCGAGGTCCACGAGCTTGTCCGCCTGGGTGGCGGTGACCTCGGCGATGTTGTTGACCTCGACCGCCTGGATGTCGGCGAGTCCGCTGCCGCTGCCGAGGTGGGTGAGCAGCTGGGGGTAGTAGTTCTCGTTGCGCTCGATGGATGTCTGTTTGATGACGACGTCGGGGTGGAGCTTCATGTACTGGTCGTAGAGCCCGGCCTCCTTCAGGCCGAAGGCCCCGAAGACCCCCACCGTGAGCGTGGTCTTCCCCTTGCCGCCGTCTCCGCCGCCGCTCGTGGCGCTGCCGGAGGGGCCTTCGCTGTCCTGGGCGCAGCCGGCCAGGACTCCCGCGCCGAGCGCGGCGACGGCCGCGAGGACCACCACCCGGGACGAGCGAGTACGTGTACGCATGACGTCCTCCTAGTGCACCGGCCTGCCGGCCCTCCGGGCCCTGTGGGCGGCCGTCCGGGCGTGGTCGGGCAGCGTGCGGGGCATGTATGGGTCGGGTACGGTGGGAGCGCTCCCATGTGTGATGGGTTGAAGCGTCGCGGGTCCCCGTAGGGGTGTCAAGGGACCGGGCTGGACTCGGGACGGATTCATTGGGGAGGCGGAGATGACAGCTCGCACGGCCCGTGAGGCACCTGAGCCCCGTACGGCACGTGCGGCTCGTACGGACCGGACGGCTGGTACGGACCGGACGGCTCCTGCGGCTCCTGCGGCCCGGTCGCGCGGCGGGAAGGCGCCCACGCTCGAAGAGGTGGCCGCGCATGCCGGGGTCGGGCGGGGCACGGTCTCCCGGGTGATCAACGGCTCGCCGCGGGTGAGCGCGCCGACGAGGGCCGCGGTGGAGGCGGCCATCGCCGAGCTGGGGTACGTACCGAACCGCGCGGCCCGCGCGCTCGCCGCCAACCGCGCCGACGCGATCGCCCTGGTGGTGCCCGAGCCGGAGGCGCGGTTCTTCGCCGAGCCGTACTTCTCGGACATCGTCAGCGGGGTGGGCGAGGCGCTCGCCGAGACCGGGATGCAGCTGCTGCTCACCTTCGCGGGCGGCGCGCGCGAGCGCCGCAGGCTGGCGCAGTACCTGGCCGCGCACCGGGTGGACGGGGTGCTGCTGGTCTCGGTCCGCGCGGACGATCCGCTGCCGGACCTGCTGGCCGGGACCGGCATCCCGACGGTCATCAGCGGACGCCGCTCGGCGGCCGAACCGCTGCCCTCGGTCGACTCCGACAACGCCGGTGGCGCGCGTACGGCCGTGGCGCATCTGCTCTCCCGGGGCCGCCGTACGATCGCGACGATCACCGGACGCCTGGAGGTCTACGGCGCGTCCTGCCGCCTGGACGGCTACCGCCGGGCCCTCGCCGAGGCCGGCCACGCTCCGGACGAGTCGCTGATCGCCGTGGCCGACTTCACGGAGGAGGGCGGCCGGCGCGCGATGCGCGAACTACTGGCCCGCCGCCCGGCCCTGGACGCGGTCTTCGCGGCCTCCGACGTCATGGCGGCCGGCGCCCGCCAAACCCTCCGCGCGGCGGGCCGGCGCATACCGGACGACGTGGCGCTGATCGGCTTCGACGACTCGGCGATAGCCCGCCACATGGACCCGCCCCTGACGAGCGTCCGCCAGCCGATAGAGGAGATGGGCCGGGCGATGGCCCGGCTGGTCCTGTCGGAGGCCGGGCCGACGCCGCCCGGGAAGCCGGAGCCCGGGGCAGGCCCGCAGCAGCTGGTACTGCCGACGGAACTGGTGGTGCGGGGCTCGTCCTGAGAAGGCGGTGGGCGCTCCGAGGGCAAAAACAGTCCCCGGTAGTGCTGCGCGTGTCCTGAAGCTTCAGTCGTCACTGCTGCCTCGGTATCGCGCCGGCTTGCCGGGGGCCTGAACCACATCCTGTCCAAGTCACTCCGCCGACCAGACGTCCTCACCGGCTTTGTGGCTCTTTCGGTTTTGTGGTCTATTTATCAGCTTGCATCAGATATAGGACGAGTCAATAGGATTTGGGTAAATTTTTCAGCAGGCGTGAGAGCGACCAGCCGCCGCGCCTTCTTCCTTCTTGGGCGGCCCGGGGTGGAACGCCTCCGCGCGCGTACTCGTCGCGCTCCTGGGCACGAAGAAGGCCCGGCCTGCTTTCGCAGGTCGGGCCTTGATCGACAAGGGTGAGTAACGGGACTTGAACCCGCGACATCCTGGACCACAACCAGGTGCTCTACCAGCTGAGCTATACCCACCAAGGGCCGGTCTTCGTTCCCTACCGGCCGAGAAAAAGTGTACAGGGTCCGCGAGGGTGCTCGCGCCCGGATTCCGGGGGCCGGGGCCGGGCCCGGCGGGGGTGGTTATTCCGCGGGGCGTACGTGCTTCGCGGCGATCTGCTTGGCCGTGTCCGAGTCCGGGCCCGGCTGGGGTACGAAGACCGCTTCGCGGTAGTAGCGCAGCTCCGCGATGGATTCGCGGATGTCCGCCAGCGCGCGGTGGTTGCCGCTCTTCTCCGGGCTGTTGAAGTAGGCCCGCGGGTACCAGCGGCGGGCCAGCTCCTTGATCGAGGAGACATCGACGATGCGGTAGTGGAGGTAGCCCTCCAGCGTCGGCATGTCGCGGAGCAGGAAGCCCCGGTCGGTGCCGACCGTGTTTCCGCACAGCGGGGCCTTGCCGGGCTCCTTCACATGCTCGCGTACGTACGCGAGGACCTGCTCCTCGGCGGCGGCGAGCGTGGTGCCGCCCGCCAGCTCGTCGAGGAGTCCCGAGGCGGTGTGCATCTGCCGCACCACCTCGGGCATGGTCTCCAGCGCCGCGTCCGGCGGGCGGATCACGATGTCCACCCCTTCGCCGAGCACGTTCAGCTCCGAGTCGGTGACCAGCGCGGCCACCTCGATGAGTGCGTCGTCCGTCAGCGAGAGCCCGGTCATCTCGCAGTCGATCCACACCATTCGATCGTTCATGCGCCTTACCCTACGGGGCGCTCCGCTGACCGGGCAGACTCGGACGGCCCGGACCTGTCGCGTACATGTCGGAGCCGGTCTTTCCGTGCTCCGCCACCGACGCCGACGCCGCCGCCTGGCCGGGCGTGCTGGCGGCTGCCGCCGCCCGCCTGGAGTGCGGGGACGCCTGGGCGGGGACGATCGACTCCATGACCCCGTGGGGCATGGACTCGCCCTGTGGCCGGCGGGCCCGGTAGGCGGACCGGTAGGCCGCCGGGGACGAGCCCAGCTGGCGCCGGAAGTGGCCGCGCAGCGCCACCGGGGAGCGGAAGCCGCAGCGGCCCGCGACCTCGTCGACCGAGTAGTCGGAGGTCTCCAGCAGCCGCTGCGCCTGCAGCACCCGCTGGGTGATCAGCCACTGCAGCGGCGCGCTCCCGGTGAGCGAGCGGAACCGCCGGTCGAACGTACGGCGGCTCATGTACGCGCGGGCCGCGAGCGTCTCCACGTCGAACTGCTCGTGCAGATGCTCCAGCGCCCAGGCCACGACCTCGGCGAGCGGGTCGGAGCCGATTTCCTCTGGTAAAGACCTGTCCAGATAGCGCTCCTGGCCGCCGCTGCGCCGTGGTGGTACGACCAGTCTGCGGGCGAGCGCCCCCGCCGCCTCCGCGCCGTGATCCGTCCGGACTATGTGCAGACACAGATCGATTCCGGCCGCTGTCCCCGCGGAGGTGAGCACATCTCCGTCATCGACGAACAGCTCTCTCGGATCCACATGGACGGACGGATAACGCTTGGCGAGCGTCGGTGCGTACATCCAGTGCGTGGTGGCCGGCCGGCCGTCCAGCAGACCGGCCGCGGCGAGCACGAACGCGCCGGTGCACAGACCGACGATTCGCGCGCCCTCTTCATGGGCACGGCGCAACGCGTCCAGTGCCTCCGGCGGTGGCGGTGATGTGATCGACCGCCAGGCCGGTACCACTACCGTGCCGGCCCTGCTGATCGCCTCCAGGCCGTACGGCGCGGTGAGTTCGAGGCCGCCGGTGGTGCGCAGCGGCCCGTCCTCCCCGCCGCAGACGAGCAGGCGATAGCGGGGAACCCCGGCGTCCTGGCGGTCGATTCCGAACACGGAGAGCGGGATGGAGCTCTCGAAGATGGGGCCACCGCTGAAGAGCAGCACAGCGACGACTTCCCGGCGACGTCGCCCGGAAAGTTTGCGTGCTGACTCCGGTGCGGCAGTGGAGTCCTGGCTCATGGTGCTAAGCCCCCCTCGGTGTTCGCGTCTCCCCGTTCTTGTCGGGCCTCTCGCTCCTGCACGATTCCCCTCGGTTTTGCACGGGTCCCCAGCCTTCGATACTCATGATCGAATCTACTGTGTTCCGTGGTGCCGGCGTGACAAGTTCTCCAACCGGCGCTATGTCGACAAGGCAACTTGGCGCGAAGCATTCGATCACGAAGCGTTCCACTCGGAAGCCGAGAGTGGAAGTGGGCGTCGCATGCATGGCCCGTCCCCGTAGGGTGCCCAGGACCGCTGCGGTCCTTTCTTCCCTGGTGGCAAGGGGGTTGGCAGGCCATTTCACCAAGGGGTCTACTCAAGCGCGAAGTTGGCTGAAAAGCGATGGGTGCGTCGGTGTGACGCACTCAGTCTCCCGGCGCACGCCTTTCGCGCACGCGCGAGCCCCGGCGCGCCCCTTGGTGGCTCGGGGAGTGACGGCTTCCGGACGTTGCGTACGTTACGTACGTCCTGGCCTCCTCCGCACGCTGTCCGGGCGCTGCCGGGCGGCGGCGCGCTCGGACCCGCGCGGTAGCGGCCGGCGGAGCGCGGTCACCGCGACGAGACCGGCCGCGGCCGCCGCCGTGCCGCCGAAGGACGCGCGGTACACCGCGAGGACCACCGGGACCAGCGGACAGCTGAAAGCCACCCGGCCGGCCACGTCGTCCGCCGGGTCCGCGGCGGGCCGCGTGGCGGGCGCGACGGGGACCGGCGGGGGCCGGTGCGGCTCCGCTCGGTGCGCCCCATGATGCGCCCCGGGGTGCGCTCCGTGGCGCGCGGGCCCCGCGGAGACAGCCGGGGCCTGAGCGGTGGGTGGTGCGGGCACAGGGGCTCCCTGGGGCCGGGGACATGGCCGATGGCCAACGAGGAGCGGAGTCGTCCGGTCACTCCGGGTCCGCACGGGGACAGCTGTAGAGACCATCCGGCATTGCCATCCGGGACGCCCTCGTGCATGCTCCCTGGAACGCCGCGTGTGGGGCGCCGGGCTCTGGGCATGAGAGGAGTGCCGCCGTACCCTTTGGGGTATGGGCTTGGGAAGATGATTCCCGGACACAGCTCCCCCTGTCACGCCACTTGTTGATCCTTCTCAAGAGGACTTCCTTCGCCGAGACACCCATGGCCGGTCACGAAATCCCAGAACCCGCAGACCGCGAGCAGGTAGCCGACCCACTGTCGGACCTGCAAGCGGCGGAACAGACGCGCGCTTCCTGCGATCCCGCCTTCCGGCACGGAGTCGTTGTCGGCTTCGACGGCTCGATGTCGAGTGAGCGGGCCCTCGCGTATGCCATCGGCATGGCCAGACGGCTGGGCTCGGGCCTGATCATCGTCCATGTCGCCAACCGGCTGCCCACCACGGTCTGGGCGGGCTGTGAGCCCCCTGTCTTCGTGGATGTGCCCGATCACCGCACGGAAGTGCTCGGCCTCGAACTGGCCTGTGCGGACTATCTCGCCGAGGTGCCGTGGATCCTGGTCGAGCGCGGCGGCGACATCTGCCATGAACTCGAAGAGGTCGGCCAGGAGTACTCCGCCGACGCGATCGTCGTCGGATCCACGCACGGCATCGTCGGGCGGATCTTCGGCTCGGTGGCGGGGCGGCTGGCGCGGCGCGCGCAGCGGCCCGTCGTGGTGATTCCGTAACTCCCAGGCCGTGTTCGAGAAGTAGCGCCGCTGTCTCGGCGCTACCGTCTCCACTCGCAAATTCCTCCTGCGCGCGACCCTCCTTGTGCATCAGCCGCTTTGGTGTCAACTCCGCGCTGACGGGGTGTCAACTCCCTTGCCCGCACTGTGAATCTACTCACAGGTAGAGGTGGATTGCGTGCTTGTGAAGGGTACATATCGGCCGCTGGGACACAGCACCACGCACATCGTGAAGGGAGCCCGCCGTGGACAACGCCGTCTCTGCGGGAAGCGCTACTTCAACCTGGGTCCTGGGCCATCTCGCCCTGGGCCTCACCCTGCTCGCCTTCGGAATCGGACACGCCGGCGTCGTCGACGGAGTGACGGCGGTCGCCGCCGTCTCGCTCGCGCTCTATGTCGGCGGCATCGCCCTCTTCCTCGCCGGACTGCTCGAATTCCGGGCGGGTGACTCATTCACCGGTACGGCCTTCGCGGGCCTCGGCGCGTTCTGGTTCACCTGGGGGACCGGAGTCGGCCATCAGGTCTCCGCGGACGCCGCCGGGCTGTTCCTCGTCCTGTGGGCGCTCCTGGCGTTTAGCCTGGCCGTCGGCGGCGCGGGCGCGGGGCCGCTGGTACAAAGCGCGTACGGACTGTTCTGTGTCGGGCTGCTGCTGCTCGCCGTGGGCCAGTTCGCCGACAGTACGGGCCTCACCAAGGTCGGTGGCTGGTTCGCCGTCGTGGCGGGCCTCGCCTCCTGGTACGCGGCGACGGCCGCGCTCGCCAAGTGGCCGACCGCCCTGCCGCGCCGTCGTGCTGCCGGCCGAGGAGTGACGGCCACCGGCTGAGGCAGCCGCGGGCCCGCGCCAAGGGCAAGGGCCTGTCCGGCTGATCCATGAAGATCCGCCGGACAGGCCCTGGCGCCGGCCCCTTCGGGGAGCGCCCCCAGCGCGATGGGTGGCACGCGCTGGGGGCGCTCTCGCCGTACGGCGCCTCGTGTCGTACCGGCCACGCGAGTGGGGGCGAGCCGCTACTCGACCGTCACGGACTTCGCGAGGTTACGGGGCTTGTCGATGTCCCGGCCCAGCGCCAGCGCCGTGTGGTAGGCGAGCAGCTGGAGCGGGATGCCCAGCAGGATCGGGTCCAGCTCCGTCTCGTTCTTCGGCACGACGATGGTGTGGTCGGCCTTCTCCTGCGGCTGGTGCGCCACCGCCAGGATCGGGCCGCTGCGGGCCTTGATCTCCTCCAGCGCCGCCCGGTTCTTCTCCAGCAGATCGTCGTCGGGGACGATCGCGACCGTCGGCAGCGCCGGCTCGATCAGGGCGAGCGGGCCGTGCTTCAGCTCCGAGGCCGGATACGCCTCGGCGTGGATGTAGGAGATCTCCTTCAGCTTCAGCGATGCCTCCAGCGCCACCGGATAGCCCCGCACCCTGCCGATGAACATCATGGAGCTGACCTGCGCGTACTGCGCCGCCAGCTTGGCGATGTCGTCCTCCGTCGCCAGGATCTCGGCGATCTGGGCGGGCAGCCTGCGCAGCCCGTCGATGATCCGCTTGCCGTCCGCGACCGACAGATCACGGATCCGGCCCAGATGCAGCGCGAGCAGGGCGAACGAGACCACGGTGTTGGTGAAGCACTTGGTGGAGACGACACAGACCTCCGGCCCCGCGTGCACGTACACGCCGCCGTCGGTCTCCCGGGCGATCGCCGAGCCGACGACATTCACCACGCCCAGTACGCGCGCGCCCTTGCGCTTCAGCTCCTGCACCGCGGCAAGCACGTCGTACGTCTCGCCCGACTGGGACACCGCGACATACAGGGTGTCGGGGTCCACGACCGGATTGCGGTAGCGGAACTCGGAGGCGGGCTCGGCGTCCGCCGGGATCCGGGCCAGCTCCTCGATCAGCTGCGCGCCGATCAGCCCGGCGTGGTACGAGGTGCCACAGCCGAGGATCTTGATCCGGCGCACCCCGCGCGCCTCCCGCGCGTCCAGGTTGAGGCCGCCCAGATGCACGGTGGAGAACCGGTCGTCGATCCGGCCGCGCAGCACCCGGTCCACGGAGTCGACCTGCTCCGAGATCTCCTTGTGCATATAGGTGTCGTGGCCGCCCATGTCGTACGACTCGGCCTCCCACTCCACGGTGGTCGGCGTCGCCGAGGTGCGCGAGCCCTCGGTGGTGTACGTACGGAAGTCGTCGGCCTTGAGGGTGGCCATCTCGCCGTCGTCCAGCGTCACGACCTGGCGGGTGTGCGAGACCAGCGCGGCCACGTCGGAGGCGACGAACATCTCCTTCTCGCCGATGCCCAGGACGACCGGCGAGCCATTGCGGGCGACGACGATACGGTCCGCGAAATCGGCGTGCAGGACGGCGATGCCGTACGTGCCCTCGATCAGCTGGAGCGCCTGGCGGACCTTCTCCTCCAGGGTCGCGGCCTGGGAGCGGGCGATGAGATGGGTGACCACCTCGGTGTCGGTCTCCGACCGGAACACCACACCGTCGGCCTCCAGCTTGACCCGAAGCTCCGAGGCGTTGTCGATGATGCCGTTGTGGACGAGGGCGACCTTGCCCTCCGGGTCCATGTGCGGGTGCGCGTTCTCGTCGCTCGGGGCGCCATGGGTGGCCCAGCGGGTGTGCGCGATCCCGGTGGTGCCGGAGAAGCGCTTGGGTACGCGGGCCTCCAGCTCGCGGACCCGGCCCTTGGCCTTGACCATCTTCAGCGCGGCCGGCTTGCCCGCGGCGGGCTTGCCGGTGATGACCAGCCCGGCCGAGTCGTACCCCCGGTACTCCAGCCGCTGCAAGCCCTCCAGCAGCAGCGGTGCCACATCACGCTTTCCGATGTATCCGACGATTCCGCACATACAGTCTCTGTCCCTCCTGAATCACGGTGTCCTGAGTTACGGGTGCTCCGCACGATCAGCACGGTCAGCCGTAGACGATGCGGCGCAGCTGCCGCAGCGAGAGCGCCGGGGGCGCCACCGCGCGGTGCGGCAGCTCGGCCGCGATCCGCTCGAAGATCTCCGCGTTCGTGGACCCACCGGACTGCATCTCCCGGTGGCGGCGGCGGACGAACTCCTCGGTCGTCTCGTCGAAGTACGCCAGCACGTCGAGCACCACACGGGCGGCCTCACCGCGCTGGAGCGCGGTGCTGCGGACCAGATGGTCGATGAGGTCGTCGTACGACGGGCGGCGTTCGAGCACTTGTTGATATTGCGGGTGACCGAGGGGCTTTGCAAGAAATCTGCCCGGAATCGGGCAGGATTCGCTGAAAACGAGGGCCGAAAGAGGGAAGGCAGAGGCTCGGAGTGGGGGCGGCGGTGAGCTCGGCGACCCCCGCGCGGTCCTTCAGGCGGGCGGAAATTGGTCTACACCTTGACCGCCGGTGGGACGGGCGGGTCCCATGGTGGTGCTCGGCACCGCAGGTGAGTACCCGGTCGCACCGTCGAAGGGACAATCTTGTGAGACAGCACAGCACGTTCCCCCGTCTGTTCGGTTCGCTGCTGCTCGTCGTGGCGGCCGGTATCTCCGGCATCGGAATGTCCAGCGTCGGAGCCGTGCCGGAGCGTGGCGCTCCGGGTCCCGCCCATGAGCCCGCCGCGCGCCCGCTCGATCAGATCGTGCCCGCTCCCGCCCAGGTCAGGGCGGGCGGGGCGGCGTACACCCTCACCGCGCGCAGCCGGATCCAGGTCGAGGGCCGGTCGTACGAGGACGCTCGCGAGGCCCGCCGGATCGGCTCGTATCTGGCCGGGCTCCTGCGGCCCTCGACCGGTTACGCACTGCCCGTCACCGACCGCCGCGGAGAGGGCGGCATCCGGCTGCGGCTCGTCGGCTCCGGCGACCGGGACCGCGAAAGGGGACAGGAAAGGGACAGGGCGCTGGGCGAGGAGGGCTACCGCCTGGAGTCCGGCCGCGGCGGTGTCACCATCACCGCCCAGGAGCCCGCCGGGCTCTTCCACGGCGTCCAGACCCTGCGGCAGCTGCTGCCCGCCTCCGTGGAGAAGCGGACCCCCCAGCGCGGCCCCTGGACGGTCGCGGGCGGCACCGTCACCGACACCCCGCGCTACGCCTACCGGGGCGCGATGCTCGATGTCTCACGGCACTTCCTGACGGTCGATCAGGTCAGGCTCTATATCGATCAGTTGGCGCTCTACAAGATCAACAAACTGCATCTGCATCTCTCCGACGACCAGGGCTGGCGGATCGCCATCGACTCCTGGCCGCGCCTGGCCACGTACGGCGGCTCCACCCAGGTCGGCGGCGGCCCCGGCGGCTACTACACCAAGGCCCAGTACCGGGAGCTGGTGAGCTACGCGGCCTCCCGTCACCTGGAGGTCATCCCGGAGATCGACATGCCGGGCCACACCAACGCCGCCCTCGCCTCGTACGCCGAGCTGAACTGCGACGGCGTCGCGCCCCCGCTCTACACCGGCACGGCGGTCGGCTTCAGCTCGCTGTGCGCGCCCAAGGAGGTGACGTACGACTTCGTGGACGACGTGATCCGCGAACTGGCCGCCCTCACGCCCGGGAAGTATCTCCACATCGGCGGCGACGAGGCCCACTCCACCAGCCACGCCGACTATGTGACCTTCATGGAGCGGACGCAGGCGGTTGTCCAGAAGTACGGGAAGACCGTCGTCGGCTGGCATCAGCTGACCGGCGCCACGCCGGTGGAGGGGGCCGTCGCCCAGTACTGGGGGTACGACGCCACGAGCGCCGCCGAGCGCGCGCAGGTCGCGGCGGCGGCCAAGAAGGGCACCCGGCTGATCCTCTCCCCGGCGGACCGGGTGTACCTGGACATGAAGTACGACAGGACCACCGTGCTGGGCCAGTCCTGGGCCGGCTACACGGAGGTGGACCGCTCGTACGACTGGAACCCGGCCACCTATCTCGCCGGCGCGGGCGTGCCCGAGGACGCGGTGCTCGGTGTCGAGGCGCCGCTGTGGACCGAGACCCTCGCGACGAGCGACCAGCTGGAGTCCATGGCCTTCCCGCGGCTGCCCGGCATCGCCGAACTGGGCTGGTCGCCGGCCGCCACGCACGACTGGAACACGTACAAGGCCCGGCTGGCGGCGCAGGGGCCGCGCATGGCGGCGCTCGGGATCGACTACTACCGCTCGCCGCTGGTGAACTGGCCGGCCGGCCAATAGGGCCGGAAAAGCCGGAAAGGAGCGGGCGCCGGGGGCTCTGCCAGCCCCCGGCGCCCGCCCGTACCCGGGCCGCTACGACGCGAACCGCGCGAGCGGATTCGTCAGCGTCCCGACGAGCTGGAGCGCGCCCGCCGGATCCTGGAGGTCGACCATCTGCTCGTTGTCGCGCAGCTGGAGCCGGTTGAGGCAGGACAGCGCGAACTCGCCGGTGAACAGGTCGTACTGGCGGAATTTGTCGGCGAGTTGGGGTACGGACTCCTGGTAGCCCCGGACGCACTCGGCAACGGTCCGCCAGAACGTCTCCTCGTCCAGCACCCCGTCGGAGACGAGCGACGCGTTCAGGAAGCGGAAGAAGCAGTCGAAGACATCGGTGAAGACCGACAGCGCCTTCATGTCCTCCGGCACCTCCGCGCGGATCCGCTCGACGGCGGGCGGCAGCACCGCGTCCGGGTCCATCACCGCGATCTCCTCGGCGATGTCCTTGAAGATCGCCCGCTGGACGGTGCCGTCCTCGACGACCAGGATGACGTTCTCACCGTGCGGCATGAACACCAGGTCGTACGCGTAGAAGGAGTGCAGCACCGGCACCAGATACGCGTCCAGATAGCGGCGCAGCCAGTCGGCCGGCGTGCGCCCCGACTCGGCGATCAGCGCGCCCGCGAAGGACGCGCCGTCCCGGTCGGTGTGCAGCAGCGACGCCATGGTGGCCAGCCGTTCCCCGCCCCGCAGCGAGGGCACCGGGCTCTCCCGCCAGAGCGCGGCCAGCATCTTCAGATACGGCGAGCCCTTGGCGGTGGCGGCCTCGTACTGGCGGTGGTGGTAGCCGATGGCGGCCCGCTCCCGGATGATCGAGAACCGCGCGGCCCGCAGCGTGTCGTCGCCCTCGATCAGCCGCGCCAGCCAGTCGTTGATGGCGGGCGTGGCCTCCATGTACGCGGCGGAGAGCCCGCGCATGAAGCCCATGTTGAGGACCGACAGCGCGGTCTTGACGTAATGCCTGGCCGGATCGCTCGTGTTGAAGAAGGTACGGATCGACTGCTGGGCCAGATAGCTGTCGTCGCCCTCGCCGACACAGACCAGATGGTGCCGCGCCACCTCGGCGGCGAAGGTGACGGACAGCTTGTTCCACCACTGCCAGGGATGCACCGGGATCAGGAAGTAGTCCCCGGGGTCGAGCCCCTGGCCGCGCAGCACGCCGTCGAACCGCTCCAGGGTCTCCGGCGCCAGCTCCCGCCGTATCAGCGAGTGGTAGTCGAGCCCGGCGCCCGCCGTGAAGGTGGCGCGGTCGCGGCGGGCCGCGAGCCAGATCAGCCGGACGGGGCTGGCGGTCTCGGGGGCGTACGCGCGGTACTCGTCCACCCCGAAGCCGAGCCGGCCGTTGTTGGCGACGAAGCAGGGGTGGCCCTCGGTCATCCCCGTCTCGATCTCCTGGAAACCGGCGCCGGCCAGTTCGGCGGAGGTGACCGGCTTCTTGGTGAGTTTGTACGCCGTGCCGGCGAGCGTGGCGGAGATCTCCTCCAGATAGACCGGCAGGATCGCGGCGGAGAGCCCCAGGGTCTCGCGCAGCTCGATGAAGAACTCCAGCGGGTCCAGCGGCAGTTCGGCGGCGCCGCGATGGCGGGTGAGGGACTCGGCGGGGATCTGCCAGTGGTCGAGCGCGAAGCGGCGCGCGGTGAAGCGGTACTCCGTCGCGCCGTCGTCGGAGCGGACGCGGTAGCGGTCCTCGCCCAGCGCCTCGGGGATCAGGAGGCGTTCGTGGGAGAACTCCGCCAGCCCTTTGCGGATCAGCAGCCGGCCCGCCCGCTCCCAGAGCGCGGGGGTCAGATGCGCGACGCTGTCAGTGACGTTCATGACTGGCTCCTTGTGCCGCGCGGAACAGCTCGCGCGTGCAGATGCTGAGGTAGGCGTCCTTCTCCGGCTTCGCGAGCTTCTCCACGATCCGGAAACCGACGGCCTCGTTGAGGGCGTGCACGGCGGTGTTGCGTACATCGGGCTCGACCACCACGCGCCGTACGGAGGGGTCGTCGAAGAGCAGCTCCATCACGGTCGTGAGCACGGCGCGGGTGAAGCCGTGCAGCTGCCGCGCTCCGTCGACCGGCGCGACCAGGAAGTGCATCCCGATGTCGCCGGGCTCGGCGTCGTACAGCCCCTTCAGCTCCACCTCCGCCGGGTTGTAGCGCTCGGTCAGAAAGGCCGGGCCCCCCTCGTGCAGCCCGATGAAGGCGTCATGGTTCCCGGCCGCCGCGATCGCCATGTACTCCCGCTCCACATCCGGGAGCGAGGCGCCCTGCATCAGCCAGTAGGCGGCTTTGGGGTGGGTGACCCAGCCGTGCAGCAGCTCGGCGTCGGTGAACGGGTCGACGGGCCGCACCTCGAACCGGCCGAGCCGCTCGTCGGTGCGTACGTACACGATGTCCGTGGTCCGCTCGCTCATACGACAGTGCCTTCCGGGGCCGAGAACTCCTGGAACGCGATGGCCTTCTCGACCGGGTAGTACGCGCGCCCGAGCAGCTCGCCGATGATGTACGCGTTGCGGTACGGGCCCATGCCCAGGTCGGGCGAGGTGATGCTGTGCGTGTGCACGCCCGCGTTCTGGAGGAAGATCCCGCGCCCGGTGATGTCGATGCTGTAGTTGCGGGCGACATCGAAGCGGCCGTGGCCGTCCCGGCGGATCCGGTCGTCCACCGGCTCCAGGAAGTCGGGCGTGACGTACGTGTAGCCGGTGGCCAGGACCAGGCCCTGGGTCGCGAGAGAGAAGTCCCGCTCCTGCTCCTCCTGCCGCAGCCCCAGCGTGTAGGTGCCCTTGGCGAAGGCGGCCGAGGTGAGGGCGGTGTTGGCCAGCAGCCTCGTGGGCACCGGGCCTTTCAGGTTCTTCCGGTAGAGCAGATCGAAGATCTCGTTGATCAGATCCGAGTCGATGCCCTTGAACAGGCCCTTCTGGCCCGCCTCCAGCCGGTAGCGGGTGGCCTCGGGCAGCGCGTGGAAGTAGTCGATGTACTCCGGGGAGGTCATCTCCAGCGTGAGCTTGGTGTATTCGAGCGGGAAGAAGCGCGGCGACCGCGTGATCCAGTTGAGCTGGTAGCCATGGACATCGATGTCGGAGAGCAGGTCGTAGTAGATCTCCGCCGCGCTCTGCCCGCTGCCGATGAGCGTGATGGACTCCTTGGCCTGGAGCGCGGCCTTTCCCTGCACATAGCGGGAGTTGTGCAGGAAGTCGCCGCCGAGCCCCCGGCAGGATTCGGGAACGTACGGCGGGGTGCCTGTGCCGAGGACGAGGTGGCGGGCCCGGTACGTCTCATCCCCGGCCCTGACCACGTACAGCCCGCTCCCGTCGTCGTAGGCGACCGAGGTCACCGTCCGGTTGAAGCGCACGCTGGTGAGCTTCGCGGCGGCCCAGCGGCAGTAGTCGTTGTACTCCGTCCGCAGCGGATAGAAGTTCTCGCGGATGTAGAACGAGTACAGCCGGCCGGATTCCTTGAGGTAGTTGAGGAAGGAGTACGGCGAGGTCGGATCCGCCAGGGTGACGAGGTCGGAGAGGAACGGCGTCTGGAGGTGGGCCCCTTCGAGGAACATCCCCGAGTGCCACTCGAAGTCCGGTTTCGACTCCAGGAAGACACCGTCGAGTTCGGCTATCGGCTCGGTCAGACAGGCGAGACCGAGGTTGAAGGGCCCGAGCCCGATGCCGATGAAGTCGTGTGAGGCCTGGGGGGCGTGCGAGGCATGGGGGGCGTGCGGCTCACGAGGCGCGGACAAGGTTCTCTCCTCCCAGGTACTGCTCGGCGTGGCCGGCGATCAGATCGAGGACGGCCGCGATGTCCCGGATCGAGGTCTCGGGGTTGAGCAGGGTGAACTTGAGGTACTGACGGCCGCCGACGCTCGTCCCCGCGACCACGGCCTCGCCGGAGGCGAACAGCGCCTTGCGGGCGTGCAGATTGGCCCGGTCGATCGCCGAGGGGCTGGTGATACGGGCGGGGACATAGCGGAAGACGAGCGTGGAGAGCCGGGGCTCCACGACGACGTCGTAGCGCGGGTCCGCGGCGAGCAGCCGCCAGCCCTCGGCGGCCAGCTCGCACACCTCGTCGAAGAGCTGCCCGATCCCGTCCGCGCCCATCACGCGCAGGGTCATCCACAGTTTGAGGGCGTCGAAGCGGCGGGTGGTCTGGAGGGACTTGTCGACCTGGTTGGGGATGCGCTCCTCCACCGTCCTGCGCGGATTGAGATAGTCCGCGTGGTACGTGGCATGGCGCAGCGTGGCCCCGTCCCGGACCAGCACGGCCGAGGAACTCACCGGCTGGAAGAAGGACTTGTGGTAGTCGACGGTGACGGAGTCGGCGTGCTCGATGCCGTCGAGGAGTGAGCGGCGGGTGGTGGAGGCCAGCAGTCCGCAGCCGTACGCCGCGTCGACATGCAGCCAGGTGCCGTACTGCGCGCAGAGCGCGGCGATCTCGGGCAGCGGGTCGATGGAGCCGAAGTCGGTGGTGCCCGCGGTCGCGACGACGGCCATCGGGATCAGGCCCTCGGCGCGGCAGCGTTCCAGCTCGGCGGCGAGGGCGACGGTCCGCATGCGCTTGTCGCGGTCGCAGGGTACGGACACGACGGCGTCGGGGCCGAGCCCGAGCAGGGTGGCCGACTTCTGCACGCTGAAGTGGCTGCACTCGGAGGTGAGGACGCGCAGTTTCGTGGGCGTGTCCGCCTTGGCCTCCTCGCGGGCGAGCAGCAGGGCCTGGAGGTTGGACTGCGTACCACCGGACGTGAAGACCCCGTCTGCGGACGCGCCGAGTCCGATGCGGCCCGCCGTCCAGTCGATCAGCCGGCGCTCGATCAGGGTGCCGCCCGCGCTCTGGTCCCAGGTGTCGAGCGAGGAGTTGACGGCGGAGAGCACGGTCTCGCCGAGCACCGCGGGGATGACGACCGGGCAGTTGAGATGGGCGAGATAGCGGGGGTGATGGAAGTAGACGGCGTCCCTGAGATAGACGCGCTCCAGTTCGTCGAGGGCGGCGGAGGCGTCTCCCAGGGGCCGGTCCAGATCGACGGCGGACACGACCGGGGCCAGCGCTTCCGGTGTGACTCCGGTGAACGGCCTTTTCGTCGTGGCGAGTCGGTCCGCCACCCGCTCGACTCCCTCGGTCACGGAGCGCCGGTAGCGCTCCGCCGTCGCGTCATTGAGCAGGTGCGCACGCATCAAGGTCCTCCCGGACGTGTGGGTGAAGGTAAGGTTAACCTAACCTAACCTTTACCCACTCGGGAGGCCGCCTCCTCCCGCAACTGCTCCTCGCTCAGGCCCCGTCGCCAGTAGCCGGTGAACGTGACGTGCCGCCGGTCGATCCCGCGCTCATGGACCAGATGGCGGCGCAGCGCCTTGACGGTCCCCGACTCCCCGGCGATCCAGGCATACGGTGCGTCGCCGCGCGGCCCGGCGGCGCGTACGGCCTCCAGCGCGGTGGGCGCGCCCTCCTCCCGTATCAGCCAGGTGATCCTGGCGTCGGCGGCGGTGCGCAGCGGATGGCGGTCGCCGGAGAACGGCACATCGAGCCAGATATCGGCGGGCAGCCCGGCCGGCAGCCACTCCAGAATCGCCGAGGCGGCGGGCAGGGCCGTCTCATCGGCCCAGATCAGTACGGAGTCGGTGCCGGCGGGCGGCCGGAAACGTACGGCGGTGTTGTCCGCGACGGCCGGGCCCAGGATCAGCACCCGGTCGCCGGGTGAGGCGCGCTCCGCCCAGCGGCAGGCGGGGCCGCCGTCGGCGTGCAGCGCGAAGTCGATATCGGCCTCGTCCGGGTCGCGCCGCTGCTCCCGCAGGGTGTACGAGCGCATCACGGCCCGTACGCCGGCGGGCAGCGCCCGCCAGGCGGCCCACCATCCGTCGCCCTCCTCGACGGGGACGACGGGCGCGCGCCGGCCCGGGTGCGGCAGGAAGAGGGAGAGGCTCTGGTCGCGGCCGCCCGCGGCGAGGCCGGTCAGGTCCTCGCCGCCGAAGGTGATACGGACCAGGGACGGGCCGAGCCGCCGTGTCCGTATGACCTGGAGGGAGAAGAAACGGAACGGGGTGGTCTCAGCCGTCTTCATGGGCATCGGTCGGCCTTCTGTGCGCGGGTCCTGAGGAATAGAAAGTAGGTTAGCCTAACCTCACTTATTGCCTCAGGAATTGGCCGGCCCGCGCACCGGCCGAGCCTCAGCCCGTCGGAGTCAGATCCGCCAGCCCCAACTCCCGTGCGATCAGCATCCGCTGGACCTCGCTCGTTCCCTCACCGATCTCCAGGATCTTGGAGTCGCGCCACATCCTGGCCACCGGATACTCATTCATGAAGCCGTATCCGCCATGGATCTGGGTGGCTTCACGGGCGTTGTCGACGGCGACGGTCGAGGAGTAGAGCTTCGCCAGCGCCGCCTCCTTCTTGAACGGCTCGCCGTGCGCCAGCCGGGAGGCCGCGTCCCGCCAGCCGATCCGCGCCATGTGCGCGCGCATCTCCATGTCGGCGATCTTGAACTGGATGGCCTGGTTGGCGCCGATCGGCCGGCCGAAGGCGTGCCGCTCGCGCGCGTACGCCACCGACTCGTCCACACACCCCTGGGCGAGCCCGGTCGCCAGCGCGGAGATCGCGATCCTGCCCTCGTCGAGGATCCGCAGGAACTGCGCGTACCCGCGGCCCTCCTCGCCCAGCAGATGGCCCAGCGGGACCCGGACGTCCGCGAACGACAGCTCGCGGGTGTCCGACGCGTTCCAGCCGACCTTCGAGTACGGGGCGGCGACCGTGAAGCCGGGGGTGCCCGACGGCACGATGATCGAGGAGATCTCCGGACGGCCGTCCTCCTTGCGGCCGGTGACGGCGGTGACCGTGACCAGGCCGGTGATGTCCGTACCGGAGTTGGTGATGAAGCACTTGGTGCCATTGATCACCCAGGAGTCGCCGTCGCGCACGGCGGTGGTGCGCGTGCCGCCCGCGTCCGAACCGCAGTCCGGTTCCGTCAGGCCGAACGCGCCGAGCAGCTCGCCCGAGCAGAGCCGGGGCAGCCACTCACGCTTCTGCTCCTCCGTACCGAAGCGGTGGATGGGCATGGCGCCCAGCGAGACCCCGGCCTCCAGGGTGATCGCCACCGAGGAGTCGACACGGGCCAGCTCCTCCAGGGCGATACCGAGCGCGAGATAGTCGCCGCCCATGCCGCCGTACTCCTCCGGGAACGGCAGCCCGAACAGCCCCATCCGGCCCATCTCACGGACGATCTCGTAGGGGAACTCATGCCGCTCGTAGAAGTCGCCGATCTTGGGCGCGACGACCTCGCGGGCGAACTCCTCGACAGTGCGGCGCAGTTCTTCATGCTCGGCGGAGAGCCGGTGGTCCAGGGACATCGATGGTCACTCCTTGTGGGAGAGGGCGCGTACGGTACGGGAGGGGCTGGGGCGGCCCAGCCGTTCGGCCAGCCAGCCGCTGGTGGCGACGAGCCGGCCGAGATCGACGCCGGTTTCGATACCGAGGCCGTCGAGCATCCACACGAGGTCTTCGGTGGCGAGATTTCCGGTCGCGCTCTTCGCGTACGGGCAGCCGCCGAGGCCGCCCGCGGAGGCGTCCACGGTGGTCACCCCGTGCTGGAGCGCCGCGAGGGTGTTGGCGAGCGCCTGGCCGTACGTGTCGTGGAAATGCACCGCGAGGACGTCGGTCGGTACGCCCTCCTCGTTCAGTTCGGCGAGGAGCGTCTGCACATGGCCGGGGGTAGCGACACCGATGGTGTCCCCGAGGCTCAGCTCGTCGCACCCCATGTCCCGCAGGGCCTTGGCGACCCTGACGACCTGGTGGATCGGGACCGGGCCTTCCCAGGGGTCGCCGAAGCACATCGAGAGATAGCCGCGGACCCACATCCGGTCGTCCCGGGCCCTGGCGACGACCGGCTCGAACATGGCGAGCGACTCGTCGACCGTCCGGTTGAGATTGGCCTTGGCGAAGGATTCCGTGGCGCTGCCGAACACGGCGATACGGCGGGCGCCCAGCGCGATGGCGCGGTCCAGCCCGCGCCCGTTCGGCACGAGCACGGGAAGCTCGATGTCGGGGGCGCCGCCGAGGTCGGCGAGCATCGGGAACAGCCGCTCGGCATCGGCCAGTTGGGGCACCCATTCGGGGCGGACGAAGCTGGTCGCCTCGATGGTGGTCAGCCCGGCGTGGGCCAGGCGGTGGATGAACTCCGCCTTGACCTCGGTCGGTACGACGGCCTTCTCGTTCTGGAGTCCGTCGCGCGCGCCCACCTCATGGATACGGACCCGGGGCGGCAGGCCCTGCGCGGGCACCGCCATGGGCAGTCCTTCGGTCATGACTCCTCCTCGGCGGGGCCGGCCGGCGCGACGACGGCCAGTACCTGATCCATGGCGACGGTGGAGCCGGGGGTGACGTCCAGCTCGGTGACCGTGCCGCCGTGCGGCGCGGAGATGACGTGCTCCATCTTCATCGCCTCCACGACCAGCAGACTCTGACCGGCCGTCACCTCGTCGCCGACGGCCACCTTGACGACGGTGACCGTCCCGGGCATCGGCGCGGTCAGCGCGTCCACACCGCCCGCCCCGGCGGCCCCGCGCAGAGCCGCCTCGACGGGGTCGAAGTCCTGGACGTGCCAGCTGTCCCCGTCCCTGCCGAGCCAGTCGCCCGCGCGGTGGAAGGTGTGGGTCACCCCGTCCATGGTGACCGTGACCCGACCGGGCTCCACCCGGAACCGGTCCGCGGGCGGCGCCTCCCGCGTCACGGGTTCAAGTCCCGCAACCCGCAGCGGATGGCGGACCGGCTGGGGTACGCCGCCGAGGCGCCAGCCGTACGGTACGGAGAAGGGGTCCACCCATTCCGCGGTCGCGGGCGGCAGCAGCCCCGACTGACGGACCGCCGCCGCGGCCGCGTACACCTCCGGCGGGACCGTCTCCGCCAGCAGCCCGGCCGCCTCGCGCTCGACCAGCCCCGTGTCCAGCTCGCCCGCGGCCACCGAGGGGTGGGCCAGCAGCCGGCGCAGGAAGCCCGCGTTCGTCGGGACCCCGAGCGTGACCGTCTCCGCGAGCGCCGCGCGGAGTCTGCGCAGGGCCGTGGCGCGGTCGGGGCCGTACGCGATGACCTTGGAGAGCATCGGGTCGTAGGCGCTGCCGACGTCCGCGCCCTCGGAGAGGCCCGAGTCGGTCCGTACGCCGTCGCCCTCCGGCTCGCGCAGGGCGAGCACCGTACCGCCGGAGGGCAGGAAGCCGCGGGCGGGATCCTCGGCGCAGA
This sequence comes from Streptomyces scopuliridis RB72, assembly GCF_000718095.1. Classification (GTDB taxonomy): domain Bacteria; phylum Actinomycetota; class Actinomycetes; order Streptomycetales; family Streptomycetaceae; genus Streptomyces; species Streptomyces scopuliridis. The sequence goes on along the minus strand of NZ_JOEI01000031.1, from coordinate 13,484 downwards.
CGCGCGCCTCCACCGCATGGCCGTCGAACGCGATGTCGTCCTGGCCGAAGGGCAGTTCCTCGCCGGAGGCGATCCGCAGCTGCCACTCCACCAGATCCAGGCCGCGCTTCCCGCCGACCGACACCGCCAGCTCGGTCACGGGGTGCTCGACCTGGAGGCGGGTGTTCATCTCCATGAAGAAGTACGACGACGGGTCGCCGCCGGGGACGATGAACTCGACCGTGCCCGCGCCCGCGTATCCGCACGAGCGCGCCGCCCGGACCGCCGCCTCGCCCATCGCCGCGCGCGTCGCCTCGTCCAGCAGGACGGACGGCGCCTCCTCGATGACCTTCTGGTGGCGGCGCTGGAGCGAGCACTCGCGCTCGCCCAGATGCACCACGTTCCCATGGGTGTCCGCCAGGACCTGGATCTCGATATGGCGCGGGCGGTCCACCCAGCGCTCCACCAGGAGCGTGTCGTCCCCGAAGGAGGAGCGCGCCTCGCGCCGGGCCGCCGCGATCTCCTCGGCGAGCGCCGCCTCGGACCGCACCAGCCGCATGCCCTTGCCGCCGCCGCCCGCCGAGGGCTTCAGCAGCACCGGCATGCCGATCCCGCGCGCCGCCTCGGCCAGCTGGTCATCGCTCAGTCCGCCGCCCGAGGAGCCGGGCACCACCGGGACCCCGGCGGTCCGTACGGTCTCCTTGGCGCGGATCTTGTCGCCCATCAGCGCGATGGCGGGGGCGGGCGGGCCGACGAAGACCAGCCCCGCGTCCGCGCAGGCGCGCGCGAAGGCGGCGTTCTCGGCGAGGAAGCCATAGCCGGGGTGGACCGCCCGCGCGCCGGTACGGGCCGCCGCCTCCAGCAGCCGGTCGACGCGGAGATAGCTCTCGGCCGCGGCGGCGGGCCCGATCCGTACGGCGGTGTCGGCCTCCCGTACATGCCGGGCATCCGCGTCCGCGTCGCTGAACACCGCGACCGAGCGCACGCCCAGCGCGCGCAGGGTGCGGATGACGCGGACCGCGATCTCGCCGCGGTTGGCGATCAGAACCGTGTCGAACATTCCCACCCTCACATCCGGAAGACGCCGAAGCCCTGCGCCGCGCTGTCCCTCGGGGGCAGTGGGGCGTTGGCACACGCGGTCAGGGCCAGACCCACCACCTGGCGGGTCTCCAGCGGGTCGATCACGCCGTCGTCCCAGAGCCGCGCGGTCGCGTAGTAGGCGTTGCCCTGGGTCTCGTACTGCGCGCGGATCGGGTCCTTGAAGGACTCCTCGGCCTCGGCCGGCCACTCCTCGCCGCGCCCCTCGATCTGGTCGCGCTTGACGGTGGCCAGCACGGACGCGGCCTGCTCGCCGCCCATCACCGAGATCTTGGCGTTGGGCCACATCCACAGGAAGCGGGGGGAGTAGGCCCGGCCGCACATCGAGTAGTTGCCCGCGCCGTACGAACCGCCGACCACGACCGTCAGCTTCGGCACCCGCGCGCAGGCGACGGCCGTCACCATCTTCGCGCCGTGCTTGGCGATCCCGCCCGCCTCGTAGTCCCGGCCGACCATGAAGCCCGAGATGTTCTGGAGGAAGAGCAGCGGGATCCCGCGCTGGTCGCACAGCTCGATGAAATGCGCGCCCTTCTGGGCGGACTCGGAGAACAGGATGCCGTTGTTGGCGATGACGCCGACCGGATGGCCGTGGATCCGCGCGAAGCCGGTGACCAGCGTGGTCCCGAACTCGGCCTTGAACTCGGTGAACCGCGAGCCGTCGACCAGCCGCGCGATCACCTCGCGGACGTCGTAGGGCGTACGGGAATCCACCGGCACCGCGCCGTACAGCCCGGCGGGGTCCACCTTGGGCTCCTCCACCGGCTCGACGGACCAGGGGAGCGGGCCGCGCGCGGGGAGCGTGGAGACGATCGTGCGGACGATGCGCAGCGCGTGCGCGTCGTCCTCGGCGAGATGGTCGGTGACTCCCGAGACCCGGGAGTGGACCTCGCCGCCGCCCAGCTCCTCGGCTGTGACGACCTCGCCGGTCGCCGCCTTCACCAGCGGCGGCCCGCCCAGGAAGATCGTGCCCTGCCCGCGGACGATCACGGCCTCGTCGCTCATCGCCGGGACGTACGCGCCGCCCGCCGTACAGGAGCCGAGCACCGCGGCGATCTGCGGGATACCGGCGCCGGACATCCGGGCCTGGTTGTAGAAGATCCGGCCGAAGTGGTCGCGGTCGGGGAAGACCTCGTCCTGCATCGGCAGGAAGGCGCCGCCGGAGTCCACCAGATAGAGGCAGGGGAGGCGGTTCTCCAGAGCCACTTCCTGGGCGCGGAGGTGTTTCTTCACCGTCATCGGGTAGTACGTACCGCCCTTGACCGTGGCGTCATTGGCGACCACCACGCACTCGCGGCCACTGACCCGGCCGATCCCGGCGATCACCCCGGCGGCCGGGGCGGCCCCGCCGTACATCCCCTCGGCCGCGAGCGGCGCCAGTTCCAGGAAGGGCGAGCCGGGGTCGAGGAGGGTGTCCACGCGGTCGCGCGGGAGCAGTTTCCCGCGCGCGGTGTGCCGGGCGCGGGCCTTCTCGCCGCCGCCGAGGCGCGCGGCGACGAGCCGGGAGCGCAGGCCGTCGGCCAGCTCCTGATGGGCCGCCTCATTGGCCCGCCATGCCTCGGACGCCGGATCGGCGGCGCTCGCCAGCACTGGTGCCTGCCGCATCGCTCGTAGCCCCCTCGCTGGGTTCACTGGTGTTAGTGAGCGTTAACGTGTTGCCTTCAGGTTAACGACCGCTAACGGCCCTGTCTAGAATGATTTCTCATGAGCACCAGGACCGCGGCCCCGACCCGCCGCGAGCAGATCCTCAGCGAGGCAGCGCGCCTCTTCGCCGAGCGCGGGTTCCACGGCGTCGGTGTCGACGAGATAGGGGCGGCCGTCGGCATCAGCGGGCCCGGTCTGTACCGCCATTTCGCGGGCAAGGACGCGATGCTCGCCGAGCTGCTGGTCGGCATCAGCGGACGGCTGCTGGACGGCGGGAAGCTGCGCGTACGGGGCGCGGGCGCGGCCGGTGACCCGGCAGCCGTACTGGCCTCGCTGATCGACGGACATATCGACTTCGCCCTCGACGACCGCCCGCTGATCACCCTCCACGACCGCGAGCTGGACCGCCTCAGGGACAGCGACCGCAAGCTGGTGCGCCAGCTTCAGCGGCAGTACGTGGAGCTGTGGGTCACGGTCGTACGGGAGCTGTACCCGGCCGTCCCGGAATCCCAGGCGCGCGGCGCGGTCCACGCGGTCTTCGGCCTGCTGAACTCGACGCCGCACCTCGGCTCGCCCGGCGGCGGCCTCCCGGGCCGCGCGGCGACGGAATCGCTGCTGCGCCGCCTGGCGCACGGCGCGTTCGCGGCGCTGGGCGAGACGGGTGAGTCGGGTGAGGTGGGCGGTATGGGTGAGCCGGGGGACGCCACCGGTCGCGGATGAGACGGGCGGTACGGACGCGCCGGGGGGACGCTGCCGGTCGCGGGTGAGGCCCGGCGCACCACGCCGACGGGTGCGTAACGGAGTCCGGGCTGGTCGAAGACCGGCCGAAGACCGTCCGGGAACCGGGACACCCGGCGCGGCGCGCGGGCCGGACGGCACAATGGGCTCATGCCGATACCGAGCCGTGCCGCCCTTGTCGACCATCTCGTCCGAACGCGTATCGCCGGGAACGTCGCGACGCCCCGTGACAACAACCTCTCCCACTACCGCAAGCTGGCCAACGGAGACCGCCACTACTGGCTCGGCCTGGAGCTGGGGGACCGCTGGACCGACGAGCAGGACGTGCTCGCCGTGATGGCCGAGCGGTGCGGGGTCAGCGACGACCCCGAGCACCGGGCCGGCCAGGACACCATCGATCCCGAGCTGACCGTGGACGGCCTGGAGCGGCTGGCCGCGCGGCTGCGCAAGGCCGCCGCCGGCAAGCAGCGCGTACTGTTCGCGACCGGCCACCCCGGCGGGCTGCTGGACGTGCACCGGCAGACCGCGGACGCCCTGCGGGCCGCGGGCTGCGAGATCGTACGGATCCCGGGCGGGCTCACCGCCGACGAGGGCATGGTCTTCCAGTTCGCCGATGTCGCGATGCTGGAGCGCGCCGCGACCCTCTGGCACACGCACTCGCCGGAGCCGATGCGGGCGATCCTGGACGGTCTGGAGCGCGAGGGCAGACCACAGCCCGATCTGGTGGTCGCGGACCACGGCTGGGCGGGGTGCGCGGGCCAGCGCGGACTGGACTCGGTCGGATACGCGGACTGCAACGACCCGGCCCTCTTCATCGCCGAGGCGGAAGGCACGCTGGAGGTGACCGTCCCACTGGACGACCATGTCACGGACCCGCGCTTCTACGACCCGATGACCGCCTACCTGCTGAACGAGGCGGGCCTGCTCTGACCGTACGGCCGCGGTCGGCGACGACCCGGCGTGTGGTCCTACAGCCCCATCGACTTGGCGATGATCATCTTCATGACCTCGCTGGTGCCGCCGTAGATCCGGTTGACGCGGTTGTCCGCGTACAGCCGGGCGATCGGGTACTCGTTCATATAGCCGTAGCCGCCGTGCAGCTGGAGGCACTTGTCGATGACGCGGTGCGCGACCTCGGTGGTGAAGAGCTTCGCGGACGCGGCCTCGGCGGCGGAGAGCTCGCCCAGGTCATGGGCCTCCAGCGCGCGGTCGACGACGGCCTCCGCCGCGTCCACCTCGGCCTTGCACGCGGCCAGTTCGAACTTCGTGTTCTGGAACGACGCGACGCTCTTGCCGAAGACCGTCCGCTCCTGGACGTACGCCTGCGCGAACCGGACCGCGGCGGCGGCCTGCGCGTACGCGCCGACGGCGATGCCCAGCCGCTCCTGCGGCAGATTCTGGCCGAGGTAGGAGAAGCCCTTGTTCTCCTCGCCGAGCAGATCCCCGACCGGGACCTTGACGTCGCTGAAGGACAGTTCGGCGGTGTCGGAGATCCGCAGCCCCAGCTTGTCGAGCTTGCGGCCGACCGCGTACCCCTCGGACTTCGTGTCCACGACCAGCAGCGAGATGCCGTACCGGCGGTCCTCGGCGGTCGGGGCGGCGGTACGGGCACACACGATCACCCGGTCCGCGTGCACGCCGCCGGTGATGAACGTCTTCGCGCCGTTCAGGACGTAGTGCGTGCCGTCCTCGGAGAGCCTGGCGGTGGTCTTCATACCGGCCAGGTCGGAGCCCGTGCCCGGCTCGGTCATGGCGATGGCGTACATCGTCCGGCCGCTGACGAAGTCCGGCAGCCAGCGCTTCTTCTGCTCGTCGGTGGCGTACGCCTTCAAGTAGGGCAGACAGAGCGCGACATGGACCCCGGAGCCGCCGAAGGAGACACCCGCGCGTGCGCACTCCTCGGTGACGACCGCCTGGAACTTGAACGATTCCTCACCCGCGCCGCCGTACTCCTCGGGCACCTCTATCCCGAAGATGCCCAGCTCGCCGAGTTGGTAGTAGAAGTCGCGGGGCGCCTGCCCCGCCGCGTACCACTCGTCGTGGACGGGGACGACCTCGGCCTCTATGAAGGCGCGAATGGTCTCCCGGAACGCCTCGTGGTCCTCGTTGTAGACGGTACGACGCACTGAAGTGCCTCCCCCTCGTGGCTAAGCGCTTGCTCATCCAAGTTACCCGGCGGTTCGTTCCGGTGTCCAGGCCCGGGGACGCCGACGCGACCGCCGACCACGGCCTACGGTCGCGGTCGCCGAACCTCGAACTGGAAGCAGCCGTACTCCAGGGCCCGCACATGCGCCACTGCCACCTCCGGCTCGGCGAACGCCTCCTCGAAAACCCGGTCGAACCCGGCCTCGGCGTCTTTCGGGATCTCGAAGAGGCGGCCCCCGACGATGCGTCCCGCGTCGTTGTAGCGGCGGATGGTGCGAAGTGCCCCCGGCCGCGCGAAGGGGTATCCCAGGGGCCTCCGTGGCTCTCCGCATTCGCCGGCGTGGATGAATACGGGCCCCGCTTCGTCGTAGGCTCCGGGCTCGGCCCCGGTATCCGACGCCCAGCGGCGCAGCGGCGCGTAAGAGACGAGGGCGACCCGCTCGCCGGGCTGGACGGCCCGCAGGCAGCAGCGCAGCGGGCTGCCCACGCAATCGAGGGGAACGCCGTCCTCGCGCGCGATGTACGGCCGCATCGGCCGCCCGGCGTCGTCGATGTCGCGGAGTTCCCTGAGCGCGGCGGGAGGGATGGGGAGAGGCGTGTACGCGGTCATGAGCCCAGCGTCGGCGGCCGGCCCCTCGGCGCGCTGGCGGAATCCGGACGGGGTGCTCAGCCCTGCGTGACGTTCTCCGCGTCGCGGAGAGCCGGGGCGCTCACCTGCCGGCGCCCGCGTACGACGACGAGCCCGTGTCGGGAGACTGACGGACTACGTCCGGCCGGGGCCGGCCCGGGCCGTCACGCCCAGCGCAGCGCGAACCACAGCTCCATCCGTACGTCCGCGTCGTCCAGGTCCGCGTCCAGCAGCGTCGCGCAGCGGGCGATGCGCTGGCGGACGGTGTTGCGGTGGACGGTCAGGGCCACCGCCGTGCGGTCCCAGCTGCCGTGCAGCGAGAGCCAGACGCGCAGCGTCTCGGCCAGGGCAGGTGAGCCGGTGAGCGGGGCCAGGCGGGTGCGGGCGTGGGCGGTGGCCTCCTCGGGGGCGAACAGGCCGGCGAGTCCCTCCCCGTGGTGGCGTACGAGCGGGGTACGGGTGGCCTCCGCGCGGCGCAGCGCGCGCTCGGCGCGGGTGTCGGCGGCGGCCAGTTCCGCCGGTTCCACCGGCTCGCTGACGCCCAGGGTCCAGCCGGGCCGTGCGGTGACCTCGCGGTCGGTGACGATCCGGGTCGTGGTGCCGTCCGTATCGACCAGCGCGCTGCCCAGCGCCGCCGCCAGCGCGCCCGCCGCGAAGGGCGTGGAGCCGCCGCGCGCGTGGACCACGCTCCACGGCCCCGGCCCGAGCAGCGGCGCGGCCTCGGCGGGCGTGGCCCCGAGCAGCAGCCGTACGAGCGCCGCCGAGCGGCCCGCCTCGGCCGCGCTCTGATGGGGCGCGGTGAGCAGCGACAGGAGGACGACGGCGACGCCGGCCACGGTGTGGTCCCCGGCCTCCCGCCCCTCGGTGGCCACGCCCAGGACGAGCCCCTGGCCGCCGCCGAGCGCGTACGCGGCGAGATGGGCGCCCTGGGCGGTGTCGGTGGCGGACGCCGGTCCGCCGCGTACCACCCGGGCCAGCCGGGCGAGGGCCGTACGCGCCCCCGGCGACGGGGCCCGGCCCGTGGTGTGCAGCTCCGCGCCGTCCGGCGCGAACAGCACCGCCCGGCCCCCCAGCCGCACCGCCAGCTGCCGCACCACCGCGGGCACCGGGTCCTGGCGCGCGGCGGCCGCCGCCAGACCCTGCTGCGCCTGGGTCACCCGCCGCAGCTCGCGGTGGCGTGCCTCCGCCATCAGCCGCCACACCCCGCGTGCGACGGTGGTGAACGGGGTACGGGGCGGCACTTCGAGCAGCGGCAGACCATGCCGGTCGCACGCCTCGACGAGCGCGGGCGGCACCGTGTCGTACACCGGCGTCACCCCGAAACCGAGCGCCGCCGCGCCCGCCTCGACCACCCGCGCCGCGTACTCGTCCGCGTACGCGTCGCTGAGCTGGACACCGGCGGTCAGCAGCAGCTCCCCGCCGAGCAGATACGGGTACGGATCGGCCATCTCGGAGGTGTGCACCCAGTGCACCACCTGGGAGCCGTCGTCCGGCGGCCCGGCGATCCGGCGCAGCCCGAGATCCCGGTCCGCGAGCAGCGCGGCCAGCGGGACCGGCGGGGTGGGCGGGGGAGCGGCGGGGCGCGCCGTGGAGCGCGGGGTGGGGTGCGGGGTGGGGTCCGTCATGGACGTTCCATCCATCAGTCGTACGTTGAGTGGATGAAACGTACACTTCAGCGCTGCTTTCCGGCCACCTACCGTCATGACCCACAAGAACGCGGGATGAAAAGTTGAGTCGAGACGGAGGAAGCCCATGGCTGTCGATTACGCGGTGATCGTCGTCTACCTGGCCGGCATGCTGGCCATGGGCTGGTGGGGCATGCGCCGCGCCAAGTCCAAGAGCGAGTTCCTGGTCGCGGGCCGCAGGCTCGGCCCCTGGATGTACTCGGGCACGATGGCCGCGATCGTCCTCGGCGGCGCCTCCACGATCGGCGGGGTCGGCCTCGGCTACAAGCACGGTCTCTCCGGCGCCTGGATGGTCTTCACCATCGGCCTCGGCCTGCTCGCCCTCTCGGTCTTCTTCTCCGCGCGGATCGCCCGGCTGAAGGTCTACACCGTCTCCGAGATGCTCGATCTGCGCTACGGCGGCCGGGCCGGGGTCATCTCCGGCATCGTGATGTGGGCGTACACACTGATGCTCGCGGTCACCTCGACCATCGCGTACGCCACGATCTTCGACGTCCTCTTCGATCTGAACCGCACCGTCGCGATCATCCTGGGCGGGGCGATCGTCGTCGCGTACTCGACGCTCGGCGGCATGTGGTCCATCACGCTCACCGACATGGTGCAGTTCGTCGTCAAGACCATCGGGGTGCTGCTGCTCCTGCTGCCCATCGCGGTGGTCAAGGCGGGCGGGTTCAGCGAGATGCGGGCGAAGCTGCCGGACGAGTACTTCGCGCCGTTCGGTATCGGCGGCGAGACAATCTTCACCTATGTGCTGATCTACACCTTCGGCATGCTGATCGGACAGGACATCTGGCAGCGGGTGTTCACGGCGCGCGGCGACAAGGTGGCGCGCTGGGGCGGCACTGTCGCCGGTACGTACTGTCTGGTGTACGCGCTGGCCGGAGCCGTCATCGGGACCGCGGCCAAGGTGCTCTACCCGAACCTGGGCAGCGCGGACGACGCGTTCGCGACCATCGTCAAGGACGAACTGCCCATGGGCGTACGGGGGCTGGTGCTGGCCGCCGCGCTCGCGGCCGTGATGTCGACCTCCTCGGGCGCGCTGATCGCCTGCGCGACCGTGGCGAACAACGACATCTGGTCGCGGCTGCGGAGGGTCGGCGGCCGGGGCGGTGGCGCGGCCGACGGGGCGGCCGGCGGGACGGACGGTGCCGAGCACGACGAGGTCAGGGGTAACCGGCTGTTCATCCTGATCATGGGGATCGGCGTCATCGCCATCGCGATCGCGCTGAACGATGTCGTCGAGGCGCTCACCGTCGCGTACAACCTGCTCGTCGGCGGACTGCTGGTGCCGATCCTCGGCGGTCTGCTCTGGAAGCGCGGGACGGTGTACGGCGCGCTGGCCGGCGTGATCGTGGGCGGCGGGGCGGTCGTGGGGCTGATGGCGACGTACGGCATCCTCGCCAACGAGCCCGTCTACTACGGACTGTTGTCCTCGCTGGCCGCCTATCTGATCGTCAGTCTGGCGACCAGGCCGACGGACGAAGCGGTGCTGGCCGCGTGGCGGCGCCGGCTCGCGGGCGAGACGGACGACGAGAGCCCCGAGACCTCGTCAGAACCAGCCGTTCCCGTGGGCTGAGCGCGGCGGACACACGACCCGGACCGGCCCATTGTCAGTGGGTCGGTCCATTCTTGACAGAGCACCACACAGCGGCACGCGGTGGCGTGTAGCGACATGTATCGGTACGCAGCAGTACACGGCAGTACACGGCAGTACACAGCAGCGCGGAGCCGCGCGAGCAATACCCGGAGAGGCCCGACGATGAGCAGCAACGGAAACGAATCCCAGGTCCCCGGCGCCGGAGGCCGCGACGGCGGCCCACGCGGCCCGGTCGACTCGTCCCGCGTCCCGAGGTACGCGGGCCCGGCCACCTTCGCCCGGCTGCCCCGGCTCGACGAGGTCGGCACCGCCGATGTCGCCGTCGTCGGCGTCCCCTTCGACACCGGCGTCTCCTACCGTCCCGGCGCCCGCTTCGGCGGAAACGCGATCCGGGAGGCGTCGCGCCTGCTGCGCCCGTACAACCCGGCCCAGGACGCCTCCCCGTTCGCGCTCGCGCAGGTCGCCGACGCCGGGGACATCGCCGCCAACCCGTTCGACATCAACGAGGCCGTCGACACCATCGAGGCCGCCGCCGACGAACTGCTCGGGACCGGCGCACGCCTGATGACCCTCGGCGGCGACCACACCATCGCGCTCCCGCTGCTGCGCTCGGTGGCGAAGCGGCACGGCCCGGTCGCGCTGCTCCACTTCGACGCCCATCTGGACACCTGGGACACCTACTTCGGCGCCGAGTACACCCATGGCACGCCGTTCCGCCGGGCCGTCGAGGAGGGCATCCTCGATACGGAGGCGCTCTCCCATGTCGGTACGCGCGGCCCGCTGTACGGCAAGCAGGACCTGGACGACGACGCCAAGATGGGCTTCGGGATCGTCACGTCCGCCGATGTGATGCGCCGGGGCGTGGACGAGATCGCCGACCAGCTGCGGCAGCGCATCGGGGACCGTCCGCTGTACATCTCGATCGACATCGATGTGCTGGACCCGGCGCACGCGCCCGGCACCGGCACGCCCGAGGCGGGCGGGCTGACCTCCCGTGAACTCCTCGAAATAGTGCGGGGACTGGCCTCCTGCAACGTGGTCTCGGCGGATGTCGTCGAGGTCGCGCCCGCGTACGACCACGCCGAGATCACCTCCGTCGCCGCCTCCCACACGGCGTACGAACTGACGACGATCATGTCCCGGCAGATCGCCGCCGGAAGGGCGTCGAAGTGACCCACGACCACGATCACGACCACGGGCCCCGGCCCCTCACCCCGGAGCAGACCGCCGCCGCCCTGGCGCCGCCCGCCGGGCGCAACGGGGGTGACCTGGTCGTCGAGACGCTGTACGGGCTCGGCGCCACAACCGTGTTCGGGCTGCCGGGACAGCACGCGCTGGGCATGTTCGACGCCCTGCGCCGGTCCTCGCTCCAGTACGTCGGCCTCCGTGTCGAGAACAACGCCGGGTTCGCCGCCGACGCGTACGGCAGGGTCACCGGCGAGGTCGCCCCGCTGCTGCTCTCCACCGGTCCGGGCGCCCTGACCTCGCTCGCCGCACTCCAGGAGGCGGCCGCCGCCTCCGCGCCCGTCCTCGCGATCTCCAGCCAGGTGCCGACGGCGGGGCTCGGCGGCGGCCGGCACGGCTATCTGCATGAACTCCGCGACCAGCAGGCGTCGTTCCGCGACATCGTGAAGTCCGTGCATCCCGTCCGCGCCGCCTCCCAGATCCCGTCCGCGATCGCCGCCGCCTGGGAGTCCGCGCTCACCGCGCCGCACGGCCCGGTCTGGGTCGAGATCCCGCAGGACGTCCTCCTCGCCGGGACGTCCCTGCCGGTCGTCACCGCCATGGACGCGACCCCGCGCGAGCTGATGCCCCGTCCCGAACTGACCGCCGTGGCCGCCCACGCGCTGTCGAACGCCGCCCGACCGGCGATCATCGCGGGCGGCGGAGTCGTACGCGCCGACGCCGCCGGCAAGCTCCGCGCGCTCGCCGAGAAGCTGTCCGCGCCGGTCGTCACCACCTTCGGCGGCAAAGGCGCCTTCCCCTGGGAGCATCCGCTCTCGCTCCAGTCCTGGCTGGAGGACCGCCACACCACGGACTTCCTCGAAGACGCGGACGTCCTCCTGGTGGTGGGCTCCGGACTCGGCGAACTCTCCTCGAACTACCACACGTTCCGTCCGCGCGGCCGGGTGATCCAGATCGAGGCGGACCTCGGCAAGCTGGAGTCCAACCACCCCGCCCTCGGCATCCACGCCGACGCCCGCAACGCGCTGTCCGCGCTGCTGGACGCGGTGAGCGAGCGCCGCGACCCGGCGGGCGCCGAGTCGGTCCGTACGGTGCTGGCGAAGGTACGGGCGAGGATCGACGCCCAGGACCTCACGCTGGAGCAGCGGGTGCTGGCCTCCGTACGCGACGCCCTGCCCGCCGCGTCCCCCAGCTTCTGGGACATGACGATCCTCGCCTACTGGGCCTGGTCCGCCTGGCCGGGCCCGATGCACTCCGGCCAGGGCGCGGGCGGCCTCGGCTACGCCTTCCCCGCCGCCCTGGGCGCGGCGGCGGCCGACCGTACGAAGCCGGTCCTCGCCGTCTCGGGCGACGGCGGCGCGATGTACTCGCTCGCGGAGCTGGCCACCGCCCGCCAGTACGACCTGCCGGTCACCTGGCTGATCGTGGACGACGGCGGCTACGGGATCCTGCGCGAGTACATGACGGACGCCTTCGGTGAGGCGACCGGCACGGAGCTCTCCCGCCCGGACTTCGTGGCGCTGTCCGAGTCCTTCGGCGTCCCGGCGGTCCGTACCACCCCGGAGTCGTTGCGTGAGGACCTCGCCAAGGCCCTCACGGAACCGGGCCCGTCGGTGGTCGTTCTCCCCGCCCTCCTCAGGATGTTCGCCCCGACCCATCTCTGAGGGGGCGCCTGGGGCCTGAGGGAGGGGTGCGGCAAGGGCGACAGTTGTGACAATCGCGACACCGATCGGCCGTACAACCATTCACCCGTCCGTGTGCATCATATTCAGCGGGCGCGCCGCGCGGAGCGCGCTCGCTGACGCTCCAGGGGCGGGAATCCTCCATGACTCACCAGCGAATACCCCGGCGTGCCCGGGGCCCGCTCGCCGCTGCCCTGGCGGCCGGCGTGCTCGTACCGGTGACCGCGGGAGCGGCGCCCGCCGCGGCGGCGGCTCCGGCCGTCGCCTGCACCTCGGACAAGACCGGGCTCGGGGCCAGGCTCGCCCAGGACATCACCGCGTCGCTCAAGGGCCGGAAGTCCACCACGGCCCTCGCGGTCCACGACCGCACGACCAATACGCGCTGCACCCTGCGCGCCACGCAGCAGTACGACTCCGCCAGTGTGGTCAAGGTCACTGTCCTCGCGACCCTGCTCTGGGACGCACAGAAGACGAACCGCAAACTGACCAAGCGTGAGACCGATCTCGCCACGGCCATGATCACCAAGTCGGACAACGCGTCGACCAGCGCGCTGTGGAAGCAGCTCGGCCCGACGAAGGTCAAGGGCTTCCTCAAGGCCGCGGGGATGACCCGGACCGTTCCGGGCGCGCGAGGCTCCTGGGGCCTCACCCAGATCACCGCGCAGGACGAGAAGCAGCTGCTGTCCCTGATCACCGCCAAGAACACCGTGCTCGGCGCCAACTCGCGCGCCTTCATCCTGGACCGGATGGGCAAGGTCGTCACGTCCCAGCGCTGGGGCGTACCGGCGGGCGCCCCGGCCACCGCCACCGTCCAGCTCAAGAACGGCTGGCTCCAGCGGTCCACCCACGGCTGGCGCGTGCACAGCGTCGGCGCGTTCACGGGCAAGGGCCACGACTACACCATCACCGTGCTCACCCACGACAACAAGACGATGAACGACGGCATCAACACCATCCAGGCCGTCGCCAGGGCCGTCCACAAGGATCTCGTCCAGGCCGGGGCCTAGCTAGGGCCTGTCTTCAAAGTCCCGCCTGCCCGGCGACGCCCGGCACGCACGCTCGCGGCGTTGTCGGGATCACCCCAGTACGTCCAGTACTGGGGCGAC
>NZ_JOEI01000030.1 GCF_000718095.1 Streptomyces scopuliridis RB72 | reverse complement strand
ACGGCCGGGCCATCCACAACGCCGATCCTCCGCCTTGCGATCGCCGCTCGGCATCCAGGGAGGAATCAAGGCGCCGAGACGAAGAGAGCGCAGCGAACGTAGTGCACCAGACGCCGGGCCTGATCCGCGAAGATCGACCGGACAGGACCTGGTCGCGGGCGGACCGGCCCCGGAACCTTCCGCCCCAAGCCGCCGCCACAGGGCAAAACACCGTGCATCGGCCGCCCCTGTGCCGGATCATGGGCGGCATGTCTGCCAAGCCTCAGGACGCCCTGCCGATCCGGCTCAACGTCGACGACAGCGACTCGCCCTCGGATGTGGTCGACGCGCTGTTCCTCGGCCGCTTCGCCACGGGCGAGCAGCCGTACTCCCACAGCTCCACGATCGACCGGGTCAGAACGGGTGTGACCCTGCTGCCGCCGGACGCGACCGTGCTGCGCTCCGCCCGCGACGACGACCGCAGCGCGACGCTCGCCGAGGGCGCCGGCTGGACGCTGCTGGTGTCCCGCTGGAACCGGGGCGCCGATGTCACGGTGACGGCGGTCAGCTCCGAACTGGCCGAGAAGATCCACCACCAGGTGACCGACGGCGCGCAGGACGAGCCGGAACCGCAGCCCGAGAACGTGACCATGGGCTTCTGGTACGTCTCACCGCGCCGCGGCCCGCACCGCACCACCCGGCAGATCGCGGCGGGTACGTGGGACGAGGTCAGGCCCAACTACACCGCGCCGGTGGCCGACGCGATGGACCGGCTGATGAAGGTGACCCCGGACGACATCGCGGGCCGGCTGCTCCTGCTGCACGGCCCGCCGGGCACCGGCAAGACCTCCGCGCTGCGCACGCTGGCCCGTTCGTGGCGCGACTGGTGCCAGGTGGACTGTGTGCTCGACCCCGAGCGGCTCTTCAACGATGTCGGCTATCTGATGGACATCGCGATCGGCGAGGACGACGGCTCGGCCAAGGGCCGCTGGCGGCTGCTGCTCCTGGAGGACTGCGACGAGCTGATCCGCGGCGAGGCCAAGCACACGGCGGGACAGGCGCTTTCGCGGCTGCTGAACCTCACCGACGGACTGCTCGGCCAGGGCAGGAACGTCCTGGTGGGGGTGACGACCAACGAGGACCTGGAGCGGCTGCATCCGGCGGTGGTCCGGCCGGGCCGCTGTCTGGCCAGGATCGAGGTCGGCTCGCTGACCCGTTCGGAGGCGCTGTCCTGGCTGAGCAGGGAGGACGGCGAATGGGAGACGGCGGTCGGCCGCGAGGGGGCGACGCTGGCGGAGCTGTACGCGCTGCGCCGGGGCACCGGCCCGGCGTCGGTGCCGGCCCAGCACACGGGCGAGGACGCGGGCCTCTACCTCTGACGCCCGGCATTCCGGGCCCGTTGTCCGTCGGCCGGCAGCCGCCCGTGCCGCTTCCGGTCACCTGGCGTAGACGGCCCGCACCGCTTCCTCCACCGCGGCGAGCGCGGCGGCCCGGCCGAGCCCCAGGCGCTGGGCGCGCTCCGCGTAGGCCCGTGCGGCCGCCGCGGTCTCCCGCTCGGCGGCCTCCCCCGCGGCGGCGACGAACGTACCGTTTCTGCCCCGGGTCTCGATCACCCCGTCGGTCTCCAGCGCGCGATATGCCTTGGCGACGGTGTTGGCGGCCAGCCCCAGCTCCTCGGCGAGCCCCCGTACGGTCGGAAGTCTGTATCCGACCGGCAGCGCACCGGACCGCGCCTTCGCGGAGATCTGGGTGCGCAGCTGTTCGTACGGAGCGGTGGTGGCGGCCGGGTCGATCACGATCTTCAAGGTCACGGGCCGATTCTCCCCCACGACCCAGGGGCGCCGGGCGGTACACGGCAGGGGTGGCCGGAACGCGACGGGAAAAGGAGAGGCGGACCGAGGCGCGCGCCCGTAGTCTCGCGCTCCATGAATGTGACTGTCCGTGATTTCCGCCCCGACGACGCCGAGGCCGTCGTCCGGCTGCGACGCGCCTGCGTTCCGTTCCTCATCACGACCGAGGAGGCCGTCCTGTTCGATGTGGCGACCGCCAACCCGGCCAAGAAGTACCGCCTGCTCGTCGCCGAGGAGGCGGGGGAGATCATCGGAACGGCGCATGTCGGCATCGCGTACGACAGCAGCGACCCGGGCCAGGCGTCGGTCACCCCGCAGGTCCATCCGGAGCGCCGGGGCCGTGGCGCCGGGTCGCTGATCCTCCGTACCGCCGAGGAACATCTCGCGGCGCACGGCGCGACGAGCGTCTACGCCTGGGCGTTGGACGAGCCGTCCAGCATCGCCTTCGCCGAGCGCCGCGGCTACCGCCCGACGCGTCTCGCGCACTTCCAGCGCCTCGATCTGGCGGGGGGCGCCCTGCCAGGGCTGCCGGCGGAGCTGCCCGCGGGGGTGGTGCTGCGTACGGCGGCGGAGTACGCGGCCGATCCGCGCCCGCTGTTCGAGGCGGACGCGGAGGTGACGTCCGACGAGCCGAGCGACATCAGCACGGGCCTGGACGACTACGACGACTGGCTGAACCACACCTGGAACCACCCGTGTCTGGACCGTGGGCTGACGACGGTGGTGGAGGTGGACGGCCAGGTCGCCGCGTTCACTTTGGCCCATACCGACGGCGCCACCCGCTATCTGACCGCCATGACGGGCACGCGCCGCGCCTTCCGCGGCCGGGGCCTGGCCAAGCTCGCCAAGACGGACTCCCTCCATCGCGCCCGGACGGCGGGCTACCTGGACGCGTACACCGCGAACGACGGGGCCAACGGCCCGATGCTGGCGGTCAACCGGTGGTTCGGCTACGAGATCTGCGGGTCGGAAATACGCCACGTCCGCACCCTGGGCCGACGCCCCCACCGCCCCGGTGAACCGGCCTGAAACCGGCCTGAATTAGCCATGGCCCGTCGCGGGCATCCTCAGTCACCGGACCGGCCCGGCGTCGAGGCCGTCTCCCGGTGCGTGGCGGGCAGGATGACGGACCGGTCCTGGCTGCCCGGGGTGTGGGCGATCGGGTCGTCGTCCTCGTGCCAGTGGATGACGAAGCGTTCGCCGGCGCGGTAGGCGTCGAGGCCCGCGCGGCAGTAGGCGACCAGATCGTCCGGGAGGGCGGACAGCGGATGCCAGGAGAGGCCGGAGCACTTCTCCGGCTCGCGGTTGAACGGCTCGCCCCCGGCGCCGTACTCGGCCTCGAAGAACCAGCCGATCCGGGGCTGTCCGGCCGGCCCCCGGTGCTGCATGACCAGCGCGACGCGCAGATCGGCGGGGGTCAGCTCGACGCCGATCTCCTCGCACGCCTCACGGATCATGGCCGTACGGACGTCCTCGCCCTGCTCGACATGTCCGGAGGGGCCGTTGAGCAGGCCGTCCCCGTAGCCCGTGCCGGAGCGGCGGGCGAGCAGGACCTCGTCGCCCCTGCGCAGGATCAGATGGACGTCGACCACTTCGGCATGGCGCCGGGGCGTGGCGGACCGGGCGATCAGCGCGTACCGCTCGTCGTCCACCGGGCGGCCCCAGAGGGCGGGATCCGCGGAGAGCCGCTCGTGGTGGACCCGTTCGGTCAGCAGGGCCAGGGCGGCGGTGAGCCGGGCGGCGGGCAGGCCCGTACCGGACCAGACCCCTTCGATCAGCACCAGCCGGCCGCCCGGCCGCAGCAGCGACGCCCAGTGCCGCAGGGCCTCTTCGGGATCCGGCAGCATCCAGAGCACATGACGGGCCAGGACCACATCGAACGTCCGCTCCCCCACCGGCGGCCGCCCCGCGTCACCGACCAGCACCTCCGCGTCGGTACCCGCCAGCTTGGACCTGGCCAGACCCACCATGCGGGGCGAGAGATCGACGGCCGTCACCCGATGGCCCTGCTCGGCGGCGAGCAGGGCCAGGCTGCCCGTACCGCACCCGAGGTCGAGCACCCGGGAGGGCTCCCCAGGCAGCCAGCCCTCCAGCCGGGCGGCCCAGGCGGCGCGGACGTCGGGGTCGAGCAGCCCGTGATCGGGCTCCTGGTCGAAGGAGTCGGCGAGGGAATCCCAGTCGATCGTCGTCATGTCCCGATACTGCCAGCCACCACTGACAACGCCCCTGGCCTCGGACAACGCCCGCAATGGCAGGGGCTTTCGCTCATTCCCCCGTCTGGTGGGGGGATGCGAGACGGCTCACCTCGTCGGCCGAGAGCCGCAGCGCGCCGGCGGCCACGTTGTCGGCCACGTGATCCGGATTGCCGGTGCCCGGAATGGCCAGCACATGCGGCCCGCGCTGGAGCGTCCATGCCAGCCTGACCTGCGCGGCGCTCGCCCCGTGCGCCCGCGCGACGGCGCGTACGTCCTCGCTCTCGGTACCGCTCGCGCCCGCCTCCCGCCCGGCTCCGGCGATCGCGAAGAACGGCACGAACGCGATGCCCTGTTCGCCGCAGGCGCGGAGGAACTCATGGTCCTCGGGCCGCGCGTCGATACCGTAGGGGTTCTGCACACAGACCACCGGCGCGATGGCCCGCGCCTCCGCGAGGTGGTCGGGCCTGACGTTGGAGACGCCCAGGTGGCGGATGAGCCCCGCGGTGCGCAGCTCGGCCAGCGCGCCGAAGTGCTCGGCGATCGAGCCGGTGGTCCGCAGTCTCGGGATACGCAGGTTGACCACGTCGAGGTGGTCCCGGCCGAGTTGGCGCAGATTCTCCTCGACCTGTCCGCGCAGCTGCTCCGGAGTGGCCCACAGCCAGTCGCCCGACGGGTCCTTGCCGGGACCGACCTTGGTGGTGATGACGAGGTCGTCCGGGTACGGGCCCAGCGCCCGGTTGATCAGCTCGTTGGCGGACCGCAGCGACGAGAAGTAGAACGCGGCGGTGTCAATGTGGTTCACCCCCAGCTCGACCGCGCGGCGGAGCACGCTGATCGCCCGGTCGCGGTCGCTCGGGGTGCCGTCGGCGTTCGCCGTCAGGCGCATCGCGCCGAAGCCGATCCGGTTGACTGTTCTGTCGCCGAGCCGCCAACTGCCCGCGGAGTCCGCGGTGATCGTCTTCGAGGTCATCGGGGGAGTGTGCCATACGGCCGTGTGGGGTCGGGGTCGGCCGTCCTTGCCGTACGCATCCGCCCCGCGACCACCGGAGTGGTGGTCGCGGGGCGGATGGCCACGTCAGTCCTCGTACGTCACACCGTCACATCGCTGCGGTCACCGCGGTCACTACGGTCACCGCGGTCCCGGCGCAGCGCGATCAGCTTCTTCACCCCCGGCCAGGCCAGCAGCAGCACGATCACCGCGTACACCGTCACGGAGAAGGGCGTGTTGAACAGTCCGGTCACGCTTCCGTCGCTGATCTGGAGCGCGCGCCGCAGCTGCTGTTCGGCGGCCGGGCCCAGGATGACGCCGATCACGGCCGGCAGCACCGGCAGTCCGTACCGTCGCATACCGAAGCCGATCAGACCGATGATCAGCAGGATGACCAGGTCGAGCGCCTCCCCGCCGACCGCGTACGCGCCGACGGCCGCGAAGAAGAGGATGCCCGCGTAGAGATAGGGGCGCGGGACGCGCAGCAGCTTGGCCCAGACCGGCGCGAGCGGCAGGTTGAGCGCGAGCAGCAGCACCATGCCGACGAAGAGCGAGGCGATCAGGCCCCAGACCAGGTCGGGTTCACGTTCGAAGAGCAGTGGTCCCGGCTGGATGCCGTACTGCTGGAAGGCGGCGAGCATCACGGCGGCGACGGCCGTCGTGGGCAGTCCGAGGGTCAGCATGGAGACCAGCGTCCCGGCCGCCGAGGCGGAGGCCGCGGACTCGGGTCCCGCCACGCCCTCGATGGCGCCCTTGCCGAACTCGTCCTTGTGCTTGGAGAGCCGCTTCTCCGTGACGTACGAGAGGAACGTCGGGATCTCCGCGCCGCCGGCCGGGATCGCGCCGAACGGGAAGCCGATGAGCGGGCCGCGCAGCCAGGGCCGCCAGGTGCGGCGGACGTCCTTCTTGCCGAGCCAGGGGCGGCCGACCGGGATCGCCTCGCCCGTGGTGCGCCGCAGATGCGCGGCGACCCAGAGCGCCTCGCCGATCGCGAAGAGCCCGACCGCGACGATCACCACGTCGATGCCGTCGGCGAGCTGGAGCGTGCCGAAGGTCAGCCGCTGCTGGCCGGTCATCTGGTCGAGGCCGACCAGACCGAGGGTGAGTCCGATGAGCAGCGAGGCGAGTCCGCGGATCCGGGAGGAGCCGAGGACGGAGGTGACGGCGATGAACGCCAGCACCATGATCGCGAAGTAGTCGGGGGCGCCGATGTCGACGGCGAGCGAGGCGACGGTGGGCGCGAGGACCACCAGCAGGATCGTGCCGATCATGCCGCCGGCGAAGTGCCCGCCGGCCGCCGCGGCGAGCGCCTGCGCTCCCCGTCCGGCCTTGGCCATCGGGTTGCCCTCGATGGCGGCCACGACGGCGGCGCTCTCACCCGGGGTGTTGAGCAGGATCGAGGTCGTCGAGCCGCCGAACATCGCGCCGTAGTAGATACCGGCGAACATGATGAACGCACCGGTCGGTTCGAGCCCGTACGTCACCGGGAGCAGCAGCGCGACCGCCATGGCGGGGCCGATGCCGGGCAGGACCCCGATGGCCGTGCCGAGCAGCACGCCTATCGCGGCCCAGAGCAGATTCATCGGCGTGAGCGCCGTACCGAAGCCGTCGATGAGCGAGTTCAGGGAGTCCATCGGTTACAGCACCCCCATCAGCGGGCCACCGGGGAGGGGGACACCGAGCAGGTTGTTGAAGACGAAGTAGGTGACCAGCGCGAGGCCCGCGGCGATCAGCGGGTCACGGTCGTAGTGGCGGCTGCCGAGCGCGTACGCCGAGCCCCAGAAGAGCAGGGCGCCGGAGATCGGGAAGCCGAGCGGGCCGATGAGGACGGCGTTGCCGAGGAAGACACCGGCGAGCAGCAGTACGGTCCGCCAGTCGCTGGGTTCCGCCAGGTCGATGTCCTCGCCGCCCTCCGCCTCGCCGCGGCCACCGCGCAGGACGTCGAGGGTGAGCAGTACGGCGACGATGAGCAGGCCGATGCCGACCACGACCGGGACGGTCTTGGGGCCGACGGGGCCGCGCTGGGTGATGTCGACGTTCATGGTGAGCGCGTCGGTGAGGACGAGGACACCGAGGACGAGCAGGAGGAGTCCGACGCCGATCTCGGAGTGCTCGCGCAGCCAGGAGCGGGCGCCGGGGGTGGATTCCGGTGTTCCTGGGGCTCCGGAAGCTTCCGGCTTGTTCGGCGTTTCCGGTGTGCCGGTGGGCGTCATCACAGTCCCAGCTCCTTCAGGACCGAGTCCACGCGGCGGTCTTCCTCGGCGAGGAAGTCACCGAACTTCTCGCCGGTCAGGAACGCGTCGTCCCAGCCGTTCTTCTTGAGGGAGTCCCGCCACTGGGGCGAGTCGTGGAGCTTCTCGATGAAGGCGAGAAGCTTGGTGCGCTCGGCGTCGGAGATTCCCGGCGGGGCGACGATGCCGCGCCAGTTGGTGAAGTCGGTGTCGAGGCCGGACTCGCGCAGGGTGGGGGCGTCCAGGCCGGGGATCCGCTCGGGGCCGGTGACCGCGAGGAGCCGCAGCTCACCCGATTCGATCTGGTCGAGATACTCGCCGACGCCGGAGACGCCGAAGGAGACCTTGTTGCCGAGGATCGAGGCGAGGAGCTCGCCGCCGCCGTCGAACGGCACGTAGTTGACCGTCTTCGGGGCGATGCCCGCGGCCTTCGCCATCAGCATGGGGGCGAGATGGTCGGGCCCGCCGGGCGACGATCCGCCGCCGACCGGCACCTTGGCCGGATTGGCCTTCCAGGCCGTCAGCAGGTCGTCGATGGTCTTGAACGGGGAGTCCTTGCCGACGACGACGATGTCCGATTCCTCGGTGATCCGGGCGATCGGGGTCGTGTCGGCGAGAGTCTTGGGCGACTTGTTGGTGTGGACCGCGCCGACCACCCCGAGCCCCATCGACATCGCGAGCTTGCCGTTGCCGTGCTCACCGACGAGCCGGGTGAGCCCGACGGTCCCGCCGGCCCCGGGCAGGTTGAACACCTCGATGTTGTGGGTCAGTTCGGCGTCCTCGGCGTTCTTGGCCAGGGTGCGGGCCGTGATGTCGTAACCGCCGCCGGGGGTGTTGGGGACCATGAAGCGCAGGCCGGGGATCTGCGTACCGGTGTCGGCGCCGCTGCCCGCGGTGAGCAGCGGCGGCCCCACCAGCACCAGCAGCGCCGACCCGAGCAGGGCCAGGGGGGTGCGCAATCGCACGTGTTCCGCCTTTCGGAATGCTGCGCGCCGAGATGTGCGCGAAGAGCTGTGAAGTGGGCCACATGTTGCCTTCGCGTTAACAAGCTGTCTCTCTTCCGGAATCAACGGACGTTGTGGTCGTTGTGGTCGCGGCTTAGCGTGTCGGCGTGATGAAAGTGCTGGTGGTGGACGACGACTTCATGGTCGCGAAGCTGCACAGCCGCTATGTGTCCGCGATGGACGGGTTTACGGTCGTCGGGGTGGCGCACAGCGGTGCCGAGGCGCTGCGCGCCGCCGAGCGGCTGTGGCCGGACCTTGTCCTGCTCGATATCTATCTGCCCGATATGGACGGGATCGCCGTACTGCGCGAGCTGCGGGCGGCGGAGGAACGGGACCGAAGACCTAACAGCGTCGACGCGCTGTTCATCACGGCGGCGCGGGACGCGGGCGTGATCAGGGCGGCGCTGCGCGCGGGCGCCCTGCACTATCTGATCAAGCCCTTCAGCCAGGCGGCGCTCCAGGAGCAGCTGCGCCATGTCGCCTCCCTGCGCTCACGCCTGGCCGGCCTGGGCGAAGCGCGCCAGGAAGACGTGGACCACATCTTCGGCACCCGCCCACCCGGCAGCCGCGGCCTCCCGAAGGGCCTGGCCCCGCACACGGCCGACTTGGTGGAGCGCGTCCTGCGCGCACACGCGGACGGCCTCTCGGCCACGGAATGCGCCGAGGCCGGCGCCCTGTCGCGGGTGAGCGCCCGCCGCTACCTGGAGTACTTCGCGACCACGGGCCGAGCGGAAATAACGCTCCGCTACGGCGGCACGGGCCGCCCGGAACGCCGCTATCGCTGGCGCGGCTGAACGCGTAACGGGTCCACGGGGTTACGGGCTTCCCGGGCCACCCCAGCCACACCCGCTGCCCACCGCTACCCGCGACGGTGAGACCGAACCGCCCGAGCCCGGGCCACGCGCCGGGCAGAGGTCAGAAGCGCGGCCGGCCGCCGGCGTACTGGATCGGCTTACGGCACTCCGGCGCGTCGTCGGGCACGGGCTCACCATTCAGGGCGTAGCAGAGCGCGGCATGAAGCTGTTCCGCCTCGGCCACGGTGAGTGTCAGCCGGGCGGTGGCAACGGGCTCACCGAGGTGGACGATCCCGAGCGGCAGCGTCAGTTGACCGCCCTGCTCGCGACGCGGAGACCGGTCCGGCGCCAGCTCGATGAGCCACTGCGGCCTTCCCCGCGCGGCGCGGCTCATGCGGGATCTCCTTCGCGGCACGGCGGGCTGTCGTCCGGCTCATCGGCGCCATCGTCGGCGGGTGCGGACAGCCGTCCGCCCCTGCTTTCAGCGACACGCAACGCGTCACGCAATGCCTCGCACAACCGGTGCCCCAGGAACCGGAGCTCCCAGGCCTCCACCTTGTGATCACTGAGCATCTCCGCGGCATGACCGAGCACGGCCTCACCCGCGCCGAGCTGCACCGCTTCCATCTCGTCGGCCAGCTGCGACAAGTAGCTGTCGCCGCTCTCATCGGTCACCAGATACGAGCGTTGCCCGGCCGGGCCAAGCCACGGGAGCAACCGGGGATGCGTACTCATGCCGCCACCGCCGTCCGGTGCGCGCCGCACATCAGATCCGTACGCCAGACGTACGGGTCAGGCGCACGCGGCAGGCCCATTGTCGGTACATACGGACACTCCACGCGGCTCGCACCGACCTCCCGATGACGGTCCACAGAAGGCGACAATAGCCGCCAAAGCCAGTTCACGATCGGGGGGATATCGTTCGTCATGTTGACGCTCCTCAGGCAGCGTTGGCCATGCCTCCGGACGCTCGCATCGTCGCGGGGGTCTTTCAGCGCCAACTGTGCTTCAGAGTCACGCCGCCGGCTTCCCGCACGCGGGTATCCCCTTGATGGGTAGGCTGACGCGTAGGGAAGTGGGACACACTGTCACCAGCAGGCGCAATGGGGCACCACTATGACCGTTTACCAACCGCCGACGGCTCTGCCGGGCGATCTTCTGGACCAGGAAAAGATGCGAGCCGCGATTGCGGCTCACGACTTCGGCGTTGTCTTCTCGCTGGCGCGCGACGTGGCCAAGATCAGCTATTCGAAGATTGCTGCCGAGTGCGATATCAAGCCCGAACGAGTAGGCACACTGGCGCGAGGTCGAGGCAGCATCACCTCGTTCGACAAGATTGCGAAGATCGCAGACGCCCTGCGTATCCCAGGACACTTACTCGGTCTCGCTCCCCGCGAGTGGGAAATGGCAAACCTACCCTGTCACGCCTCGACCGCGCCAACAGGCAACGCGATCGTCAATCGAGAGGGGACAGACACAGTGCTGCGCAGAGAGTTTTTCAAAGCTTCGGCCGGGGCCGGATTGGTAGTAGGACTGCCGGACCTGACTCAAGCCAACAGCGGCCGTCGTGTAGGCAGCCAGGTGCCCGAGCAGTTGCGTCAACGGACCGCGCGTTTGCGTCGACTCGACGAGGTTCTGGGCGGTGGCGACACGTTCCGTGTCTATCTCGGCGAGTACCAGGCCACCAAAGCGTTGCTTCGAGAAGGAAGTTACACGGAAGAGACTAGGCGTGCTCTGCTTTCGGTCTTGTCCGAGCAGGCCCAGCAGGCCGGATGGGCCGCATTCGATGCGGGCAAGCACGCTGACGCCCGCAGCCTCTACGAGGACAGCCGCCATGCCGCCGTCGAATCAAGAGACGCCGCGCTGGCCGGAAATGCTCTCGCCTTCCTCGCGTATCAGAGAGTTGATGCCGACCACACCGCAGGTATAGAGACCGCCATTCAGGCGTGCCGCATCGCAGGCCCGGATGCCGCGCCCGGCGTACGCGCACTGCTGCATGAACGTCTCGCGTGGACATATGCCATCTCTGGGAACGCCAGCGAGACCGAACGCGCTCTCAACGTCGCCGAAACCGCGCTCAACGAAGGCAACGGAAACCCACAACCCGACTGGGCAGCCTGGGTGGACCGCAATGAACTCCAGGTCATGACCGGCCGATGCTGGACCGAACTTCGCCGACCACTTCGCGCGGTCCCCGTCCTGGAAGATGTGCTGGCCCAATACGACGACACCCACGCACGCGACAAGAGCCTGTATCTCTCCTGGCTCGCCGACTCCTACCTGGCCGCCGGAGAAGTCGAACAGGCTGCCGCTGTCACCGGCCGCGCCCTGGAACTCTCAGCCGGGGTCGCCTCCGTTCGCCCACGCGCGCGCCTGGCTCCGATCCTTCGGCAACTCAGCGGTCACCACGAAGTCCCGGCTGTGGCCGAAGTCCTGGAAAGAGCGAAGCTCTGAGAAGTCAGTTCGCGGAGTCCGGCTCCGTGGTCCTTTCCACCCACCGCAGATACGCATCCGATCCCGCGACGATCGGCACAGCCGAAACTTCCGGGTTCTTCCACGGATGGTGCCGCAGCAAATGCGCCTCAAGATCGGCGTAACGGTCGGCGCGGGTCTTCAACAAGAGCTGCCACTCTTCCCCGGTACCGAACTCGCCCTGATGCCAGAAGGCGGAAATCACCGGCCCGACGATCTGGGCACCGGCCGCGAGCCGGGCTTCCACCACCGAGCGTGCCAGCCTCTCGGCGTCCTCCCGATTCTCCGTCGCCGTCGACACCTGAAGCAGATCAGCCATGCACCAAGCCTAACGCGGCACGCCTACGGCCGAGAGCTTCAATGCCGTATGGGCAACAGCGACGCCCGTACAGAGGAGTTGACCGTGGCACGAACCGAGTACACAGCTGCGGCTCCGCCACTTCCTGGAACACCGCGCACAGCCGTACCTCGGCTAGAGCCCCGGCGCGCGCTGGATGGCATCCATCACTCGCGCCGCCACCGCCGGGTCCTGGTTGCGGAGGTCCAACATGTGGCTCAGGTGGTCGACAGCGTGGGACGCGAGCAGCCTCATGAGGGTCAGGAGCAGGTCGGCCCGGCCCGTCAGTGTGAACACGTGCCCGTGGGGGCTGATCACCACCGCCGGGGACGTTCCGGCCAGGAGGTTGGTGCGCTCCCAGTCGATATCGTACGAGCGGCCCCTCGGGCCCATGCGTACGACGAGCTGTTTCGTACGGTGCAGCAGCGCGAGGTAGTTCATCGGCACCGTCATCGACCGGCGTACGTCGAACGGGGCGCGGCCGTCGGTGGGGTGGATGCGGAGGAGTGTGTCCAGGTGCGGGCCGTGGTAGTGGAAGGTCTGTGTGCTGCGGATCTCCAGGAGCTGGGCGCGGGCGAGTTGTCCGCCGGCGCGGGACCAGCGGCGTTCTACGGTGCCGAACGCGCCCGCTTCGCCGGGAGACGTGATCGCGTCCCAGTCGGAGGCGTACGACACGAGCGTCGCCTCAAGAACGTCCGCCCGGACCAACTGGCCCTGTCGGGGAGGCCCTTGGGCGATCGGAGTCCACATGGCGAACGAGTCGTCGGCGAAGTCGCGGCCGTCCGTCCGCCAGAAACCTCGTATGGCCATGGCCCCCTTCCCCGTCCAGGGCCTCAAGCCTATGGCGTGATCCTGTCGCCCACCAGCGCCAGGTTCTGAATGGCGGCCAGCCCGAAGAGCGCCGTCTCATTGCTGTTGATCCGGAGGTTCTCGTACCCCGGTTCCAGGACGTCCGGGCCCGCCAGGGGTGTCTTGTCCCACACCATCGCCGCGGTGTAGCCGTCGCTGTCGTAGAACTTCCGCCAGGCACGCGCCGCCAGTTGGTCGTCGTTCAGCCGCGCCGCCGCGTAGGCGTCCTGGCGGGAGTGTCCCTGGAAGAGCAGCAGGCTGCCGAAGTCGGTTCCGTACCGCGCCTTCTGTTCGGCCTTGGTCGCGTTGAAGTAGCGGCAGTAGTCCAGCCAGGCGTTCTCGAACTCCGGCAGATCGATGAGACCGATCAGCTCCGCGCACATCTCGACCAGGCCGAACATCGCGGAGAGATGGGAGACGTTCACCACGGGCCGTTCGGCGACCGCGAACCCGCCGGTGTCGAGGTCGTAGAGGCCCGAGCCCTGGACGAAGCCGTTGGGCTGCGCGGCGATGGTCTCCATGGTGGAGCGCAGCCGCGCCTCGGCCTTCGCCGCCTTCG
The DNA here is from genome assembly GCF_000718095.1 of Streptomyces scopuliridis RB72. Classification (GTDB taxonomy): domain Bacteria; phylum Actinomycetota; class Actinomycetes; order Streptomycetales; family Streptomycetaceae; genus Streptomyces; species Streptomyces scopuliridis. The sequence continues at coordinate 80,481 of NZ_JOEI01000030.1, read as the reverse complement.
GGCCGCCGCGTTCCCACTCGGTGAGCCAGGCGGCGGCGAGCCCGCTCCAGTCGGTGCCGAAGCCGATGGACAGGGCGTTGCGGTCGGGCTCGTACGGTTCGGTGCGGACCTTGCGGAGGGGGTCGAGGACGAGGAACGTCTCGTCGGAGTCGACCAGGGCGTGCATCAGATCGCCCACGCGCTCGTCGGCCGTGAGGTAGTAGTACGGACGGCGGTAGACGGCGGTGGAGATGCGCTGCTGCTTCGCGCTGTCCGCGAAGTGCTGTACGCCGTGCCGGGTGCCGAGCCCGGCCCATTCGCCGAGGTGGTAGACGTCGACCTCGCCCGTGTGCCGGGTCAGTGCCTCGGCGAAGCGGAAGATGTCGGCGCGGCCCGAGCGCAGATAGGCGTACCAGAGCCAGAGGTCCGGGGAGAGTTCGGAGTTGTCCCAGGCGTAGCCGCCCACGTCGTACCGCCACTGGTGCCGGTCCTCGTCGTAGGTGTGCATGATGTCGCCGTAGTCCCAGAAGCCGTACCAACGGCGCTGCTCGGCCTGGTCCTTGTAGTACGTGAAGAGGAAGTCGAGCTGGTCCTCGATCCTCGCCCTGGCGGGGGTGGAACGGTCGACGGGCGCGAACAGGCCGCCGAACACCCCGGCCCCGCTGAGGTCCTCGGGGCTCGCGGCGAGTTGCGGCGGGGTGCGTACCGCCGCGTTCTGGGCGACGAGCGAAGAGGCGCTGGGGGTGGCGGCGTTGGCCCAGAACATCAGCTCGCTGGTACGGGCGATGCCGTACGGGGTCCCGAAGCCCGGCTCGTAGTCCTCGTAGGTGATGTTGAGACCTTCGAGCTGTTTGGGATAGGTGTCCTGGCCCATGCCGTCGTGGTAGAAGCGCAGGTCCATCGGCGGGGCCTCGGGCGACCAGAGCCAGAGCGTGACCTCCGCCGCGTCGCCGGCGGCGCCCCGGATGTCGAGCTGCGCGGGGTGCCGGCGCCAGAAGTCGCGCAGCCCGAAGGAGAGTCCGCCGCTCACGCCGCCGACGTATCCGAAGCCGCCCGCCCGGCCGCCGCCGCCCGCCGCGATCCAGCCGTGGCCCGGTTTGGTGCGCTTGCGCAGGGTGAAGCCGTCGGCGGAGAGCTGGGCGAGCGTGTAGTCGCCCCAGGTGGGGATGGCCGCGAGACGGGTGGTGACCCGCTGGTCCCAGGTGGCGGGGTCGGGCAGCCGCTCGCCCCTGACCTGCGCGGTACGGATGGGCGCGCCAGGGTCGCGGCGCAGTCCGGTGATGCCCTTGACCGCCTCGGTGAGGAAGCCGTCGCCCTCCCCGGCGATCCGGATATGGCGGTCGTACGCGGCGTCCCTCATGGGGACGGTGAAGCGGACCCCGAGGCCGCGGATGAAGTCGCCCGTGGTCCGGCCGGCCCGCTGGTCCCCGTCGTAGGTGAGGGTGTGGACCATACGGAACGACTCGGCGCCCGCGTAGAAGTAGAGCCGCACACTGAACGGCAGCCAACTACGGCTTCCCTTGCGGTGTTTGCCGTCGAGGCGTACCACCGCCCTTACTGGTCCGTCCTGTTCGGTCTTCGCGCCGCTGATCTCGCCGTCGAACCGCTCCCACGCGGCGCTCCCCCGGCCGCCGTGGCCGCCGTCGTCGTCCAACTCGCCCTGCCGCAGCAGGACAAGACGGCCGTCGGTGGCGATCGGGGTCGTGCCGCGGGTCACGGACCGGACGAGCGCCCGGCCGTCCTTGCCGATCACCGCCTTGATGACACCGGTGTCGACCGTGATGGTCGTCCGGGTCTCCGTGACGGTGACCTTCGTCGCCGGAGCGGCCGGGGTTCCGGCGGCGAGCGTGAACCGCTCGGCGTCCGCCGTCGCGCCGCCGACCGCGTGGGCCGTCCATTTCAGTGTGCCGTCGGGCCAGTAGGCGGTGGGCCAGGTCTGTACGGGGACGGCCGCGCCGCCATCGGTGGCCAGGGCGAATGCCGTACCGGCCGGGTGGACCCCCCGGGGCCACGGCACCCCGAAGGTGCTGCCCGGCGCCGCGCCCGCTCCGCCGTCCTCCAGCCAGCCCACCGAGACGGGACGGTCCGCGGCGGCGGCCCCGGCGTCCGCCGCGCGGGCACCGTCCCGGCCGAGCGCCCAGCTGAACTGCGCGGCGGCGCCCGCGACAGCGGCCGCCTTGAGCAGAGACCTGCGAGGTATCGGAGCTGTCGGAGCCATCGGTGTCGGATCCTTCCCTGCGGCTGACGCGGTGGGGGGTGCGGGGTGCGAGGGGACGCCCGTTTGAATCGTTTTAGGTAAGCGCTTGCTGCTAGAAGCTATGGACCGGAGCAGGGAACGTCAACGGTTCACGCGATTTCAATGGAAGCGCTTCACACAACTTCTGCGCGAAGCATTGACGAAACATTGAGGCCGGCCCTAGCTTCATCGCGTCGTACTTCGTACGTCATATATGAGACACGAGATGTGAGAGCGCCCATGGCCTTCGCCCCGAGTCCGATCCCCTCCCGCACCCAGTACGTTCTGGAAGCGATCAAACACGGCATCCTCACCGGCGGTCTCAGCCCCGGTCAGCCGCTGGTCGAGACCGAACTGGCCGCGCGATTCGGGGTGTCGAAGACTCCGGTGCGGGAGGCGCTGAAGACCCTGGCGGGCACCGGCCTCGTCGTGATGAGCCAGTTCAAGGGCGTCACCGTCCGTACGGTCGACGCGGCCATGGCCCACGAGGTCTACGACGTACGGCTGTTGCTGGAGCCGGAGGCGCTCCGGCGCTCCCTGACCCGCCGCGCCTCGCTGGAGCCCGCCCGGGAGGCCCTGGTCAAGGCCGACGAAGCGGCGGACCGGGCCGAACGCTCCCTCGCCAACCGGGAGTTCCACCGGGCGCTGTATCTCCCCTGCGGCAATCCGCTGCTGGCGAGGATGCTCGACGAGGTACGGGACCAGGCGGCCCTCGTCTCGACCGTCGCCTGGGCCGCCGTCCCGTCCTGGGAGCAGGAGGCCGGAGAGCACCGGGAGATCCTGCGGCTCGCGCTCGCCGGTGACGCCGAGGGCGCCGCCCGGGCCCTGCACGACCATATCGCCTCTTTCGTACAGCGAGCGTTCCCCGAGGGAGACCACGCATGACGACCACCCCTGATCTCGATACATCGCGGGACGCGCTCGCCGATGTCGTGGCGATCCCCGTCACACCGTTCGGCGACGACGACACGCTCGACCTCACCGCCCATCGCGCCCTGCTGCGCCGGCTGCTCGACGGCGGCGTACGCACCCTCACCCCGAACGGCAACACCGGTGAGTACTACGCGCTCAGCCCCGACGAGCGCCGTGTGGTCACCGAGCTGACCATCGAGGAGGCGGCTGGCCGGGCCTCGGTGCTGGTCGGTATCGGGCTCGACCTGCCGACGGCCGTGGCCGCCGCGGCACATGCCCGCGAGGCCGGGGCCGGGATGGTGATGGTCCACCAGCCTGTCCACCCCTATGTGTCACAGGCCGGCTGGATCGACTACCACCGCACCATCGCGGAGGCGGTTCCGGAGCTGGGCGTCGTTCCGTACATCCGCAATCCGCAGCTGAGCGGTGCGAGCCTCGCGACGCTCGGGGAACTGTGCCCCAATGTCATCGGGGCGAAGTACGCCGTGCCGGACGCGGCGCGCTTCGCGGCCTTCGCGCGTGACGCGGGTCTGGAGCGGTTCGTCTGGGTCGCGGGGCTCGCCGAGCTGTACGCCCCCTCGTACTTCGCGGGCGGCGCCACCGGCTTCACCTCGGGTCTCGTCAATGTCGCCCCGGCCGTCTCGCTGGGGATGCTGGAGGCGCTGCGGGCCGGGGACTACGCGGCCGCCATGAAGGTGTGGGAGCAGATCAGGCCGTTCGAGGAGCTGCGGGCCGCGCGGCAGTCCGCCGACAATGTGACGGTCGTCAAGGAGGCGCTGGCCGCCCTCGGCCTGTGCCGGCGCGACATCCGCCCGCCGAGCCGCGCCCTGCCCGAGGAGCGGCGCGCCGAGGTCGCCGCGATGGTGGCGGGGTGGTCGATATGACCGTACGGAGAGAAGGCCCGGCCGGGCGCCCCCCGGACGAGACGGTACGGCCCCCGGACGGGACCACGGGCGCCCCCGACGCGGCCGCGGAGCCCGACGGCGCGACCGTACGCCCCGAGGACCTGCGCAGTCACCGCTGGTACGGCGGCGGCGACGGCTCGACGGGTCTGCGCACCTTCAGCCACCGCGCCCGCACCCGCCAGCTCGGCTATCTCCCCGAAGAGCATCTGGGCAAGCCGGTCATCGCGATCCTCAACACCTGGTCCGACATCAACCCCTGCCATGTCCATCTGCGCGAGCGCGCGCAGGCGGTGAAGCGCGGGGTGTGGCAAGCCGGCGGATTCCCGCTGGAGTTCCCGGTGTCGACGCTCTCCGAGACGTTCCAGAAGCCCACGCCCATGCTCTACCGCAATCTGCTGGCGATGGAGACGGAGGAGCTGCTGCGCTCCTATCCGGTCGACGGCGCGGTGCTGATGGGCGGCTGCGACAAGACGACACCGGCGCTGCTGATGGGCGCGGCGACGGTCGATCTGCCGGCCGTCTTCGTACCCGCCGGGCCCATGCTGCCGGGGCACTGGCGCAATGAAGTGCTCGGCTCGGGCACGGACATGTGGAAGTACTGGGACGACAAGCGGGCCGGGCTGATCGGCGACGCCGAGATGGCCGAGCTGGAGAACGGTCTGGCCCGGTCGCCCGGCCACTGCATGACGATGGGCACCGCCTCCACGCTCACCGCCGCCGCCGAGGCGCTGGGCGTCACGATGCCCGGGGCCTCCTCGATCCCGGCCGTGGACTCCGGACACGACCGGATGGCCGCCGCCTCCGGCCGGCGCGTGGTGGAGCTGGTACGCCACGATCTGCGGCTCTCGAAGATCCTGACCCGGGAGGCGTACGAGGACGCGGTGGCCACCGTCCTCGCGCTGGGCGGCTCGACGAACGCGGTGATCCATCTGATCGCGATGGCGGGACGCTCGGGGATCCGGCTCACGCTCGACGACTTCGACAGGACCGCGCGTACGGTGCCGGTGCTGGCGAACCTCCGTCCCGGTGGCCGGTATCTGATGGAGGACTTCCACTTCGCCGGCGGACTGCCCGCGTTCCTGGGGCGGTTGACGGACGTACTGCACCTGGACCGGCCGACCGTCGCGCACCCCACCCTGCGGGAGCAGCTCGACGGCGCGCTCGTACACAATCCGGAGGTGATCCGGCCGCGCGAGAACCCCCTCGCACCGGAGGGCGGGGTGGCGGTGCTGCGCGGCAATCTCTGTCCCGACGGCGCGGTCATCAAGCACATCGCCGCCGAACCGCGGCTGCTCAAGCACACCGGTCCCGCCGTGGTCTTCGACGACTACCGGACGATGCAGCGGACCATCAACGACCCGCAGCTCGGCATCACGCCCGAGCATGTGCTGGTGCTGCGCAACGCGGGCCCCAAGGGCGGACCCGGCATGCCCGAGTACGGGATGCTGCCGATCCCGGACTATCTGCTCAAGCAGGGGGTGCGGGACATGGTCCGGATCTCCGACGCCCGGATGAGCGGCACGAGTTACGGCGCGTGCGTGCTGCACATCGCGCCCGAGTCGTATGTCGGCGGGCCGCTCGCGCTCGTACACACCGGCGACACCATCACCCTCGACGTCGAGGCCCGCAGCCTCCATCTCCACCTGTCCGACGAGGAGTTGGCGCGGCGGCGCAGCGAGTGGACGCCTCCGCCCGAGCGCTACCAGCGCGGATACGGCGCCCTCTACAACGAACAGATCACCCAGGCCGACACCGGCTGCGACTTCGCCTTCCTGGCGAGGCCCGGCGAGGTGCCCGACCCGTACGTGGGCTGAGAAGGCGGTCGCCGGACCGCCCGCTCTCCGCCCCCCATCCATCCAGATCCCTTCGCCCGGATCCACTGGTTCGGCATATCGAACACCATCTGCGAAGCGCTTCACCTAAGGAACGGAGAAGCAGTCATGGCCTCAGCTGTGGCGCAGGATTCACCAGGGGCTCCGCCGCCCCGAACGCCCGGGAAGAAGCCGGGGCGCCGTACGGGAGCCACACCACGCCGTCTCCCGTATCTGCTGATCGCCCCCGCCGGACTGCTGATGCTCGGCTTCATCGCCTATCCGATGCTCAGTGTCTTCTACTACAGCCTGCAGAACTACAACGTCACCAAGCCCTGGCGGAACGGTTTCGCCGGCTTCGACAACTTCCGGCGGATCTTCACCGACGACCCGCTGTTCTGGGACAGCCTGGTCTTCAGCGGCAAGTGGGTCGTCACGGAGGTCACCCTCCAACTGGCCCTGGGGCTGGTGCTGGCGCTGCTCGTCAACCAGACCTTCGTGGGCCGCGCGGCGGCCCGCGCCCTGGTCTTCTCGCCCTGGGCCGTCTCCGGCGTGCTGACGACCACCATCTGGCTGCTGCTCTACAACCCGTCGACGGGCGTCGGCCGCTATCTGGCGGACGCGGGCATCGGTGAGTACGGCTCGTCCGTGCTCTCCGACACCGGCACCGTCTTCTGGGCCGCCGTACTGGCCGAACTCTGGCGCGGTGTGCCGTTCTTCGCGATCCTCATCCTCGCCGATCTCCAGTCCATCCCCGGCGATCTGTACGAGGCGGCCTCGGTCGACGGGGCGAACAGGTTCCGGCAGTTCTTCCACATCACACTCCCCCACCTCAGGGACGCGATCATCCTCTCCACACTGCTCCGGGCCGTGTGGGAGTTCAACAACGTCGATCTGCTGCTGACCCTGACCGAGGGCGGTCCGGCCGGCGTCACCACCACACTGCCGCTGTATGTCGCCGTCACCGGCTTCGAGGCACACGACTTCGGCTACGCGACCGCGCTGACGACCGTCGCCTTCGCGATCCTCCTCTTCTGCTCGATCCTCTATCTCCGCCTGAGCAAGTTCGGAGGCGACCACAAGTGACCGCTGTCATCACCGAGAAGGGCCTGCCCGCCGCGCCCGCGGACGGCGGCCGGAAGTCCCCGCCCCCGCGGCGGAAGCGGCGCGGGCGGCGCGAGCGGGCCTTCGACGAGGTCCCCCGGTGGCAGATCTATCTGCCGCTCGGCCTCTATCTGCTCTTCACGCTCGTCCCCTTCTACTGGATGCTGCTGTTCTCGCTGCGGCCCGCCGGCTCCACCTCGCTGGTGCCGTGGCCGGTCACCTTCGACCACTTCGAGAAGGTCTGGAACGAGCGCAGTTTCTCGGTCTTCTTCCAGAACAGCGCGCTGATCGGGGTCTTCACCCTGATCTGTACGACGGGGGTGGCGCTGGCCGGCGGCTACGCACTGGCGCGCTTCGACTTCCGTATCAAGCAGGGCTTCATGCTGGCGCTGCTGTGCTCGCAGTTCATCCCGGGCGCGCTGATGCTGGTCCCGCTCTTCCAGATCTTCAAGAACCTCTCGCTGATCAACTCCCCGCTGAGCGTGGTGATCGCGGAGACGGTCTTCCAGCTGCCGCTGTCGATCATTCTGATCAGCGGCTTCATCAAGAATGTGCCGTACTCCCTGGAGGAGGCGGCGTGGGTGGACGGCTGCTCACGGTTCCAGGCGTTCCGTATCGTCGTCCTGCCCATGCTGCGGCCCGGTCTGATCGCCGTCGGCTCCTTCGCCTTCGTCCACAGCTGGAACCACTTCCTGTTCGCCCTGATGTTCCTGATGGACCAGGACAAGCAGACGATCCCGGTCGGCCTGTCCACCCTCATCGGGGCGGACAGTGTGGACTTCGGGGCGCTCGCCGCGGGCGGTGTGATCTCGGCGGTGCCGGTCGTCATCGTCTTCGCGTTCATCCAGAAGTGGCTGATCACCGGCTTCAGCGCGGGGGCGGTGAAGGGATGAGCCTCCCCGTCGTGCTGGCAGGCGCGCGTGGTCACGGCCGTACGCATCTGCGCAACATCCGCCGTCTCGAACAGGCCGGGGCGGTACGGCTCGTGGGCATCTGCGAGCTGGAGCCGCTGAGCCCGCGAGAGCTGGCCCACGCCGGTTACGGCGCTCCCGGGCCCGCGCAGTCCGCCGACTTCGGCGCGCTGCTGGAGCGCACGGGCGCGCGGATCGCGGTCATCTGCACGCCCATCCACACCCACACGGATCTGGCCCTCACGGCCGCGGCCCACGGCGTGCACGCACTGCTGGAGAAGCCGACCACACCGTCGTACGCGGAGTACGAACGGCTGCTGGCCGGTCTCGCGGAGAAGGGCACGGCCTGCCAGGTCGGCTTCCAGTCGCTCGGCTCCCACGCGATCGGCGCGATACGGGAGTTGATCGCGGACGGCGCGATCGGACAGCTGCGCGGGATCGGCGCCGCCGGGCCGTGGGTACGCGACGAGGCGTACTTCCGGCGGGTCCCCTGGGCCGGACACCGCACCCTGAACGGGCTCGACGTCGCGGACGGGGTGCTCACCAACCCGCTCGCCCACGCGGTGGCGACCGCCCTGCGCATCGACGGCAGCGATCTGGCCGAGGACATCGCGGAGTCGGAGCTTGAGCAGTACCGGGCGCATGACATCGAGGCCGACGACACCAGTTGTCTGCGGCTGAGGACAGCGAGGGGGACCCGGATCACCGTCGCCGTCACGCTGTGCGCGGAGCGGAACGCGGAGCCGTACGTCCTGGTCCACGGGACGCGGGGCCGGATCACCTTCTGGTACAAGCAGGACCGGGTGCTGGTGGAGCGTACGGGCGTGGGCCCGGTCGAGACCGTCCACGCGCGTACCGACCTGCTGGAGAACCTGGTCGCGCATCTGTCCGACGGCAGCGGTCTGCTCGTACCGCCCCGCCGTACAGGCGCCTTCATGCGGATCGTCGAGGCCATCAGGACCGGGCCGGAGCCCGAGCCGCTGCCCGCCGGTGCCTGGTACGGCGCGCCGGGCGAGAAGGCGCCGCGCCGGATCGTCAAGGGCATCGACGCGCTGATCGAGGAGAGCGCGGAGTCCCTCGCCACCTTCTCCGAACTGGGCGCGGCCTGGGCCGTGCCCCCGGCGCGGGTGCTTCCGCGATGAGCGGGGCGCGGCTCTCCCGGGCCGAAGAGGTGACGGTACTGCGCTGTGACGTCGGTCCCGTGGCCGACTACGTACACCGGCCGCGGCTGCCGGGGACGCTGTCGCCGCGACCGTATCTGCATCCCGTACGGACCCTCGGCGGTGTCACGGTCACGGAGCTCGGCCCCGCCGACCACCCGCACCACCTGGGCGTGTCCATGGCGGTGCCGGACGTCGCCGGTGCCAACTTCTGGGGCGGGCGGACGTACGTACGCGACCAGGGCCCCGTATGGCTGGCCAACCATGGCGCGCAGCGGCACACGGGCTGGCTGCTGCGGGACCCCGACGGCTGTGTCGAGGAGCTGTGCTGGACGCACGGCGACCGCCAACTGCTCAAGGAGCGCCGTACGGTCAGCGCGCTCGCCCTCTCCGGCGACGCGTGGGTCCTCGACTTCACCTCGTCGCTGACCAATGTCTCGGGCGGGGAGCTGTCGATCGGCAGCCCGGCCACCAACGGCCGTACGGGGGCGGGGTACGGAGGATTCTTCTGGCGTGCGCCCAAGGGGGACACGGCGGGCCCGGCGCCCGACGTCTTCACCGAGGACGCGTCGGGCGAGCGCGCGGTGCACGGGAGCACCGCGCCCTGGCTGGCGCTGGCGGGCCGGGACTGGACCCTGATCTTCGCCGGGGCGAACCGGGAGACCCGCGACGACCCGTGGTTCGTCCGTACCACCGAGTATCCGGGGGTCGGCTCCGCGCTGGCCTGGCGGCGGCGGCTGCCGCTGCCCGAGGGCGGGAGCGTCTCGCGCCGCGTTGTGACGGTCGTCGCGGACGGCCGGCTGGACCGCGCCGCCGCGGCGGTGCTCATCCGTAAGGCGGTGGCGGCGTGAGTGCTGACATGCGTACGGGTACGAGCCTGCCGTGGACCGCCGATCTGGGGGACGGCACCTACCGCAACCCGGTCCTGCACGCCGACTGGTCCGACCCCGACGCCATCCGCGTCGGTGACGACTACTACCTCACCGCCTCCAGCTTCGGCCGGGCGCCGGGGCTGCCCCTGCTGCACTCCCGCGACCTCGTCAACTGGTCGCTGCTCGGGCACGCCCTGGACCGGCTCGAACCGGCCGGCGACTTCGCCTCGCCCCGGCACGACCGCGGGGTGTGGGCGCCGTCGCTGCGGCACCACGACGGCCGCTTCTGGATCTTCTGGGGCGATCCCGACCACGGGATCTACCAGATCAACGCCCCGGAGATCAGCGGCCCTTGGAGCAGACCGTTTCTCCTCAAGGCGGGCAAGGGACTGATCGACCCCTGCCCGCTGTGGGACGAGCGGACCGGCGAGGCATACCTGATACACGCCTGGGCCAAGTCCCGTTCGGGCATCAAGAACCGGCTGACCGGCCACCGGATGAGCCCGGACGGACGCGCACTGCTCGACGACGGCGAGATCGTCGTCGACGGGGACCGGCTGCCGGGCTGGTTCACCCTGGAGGGCCCCAAGCTCTACCAGCGCGACGGCTGGTTCTGGATCCTGGCCCCGGCCGGCGGTGTGTCGACGGGCTGGCAAGGGGCTTTCCGGGCACGGGAGTTCTTCGGACCGTACGAGGAAAAGGTCGTGCTCGCCCAGGGTCGTACGGAGGTCAACGGGCCGCATCAGGGTGCCTGGGTGACCGGGGCGGCACCGGGCGAGGACTGGTTTCTGCACTTCCAGGAGCGCGGTGCGTACGGGCGGGTGGTGCACCTTCAGCCCCTGCGCTGGGGCGACGACGGCTGGCCGGCCATCGGGGCGGACGGCGAGCCCGTACGCGTACACCGGAAGCCCACCGCGCCCCCGCAGCCGGTCCGGGCGCCCGCGACCGACGATGTCTTCCCGGGCGGGCGGATCGGACTCCAGTGGCAGTGGACGGCCAATCCGCCGTCGGATCAGGGGAGTTCGGACGCGGCTCCCGGCTGGACGGTGCCCCACGCGGGCGACGGGCTGCGGCTGGCCTGCCGCCGCACGGAGGTCGCGCACGATCTGCGCAGGCTGCCGAACGTGCTGGTGCAGCGGCTGCCCGCGGAGTCCTTCACGGTCACGGTCGGGCTGACCCTGGAGAGCGGGGAGCCGGGCGCCAGGGCCGGACTCGCCATGCTCGGTGACGCCTTCTCGTGGATCGGTCTCGAACGCGGCGCGGACGGCGGCGTCCAGTTGGTGCACCGCTTCGCCGAGACCGGCGCCACGCGCGAACGGGACGCCGAGCGTCCCCGCGCGGCGCCCGACGGACACGCGCTGTTACGTATCGAGGTGAGTCCGGGCGGACGCTGCCGGTTCTCCGCCGCCGTACGGTCCGACGGGACATCCGACGGGACATTCCGCTCGTCGGGACCGGTCTTCGTCGCCACGCCCTGGCACTGGGTCGGCGCGCTGCTGGGACTGTTCGCCACCGCGCCGGCCGGAGAGGGACCGACAGGAGAGGGCCAGGCCGGGACGGCCACCTTCAACGACTTCCGAATCACCGCCTGATCACCACCTGATCACCGCCTGACGCACGCCTGTGAGGAGAGCCGCATGACGCACCCGCACCCGCATCTGCTCAGCACGCGCTTTCTGGCCGGAGTCACCGCCTGTCTGACCGCCCTGGCCACCCTGCTGGCGGTCTTCGTCGCGATGCCCGCCGCAGCCGCACCACCACCGAAGTCTCCCCGGCCCACCGCCGACCGGTTCGCCGACGAGCCGCACGGTTTCGCCTCCCTCGCGGGCTCCACGACCGGCGGGCGCGGCGGGGCGGTCGTCACCGTGACGAACCAGGCCGACCTGGAGAGGTACGCGGGGGCCACCGAGCCCTACATCATCCGGGTCGCGGCGGCGATCGAGGTCGCGCCCTTCGGCTCGGACATCGTCGTGGCGTCCGACAAGACGATCGTCGGTGTCGGGACCACCGGCGAGATCGTCCACGGCGAACTCCATCTGAAGCCGGGCACCCATAACGTGATCATCCGCAACCTCACGATCCGGGACTCGTACGTCGAGGGCGACTGGGACGGCAAGACCCAGGACTTCGACGGCATCCAGATGGACTCCGTCCACCATGTCTGGATCGACCACAACCGCCTCACACGCATGGGCGACGGGCTGCTCGACATCCGCAAGGACAGCGAGTACATCACCGTTTCCTACAACCGCTTCGACACCCACAACAAGGCGTTCGGCATCGGCTGGACCGAGAACGCCAAGACCCAGATCACCATCGACCACAACTGGTTCAACGGTACGAAGCAGCGCAATCCGTCCGCCGACAACTGCGCCTACGCCCATCTCTACAACAACTATCTCTCCGCCCAGGTGGCCGACGGCGATCCGGTGTGGAGCTATGGGAACTGGGCGCGCGGCCGTACGAAGATGGTGATCGAGAACAGCTATTACGAGGACGTCCAGCACCCCTACCAGGCCGACGCGACGGCCGAGTTGGTGCAGCGCGGCTCCCTCATGAAGAACACGGCGGGCCGCCGGGACTCCTGGGGCACGGCGTTCGAACCGCGTGACTTCTACCCGTACCGGGCGGACCCGGCGGCGGCCGTCCCGGCGCTGGTGAGGAAGTTCTCGGGGCCGCAGCGGAACATCGGCACCGACACCGTGCTGAACGTCCCGGCCGACTACCGCACCGTGCAGGCCGCCGTGGACGCCGTACCCGCGGGCAACACCGGCCAGGTGACCATCTCCCTCGCACCCGGCACGTACCGGGAACAGGTCCGGGTGCCGGCGAACAAGCCCCATCTGCTCTTCCAGGGCACGGGAAGCGACCGGTCGAAGTCGGTCATCGTCCACGACACCCCGAACGAGTACGGCGGTTCGAGCGGCAGCGCCACCGTCCTGATCGCGGCGAACGATGTCACCGCCCGCAATCTGACCTTCGTCAACGACTTCGACGAGGCGGCGCACGAGCTGAACAGCGAGCAGGCGCTGGCGATGAAGACGACCGGCGACCGGATCGTCTTCGAGAACACCGCCTTCAAGGCCAACCAGGACACACTGATGACCGACAGTCCCCAGCTGACCCGCATCAGCAGGGTCTATATCCGGGACTCGTACATCGAGGGTGACGTCGACTTCATCTACGGGCGGGCCACCACCGTCATCGACCGCTCCGTCATCAAGGCGCTCAGCCGCGGCTCCGCCACCAACAACGGCTACATCACCGCGGCTTCGACCTGGAAGGGCAATCCGTACGGCTTCCTGATCACCAACAGCCGGGTCACCAGCGACGCGCCCGCGCAGTCCTTCCACCTCGGCAGGCCCTGGCACCCGGGCGGCGAACCGGACGCGATCGGACAGGTGCTGTTCCGGGACACCGAGCTGCCCGCGGCCATCAAGTCCTCGCCATGGACCGACATGAGCGGCTTCCCGTGGCGTGAGGCGCGCTTCGCCGAGTACCGGACGTACGGCCCCGGGGCGGCCGTGACGCCCGACCGTCCGCAGCTGCCGGACGCGGACGCCGCCGTTCACCAGGTGTCGAACTATCTGACGGGCACGGATGGCTGGGCACCGCACCGATGAATTCAGCAGAGAACCAACCGAGAGAGAAGAGCCGACCATGAGAATCTCCAAGGCATACAGAGGGCGGGCGGTCGCGGCCGTCTCCCTGACGGCGGTACTCGCCCTGACGGCGACCGCGTGCGGTGACGACGGAAGCGGCGGAAGCGGCAACGAGGGTTCCGGCAAGGGCGAGATCACCCTCTGGGACAACAACACGGGTGAGCGCCGGGAGATCTGGGCGCGGATCATCAAGGACTTCGAGAAGGAAAACCCGGACATCAAGGTCAAGTACGTCGGTCTCCCCATCGACCAGGTCCAGGCGAAGTACGACACCGCGATCGAGGGCGGCGGGCTGCCGGACGTCGGCGGCGTCGGTACGGCCTATCTCTCCAACCTGGTGGTACGGGACGTCCTGGAGCCGGTCGACGACCGTATCGACGCGGGCCCGCTCAAGGGCAAGCTCGTGCCGGCGCTGGTGGACAGCGTCAAGGCGGCGGGCGGCCGGGGGGACACCATGTACTCGGTGCCGACCTCCACCAACAACGGCACGCTGTGGTACCGCACCGATCTGTTCTCGGGGGCCGGCCTTGAGCCGCCCACCACCTGGGAGCAGTTCTACGCGGCGGCGGAGAAACTCACCAAGAGCGGGAAGAACCAGTTCGGTTACACCATCCGAGGGGGCGCGGGTTCCATCGCCCCAGCGATGGACGCGATGTACGGGCAGTCCGGCATCACATCGTTCTGGAACGGCGACAAGACGACCGTCAACGATCCGAAGAACGTGGCGGCGCTGGAGAAGTATGTCGCCCTGTACAAGAAGGTGACGCCGTCCGCCGACGTCAACAATGACTTCATCAAGATGGTCGCCCAGTGGGACAACGGCACCATCGGCATGCTGACCCACAACCTCGCCTCGTACCAGGACCATGTGAAGGCGCTGGGCAAGGCCAAGTTCAAGGGCCTCCCCTACCCGGCCCAGGCGGACGGCTCGCGCGTCCAGGTCTCCAACCCGGTAGACGGCCTGGGCCTGTTCAAGAACAGCACGAACAAGGCGGCGGCCTGGAAGCTCATCGAATTCGCCGCCTCCCACAAGTCGAACAGCGCGTGGAACGAGTCGGCGGGGTCCATTCCGGCGAACACCGACGCCGCCAACGACGCCTGGATCCAGGAGGCGGAGCCGACCGCGACCGCGATGAAGGCGCTCAGCGACGGCTCGACGAAGATCGTCAATCTGCCCTACTACCTGCCCGACTGGAACACCATCAGCAAGTCCGGAAACGAGCCGAACTTCCAGAAGGTGCTGCTCGGTGACATGACCGCCAAGGAGTTCGCGGACAAGGTGGCCAAGGAGCTCAACGACGCCCAGGCGGAGTGGAACGAGCAGAACAAGAGCTGACGGGACGAGGCCGGCGGTGGCGCTCCCGGGAGCACGGACGCCGCCGGCCCTCTCCCCTCCCTCTTCCTCCCCACCCCATTCCCTCTTCCTCCCCACCCATCAGGACTCCCTCAGGAAGTGAGGCCGACCGGCATGTCCATGTCCCGAAGACGGGCCACGGCGGCCCTCTCCGCGCTGCCGCTGACTGTCGCCGCGGCCCGTACCGCGACGGCAGCGCCGCACACCAGAACGGTGTACATCGCGGGTGACTCCACGGCCGCGGACAAGTACGTCGGCGCGGCGCCCGAGGCGGGCTGGGGCATGGCGCTCCCGTTCTTCCTCGGGAAGGGTCTCGTTGTCGCCAACCACGCCGTGAACGGCCGCAGTTCGAAGAGCTTCATCGACGAGGGACGGCTCGCCCCGATCCTCGACGCCATCCGGCCGGGCGATCTGCTCCTGGTCCAGTTCGGACACAACGACGAGAAGACCGCAGACCCCACGCGCCACACCGAGCCCTGGACGACCTACCAGGAGTATCTGCGGCAGTACGTGAGGGGTGCGGGGCAGCGTGGTGCGCGGTCGGTTCTGCTGACCTCCGTGGAGCGCCGGAGGTTCGACGCGGCGGGCAACGCCCTTCCGACGCACGGCGATTACCCGGCGGCGATGCGCGCGCTGGCCGCCAAGGAGCGGGTGCCGCTGCTCGACATCCAGACCGCGTCCTTGGCGCTGTGGCAACGGCTGGGCGCGGAAGGGACGCTGGCGTACTTCAACTGGCTCCAGCCCGGCGAATCGCCCAACTACCCCGACGGCGTATCGGACAACACACACTTCCGGCCGCCGGGCGCCATCGCGGTGGCCCGTCTGGTGGCTCGCGCGCTGCGGGACGAGCGGGTGCTCGCGCCCGGCGAGCTGCGCCGTCTCGACGAAGAGATCCCCGAATCCTGGCTCATCTGGCAACAGGACTGAGGAGCACTGAGGAGCATCATGCGCACAGCGAGATGTCATGCACTCATCACTATCGCGGCACTGGCCCTGACCGCCCTGGCGACACCCGCGCAAGCGAAGCCACCCACCACCGAACGGGCCGTCCTCGCCCCGAACGACGGCTGGGCAGCCGCCGACGGCGGCACCACCGGAGGCAGTGCCGCCGACCCCGCGCACATCTACACCGTCACCACCTGGGCCGAGTTCAGGAAGGCGCTGGCCGATGCCGCCGGCAACCCGTCGGTCATCCGGGTCAAGGGCACCCTGGACGCGCTCAGCGACTCCCAGGGAACCCCCCTCACCTGCGACGACTACGCGGCGGACGGCTACTCCTTCGCCGCATACCTGGCCGCGTACGATCCGGCGGTCTGGGGCCGCGATACCCCGGTCAGCGGCGAACAGGAGGACCTGCGCGCCGCCTCCGCCAAGAACCAGGACGCGCAGATCAAGGCGTACGTCCCGGCCAACACGACCATCGTCGGCGTGGGCCGGGACGCCCGAATCCTCGGCGGCAGCCTCCAGGTGAAGGATGTCGACAACGTCATCATCCGCAACCTCACCTTCGAGGACGCCTTCGACTGCTTCCCGCAGTGGGACCCGACGGACACCGAGCTGGGCAACTGGAACTCCGAGTACGACAACCTGGTGCTGTACGGCGCCACGCACGTGTGGGTGGATCACAACACCTTCACCGACGGCCGCCGTCCTGACAGTGAACAGCCTTACTACTACGGCCGGTTGTACCAGCAGCACGACGGGGAGCTGGATATCGTCCGGGGCTCCGATCTGGTCACCGTCTCCTGGAACGTCCTCGCCGACCACGACAAGACCATGCTGATCGGCAACAGCGACAGCGCGGCCGCCACCGACCGCGGCAAGCTGCGCGTCACCCTGCACCACAACCAGTTCAAGAACCTCGTCGAGCGGGCGCCCAGGGTGCGCTTCGGCCAGGTCGACACGTACAACAACCACTACGTCGTCCAGCAGTCGGGCTACGGGTACTCCTTCGGCATCGGCATCGAATCCCAACTGGTCGCGGAGAAGAACGCGTTCACGATGCCGACGGGCGTGAGCGCCGGGCGGATCCTGAAGAAGTGGAAGGACTCACCGGTCACCACCGCGAACAACTACGTCAACGGGAAGTACGTCGATCTGCTCGCCGTCCACAACGCGGAGGTCCCCGAGGAGACACTGCGCCCGGACGCGGGCTGGACGCCGACGCTCCGCACCAAGGTCGACGACCCGCGCGCGGTCCCGCACCTGGTCGACGGCGCGGCGGGCGCCGGAAAGCTCCGCTGACCGAACTCACTGGGGGGCGGGCATGGTTCCCACGACGACGGTGGCATACAGCTCATCGGAGCGCGCCACACGTGGGATCAGCCCGCTCCCGGCGACGGTCTCGACGGCGCGCGCCGCCTGGCGCTCGCTCGTCTCGACCAGCAGGCTGCCGCCCGGGGCCAGCCAGCGCGGCGCCTCCGCGGTCACCCGCCGCAGCACGTCGAGCCCGTCCGCACCGCCGTCGAGCGCCACCCGCGCCTCGTGGATACGGGCCTCCGGGGGCAGCAGTCCGACCTCCTCGGTGGGTACGTACGGCACGTTGGCGAGCAGCACGTCCACGCGGCCCCGCAGCGTGGCGGGCAGCGGACGGTACAGATCGCCCTCGTACACCCGGCCACCGACGGCGGCGACATTGCGCCGGGCGCAGCGCACCGCGGCCGGGTCGATATCGGCGGCGTGCAGCTCGGCCCGGTCCAGGATCCCGGCCAGCGCCGCGCCCAGCGCGCCCGAGCCGCAGCACAGATCGACCACCACGGCTCCGGGCCCGGCGAGGGCGGTGGCCGTAGTGGCGGCTGCCTGTCGTACGAGGAACTCGGTACGGCGGCGGGGCACGAAGACCCCGGGGTCCACGGCGATCCGCAGCCCGCAGAACTCCGCCCAGCCGAGGACGTGTTCAAGGGGCAGACCACCGACGCGCCGGTCCACCATGGCGGCGAGATCGTCCGGCGTCGCCGCCGTGGAGATGAGCAGCCGCGCCTCGTCCTCGGCGAAGACACAGCCGACGGCCCGGAGCCTGGTGACGATGACGGACTCGGCGGAAGAAGACGGAGAGGGAGTCGGCAAAGGAGCTGACATGAGAAGGGAAGCCTTTCGGGATGCCGATGGGCACTCCCTGGCGGTCAGCTATGCCTGCGGGACCGCGCGGCCGTGAGAAGGGAGCACCCGACCTGATACAGCGGTAATGGGTCTCGCCTCCCTCGGTAGATACGTCCACAGCTCGCACTGCGCTGGTCACCCTACCCGAGCCGGACCCCGGGGCGCGGGCGCACGTGTGACGGCCCGTCCCCCAGGGGCTGCCCGGGGGCTTCCCCAGGGGCTTTCTGAGCGGTCTCTTAGCGCCCCCTTAAGCGGAGCATAAGGATCGCCGTCACCCCCTCCCAACAGCCGATTCCGCGGTTCCGGGCGGCTAGTTTGCTGATCGCTGGGGCGGTACGGCGACGGGGAGGTCACCTGCCGCTCCGGCTGTCCCCCTCCCCGCTGCCGCCGCCCCGAAGGAGAACCAGTTCATGACCGTTCGACGTACGGCCACCGGGATCGTCGTCCTCGGCCTCGCTCCGCTCGCGCTGGCCGGGCTCGCCGCCGCGCCGGCCGTCGCCCATGGCTCGATGACCGATCCGGTCAGCCGGGTCGCCGCGTGTTTCGCCGAGGGGCCGGAGAGTCCGCGGTCGGCGGCGTGCAAGGCGGCGGTCGCGGCCGGCGGAACGCAGGCGCTCTACGACTGGAACGAGGTCAATATCGCCAACGCCGCGGGGAACCACCGGCAGTTGATCCCGGACGGCAAGCTGTGCAGCGCGGGCAGGGACAAGTACAAGGGACTCGATCTGGCGCGCGGCGACTGGCCGTCGTCCGAGCTGGCACCGGGCAACCGCACCTTCCGCTACAAGGCGACCGCGCCGCACCGCGGCTCCTTCGAGCTGTATGTCACCAAGGACAGCTATGACCCGGCCAAGCCGCTGAAGTGGTCGGACCTGGAGGAGAAGCCCTTCCTCAAGGTCACCGACCCGAAGCTGGAGAGCGGCGCCTATGTCTTCGACGGCGTCGTCCCGAACAAGTCGGGCCGTCATCTGATCTACTCCATCTGGCAGCGCTCGGACAGCCCCGAGGCCTTCTATACCTGCTCCGACGTGGTCTTCGGGCAGGACAACGGCGGCGCGGGCGGCGCCGCGCCGGCCGCCTCCGCGCCCACCGACGAGAAGATCGCGGACGGTACGGAGAAGTCCACCGTCGAGCACAACGGCCACGGCGACCTCGGTACCGACGCGACGAAGGTCTCGGCGAAGGACACCCCGGCCACCCCGGAGACCTCGGAGACCTCGGAGCAGCAGCCGGACACCAATGCCACCGCCGACGCCTACTCCGACGCCAACTCCCCCGAAGCGAAGGGCGCCGACGGTCAGGACACCCTCGCCGAGACCGGCGGCGACAGCAACACGTCCTACCTCGCGATCGGTGGCACGGCGGCGCTCGCCATCGGCGCCGCGGTGACCTTCGGAACCGCTCGCCGCAAGGCCGTATCGACCGGGCGTCATAGCCGCTGACCTCCGCCGTACGGCACCGCACACCGCCTTCCGCACACTGCCTTCCGCCACCGGCGAACTCCCCGGCGGCGGAAGGCAGTCGTGTGTCCCCGAGGGGTACGGATCAGCCGATCACCGAGGCGCAGGTGGTCGGGGTGGCACGGGCGGGATCGAGCGCGTTGTTCACCTCGTGGAAGGCGATCCTGTCGATCGTCCCGATCGCCACGTGCTCGGAGAGATCGACCGGGCACAGATCCTGGAGCAGCACATTGCGTACGTCGGGGCCGGTCAGGAACTGTGACCGGTACGGAGTGACCACCTCGTCGTACCGGGTGGCTATCACGGTGTAGCGCACCCCGGGGACGGTGTCACCACCCGCGTTGAGCTTGGTGAGGAAGGCGGATCCGGCCACCTGGTCGGCGAGCCCGGGGGTCTTCTCGTTCAGCAGATCGCCCGCCCCGGGGAAGTACGGCAGCAGCCGGGTCAGCCCGAGCAGGGTGCTGCCGCGGTTGGAGGGGGCGAGGCCGACCAGGGCGTTCACCTTCGCCGCCCCGCCGAGGAACTTCAGGTAGTAGCGCGGCATCATGCCGCCCTGGGAGTGGCCGACGACATCGACCTTCGCGGCGCCGGTGGCCGCGAGAACCCTGTCGACATAGGTGGCGAGCTGCCCGGCCGAGGCGTCGATGGGGCCGAGGCCGTAGAAGAACGGGACGCCGGGGAGCTGCCCGTAGTCGAGGGAGAAGACGCAGTACCCGCGGTTCACCAGATACGGGGCGAGGCCGAGCCAGTTGTCGATGGCGTTCCCGAGGGTGCCGTGGACGAGGACGACGGGACGGGGATGGGCGGCCGAGGGCTTGCAGGAGTAGTCGTTCCAGCCACTGCTCGACGACGCGGAGAGAGCGGGGGCGGTGGACACGGAAGTGGGGGCGGTGGGGGCCGCGGTGGGGGTCGCGGCAACGGCGGGGGTGGCCAGGAATGTAGCGGCCAGCAGCAGCGCGGTCAGTGGTCCGAGCGCGCGCTTCCAGGGCAGCATCGTGTGATCTCCTTGCGGCTCAAGGGAAATGGCGATGACTGTCAGCCCTGTGGCCCGGACCACAAAGATGCTTCCGCTATGAAGTTACGCATGAGTAAGGAGAAGAAGGGAAGTTACGCGTCGGTAAAAAGTGCGACGCGCGGCGCCGTCCACCACTATGCGGTCAAAACACATGACCAGGGCTACGCGGCCAGCGACCCCGGCACGATCGCGCGCGGGCCGAACTTCGCGCGGGCCCGGTCCGCCACCGCCTCGATCCGGCGGGCCCGGTCGTCCGCCGGGTCGAGCGTCAGCTGATGGGTGGCGTGTTCGGCCGGGACCAGCCCCTCGGCCCGTACCGAGAGAGCCCGTACCCGCGCCCGTTGCAGCCCGAGCGACTCATGGATCCGGTACGCGACGCCGGCGAGCGCCGCCGAGTGGGCGGTCGGCTCGGTCAGCGCGCGCGTACGGGTGGTCGTGGAGCGGTCCGCGTACCGCACGGTGAGGGTCAGCGAGCGGCACACCTGGTCCGTGCCGCGCATCCGGACGCCCAGCTCCTCGGTGATCGAGAGCAGCGCGCGGCGGTGCCGCTCCTGGTCCAGTTCATCGCGGGAGAAGGTCCGTTCGGCGGCGAGCGAGCGGGCGGCGGCGTTCGTGGCGACCCCCGTACGGTCCACCCCGTGGGCCTTCTCGTACAGTTCACGCCCCATCCGCACCCCGGTGATCCGCTGGAGCGTGGACAGCGGTACGGCCGCGGTCTTCCCGATGGTGTCGAGTCCGTACGCGCGCAGCGCGCGGGCCGTCGCGGCGCCGACGCCGGGCAGTTCGCCGACCCGGCCGGGCTCCAGGAACCGCTCGATCGCGCGCCCGTCGTCCGCCACCACGAGCGTCGTGCCCGGCGCGGCGCGCCGCACGGCCATCCGGGCCAGCATCGGGGTGGGGGCCACCCCGATCGTGCAGCCGGTGCCGAGGTGCGCGAGCGCACGGACCCGCAGTACGGAGGCGATCCCGGCGGCGTCCTGCCCGAAGTACCGTTCCGCACCGCGCACATCGACGAGCGCGGTGTCCGGCGGCAGCGCCTGGACGGCGGGGCTGATGTCCTCGATCAGCCCGACCAGCGCGGGCAGCGTCGCCCCGGACCCGCCGCCTCCCTGGAGTTCCGGGCCGGAGTGGAACCGTATGCAGAGGATCATCCCGCGCTCCCCGGGCTGGAGTGCCACAACTTCCGTCCGGTCGGCAGCCCTTCGCCGGGTGGCTTGAGGTCCGACCAAGGGTTCATCTCGTAGCCCGTGGGCATCTGGATGCGCCGGCCGTCGTCCCCTGAAGGACCACCGGAAGGCGACACCGGGGCCGCCGGTGCCGGGGGCGCGTCCAGCGCGGCCGCGACCGCGTCCAGCCCGCCCTTCTCGCGCAGTTCCACCAGCTCCGCCAGGTTCCAGGCCGCCGCGCCCACCACGCTCAGACTCCGCGGACCGCGCCGCTGCACCACCCCGCGCACCAGCAGCAGCCAGGAGTGGAAGACGGTATGCGCGCACGCCTCGTGGCTGTCGTCGAAGAAGGCCAGATCGACCAGGCCCGTACCGTCGTCCAGCGTCGTGAAGATGACCCGCTTGCCGGAGCGGATGGGCGGCGTCTGGGTCGCCACCTTGGCGCCCGCGACCAGTACGGTCCTGCCGTGCGGCACCTCCCGCAGCCGCTTGGCCGACATCGCTCCCAGCTCCTTCAGGAACGCGTAGTGATCTCCCATCAGATGGCGGGAGGCGTCCATGCCGAGGACCCCGAGCTCGGCGCTGAGACGCTCCGCGTCGCCCAGGTCGGGCAGCCCGGCGGGGGCGGTCCGCCGCCCGCCCTCCAGCGGGAGCTGGTCTCCGTACGCCCCCGCTCTCCGCTGCGCTCCGTGCAGTTCGGACAGATGCAGCAGCAGATCGCGCCGGTTGGCGCCGAACCTGTCCAACGCGCCCACCTGCGCGAGCCGTTCGGCCACGGGCCGGGCCGGTCTGGCCCGCTGCCAGAAGTCCAGCAGTGAGGAGTACGGCTGTCCCGCCTCGATCCGGGCCGCCTCCGCCTCGCTGATGCCATGGACGTCGGAGAGCGCCAGTCGCACCCCCCAGACGCCGCCCCCGGACAAACCATCCCCAGATACCCCACCCTCAGACACCAGTTCGATTCTATGAGTGACCGTCGAACGGTTCACATCCAACGGCAGCACCGGCACCCCCCGCCGCCGCGCGTCCGCGAGCAGCAGCCGCTTCGGATACATCCCCGGATCATGGGTGAGCAACCCGGCGTAGAAGGCGGCCGGATGGTGCGCCTTGAGCCAGGCCGACTGATAGGTCGGTACGGCGAACGCGACGGCGTGCGCCTTGCAGAAGCCGTACGAGCCGAACGCCTCGACGATCTCCCAGGTCCGCGCGATGACCTCGGGTGTGTATCCCCTCCGCCGCGTCCGCTGCTCGAACCAGGCGCGGATCCCGGCCCCCGACCCGGGGTCGGACAGCCCGCGCCGCACCTTGTCCGCCTCCTCCCGGCCGCAGCCGGTCATGATGTCCACCATCCGGATGATCTGCTCGTGGAAGACGACCACGCCATAGGTCTCCCGCAGCGGTTCCTCCAGGTCGGGATGGGGATAGCGGATGGGCGCGCGGCCATGTCTGGCCTCGATGAACGGCCGCACCATATCGGCGGCCACCGGCCCCGGCCGGAAGAGCGAGATATCGACCACCAGATCGTGGAAGGTGGCGGGCTGGAGCCTGCCGACCAGATCGCGCTGGCCCGGCGACTCGATCTGGAAGCAGCCCAGGGTCTCGGCGGACTGGATCAGCCGGTAGGTCTCGGGGTCGCCCTCCGGCACCTGTTCCGGATCGTCGATGTCCACCCGCGCGCCGGTGGCCCGTTCGATCTCCCCGACGGCGTGCGCCATCGCCGACTGCATCCGTACGCCCAGCACATCGAGTTTGAGCAGCCCCATCTCCTCGACGTCCTCCTTGTCGAACTGGGACATGGGGAAGTGCTCGCCGCTGGTCGGCACCACCGGGGTACGGCGCAGCAGCGAGGCGTCCGAGAGCAGCACTCCGCACGGGTGCATGGCGACCCCGCGCGGCAGCGCGTCCAGCGCCTCCACCAGCTCCCACAGCCGGCCGTACTTCGCCCCGTCCCGCCGCAGCTCCCCGGCCAGCTCGCGCAGTTCGGGCAGTTCCTCCATCGCGGCGCGGGCGTCCCTGGCCCGGATATGCGGGAAGGACTTGGCGATCCGGTCGATCTCGGCCGGGTCCATGGAGAGGGCCGCGCCCACGTCCCGTACGGCATGACGCACCCGGTAGGTCTCGGGCATGGCGACGGCCGCGACCCGTTCCGGGCCGAAGCGGTCGAGGATCGCCCGGTAGACCTCCAGCCGGCGCGCGGACTCCACATCGATGTCGATGTCAGGGAGTCCGCGCCGGCGGGTGGAGAGGAAACGTTCCATCAGCAGTCCGTGCGCGACCGGGTCGGCGTGGGCGATCCCCAGCAGATGGTTGACCAGGGAGCCCGCGCCGGAGCCGCGCGCGGCGACCCGGATGCCCATGTCCCGTACGTCGTCCACGACTTGGGCGACCGTGAGGAAGTAGGAGGCGAAGCCGAGCTCCTCGATCGTGCGCAGCTCGGCGTCCATCCTGCCCCAGTACGTCCGGTGGTCGCGGCGCCGGTCGTAGCCGCGCAGCACCATCCCGGCGGCGCAGCGCGAGCGCAGCACCCGCCCGGCGGTACGGCGGTCCGCGCCGACCAGCCGCGGTTCGGGGAAGTGGACGGTGCCGAGGCCGAGATCGTCCACGGGGTCGACCAGACAGCCGGCGGCGGTCTCCTCGGTCAGGGCGAGCAGCCGGTGGGCGGTGTCGCGGCGGAATCCGGCGGCCTCGGCGACCAGCTCGGCGGTCCGTACCATCCCCGCCGGGTCCTTGAGCCAGCGCTCCCCGCTGTCCAGCCCCTTGCGCGGGTCGATGGGGACCAGCCGGCGGGCCGCGTCGAGGACATCGGCGACCGGGCCCTGCCCGGCGTCGGCGTAGCGCACGGCGTTGCTGAGCACCGCGCGTACGCCCTGTTCGGTGGCGAAGCCGAGGGTACGGGCGGCATGCCGCAGCGAGCCGGGGCCCGTGCCCGTACGCCCGTGGTGCACGACCTCCAGCCGGAGCGCGTCGCCGTAGATCTCCCGCCAGGGCGCGAGCAGCCGGGCGGCCCGGTCGGGACGGCCCGCCGCGAGGGCGCGGCCGATCTCGGAGTCGGGCCCGAGCAGCACGGTGAGGCCCGAGCCGTAATTGTCCTGCCAGGGCAGCAGCGGACCGCCGCCGCCCGGAACGTGCCCGCCGCCCACCGGAGCGTGCCCGCCGCCACCCGAAGCGGTGTCCGCCGAGGCGTGCGCGGTGGAGATGAGCCGGCACAGCTCCGCCCAGCCCCGCGCGCCGTCACGGGCGAGGAAGACCGCGCGGGGCGCGGACTCGTCGATGAAGGCGCCGCCGCGCACGGGCGTACGCCTGCGTCCGGCCGGGCCCGCCTCGCGCGCCCGCTCGCCCACCGCCAGCTCCACCCCGAAGAGCGGCCGTATCCCCTCCGCGGCGCATGCCCTGGCGAAGCGGACCGCGCCCGCGAGGGTGTCGCGGTCGGTCAGGGCGAGGGCGTCCATGCCCCGCTCGGCGGCGCGCGCGGCCAGCCGCTCCGGGTGGGAGGCCCCGTACCGCGAGGAGTACCCGGAGACGGTGTGCAGATGCGTGAAGCCGGGCATCCGCACCTCCTGGATCAGTCCGTTCTCAGTCTGCTCTCACCTCCCCCGCCTCTCCACCATAGACCAAGTTTCGAACGTGCGTACGATACTGCCGCGAGGGTGGGGGACCGGTCCCCCGGTCAGCCGTGCGAGCCCTTCCCACCTGCGCCGATACCAGGGAGAAGCGGCGCCGTGAACGCCCGGAGGGGCCCGGTCCACCACGGGCAGTGGTGGACCGGGCCCCTCCTCCCAGCGGGTTCGGTCAGCCGATCTCGGTCAGCCGATCTGGGCACCGTACGCGGCGAGCGCCTCCGGCACCGGCTGGAAGAACGTCTCACCGCCCGAGGAGCAGTCACCGCTGCCGCCCGAGGTCAGCCCGAGCGCGGTGTCGCCCGAGAAGAGCGAGCCGCCGCTGTCGCCCGGCTCGGCGCAGACCGAGGTCTGGATGAGCCCGTTGACGATGTCGCCGTTGCCGTAGTTCACGGTGGCGTCGAGTCCGGTCACCTCACCGTCGTGCACCTGGGTGGTGGAACCGCTGCGGGTCACCTGCTGGCCGACGGTCGCGTCGCCCGCCCGCGTGATCGCCTGCGTGCTGCCGTCGTAGAGGTTCACCTCGCTCGGGTGCGCCACGTCGGCGGTGTACTTGACCAGGCCGTAGTCGTTGTCCGGGAAGCTGGAGCCCTCGTTCGTCCCGATCTCGGTGCCCTGCGCGTCCGACCAGGTCTGGATGGACTCCGTGCAGTGCCCGGCGGTCAGGAAGTACGGCGCGCCGTCCTTGACCACGTTGAAGCCGAGCGAGCAGCGCCCGCCGCCGCCCGTGATGGCGTCACCGCCGGAGACGAAGGGCTTGAACTCCCCCGCCGTCTTCTTCAGCTCGGCCTTGTCGCCGAGCGCCTTCACCACGCCGCTGAGCGTGTCCCAGGACGCGCCCGTGACCGTACGGTCGGCCGTGACGACCACCTTGTTGGTCACCGGATCGACGGCCCACGACGTACCCGGAATGGTCGCCCGGTCCGTGAGGGTCTGCCGGGCGCTCTTCAGCTCGGCCAGGGAGTTCTGAACCAGTCTGGCCTTGCCGCCGGCCTGGCGCACGGTCTCGGCCGCCTGCTCGTTGACGACATTCACCACGAGCGCCTTCGACCCGGCGTCGTAGTACGCGCCGGCCGCGCCGGCGCCCAGGCTGTCGTCCAGGGTGGACGCGAGAGTTCCGGCCGCCGTGGCGGTCAGCGACTTCACCGTGAACTGGGGTGTGCTCTCACTGGCGTTCGCAGTCTGGAAGGTCACACCCGCGACCACCAGAGCGACCACGGCACCTCCCGCCATCGTCACTCGCTTCTTGGATATACGCCGATGATTCAACGTCAGCCTCCTGTGGGGGGACCGTGTCAGGCCATGTGGGGTGTACCTGACACGGAGGTTGCGGCTCCCACTATTCCGAGACTGGCCAGTAACACACAAGGTCGACTTCAGGACGGACACCCGCAACGGCCCTCGTACGCCGGGTCGTCGGCCGACCGCTTCCGGGCAGGGACGGTTCCATGTGCGAACACCTGGTGCGATCACCGCGTCATCAGCGGGTGAGGACTAGTCCTGTCTTGAATTCGCCCCTGTTATCGGAGGCGTCAGCCCGGCAGCACCTGACGCTCGCCCGCCGGCACGGCGATCGGGAGGGTGTTGCCGGGCGGCGGGAACGGGCAGATGAAGTGGTCCGCGAAGGCGCACGGCGGCAGCAGGGAACGGTTGAAGTCGACCGTCACCGACCCGTCCGCCGCCGGGGCGGCGGGCCGCAGGAAGCGGAAGCGGTAACTCCCCTTCCCGCTGGTGGTGTCGGCGAAGACCGCCCAGAGCGAGCCGTCGGGCTCGACCGCGACCTGGAGGGTGTGTTCTGTACCGCCGACGGTGAAGGCGATCTCACCGCCGAGCCCGAGGCCCCGTTCCCGCCCGTCGGCGTTCTCGACCCGGACGGTGCGGCTCGTGCCGTACGGCCGGAAGCGGCCCGGCAGCGTCCAGTCCGGGTCGTACGGCGTGGCCTCGATGCCCCGGAACGCGCGCCGCGCGGCGGACTCCGGGTCGAAGGAACGGACCGCCCAGAGCCCTTCGCGGCGCAGCACGACGAGCCTGCGCCCGCCGGCCGCGATCCGGGACTCCTCGACCGGGCCGCTGTCCGCCGTCAGCCGGATCTCCCGGACAGGACCCGGCGGCCGGCCGTCGGCGGTCAGTCCGTCTCCGTCCGCCGCCGTCAGCACCACCCCGTCCCCGTCCTCATCCACGCGCCACACCCCGGGGACATCCGGAAGATGACCTTCCGGATAGTCGGCGAGCCAGTGCGTGCCGGTGAGCGAGAGCGGTCCGTACGGCGCCGAGACCGTGGCCGCCCGGCGCTCGCGCCACCTCTCCCATTTCTGAACAGATGTGAGGGAAACGCCGGATACATCCGTTACATCCGTGCTCATGCGGCTGACCCCTTCCATTCGGGTGCGGGAAGCCCGAGATGAGAGCGCAGGGTGGCGCCCTCGTATTCCGTACGGAAGGCCCCACGCTCCTGGAGGAGCGGTACGACCCGGTCCACGAAGTCGTCAAGACCGCCCGGGGTCAGATGCGGTACGAGAATGAAGCCGTCCGCCGCCCCGGTCCGCACGAAGGTGTCGAGGCTCTCGGCGACGCCCTCCGGGGTGCCGATGAAGGACTGCCGCGCGGTGGTCTCGATGACGGTCTGCCGGATGGACAGCCCCTTGGCCTCGGACAGCGCCCGCCACTTGGCCGCGACCGCGAGCGGATCACCGATCCGCACCCGGCCCTGGACCAGCGCGGAGTCCGGGTCCGGATCGATCCCCGGCAGCGGCCCGTCCGGGTCGTACGCCGAGAGGTCCCGCCCCCAGACCTGCTCCAGGGCGAGGATCGCGTTCTGCGGGGAGACCTGCTGCCTGCGGATCCCGGCGGCCCGCTCCTGCGCCTCGGCGTCGCTGTCGCCGAGGACGACGGTGACCCCCGGCATGATCTTGAGGTCATCCGGGTCCCTGCCGTACTTCGCCAGCCGGGACTTGGTGTCGGCGTAGAACTCGCGGCCCGCCTCCAGGGTGCCGTGCCGGGTGAAGATGACATCGGCGGCGGAGGCGGCGAACTCCCGGCCCTCCTCCGAGTCGCCCGCCTGGATGACCACGGGGTGACCCTGCGGGGAGCGCGGGACGGTGAACTCCCCCTCGATCTCGAACTGCCGCCCGGAGTGGGCGAACGGGCGCGGTGTGCCGTACGGGGCGCCGGGCGCGGGCGGGGTCCAGGAGTCCCACAGCTCCCGCGCGGTCGCCACGAACTCGGCGGCCCTGGTGTAGCGGTCGGCGCGGTCGAGATAGCCGCCGCGCCGGAAGTTCTCCCCGGTGAAGGCGTCGGAGGACGTCACCACGTTCCAGGCGGCGCGGCCCGCGCTGAGATGGTCGAGCGTGGCGAGCCTGCGGGCCAGTTCGTAGGGCTCGTTGAAGGTGGCGTTCACGGTGGCGGCGAGGCCGAGCCGGTCGGTGACGGCGGCCAGCGCGCTCAGCACGGTGAGGGATTCGGGACGGCCGACCACGTCCAGATCGTGGATGAGGCCCTTGTGTTCGCGCAGCCGCAGCCCCTCGGCCAGGAAGAAGAAGTCGAACTTCCCGCGCTCGGCGGTGCGCGCCAGGGCCTCGAAGGAGGAGAAGTCGATCTGCGACTTGGAACGGGGGTCGGTCCATACGGTGGTGCTGTTGACCCCGGGGAAGTGCGCGGCGAGATGGATCCGCTTGCGGGCGGTACGGGAAGTGTCGGTCGTCATGAGGTTCCCCCCGCGGGCGCGTACTGGTTGGCCGGGCGTGCGAGGCTCAGATGCTCGCGGAGCGTGCCGCCCGGATGGAAGGTGCGGAACAGACTGCGGTGCTGGAGCAGCGCCACCGTGCCGTTGACGAGCCGTTCGAGATCGCGCCGCGGCTCGGCGGGCGTGAGATGGAAGCCGTCCACGGCGCCGGTGCCGTGCCAGCTGGTGATCAGGTCGGCGAGATCGACGGGGCCGCCGCGGTAGTGCGGTCCGGTGTCGCCGGCCGTCGTGCGCGGCGCGCTCTCCAGACCGGGTTCCACCGGGCGTTCGCCGTCGCCGAGATCGATGGTGAGCGCGGCCAGCACCCGCAGGGTGCCGGGGTCACGGCCGTGGTCGGCGGCCCGTGACCGGAGCTTCTCGCTGATCGCCGCCGCCTCGTCGGGCCGCCCGGCCCTGACCAGGACCACATCCGCGTGGCGCGCGGCGGTCTCCCTGCTGTGCCCCTCGGTCGCGTCGACCACGGTGACGGGGTGGCCCTGCGGCGGGCGCGGCACGATGGACGGGCCGCGGACCGTGAACGTGGCGCCCTCGAAGTCGACATAGTGCAGCTTGCCGCGGTCGATGAAGCGCCCTGTCGATGTATCGCGGATCTCGGCGTCGTCCTCCCAGCTGTCCCAGAGCCGGGCGGCCACCTCGGCCACCTCGCCCGCCTCCTGCCACAGGGCGGGGACGGAGGCGGCCGGGCGGCGGCCGAACAGCCGGGCCTCCGCCGGAGTGGTGGACACATCGACCAGCCAGCCGGCCCGGCCCCGGCTCACCCAGTCCAGGGTGGCCACGGCCGCGGAGACATGGAACGGCTCGGTGTGGGTGGTGGTGACGGTGGGCACGAGCCCGATGCGCTCGGTCGCGGGCGCGACCCGGGAGAGCACGGCGAGCGCGTCGGGGCCGGGGCGCGCGAAGGAGTCCTGGAGCGTGACGAAGTCGAGGGCGCCCCGCTCGGCGAGCCGGGCGAGTTCGACGTACCCCGCGGCGTCGAAGGACCGCTGACCGCCGATCTCGGCGGCGAGATACAGCGGGCGGTGCGGCGGATTGTGCGGCGGATTGTGCCGGGGTCGGTGCGGAGGTCGGGTGGCGGACATGGCGGGCCTTACCTTTCAGCTTCGGACGGGCAGCCCGTCCGGCGGTTGAGGAGCCGAAGCGTCCGTGGACGGTGCGGCCGGGGGCGGTGCGGCCGGGGGCGGTGCGGCCGGGGGCGGTGCGGCCGGGGGCCGCGCGAGGCCGGCGAGCAGGGTGAGCGCGGCCCGCGCGGTGGCGTCGTTCTGCCGGAACGCGGGTCCGCCCGTACGCGGCCGGGTGAAGGCGCCGCTGGACCGGGCGGTGGTGTACGGACCGAGCGCGAAGCGGCGGGGATGCGGGGTGCCGTCGCGCTCCAGCAGCCGCCCGTCGCCGGGGTCGACCCGGACCAGCCCCGCCGAGATCGCGGCGGCCCCCTCCTCGTACAGCGCGCGCAGCAGCGGGCTCCGGGTGCGTTCGGGCGAGGGGTCGGGCAGCCGCGCCTCGACCAGCGCGCGTGCCTCGACGTACTCCCCCGGTACGGCAGCGCTGCCCGCCCGGAAGATCCCCCGCCGCCCGTCGGCCTCGACCGACATGTCCGCGCCCAGGAAACGGACGACCCCGGCCCGGGAGAGCGCGAGCAGCTGGCGCAGCCGGGGTCCCGGCGGGCCGGAGGCGAGATAGCTGAAGAAGCCGTGCCAGCTGCCGCCGGGATCACCGAGGTCGCCGAGGCGGATCAGCTGCCCGTAGACGGAGAGCAGCCCGAAGAAGACGGCGAGGTCCGCGCTGTGGGCCGGGTCGTGTCTCCGGGCCAGATCCGCGCGTATGTAGTCGCGCAGCCCGTCCTGGAGCGCGTCGTACGAGTCGAAGCGCAGCCCGTCCAGCGGCCGGTCGAGGGCGGCGAGATCGAGCCGGTCGGCGGGGTCGGGTACGGCCGCGCTCACCAGGGCGTCCAGTTCGGGACTGCCGGGGTCGGCGGCGGCGTACTTCTCCTCGAAGTCGGTCCAGTCGACGCGGGTGCGCTCGGGGTGCGCGGTGAAGAGGCGGTGGTAGTGCGCGAAGCCGAGCTCCTTGTCGACCAGCGGCCGGACATCGCGCCGGAAGTCGGGCGGCTCCGGCCGGCTCAGCAGTGCGTCGATCTGCCCGGGCCCGAGGAAGCGGGGCAGCGGGGGCCGTTCACCGTCCAGCCCGTAACCGATCTTGGAGTGGTACGGGACACCGCGCCGCGATCCGACGTACAGGACCGGTTCGCGTCCCGAGGGGTGGTAGACCAGCTCCCCGTTGTCGTGGCCGGCGCTCCCCGAGTAGCGTCCGCCGCGCCCTTCGGTGACGAGCACCATCAGATCGACGAAGGCGAGTCCGAAGCCGCGGACGAGGACGGGTTCGCCGGCGGGCAGGGCGGACAGATCGCTGTCCGCGGTGAAGTCGGGCGGCAGATGGATCAGTCCGTGCTCTGCCGCGAACCGGCTCAACTCCACCTGTTCCGCGTCCGGTTCGGCGTCGAGATGTCCGAGGGTGAGCACAACGAGGTCGGCGAGGAGCGGTTCGGTACGGTCCGCGAGCCAGACGCGCTGGCGTCCGCCGCGCGGACCGCTGACGCGCACGGCGTCCGTGCGGTGCTGGTGGACAGTCACACCGGGCGGCAGGGCGGCGACGGTCTGTTCGTACACCCAGCTCAGATAGGCGCTCTGCACCCGGCGGCTGGGGAAGGTCTGGCCGGTGAGAGCGGCGATCTCGGCACGGAGCCCGGCCTCGGACGGAGCGAGCGCCGCCTCGGCCGCCTCCGACTCGGCGGAGAGCCGCGCCCTGCCCTCCCTGATGTCCCGTGCCCATTCGTGCAGCGCGGGTCCGTGCCGTACCGGACCGGCCAGGGCCACCGTGTCATCGGTGAACATGGTCACGTCCTCGGCCATGGAGTTCATCCAGAGCAGCGACGACTGATCACGGCGCCAGACCCGCCCGGCCCCCGGCGGATGCGGGTCCACGAGATGGATGTCCAGCGGCAGACCGTCGTACAGGGAGCGCGCGTTGGCGGCGATCCGCTCCAGAAAGCCTGTGCCGCGCGGACCTGCTCCGACCACGACAACAGACGGGGTCAGGGGTGGAGTGCGGACGGTGACCGAGGACACAGAGGACACAGGCATGCGAAGGCTCCGTGGATACAGCGATCGAACACGGGAGTGCCTTCACAGAAAACGCAGGCGGACCGAGCCCCTCAGCACGATCCGCTTGTCCGTAGGGAGGCTAAGCGGTGCCTACGGCCTGTTGTCAAGCTTGTCCGTACTGTGAACCGTCCGTCTCGGCTCGGTTGACGCGGAAACGGATGCCTGTTCCACTTGGCTCATGCATTCGCAGCAGTGGCTGGTCACGCGCTCCCACATCGACTTCGGTCGCGTGTGGTCCTCTTCCTGTTGAGCTGACGCCCTGCACGGCCTCCCCGTACTTCCGGCGCACGCGCGCCGTTTCCCCGCGTGCCTTCACACGCAGAGCGCCACGCTTCTCCCTCCCCCTCGCACGCCCCGTCGCATGGACGCCCGTCATGCTCCGCAGTCGCAGCAACTGCAGGCGTCGCAGCAGTCGCACCCTTCACAACAACAGTCGCAGCCGTCGGACCAGTTGCAGCAGCCCTCACGCTTCTTGCGTGACCACGGGCCCTCGTACTCGTCCGCACAACAGAGTCTGCAGGTGCAGCACAGCCCGACGAAGACCGCGCAGCCGGCCAGGAAGCCGCGCTTGCCCGGCTTCGGCGGCGGCTGCTGCCCGAAGCCGGGCGGCAGCCCCCCGCTCCCCTGCCCTTCGTGCGCGCAGGCCGTCGTGCCGAAAGCGCGGTCGACCGAGACCCGGAGTTCGTGCGCCAGCAGCACATGCGCCAGCCTGCCGTCGGTGAACTCCACGTCCCGCAGCGCCGACCGGATTCCGCGCACCGCGTCGTCGGCGAGCCGCCGCGCCTCCGCGCGGGACGTACCGGTCGCGGTGAGCGGGTTCCACGCACCCGACGCGGCGTCAGCAGGCTGGTCCTCCACGGCGTCCAGCAGATGCGCGAGCCGCCCGAAGAGCCGCCCGGCCTCGGCCAGTGGAGCGCTGTTGCCCGGCCGGCCCGCCAGAACGGCGGTGTACGCGAAGGCCGCGGCGGTCGCCGTCTCGGTCGGCTCGGTGACGGTGAGCAGGGGCGTACCGGGACCGGCCAGCGCCTCGATCCCCTGCTGCCGCTCGACGGCGTCGACCAGGACGGCCGTGTCGAACCCCAGCTCCGCGCCGGTGCGCGCGCCCGCCCTGTCCCACCCGTGGGCGACCCGGCGCGCGGCGGCGGCCAGCGGCCGGCGCCTCAACAGCCCGTCCCCGTCCGCGACGTGGTCCCGTATCTTCGCCGAGGCGAGCACCAGCGATACGGAGGCGGCGAGCCGCGCGCCCTCGCCCCTGGCTATCGGCGCCGTACGCATGCCGCGCAGCGGACAGGGGCCCGCGGTGCGCCGCTGCCGTGCGGTGCGCTCGGTCTGAGCCTCCGTCAGAACCGAGACGATCAGCCCGTCGTAGTTGGTGACGACCCGGGAGAACTGCCCGTGGTCCGCGCGAAGTGCCAGACAGAGCCCGCAGAGATGAGCCGTCCACTCGGCTTTGAGCCCGTCGGCGAGCCGATGCGTACACGGTCTGACGATTCCGAACACGACAATCCCCCGAGAGTCGTTCACAAGTGCGTGACGCATCGTACCGAGCGAGCGGTTCACCCGTCCGTCCCCAGCGTCACCCATCTGGCCGGAACGTAATATTTTGTACCGACTCAGGGCCTGTACGCTGGAAGAACCTTGACGAACCGCCACATCTTCTGCACCAGTACCGTCACGAATCATCTGCGCGCCGACTATCCCCTTGGCGCGCAATCCGCATGATGGTCGACCATAGGGATAGGGAACGTCATGTGACCGCGGTGAAAGGAGGCGTCCATGGGATCGGTGCGCAAGGCGAGTGCCTGGCTGGGCCTCGTTGAGGACAACGACGAGCGTTACTACGACGACGAGTACGCCGAGGGTGCGGAGAACGGCGACAACTGGCGGACCGACCCGCGCGTACGGGTCGTCGCCGAGGCCGCCCCGGAGCAGGACCGCAGAATCGCCACCGTCTCCCCGGACAGCTTCCGGGACGCCCGGACCATCGGCGAGCTCTTCCGGGCCGGCACCCCGGTCATCATGAACCTCACGGCCATGGAGCCCGCCGACGCCAAGCGCGTGGTGGACTTCGCCGCCGGACTGATCTTCGGGCTGCGCGGCTCGATCGACCGCGTGGCCACCCGGGTCTTCCTGCTGAGCCCCGCCGACACCGAGATCGTCACCGGC
Organism: Streptomyces scopuliridis RB72; assembly: GCF_000718095.1. Lineage (GTDB taxonomy): Bacteria > Actinomycetota > Actinomycetes > Streptomycetales > Streptomycetaceae > Streptomyces > Streptomyces scopuliridis. The sequence goes on along the minus strand of NZ_JOEI01000030.1, from coordinate 46,155 downwards.
GAGGCCGCGGGCCGCGGCAAGGACGGCTTCTTCAACCAGAGCTGAGCAGGGCGCTCACCGGTTCGCCCGGTCCCACGGGGTCACCGGAAGGCGTCGAGGCCGGTGAGCGCCTTGCCCAGGACGAGCTGATGCATCTCGACGGTGCCCTCGTAGGTGAGCACCGACTCCAGGTTCGTCGCATGGCGCATCACGGGGTACTCCAGCGAGATCCCGTTGGCGCCGAGGATGGTCCGTGAGGTGCGGCAGATCTCGATCGCCTCCCGCACGTTGTTGAGCTTGCCGAAGCTGACCTGCTCGGCGCGGAGCCGGCCCGCGTCCATGCGCCGCCCCAGATGGTGGGCGAGCAGGATGCCCTTGTGCAGTTCGAGGGCCATGTCGGCCAGCTTGGCCTGGGTGAGCTGGAAGCCGCCGATCGGCCGGCCGAACTGCTCCCGGGTCCTGGCGTACTGAAGCGCCGCTTCGAAACTCGCGCGCGCCGCGCCCATCGAGCCCCAGACGATTCCGTACCGCGCGTGGCTCAGACAGCTGAGCGGGCCGCGCAGTCCGGTGACCTCCGGGAGGACGGCGTCGGCGGGCAGCCGTACGTCATCGAGGACCAGTTCGCTGGTGACCGAGGCACGCAGTGACCACTTGTGGGTGATCTCCGGGGCCGAGAATCCGGGGCTGCCCGCCGGGACCAGAAAGCCGCGAATGCCCTCGTCGGTCCTCGCCCAGACGACGGCGACCCCCGCCACCGAACCATTGGTGATCCACATCTTGCGGCCGTTGAGCACCCAGTCGGTGCCGTCCCGCTTGGCGTGGGTGCGCATTCCGGCCGGGTCGGAGCCGTGGTCGGGCTCGGTGAGTCCGAAGCAGCCGATGATCTCGCCGGCGGCCATGCCGGGCAGCCAGCGCCGCTTCTGCTCCTCGGAACCGAAGCGATGGATCGCGTACATGGCGAGCGAGCCCTGTACGGAGACGAGCGAGCGGATCCCGGAGTCGGCGGCCTCCAGCTCCAGACAGGTGAGCCCGTACTGGACGGCGGTGGCGCCCGCGCAGCCGTACCCGGTCAGGGACATCCCGAGCGCGCCGAGTCCGCCGAGTTCGCGGGTCAGTTCACGGATGACGGGCAGTTCGCCGCGCTCGTACCACTCGGCGATATGCGGCAGGACCCGGTCGGCGGCCCAGGTCCGCACGGTGTCCCGGATCGCCAGGTCCTCCGGTTCGAGCAGATCGTCGAGACCGAGGGGGTCGCCGGGGTCGAAGGGCGGGGGCTTGGCGACAGACGGAGCGGACGGCGTGGACGGTGCGGACATGGGACGGCCTCCGGCGGCTCGCACGGCTCGGACGAGCCGTAACTAGCAGCGCTAGTTACGGCTCCGTGACGACGGTACGACTCAGTGTGCCGCGCGTCCAGACGCACCCCGTCGGCGTCGGCCCGGCCCGCGGGCCGGTACGCCTAACGGGAGAGACGGCCCGCCGGGATCGCAGCCTCCGGGGACTCGCGTGGAGCCGACGGCGCTCTGCGCGGCCGGGGCGGTCGCCGCTCCTGCGGGCGGGGCGGCCGCGCCTCCCCGGACTCGGGCGCCTCGGGCGTCTCCTCGGGCGTCTCCTCGCGCGCCTCACGCGCTTCGACGGGCGGCTCCTCGTCGGCGCACGGCGGACACTCCATGACCTTCGGCAGCCGCAGCGCGGCCAGCGCGCCGAGCAGCAGCAGCCCCGCGCTGACCAGCAGCGTGACATGCAGGCCGTGGACGAACGAGTGGCGCGCGGCGGTACGCAGCGTCTCCCCCGCGGGTCCGCCGATCCCGGCCGCCACCTGATAGGCCTCACCGAGCGAGCTGGAAGCCGCCGAACCCGCCGCCGCGGGCACACCCTTCACCGACGACAGCGCGGGCGCGTACACCGCGTTCATCACGCTGCCGAGCAGCGCGATCCCCATGCCCGCACCCAGCTGGTACGAGGTCTCGCCGATGGCCGCGGCCCCGCCCGCCTGGTCCGCCGGAGCCTCGCTGAGCATCGATTCGTACGCGCCGAAGAGCGTGGTCTGGAGCCCGAAGCCGAGCAGGACGAAGCCGGCGGTCAGCAGTCCGGGCCGGTCGTGCTGGCCCATCATCACCAGCAGCAGCACGGCGCCGGCGGTCAGCACGAAGCCCCAGGCCACCATCCGGCGCGGCCCCACCCGGCGCAGCGTGGCGGAGCCGGTGACGCCCGCGGCCATGGCGGCGAAGGTGAGCGGCAGCAGCCGCAGTCCGGTCTCCAGCGGGCTGAGTCCCAGCACCAGCTGGAGGTACTGGACGGCGATCAGCTCCAGGCCCACCAGGGCCAGCATGGCGAGCACGATGCAGCCGACGGAGGTGGAGAACGTGGGCCTGGCGAACATCCGCATATCGATCAGCGGATGCTTCCTGCGCCGCTGTCTGCGGACGAAGAGGATGAGCAGGGCCGCGCCGACGCAGAGCGGGCCGAGGGTCTCGGGGCCGAGCGGCCCTTCCCCGGCGCCGAGCCGCTTCACCCCGAAGACCACCCCGAGCACCCCGGCCGCGGCCATCAGCGCGCCGAGCACGTCCCAGGGCCCGTCGCCGGGGCCCTTCGACTCGGGCAGTACCAGCCGGCCGAGCGGCAGCAGGAGCGCCAGCAGCGGGATATTGATCAGGAAGACCGAGCCCCACCAGAAGTGCTCGACGAGGAAGCCGCCGAGCACCGGGCCGAGGGCGGCCCCGACCGCGGCGACCGCCGTCCAGACACCGATCGCCATGGCGCGCTCGCGCCGGTCGGGAAAGACGTCGCGCAGGATGGAGAGCGTCGCGGGCATGATCATCGCGCCGCCGATACCGAGCAGGGCGCGCGCCCCGATCAGTACCAGCGGCGTATCGGCGAGGGCCGCGACAGCCGAGGCCACCCCGAAGAGCGCGTATCCGATGAGCAGGACCCGGCGTCTTCCGATGCGGTCGCCCAGCGTGCCGAAGAGGATCAGCAGCGCGGCGCAGACCAGCGGATACGCGTCCACGATCCAGAGCAGCTCGACACCGCTGGGCCTGAGGTCGGCGGTGACGGCCGGGACGGCGACATGCAGCACGGTCGCGTCCAGCGCGACCAGCAGCAGGCTCACACAGAGGACGACCAGGACGATCCAGCGGTTGGCACCGCCGCGGGCCCCGGCCGCGCGCAGCCGTGCGCCGGCCGTGGTGCTCCCGGACATCTGAGTACCTCCCAATGCGTCCCTCGCGCTCGGCGGGCCAACGGGGACACGGGTCCCTCGGAGCGGCCCGGCATCGACGGGCGAGTGAGCCGTCAGCGTACGCGAGTGAACGCGCGTGGCGCGTGGCGCATCTCTCACCGTCCCGGCCGACGAGTGTGGCGTACGCCACTCCACCGCGCCAGGACCGGGACTCCGAGCGCGCACGAGCGGGAGGGAAATTCCGTGCGACGCCACGGTGAACTCATTCTGTTCCGCAGAAAGACAGTTTCAGGAACGGCGTGCCGATTAATAGGGACGAAGGTCCCTTCGATTTCCGGAACGTCCCCCTGATAAACCGCGCTCCGAGACGCACTCCACATCACATCGTCATCACAAAGAGACCGGATCGACCGGTTCATTCGCTCACTCGCTGTAACGTCGATGGGGTGCGTACCGACATCTTTGCCCGTCTGGACCGGGAGCCGGAACCGCCGAAGATAGAGATCCCGCGGATGAGCCGCACCCGCAAGGCTCTCTTCGGCGGGACGCTGGCGTTCTATCTCGCCATCGTCGTTGCCGTGCTCGCCTCGTCCTCGCTGGTGATCCTCGACTGGAAGGTCATGCTCTTCCGGCCCTATCAGCAATGGCCGGAACTGCATCCTTTCCTCGACTACTTCGTGGTGCTGGGGCAGCGCGGCCCCACGGCCGTGATGATCGCGGCCTGGCTGGGCTGGCGCTCCTGGCGTCAGCACACGCTGCGGCCGCTGCTGGCCCTCGGCACGGCGCTGCTGCTGCTCAATGTGACCGTCGGGGCGGTGAAGCTCGGTCTCGGCCGGCTCGGCCCCCACTACGCGACGCAGATCGGCTCGGCCGAGCTCTTCGCGGGCGGCGATATATTTCCTTCGGGACACACCGCCAACGCCGTGGTGACCTGGGGAATCCTGGCCTATCTGGCCACCACGCCCCGGGCCAGGCGCTATCTGTCGGTCATGTCGGCCGTGGTCGCCCTGGGGGTCGGTGCGACAACCGTCTATCTCGGTACGCACTGGCTGAGCGATGTGCTGCTCGGCTGGGCCGCCGGGCTGCTGATCCTGCTGGCACTGCCCCTGTTCGAGCCGCTGATCGGCCGGGCCGAGCTGACCGTCTTCGCGGTCCGCGAGCGGTGGCGCGCGCGCCGCAGGACCACCCCGTCGACCCCGGTCGCCTCCGGGGGCCCGCGTCCCGCGCCGGTGTCGCACGAGGCGTCGGCGCTGGCCGACGAGCCGCCGTGCGAGCCCGTCGGAGCAGGCCACGGCGGCCACACCGGCGCGGGCCTGCCCACCGGAACCGTCACGGGTACGGGTCAGCTCACCCAGTCGAGGCCGCACGCGGTGCGCTCGGAACGTACGCCGGTCACCCCGGCGGGCAGCCGCCGGCCGGGGCACTCACGGCCCATGACGGGCGGCTGAGCGCCCCCAGGGACCGTGGACGGTACGCACGGCCCCGCCCCGCTCGTACGAAGGCCCCGGCTCCGGCCGGGGCCTTCGTACGTCTCAGAAGCCCGTCGGGAGCCCGTCAGGAGCCTCGTCTCGGGCCGTCGGTCAGCCGAGCCAGCAGCGGATGACCCGGCCCTCCTCCACCTCGAAGTTGAGCCGGCCCACGACGAACTCCATGGTGATGATCGAGCCCGGAGGCAGCGATCTGACCGTGGTCCAGCCGCGCTCGCGGGCGGTCCGTTCGGCGCTCCCGGAGTCGAGTCCGACATAGGACTCGGGGACGTCGTCGGGCTGTCGGGGTGGAGTCGGTATCGGTGCCATACCACTCACCGTAGGCGCCGGGGAGTGCCGAAGGAAGCCGAACGGATACCTCGTCCGTATGCTTCTCGTCCCTCCGCGGTCACACTTGTGTCACAGGTTCCGGCGTGCTCCGGATGCGAACGCGTCACTCTTACGGCCCCTTCACATCCGACTTCTTAGAAATTCCACAACCCTGAAGATCACATAAATAGCCGGCCCTGAATTCGACCGCCCACCACGGTCGTTTTCCGGCCGACCGCGGAAATCAATTGATGGGCCGTCGAGGAATTCACGAGTCCCCCGCACAATCCGCCGCCGGCCGACACCTGCCCGCACCAGCGCCTTCCCGTCGGCATGAGCCTGTCGCGTGCCTGTCAGCCGAGGGCGCGGGACAGCCGGTCCCGTACGACCCTGATGCGTTCGGTCAGCTCCGGTGGCTCGATCACCTCGAAGTCGAAGCCGAGCAGCGCCAGATGGATCACCATCACATCCAGGCTCCCCGCCCCGGTCCGCAGCAGACAACTGTGCGCGTCGACCGCCTCCAGGACGCCCGAGGACGGTGAGATGCCCTGGGCCGCCTCCTCGGCGGACGCGTGCAGCCGGATCACCGCCGCCGTGGCGTAGGCCCGGGTGGAGACGCCCCGCGAGACATACGCGGCGAGGTCCTCGGCCGGCGGGGTACGCGGGGTGAAGCGCGGGCCGTGCGGCGGTGTGGGGGTGATCCGGTCCACCCGGAACGTACGCCAGTCGGCGCGGTCCAGGTCCCAGGCGACCAGATACCAGCGGCGTTCGGTGCAGACAAGGCGGTGCGGCTCGACGGTGCGGCGGGTGACAGCGTCCTCGTGGTCGCGGTACGCGAAGCGCAGCCGCTCGCTGTCCCGGCAGGCGTTGGCCAGCTCCGTGAGGACCCCGGGGTCGACCATGGGCCCCCGCGGGCCCCGCAGCATGGGCACGGTGAAGGAGTTGAGGGCGCTGACCCGGCGCCGCAGCCGGCCGGGCAGCACCTGCTCCAGCTTCGCCAGGGCGCGTACGGAGATCTCGCCCATGCCCTCGATTCCGTTGCCGGCGGCGGTGCGCAGGCCGACGGCGACCGCGACGGCCTCCTCGTCGTCCAGCAGCAGCGGCGGCAGCTCGGCCCCCGCGCCGAGCTGGTAGCCGCCGCCCGTGCCGGGGCTGGCGTTGACCGGATAGCCGAGTGCGCGCAGCCGGTCGACATCGCGCCGTACGGTGCGCGGGGTGACGCCGAGCCGGTCGGCGAGGTCGGCGCCGGACCACTCGCGGTGGGCCTGGAGCAGTGAGAGCAGACGCAGCAGTCGTGCCGAGGTCTCCAACATGGGCCGAGCCTGACAGCCCTCGCGGACAGCTTCTGTCCGCAAGCCCCAGCTCCGGTCAGGGCGTCGGCACGGGCGCGGGCGCGGGGTCCAGTCGTACGCAGAAATCGTTGTCATGGGTGTAGCCGGGGGCGGCCAGCCGGCCGTCCGTGCCGTGCGCCGGGACGGCGTGGGCCGGATAGACATGGATCGCCCGCTTGTCCCAGATGTCGTCGAGGATGCGGGAGATCCGTATGCCGGCGGTGTCCGGCGCGGGCAGCAGCCAGAGATCCCAGCGCCGGCTCTCCCCTCCCGGCCCGCCCGGCTCTTCGGCCAGCGGTCCGTACGGCAGGGTGAAGGCGAACACCCCGCCCCGGCCGGTCACGGCCACCCGGTGCGTACGGTCGCCGCCGTGCAGCCGGGCCTCCGCGCGCGCGTGCTCGCCCAGTTCGGCGCCGTACAGCACGCCCTCGACCGACATCCCGGCCGGCGCGCAGCGGACCGTCCCGGCCTCGGCGTGCGGTGCGCGGAGCCAGGTCCTGAGGGCGAGCCGGCCGTCCGCGGTGGGGTACGGGACGCGGGCCGCGACCGGGCCCGTACCCGGCACCCGGTCGATCAGCGCCCGTACGTCCCTGATCCCGGGCCGTACGGGCCGGTCGCCCGAGGTGCCCGTGAAGATGTCCCAGTGGCCTTCGGCCAGTTCGACGGTGCTGGGCAGTACGGCGCGCAGCCGTGCCGGCCCGGCGCCGGAGGCCGTGGCGGGCCCGGTCAGCGGCAGCCGTACCTCGTCGTCCCCGCCGCCGTGCGTCCCGACCGCGTCGGCGCGGCGGCGCAGCACCAGCGTCGCGCCGGGGCGGGCGGCGTCCGTGACGTCGAAGGTGATTCCCCCCGCCGAGTCGGCGATGCAGTCGGCGGTGCACACGGGGGGCGACGCCCGCCGCCCGATGGGTCTGGTCATACGGTTCTGCCCTTTCGGATCACATCTGCGGCCTTGTCCCTGACGGTGAACGCACCGCCGAGTAAGGCGCTGCCACCGCGGCACAGCACGTCGCGGGGCTTCGCGCCCCCGGACGACCCCCGCGAGGACCGGGCCAGCTCGGCGTAGAGCGCCGCGTGGCGCTCCGCGATCCGCGCCGGGTCGAAGCGGGCCGAGGCCACGCGCGCCGCCTCTCCCATGCGCCGGCGCAGTCCGTCGTCCTGGATCAGCCCGAGCAGCGCGCCGGCGATCGCGTCCACGTCGCCCACCGGCACCAGCCGCCCGTCGACCCCGTGCTCGATGATCTCGCCGGGACCGTGCGGACAGTCGGTGGCGACGACGGGGACCCCGCAGCGCATGGCCTCGACGATGGTCATCCCGAAGGCCTCGTGGCTGGAGGTGACGGCGGCGAGCGATCCCTTCACCCACTCCGCCTCCAGCGGGTCGGTGGGGCCCATCAGGAAGACATGGTTGTACAGCCCGCTCTCCTCGATGAGCCGGCGCAGCGCCGCCTTCTCGTCGCCACCGCCGTGGATCCGCAGCCGCCAGTCCGGGCGTACGGCCACCACCTGGGAGAACGCCCGCACCAGCAGGTCGTACCGCTTGACCCGGGTCAGCCGGCCGGCCGCGACGACCCATTTGCCGGTGGAGTCGGCGGGGGCGACGGCGGGCGCGGGCACGCAGTTCGGTACGGCGACGATCCGTACGCCGGGCAGCCACAGCCGGGTGCGGTAGGCGCGGGCGTCGGCCTCGGTGACGGTGGTGACCGCGTGCAGCAGCCGGTAGCGGTGGCCGATCTCGCAGCGCAGCCGGCGGCCGTGGTTGTCGAGGGCCAGATGCTCCTGCCCCACCCGGATCTGGCCGTGTCCGCCCTGCCGGACGAGATGGACGTTGAGGCCGGGGCGGGTGCCGATGACGACATCGGCCTCCAGCGCGGCCAGCCGGGCGCCGATCCTGGCGTCGGTGAGCCGGCTGTACTGCCGGTAGCAGCCGTCGCCGCGCGGGAAGACCCGGGCGGGCCGCTGGTGCTCCGGGTCGTCACCGTCGTAGTCGGGGCTGCCGCGCCGCAGGTCGACAAGGTGACTCAGCCGGACTCCGGCCGGGGCTCCGAGGACCGGCTCCTCGCGGTGGCGGAAGACCGACACGATCTCGACATCGTGGTGGACCGCCAGCGCTTCGGCCAGATTGAACGTGCCGCGGATGGTCCCGCCGATGCCGTACGCGTTGTGGAGCAGAAAAGAGAGGTGCATACCGTGCCGGGTCTCCCTGGTCCTTCCGGTTTCCGCCGGTCCCTGTGCGGGCCGACTGGGTAGATGCGGAAATGACCCACATGGTGCCGACTCGGCGCGGATCTGTACGTTCACGCGCCGATACGGCGTCCGCGCGCCGCGCGGACGCCCCTCGGACGCCACACGGACCCCGTGTCGGGACCACCGAAGGGAGCAATGAGTTTCGGCCATCCCATTGATTCGCTGATTTCCCGGTTTGTCGACCTGTCCATCTGTCCATGTACGGACCGGCACTGCGGTCTTTCGGTTCAACTTCCTTTCACCCGGCAGGCGTTGAGCCGTACCGTCCCGTTCCGGCCGATGGCCCGCGCCCGGCCCGGGATGGTTCGATTCCGTGCCCCTTCGCGCGTGACCCGGGCGACGGCTCGCCCGTTGTCTTCTGTACGAGCCGGGAACAGCCCGGCCCACGCACCGAGTTCGAGGAGCCACCCGTGCCGCGCATGCTCGATGTCAGCGAGGACGTACGCGCCGAGATCGGCGACGAAGAAGCCGACCGGCTGCTCTCCGGCGAGAACTCCCCGGGCAGCTATGACTGCACGTCCTGCCGGACCCCCGGCGACTCCGAACAGGAGCGGACCAGCACCGTGCTGTTCGTCGGTGAGGAGACCGCCGTTCTCGCCTTCGCCCACGCCACCTGCATTCCCTCCCAGGTCGTCCAGGTCGCCGAGGACCAGCTCCAGGGGGCGGTCCGGTCGATCACCGGCGGCGAGCCCCGGCCCCAGAGGGCGCAGGGAGCCCCCGCCGCGAGCTCCAACCAGGCCGTGCTGGGGGTCACCAGCGGTCTGGTGCTGATCGAGGGCGATCTGCACCCCGCCCTGGTCGTCGAGCCGACCGCCCCGATCGTCCGGCCCGGCTCGGACGCCACCACCGACGAGTTCCTGCCGCTCCTCATCGAGCAGGGCTTCCAGCCGCTCGGTGATCTGAACCAGGTGCCCGCCCCGCTGCCCGGCTGGTCGGTGCTGCTCGCCATGGGACAGCTGCACGCCGTACTCCAGCCCGGCACCGGCGGCGGCACCCCGACCGCGTGGTGGCAGGCCCATCAGCCGCTCCAGGTCACCGAGGGCTGGCGGACCGCCGCCAACAAGTCGCACACCGTACTGGTCTTCGCGGCGCCGGTCGGCTCGATCGGCCAGCAGCCCCGCGAGGACCTGCTGCGCGACGCCCTGGAGAAGGCCGCGGCCAACGGCAGGCTGGTCGCCGCGGCGATGCCGCTGGCCGGCACGTGACCGAGGCCACGCGCCCCGTCCGCCCGTCGCGGCGCGTCACCGCGACGGCGAATTCCCAGGACAGCCCGCATCCGACGGGCGATGAGGTCGTTGGCACGTACGTGCACTCATACGACCCCACCCGCCAGCAGTACCAGAGCCATATCCCTTCCATGCGCCCCGCGCAGGATGTCGCGGACGGGTTCTCCACGACCCCGATCTACGACGCGCTGTACTCCGAATTCCGCCGGTCGTTCAGGGCGCTGCCCGGTGACCGCAGCAATGAGGAGAATCTCGGCTTCACGGCCTTCGGCACCGGGCTGCACGCCGCGCGTGGCGGGTACGGCGCCCACTCCGGGCTCGGGCATACGCCGTACCCCGGCTCCTGGCAGCGCGATCCCCGGCAGCACACGGGACGGCCGGCGCAGGCGGCGCTCCCGCCCGCTCTTCCCCCGGGCCCCCGCCGGGGCAGATGACAGCGCCGGAAGCGGTGGGGCCCGGCACGGATTCGTCCGTGCCGGGCCCCACCGCTTCCGGCGTGATGTACGTCCGGGCTTCCCGGCCTACTTCTTGCGGCCGCGCTTCTCGCGCACCCGTACGGAGATATGGATCGGGGTGCCCTCGAAGCCGAACTCCTCACGCAGCCGGCGCTCCACGAAGCGCCGGTAGCCGGCCTCGATGAAGCCCGAGGCGAAGAGCACGAAGCGCGGCGGCTTCGTGCCCGCCTGCGTACCGAACAGGATGCGGGGCTGCTTGCCGCCCCGGACCGGGTGCGGATGCGCGGCGACCAGCTCGCCCAGGAACGCGTTGAGCCGGCCGGTCGGGACCCGCGTCTCCCAGCCCGCGAGGGCCGTCTCGATCGCCGGGACCAGCTTCTCCATATGGCGGCCGGTGCGCGCCGACACATTCACCCGGGGGGCCCAGGCGACCTGTGCCAGCTCCGTCTCGATCTCCCGCTCCAGGTAGTAGCGGCGCTCCTCGTCGAGGGTGTCCCACTTGTTGTACGCGATGACCAGGGCACGGCCCGCCTCGACGGCCATCGTGATGATCCGCTGGTCCTGGACGCTGATGGACTCGCTGGTGTCGATCAGTACCACCGCCACCTCGGCCTTCTCGACGGCGGCGGCGGTACGCAGCGAGGCGTAGTAGTCCGCGCCTTCCTGGAGATGGACCCGGCGGCGGATACCCGCGGTGTCGATGAACTTCCAGACGACGCCGCCCAGCTCGATCAGCTCGTCGACCGGGTCGCGGGTGGTGCCCGCGATCTCGTTGACGACGACGCGGTCCTGGCCCGCGACCTTGTTCAGCAGGGACGACTTGCCGACGTTCGGGCGGCCGATGAGCGCGATACGGCGGGGGCCGCCGAGGGCGGTGCCGAATGTCTGCGCCGGGGCCTCGGGCAGCGCTTCGAGCACCGCGTCGAGCATGTCGCCGGTGCCCCGGCCGTGCAGCGAGGAGACCGGGTGGGGCTCGCCGAGCCCGAGCGACCAGAGCGCCGTGGCGTCGGCCTCGCCGCTCGGTCCGTCGACCTTGTTGGCGCAGAGCACGACGGGCTTGCCCGCCTTGCGCAGCAGCCGGACCACGGCCGTGTCGGTGTCGGTCGCGCCGACCGTGGAGTCCACGACGAAGACGACCGCGTCGGCGGCCTCGATCGCGTACTCGGCCTGGGCGGCGACGGAGGCGTCGATACCGAGGACGTCCTGCTCCCAGCCGCCGGTGTCGACGATCTTGAAGCGGCGGCCCGCCCACTCGGCCTCGTAGGTGACCCGGTCGCGGGTGACTCCGGGCTTGTCCTCGACGACCGCCTCGCGGCGGCCGATGATCCGGTTCACGAGAGTGGATTTGCCGACATTCGGTCGGCCGACGACGGCGAGGACGGGCAGCGGGCCGTGACCGGCCTCATCGATCGCACCCTCCACCTCCTCGGGCTCGAACCCCTCCTGAGCGGCAAGCTCCATGAAGTCCGCGTACTCGGCATCGCCGAGCTCTCCGTGCTCGTCGGCGGAGTCGATCTGGTCGTTCATGAAGTCCGTACCTCGTTCATCGTGATCGGTGCACCGCGGACACGCGGTGCACTACTCAAGTCTTTCCTAGCGCCCGGTCAGGCGCCTGGCGTTTTCCAGGTGGACGGTCAGCCGCTCCTGGATGCGCGCGGTGGCCTCGTCCAGCGCCTTGCGGGTGCGCCGTCCGGTGCCGTCCCCCGCCTCGAAGGCGTCGCCGAAGACGACGTCCACGCGGCTGCGCAGCGGGGGCAGCGCCCGTATCAGCCGGCCCCGGCGCTCCGTACTGCCCAGGACCGCCACCGGCACGATCGGCGCCCCGGACCGTACGGCGAAGTACGCCAGCCCGGCGCGCAGTGAGGCGAAGTCTCCCTCGCCCCGGGTGCCCTCGGGGAATATCCCCAGCACCCCGCCGTCCCTGAGCACCCCGAGCGCGTCGGTGATCGCGGCGCGGTCGGCGACCGTACGGTCCACCTTCAGCTGGCCGATGGCCCGCAGGAACGGGTCGAGCGGGCCGATGAACGCTTCCTTCTTGATCAGGAAGTGCACCGGCCGGGGCGCGGTGCCCATCAGCATCGGGCCGTCGATGTTGTGCGCGTGGTTGACGGCGAGGATGACGGGGCCGCTCGCCGGAACCCGCCACGCGCCCAGCACCCGCGGCTTCCACAGGCCGTACATCAGCCCGATGCCGATGCCGCGCCCGACCGCCGCGCCCTTCTCCGAGGCCGGGGCCGGGGCCGCGTCCTTCGGTGACGTGGCTCTCGCCGCCGGTGCCGACGGTGTGCTCACCGCGCGGCCCGCTTCTCCTCGACCAGGGTCACGACACACTCGATGACCTGCTGGAGCGTGAGATCCGTGGTGTCCACCTCGACCGCGTCGCCGGCCTTGGCGAGCGGGGACGTCTTACGGCCGGAGTCGGCCGCGTCCCGCTTGGCCAGGGCGTCCTTGGTGGCGGCGACATCGGTCGCCTCCTTGCCCTTCAGCTCACCGCTGCGCCGGGCGGCGCGCGCCTCCGGGGACGCGGTGAGGAAGACCTTGACGTCGGCGTCCGGCAGCACGGTCGTACCGATGTCGCGGCCCTCGACCACGATCCCCTTCCCGGCGGCCGAGGCGATGGAGCGCTGGAGCTCGGTGACGACGGTCCGTACCTCGGGCACGGCGCTGACCGCGCTCACCTTGGAGGTGACCTCCTGGGTACGGATCGGCCCGGAGGCGTCCGCCCCGTCCACGGTGATCGTGGGAGCGGCCGGGTCGGTCCCGGAGACCAGCACGGGCTTGCCCGCGGCGGTCGCGACGGCGGCGGGGTCCGAGACGTCGACACCGTTGGTGATCATCCACCAGGTCATCGCGCGGTACTGCGCGCCGGTGTCCAGGTAGCTCAGCCCGAGCTGGGCGGCCACGGCCTTGGAGGTGCTCGACTTGCCCGTGCCGGAGGGCCCGTCGATGGCGACGATCACTGCGGCCGGTGCGGTCCGGGCGGGGGTTGCTCCGTTGTCCACGGGGGTCGGACACCTTCCTGGTTCAAGGGGGTCGATGTGCGGGGACGCACATACGCCCCCGCACAAGGTTACCGAGTACTCAGGACCCCGAATGCACCCGTTCGGCGGGACGCGGACCACCGCGCCGGACTACTGAGGGACTACGGCGGAACCACCGCGGGACCACCGGCGGACTACTGCCGGATCGACCAGCCGCGTTCCCGCAGGGCCGCCGAGAGCACCGGAGCCGCCGACGGCACCACCATCAGCTGTACCAGGCCCGCCTGCTGCCCGGTCGCGTGCTCGATCCGTACGTCCTCCACATTGACCCCGGCGCGGCCCGCGTCCGCGAAGATCCGGGCCAGCTCGCCCGGCTGGTCGCTGATGAGCACGGCCACGATCTCGTACGTCGCGGGGGCGGCGCCGTGCTTGCCCGGCACCCGTACCCGTCCCGCGTTGCCGCGCCGCAGGACGTCCTCGATCCCGGCGGCCCCGCCGCGCCGCTTGTCCGCGTCCGCGGACTGGAGCGCGCGCAGCGCCTCGACCGTCTCCCCGAGGTCGGCGGCGACCCCGGCCAGTACGTCGGCGACCGGGCCGGGGTTGGCGGAGAGGATCTCGACCCACATCCCGGGGTCGGAGGCCGCGATCCGGGTGACATCGCGGATGCCCTGGCCGCAGAGGCGTACGGCCGTCTCGTCGGCCTCCTCAAGCCGGGCGGCGACCATCGACGAGATCAGCTGCGGGGTGTGCGAGACGAGGGCGACCGCGCGGTCGTGCGCGTCGGCGTCCATCACCACCGGCACGGCGCGGCACAACGCGACCAGTTCCAGGGCGAGGTTGAGCACCTCGGTGTCGGTGTCCCGGGTCGGGGTCAGCACCCACGGGCGCCCCTCGAAGAGATCGGCGGTCGCGGCCAGCGGTCCCGAGCGCTCCTTGCCGGCCATGGGGTGCGTACCGATGTACGCGGCGAGATCGAGGCCGAGCGCCTCCAGCTCGCGCCGGGGGCCGCCCTTGACGCTGGCCACGTCCAGATAGCCGCGGGCCACGCCGTCGCGCATCGCCGCGGAGAGCGTGGCGGCGACATGCGTGGGCGGTACGGCGATGATCGCGAGGTCGACGGGGCCCTCGGGCGCCTCGTCCGTCCCCGCGCCGAGCGCGGCGGCGGTCCTGGCGCGGGAGGGGTCGTGGTCGCTGAGATGGACGGTGACCCCCCGGCCGGCCAGGGCCAGCGCCGCCGAGGTGCCGATCAGGCCCGTACCGATGACGACGGCGGTTCTCACTGGGCGATGTCCTTGCGGAGGGCAGCCGCGGCGCCGAGGTAGACGTGCGCGATCTGGGACTTGGGGAGGTCGGACTCGATATGGGCGAGGATACGGACGACGCGCGGCAGGGCGCCCGCGATGTCCAGTTCCTGCGCGCAGATCAGGGGGACGTCGACGATGCCGAGCCCGCGGGCCGCGGCGGCCGGGAAGTCGCTGTGCAGATCGGGCGTGGCCGTGAACCAGACGCTGATCAGATCGTCCGCGGTGAGCGCGTTGCGCTCAAGGATCGCGGTGAGGAGCTGCCTGACCTGGTCGTCCATGTGCCCGGCTTCGTCCCGCTCCAGCTGGACCGCTCCGCGGACCGCTCGTACCGCCACGACGTTCTCCTCAGTGATCGAGTGCTCGTCCCAGGGTAGTCAGCCGCGGGGAACGGGGGCGCGGCGACCGTTCCCCGGGAGAAATGCCCGGGAACGCGGAGCGGTGTCCCCGTACCCTCTCGTCCATGACCTCGCCGGAAGCGCTCGTCCGTGAACACACCGTCTACGCGTGTGTGATGGGCTCGCGCGCCTTCGGACTGGCGACGGAGGGGAGCGACACCGACCGGCGCGGTGTCTTCCTCGCCCCGACCCCGCTCTTCTGGCGCTTCGAGAAGCCGCCGGCCCATGTCGAGGGCCCGGCCCCGGAGCAGTTCTCCTGGGAGCTGGAGCGCTTCTGCCACCTCGCCCTCCGGACCAACCCCAATGTCCTGGAGTGTCTGCACTCCCCGCTCGTGGAGCGGATCGACGACACCGGCCGTGAACTGCTCGCCCTGCGCGACGCGTTCCTGTCCCGCCACGCGCACCGGACCTTCGTCCGCTACGCCGAGGGCCAGCGCGAGAAGCTGGAGGCGGACGTCCGCCGGCACGGCGCCCCGCGCTGGAAGCACGCCATGCATCTGCTGCGACTGCTCGCCTCCTGCCGGGATCTGCTGCGTACGGGCAGTCTGGTGATCGACGTCGGCGAGGACCGGGACCGGCTGCTGGCGGTCAAGCGGGGCGAGGTCCCCTGGCCCGAGGTGGAGCGCCGTGTGACCCGCCTCGTCGCCGAATCCGACGAGGCGGCCCCCCGCTCCCCCCTGCCACCCGAGCCGGACCACGCGCGCGTCGAAGACTTCCTGACCCGCACACGCCGCGCCTCAGCGCTCTGACACGCGCGGCTCACCCACGCGGCTCAAGAATCCCAGAGCGCTCCCAGCGCCATCAGCTCGCCGTGGTACTCGATCCGCTCCGCCCACTCCTGGGGCCACGCGCCCGCGCCCAGGTGGGCGCCCGCGAACGCGCCCGTGAGGCAGGCGAGGGAGTCGGAGTCGCCCCTCGTGCAGGCCGCGCGGCGCAGGGCGGTGAGCGGGTCCTGGGGGAAGAGGAGGAAGCAGAGCAGGCCGGTGGCGAGGGCTTCCTCGGCGATCCAGCCGTCTCCGGTGGCCAGGCAGGGGTCGGTCTCCGGGGAGGGGGTGCGCAGGGCCTCCTGGAGGCGTTCCAGGGCTTCCAGGCACTCGTCCCAGCCCCGGGCGATGAAGGTCTCGGGCGTGGGGTCGCCGGAGAGGCTCCACAGGTCGCCGAGCCAGCGGTGGTAGTAGTGCTCGCGGTTCTCGTACGCGTACGAGCGCAGCTGGCCCACCAGCCCCTGCGGCTCACCGCCGTGCGCCAGCAGATAGACCGCGCGGGCCGTCAGATCGGAGGCGGCCAGCGCCGTCGGATGGCCGTGGGTGAGCGCCGCCTGCAACTGCGCCGCGCCGCCGCGCTGTTCGTCGCTGAGGCCGGGGACGAGTCCGATCGGCGCGACCCGCATATTGGCGCCGCAGCCCTTGGAGTCGATCCGGCTGGCCCGCTGCCAGGGGCGGTCGCTGTCGAGGAGTCTGCAGGCGGTCAGGCACGTGGCGCCGGGGGCGCGGTTGTTGTCCGGGGAGTGGTACCAGCGGACGAACTCGTCGCGCACCGGCCGCTCCAGCCGCAGCGGACCGAGCACGCCCCGGTCCATCGCGGTCCTGATCCCGCGCGCGAACGCCAGCGTCATCTGGGTGTCGTCCGTGACGAACGCGGGCTCCGGCAGCGCCATCTCCCGCCAGGGACCGCACTTGGCCAGGATCGACGGCACATCGTTGAACTCGGTGGGAAAGCCCAGCGCGTCACCGAGCGCGAGCCCGATCAGCGAGCCCGTGGCAGCCTGTTTGGTCAGGGCCCTCGCGATGATCATGCGTTCCGTCCTTCCGGTCGCAGCAGAGGTGGGTGCAGCGTGGTGGCGGAGCCCGCGCGATACAGCGCGGCCGGTTTCCCCCGGCCACCCGTCCGGCGCGGCGGCCCCTCCAGCGCCTGGACGAAACCGGGCGTGGTGAGGACCTTGCGCCGGAAGTTGGGGCGGTCGAGAGCCACGCCCCAGATCGTCTCGTACACCTGCCGCAGCTCCCCGAGCGTGAACTCGGGCGGGCAGAAGGCCGTGGCGAGACAGGTGTATTCGAGCTTGGCGCCGACCCGGTCGTAGGCGTCGGCGAGGATGTGCTCGTGGTCGAAGGCGAGCGGCCCGCGGGCGCCGAACTCCACCCACTGGGCGCGGGCCGCGTCCCCGCCGCCGCGCGGCTCCGGCAGATCGGGGATGAGCGCGGCGTACGCCACGGACACCACCCGCATCCTGGGGTCGCGGTCCGGATCGCTGTAGGTGCGCAGCTGCTCCAGATGGAGCGCGCCCGCGGTCCGCGCCAACAGACCGGTCTCCTCGGCGAGTTCGCGGCGGGCGGCCTGTCCGGCGGACTCCCTGGGCCGTACGAAGCCGCCGGGCAGCGCCCAGTCGCCCCGGTACGGTTCCTCGCCCCGCTCGACGAGGAGTACGTGCAGCCGGCCCAGGCGCACGGTGAAGACGGCGAGATCGACGGTGACCGCGAACGGCTCGAAGGCG
This sequence comes from Streptomyces scopuliridis RB72, assembly GCF_000718095.1. Classification (GTDB taxonomy): domain Bacteria; phylum Actinomycetota; class Actinomycetes; order Streptomycetales; family Streptomycetaceae; genus Streptomyces; species Streptomyces scopuliridis. The sequence goes on along the minus strand of NZ_JOEI01000030.1, from coordinate 28,772 downwards.
GCGGGGTCGTAGCCCCCCGGCACGCGCCGTCCCCGGATCGTCATGGCCGCCACCCCCTCACGGTCACACTTAATGGTCACGTTGACTATAAAGGTGAACGGGCCGTCCGCACAAGGAAGAAGCCCGCGACCATACGGCCGCGGGCTTCGCGATGTCGAGCGGTGGTTGTCGAGCGGTGGTTACAGCCCGACTTCCTTCATCAGCATGCCCACCTCGGTGTTGGTGAGGCGGCGCAGCCAGCCGGACTTCTGGTCGCCCAGCGGGATCGGCCCGAAGGACGTCCGGACGAGCCGGTCGACCGGGAAGCCCGCCTCGGCGAGCATCCGGCGGACGATGTGCTTGCGGCCCTCGTGGAGGGTGACCTCCACCAGGTAGTTCTTGCCGGTGTTCTCGACGACCCGGAAGTGGTCGGCCTTGGCGTAGCCGTCGTCCAGCTGGATGCCGTCCTTCAGCCGCTTGCCCAGATCGCGCGGCAGCGGGCCCTGGATCGCGGCGAGATAGATCTTCTTGACGCCGTACTTGGGGTGCGTGAGGCGGTGGGCCAGCTCACCGTGGTTGGTGAGCAGGATGATGCCCTCGGTCTCCGTGTCGAGCCGGCCGACATGGAAGAGCCGGGTCTCGCGGTTGGTGACGTAGTCGCCGAGGTTCTGCCGCCCGTCGGGGTCCCCCATCGTGGAGACGACCCCGGCCGGCTTGTTCAGCGCGAAGAAGAGATGCGACTGCGTGGCGACCGTCAGCCCGTCGACCTTGATCTCATCGCGGTCCGGGTCAACGCGCATGCCCTGTTCGAGGACGATCTCGCCGTTCACCTCGACCCGGGCCTGCTCGATCAGCTCCTCGCACGCCCGGCGCGAGCCCATGCCGGCGCGGGCGAGGATCTTCTGCAGCCGCTCGCCCTCCTGCTCGGCGCCCGGGTTGGTCCTCGGCGTCTTGACCGAGGGCCGGTCCGCGTACCGGTCGCGGTTGCGCTGCTCGATCTTGGCGTCCAGTTCGCGCGGACGGGACGGCGCACCGCGCCGCGGACCGCCGCGGCCACCGCTCTGCGAAGGCTTGGGACCGCCCTTGGCACCGCCGCGGGCCGCCGCGCCCCGGGCACCGCCCTGACGGGAGCCCCCGCCGGAGGCACCGCCCGCGGAACCGCCGGAACCGCCGGAGCCACCGGAACGGCGCGAGCCGGCGGGTGCCCCGGACGCGCCGGAACCACCGGTGGGACCCGAGCGGCCGACGTCGTAACGGCGCTCCTCGGGACGGGGGCGGGACGGCCGCTTCTGCTCGTCGTCACGCCCGCTGCCGGCTCCCCGGTTGTCCCGGTTGCCGCCGCCGCTCCCGCCTCCGCCGTTCCTGTTGCCGCTTCCGCTGTTCCTGCCGTTGCTTCGCATCAAAGTTCCGTCTTGTCGTCTGCGTGGGTATCCGGTGCGTCCGGATCGAACGACGGAACGCCTTCCTGGCTCTCGGCCTCGATCGCGTCCGCCTCGGGGAGGAAGGGCGCGAGTTCCGGGAGCTCGTCCAGGCCCCGCAGGCCCATCCGCTCCAAAAAGTAGTTCGTCGTCCTGTACAGGATCGCACCTGTTTCGGGTTCCGCGCCCGCCTCCTCCACCAGCCCGCGCTGGAGCAGGGTCCGCATGACGCCGTCACAGTTCACCCCGCGCACCGCCGAGACCCTGGAACGGCTCACGGGCTGGCGGTACGCGACGACCGCCAGCGTCTCCAGCGCGGCCTGCGTGAGCCGGGCCTGCTGGCCGTCGAGTACGAACGCCTCCACGGCCTCCGCGTACTCGGGCCGGGTGTAGAAGCGCCAGCCGCCGGCGATCAGCCGCAGCTCGAAGCCCCGGCGCTGCACGCTGTACTCGTCGGCCAGCTCGCGCAGCGCGTCGGCGACGGCCCGCCGGGGGCGGTCGAGCACCTTGGCGAGATGTTCCTCGGTGGCGGGCTCGTCGACGACCATGAGGACCGCCTCCAGCGCGGGCTTGAGGTCCAGCTCCGCGACCGTACCCACCGCCCGCTCCCTCGCCTGGTCCCGCTCCCTCTCCCTCTCGCTCACGCCGTCACCCTCTTCTTCTCGTCCGTTCCGTCGGCCGGCTTCCCGCCCGTTTCGTCGGCCGGCCCGGACTCACGGTCGAACTCGTCCGTGACGGCCGCCTCCACATCACCGTCCCCGCCCGTCCAGCGGACCATGAGCGTGCCGAGCGCCTCCTCCTGGTCCAGGGCGACGGCACGCTCCCGGTAGAGCTCCAGCAGCGCCAGGAAGCGCGCCACGACGGTGAGGGTGTCCGCGGCGTCCTCGGCGAGCGCCAGGAAGCTGATCTCGCCGCGCTCCCGCAGCCGCGCGACGACGATCCCCGCCTGTTCCCGCACCGACACCAGCGGCGCGTGGATGTGCTCCACGTACACCTGCGGCCTGGGCTTGGGCTGCATCGCCTTCACGGCGAGCCGGGCGAAGCCCTCGGGCCCGATGCTGATCACGACCTCGGGGAGCAGCGCGGCGTGGTGCGGCTCCAGTCCGACGGTACGGGGATAGCGCCGGGCCTCGGTGTCCAGGCGCTCGCTGAAGATCTCCGCGACCTGTTTGTACGCGCGGTACTGGAGGAGCCGCGCGAAGAGCAGGTCCCGCGCTTCGAGCAGCGCGAGATCGGCTTCGTCCTCGACCTCGGCGGCGGGCAGCAGCCGGGCGGCCTTCAGATCCAGCAGCGTCGCCGCGACGACCAGGAACTCGGTGGTCTGGTCGAGGTCCCAGTCCGGCCCCATGGCGCGGATGTGCGCCATGAACTCGTCGGTGACCTTCGACAGCGCGACCTCGGTCACATCCAGCTTGTGCTTGGAGATGAGCTGGAGCAGCAGGTCGAAGGGGCCCTCGAAGTTCACCAGCCGTACGGTGAACCGCCCGTCACCGGGCGCGGCCTCCGACACAGGAGCGGGCTCGGGCACCGGCTCCGGCGCTGGCGCGGGAGCCGGCTCCACCACGGGCTCCGGTACGGGAGCGGGCTCGGGAGCGTGCTCCGCCACAGGCTCCGGTACGGGAGCCGGCTCGGGCACCGACGCCCCTGGCCCGCGGCCCAGGGTGCGGCGGGACGGGCGGTGGAGACCGGGGGGCGGGGGCATCGAGGTCCTGGGGGCGGGAGCGGAGTGGCGGCCCGCGCAGGCTATCTTCAGCGCCCGCGCAGGCGCCGCACGAGGATGCTCGCGTCGCCGCGCGATTCGAGGTCGGCGAGGACCACGGCGACGGCCTCGCGGACGATCCGGCCGCGGTCCACGGCGAGTCCGTGCTCACCGCGCAGCACGAGCCGCGCGTGTTCGAGGTCCATCAGTTCCTCGGCCGAGACATAGACCGTGATCTTCTCGTCGTGCCGTTCGCGTCCGCTGGGGCGGCGGTTGGCGCCACGTCCCCGGCGGCGCTGCTGCCCGCCCTGCGGCCCGGCGGCCCCCGGCTGGCCCTGACCCTGCCCCTGGCCCGCGGAGGACGCGGAAGCGGCCTCCTGCGGCCGTCGTCCCTTCACCGCGGAGGCGGCCTGCTCCGCGTCGGCGGTCCGGCTCCGGGACGGCGCCTGGGCGTCCGTACCGGCGGCGGAGTGCTCCTCCACCGCGGTGGAGGAGGCGGCGCCCGCCGCGTCGCCGGACGGATCGCTCTCGCCCGCCGGAGCGGGCACCCGGGGCTCGCCGTTGGCGTTCCTGCGCCGGTCCGCCGGCGAGGAGGACTGCAGCGCCATGCCCCCGGTCGTACGGAACAGCTCGTCGGCCCCGGGCAGACTCACTCGGCGTGACACCGGGCGAGCACCTCCCTGGCGAGCTGGCGATACGCGGCGGCGCCCACGGAGTTCGAGGCGTACGTGGTGATCGGCTCACCGGCGACCGTGGTCTCCGGGAAGCGTACGGTCCGCCCGATCACCGTGTGGTAGACGTGATCGTCGAAGGCCTCGACCACGCGCGCGAGGACCTCACGGCTGTGCACCGTACGGGAGTCGTACATCGTGGCGAGGATGCCGTCGAGTTCCAGCTCGGGGTTGAGCCGCTCCTGGACCTTCTCGATGGTCTCCGTGAGCAGCGCCACCCCGCGCAGCGCGAAGAACTCGCACTCCAGCGGCACGATCACCTTGTGCGCGGCGGTCAGCGCGTTCACGGTCAGCAGACCGAGCGAGGGCTGACAGTCGATCACGATGTAGTCGTAGTCCTGCATCAGCGGCTTCAGCGCCCGCTGGAGCGTGGACTCGCGCGCCACCTCGCTCACCAACTGCACTTCCGCGGCCGAGAGATCGATATTGCTCGGCAGCAGGTCCATGTTGGGCACGGCGGTCTTCAGCAGCACCTCGTCGGCCGCCATGCCCCGCTCCATGAGCAGGTTGTAGACGGTGAGGTCCAGCTCCATCGGGTTCACACCGAGACCGACCGACAGGGCTCCCTGCGGGTCGAAGTCGACGAGCAGCACACGCCGGCCGTACTCCGCGAGCGCGGCACCCAGGTTGATGGTCGACGTCGTCTTGCCGACGCCGCCCTTCTGGTTGCACATCGCGATGATCTTCGCGGGGCCGTGGTCGGTGAGCGGGCCCGGGATCGGGAAGTACGGCAGGGGACGCCCGGTCGGGCCGATCCGCTCGCGACGCTGGCGGGCGGCGTCGGGGGCGAGGGTGGCCGCGTACTCGGGGTCGGGCTCGTACTCGGCGTCGGGGTCGTAGAAGTGCCCCTCGGGCACTTCGTCGTAGTCGGCGAATGGAGTGGACTCTCGGCCACCCTCGTTGCCGGCCATGGCGTTCACGTGTTGGCCGTCCATCATCTGGTGGGCTGTCGTCATGTGCTGGTGGGTGGCGAAGGTGCGGACCGCTACGGAGCCGACAGCCTTGAGCCCGGACGACGGGCTCTGGCTCCTCACAGGCATTCCTGATTGACCACCCCCGGGAGTAAATGTCGACTCATTCACAAGTCGTCTTACCTCCTTGGACGGGACCAGGAAACTTATCGATAGGTCAGCGTGGCACCATGCCGACGGTTGGCGACTCTATGGCGTGTCACCGCTTCGCAGCAACACAATCCGCCGGACCCGGCCCGATGTGTCGGCAACGGAACACCTCTCTGTCAAGGGCGCACAAGCCTCTCACCAAGGCGTGCCCGGCATGTTTCGCCGACGCGCGAAACGGTTGAAAGCATTACGTTCGAGGCGTGTTGACCCGCCGTTCGGCGGCCACCGGACACGCGTACGGCCGGACCTCGCTGCGCAAGATCCGGCCGCTGGCGCGATGTTGACGAAGCGCGTTGACACATCAGCCCAGAAGCGCGGCCAATTCGGCGTGATCCAGCCCATGGGCCTCGGCGACCTCGCGGTAAATGACCTGGCCCTCATGGGTGTTGAGGCCCCTGGCGAGCGCCGGGTCCCGGCGCAGCGCGTCGAGCCAGCCGCGGTTCGCGAGCTCCACGATGTACGGCAGCGTGGCGTTGGTCAGCGCGTACGTGGAGGTGTGCGGGACGGCGCCCGGCATGTTGGCCACGCAGTAGAAGACCGAGTCATGGACCCGGAAGGTCGGCTCGGCGTGCGTCGTCGGCCGCGAATCCTCGAAGCAGCCGCCCTGATCAATCGCAATGTCGACAAGTACACTTCCGGGCTTCATCTTGGCGACAAGCTCGTTGGTGACCAGCTTCGGCGCCTTCGCGCCGGGGATGAGAACGGCCCCGACGACGAGGTCCGCCTCGACAACCGCCTTCTCCAGTTCGAAGGCGTTGGAGACAATGGTCTGGACCTTCGTGCCGAAGATCCTGTCGGCCTCGCGCAGCTTGTTGATGTCCCGGTCGAGCAGCGTCACATGGAAGCCCATACCGACGGCGATCTGCGTGGCGTTCCAGCCCGAGACACCGCCGCCGATGACGACGGCCCGGCCGGCCGCCGTACCGGGCACACCGCCCGGCAGCACGCCCCGGCCGCCGGCCGAGCGCATCAGGTGGTACGCGCCGACCTGCGGCGCCAGCCGGCCCGCGACCTCGGACATCGGGGCGAGCAGCGGCAGCGCGCGGTTCGCGGTCTCGACGGTCTCGTACGCGATGGCGGTGGTGCCGGAGTCCAGCAGGGCGTCGGTGCACGCGCGGGAGGCGGCGAGGTGCAGATACGTGAACAGCGTCTGGCCCTTGCGCAGCCGGTGGTACTCCTCGGCGACCGGCTCCTTGACCTTCAGCAGCAGATCGGCGGCGGCCCAGACCTCGTCGGCGGTGGCCAGTATCCGGGCGCCGGCCGCGTCGAACTCCTCGTCCGTGATCGAGGAGCCGGAGCCGGCGTTCCGCTCGATGACGACCTCATGCCCCTGGCGTACCAGCTCATGGACGCCGGCCGGGGTGATGGCCACCCGGAACTCGTTGTTCTTGACCTCGCGGGGGATACCGACCAACACGGCAGATCACGGTCCTTGGCTCAGGGGATGTCCGGGGGATGTCCAGGGGCGATCCCATACATACCCGGGCACGCGTGGCGCACGGGCAGACGCCGCGGGGGGTGCGGCGTAGCCAGTTTAATGAAGGATTTGTTGGTGTCTAGCCTTGCAAAGCATCAATCCCCAGCCGAAGCGCTACGGATTTCGTAGGTGTTTTCCCTCCGTTTCCAGCAGACGATCGGCCGTGGCCCGGTGCAGCCTCGCCGCGGTCGGATCGCCGAGCCGGTCCAGGGTGTCGGCCAGCCTGAGCTGGAGCGCGGCCTGGAGCCGTTCGTCCCCGGCCAGCCGCGCCCACTCGACCGCCTCCTGGCAGGTGCGCAGCGACTCCTGCGGCCGGCCCGCGTACTCCTGGACCCGGGCCGCCTCGCTCAACGCCCGCGCCTGGCCCGGGAGATCGCGCAGCCTGCGGTAGCCCGCGGCGGCGGCCCGCCAGTTGCGCAGCGCCTCGCCGTACAGCCCCGCGTAGGTGAAGACGGTGCCGAGGCGGCCGTACAGCCGGGCCTCGTCGGCGCGCTCGCCCCGGCTCAGCCGCTGCGCGAGCGCCCTGCCGTACCAGTCGGCGGCCCGCTGCCAGTCCCGCAGATCCTGGTAGGCACCGCCTACGGATTCCATCGCGCGGCCGGTGGCGTAGAGATCGTTCGCGGTCCTTCCCGCGTCCAGCGCGGCGCGGTAGCGGGCGAGCGCGTCCTGCGTACGGCCGGTCTGAGCGTCCAGATCGCCGATGTTCAGCAGCGCGGCGGCCTGCTCGCGGTGCAGCTCGCGCCGCTCGGCGATATCGAGCACCAGCTGATGGAGCCCGTACAGCTCGGGCGCCGCCGCCTCGGTGCCCCGGTGCGCGGCCAGCGCCCTGACCAGCGCGGCCACCAGCCGCCTGGCCAGCGTGTCCAGCTCACCGTCGGCGACCGCGAGCCGGGCGGAGGCCAGCAGCGCGGGCTGTCGCGCGCACAGCCATCCGGCCGCCGCCGCGGCGTTCGGGAAGCGCAGCGCGCGGGGCAGTTCGGCCAGCTTCTTGCGGGCCGGGGAGCCGTCGGGGTCGGTGACGGCGCGGCAGGACTGGAGCAGCCGTACGCTCCGCTCCAGCATCCGCGCGCGGGCGAGCTGCACCTCGGCGGGCCGGTCGTGCTCCTCCATGACGGCGCGCAGCAGCGGGACCAGACAGCCGGGGACCTCGTACTGCTCGGTGTCGACCGCCCGGAGCAGTCCCCGGGCGGCGAAATCGTCCAGTGTGGTCCTGGCGGCCGAGACCGAACAGCCGGCCAGCGCGGACGCGGTGTGCGCGTCGGCGAGGCCCGCGGGGGCGAGGGCGAGCAGTCGCAGTATCCGGGCGGCGGGCGACGGCAGGGTCTCGTAGACGAGATGGAAGGCGCGCGCGAGCGGCCGTTCGCCGACGGGCCGGTCCCAGTCGTGGGGCAGGGCCCGCAGCTGTTTGGTCACATCGGCGACGGACGCGGTGGGCCGGGCGGCGAGCCAGCCGCCGGCCAGCACGAGCGCGGAGGGCTGCCCCCCGCACTCCTCGGCCAGCGACTCGGCGGCCTGCGGATCGACGGTGATCCGGACGGCGCCGGTGAACCGGCCGAGAAGCTCGATGGCGGCCTTGGCGTCCATCCCGCCGAGCGTGCACGGACGGACGTCGGGGATCCCGGTCAGCGGGCCCTGCGCGACCGCGACCACCAGGCAGTCGGGGTTGTCGGGCACCAGCGGATCGACCTGCTCGGCGTCGACGGCGTCATCGAGGAGCAGCAGCACCCGCCGCGCGGAGAGCGCCTCGCGCACCATCTCGGACAGCTCGTCCTCGCCCGCGCCGGGCGGGGTGGCGAGGCCGAACGCGTTGAGGATCTCGCGCGCGGTGCGCTCGGTGGGCACCGGCTCGCCGCCGGGCTCGGTGAGCCGGGTCCGTACGACACCGTCCGGATAGCCGCCGCGCAGCTGGCGGGTCAGCTCCTCGGCCAGCGCGGTACGGCCCGAGCCGGGCCGGCCCGCGATCAGCAGCACCCGGGCGCGCGGCTCCTTGCGGCCGGAGAGCGTGTTGAGCCCGGCCCGCTCGATGTCGCCGCGCAAGGCCTTGAGTTCCCGCTGCCTGCCGAAGAACGCCCGCTCGTCGGACGGCGGTCCCACGGGGCCCGTCCGGGCGGAGGGGGGCGGCGGCTCGACCGGCCGCGTGAGATCGGGAGGGGGGACGGCCGGCTCGGCGGGAATGACCGGGGAGAGACACCCGGCTCCGGGTCCCGACGGCAGACCACCCGGCCCCGACGGCGGATCCCCCTGCCCGGACCGCGGAGCGCCGTCCCCGGGGCCGGTCTCCGCCGGGACCGGACCGGCGGGTCCGTCGGAACCGTCCGCCAGGTCTGATACGTCCGTGCGCGTGCCCACGCACACCGCCTGCCGCGTGTCACCACGCTCCGTCACACCGTCCGGCGCCGGCCTGGCCGTACCACTCGTGCTCACGGCGTCGATCGCGTCCTCGGGATCCTCCGGGACACTCACCCGGGCCGTACCTTTCGTCTCGGAACCCGCTGCCGCCCGCTTCTCGGCGGCCGATGTGGAACGGCTCCGCCGCTTGTCCGACGGCCCGTCAGTTTCACTCGCTCCCACGGCGGTTGGCTTCCCGCTCCGGGTGCTGCCGCGCTTTCCCCCGGCGCCCGGACGGCCGGGGCCACTCACATCCACCGCCTGATCCGTCACGGGCCACGCTCCGTCCGCCTGCGCACGAGCCGAGCCCGGCGGGTCTCCGCACGGGCGGTACGAGCGTAGTTCACTCTCAGCGACGAGAACGGTAGAGCGTGGCCGATATGTCCCCCAATCGGATCAGCATTTTTTCAGACTGGAGAATCATCCGACGCCCGGGCGCAGAGGCCCCGGTTCAGGACCGATTCAGGATTCGAACGGACGCGCGGGCCAGGGCGCCTCGGCCGGCCGGAGCGACTCGATACCGTCGCCCGCCAGCGCCGCGGTGAGCGCGAGCACCCCCACCGCCAGGCAGTTGTTGTGCAGTTCCCCGGCGAGCACACCCCGTACCAGCTCCGCCGTCTCCACCCGGGCCAGCTCCATGTCCGCCTCCTCCTCGGAGACTTCGAAGCGCTCGCCCTCCGCCTCCGACAGGCCGCGGGCGAGGAAGATCCGTACCGCCTCGTCGCAGCCGCCCGGCGTGGTGTAGACGTCCGTCAGCACCCGCCAGTCCTCGGCCTTGACGTGCGCCTCCTCGTACAGCTCGCGCTGGGCGGCGTGCAGTGGATTCTCGCCCGGCACATCGAGCAGACCGGCCGGGATCTCCCAGAGCTTCTGGCGGACGGGGTGCCGGTACTGGCGCAGTACAAGGACCCGGCCCGCGTCGTCCAGCGCGAGGATCGCCACGGATCCGGGGTGGACCTGGTAGTCGCGCGACACGACCGTACCGTCGGGCATGACCACATCATCCGTACGGACACTGGTCTTGTTGCCGCGGAAGGGCGTCGAGGTGGCGGTGACCCGCCACTCCTCGGGGGCGTCCTTGATCGTCATGAAAGCGTCCTCCCACACAGTGGCGCACAAGCGGAAACCGGGGCACAGGTCCCGAAAGACCCGTGCCCCGGCTTCCACCGTATCGCTTGGAGAACTGCTCAGGACTGGGCGGTCACCGGCTCCACCGGCGTCCGCTGCCCGCCCTGGTCCGCGCCGGCGCGCGCGGCCTGCCGGCGCTCGACCGCGGCCTTCACCAGCCCGGCGAAGAGCGGATGCGGCCGGGTCGGCCGGGACCGCAGCTCCGGGTGGGCCTGGGTGGCGACCAGATACGGGTGCGTGGTCCGCGCGTACTCGACATACTCGACCAGCTTGTTGTCCGGGGACGTGCCCGAGAAGACCAGCCCGGCCTTCTTCTCCAGCTCCGCGCGGTACGCGTTGTTGACCTCGTAGCGGTGGCGGTGGCGCTCCTCCACATACGGCTGGTCGTCATAGACCTCGCGCACGATCGAGCCCTCGGCGAGCTTCGCCGGGTAGAGACCGAGCCGCATCGTGCCGCCCAGGTCTCCGGCGCCCTCCACATAGGCGAGCTGCTCCTCCATCGTGGAGATCACCGGGTGGGCGGTGCCGGAGTCGAACTCCGTGGAGTTGGCGTCGGGGATCCCGGCGACATTGCGCGCGGCCTCGATGACGATGCACTGGAGGCCGAGACAGAGCCCCAGCAGCGGGACCTTGTGCTCCCTGGCGTACTGGATGGCGCCGACCTTGCCGGTGACCCCGCGCTCGCCGAAGCCGCCGGGGATCAGGATCCCGTCGACGTCGGCCAGCTGCCTGGCGGCGCCGGCCGGGGTCTTGCAGTCGTCCGAGGTGACCCACTTGACCTTGACGCGCGCCTTGTTCGCGAAGCCGCCGGCGCGGATCGCCTCGGTCACCGAGAGATAGGCGTCCGGGAGGTCGATGTACTTGCCGACCAGCGCGACGGTGACCTCGTGGTCGGGGTTGTGGACGCGGTCCAGCAGATCGTCCCAGACCGTCCAGTCCACATCGCGGAACGGCAGATCCAGCTTGCGCACCACATAGGCGTCCAGGCCCTCGGTGTGCAGCACCTTGGGGATGTCGTAGATCGACTTGGCGTCCACGCAGGCCACCACGGCCGCCTCGTCGACATCGCACATCAGCGAGATCTTGCGCTTGATCGCGGTCGGTACGTCGCGGTCGGCGCGGAGCACGATCGCGTCCGGCTGAATACCGATGTTGCGCAGGGCAGCGACCGAGTGCTGGGTCGGCTTGGTCTTCAGCTCGCCGGAGGGGCCGATGTACGGCAGCAGCGAGATGTGCACGACGAAGACGTTGTCGCGGCCGACCTCGTGGCGCACCTGGCGGACGGTCTCCAGGAACGGCAGCGACTCGATGTCGCCGACCGTGCCGCCGACCTCCGTGATGACCACATCGACATCGTCGGCCGCCATGCGCCGGATGCGGTGCTTGATCTCGTTGGTGATGTGCGGAATGACCTGGACCGTGTCGCCCAGGTACTCACCACGCCGCTCCTTCGCGATGACCTGCGAGTAGACCTGGCCGGTGGTGACATTGGCCGAGCCGTCGAGGTCCACGTCGAGGAAGCGCTCGTAGTGGCCGATGTCCAGGTCGGTCTCGGCTCCGTCGTTGGTGACGAATACCTCACCGTGCTGGAACGGGTTCATCGTGCCCGGGTCGACGTTCAGATACGGGTCGAGCTTCTGCATGGTGACCCGCAGACCACGCGCCTTGAGCAGCGCGCCCAGACTGGAGGCGGTCAGGCCCTTGCCGAGGGAGGAGGCAACACCCCCGGTGACGAAGAGGTGCTTGGTCGTCGAGGATGTCGTGGATCGGTTCGGCATGGCCAAGAGGGGGCTCCCGTGGTCGCGGTCTGAGGTGCGTGCCGGTGTCCCGGTCGAAGACTGAAGGGACTTCCGTCGCTGCGGGTACGGGGCCCCATTGCGTCGCAGGGAGTCCACCGGTCCACGGGCTACCAGGGTATCAGCGCCGAAGGGAGGGTGCTTCCGGCCACGCGCCGCCACCCGCATCCGATGAGCCTTTCCCCCGAGTCAGCCTTTTTCCCCACAGTCACCCTTGGCCTACCCGTTCGGCGGACCGATGTTGTCGGGACCGTGGCGCAGAGCCCCGTCGTGCGTCGTATCCTGCTCAAACATTCGCTGCCGAGTCCGGCCGGCATCGGCACCATCCCCGCCCGATTTCCCGGAAATAGAGCTCGTCAACGACCCTTGACCGAAGTACGCGCCCCACGGGGCGGACATGGCCGTTCGACTGGAGATGCACGTGGCCGGGCGCATCGAGGATTACGCACTCATCGGAGACATGCAGACCGCTGCCCTGGTCTGCCGGGACGGCACAGTCGACTGGCTGTGCCTGCCCCGCTTCGACTCGCATGCCGTGTTCGCGGCTCTGCTCGGCACCGATGAGCATGGTTTCTGGCGGCTGGGACCTGCGCACCCCGCGGGTTCCGTGCCGCCGCGGGCCACTCGGCGCCGCTACCGCGGAGACTCACTGATTCTCGAATCGGAGTGGGACACCCCCCGCGGCACCGTGAGAGTGACCGATTTCATGCCGCCGCGTGACGGCGCTCCGCAGGTGATCCGGATCGTGGAGGGCATCAGCGGACGGGTGCCGATGCGGTCCGCGCTGCGGATGCGGTTCAGTTACGGGCGGGTCGTGCCGTGGGTCCACAAGGTGGACAACCGCACGGTCGCCGTCGCGGGGCCCGACTCGGTCTGGCTGGATACGGACGCCGAGACGTACGGCAAGGACCTCACGACGTACTCCGACTTCACGGTGGCGCCGGGCGACCGGATCGCGTTCACGATCAGCTGGCAGCCCTCGCACCGGCAGCCGCCCGCGCTGCCCGACCCCGAGGGTTCGCTGGAGGCGACCTCCGACTTCTGGCGTGAATGGGTCGAGCACTGCACGTACCACGGCCCCTACCGGGAGGCGGTGGTCCGCTCGCTGATCACGCTGAAGGCGCTGACCTACGCGCCGACGGGCGGGATCGTGGCGGCGCCGACGACCTCTCTCCCGGAGGAGATCGGCGGCGTACGGAACTGGGACTACCGCTACACCTGGCTGCGCGACGCCGCGATCACGCTCTCCTCGCTGCTGCGCACCGGCTACCGCGAGGAGGCCCGCGCCTGGCGCGAGTGGCTGCTGCGCGCGGTCGCAGGTGACCCGGAGAATCTGCAGATCATGTACGGGATCGCGGGCGAGCGCGAGCTGGGCGAGGCGGAGCTCGACTGGCTGCCCGGCTATGAGCAGTCGGGCCCGGTCCGGGTCGGCAACGGCGCCGCGCACCAGCTCCAGCTGGATGTGTACGGCGAGGTCACCGAAGCGCTGCATCTGGCGCATATGACCGGTCTGGCCCGTAATGACTACGCCTCGGTGCTCCAGCTCAAGCTGATCCAGTATCTGGAGAAGCACTGGGACCAGCCGGACGAGGGCATCTGGGAGGTGCGCGGTCCGCGCCGGCACTTCGTGCACTCGAAGGTGATGGCCTGGGTCGCGGTCGACCGCACGATCAAGCTGATCGAGTCGGGCGACGCCGACGGGCCGCTGGAGCGCTGGCGCGAGATGCGGGACGACATCCACCGCGATGTCTGCGAGAAGGGGTACGACAAGGAGCGGAACACCTTCACGCAGTCGTACGGCTCCAAGGAGCTGGACGCGTCACTGCTGCTCATTCCGCAGATGGGCTTCCTGCCGCCGGACGACAAGCGGGTCATCGGCACGATCGAGGCGATCCAGCGGGAGCTGTCCACGGAGGACGGCTTCGTGATGCGGTACCCGACCTCGGGCGAGGAAGCCGGGGTGGACGGTCTGGAGGGCGACGAGGGCGCGTTCCTGGCCTGCTCGTTCTGGCTCGCCGACGATCTCGCGATGATCGGGCGGGTGGACGAGGCCAGGAAGCTCTTCGAGAAGCTGCTCGCGCTCCGTAACGATCTGGGACTGCTGGCCGAGGAGTGGGACTCCCGGCTCCAGCGCCAGGTGGGGAACTTCCCGCAGGCGTTCAGCCATGTCCCGCTGATCGACACGGCGCTGAGGCTGACGGCCTCGGGGGCGTACGGCGGCTGATGCCCGCCCGGGGCCCTCGTGGCTCCTGTGGTCCCCGCGACTCCGGGGCCCGGACGACGGTGGGTAATCTGCCGTGGTCCGGGCCCCGCGCGCTTTTCCAGTAGCCTCCGGCGTCATGGACAGTCAGGGCGGAATCACCGTGCGGCGGGCCCTTGAGCTGCCCGGGCTCCGGGCCGGCCTGCCCGAGGTCGTCGCCTGCGCGGACCGGCTGGACCGTACGGTGCGGTGGGTGCACGCGGGCGAGGTGCCGTACATCGCGTCCCTGCTCAAGGGCGGCGAGCTGCTGCTCACCACGGGGCTCGGGCTGGGCAGCCGCCCGGCCGAGCAGCGGGTCTTCGTGCGCCGGCTCGCCGAGCGCGGGATCGCGGCGCTGGTGGTGGAGCTGGGGTCCCGGTTCGACCGGCTGCCCGCGACGATCGTGGAGACGGCGCGGGCGGCCGGGCTGCCGCTGGTGCAGCTGCACCGCGCCCCGTGCCGTGGCCGCCGCCGGGCACATCCACCAGCACCGCCCCGGCGGGGGGCCCCCCCCCCCCCGCCCCCCCCTCGGCCCCGCTGAGGATGTGGGGGCGGCTCCGGGGGGCGGGGGCGGCCCCGGCGGCGGGGCGCCCCGCCGGGGCGGTGCTGGTGGATGTGCCCGGCGGCGGCCACGGCACGGGGGCGGTACGGGCGCGGCTGGTGCTGCCCGCCGTATCGGCGCCGCCGCTGCCGGTGCACCGGCTGGCGGCCGAGCGCGCGGCGGACATCCTGGCGGTCGTCCTGATGCAGGCCCGCCAGGAGGAGGAGCTCGCGGCGCGTGGCCGTGGCGACTTTCTGACAGATCTCGCGGAGGGCCGGATCCTCGCCGAGGACGCGCCCGCGCAGGCGAAGGTGCTGGGTTTCAAGCCGGGTGAGGGGCCGCTGCTGCCGATGGTGATGCGGCTGGCCCCCGAGTCGGCCCCGTCCGGACCGTCCGGCAACTGGGCGCTGCTGGCCAGGGCCGTGCTGGAGGAGCTGTCGTCGGTGGGGGTGCCGGTGCTGCTGGGCGTACGGCCCGTGGAGGGGCGGGTGCCGCTGCTGCTGGGGCTGCGCACCGAGTCCGAGCGTACGGCGGTGGCCGACCGGGTCGCGACGGCGCTGCGCGCGGGCGTGGAGCGGGCCGGACTGGAGCGTCCCGGGGCGCGGCCGCCGGTGGTCGTCGTCGGTGTCGCGGGCGGCTGGGCGGCGGCGAGCGCGGGGCTGCGGCACGCGGCGGAGACCGCGACGGCGGCCCAGGGGCTGCCGGACCGCGCCTGGTACGACGCCCGCCGGCTGGATATCGATCTGCTGCTGTGGCGGCTGCGTGAACACCCCGATCTGGCGGCCTTCGTGGACCGCGCGATCGGCCCGCTGCGCGCGCACGACCGCACCTCACGCCCCGCGCTGCTGCCGACCCTTGAGGTCTATCTCGCCCACGCGGGCCGCAAGGCGGAGACGGCGCGCGAGCTGCATCTCAACCGCCAGACGCTCTACAACCGGCTGGCGCGGATCGCGGAGCTGCTCGGCACGGACCTGGACGATCCGCAGACGGTACTGGCCCTGAGCCTGGCGCTGCGGGCGAGGCGCCACACGCTCTGACGCGGCCGGGCTCCTGGTTCAGCGGAATCGCTGGGGCTGCGTCAACTCGTCGTAGACGCACAGCACTTGAGCGATGGTCTCGTCCTCCGTCGGCCAGCTCGTCGCCTGCGCCCGGCCCGCCGCGGCGAGTTCCTGGCGGCGCTCGGGATCGGCGAGGAGTCGTATCACCGCGTCCGCGAGGGCCGCCGCGTCCCCGTACGGTACGAGTTCCGCCGCGTCGCCGACCAGTTCGGGAACGGCGCCGACCGCCGTGGCGACCAGCGGCACCCCGAGCCGCAGCGCCTCCTGCGCGAGCACGGAGCGGGCCTCCCAGCGGCTGGGCAGCAGCGCGACATCGGCGGCGGCGAGGAGTTCGGAGATGTCGTCGCGGCGGCCGATGAGCTGTACGGGCAACTCCGCGTTCTCGATTCGGCGCTGGAGCCTGGCGCGCTCCCGTCCCTCGCCCGCGATGACGACCAGCGGCATGGGGTCGAGGCGACGCCAGGTCCTGGCCGCGTCCAGCAGCGTGTCGTACCCCTTGTCCGGTACGAGACTTCCGACGGCCATCAGCAACGGGCGGTCGACCGCGCCGAGTTCGGCGCGCGACTTGTTCTCGGGACCGTCGGCGGGCCAGTGGGGCGCGGGCACCGCGACCGAAGCGAGACGGGCGTCGCGGGCCCCTCGCTCCCGGGCCCGGTCGACCAGTTCCGAGGAGGCGCCGAGCACAACGGCCGCCGCTCTGGCGGCCCTTCGCTCCATCAGCCGCAGCAGCCGGCCGCGCGGCCCTTCGGCATGCGCGCGGGAGTGCCAGGTGACGACCAGCGGGACGCGCAATCCGCCGAGCGCGATCGCGGTCCGTACGGCGGCGTGCACGCCGTGCGCGTGCACCACGTCCGCGCCGGCGCAGGCCGCCCGCAGAGCCGCGACGGCCGCCGGATCACTGCGTCGGGGTACGGGTACGTGCCGCGCCCCGGCGCCGCGGAAGTCGTAGGCGCGGTCGAGTTCGGCGGGGGCGCACACCGTCACCCGCACTCCCCTGGCCACCAGGCCGGCCGCCAACGAGCGTACGTGCGCGCTGCTGCCCGCACTGCCGCCGCCAAGTACCTGGACCGTACGCAGTTGTGTCACGTGGTCAAGGCTCCTGGATCGGGAATGGGGGACTGAGGGACGGTCAGGGTGTCCGGAGCGGCGCGGCCCGGACGCCCGAGAGTCGCTGCGCCAAGGATGCCAGTCCGTACGCACGTTCCGGCACCGCCGGGGCGTCGTTCGTGTGTCCGGCGCCTCAACTCGGCGCCCGGATCACTCACATGGGTGAGGACGCGCGTCGGCCGACCCGGTCACCGTACGCCGTCGCGGCGACAACGCCCAGTGCGTGAACCGCCAGCCCGGCCCAGCCGTTGCCCGCGACGACCGCGGCGCCGAGAGCCGCGCCGAGCGCGTGGGCGCCGGTGTCGCCGAGCATCGTACGCTCGGCGAGATCGTCGGCGATGACGGCGGCGGCGGCGCCGACGGGCACGGCCGCCAGAGCCCCCGCCGTACCGCGCCGAAGCAGGCCCGGAGCGCCGAGGGCGAGCACCCCGGCACAGGCCCGTCCCGGGCGTACGTCCAGCAGATTGACGCAGTGCGCGCTGCCGGCGATCACCACGCCGGCCAGGATCCGGTCGACCGGCCGCTCCTTGAGCAGCCCGCCCGCGACGAGCGCGGCGGCCCCGATGCCCAGCAGTTTCACCGCTCCGCTGGTCATCTCTCCGGCGCGCAGGGCAGTCAGATGCGCCCGGAAGCCCCGGCGCGGATCACCGGCGCCCGCCCGGTCGTCGTACGCCCTGCAGGCCGCGGCGGCGAGCACGGCCAGCACGACGGCTCCCCGCGCACCGGCCGGGACGGCGGCCCCGGCGGCGGCGCCGAGGGCGGTCGCGGGGCCCGCGTACAGATCCACCGTGCGCCCGGCGTAGTTGGTACGCCGCCCGAACTCCAGGCCTCCGGGCGCCCGTTCACGGAGCACTTCGTATACGGCGCGCGTGACCCCCAGCGCGGTGACGAACGCGGCGGTCCTGCCGCCCCTGGCTGCCATGCGGTCAGCCTAGGGCCTGTCTTCAAAGTCCCGCCTGCCCGGCGACGCCCGGCACGCACGCTCGCGGCATTGTCGGGATCACCCCAGTACGTCCCGTACTGGGGAGCCCCTCCGCCTTGCGATCGCACGCACCGCGGCGACATCTGGCCGCTGCCGCGGCGGGCGCCGGGCCCGCCCTTCGGGCGGACGGCGCTACTTTGAAGACAGGCCCTAGGCCGTGGCGTGCGGCGCCAATCCGTACCCCTAGCCGCCGGAGGCGGCACCGCGCGCCGTGGCGAGCAGTTCCTCCGCGTGCGCCCGCGCCGTTTCCGAGTCCTCCTGGCCCGCCAGCATCCGCGACAACTCCCGTACCCGGTCCTCGCCTTCCAGGACCGTCACCCCGGAGCGCGTCACCGAGCCGTCCACCGTCTTCTCGACCAGCAGCTGCCGGTCGGCGAAGGCGGCGACCTGCGGAAGGTGCGTGACCACGACCACCTGCGCCGAGGTGGCCAGCTTCGCCAGCCGCCGGCCGACCTCGACCGCCGCCTTGCCGCCGACGCCCGCGTCCACCTCGTCGAAGAGATACGTCGGCACCGGATCCGACCCCGCGAAGACCACCTCCACCGCGAGCATCACCCGCGACAGCTCACCGCCGGACGCGCCCTTGGCGATCGGCCGGGGCTGGGCGCCCGGGTGGGGGGCCAGCAGCAGTTCGACCTCGTCGACGCCGTGCGGCCCGTACACCACCGCGCGCCCGCCGACCTCGACGCCGTCCGCCTCGTCGGCGGACTCGGTCTGGCGGATGTCGAACGAGACGCGCGCGTGCGGCATGGCGAGCGAGGCCAGCTCGGCCGTGACGGCCTGCGCGAAGAGCGCCGCCGCCGCCGTACGCGCGTCGGTCAGCGCCTGCGCGAGCACGGACAGCTCGGACCGCAGCGCGTCACGCTCGGCCGTCAGCTCGCCGATCCGTTCGTCGTCGCCCTCCAGCTCGGTCAGCCGCGCGCTGCTCTCCTCGGCCCAGGCCAGGACGGTGGCGATGTCCTGGCCGTACTTGCGGGTCAGCCCGGTGAGCGCGGCCCTGCGCTCCTCCACGGCGGCCAGCCGCAGCGGATCGGCGTCCAGATTGTCCGCGTATCCGGCGAGTTCACCGGCCACATCCGCCAGCAGGATGGAGATCTCGCCCATCCGCTCTGCGAGCCCGGCCAGCGCGGGGTCGTGGGACCGTACGGCCTCCAGCGCCCGGCCCGCGCCCCCGACCAGGGTCGTCGCGTCGACGCCCTCCGGGTCCTCGGGGTTGCCGGCGAGCGCGGCGTGCGCGACGGAGGCCGCGGACGCGAGCGCTTCCGCGTGGCCGAGGCGCTCGGCCTCCGCGGCGAGTTCGGTGTCCTCCCCCGCCCTCGGCTCGACCGCCCCGATCTCGTTCAGCCCGAAGCGCAGCAGATCGGCCTCCTGGGCGCGCTCACGGGCCCGGGTGGTCAGCTCGTCCAGCTCCGAGGCGACGGCGCGCAGCCTGCGGTACGCCTCCGTGTACGCGGCGTACGGGACGGCGACCGCGTCGCCCGCGTACCGGTCGAGCGCCTTGCGCTGCCGAGCGGGCCGCAGCAGCCCCTGCTGGTCGGTCTGGCCGTGCACCGCGACCAGGTCGTCCGCCAGCTCGGCCAGGACGCCCACGGGCACGGAGCGCCCGCCGAGATGGGCGCGCGAGCGCCCCTCCGCCGAGACGGTTCTGCTGATGAGCAGCGCCCCGTCCTCCAGCTCCGCCCCCGCCTCCTCGGCGCGCAGGGTCGCCGGAGCACCGGCGGCGAGGGTGATCCGCCCCTCCACGACCGCCGACTTCGCGCCGATCCGCACGAGGGCGGGATCGGCGCGTCCGCCGAGCAGCAGTCCGAGACTGGTGACGACCATGGTCTTGCCCGCGCCGGTCTCACCGGTCACCGCCGTGAAGCCGGGTGACAGCTCGACGACCGCGTCGTCGATGACTCCGAGCGACCGTATCCGCATCTCCTCCAACACGGTCATGACCATACGAGGTCCGGGAGGCCGCGCGCGACGGACCCCACCCCCGATTCCCTCGACCGGGCAGTGTCCGGGCGGCGCGCGGCCTGAGTGATACGTACCGAATCCACCCGGAAACACCCCTATGTCATGGTGGCCCGGCCAATCTTGCCAGTCACGCCGCCGGCCGGTCCCGTCAGTGCGGCGCCCCGCGCCAGCCGGACACCGGCAGCGCGAACTTGGCCACCAGCCGGTCGGTGAACGAGGCGTGATGCAGCCGCGCCAGCCGTACGGGGACGGCTCCGCGCCGTACCTCCACCCTCGCTCCCGGCGGCAGCTCCACGGTCCTGCGCCCGTCGCACCACAGCACCCCGTGCGGGGTGTTCGCCTGCACCTCCACCGCCAGCACCGTGGTCGGCGAGGTCACCAGCGGCTTCGCGAAGAGCGCGTGCGCGCTGATCGGCACCATCAGCAGCGCCTCGACCTCCGGCCAGACGACCGGCCCGCCGGCCGAGAAGGCGTACGCCGTCGAGCCGGTGGGGGTGGCGCAGACGATCCCGTCGCAGCCGAACGCGGTGACCGGCCGCCCATCGATCTCCAGGACGACTTCGAGCATCCGCTCCGGTGAGACCTTCTGTACGGCCGCCTCGTTGAGCGCCCAGTCCCGGTGGACGACATCGCCGTTGCTGCGCACGACGACATCGATGGTCATCCGCTCCTCGACCTCGTAGGAGCGCGTGACGACGCGGTTGACGACCTTGTCCAGATCGTCACGTTCCGCCTCGGCGAGAAAGCCGACCCTGCCCAGATTGACCCCGAGCATCGGGACGCCCGAGGCCCGCGCGAACGCGGCGCCGCGCAGCAGCGTGCCGTCCCCGCCGAGCACGATCAGCAGCTCGCAGCCGTCGAGCGCGGCCGGGGTGGCGTCGGGGACCGTCTGCACGGACTCCGGCAGCGGCAGGTCGACCGCCTCCGTCGCCAGGACCCGTACGCGCAGACCGCTGCGTACCAGTCCGTTCACGACCAGTTCCGCGCTGCGGATCGCCGCTGGTCTGCCGGTGTGGGCCAGCAGGAATACGGTGCGTTCTGCGTTCGACGTCAACGGGGTCCCTCCGCCACTGCGCGGTCGACATCGGCCGGATCCAGTTCGGGTGCTCCGGCCTTGAGCCACAGAAAATACTCAACATTTCCGGAGGGCCCCGGCAGCGGACTGGCGGTGACTCCCCTTACCCCGAGGCCGAGTTCACCGGCGCGCCGTGCCACGGTCCGTACGGCCTCGGCGCGCAGTTCGGGGCTCCGTACGACCCCTCCGCTGCCCAGCCGCTCCTTGCCCACCTCGAACTGCGGCTTGACCATCAGTACGAGATCGGCGTCCGGGGCGGCGCAGCGCACCAGCGCGGGCAGCACCACCCCCAGCGCAATGAACGACAGATCCCCCACGATCAGATCCACGGGCTCCCCTTCGATCGCTTCGAGCGTCAACTCACGTACGTTCGTACGATCCTTGACGGTGACGCGTTCATCGCTCCGCAGCGACCAGGCGAGTTGGCCGTAACCGACGTCCACCGCGACGACATGGCCGACTCCGGCCCGCAGCAGGACATCCGTGAAACCGCCGGTGGACGCGCCGGCGTCGAGCGCCCGCCGGCCGGCGACCTCAAGGCCGAGCGGTACGAAGGCGGCCAGCGCTCCGGCGAGTTTGTGCCCGCCGCGCGAGACGTAGTCGGGATCGCCGTCGTCCTCGGTGACGACGACGGCGGCGCTGGTCTCCACCTGGGTGGCGGGTTTGGTCGCGGTGGTGCCGCCGACGGTCACCCGGCCCGCGGCGATCAGCTGGCTCGCGTGCTCACGCGAGCGCGCGAGGTTACGGCGTACCAGCTCGGCATCGAGACGGCGGCGTGCCAGTCCAGCCACGTTCGGTTCAGCTCCTGTGGTCGTACGCGGGAGAAGTCAGCGGGGCGTCGGCTGCCCCCGGGGCCCCTGGGCGTCGAGCGCGGTCAGTGCGTCGCGCAGGCCCCCGTGTACATCCTCGTACACCTCGACATGGCCGTCCGCAGGGAGGTGGTCGGCGTCCGCGAGCCGGGTCAGCAGCGTGTCCACCTCGGCGTCGCCGGTCGGGACCCGCTCCAGGCCGAGGGGCCGGGGCGCCGCGGGGTCGGTGGCGCCGGGTCCGGCCGCGCCGGTCTCGCGTTCCGGCTCCCGCTCGTGCCGCTCCTCGGGCCCTCGCTCGTACCGTTCCCCGGGCCGTTGCCCGGACCCTTGCCCGGCCGGGCCCGCCATCGAGTCGCTCATGCCCAGACGCTACCGCGAAGCACTGCGGTACCGTCGATCGCGATGGCGACGACGGAGGAGTGCCGCAGCGCACTCGACAAGCTCTCTGACAATCTGGCGCAGGCGGACGGAAAGGTCCGCACCGCGGCCGGCTTCGACCGCTCACTCAGCTGCCACATCACGGATCTGGACGTCACGTTCACCGGCCGGCTGGTGGACGGCCGGATCGTGGTGACCGACAGCGTGGAGGGACCACCACGGGAGAAGGCCGAGATCAGACTCGCCATGACGGGCGACGACCTGGTGGCGCTGGTTGACGGTGAACTGAACTTCGCCCGCGCCTGGGGCTCGGGCCGGGTCAGGCTGGAGGCCGGTTTCCGCGATCTGCTGCGGCTGAGGTCGCTGCTCTGAGGGATCCGCGCCAGGACCTGCCGGCCGCGTTCACTTCCCCGAGGGGACGGCTACGGGCCGCCGCGCCCGCCGCCCCGCCGGCACCACCAGTGGCGTACCGGTCTCCGGATCGTCGATGACCTGGCAGCGCAGCCCGAACACCTCCTCCACCCGCTCCGCCGTGACGACGTCCGCCGGAGTGCCCTCGGCCACGATCCGGCCGTCGCGCATCGCGATGAGGTGGGTGGCGTACCGGGCCGCGTGGTTGAGGTCGTGCAGGACGGCGACGAGCGTGCGGCCCTGTGTCTCGTGCAGTTCGGCGCAGAGGTCGAGCACATCGATCTGGTGCTGGATGTCGAGGAAGGTGGTCGGCTCGTCCAGCAGCAGCAGCGGCGTCTGCTGGGCGAGGGCCATCGCGATCCAGACCCGCTGGCGCTGACCGCCGGACAGTTCGTCGACATAGCGACCGGCGAGTTCACCGACGCCGGTCGCCGCCATCGATTCCTCGACAATCCGCTCGTCCTCCGGCGACCACTGACGCAGCAGCCCCTGGTGCGGATAGCGCCCGCGCGCCACCAGATCGGCGACCGTGATGCCGTCGGGCGCGATGGACGACTGCGGCAGCAGCCCCAGGGTCCTGGCGACCTTCTTGGCGGGCAGGGAGTGAATGGCCGCGCCGTCCAGCAGTACGCGCCCGTCGGACGGCTTGAGCATCCGCGAAAGCGCGCGCAGCAAAGTCGACTTGCCGCAGGCGTTCGGTCCCACGATCACCGTGAACGACTGGTCGGGGATCTCGACCGACAGGTCGCGAGCGATGATCCGCTGGTCGTAGCCGAGGGTCACCGATTCCGCGATGAGGCGCTGCATCGTCATCAGGTTAGGTTAGCCTACCCTCGCAACCGATCTCGCTGAGGGAAAGGCGAAGAGGCCCCATGACCGACGCCCCCTTCCAGTTCTTCACCGCCGAGGTGCTCCGCACGGAGCGCGTCACCCCGTCGATGGCCCGCGTCGTGCTGGGCTGCCCGGACTTGGCGCGCATGGCCACGGCCGGACGCGACCAGCGCGTCAAGCTGTTCCTGCCGCGGCCGGACGAGCGCGAGCCGGTCATGCCGGATCCGGCGCGGTCCGACTGGTACGACGCCTGGCGCGAACTCGATCCGGACGTACGCGGCATCATGCGTACGTACACCGTGCGCGAACTGCGCCGTGACCCGGATGAGTTGGTGATCGACTTCGCCCTGCACGGTACGGAGGGCAACGGCGAAGGCAGCAGTGCCGGTTGTGGCGGCGGTTGTGGTGGTACGGCCGTGGACGCCGCGTCAGGACCCGCCACGCGCTGGGCGCGAGCGGCCCGGCCCGGCGCCCGGATCGCCGTACTGGCACCGGTCGTCGAGGAGAACGCCGGCTATGACTTCCGGCCCCCGGACGGCGCCGACTGGATCCTGCTGACCGCCGACGAGTCGGCCCTGCCCGCCATCGCCGGGATCCTGGAATCCCTGCCGCCCGGTATGCCGACCCGGGTCTGGATCGAGGTCCATGACCCGGCCGACCGCCAGGAACTCCCCACCAAGGCCGCCTCCGAGATCGTCTGGCTGACCCGCGACCACCACGCGTCGCCCGCCACCGCGGACGCGATCCGCGCCGCCGCTCTGCCCGGGGGCACCCCGTACGCCTGGATCGCCGGTGAATCGGCGACGGTGAAGGCCGTACGCCGGCATCTCGTCGGCGAGCGCGGCTTCGACCGCAGGGCCGTCACGTTCACCGGCTACTGGCGCCGGGGTGCCTCCGAGGACCATCTGCTGGGCGCCGGAGAAGAGGCGTAGCCACCCGCGAGCTATAGACCGAGCTTCGCCAGCGCCTTGCCCGCGTCCAGCGTGCAGGACCCGTCACCCGCGTCCGTCCAGGCCGCCGCGCACAGCGCGCGCAGCCCGTCCAGCGCCGCGCCGTCCCCGTCGAGCACCAGCGCGCCACCGCTGACGTACGCGGTCCACCCACCGCAGCCGAAGGCTCCCGTGGCACCCGTGGCACCCGTGACGTCGGTGACATCGGTGACTTCGGGCTGACCGGTCAGCAATCCGCGCAGATCCGCGTCCACATACGTCGGCCGATGCTGGGGCTCGGCGGTCAGCAGCTCCGCCGCGTCCGTCACACCGGTCAGGACGAGCAGCGAGTCGACCCCGCCGTTGAACGCCCCCTCGATGTCCGTGTCCAGCCGGTCCCCGACGACCAGCGCACGCTTCGCCCCGGTCCGCAGGATCGTCTCGCGATGCATCGGGGGCAGCGGCTTCCCCGCGACCTGCGGCTCGGCGCCCGTCGCGATCCGTACGACCTCGACCGCCGCGCCATTGCCCGGCATGATCCCCCGCGCGCTCGGAATCGTCAGATCCGTATTGGACGCGAACCACGGCACGCCGCGGTTGATCGCGTAGCACGCCTCGGCGAACCGTCCCCAGGCCAGATCGGGCCCCCCGTACCCCTGCACCACGGCGGCCGGATCGTCGTCGGCCGACTCCACCGGTTCGAGGCCGCGCTCGCGCAGCGCGATCCGCAGCCCGTCCCCGCCGATGACCAGCACTTTGGACCCCGGCGGCAGCTGCTCGGCGATCAGCCGGGACACCGCCTGCGCCGAGGTGATCACATCGGCGGGGTCGGCGGGCACACCGAGCTCCGTCAGATGCGCGGCGACGGTGTCCGGCGGACGGAGGGCGTTATTGGTGACATACGCGAGCCGCATCCCCGCGTCCCGGGCCGTGTTGAGCGACTCGACCGCGTACGCGATGGCCTCCCCGCCCGCGTACACGACCCCGTCGAGATCGAGCAGAGCCGTGTCGTACGCCTCGTTCAGCGCGGTCGTGCTCCCGCTCGGCCTGGTCCTGCTCTGCTGGCTCATCCGTCTTACGCTCCTCGTTCGGGTCATCCCCCCGATCATCGCTCATCCCCGTACCGCACATACGATGCCCGCATGAACACAACAGGTCCCGCGGACAAGGGGCTGCGGCTGATCCCGTTCCGCGGACTCCGCTACGTCCCCGAGCGGATCGGCAGTCTCTCCGCGGTGACCTCGCCGCCGTACGACGTGGTCGTCAGGCCGGACGGGCTGCACCATCTGGAGTCGGCGGATCCGCACAACATCGTCCGGCTGATCCTGCCGCAGGCCACCACCCCCGCGGACCGCCACCGCCAGGCGGCGTCGACGCTGGAAGAGTGGCTGTCGGAGGGCGTCCTCGCCCCGGATCCGGAGCCCGCGCTGTACGTGTACGAGCAGCGCAGGGGCGAGCTGCTCCAGCGCGGGGTCATCGGGGCCCTGGCCCTCTCCGCCCCGGCGGACGGCATCGTGCTGCCGCACGAGGACGTGATGCCGGATGTCGTGGCGGACCGCGCGGCCCTGATGCGGACGACGGCGGCCAATCTGGAACCGCTGCTGCTGACCTACCGGAAGGGGGACGAGACGAGCGGCGCGGCGGCTGTCATCGAGCGCACCATCAGCCGTTCCCCGCTCCTCGCCACCACCACGGAGGACGGTTTCAGCCACCGGCTGTGGTCGGTCACCGACCCCGGAGACCTCGCGGAGATCACCGATGACCTCGCCCACCACCAGGCCCTGATCGCCGACGGTCATCACCGCTGGGCGACGTATCTGCGGCTGCGGGACGAGCACCCGGTCCCCGGGCCCTGGGGCTACGGTCTGGTGCTGCTGATCGACACAGCCCGTTACCCGCTCCAGGTCCGTTCCATCCACCGGCTGCTGCACGGGCTTCCTGTCGACCGGGCGGTGGCGGCGCTCGCGGGCTCCTTCCGGATCCGTACGGTCGACGGGCCGCTGCCCGAGGCCCTCGACGCGCTGGCCGACGCCGCCGCCTCGGGCAACGCGTTCCTGCTCGCCGGGGACGGCCGGTTCCAGCTGGTCGACCGGCCGGATCCGAGCCTGCTCGCGCGTACGGTCCCGGCCGACCGGCCGGCGGCCTGGCGGAGCCTGGACGCGACGGTCCTCCATGCCACGCTGCTCGACCACATCTGGCGAATCCCGGACGCCCCGGAGCACATCGCCTACATCCATGACACCGAGGCGGCCGTCAGCAAGGCGGAACACGACGGCAGCACGGCGGTCCTGATGCACCCGGTACGCGAGGACGTCGTACGGGAGCTGGCGCTCCAGGGCGTCACGATGCCGCGCAAGTCGACGTCCTTCGGCCCGAAGCCGGCGACGGGGCTGGTGCTGCGGAGCCTGGCTCTCGGCTGACGTCGATCCGGCCCTGGCCCGACATACGTGTGGGCGGCACCCCGGCCGGGATGCCGCCCACACGTTTCGTCACTCAGCCCTTGTCGTGGCTGTCCTTGTCGTCGGCCTTGTTGTCGGCTTCGACCTCGGCCTGGATCTCGTCGTCGATGTCCTCGTCGATGTCGCCGTCGACATCGACATCGGCCTCGGCTTCGGCCTCGACGCCGCCGCCGACGCCGGTCTCGACCACGGTGCCGGGCTCGTCCTCGTCCTCACCCAAGGCATCGACGAACTCGACGCCATCCAGCTCGGCCAGACGGTCCGAGGCATCCGTCGCCCCGTCCTTGTCCGCCTCGATCGTCTTGCCGAACCACTCCCGCGCCTCGTCCTCACGCCCGGCCGACAGCAGGGCGTCGGCATACGCGTACCGCAGCCGCGCGGTCCACGGCTGCACGGAGTTCGAGGCCAGCTCGGGGCTCTGCAGGGTCACGATGGCGGCGTCGATCTGCCCCATGTCCCTGCGCGCCCCGGCCGCGACGAGCCGCATCTCGACCTGGCCGGCCTTGTCGAGCTTCTGCACCTCGGGCTCACCGGCCATCGCCATCGCACGCTCGGGACGGCCGAGGCCGCGCTCGCAGTCCGCCATGACGGGCCACAGATCGACGCCTCCGGTCATCCGCCGCGCCGCCCGGAACTCGGCCAGCGCCTCGGCGTACTTCTGCGTCGCGTACGCGGCGAAGCCGGCGGCCTCGCGTACGGCGGCGACCCTGGAGGCGAGCCGCAGCGCGATACGGGAGTACGCGTAGGCCTGCTCGGGGTCCTCGTCGATCAGCTTCGCGACCATGACGAGGTTCCTGGCGACATCCTCGGCGAGCGTCTTGGGCAGGCTCATCAGCTCCTGCCGAACGCTCTTGTCGATCTCGTCGCCCGTGACGTCCTCGGGGATCGGCAGCCGCTTGATGGGCTCGCGGTCGCGGTCCCGGTCGTCCCGGCGCTCGTAGCCGCCCCCGCGACTGTCGTCACGGCCCCGGTATCCGCCGCGGTCCCCGCCCCGGTCGTCGCGACGCCCGTAGCCGCCACCGCCACCGCTGCTGGGACGCCCGCCCCGGTCATCACGGCGCGGGCCACTGGGACGGTCGTCCCGACGCCCGTAACCGCCGCCACTGCCACCGGTCGGACGGCCACCGCGACTGTCGTCACGACGCGGTCCGGAGGAACGTTCATCCCGACGGAAGCCGCCCGGCCGGTCGTCCCGCCGGTCGTCGCGGCGGAATCCGCCACGGTCGCTGTCCCGGCGAGGACCACTGGGCCGGTCATCACGACGGAAACCACCGGACCGGTCGTCACGACGCGGGGTGCTCGGACGGTCATCGCGACGCGGACCCGACGGACGGTCATCACGCCGGTCATCACGGCGGAACGCGGGACGGTCGTCGCGGCGGTCATCCCGACGCGGACCGGCAGGGCGGTCATCGCGCCGGTCGTCGCGGCGGAATCCACCGCGGTCGCTGTCCCGGCGAGGACCACTGGGCCGGTCATCACGACGGAAACCACCGGACCGGTCATCACGACGCGGACCCGACGGACGGTCATCGCGACGGTCATCAGGACGCGGACCGGCAGGGCGGTCATCCCGACGCCCGAAGCCACCACGGTCGTCAGAACGACGCGGAGTGCTCGGACGGTCGTCACGACGTCCGTATCCGCCGCCACCGCCACCGGAAGGCCGACCGCTGCCACCGGTAGGCCGGCCACCACGGCTGTCGTCCCGGCGGCCGTAACCGCCTCCGCTGGAACCGGCGTTGGGGCGACCACCACGATCGTCCTCACGACGCGGACCGCCGGGGCGGTCATCGCGACGGGGGCCGCTCGGCCGGTCGTCACGCGCACCGCGATACCCGCCACCGCGATTGTCATCACGGCGGTTGTTGTCATCACGACGGAAACCACCACGGTCCCGATCATCACGCCGCGGTCCGCGCTCGCGATCGTCACGACCTCCGCGGAAGCCGCCCCGGTCACCGCTGTCCCTGCGGCGCTGATCGCGCTCAGGACGGTCGTCGGAGGAGTTGGGGGACATCGGTTGGGCTCCTGTCTTCGGGTACCGCAGTCATTCTCGCGCAGTCGGCCTTCCGATGCGCTTCGGGTGAAAAGGGGTGGAAACAAAAAAAGACCCGTGATCCAGCGTGAACGCTGGACCACGGGTCCATGAAAGATTGTTCGGCGGCGTCCTACTCTCCCACAGGGTCCCCCCTGCAGTACCATCGGCGCTGTGAGGCTTAGCTTCCGGGTTCGGAATGTAACCGGGCGTTTC
>NZ_JOEI01000029.1 GCF_000718095.1 Streptomyces scopuliridis RB72 | reverse complement strand
CACCGTCGGCCCCTACTCCCAGCAGCAGTGGTACACCCGCGACAGCTCCGTCGGCGGCTGGACCAACGCCGTCTGGAACATGACCTTCTCCGGCGTCGAAGGCGCCCCCGCCCAGAGCTTCCCCAACCCGCCCTACACCACCCTCACCACCACCCCCGTCTCCCGCGAAAAACCCTTCCTCTACCTCGACGGCGCCGACTACAAAGTCTTCCTGCCGGAGCTGCGCACCAACGCGCGCGGCACCACGTGGGGAAGCGGCACGCCCAGGGGTACGTCCCTGCCGCTCACCCAGTTCTACGTCGCCAAGCCCGGCGTCTCCGCGGCCACCCTCAACGAGGCGCTCACGCAGGGGCTCAACCTGCTGTTCACGCCAGGGATTTACCACCTCGACCAGACCGTCCGGGTCGAGCGCGCGAACGCGGTGGTCCTCGGACTCGGCTACGCCACGCTCGTGCCGGACAACGGAGTGACGGCGATGAGGGTCGCCGATGTCGACGGGGTACGGCTCGCGGGCTTCCTGATCGACGCGGGAACCGTCAACTCCGCCACCCTGCTGGAGATCGGGCCGCAGGGCACCACCACCGACCACTCCGCCAACCCGACCACCGTGCAGGACGTGTTCATCAGGATCGGCGGCGCGGGCCCCGGCAAGGCCACCACCAGCATGGTCGTCAACAACCGGCACACCATCATCGACCACACCTGGGTCTGGCGCGCCGACCACGGGGACGGCGTGGGCTGGGAGACCAACCGGGCCGACTACGGCGTGGTCGTCAACGGCGCCGACGTGCTGGCGACCGGGCTGTTCGTCGAGCACTTCAACAAGTACGACGTCCAGTGGAACGGCGAGCGGGGCCGCACCATCTTCTTCCAGAACGAGAAGGCGTACGACGCCCCCAACCAGGCCGCCATCCAGAACGGCGCCACCAGGGGCTACGCCGCCTACAAAGTCGCCGACACCGTGACCACGCACGAGGGCTGGGGGCTGGGCAGCTACTGCTACTACAACGTCGATCCGACCATCCGCCAGGCCCACGGCTTCGCCGCGCCCGCGGTCCCGGGTGTGAAGTTCCACGGCCTGCTCGTCGTCTCGCTCAGTGGCAACGGGCAGTACGACCACGTCATCAACGCCATCGGCGCCGCCACCTCGGGCACCACGACGGTGCCCTCGACGGTGGTGTCCTTCCCCTGACGGCGGCGGGCGCGCGCCGCGAGCGGTTCACACTGCTCGCGGCGCACGCTGTAGACCGGTGCGCGGCGGGCCGGCATCCTGCGGCGGGACAAGGGGGTGCCCATGACGGACGGGATACCGGGCGCGATACCGGTCGGGAGCTATCTCTTCCTCACCCACTTCTGCGCGTCGAGCCCCGAGGCCGCCGGACTGGAGAGAGCCCTGCTGGCCGACCTCGGGACCGGCCGCTTCCGGACCCTGGAGGAGATCACCGCGTACTTCGACGGCCTGGAGCTGGTCGACCCGGGCGTCACCTATCTGCCGCTGTGGCGTCCCGAGGAGCCGGTCGAGCCGCCCCTCACCGTGGGCCAGTCCCTGATGGCGGGGGGACTCGCCCTCAAGGTGTAGCGCCCGGCGGCGGGGGGGTCCGGTTGGGTCCGCCATCCGTACGGTCCAACACCGCGCGCGGCCCGCCGTACGCGGGCGTGCAATGGACGGGTGACCGCGCCCCCGGACGACTGCCTCGCGCGCAACGAGTGGATCTGCGGCGACTACCTCTCCAGCCGCCGCACGATCCTGTGGGACGCGGTGCTCCAGCATCTCCACCTGACCTTCCTCGCCATCCTGCTCGCGCTGCTCATCGCCGTCCCCCTGGCCCTGGCGGCCCGCCGCTGGAACTGGGCGGTCGGGCCCGTGCTCGGGATCACGACCATCCTCTACACCATCCCCTCGCTCGCGATGTTCTCCCTGCTGCTGCCGCTGTACGGACTGGCCGCCTCGCTCGTCGTCGCCGGGCTGGTCCTCTACTCGCTGACCCTGCTCGTACGGAACATCCTGGCCGGACTGCGCGCCGTCCCCGAGGAGACCCGGCAGGCCGCCCGCGGGATGGGGTACGGACCGGTCCGGCTGCTGCTCACCGTCGAGCTGCCGCTCGCCCTCCCCGCCGCCATGGCCGGGCTGCGGATCGCGACCGTCTCCGCCGTCTCCCTCGTCACCATCGGGGCGATCGTCGGCTACGGAGGGCTCGGCAATCTCATCTACGCCGGGATGAACACCTTCTTCAAGGCGCAGGTGCTCACCGCCTCCGTCCTCTGCGTGATCATCGCCGTCGCCGCCGATCTGCTGCTGCTCGGACTCCAGCGGCTGCTCACCCCCTGGGCGAGGGAGCGCCGCGCGTGAACACCCTCGCGGCGGCCTGGTCCTGGCTCACCAGCGCCTCGAACTGGTCGGGGTCCGGCGGGGTCTGGAACCGGCTCGGCGAGCATCTCTTCCTCACCGTCGTGTGTCTGGTCATCAGCTGTGCGATCGCGCTGCCCGTCGCGCTGGTCCTCGGTCATCTGGGCAGGGGCGGCGCGCTGGCCGTCAATATCTCCAACGCCGGCCGGGCCGTGCCGACCTTCGCCGTTCTCGTCCTGCTGCTGCTCACCCCGATCGGCACGCACGGACAGTGGCCGACGATCATCGCGCTGGTGCTGTTCGCGATCCCGCCGCTGCTGACCAACGCCTATGTGGGCATGCGCGGGGTGGACCGTGATGTCGTCCAGGCCGCGCGTGGCATGGGGATGACGGGCGGTCAGCTGCTGCGGCGGGTCGAGGTGCCGCTCGCCCTGCCGCTGATCCTCACCGGTGTACGGATCGCCGCCGTCCAGCTGGTGGCGACGGCGACCATCGCCGCACTGGTCGGCGGCGGCGGTCTCGGCCGGATCATCACCGCCGGATTCAATCTCGCCGACACGCCCCAGGTGGTCGCGGGCGCGGTGCTCGTCGCCGTGTTCGCGCTGCTGGTGGAAGGAGTGTTCGAGCTGGTGCGGCTGCTGGGCCCGCGGTGGGTGAGGGGCGGGGGATGAGAGCGGCGCGTACCGCCGTCCTGGTCGCCTCGCTCGTCCTGGTCACCGGCTGCGCCACCGGACCGTCCCTGGAGAACCGGGGCGATGTCACCGCACCGCCCGGCGACAGCAAGCATCTGACCATCGGCTCGGCCGGCTTCACCGAAAGCGATCTGCTCGCCCAGATGTACGCGCTCCTGCTGAACCGCGCGGGCTACCACACCCGGATCCTCTCCGTCACCAACCGGGAGATCTACGAACCGGCCCTGGAGAGCGGCCAGATCGATGTCGTACCGGAGTACGCGGCGACCTTCGCCGACTGGCTGAACGCCAAGGCCCACGGCCCCGACGCGAAACCCGTCGGCTCACCCGACCTGGCCGCGACGATGAAGGCGCTGCGCTCGCTGGCCGCGCCACGCGGGCTGACCGTCCTCGATCCGGGCCGCGCAGTCGACCAGAACGCCTTCGCCGTCGCCGCCTCCTACGCCCGGAAACACCGGCTCAGGACACTGAGCGACCTGGGCAGATCCCGGCTGCCCGTCAGGCTCGCCGCGGGCGACGAGTGCGTACGGCGCCCGTACTGCGAACCCGGACTGAAGAAGACGTACGGCATCGACATCACCGGCATCGACCCCAAGGGCG
Source organism: Streptomyces scopuliridis RB72 (assembly GCF_000718095.1). GTDB lineage: Bacteria > Actinomycetota > Actinomycetes > Streptomycetales > Streptomycetaceae > Streptomyces > Streptomyces scopuliridis. The sequence goes on along the minus strand of NZ_JOEI01000029.1, from coordinate 141,835 downwards.
TGGGGACGACACCGGCGAAGCGGGCCGTGCAGAACGGTCAGGACCAGATGGTCCTGACCACGACCACCGACGCGACGCTCGGCCAGTTCGGACTGGTGCTCCTCGCCGACGACAGACATCTCCAGAACGCCGACTACATCGTGCCCGTCGTCAACCGCGCACGGGCCGGCGGCAAGGGCGTGACGACGGCGCTGGACAAGCTGAACACCGTACTCACCACCAAGGACCTGGCCCAGCTGAACCAGCAGGTGGACAGCTGGCGCCGGCTCTCCGAGGACGTCGCACGGACCTATCTGGAGTCGAAGAGGCTGATCCCGGCCTCGCACTGACCCACCGGCGCTTCAAGGCGTGCGCAGTTCGACGGAGACGGCGGCGAGCGCCAGCGGCCCGGCCGCGAGAAGCGCGAGCGGCGGCAGCGCCCAGACGATCGCGGCGCAGAGCACCAGAGCCACCGCGATCAGTACGGACCCGGCCGGATCGGCGGCCGAGCGGCGGGCGGCGCCCCGTACGGCGGCGGGCCAGCTGCGCCGCGCCACCGGGTGCGCGGCGGCCCGTACCCCCACGACCAGCGCCCCCGCCCCGACGGCGGCCAGCGCGACCGAGACGGCTGCGGCCCCCGGCAGTCCGGCCCCGGCCAGCGCCAGATCCAGCAGGAACAGCGCACCGAGCGCGAGCAGCACCGCGCCGGCGACCAGCGTACGGGCGACGCCGTGTGCCCGGAGCGCGTCCCGGTACCGGCCGGCGGTCGCCGTCCGTTCCGAACGGGCGGAGTCCCGCAGTACGGAACAGCCGGCGGCCAGCGCGGCCGGGGCGGTGACGAGCGGCAGACTCGCCACCGTCGTGAACAGACCGACGGCGAGCATGTCGGCGAAGAGCGCGAAGCGCGGGCCGAACAGCTCCCCGGGCTCACGGCGGTCGTACGGCGAGGACGCGGTAGGAGGGGTGCCCATGGCGCTCATCCCTTCAGCCCGGAGGTCGCCATGCCCTGCACCAGATAGCGCTGGAACGCGGCGAAGAAGAGCACGATCGGCAGCAGCGAGATCACCGACATCGCGAACATCGGGCCGAACGCCGACTGGCTCGACTGGTCCACGAAGTTCCGCAGAGCCAGCGTGATGGTGAACTTCTCCGGGTCGAAGAGATAGATCAGCTGGGTGAAGAAGTCGTTCCAGCTCCAGATGAAGGTGAAGATCGCCGTGGTGATCAGCGCCGGACGGGTCAGCGGCAGCACCACGGACCAGAAGGAGCGGAACGGCCCGCAGCCGTCGATCCTGGCCGCCTCCTCCAGCTCGCGGGGCAGCCCCCGCATGAACTGCACGATGAGGAAGACGAAGAACGCCTCCGTGGCCAGGAACTTCGGCAGCACCAGCGGCCAGTAGGTGTCCACCATGCCGAGCTGGTTGAAGATGATGTACTGCGGGATCAGCACCGCGTGGTGCGGCAGCATCATCGTGGCGACCATGAAGCCGAACATCACACCCCGCATCCGGAACCGCAGCCGGGCGAAGGCATACGCGGCCAGCGAGCACGAGATGACATTGCCGAGCACCGAACCCGCCGAGATCAGCAGCGAGTTGGTGAGGAGAGTGGAGACCTTCACCCCGCTCACCCCGTCCAGGGCGGTGCTGTAGTTGCTCCACTCCAGCCGGCTCGGCAGCAGTTTCAGACTGGTCAGGACCTCGTCGGCCGGCTTGAGCGAGGTGGCGAGCAGCCACACCAGCGGATAGAGCAGGACCAGCAGGATCAGGGCGGCGGCCAGATGCAGGGCGATACGGCGGGCGCGATCGCCCGTACGGGTACGGGTGTTGCGCTTGCCGATGGCGGCGGTGGACATCAGGCCCCCTCGTTGGCGTAGAAGACCCAGGAGCGTGATGTCCTGAAGAGCACGACGGTCACCGCTCCGATCCCGAGCAGCAGCGCCCACGCCATGGCCGAGGCATAGCCCATGTGCGAGGCGGAGAAGCCGCGTTCGTACAGATAGAGCGTGTAGAACATGGTCGAGTCGGCCGGGCCGCCCTTGCCCCCGCTGATCGCGAAGGCGGGGGTGAAGACCTGGAACGACTGGATGGTCTCCAGCACCAGATTGAAGAAGAGGACCGGGGAGAGCATGGGCAGGGTGACGGAGACGAACTGCCGCCACCGCCCGGCGCCGTCGAGCGCCGCCGCCTCGTAGAGATCGCCCGGTATCTGCTGGAGCCCGGCCAGGAAGATCACCATCGGCGCGCCGAACTGCCAGACGGCCAGCAGCGCCACCACGAAGACCGACAGGTCGGGGTCGGCGACCCAGCCCCCGGTGTGGATACCGATCCGGGAGAGCAGATCGTCGACCGTACCGCCGTCGTTGTACAGCGCCCGCCACACCAGCGCGATCGACATACTGGCGCCGAGCAGGGACGGGGCGTAGAAGGCGGAGCGGTAAAAGCCCTTGCCGGAGCGCATGTTCTTCAGCAGCATCGCCACCCCGAGGGCGAGGGCCAGCTTCAGCGGGACCGCCACCACCACGAAGATCAGCGTCGTGCCGACCGAACGCCAGTAGCGGGGATCCTCGAAGAACATGTCCGTGTAGTTGCGCAGCCCGACCCACTTGGGGGCGTCGAAGAGGTTGTAGTCGGTGAAGGAGAGATAGAGCGAGACGGCCATCGGCGCGAGCGTCAGCAGGACGACGCCGAGGATCCAGGGGGAGAGGAAGACATAGGCGGGGCCCTGGCGTTCACGGCGGCGCGGGGTGCGCCGGGGCTCGCGCGCGCCGGCCGGGGGCGGGGACGCGGCCTGACGTGGATCTCTGGTGAGGCTCATCGCAGCTCCCTCTCCGCCTCGGCGACGAATTCCCGGGCCGCCTCGGCGGGACTCTGCATACCGTGGATCACCTGCTGGTAGATACGGGTGAAGGAGACCTGGAGGACCACATCACCCCGGGGCGGTGCCATCGGCGGGGGATCGACTCCGTACGCGGCGATCTTCCTGCCGTACTCGAAGACCTCCTTCTCGGGGCCTTTCAGGTCCGTGCCGATCGACCGCGCGATATCGCGGTTGGGCGGGGTGGAGCGGGTGACGCCGAGGATCTTCCCGGCCTCGGGGTCATTGAGCAGGAAGTCCGTCAGCGCCGCTGCCTCCTTGGGGTGTTCGGTGTTGGCGCCGGCGCCGATCAGGACGCTGGGCTTGAAGTACTGGCCCGCCTTGCCGTCCACCGTGGGGACGGGCGCGAGATGGACGTTCTCGCCCATCAGCGGGGCGTAGCCGAGGAACGGCCCGTCCCAGTTGAAGTCCGTGGCGGCCAGACCGCGCCCCATCGGACCGTCCTCGATCGCGCCGCCGATCTGGGAGGTGTCCTTGGCGTGCGAGGCCGTGCCCTCCTCGCGCAGACCGTTGGTGAACGTCCAGAACGCGGTGAGGTCTTCAGCGGTGAAGCCGAGCCGGTGCTGGGAGGCGTAGAGCTTCTTGCCGTGCCCGCGCAGCCAGTTCTCGAACGCGTCCTCGTTCACGCCGATATCGGTGAGCCCGGTGTACGGGCGTCCGTCCGGGCCCTTCAGCCCGAGCGCTGAGATCGCGCGGCCCGCGTCGGCCCACTCCTCCCAGGTCCAGCCGGGCTCCGGCGCCTTGAGCCCGGCCTTCGCGAACACCCTGGCGTCATAGGCGAATCCGGTGGAACCCTGCCCCATCGGCAGCGCGTACTGCCCGGGTCCGTAGCGGCCGGTGGAGACCAGCCCGGGGTCCATCGCACCGGTACGGAGCGTGCCGTCCTTGATGTACGGGGTGAGGTCGAGCAGGGTGCCGCTCCCCGCGTACTGGGATATCTGGCGGTAGTCGAGCTGGGCGACATCGGGCAGATCGCCGCCCGCGGCCTGGGTGGCGAGTTTCTGGACGTACGCCTCGTAGCCCGCGAAGGACGTCCGTACCCGCACGCCCGGATGTCGCTTCTCGAAGAGGCGTACGGCCTCGTTGGTGCGCTGGGCGCGGTTCTCATTGCCCCACCAGCTGAAGGTGAGGGTGATTCCGCCGCCCCCGGCGGACCCTCCGCCGGAGCAGCCGGTCAGCAGCAGGACGAGCGCGGTGAGCGCGGAGAGTGCCGCCAGGGCGGCGGTGCGGGGCGGGCCGGGCGGTCTCATGACCGTGCCTCCTGGTGAACCGTTTCTGACATCGTTGTCGGAAAGCGCTTTCTCCAGGAAACCTAGGGTTAACGCATGGTGCCGGTCAAGAGCTGTTTCGAATCGATTCGGCGTCGGGTCGCACAGGGCGGGGCGGGGCGGCGGGGCCGGGTGCGGCGGCCGGTCAGGGAGTCAGCCGGTCCGCCAGCCAGGCCAGTTGGGTGGCCTCCTGGTACGGACCGCCGCCCTCGTGGTCGTTGAAGTCGTACACCTCGATCGACTTGTCCTCGTGCGCGTAGGCGTTGAAGGCTCCGAAGACCGTGGACGGCGGGCAGGTCTCGTCCTCCAGGGCCGCCGAGAACAGCGCCGGAGCCCGGCCGCGCGCCGCGAAGTGCACGCCGTCGAAGTAGCTGAGCGTCCGCCAGGCGTCCGCCGTCCTGCCGCGGTAGGTCTTGAGGTAGTTGCCCACTTCCCGGTACGGATGGCGGTCGGTGATCGTCGTCGCGCGCGGGAAGTCGCAGAGGAACGGCACATCGGGCGCGATCGCCGCCAGATCCGGCACGAGCCCGCCCACCGCGAGCGTGATCCCGCCGCCCTGGCTGGTGCCCAGGGCCACCGTGCGCGAGGCATCGGCGAGGGGGTGGGAGCGCGCGGCTTCCACGGCGCGTACCGCGTCGGCGAAGAGCCGCCGGTAGTAGAACGCGTACGGGTCCTCGATGCCCCGGGTCAGAAAGCCGGGGTACGAGGAGGCGCTGCCCACTGGGTCGGGGGTGTCGCCGCCGTTCCAGCCGCCGCCCTGTCCCCGGGTGTCCATCACGAAGTGGGCGAAGCCGGCCGAGCCCCAGAGCAGATGGGTGTGCGGCAGGCCGCGCCCGCCGCCGTAGCCGAGGAACTGCACGACTATGGGGAGGGGTTCGGACGTACCGGCGGGCAGGACGAACCAGCCCTTGACCGGATGGCCGCCGAACCCGGCGAAGGTCACATCGAACACGTCCAGCGTGGCGAGCGCCGTCGGGACGGGCTCGAAGCGGGCGCGCAGATCGTGGCCGCGCGTCTCGGCGAGGGTGGCTTCCCAGAACCGGTCGAAGTCCTCCGGCTCCGTGGACCGGCTCCGGTAGCCGCGGAGTTCATCGAGGGGCAGGTCGAACAGGGACATTTAAGGTCACCTTGTCAAGGAGAGCGGGTCGCGGAAGACGGAACATCACACCGTACGACCGCAGGCCGCTCGGGCAGAAGTCCCTGGCGGAACCCCGGAAAGAAGTCCGGTCCACCCTCTTGACCCCGATCGCCCGGAGGTCCACAGTGCACGTTAATGCGCATAACTAATACGCATTAACGATTCCTGAGGAGCACGAGGAGTACCGGTGGACGAACCAAGGAAGCGTTCCCGGCCAGGCCGGGCCCCGGCTCCGGCCGGGCGCACCGCGCGGCCGCGCCAGTCGGAGGTCGCCCGGCTGGCCGGGGTCTCGCAGGCAACGGTCTCGCTGGTACTCGCGGGCAAGAAGCAGGGCGCCACGATCTCCGACGAGACCCGGCAGAAGGTGCTGGACGCGGCGCGCAGCCTCGGTTACGTACCCGATCCGGCGGCCCGCAGGCTCGCGGCGGCGCGCAATGACCTGCTGGGCGTCTTCAGCTTCACCGCCACCTTCCCGACGGATGTGCAGCACTCGTACTACCCGTTCCTGGTCGGCGTCGAGCAGGAGGCCGCCGCGCGCGGCTACGACCTGGTGCTCTTCACCGGTTCGAGCACCGGCGGCGCGGGGGCCGCCGGGCCGGACGCCCTCAGCAGGGTACGGCTGGCCGATGGCTGTCTCTTCCTCGGCCGCCACGCGCCGGCCGGGGAACTGCGGCGGCTGGTCGCCGACGGCTTCCCCGTGGTCCATATCGGCCGCAGGGACGAACTGGAGGGCCTGGCCTGGGTCGGCGCCGACTATGTCAGCGCCAGCCGTGAGGTGGTCGGCCGGCTCGCCGCGCTCGGCCACCGCAGGATCGTGCTCATCCGCGAGGACGACGACGCGCCCGCCTCCACCGACCGTGAACACGGCTTCCTGAAGGGGCTGGAGGCGGCCGGCCTGCCCGGCGGCCCCGCGGCGGTCTTCCGCTCGGCCGCCCCGGAACGCGAACTGACCGCGGAGCGGCTGCGCGGATGGACCGACGACGGAGTCACCGCCTTCGTCGCGGAGGAGACCGACACGGGCGGCGCCTGGCGCGCGCTGCGTACGGCCGTCCGTGACGCGCGAGTCGACTGCCCGAGCGAGGTCTCGCTCGCGCTCCTCGGCTCGCCGCCCCCGGACCTGGCGGACGGTCCGCAGGTCACCGGATTCGACATCCCCAGAACCCGGTTGGGCGCGGCGGCGGTACGCCTGCTCGCCGCGCTGGTGGCGGGGGAGGAGGCCGCGGAACCGCTGGTGTCCTGTGTCTTCAGGGCCGGCGCCACCGCCGGACCGCCCCCTGCCCCGTAGGCGGACCGGCACCACACAGCACCACACCCCAGGGCACAACACAGCACAACACAGCACCACAAGGAGATCCGTGATACCCGAACCGGACATTCTCATCGTCGGCGGCGGACTCGGCGGCGTGGCCGCGGCACTCGCCGCCTGCCGTGCCGGGCGCAGTGTCGTCCTCACCGAGGAGACCGACTGGATCGGCGGCCAGCTCACCTCTCAGGCCGTCCCGCCGGACGAGCACCCCTGGGTCGAGCGGTTCGGCACCACCGCCTCGTACCGTCACCTGCGCGAATCCATCCGGGACTTCTACCGCCAGTGGTACCCGATGCGGGCCGAGGCGCTGGCCCTCACCTCCCTCAACCCCGGCGCCGGCCGGGTCAGCAAGCTCTGTCATGAGCCACGCGTCGCCCTCACCGTCATGGAGTCCATGCTCGCGCCCCACCGGGCCTCCGGCCGGCTCACCCTCCTCACCGAGCACCGGCCGGTGGCCGCAGAGGCGGCCGAGGACGACACCGTACGGAGCGTCACCGTCGAGAGCCTGCGCGACGGCGGCCGGCGCACGATCGCCGCGCGCTATGTCATCGATGCCACCGAGACCGGCGAGCTGCTGGAACTCGCGGGTGTGGAGTACGCGGTGGGTGCCGAGGCCCGCGCCGAGTACGACGAGCCGCACGCCCCCGAGACCGCCCAGCCGCTCAACCAGCAGGGCATCACCGTCTGCTTCGCGCTCTCGTACCACGAGGGCGAGGACCACACGATCGAGAAGCCCGCCGACTATGACTTCTGGCGCTCCTACCGGCCCGATTTCTGGCCGGGGCCGCTGCTCGGCTTTCTCGCCCCGGACCCCCGCACACTGGAGGCCGTACCGCGTACCTTCGTACCCAACCCCGATCTCGACCCGCTCGATGTCAGCGCCGACCAGAGCGCCGACGCGGGTGACAAGGAACTGTGGGGCTTCCGCCGGATCCTCGCCCGCAAGCTGCACAGGGACGGTGCCTTCGACTCCGACATCACCCTGGTCAACTGGCCGCTCAACGACTACTGGCTGAAGCCGCTGATCGGCGGTGGCGCCGAGACGGCCGCCCAAGCCGTCGCCGAGGCACGGCAGTTGTCGCTCTCCGTCCTGTACTGGCTCCAGACCGAGGCGCCGCGCGCCGATGGCGGCACCGGCTTTCCCGGGCTGCGTCCGCGTCCCGATGTCACCGGCACCTCCGACGGCCTCGCCAAGGCCCCGTACGTACGCGAGTCGCGCCGGATCAAGGCGGTCACCACCATCACCGAACACGATGTCGCGATCGATCTGGTCGGTCCGTACGGCGGCACCCGCTACCGGGACTCGGTCGGCGTCGGTAACTACCGCATCGATCTGCACCCCTCCACCGGCGGCGACACCTATGTCGACATCGGTTCCGTGCCGTTCGAGATCCCGCTCGGTGCCCTCGTACCGCGCCGCGTCCGCAATCTGCTGCCCGCCGGAAAGAACATCGGCACCACCCACATCACCAACGGCTGCTACCGGCTCCACCCGGTGGAGTGGAACATCGGCGAGGTGGCCGGTGCCCTGGCCGCCCACTGTCTCGCCGAAGGCGTGGAACCGCACCAGGTCCAGTCCGAGGACAAGCGGTTCGACGCGTTCGCCGGAGTGCTCGACCGCGCGGGAATCCAGCGCAACTGGCCCGACGTACGCGGCTACTGACGCGCGTCGTCGTCCCACCTCGACGGACGGGGACGGCCGGACGGAAGCAGCTCCACCTGTCTCCGCCCGGCCCACCGCCCGCGTACCGGTCCTGGCCGGCCGACCGCATCGGCCGGTCAGGACCTGCCCACCGTGCACAAGGAGGTGCCCATACCATGACCACCCACCGCATCCGCGTCGGCATCGACGTGGGCGGAACCTTCACCGACGCCGTGGCCGTCGACGCCACGACCCTCGAACTGCTGGGGCAGGTGAAGGTTCCCACCAGCCACCACCACGAGGACGGCGTCGCCCACGGCATCGTGGAAGCGCTCGGCCGACTGCTGGACCGTACCGGCCACGCCCCTGAGGACGTCGCCTTCCTGGCCCACGGCACGACCCAGGCTACCAACGCCCTGCTGGAGGGTGACGTGGCCACCGTCGGACTGATCGGCATCGGCTCGGGCCCCGGCGCCGCGCTCACCCGCAGGCTCGCCGCCCTCGGCAAGCTCGAACTCACCCCGGGCAAGCGGCTCCCGCTCCACTACGCGCATGTCCCCGATCCCGATGACACCGCCGCTGTACGGAGCGCCGTCGATGACGTCGTACGGGAAGGGGCCGAAGTCCTGGTGGCCACACAGCCGTTCAGCGTGGACCGGCCGGAGGGCGAGGACGCCGTACTCGACGCGGCCCGCGGCCGGGACCTGCCGCTGACCGCCGCGCACGAGATCACCTCGCTGTACGGGCTCCACAAGCGGACCCGTACCGCCGTGGTCAACGCGGCGATCCTGCCACGGATGCTCGCCACCGCCGATCTGGTCGACGCCTCCATCACCAAGGCGGGCGTCAGCGCCCCGCTGATGGTGATGCGCTGCGACGGCGGTGTGATGTCCCTGGACGAGATGCGCCGCAGACCGCTGCTGACCGTGCTGTCGGGACCGGCGGCGGGGGTGGCGGGAGCGCTGATGAGGGAGCGGATCAGCGAGGGCCTGTTCCTGGAGACCGGCGGCACCTCCACCGATATCAGTGTCGTACGGCGCGGCAAGGTCGCCGTACGGCACGCCACCATCCTCGGCAGGACGTCCTATCTCTCCGCACTGGATGTCAGGACGGTGGGGGTCGGTGGTGGCTCCATGGTGCGGATCGGCGGCGGGAAGGTCACCACGGTAGGTCCGCGCAGCGCGCATATCGCCGGATTGCCGTACGCCTGCTTCGCCACCCCCGACGAGCTGCGCGGCGCGACCCTCGCCACCGTCAGCCCGATGGACGACGACCCGGCCGACTACGCGGTGCTCGACGCCGCGGGCGGCCGGTTCGCGCTCACCATGACCTGCGCCGCCAACGCCCTGGGGCGCGTCCCGGAAGGGGACTTCGCCCGCTGCGACCAGGAGGTGGCGCGGGCCGCGCTCGCCCCGCTCGCCGCCGCGCTGGGCACCGATGTGGCCACCGCCGCCGCGCGTGTCCTGGACGCGGGCACCGGCCAGGTGAAGGCCGTGGTGGACGCCATGATCCGCGACTACCGGCTCGACAAGGACACCGCCGTCCTGGTCGGCGGGGGCGGCGGCGCCGCGTCCGTCACCCCGCACCTGGCCGCGGTCTCCGGCCAGGAAGGCAGGATCGCCCGGCACAACGAGGTGATCAGCCCCATCGGCGTCGCCCTCGCGCTGGTCCGCGAACAGATCGAACGGATCATCCCGGGCGCGGGCCAGGAACAGATCCTCGCCGTACGCGCCGAGGCCGAACGGGCCGTCATCGCCCAGGGCGCGGCGGCCGACGGCGTCGAGGTCGAGGTCACCGTCGACCCGCAGACCCACACCGTCCGCGCGGTCGCCACCGGCGCCACCGAACTGCGCACCCAGGACCGCGCCCACCGCGCCGACGCGGACGAACGGCTGCGTGCCGCCGCCGCCAGCCTCAAGACCGGGACGGCCGAGGTACGGATCCTGGCGGACACCCCGTCCCACACCGTGTACGGCACCGAAGTGCGCCGCCGGTTCCGCGCCCCCCGCCATCCGGTGCGGGTGGTCGACGCGGACGGCGTCGTACGGCTGCACGCGCCGGACGCCCGCGTCGAGACCACCACCGCCGGCCGCGCCCCCGAGATACTGGCCGGGCTGGTGGGCGAGGCCACCTCGTACGGCGACGGCGGCGTCCGTGCCCCCGCGTTGCGTCTCCTCATCGGCGCCAGGATCGCTGACTTCTCGGGGGTCCTGGACCCGGGGCCTCTGCTGGCCCTCGCCCGAGGCGAACTCAGGGCCCGCGCCGCCGACGAACCCGTCATCGCCGTGCTGGAGGTACGGACATGACCCGTACGGTCACCACCGGGCGGGCCGTCCGTGAACTGGCGGAACTCGACGATATCGAGTTCGCCGTACGTCTCCTCGCCGCCACCCCCACCCACGAGGGCCGCGATCCGCGACTGCTGCGCCAATGGGCGTACGCCGCCGAGGAGTTCGGCGCCGCGCTCGATCCCGCACGGTGCACGGCCCGGATCATCGAGCGCGACGGAGGCATGGAGCGCGGACTCATCGCCCGCTACACCTCCCGGCCCCCGGCCGTCGAGCTGTACACCGACACGCTCGCGGCCGCCGAGGAGCTGGTCGACCGGCTCGGCTGGCGCGACTGGTACCCCGTCGGCTCCGTACGCGCCGCCGCCCTCGCCCATGAGGCCGTGCACCAACGGCTGCACCACGGACCGGACAAGGCCGCTCTGCGCCGCTCCCTCGGCCATGTCGTGCTACGCCTCGGCCGCCACACGGCGTACGGCCATGTCGCGGGCGCCGACGAGATCGCCGCCCATGCCCACGCCCGAGCGGTGTGCGGACTGGGCCGCAGCCCGCTGCTGCTGACCGCCGCGCTCGCGGCCACGGCCACTCCGCACGGAAGAGAGAAGTAACGCCATGGGCGTCGTCATTCTGCTGATCATGGCGGCCGGGGTGGCCGCGATGCTGAGCCGCAAACTCCCCACGGCCTTCGCGCTCGTCTTGCTGGCCCTCGCCATCGCGCTGGTCTCGGGCGCCCCGCCGACCGGCGAGAACAGTCTGCTGGACACGGTGCTCCAGGAGGGCGCCCCGGCACTCGCCGCCACCATGATCGCCATCCTGCTGGGCTCCTGGCTCGGCAGGCTGCTCGACGAGACCGGGATCGCGGGCACGCTCGTCCGCAAGATCGTCGAATTCGGCGGCGACCGGCCCGTGGTGGTCGCCCTCGGTGTGCTGGCCGTCTCCACCCTGGTCGGTACGGTCACGGGCTCGGCGCCGGCCGCGATGCTCGCCGGGATCATCGGTATCCCCGCGATGATCGCCGTCGGCATCCCGAAGGTCACCGCCGCGGGCACGATCCTGATGGGGATCGCCGCGGGTATGCCCTTCGAACTGCCCGTCTGGCAGTTCTTCTCCAGCGCGCTGGAACTGCCCATTCCGACCGTGCGCGGCTTCATGATCAAACTGTTTCCCTTCGCGCTGGCCGCCGCGGTCCTGTTCGTCCTCATCGAGACCCGGCGCAAGGGCGTCGAGCATGCCTGGTCGCTCAAGTCCGTTCCGGAGAAGCCGCTTTCACGCCGACAGCGGCTCGGCGACGCGCCCTGGTACGCGCTGCTGACGCCGGCCGTGCCCTTGATCCTCGCGCTCGGCCTCGAAGTGGCCATCGTGCCCTCGCTGCTGGCAGGTGTGGTGTACGCCCTGGTCACCACCACCCGGCCGGGGGAGATGAACAAGCGGCTGCTGCGGACGCTCTACAGCGGCTTCGAGACCGCCGCCGCGCCGATCGTGCTGTTCATCGCCATCGGGATCCTGCTGGCCGCGGTGAAGCTGCCGGGCGCGGTGGAGGCGCTGGCGCCGCTGGTGAAGGCGGTCAGCCCGCAGAACCCCGTGCTCTTCGTTCTGGTCTTCACCCTGCTGGTACCGCTCTGCCTCTACCGGGGCCCGCTCAATGTGTTCGGCCTCGGCGCGGGTATCGCCGGGGTGCTCATCGCGGCAGGCATCTACCCGGCCGTGGCGGTACTGGGCCTCGCCACCTCGTACAACCAGGTCTTCGGTGTCGCCGACCCGACCAGCACTCAGACGGTGTGGAGCGCGCAGTACGCGGGCGTCACCCCGCAGCAGGTGATGGCGCGCACCCTGCCGTACGTCTGGCTCGTCGCGCTCGGTGGATTCACCGTCACCGCCGCGACATACCTCTGACGCCCGCACCACTGTCCGGACCGCTCATCCACACCACTCCTGACACGCGCGACTCCTGATACGCGCGACTCCTGACACCCAACACTCCTGGGACGGAGCACCCCATGACCGAGCCGCAGAACCCGAGCCGCCGCATCTTCCTGCGCGGCGCCGTCGCCACCTCGGCCGTACTGGCCGCCGGCGTCGGCACCGCGCCGAGCGCCGCCGCGGCTCCCGGCGGATTCCCCGACTACCGTTATGTCAGAACCCTGCTGACGCCCTCTCAGCTGAAGTACAACCCGACCGGCGAGATCATCTTCCCGTGCATCCGGGGAACAGCGGGCCGGATCGCGGGCGCGCTCGGCCGGTACTACCTCTACTACGCGCCGCACGACGCGCCCGGCGGTATCTGCCTGGCGTACGGCGACTCCCTGGAAGGCCCGTTCACGGAGTACCCGGCCAATCCGCTGGTCTCGCGCACCTGGCAGCCCCACTACTCGGTCAGCCATGTCTCGTCCCCGCATGTGCTGTGGAACGAGGACGCCAAGGAGATGTGGCTCTACTTCCACGGCGAGAACACCACCACGCGACTCGCCCGCTCCAAGGACGGCATCACCTTCACCTACGACAAGGTGGTGCTGTCGACCTCGATGATGCCCGCCGGGTCCACGGAGACCTCTTACGCGCGGGTCTTCGCACACAACCTGCCGTCGAGGAACGCCCGCTACGTCATGCTCTTCATGCTCAACAACACCACCAACCATCGTGACATCGCCTGGGGCTGGTCACCGGACGGCCGGAACTGGACCTTTGATCAGACCCCGCTCGTACGCCACTCGGACGTCGGCGCGGTCAATGTCGGCGGCCCGCATCTGCTGACCCGTAACGGCAGCGCGTACGTGGTCTACAACAAGGACAAGCAGAGCGGCGGCGACCTCATGATCACGGAGGTCGGCAACGACTTCACGCGCCGCGACCACCTCGGCGTCTTCTACAACTCCGCCGCCGGCGCCCCGGACAACGGCCGCAGTGCCGCTCCGAGCTTCGGCACGGACGGCGGAGTGCCGTACATGGTCTACGAGGCGGGCGAGCGGCTCGCGGGATCGATCGCGGTCGCCCGCGGATAGCGTCCGTCGGTACGGGACCCGGCCGCCGCGCCGGATTCCGTACCGCCACCGCTCACGTTCACGCGTCCGACACCGAGTCGAAGTCGACCTCGTCGCGCCCGATGCCCTGGGCGTCCGCGTCCACCGAGCGGCGCAGCGCCTCGTGCAGCTTCGCCGGGGTCAGCACCCCGGCGAAGCGCGCCCCTTCCAGCACCGCCACCCACCCCGCGTCATGCTGGAGCATCTCGCTGAACGCCTGCTTCAGCGGGGACCCGAGCGGCACCCACGCCTCCATCCGGCGGGCGAGGTCACCGACCGAGCCGCGCTCCCCGGCCTGCGCCAGCGCGTCGGCGGAGACCCAGCCGTGCAGTTCGCCGTCGCCGTTCAGCACCACCGCCCAGCGGGCCCGCTGGGCACGCATCCGTGCCGCCGCGTCCCGGGCCGGCTCGTCGGTCCTCGCGACCGGCGGCTCCTCCAGATCGGCCGGCTCGACGGCGGTCACCGAGAGCCGCTTCAGCCCCCGGTCCGCGCCCACGAACCGGGCCACATACGGCGTGGCCGGGGTGCCGAGGACCGCCGCGGGGCTGTCGTACTGCTCGATACGGCCCTCCCCGTACACCGCGATACGGTCGCCCATCCGCACCGCCTCCTCGATGTCGTGCGTCACCATCAGCACCGTTTTGCGCACCGTCGCCTGGAGCTTCAGGAACTCGTTCTGCAACCGCTCGCGCACCACCGGGTCCACCGCGCCGAACGGCTCGTCCATCAGCAGCACCGGGGGATCGGCGGCCAGGGCGCGCGCCACCCCCACCCGCTGGCGCTGCCCGCCCGACAACTGCGCCGGATAGCGCGGACCGTACGTCGCCGGGTCGAGCCCCACCAGATCGAGCAGCTCCGCCGCCCGCTCGCGCGCCTTCGCCTTCTTCCAGCCGATCAGGGCGGGCACGGTCGCGGTGTTGTCGAGGATCGTGCGGTGCGGGAAGAGCCCCACCTGCTGGATGACATAGCCGATCCGGCGGCGCAGCTGTACCGGGTCGACCCCCGATATGTCCCGGCCCTCGACGAATATGCGTCCCGAGGTGGGCTCGATCAGCCGGTTCACCATCATCATCGTGGTCGTCTTGCCACAGCCGGAAGGCCCCACCAGCGTGACCAGTTCGCCCTCGTCGACGTCGAAGGACAGCTCGTCGACGGCGGCCGTTCCGTCCGGGTAGACCTTGCTGACCTGCTCGAACCGGATCATGACCTCACGCTAGGAGCGGTCGGGCCGCCGCGCGCGCGGGCCGGGACTGTCCGGGGAACCGCGTACGCGCTGAACGCGGAGCGCCCCGGGTCCGTACAGGTCGTCACACGCCGTCGCGGAACGGGGTGGCACGGAGCGGGACGCCCGGGGCGGGGCGGCTTCGGCCGGGCCGCGCCCCGTGTGCTGAACTGTGCGGCGTGACTGCCCCGGGAGGGGCGCGTGACCGGCCCCGGAAGGGGCGAGCGAGAACAGGAGCACCCTTGACCAGCTACCGCCAGCCCGGCGTCGTCCTCACCGACCACCGCTTCACGGTCCCGCTGGACCATGCCGATCCGTCGGGGGAGCGGATCGAGCTGTTCGCCCGCGAAGTCGTCGCGAGCGCGCGGGCGGAGGCGGATCTGCCCTGGCTGGTGTACCTGGAGGGCGGTCCGGGCTTCGGCGCGCGCCGGTTCATCGGCCGGCAGGCGTGGCTCGGCCGCGCCCTGGAGGAATTCCGGGTGCTCCTCCTCGACCAGCGCGGCACCGGCCTCTCCACCCCCGTCAACCGGCAGACCCTGCCCCTGCACGGCGGCCCGGAGCAGCAGGCCGGTTATCTCGGGCACTTCCGCGCCGACTCGATCGTGCGGGACTGCGAGACGATACGGCCGCTGCTGACCGGCGGCGCCCCCTGGACCGTGCTCGGCCAGAGCTTCGGCGGCTTCTGCGCCACCCACTATCTCTCCACGGCTCCCGAGGGACTGGAGACCGTGCTGATCACCGGCGGGCTGCCCTCGCTGGACGCCACGGCCGACGAGGTCTACCGCGCCGCGTACCCGCGCGTCGCGCGCAAGGTGGAGGCGTTCTACGCGCGCTATCCGCAGGACATCGGCGCGGCCCGCCGGATCGCGGAGTATCTGGCCGAGCACCGGCCCGTACTCCCCACCGGCTATATCCTCACGCCCGAGGCGTTCCAGTCCCTGGGGATCATGCTGGGCGGCGGGGACGGCAGCCATCAGCTGCACTATCTGCTGGAGAACGCCTTCGTCCGTACGCCGAAGGGCCCGGCGCTCTCCGACGCGTTTCAGGAGAGCGTGGCCACCGCCCTCTCGTACGCCGGACATCCGCTGTACGCCGTGCTCCACGAGGCGATCTACGGCCAGGACAGCCGGCCGACGCAGTGGGCGGCCGAGCGGGTGCGCGGCGAGTTCGCGCGGTTCGACGCGGCCAAGACCCTTGCCGGGGAAGGGCCGTTGTACTTCACGGGCGAGTCCATCCACCCCTGGCACTTCGACTCCGACCCCGCGCTGCGCCCGCTGCGCGAGGCCGCCGAACTGGTCGCGGCTCGTGCCGACTGGAGCCCGCTCTACGATCCCGCCCGGCTGGCCGCCAACGAGGTGCCGGTCGCCGCGGCCGTCTACCACGACGACATGTATGTCGACACGGAACACTCCCTGCGCACCGCGCGCGCGATCCGCGGGCTGCGGACGTGGGTGACGGACGAGTACGAGCACGACGGGCTGCGGGCGGGCGGTCCGCACGTCCTGGACCGGCTGCTCGCGCTCGTACGGGACGAGGACTGAGGCCGGGCGCCGCCACCGGCCCCGGTGTCACCAGGTCTAGGCCGGTCCCACCGGACTCGCCGAGCGGATGCCGGGGGCCGGGTGGACAATGGCCCCGAGGGGACCGGTGCCCTGCTGTGTGCGAAGCCGGAGCGAGCGGGTGGATCCCGAACGCGGGAGGTGGTTGGCATGCTGCTGCCGGACAGACATCTGGTGGCCGATCTGCTGGCCCGGTACCGGGCCTGGGAACGGCTGGTGCTCGCCGATCCGCTCGACGAGGACACACGCGGACGGTTCGAGGACGTGGCGTACACCCTCTGTGTGCTGATGGGACAGCGCACCGCACGTGAGGCGATCTGGCAGGCGGAGGCATATCTGCGCCGGATCAGGCCCGTTCCGCTCTTCCCGGAGGGAACGAAGCCCGTAGCTCCGGGAGTCAAGCCGTAGGACCCGTCGCCGTGAGACCGGTACACCTGGAGACCTGTACGCCTGGGACCTGTACGCCTGGGACCTGTACGCCTGGAGACCTGTTGCCGTGCCGAGTGCGTCGTCGGCCCGGCGCGGCCCGGCAAATCCTTTTGCTGTCCCGGCAATCGATGATGCAATGGGTCCATGGATGACGACGCCCGGCTCGAAGACGTACTGAACGAAGTGGGACCCCGGCTGCGCAAGATCCGGCAGGAGCGCGGCGCCACACTGAGCGCGCTCTCCGAGGCCACCGGTATCTCCGTGAGCACCCTCTCGCGGCTGGAGGCGGGCCGCCGCCGCCCCAGCCTCGAACTGCTGCTGCCCATCGCCCGTGCGCATCAGGTCCCGCTCGACGAACTGGTCGGCGCGCCCCACGTCGGTGACCCCCGGGTGCGCACCAAGCCGATCGTGCAGGGCAACCGTACGATGCTGCCGCTCACCCGCCAGCCGGGCGGGCTGCACGCGTACAAGATCATCATCCAGCCCTCGCCGGACGACTACTGCGAACAGCGGACCCATGAGGGGTATGAGTGGCTCTATGTGCTGGCGGGCCGGCTGCGGCTGCGGCTCGGTGAACACGATGTGGTGCTCGGCGCTGGGGAGGCGGCCGAGTTCGACACGCACGTACCGCACTGGTTCGGGCCGGCCGCGGACGCGCCGGTGGAGTTCCTGAGCCTGTTCGGTCCGCAGGGCGAGCGGATGCATGTACGGGCACGGCCGAAGGCGTCCTGAGGGGCGGATTCCGGGCGGGTCGTTCGCGGGCGGGATGTTCCCAGCGAGGCAAGCGACTGCTTAGTATGCGCACGAGTGCGGTACTGCCCATCGTGTGTGGAGGCCCCGAATGCAGGCATGGCGAGTGCACCGGAACGGCGAGCCGGGCGAGGTGATGCGGCTCGAAGAGGTGGAGCGTCCCGTGCCCGGCGAGGGACAGGTCCCGCTCCTGGTCCGGGCGGCGAACATCAACTTCCCCGACGCCCTGCTCTGCCGGGGCCAGTACCAGGTCCGGCCGCCGCTGCCCTTCACCCCGGGCGTGGAGATCTGCGGCGAGACGGAGGACGGACGCCGGGTCATCGCCACGCCCGCGCTGCCGCACGGCGGCCTCGCCGAGTACGTGGTCGCCGACGCGGCCGCGCTGCTGCCCGCGCCCGAGGCACTGGACGACGCGGAGGCGGCGGCCCTGCATATCGGCTATCAGACGGGGTGGTTCGGACTGCACCGGCGGGCGCGGCTCCAGCCGGGGGAGACCCTCCTCGTCCACGCGGCGGCCGGCGGGGTCGGCAGCGCGGCCGTCCAGCTCGGGAAGGCGGCCGGGGCCACCGTCATCGGGGTCGTCGGAGGTCCGGACAAGGCGCGGGTGGCCCGGGAGCTGGGCTGCGATCTGGTGATCGACCGCCGTGCGGACGAGATCGTCGGCGCGGTCAAGGAGGCCACCGGCGGCCGGGGCGCGGATGTCGTCTACGACCCGGTGGGCGGCGACGCCTTCGCCAAGTCCACCAAGTGCGTGGCCTTCGAGGGGCGCATCGTGGTCGTGGGCTTCGCGAGCGGCGCGATCCCCACCGCGGCCCTCAACCACGCGCTGGTGAAGAACTACTCGATCATGGGCCTGCATTGGGGCCTCTACAACACCAAGGACCCGGCGGCGGTGGCCGGTTGCCACCGGGAGCTGACCGCGCTCGCGGCCCGGGGCGCGATCAAGCCGCTCATCAGCGAACGGGTCCCCATGAAGGACGCCGCCGACGCGGTCCAGCGGGTCGCCGACGGCATCACCACCGGACGCGTGGTCGTCCTCCCGGAGGGCGATGCCCGATGACCGACGCCGCCGAACTGCGCTCCCTCACCAGGAAGTTGCTGGCCGAGCATCCGCCGGCCACCACCGGCCGCACCGACTTCCTCAAGGCGCGCTTCGACGCCGGACTCGCCTGGGTGCACTACCCGGCGGGGCTCGGCGGGCTCGACGCGCCGCGCTCCCTCCAAGCCGTCGTGGACGCCGAGTTGACCGCCGCGGGCGCGCCCGACAACGATCCGCGCCGGATCGGCATCGGCCTCGGCATGGCCGCGCCGACCATCCTCCGCTACGGCACCCAGGAGCAGAAGGAACGCTTCCTGCGGCCCCTGTGGGTCGGTGAGGAGGTGTGGTGCCAGCTGTTCAGCGAGCCCGGCGCCGGATCCGACCTGGCCGCGCTCGGGACCCGCGCGGTACGCGACGGCGACTCCGCCTCCGGCGACTGGATCGTCAACGGGCAGAAGGTATGGACCTCCAGTGCCCATGTCGCCCGCTGGGCCATCCTCATCGCCCGGACCGACCCGGACCTGCCCAAGCACCGGGGCATCAGCTACTTCCTCTGCGATATGACCGACCCCGGCGTAGAGGTACGGCCACTGCGCCAGATCACCGGCGAGGCCGAGTTCAACGAGGTCTTCCTGACCGACGTACGCATCCCCGACGCGCACCGCCTCGGCGAGATCGGCGACGGCTGGAAAGTCGCACAGACCACGCTGATGAACGAGCGCGTCTCCATCGGCGGCGCTCGGCTGCCCCGGGAGGGCGGCATGATCGGTACGGTCGCCCGCACCTGGCGCGAGCGACCCGAGCTGCGCACCCATGAGCTGCGTCAGCGGCTGCTCACCCTCTGGGTGGAGGCGGAGGTGGCGCGGCTGACCGCGGAGCGGCTGCGTCAGCAGCTCGTCGCCGGACAACCGGGCCCCGAGGGCAGCGGGATGAAGCTCGCCTTTGCCCGGCTCAACCAGGAGATCAGCGGTCTGGAGGTCGAACTCCTCGGGGAGGAGGGCCTGTTGTACTCCGACTGGACCATGCGCAGGCCGGAGCTGGTCGACTTCACCGGACGGGACGCCGGGTACCGCTATCTGCGCGCGAAGGGCAACTCCATCGAGGGCGGTACGAGCGAGGTACTGCTGAACATCGTCGCGGAACGCGTGCTCGGCCTGCCCTCGGAGCCGCGCAACGACAAGGACGTCGCCTGGAAGGACCTGGCCCGATGACCGACGCTTCCCCCGATCTGCTCTACTCGGACACCGAGGACGATCTGCGCGCGGCCGTACGGTCGTTGCTCACCGACCGTGCCGATGTACCGGCGGCGCTCATCCTCGCCGAGGCGGGAGATCCGTACGACGCGGAGCTGTGGACCTCGCTCGCCGCCGGGATCGGCGCGTCGGGGCTGCTCGTCCCGGAGAAGCTCGGCGGCCAGGGCGCGGGCCATCGCGAGGCCGCCGTCGTCCTGGAAGAGCTGGGCCGGGCTGTCACGGCCGCGCCGTATCTCACCAGCTCCGTGGTGGCGACCGAGACGCTGCTCGCCTGCGACGGGGAGAGCACCGAGAGCACGGATGTCGCGGGCCTGCTCACCGCGCTCGCCCATGGCCACCGGGTCGCGGTGCTCGCGGTGCCGCTGTCCACCGCCCCGGACGGACCGCTCCCCGCCGGCGCGGGAACGGTGACCGGGGTCGCCGACGCCGTACGCGCCGATGTCCTGCTCGTGGTGCGTCACGACGGGCTGTACGCGGTCGAGACGGCCTCGCCCGGCGTCACCGTCGAGCCGCTGACCCCGCTCGATCTGACCCGGCCGCTCGCCGCGGTCACCGTCGATCCCGCCGCCGGTATCCGGATCGCCGAGGCGCCCGCGGCGCAGGCCGCCGTACGCCGTGGACTGCTGGCCGGGGCGGGACTGCTCGCCTCCGAGCAGCTCGGTATCGCCGAGTGGTGTCTGGAGGAGACCGTCCGGCACACCCGTGAGCGCAAGCAGTTCAACCGGCCGATCGGGTCCTTCCAGGCGCTCAAGCACCGGATGGCGCAGCTGTGGCTGGAGGTCGTCTCGGCCCGCGCGACGGCCCGTAACGCCGCCGACGCGCTGGCCACCGGCAGCCCGGAGGCGCCCCTCGCGGTGGCTCTCGCGCAGGCGTACTGCGGACGGGTCGCCGTTCACGCGGCCGAGGAGTGTGTCCAGTTGCACGGCGGGATCGGGATGACCTGGGAGCATCCCGCACATCTGTATCTCAAGCGCGCCAAGTCCGATGAGATCGCCTTCGGTTCGAAGGGCCGGCATCAGGAGACGCTGGCCGCGCTCGTCGATCTGCCAGGACCCCGGTAGCCGATCCGCCCCGCCGATGGCGGGCCGCGGTCACAGCCGTCTGGACAAGCACCCCTTTACGTGCTGTTTAATTGCGACTCGATCGCAATAACAGATGATCTTCAATAGGGGTGGACGCATGACGGCCCGATCGATACGCGGCACGGCCGCCGCGGTGCTGGCCGGAGCACTGGCCCTCACCGCGGCGGCCTGCTCGAACCCGGGCGGCTCGGGCGCGGGTGGCGGGGCGAAGGACTCGGTGGTCGTCGGCATCGCCTACGAACCCGACAGCCTCAGCCCGCTCCTCGGCTACGGCAAGGACGGCAACTCCAAGATCTTCGACGGACTGCTCGCCTACGACGGCGAGATGCGGCTCAGGCCCGCGCTCGCCACCGCCCTGCCGACGGTGAGCGACGACGGGCTGACCTACACCTACCAGCTGCGCGAGGGCGTGAAGTTCAGCGACGGCAAGCCCTTCGGCGCCAAGGACGTCGTCTTCACGTACCGCACCATCCTGGACGAGAAGACCAACAACGCGTCCAGGACCGAGCTGGACGCCGTCAAGGACGTCACCGCCCGGGGCGAGCACACCGTCGTCTTCACCCTGAAGTACCCCTACGCGCCGTTCGACCGGCGGACCGTCCTGCCCATCGCCCCCGCGCACATCGCGGGCGAACAGGACGTCAACACCGGCCCGTTCACCACGAAGCCCGTCGGCACCGGTCCCTATCTCCTCACCGGCTGGTCGAAGGGCGAGAAGATCAGCTTCAAGGCCAACCCGGACTACTGGGGCGGCGCGCCCGAGGTGAAGAAGTTCACCATGGCGATCATCAAGGACGACGACGTCCGCGCCACCCGGCTGCGCGCCGGGGAACTCGACGGCGCGATCCTGCCGCCCAACCTGGCCAAGGGGTTCGAGGAGGACAGCGGCCGCACGACCTACGACGCCACGACCTACGACTACCGCACCGTCACCCTGCCGACCCACCACAAGGTCACCGGCGACACCGCCGTCCGCAGGGCCCTCGACATCGCCGTCGACCGCGAGACCATGGTCGACCGGATCCTGGAAGGAGCGGGCACGCCGGCCTACGGCCCGGTCCCCACCGGCAGCGAATGGTTCACCCGGGGCACCGAGCGCCGCTACGACCTCGAAGGGGCGCGGCGCATCCTCGACGACGCGGGCTGGAAGCCCGGCAAGGACGGGGTCCGCGTCAAGGACGGCGTGCGCGCCGCCTTCCCGCTCTGGTACCTCACCGGCGACAAGCTCCGCCAGGAACACGCCCTCGCCTACGCCTCCGACGCCAAGAAGGCGGGCATCGACATCACGACCCAGGCGGGCACCTGGGAGGTCATCGAACCGCGGATGAGGCAGGACGCGGTCCTGGCCGGCGGCGGCTCGCCGGGCGACCCGGACTTCGACCAGTACACCCTGCTCATGTCCTCCCTCGCGGGCGACGGCTTCAACAACATGGCGTGGTACGACAACCCGGCCGTCGACCGGGCCCTCGACGCGGGCCGCGAGAGCGGTGAACCGGCCGCGCGCAAGGCCGCGTACGACACCGTCCAGCGGGAACTGGTGAAGAACCCCGGGTACACCTTCCTCACCCATATCGACCACCTCTATGTGGTGAACGACCGCTGGGACGGGCTCTCCACGCAGACCGAGCCGCACGACCACGGTCTGGCGTCCGGCCCCTGGTGGAACATCGAGGACTGGACGCCCAAGAAATGAGCCGGGGCCTCCCCTGGGGGGCGATGGGGCGGATGGCGGGGCGGCGGCTGCTGTTCGCCGCCCCGGTCCTCCTCGTGGTGACCTTCGGTGTGTTCGCCGTCGCCGCGGCCTCGCCCTTCGACCCCGTGAAGGCGTACGCGGGCACCGCGGGCCTCACCGCCTCGCAGGAGAACCTCGACCAGCTCCGGGCCAACCTCGGTGTGGATCAGCCACTGGTCCACCGCTGGTGGAACTGGCTGACCCACGCGCTCGGCGGCGACCTCGGCGACTCCTCCGTACTGCGCGCGCCCGTCTCCGCCGTGATCGGCGAGCGGATCGGCTGGTCCGCGCTGCTCGCCATCACTGCCTTCGCCGTCGCCGTCCTGCTCGGCACCTCCCTCGGCGTGCTCGCCGCGCGCAAACCGGGCGGCCTGCTCGACCGCTGCGCCGGCTCGGCCGCGTACATCCTGGAGGCCGCGCCCGCCTTCTGGCTCGGGCTGCTCGCGATCTGGTTCTTCGCGGTCACGCTCGGCGTGCTCCCGGCGGGCGGGCTCACCGACGCGGCGAGCGACACCGTCACCTTCGGGCAGGTCGCCTCGCATCTGGTGCTGCCCGCCGCCGTGCTGGGCATCTCCCAACTGCCCTGGTTCTTCCTCTACGTACGCCAGGGGGTCACCGACGCGCTCGCCGAGGATCCCGTACGCGGCGCCCGCGCCCGCGGCCTGAGCGAACGCACCGTCCTGCTCGGTCACGCCCTGCGCTCCGGCATGCTGCCGATGCTCACCCTCATCGGCTCCCGGGTGCCCGAACTCATCACCGGCGCGCTGCTCGTCGAGACGGTCTTCAGCTGGCCCGGCATCGCCGCCGCCACCGTGCAGGCGGCCACCTCCGTGGACTTCGCGCTGCTCGCCGCGCTCACGGTGCTCGCCACCGCCGCCGTGCTGATCGGGAACCTGCTCTCCGATCTGCTCTACGGACTCGCCGACCCGAGAGTGGGCTTCGATGGCTGACACCACCACCGGACCGGTCACCGCCGCCGCACCGGTCACCAGGGAGCCGGCCACCACCAAGCCGGTCTGGCGCTCGCACGGGCGCACGCGGCGCTCGACCCGTACGGTCCGGGTCCGAACCTCCGCCGCCCTCGTGGCGGTCGTGGCGCTCGCCGTACTCGTCGTACCGCTGCTCGCCCCCCTCGACCAGCAGGCCGTCGATCTGGCCAGGAAACTCCAGCCGCCCTCCCTGGCACATCCGTTCGGCACGGACGACGTCGGTCGCGATCTGCTGCTGCGCTGCGTCTACGGACTGCGCGTCTCGCTGCTCGTCGGACTCGTCGCGGCGCTCGTCGCCACCGTGATCGGTACGGCGGTCGGCGCGGCGGCCGCGGCCTTCGGCGGCTGGACGGACCGGATCGTCATGCGGCTCGTGGACACCTTCTCGTCCGTACCGCATCTGCTGCTGGGCATCTTCATCGTCGCCATGTTCCGGCCCGGTGTCTGGCCGGTGATCGTGTCCGTGGCGCTCACGCACTGGCTCTCCACCGCCCGGATCGTCCGCTCGGAGGTGCTCTCGCTGCGCGCGCGACCGTATATCGACGCGGCCATCTCGGGCGGCGCGTCACGCCGCCGCGTCATCCGCCGCCATCTGCTGCCGGGCGTCATGCCGCAGGCCGGACTCGCGGCCGTACTGATGGTGCCGCACGCGATGTGGCACGAATCCGCGCTCTCGTTCCTCGGGCTCGGCCTGCCCAGCCATCAGGCGAGCCTCGGCAATCTCGTGCAGACTGCGCGCGGTTCGCTGCTCGCGGGCGACTGGTGGCCGACGCTCTTCCCCGGGCTGTTCCTGATCGTTCCGACCCTCGCCCTCGCGGGTCTCGCGGGCGCCTGGCGGGAACGGATCAATCCGCGCCGCCGATCGGAGCTGATGCTGTGACCACGCCCGCCCCGCCGGTCCCGCCGACCGGTCCCGTCGAACCTGTCGTGTCCGTCGAACCCGCCCTGCTTGCTCGCTCGGTGCCGCCCGTGCTCTCCGTACGGGGGCTCGGTGTCCGCTTCCGGATGCGCGGCGGCCGGCACATCGCCGCCGTCACCGACGCCGGCTTCGATCTCGCGGCGGGGGAGTGTCTCGCCCTCGTCGGGGAGAGCGGCTGCGGAAAGTCCGTCCTCGCCTCCGCCCTGCTCGGACTCCTGCCCGGCAACGCGCAGACCACCGGCTCCGCCGTCCTCGACGGCATCGATCTGCTCGCCGCCGACGAGCGCACGCTCGCGCGGACGGTACGGGGACGGCGCGTCGGCCTCGTACCGCAGAGCCCGGCCGCCCATCTCACGCCCGTACGTACGGTACGGGCCCAACTGGAGGAAACCGTAAGGGAACTGACCGGCACGCGCGGGCGGGAACCCCACCGGGCCGCCGAGGCCGCCGCCGACCGCGCGGCCTTTCCCGCCGGCCATCTCGACCGCTATCCGCACGAGCTCTCCGGCGGTCTCGCCCAGCGCGCCGCGACCGCGCTCGCCCTGATCGGTGACGCCCCGCTGCTGCTGGCCGACGAGCCGACCACCGGACTCGACCGGGATCTCGTGGACCGTACGGCCGACGAACTGCGACGGCACGCCGACGAGGGCCGCGCCCTGCTGTTGATCACCCATGATCTGGCCGCGGCCGAGCGGATCGCCGACCGTGTCGCCGTGATGTACGCCGGACGGATCGTCGAACTCACCGACGCACAACGGTTCTTCGGGGAACGGGGGCCGCGTCACCCCTATGCGCGCGGACTGCTCGACGCCCTGCCGGAGCGCGCGTTCACCCCCATCCCCGGGCTGCCCCCGGAACTGGGCGAGCTGCCCGCGGGCTGTGCCTTCGCGCCCCGCTGCCCGCGCGCCACCGATCTCTGCGCCACCACACCGCCCTTCACGGACGGACTCGCCTGCCACCACCCCCGGGAGAGCACCGACGAGAGCCCTGAAGAGAGTCCTGAAGAGCGCTCCGACGAGAGACCCGACGAGAGCGCCGAGGAGACCGTCCGTGCTTGAACTCCGCTCCATCACCGCCGGATACGAGCGGCGCGCCCCCGTCGTACGGGACGCCTCCCTCACCCTCGCGCCCGGTACGTCGCTCGGGCTGCTCGGCCCCAGCGGCTGCGGCAAGTCCACGCTCGCCAGGGTCGCGGCGCTGCTGCACCGGCCCGACGCGGGGACCGTCACGGTCGACGGCCAGCGCGCGACCGGGTGGCGCCATCGGGCCCCGCGGGCACAGCGCACCGCGATCGGCGTGGTCTTCCAGCAGCCAAGGCTGTCGGCGGATCCCCGGCTGCGCCTCAGCGAGTTGATCGCCGAGCCGCTGCGTGCCACCGGCCGCCGGTCGGACCTCACGGCGCACGTCGGCGAGTTGGCCCGTACGGTCGGGCTCACCGGTGAACTGCTGGGCCGCCGGCCGCACGAGGTCAGCGACGGGCAGCTGCAACGCGCCTGTCTGGCCCGCGCGTTGGTGCTGCGCCCGCGCTGGCTGGTCTGCGACGAGATGACCGCGATGCTGGACGCCTCCACCACGGCCGCGCTGGTCGCCGTCGTCGAGGAGTACCGCCGCGAGCACGGCGCCGGACTGCTCGCCGTCGGCCATGACCGGGTCCTGCTGGAGCGTTGGTGCGACCGTACGGTCCGCTGGACGGAGATCACCGGGGCCGGCTGAAGCGCGGATGGCGGGTGGGCGAACTCTGCGTAGGACGATATCGGCCGGGCCATGACAGGGCGGATACTCACCAGGGCCGAGCCCACCCGAGTCACCGGAGCCCACCGAACCCACCAGAGTCCACCGAACCCACCCGGGCCCGGCCGCACACCACTTCGCCCCACCGCATCCTCGCGCCCCATCGCGTCCCCCCGGAGGCATCATGGCCCTCACCACCCGCCGCAGAGCTGTTGGTACGCTCGCCGCCGCGCTCGCGGGAGCCGTCGCGGCACCCGCGTACGCACAGGCGGCCTCGCGGACAGAGCGCGGCGACGGCCCCCGGCCGCTGCGCCAGGCTCACGCGCACAACGACTATCTGCATCCCCGCCCCCTGCACGACGCCCTGTCACACGGCTTCACCAGCGTGGAAGCCGATGTCTTCCTGGTCGACGGCGAGCTGCTGGTCGCCCACGAGGCCACCGAACTCGACCCGGCCAGAACCCTCCGCGGGCTCTACCTCGATCCCCTCCTGGCGCGGGTGCGGGCCAACCATGGCTCCGTATACCGGGGTTACCACCGGCCGGTGCAGCTGCTCATCGACATCAAGGCGGACGGCGCCGCCGCCTACGCCGAGCTGCACCGCCAACTGACCGGCTACCGCTCGATGCTGAGCCGCTACGCCAACGGCTCGGTGCGCGCGGGCGCGGTCGCCCCCGTCATCTCCGGCGACCGCGCGGCCCGTGCCCCCATGGAGGCGCAGCGCGTGCGGTACGCGTTCTACGACGGGCGGCTCGATGATCTCGGGACGGCGGCCCCGGCCTCCTTCGTCCCGCTCATCAGCGGGAATTGGACCCAGAGCTTCAGCTGGCAGGGCGTGGGCGCGTTCCCCGCCGCCGAACGCGCGGAGCTGCGACGCATCGTCGACGCCGCCCACTCCCACGGCCAGCGGGTGCGCTTCTGGAGCACGCCCGATCTGCCCGGACCCGCGCGGGACGCCGTCTGGACCGAGTTGCTCGCCGCCGGCGTCGACCATCTCAATACGGATGACCTTGCGGGCCTCGAACGTTTCCTCCGGCAGCGCCGTCCGTAGCCCGTAACGGGGAACCCGGGGTCAACCACCCGTACGGCGGACACGCCAGTCGGCCGACCCGGCCTCCTCCTCCGCCACACTGGCGGCCGAATGCCGCGATCCGGTGCGGCGGAGGAGGTTCTCGATGGCTGTTTCTATCTCTGTACTTCTGCTTCTGGTGATCCTCGCGGTGGTCTTCCTGCGCAATGGAGGACTGAAGTTCTGGCACGCGACGGTCTGCGTCCTGCTCGGATTCTTCCTCGCGGGCACGAGCATGGCGCCGACCATCGCGAACGGGATCTCCACCACGGCGGGCGTGGTGAGTGGTCTGCACCCCTGACCGGGCCGCCCGCGTCCCCGGGACCTATGTCCCCACCAGCCGCGACCTGATGAGGAAGCGCACCCCCTCGGGGGCCTCCAGGGAGAAGCCGCTGCCGCGTCCCTTCACCACATCGACGATGAGCCGGGTGTGCCGCCACGCCTCGTACTGGCTCACCGACATCCAGAAGGGCACCGGCTCGGCGACCCCCTCGACCTCCAGGGACTGGAGCAGTACGTCGGAGTTGCCCGTACGGAACTCACCGTCCGGATAACACATGGGCGCGCTGCCGTCGCAGCAGCCGCCCGACTGGTGGAACATCAGCGGCCCGTGCTCCGCCCGCAGCCGCCGGATCAGTTCGGCGGCCGCGGGGGTCACCTCGACGCGCGGCTCCAGTGGCGCGGGCGGCTTCAGCGGCTCCAAGGGCTCCAGTGGTTCCCGTGGCTTCAGTGGTTTCCGTGGGGAAGTTTGTTCGTCCATGGTCTCTCCGCCGCCGTCGGTCATCGGTCCGCACCGTCAGGGACTCAGTCAACACCCCGCGACGTTGCGAGACGGTTGCACGCGGACCGGATCCCGGTCCCGAGTATCGGACAGGCACCCGCCCGCCGCCACAGGACCGCGTCGGCCCGTCAGCCGGCGGTGCCGCAGAACTCCGCCTCCAGCACCGGCCCCATACCGGCGGAGCTCCAGTCCACGTGTAACAGCCGTAAGGCTGTTCCGTTTCACCGAGGGACCCCGGCCGACTGCCCATCGCCCGCCACCTCTTCCCGCGCCTGACCGCCCGGCCACCGTGCCCCTGAGAGGGGGTCCGTCAGGCGTCACACGTGCTTGCGCAGATGCGCGGTGACCTCCGCGCCGGTCTCCGGGGACAGTCGCCCCTCCGGCACGTCGAAGCCCAACTCCCTTGCGAGCGTGGCCGCGCGGAGGTCGTAGGCGGCCTCGGTGAGATGCGCCAGCGTGTCCACGGCGGCGCGCGTCCGCCGCAGGCCGAGGGCGAAGACACCCGCGGCGAGGAGCAGCGACGGCCACCACCAGAGCGCCGGCAGTACGGTCAGCACGCCCCAGCCCGCCAGCGTGACGGCGGCGTCGAGTTCGGCGCGCGCGACGCGAAGCGCGTTCTGCTCGGCCTCGTTCAGGACCAGCCACAGCCGTGGCCAGGAGAAGACGACATCGAGGCGGTACCAGCCCCAGACGCGGGAGTGGACCGCGTCCAGCCGGTCACCCGTCCAGGTGGGATGGGCCGGAGGGCCCAGGGCGACGGCGTTGCGCCGGGCCGCGAGGAGGTCGATCCGGGCGCCGGTGGCAGCCGACGGCCGTGCGCCCGCACTCTCCAGCTCGGCGCGGTACGCCCTGTCCGCCGCCTCCGATCGCTCGGCGCGTACCGCGGTCCGCCGTCGCGCGAGCCGCCGCAGACCGTACGGCCAAGGCTCGAACCACAGTCGGCCGAGGGCCGCGGCGGCGCCCCGGGCGGCCAGTCCGGCGGCGGCCGAGAGCACCGGCAGCACGGCGATCACGAAGACCCAGACGGACGACGGGCGGCGGCCGTCGAGGGGACCGCCGGGCTCCAGCAGGCCGGTCAGACGTCCGAGGTCCGCCCAGTGCGTGTGCCCCAGCCGGTACGCGACCGCCGCGCCCGCCACATAGAGCAGTCCCGGGAGGACGAGCAGCGCCACCCAGCGCTCCATGTATCGGCGGCCCAGCTCGGCCAGCACCGTGTTCATCCCGTCCCCGCCCCTCCCGCTTCCGGTCGTACGAGGTCAGCGGAACCGGAGCGGTCGGCCGTGCAGGGCGCAGACCGGCAGATCGTCGCCGGGCCTCGGCTGCTCGGCGCGGCGGCAGAGACCGGCCGGGCACCGGTAGCCGCCGAGCGCCACGCGCCCGCCGCGGTCGCCGCCGGGCAGGGCGACCAGACCGGACGGTTCGCTCTCCGGCGGCACACCGCGCGTCGTCCCCCAGGACTCCAGCAGCCACAACAGCCCCAGAGCCCGCAGCCGTTCGGTGACCGGCTCCCCGCGCCGCGCCGCCGCCAGGGCCTCTTCCAGCCGGTCGCCGTCGCCGGTTTCCTCGGCGACGGCCCGCAGTCCGGGAAGTTCCCGGCACAGCACGCTCAGCAGTTCCGCCGACTCCACGATTCTTCCCCTCCCCGGGAGAGTTGATGGACCATCATTTCATGTCCACGGATGAAATGGGCTGTCGGTACGGACAGGGACAGGCCGGGACAGGCCGGGACAGGCCGGGACAGACGGGGACGGACGAAACGGACGGGGGCGGACGCATGCGGGACGACATCGGCTGGGCGGAGGTGGAGCGGCTGGCCGGCCGGCTCGTCGACCGGCTCGCCTCCTTCTGGAACGGCGGAAGCCAGGACGCGGTGATGGACCCCGCCGCGCTGGTCGAGGCGGACAAGCTGCGCGCGACCGTACTCCGTGTCCAGGAGGAGACGGCCGGTCCGCAGGGGACCGTCGGCCCGGAGCAGCCGCTGTACATCCTCGACCTGTCCACCTTGCAGGCGATCGCCCTCCTGCACTACGCACGCTGTCTGGTCCTGGGACCGGAGACCGAGGCGGCCGTGCCCGACGCGCGACTGGCGCTCGGACTGTTCGCCCTGGTCGGCCGGTTCGCACCGGAGGAGGTGCCCGAGCAACTGCGGGAGACCGTCGCGGTAGTGGACATACCCGTCGCGCACGATCTGCAGACCATGGCCCTGGACGCGGCGGGACTGTACGGGCGTTGGCAGACCACGGGAGACACCGGCTCCCTGGAGGCCGCGATCTCGCTGTGGCGGGACGCCCGGAGTGTCCTGCCCGCATCCCACCCCGGACATCCGATGCTGCTGTCGAATCTGTGCGGCGCGCTGCGGGCCCGCTACACCGTGCACGGCATCGAACCGGACCTGGAGGAGGCGGCCGAGGTGGGCCGCCGGGCCGTGCGACTGGCGCCTGCCGACGATCCCGACCGGGCGATGTATCTGGCCAATCTCTCCGGCGCGCTGAGCCTGCGGTACGCGGTCCACCAGGCGCGCGCGGACCTGGACGACGCCGTCGACACCGGCGTGGAATCCGTACGCGTCGCGCGGGAACCCCACGCGCTGTTCCACTCCAACACAGGTCTGGCGCTGCTGGCCCGGTACGAGCGGGATGCCGCGCTTGAGGACCTGGAGGCCGCGGCCGACGCCCTCCGGCTCGCCGTACGCCGCGCGACCCCGGACGATCCGCAGCGCGCCATGTACCTGTCGAACCTGGGACTCGCGCTGGACCAGCGGTTCATCCGTCTCGGGGATCCGGCTGACCTCGACGCCGCTGTGGACGCGGCGACGAGGGCGGTGGCGGACTGTCCGACCGGCAACCCGGGACGCCACGGGTTCCTGGCCAACCTCAGCGGCGTGCTCCGGTCGAAGGCCGAGCGGTCGGGGGCGGCGGCCGATCTGAACGCCGCGGTGGACGCCGCCCGGCAGGCCCTGGCGACCGCCCCCGTGACGGGCCCGTCCCGTACCGCGCGGCTCGGTGCCCTGGGCCTGGCCCTGCGGCTCAGATCCCGGAGCCTGGACGATCCCCGGGACATCGACGAGTCCGTCGATCTCCTGCGGCAGGCCGCACGGGACGGTGGCGACGGCACCCGCTCGTTGAGGGGCAAGCACCTCTACGACCTCTGCCGGGCTCTGCTCACCCGGTTCGGGCACACCGGAGACCCCGCCGATGTCGACGGCGCGATCGAGGCGGCCAGGCGCAGCGCCGAGGTCGGGGGCGGCGGCTCCGACCGGGGCGTACCGCTGAGTCTGCTGGGCGAGGCGCTGGGGGCACGGTCCCAGCGGACGGGCTCCGCGGCCGACACCGAGGCGGCGATCGCGGCCCTGGAGGAGGCTCGCACACTGCTCGCGGGCTTCCATCCGGGCGCCCTCAGCAAGTGCCTGTCCGAGCTGGGCCTCGCCCTCGCCCGGCGCTTCGACCGTACCTCCTCGCTCGCCGACCTGGACGAGGCGATCGGCGCCTTCCGGGAGGCGATCGAGGTGGACCCCGACGACCGGGAACGGACCATCGACGAGTCGCACATCGGCGCCGTACTGATGCAGCGGTTCTCCCTCACCGCCGACCCGGACGATCTCGCCGAAGCGGTGCGCTGGAACCGCCGCGCGGCCCAGCGGACCGCTGCCGACGGCAGGCACACCTCACAGGTGCTGTTCAACCTGGGCCGTACGCTCCAGACGGCGTACGAGCGGTCCGGCGACCTCACACTGCTGGACGAGGCCGTACGGCATTTCGAGGAGGCCCAGCGGGCCACACGCCCCTCCGATCCACAGCGCGCGAAGCAACTGTCCAATCTCGGCGCGGTGTTGCGCGTGCGGGCCGAGCGGCTCGGCTCGGGCGCCGATCTGGACCGGTCGGTCGAGCTGAGCCGGCAGGCGGTGGCGGTCCTGCCCGAGGACCACCCGGAGCGCGCGATCTACCTCTCCAATCTGAGCGCCGTCCTCAGCGCCCGCTATCTCCGGTCGGGGATACAGCAAGATCTGGAGGACTCGGTACGGGCGGGGCGGGAATCGGTCGGGGCCACCTCCCCGGCGGACGCGTCCGCCCACGTCGTCCATCTGACCAACCTGGGCGTCGCCCTGCGCCGACGGTACGAATGGTCGGGCGCGCTCGCCGACCTGGACGAGGCGATCGAGACGTCCCGCGCCGCGGTCCGCGCGCTGCCCACCGGGCATGTGGACGGAGCCCTGCATCTGACCAATCTGTCCGTGGCCCTCACCTCCCGGCACAGGCGGACGGGCGCGCTCGCCGACCTGGACGAGGCGATCGAGGCGTCCCGCGCGGCGTTCCGGGCCCTGCCCGACGACCATCCGCAGCGCGCCACACAGCTGTCCAACCTGGCACTCGCGCTGCGTCGACGGTACAAGAGCGCCGGCCGGCGGTCCGACGGCGACGAGGCGGTCAGCTGCCTGCGCCAGGCCGCACACCTCTGCCCGGAGGACCATCCGCAGCGCCCGACCTATCTGGCCAACCTCGCCATGGCACTCCTCACCCGCTACGCGAAGGAGGACTCGCCCGACGAGGCCGCCGATGTGGACGAGGCGGTCCAAGCCGCCCGTACGGCGGTCGGGTTGCTGCCCGACGACCATCCGCAGCGCGCCATGTGCCTGTCCAATCTGGGTTCGGCGCTCCTCTCCCGCTGCTCGCTGAGCGGGGACCCGCGCGACCTCGCCGCGGGGTTCGACGCACTGCGCCGGGCCTCCGGCATCGACACCGCCCCGGCGGCCGTGCGGTTCCGCGCCGCGCGCGGCTGGGCCACCGCGTCCGCCGGCGTCGAGGACTGGGCGGAGGCGCTGGACGCCCACCGGGCCGCCATTTCCCAACTGCCGCTGCTGGCCTGGCACGGCCTGGACCGCACCGACCGGCTCGACGCGCTCGGCCGCGCGGTGGGTCTGGCCGGCGACGCCGCCGCCGTCGCCCTGAACGCGGGACGGCCGCGTGACGCCCTGCGACTGCTGGAGCAGGGCCGCGGTGTGCTCCTGGCACAAGCCCTCGACGCCCGCGACGACATGACCGTGTTACGGGAGCAGGCACCCGAACTCGCCCACCGCATCCGGGAGGTGCGGGCCTTCCTGGACTCAGCAGACTCCGCTCAGGACCCCGCGGCGAGCGCGGCCGACCCCGCGCGACTCGTACATGACCAGCGCGTGATGGCGGAGCGGCGCCGTGAACTGGCCCGCGAGATGGACGATCTGGTGCGCCGCGCGCGCGAACTGCCCGGCCTGGCGGACTTCCTGCGGCTGCCCTCCCTCGAACGGCTCCGAGCCGCCGCCGGGAACGGGCCGGTGGTGGTCGTCAACACCAGCGCACTGCGCTGTGACGCGCTCGTCGTCACCCGCGACGCGCTGCGCACCGTCACACTGCCCGACCTGACGCTGGAGGGGCCGGGCGGTCTGGCCGAACGGGCCGGGACCCTGCTCGACGCGCTCGCCTCGGTGGGCCGTTCACCGGCCGACGCCTGGCGGGCCCAGCGGATCCTGCTCCGTACCCTCGGCTGGCTGTGGGACGTCGTGGCCGGGCCCGTACTGGCCGCGCTGGGGCCGGCGGACAGCGCCCCGGGCCCGGAGCTGCGGCCGACCCGGCTCTGGTGGTGCCCCACCGGCCTGCTCTCTCTGCTGCCACTGCACGCCGCGGGACACTACGGGCCCGAGGCCGCGGGGGCGGACGGCGCACCGCGGTCGGTGCCGGACCGGTTCGTGTGCTCGTACACAACCACCCTGCGGGCCCTCGCCGCACAGACCGTCCCGCGTGACCGGACGGACGCGCGGGCCGGTGGCAGGGGCGAGACGGGCCCGGACGGCGAACACGGCCGGATGCTCGCCGTCGACCAGTCCGACACCCCCGGTCTGCCCCCACTGCCGCAGGCGCGCGCCGAAGTACGGCTGCTGGCGGACCGGGTGCCGCGGACCACGGTCCTGTCGGGGCCCCGGGCGTCGCGCGCGGCTGTCCTGGACACACTGCGGTCCCACTCCTTCCTGCACTTTTCGGGCCACGGCAGCCAGGACCCCACCGACTCGGCCGGCGGCGCGCTGTACTGCCACGACCACAGGCAGGCCGGTCCGCTGACGGTCGCGGACATCTCGCGACTGCGCCTGGACCGCGCGCGGTTGGCGTTCCTGTCGGCGTGCGAGACCGCGCGGGGCGCCGCCGGGCTGCCCGACGAGGCGGTTCATCTGGCCGGTGCCCTGCAACTGGCCGGGTTCACGCATGTGGTGGCCGCCCAGTGGGTGGTGGACGACGCGTGCGCGCTGCGTGCGGCGGACTTCTTCTACACCGGCCTGATGCGGCCCCCGCGCCCGGACGCTCCCGCCGGCCTCGATCCGGGCCGCGCCGCGACCGCCCTGCACACCGCCGTACAACGGCTGCGGGAGCGGGACGACGACCCGCTGTCCTGGGCCGCCTATATCCACGCGGGGCCATGAACCGGCGGGACGGAGGCGGGGGCTCGCGGCCGATAACCTGACGGGGTGAATCGGATACAGCGGTCCGTCGGCGCGGTCATCGGTTCGGCGGTGGGCGACGCCCTCGGAGCGCCCTTCGAGTTCGGCCCGGCGGGAGCGTTCTCCACGCGGTTCCCGGCGCCCGGCGCCGGCGGCGAGATGTGCGGAGGCGGCGGCTGGGATCCCGGCGAGGCCACGGACGACACGCAGATGGCGGTCCTGGTGGCGGAGTCGCTGCTGGAACGGGGCGAGCTGGATCTGCCCGACATCTTCGCCCGCTTCCAGCGATGGGCGGCGTCCGACCCCAAGGACATCGGCCTCCAGACAGAGGACGTCCTCACCAATGGCATGCCCTGGGATCTGGCCGCCGCCATTCACTTCCAGGTCAGCCAACGCGCCGCGGGCAACGGCTCCTTGATGCGGGCGGCCACCTCAGCCGTCCACTTCGCACGCGGCGGACCGCAAGCCACCATGGACGCCGCGCGACGCATCGCCGCCCTGACCCACGGCGACCGCGCCGCCTGGGAAGGGACGGCCGTCTTCCACGAACTCATCCGCGTCACACTGGAAGGCGCCGAGCCCCTTGCCGCCCTCCCCGGCATCGTCGACCTCGTCCATCCGGACCACCGCCCGCGATACGCCACGGTCCTCGCCGCCGACTGGCACCCCGATCAGGCCACCGAGTTGAACGGCGCGGTCTGGCCCTGCCTGGGCTCCGCCGTCTGGGCCCTGCGCGCCACGGGCGGTTTCGAGGACGCGGTACGCGCCGCGATCGACCTCGGCGGTGACACGGACACCGTCGCCGCGGTCACCGGCGGCCTCGCGGGCGCGTACTACGGACCGGACACGATCCCCGAGCGTTGGACCGCGCCGCTGCACGTTCCCCTGCCGGGATCCGGCGGGCGAGTGCTGCGGCTGCCGCAACTGACCGACCTCGCCCACCGTCTCGCGGCCTGACTCCTGCCGTGTCCTCGGTGTCGACGCGGCGGGCCACGCCCAGTTCCACGAGCCGGTCGGCGTTCATGAACTGCTCGGCGCCCTGCGGGACGGCGATCATCGGAACACCGGTGAACAGCCCTTCGCCGCTGCTGCCCATCCCCGCGTGGGTGACAAACGCGTCGGCCTGTTCCAGAGCCGCCAATTGAGGTACCCAGGAGTGGACTTCGACGTTGGGCGGGATGTCGCCGAGTTCGCTCGGGTCGGTGTACTTCCCGATCTGGAGTACGACGTGCCGGCCGGGCAGGTTGCCATAGGCCGCCAGGCACTGACGGTAGAACTCCGGCCGGCGCGTGTACGCCGAGCCCAGAGAGACCAGCAGCACGTGCTCCGCATCGGCGGGACGCGTCCAGACACCGTCGCCCGCCCGCGCGCCGAGACAGGGGCCGACGAACGTCACCGTGTCGGTGTCGACCTGGTCCGCGTGCGGCTGCATCGACCGGGGGATCAGGGCCAGGGCCCGCCCGGGAGGGCCGGAGAAGGCGTCCACGTCGGTGGTGGCCGCCCCGCACTCGCCGAGCCACCGCGCGAACCTCGCCCGGTACGCGTCGGCGCCCGGCAGTTGCCACACGTGCGCCGCGACGTCCTGGTCGTAGCCCTGCCAGGCCACGAAGGTCGGGGACAGCTGGATGAGGGGCCGGTTCCGCGTCTCGGCGAGGGCGCGCGCGGCGTAGGCACCGATGTCGTACAGGTAGAGGTCCGCGGGGTCGTGGTGGCACACACGGGTGTGCGCGACGGGAGCGGGGCGCTGCCCCGTCCGGTGTCAGCCGTAGATCTGATGGAAGTACATGCCCGGGACTCTCACCCGTCTCCGGAGCCCTGGCCACGGGATATTCCCTGTCATCACACCGGAGTGGTGTGGTGCGATCATGGGACCGGATACCGACACGGACCCTATAAGGAAACGTTCGCCATGCCTGTGCCTGCCGACGCGACAGTCATCCATCCGATGCCCGATCAGCCGCGAGTGGTGCTGCTCAGACCACTGGTGAAGTCGCCGCTGATCGAGGTCGGGGAGTACTCCTACTACGACGACCCGGACGACCCGACGGCGTTCGAGACACGCAATGTGCTCTACCACTACGGCCCGGAGAAGCTGGTCATCGGCAAGTTCTGTGCGCTGGGGACGGGCGTGCGGTTCATCATGAACGGTGCCAACCACCGGATGGACGGCCCGTCGACCTTCCCCTTCCCCACCATGGGCGGCTCCTGGGCCGACCATTTCGACCTGCTCACGGGCCTGCCGGGGCGCGGTGACACCGTCGTCGGCAACGACGTCTGGTTCGGCTACGACACGACGGTGATGCCCGGCGTACGGATCGGCCACGGCGCGATCACCGGCTCCGGCGCCGTGGTCACCGCGGACGTGCCCGACTACGGAATCGTCGGCGGCAACCCGGCCCGGCTCATCCGTACCCGCTACAGCGACGAGGATGTGGCCCGGCTGCTGGCAGTGGCCTGGTGGGACTGGCCGGCGGAGCACATCACGGAGCACGTACGCACGATCATGTCGGGCAGCATCGCCGACCTCGAAGCCGCTGCCCCGGACGCCCCTCATTGGAGGATGCCATGAGTGAACGCCAGGTCCATACGGTCGAAGTGCCTCTGGGTGACGGCAGCGACGAGACGATTCGCGTGCAGATCCGTGAAGTGGACGAAAGCCTCATCAGAGTTGGCCGAGGCAGCCGCTCCGTAGCGCGGGCCGAGCGGTCGTTCGGTCAGATGCTGGACACCGTACGGCCCGTGGCGGAGAGCTTCGTGGGCCGGTTGCGAGGGATGGCGAACTCGCCGGACGAGATCACCCTGGAGTTCGGGGTGTCGCTGTCGGCCGAGGCCGACGTCGTCATCGCCAGTACCGCGACGGCCGCGAATTTCTCCGTGAGTCTGACGTGGAACAGGAGTGACGGGGCGGCCTCAACGCCCGGTGATCCGCAGGGCAGTTGACTGGAGCGGGGCGCCGCACAGGCCACTGCCACGACTGCGGAAGCGGCCGTGGCCGTGGCCGTACACCTGGTCGCTCTGAGCAAGCAGCCCTTTCCTCATGAGGCGGCCTCCTCCGCCTCCGGGGCCTCCGGGCTGCGGCCCGGCCCACCTCTCCAGAAACCGCGTCACACGGACCGGCGTGCGAGGTCCTCCAGTGCGGCGACCGCTTCGGCGGAACGCTCGTACGGCACAAAGAGGTGGTCATGATGGAAACCGGCGACCACGTTGCAGCTCAGACCGATGTCGGCGAGCTCCTTGGCGACGGCGGCAGTGAGGCCGACCGCCTCCAAGGCCGAGTGGACGCGCAGTGTGATCCACCCGGCCACGTAGTCGTACGACAGCCCCGCCGCATCGGCCTCCTCCAGCCGCACCACCATGGTGAGGCCCTCCTGCTCCGAGACCGTGACGACGGGGGTGATACCGGACGGAACGCCACCAGCTCCATCGACGGTGGCGAACACATAGCGGCCCGGGTTGAGTTGCGGACGCATGCCGCTCAGTAGTTTTCGCAGATCACTTTCACCGGTCATGACCGGCACACTACGCGCGAGCGCCAGGCGCTGCGGCGGACTGGCGGTGCCGGCGATCGACACGATGGCTTCGTCATCCTGGAAACCCTCGGAGACGGCCGTTTTCGTGGAGGGAATACGCAATCGAGGCGCCGAAGTCGGTCGTGCCTCGCGCGGCGTGTCAATCTCCTCGGAAATATTTTGCGAGATGTGTGTGCCATCCGTATCCAGCACGGACAACCGGCATACCGGGCCCTCTGCTTGAGCAGACTGCCCCGGGTTCGGTGCATGGTTCGTATGTGCTTCGTACATTCAACGGCAAGACTCTTCCCATGCTTCCGTCGAGTGGCGCTCAGATGCCTGATATTGCGACGATCAACCCAGTTCGCTTTCACCTGGGTCCGGTCGGGCGAGCAGAGCTCCCGGTGGGCAGGAAAGGCGACAAGGATGCCTGACCGACGCGATCCGTGGACTGCTTTCGCCGACCGTCAGCCGGAGCCGCGCTCACGCAATGCCGCCGGCGAGACCACATGGTTCAACTGGACCCAGTATCCGGACCACGGGCCGGGCCCCGAACTCCTGGGTGCACCGGGCACAGTTCTCGATCTCGGCTGTGGAGGCGGCCGTAACACAGCCCATATGGCGGTGACAGGCGCGCGAGCGGTGGGCGTGGACTTGTCGCCCGTTCTGCTCGCCCAGGCTCGTGAGCGCTGGGGCCATGTGCCAGGTCTGAGTTTCGTGCCGCAGGAAGCCGTCGGATTCCTCAAGGAGACCGACATGCGTTTCGACGCCATTTACTCGGCCTACGGTGCCGTGTGGTTCACGGACCCGGACGTTCTGCTGCCCCTCTTGCGGACGCGGCTCGCGCCGCACGGTTGTCTCGTCTTCTCCCACGAGCCGCCGATCGAGGGCTGTTACGGAGCACAAGGAACCTATATCCGCCGCAAGAACGGTGGTCCCCCCGTGCCCGTGGTGCGCTGGGCCCACACCCCCGAGCAATGGCGGGAAATCCTCGCCCGGCACGGCTTCGTCACCGTCGACACGGAGATCGTCGAGGCCCCGGACCCCGCCTATGTCCCCACCATGCTGGTGCGGGCCGCGCCGTCGCCGATCTGAGTGACGACCGCGGTTGCTGCTCTGTCTATGCGAAAGGAGGTGCATTCCCATGGAGAACACCAACGAGGTCGAGCTCGTCGAGGTGGCCGAGGAGGAGGGCGAAGCCTGCCTCTGCTACGAGGCCCCCTGAGCGTGACGTGTGCCGTGTCCCGCACCAGGTGCGGGACACGGCACACGCCGTCCGGCGCGTCATTCGATTCAAGGAGTACGAGACCGTGAAACTTCGCCTGATCGATCCGGTGTTCTTCAGTGTCCGGGGCGACGGCACGTATATGTCCAGCCCCAGGATCAAGGGTCGGGTGAAGGTTCACCCCTTGGTGGTCGGGATCCTCACATCGGCTCCGGACGGTATCGATACCGAGGCGCTCACCGCTGAATCCGAGAACGTGGCTCTCGCGATCGCCAAACTGCGTGGACTGGGTTATCTGACCTCCATGGACAACGCTGGTGACCGCGAACTGCCCGCCCCCTGGAAGGAATGGGGAGCGCTGGCCTGGCAATTCCACCAGAGTATCCGCGACGCACCTTTCGTGCGCCCGGAGTCGGAGGGCATCGCCGAGTACTACGAGTCCCTGAATGGACGGGACCGGCCGGCCAACTCCAGGCGCATGGAACCTGATGGGGAAATCCTGCTCCTTCCCCGGGTCCGTGCGCGCATGCCGGTGTCCTTCCAGGACGTGCTGGAAGGACGGCGTACCCATCGCGACTTCTCCGGTGATCCGATCCCGCTCGACGAATTCGCGACCCTGCTCCAGTACAGCTTCGGGCCGCTCAGATTCATCGACGCGGGCAAAATGGGTGTGCTCGAACTCAGGGCGAACGCGTCCGGCGGCTCACGGCACGAGACGGAGGCCTACGTCGTCGTCCTGAACGTGGTGGGAGTCGATCCGGGGATCTACCGCTACGAAGGCATCCGGCATGGACTCGTGCCGGTGCGGGAAGCCGTGCCGTCCGAGGCCCTGGAGCACCTCACCTTCAACCAGGGATTCTTCGAGAAGGCCGGCTTCGGGGTGTTCACCACGGCTTTCTCGACGCGGATGTCCTGGAAGTACCCGCACCCTCGCGCGTACAAGATGCTGCTGCACAACGTCGGCCATGTCGCCCAGGTGTTCTCCATGACCTCGGTGGCCCTCGGGCTGGGAGCCGCGATCACCGGCGCCTTCCGGGACACCGAGGTGGAGCAGCTCCTCGGGAACGACGAACCGGGCGAGTTCGCGACTTTCGTCATGGTCTGCGGGATACCCGTACAGACCGGAGACGGCCTGCCGGTGCGCTATCGGACGCCGAGCGCAGCGTTCGTACCGTGACCGGCCCCCTCGCTCACCCGGCCTTCCGGAACATGGCGAAGGGGCGAACCGCTGGCTTCTTCGGCAACGGAATGGCGCCGGTGGCGTTGGCGTTCGCGGTCCTCGACCTCACAGGCTCCGTCACCCAGCTCGGCCTCGTGGTCGGCGTGCGCTCGGTGGCCGCTATCGTGACCACGACCTTCGGCGGGGTTCTGGCGGATCGCTTTCCTCGCCGACTGCTGTTGCAGAGCACTTCGTTCGGCGCTGCCGTGACGCAGGCGGTGGCCGGCCTGACCCTGCTGGGCGGTGTCGCCTCGGTGCCGCTGCTCATGCTGCTCTCCGCCCTCAACGGGGCGTTGGCGGCCGTCGAACTGCCCACCACCACCGCTCTCGTCTCCCAGACCGTGCCCGGTGAGCTGCTGCGCCGGGCGAACGCGCTGCTGCGCACGTTCACCAGTGTCGCCACGTTGTGCGGTGCCGCCGGGGGAAGTCTTGTCATCGGGTGGGCGGGCCCCAGTTGGGGAATCCTGGTCGACTCCGCTTCATTCGCCGTGGCGGGGCTGTTCTTCGGCAGGGTCCGGGTCGGCGCCGTGGTGCACGCTTCCGCCCGGGGGTCGATGATCGGCGACCTGCGTGAGGGCTGGTCGGAGTTCGCCCGCCACCGCTGGCTGTGGACGGTGGTACTGCACGCCTCGGTCTGGCAACTGGTCTGGGCGGGCAGTGTCCAGGTCATCGGTCCCGCGGTGGCCGAAGCCGGCGTCGGTGCGCGCACGTGGGGGCTGGTGTTGGCGGCCCAGACCCTGGGGGCCATCGCCGGAGGGCTGCTCGCGCTGCACTGGAAGCCCCGCGCGGCCCTGGCCACCGGAGTCCTGCTGACGTCGGTCAGCGCGGCCCTGCCCTGGGCCCTGGCCGCCGAGCCGCAGCCGGCGCTACTGATTCCGGCCGCCTTCCTCACCGGGGTGGCGATGGAGCAGGTGAACATCGCGCTGACCGTTGCCGTCCAGGAACGCATCGCGCCCGGCCAACTGGCACGCGTGACGTCGTATCAGGTCCTTGGTTCGCTGGCCGCCGTCCCGTTCGGCCAGCTGCTTGCCGGCCCGTTGTCCGCCGCGTACGGACAAGGCCACGTGCTCGTCGCGGCCGGCGCCTGCATCGTCGCGGTGACCCTGGCTGTGCTGGCCGTACCCGACGTCAGGACCACAGGCAGAGCCACACCTGTCTGTCGATCCGGAAGTCGTCGGTACGGTAAATGATCTTGTCTCCTCCCCCCGCCGACCGGCTCGCCCGGAGGCCGCGAAGCCCGTACAGACGCATGTCACCACTCCTGCCGGACCACTCGACCACTGATGGAGAGCCCATGGATCAGGCCGCGCTGGAAGCCATCGAACGCATCACCACCCGGACGCGGCAGGTCTACGACACCATCGCGGTCGATCCGTTGACTCCGTTGCTCGGCGCCGAGATATCGGGCCTCGATCTGTCGAAGAAACCGACGCCCGAACAGGAGAAGGAGGTCAAGGATGCCTTCCTCACCCACCACGTGCTCGTCTTCCGCGACCAGAACCTCACTCCCGACGACCACAAGCGGTTCGCCGGACTCTTCGGCGCACTCCACCCCGTGGCACTCCCCATCGAGGGCTCGGACCCGTACATCCTGGAGATCAGTGCGAACAAGGAATCGCGCTGGGTCGCCGGTGACGGCTGGCATGTCGACGGCTCCGCCGAAGCCGAACCGTCGCTCGGTTCGATGCTCTACATCACCCGAGTTCCGGAGGCCGGCAGCGGCGGCGACACTCTGTTCGCCAATATGCATCTGGCCTACGACATGCTGTCACCGTCGATGAAGACGTTCCTTGAGGGGCTGACCGCCCTCCACAACGGTGCGCTGCCCTGGCTGCGGCGGGGGCAGACCCCGCCGGCCCGGTACGACGTCCCGAGCAACGAACACCCGCTCGTGGTCCGCCACCCGGAGACCGGCCGCAAGCTGCTCTACGTCAACAACCCCTATATGTCGCAGATCACGCAGCTCTCCCGAGCCGAGAGCACAGCGGTCCTCGACCTGCTGTACTCCCATGTCGCCCGGACTCCTCTGCTGCACTGCCGGGTCCGCTGGCAGCCGAACACACTGGTGTTCTGGGACAACCGCTGCGTCCAGCACCACGCCGTCTGGGACTACTACCCGCACGGGCGCTACGGCCGGCGCGTGGCCATCGACGGCACCAGGCCCCAGGCATGACCTCGCTGCCGATCGGCGGGTCCGGCCAGAATGCGCTGCTGCAGCTGTTGCAGTTCCGGCATCGGCTCCATGCCCAGTTCGGTGACCAGCCGCTTGCGCAGACCCATGTAGAGGTCCAGGGCTTCGCTCCTGCGGCCGCTGTCATGGAGGGCGGCCATCAGTTGAGCGTGAAGTCGCTCCCGCATCGGATACTCCATGACGAGGGGGGTGAGGTCGGCGGTCAGTTCTGCGTAACGCCCCAGTTGCAGCAGCAACTCGAACCGCTCTTCCTGGGCGCTCAGACGCATCTCTTCCAGGCGTGCCGACTCGGCCTCGGCGTTGGGCCCCGTGGCCCCGCCGAGGGCCGGTCCCGTCCATAGGCCAAGAGCCCGGTCGTAGAGCTCGACCGCTGATTCGGCCTGGCCGTGCGAGCGCTTGTGCCGTGCCCCGGTGACGGTCGAGGTGAAGGTGTCCAGGTCGAGTTGGCCCTGTTCGATCCTGATCAAGTAGCCGGAAGGACGGGTTGTGATGGGGTTGTGGTGGATCGGTTCGAAGGCCCGGCGCAGTTCCGACACGAGGGTGCGCACCCGGGTCTCCGGTGAGACGGGCAGGGGGCTGCCCCACACGGAATCCATGAGACGGACATTGGTCACGGTGCGGTTGGCCTGCAGAAGCAGGGCGGCGAGCAGTGACCGCTGTTTGCCGCTGAGCGGTAGCCACTCCATGCCCGCGCGTACTTCGACCACGCCCAGGACTCGAAACTCAATCTCGGTACCCACGTTGTTGAAACCTCTCCCCGTGTTCGTATTCCCGCTGCTCGACGGCGTGTTGGGCCTACGTCCACTCATGGGCCGAGCCTTCCTTGCTCCAGCACGCCGCGAGGCTGGCAGGAGCATCCGGCCACTCTCTTGCCATGCTCTTGCCACCCCCTTGCCATCTGCAGTCGGCATTGCGGATGATCACTCCATGACCAACGGGGAGATGCGATGCGGTTCCGGATCCTTGGGCACCTGGAGTGGCTTCGCGAGGGTGTGTCGTTGCCCATCGGGCGCCGTAGGGAACGGCTGCTCCTGGGGCTCCTGTTGCTCGACATCGGGCGTACTGTTTCGGCGAACCGGCTGATCGAACTTCTCTGGGACGAGGGCCCGCCGCCGTCAAGTGCCCGCGGGAGTCTTCAGGCTCATGTCTCACGCCTCCGTGGCCGGCTCAATGAGGAATCGGCCGAGGAGTACGGGTTTGTGCTCTCCAAAGCGAGTGGCGGGTATCTCCTGGACGGTGATCCGCAGGCCGTGGACTTGCACCGATTTCGTTCGCGACTGCAAAGTGCAGAGCGGGCGAGTGCCCCTGCGGAGCGGCTGCGTCTGCTCGGTCTGGCCCTTCCGGAGTGGGGTGGTCCCGTACTGGCCGGTGTCGCGTCGGAGGGGCTGAGCCGGCGGCTCGGCACGGGGTTCGACGAGCTGCGTCTGTCGGCAGCCGTCCAGCGTGCCGAGGCCAGACTCGCGCTCGGCCAACACGGTCTCGCTCTTGAGGAGTTGGCGCACGTCATGGCGGAGCATCCGCATCATGAACGCCTGGCGGTACTCCGGATGATCGCGCTGTACCGTTCCGACAGGCGGGGCGAAGCGCTGCAGGTGTACAACGAAACGCGCGCGCGGCTGGCCGAGGAGCTCGGGCTCGATCCGGGCGTCGATCTGAAACGCGTCCAGGGCATGATCCTGCACGCGGACCCCGCGCTGCTGAAGGATCTCCAGCTTCAGGGTGTGGGCCGACGGCCCGGGGCGGAAGCCGGCCCTGAACCCCCCGCGGCGCGCGACACGGCCGCTCGGTGGAAGGCGGTGAACCCTGAGGCCGGCGCCGCCTGCGCCCAGTCCGTGCGCCGACACCCCAGGACAGGCGTATACATCGGCAGGGAAAGGGAGTTGGAGGAGCTGACCGCACTCGCGGCGCAGGCCGGCAGCAGGTCCGGGCTGGTGACGGTGGTGGGCGCGGCAGGCACCGGCAAGACAGCCCTGGCG
Source organism: Streptomyces scopuliridis RB72 (assembly GCF_000718095.1). Classification (GTDB taxonomy): domain Bacteria; phylum Actinomycetota; class Actinomycetes; order Streptomycetales; family Streptomycetaceae; genus Streptomyces; species Streptomyces scopuliridis. The sequence goes on along the minus strand of NZ_JOEI01000029.1, from coordinate 97,182 downwards.
CTCCAGTGGAGCCGCCGGGCGGAGGCGGACTTCCCGGACGGCCAGCTGTTCGTCGATCTGCGTGGCCACAGCGAAGGGGATCCGCTGACGCCGAAGGAGGCGCTCACGACCCTGCTGTCCAGCCTCGGCACCGCTTATCAGGACATCCCGCACCGTGAGGCAGAGCTGGCGGAGTTGTATCAGCGGGCGCTGGTCGGCCGTCGCGTACTGGTCGTCCTCGACAACGCGGAATCGGCGGACCAGGTCAGCGGGCTGGTCCCGTACGGGCTCGGCTGCCTGGCCCTCGTCACGAGCCGCAGTCGGCTCGGCGGCCTCATAGTGCGTCACGGCGCCTCGACTCTGCGGTTGGGGCCGCTGGCGACCGCCGAAGCCGAGGAGCTGCTGCGCAGCATCATCGGGGCCGTGAGGGCGGGGAGTGAACCGCAGGCGCTGGCCGACCTCGTGAAGGTCTGCGGAGGCAACCCCCTCGCCCTGCGGATCGTCGCGGCGAATCTCGCCGTGAACCCCGACTGCCGCCTCGCCGACTACGCCGGAGCACTGAGGTCGGGAAATCCTCTGGAGCATCTCTCGGTGGCCGGAGACCCCGGATCGGCGGTGCGCCGGGCCTTCGAGCTCACCCGCCAACGGCTGGACCCGGAGACCGCGGAAGCCTTCCGGATGCTGGGTCTGCTGCCAGGACCCGCGACGACCGTCGCGGCGGTCGCGGCGCTCCTCGGCCGGTCCGTCAGGGCGACGCAAGCTCTCCTGGACCGGCTGTACTCCATCCATCTGGTGGAGTCCATCATGCGGGAGAGGGTGCGTCTCCCTGACTTGATCTGGTGGTACGCACGGTTCTTGGCCGATGAGGAGCAGCCGGCCCAGGTACGCCGGGAGGGCCGTCGCCGCTTGTTGCGCTGGTATCTGGGCGCCGCGGACGCGGCAGCACGCTGCCTCCATCCGCAGTTCCCGCGCCTTGAGCTGCCCGGTCCGGGGGAGCCGCCCCCGTCGCCGCGGTTCGACAACCGGAAGGACGCGGCCGCCTGGTTCGACGCCGAACGCACGGAACTGGTCAAGCTCATACAGTCCATCGACGCCGATGCCGGCGCCGACAGCGAACCGGATCCGGTGGACCGGCTCCTTGCGAGCACTCTGCGCGGATACTTCTGGCTTCGTCGGGACACCGAGAGCTGGATGGCCGTGGACACCATCGCACGGCGCGCCGCCGAACGTGCGGGAGACGCTCCGGGACAGGCTGTGGAAGCGGGTGAGGCCGCCGCCCTGTCGGACCTCGCGGGTCTGAGCACGGACCTCGGGGGGCTTGAGCAGGCGGCCGGAGACTTCGACGAGGCCATCGCACTCAACAATGCCATCAGGCGGGTGAACTGCCAGGCGCAGCCGTTGTCCGGGAGAGGTGAGGTGCTGTACGCGATGGGGCGGCTGCGGGAGGCGGGCATATTCTGCAGACGAGCCCTTGCCCTGTCCCGGAGGATCGGCGCACCTCACAGCATCGCGCGGGTCGGCAACACCCTGGCGGCGATCTCGTCCGACCTCGGGGAACAGCGGGAAGCCGTGAAGCTGGCCGAGGAGTCCCTCCAGGGATACCGGGCCGTCGGCAATCTCGCGGGTGAGGCAGAGTCCCTGAGCGGCCTGGCCCTTATCGCCGCGAGAGGAGGCGACGGCCGCGGCGCCTTGCGGTTCGGGCTCGCGGCGTCCAGGGTGAGCAGGAAGGCGGGGCGGCCGCGGATGAAGCTGGACGCGATGATAGCCATGGGACACGCCAGGTTCGAACTCCGCAGCTATGAGCGGGCCTTGGCCCATTTCGACAGAGCTCGCCCGGCGGCATACGAGATGGGCTACCTGCGAGGGCTCGTCATGGCCCTGCTCGGCTCCGGAGTCTGCGCCCTGCGCATGAACCGGCCCGGTGAGGCATTGCGGCACTCCGGTGAAGCGCTCGCACTCGCCCGGTCCTCCCTGCTGCTGCTCCACGAGGGGCAGGCGTACGTGGTGAAGGCGATGGCGCATCGTGCCGACGGGGATCAGGCGGCGGCACGGCGGGCCGGGCAGCGTGCCCTGGAGATTTACGCGCGTACGGGATTCCGGCCCGTCTGTTCCCCCTTCTCGTGGCGCTAGAGGAGTAGGTCCGAAGTCCCTTCTGCCCGGGGGCGGTTGTGCCGCTGAGAGTTCTTCGCCCGCCCGCGCCCCTCTCAGCCGGCGGACTGAGCGTCGGTGCCCGGGCGGCCGGATTTGCGCAGCACAGCCGTGTACGACAGTAGGGGTGCGGCAGGGGGGCTGCCCGGATAGCGGAAATCCTCCACGTCGGAGATCTCCCACCCGGCGGGTTGTGCGATCAGGGCCAGCTCGGACGGGTCGCAGAAGAGGTAGGGGAACCACGATGTGGCGGTGGTCCGGTACCGGATACGCATGAGTAGTTCGCCGGGGAGCCTGCCTCGGGCGCGGTTGGCCGTCACGTAGGCGTGGTTCTCCTCGGTGACGGCGACCGGACGGCGCCCCTCGGCAAGGATGAGCGCATCTTCGGCCGTGACGTCGTGCAGTTGGCGGAGTATCTCCGTACCGTGGGCCGCGGAGCCCAGCAGGCCGACATTGTTGCCGAGCAGCAACACCGTCCGGAACGGTTCGCTGTCGCGGAAGAGGTCCGCGGACTTCCCGATGTCACCGAGGACACACTCCTGGATGCCGCGCTCCCGGCAGATTCCAAGCGCCAGCGGGGAGTTGTCGAGAACCGTCACATCGCAGGATCTCCCGGCCAGAAACGCGCTGTGCCTGCCGCCGCCGGCCCCGATGTCCAGGACCCGTCCCGACGCATTGCCGAGGAGTTCACGGATGGCCGGTGGCCAGCTCTCCTCGTCGCCCAGCCACTGGGCCGAGCCCGAAGGCGTGATCAGGCCGTCCGAACGCTCCACATAGGCGACCACCGGCCGTTGCAGGCGCAGTGAGTCGGAGAGCTGCATGCCGAACGCGTCCCCGAGTTCCGGACCTGCCGGGTTCAATTCCACGGGACTCCTCCATAGGCGTGAGACGGAGCATTGAGCCGTCCGGCCAGCTTTGCCCACCGGCCATACGGTTCACATACGAGAAGCGCACTGAGCTTGTGCTAGTGCGCCCATGAGTACCGCAACGGAAGGTATTTGAGGCCGCCGGAGAAAGCGGAGCTCAAGTATGCCGGCTCACCGGAAAGTTCCATGGTTCCGATACGGGGCAGGAGTTCCGCGAAGAATGACAGTATTTCGAGCTTCGCCAGCGCCGCGCCGAGACAGTGATGCACTCCGTACCCGAACGCCAGGTGCCGGTTGGGAGTCCGCTCCACATCGAATCGGTGCGGGGCGTCGAATACCGCTTCGTCGCGATTGGCCGAAGGATAGGAGAGGAGCACCGAGTCTCCTTTCCTGATGACGACGTCGCGCAACGTGTAGTCCTGGACCGCGGTCCGCATGAACCCCTTGACCGGGGTGACCCAGCGGATCATCTCGTCGACCGCCGAGGGGAGTCTGTCGGGGTGCTCCCGGAGCATGTCCAGCTGTCCGGGGTTCTCGATGAGGGCTTTGAGCCCCCCGGCGATGGTCGCGCCCGCGGTGTCGTGACCGGCCGACAGGATGATGATGTAGGAGGAGAGCATCTCCCGGTCGTCGAGGAGGCGTCCGTCCAGCCGGGCGTTGGCGATGACCGATGCCAGGTCGTCCGTCGGCCTCGCCCGGCGCCGGGCCGCCAGGTCCATGAAGTACGTATAGAACTCGCGCATGGCCGACTGCCGGGCCTCGGGAGGAAGGGGGCGCCGCCCCGCCGGGGTGAACCGGAAGATCTGTGCGGACTCGGAACGGTCGAGCCCCATCAAGCACAGCAACACGTCGAGCGCGTACACGTCGGAGACGTCACCGACGAATTCGCATGCCGACCCGAACTCCCGCATGCGGTCGACCGCTTTCCCGGCAAGCGCCCGTACCCGCGGCTCAAGGTGACCGACCGCCTGCGGCCGGAACCGGTCCGCGATCACCCCTCTCATCCCCCGATGCTCATGACCGTCCAGATGAATGAGCGGGCGCAGCGCGGTCCGTCCCGCCTCCGACCGCTGATGGGCCGCGTCCACCGAGGCGCCGACCAGCACCGGGCGCGGAGCGCTCAGAAATGTCTCGTTCTCGCGCTCCACCTCCTGGATGTCGGCATGGCGGGTGACCGCCCAGAAAGGGTTGTACCCCGGGGCCTCCACCCAGTGGACCGGCGCCTCACGTCGCAGCAGTGACAGAGCCGCGTGCAGCAACTCGTCATCGGCGTACGTGGCGGGATCCGCGAGCGTTCTGCCTGCTTCGGCGACGGTGATGGGCACCGAGGGGCCTCCAGTGAGCTCAACGGCGGGAAAAGGTAAGCCTGTTGGTTCCGGCGAAATCGACACCCTAATCCAGAGATCCCGTCAACGGGAGCGTTCTCCACCACGGGACAAGTGCCTCTCCGGAACGTATCTCGCGCGTATGCGCCGTGTGCGTCCGTCGGGGAGACTGCTCGGGTACCGCTGTGCTGAGAAAGGTGAAGCCAGGTGATCGTGCTCGGCTACAACGGATTCAGTCGTAGTTCGGAGCTCTTCGAGCGTCTTTACGGCGCCACTGGTGTCGACCGTCATCTGCTCATGGGGCACGACGCGGCAGCGGCGCTCTCTGTCGACGGTGAAGTCGTCGCGGCAGTGGAGGAAGAGCGGCTGAACCGTGACAAGAAGACCTCCGACTTCCCGGTGAATGCGGTCGGCTGGTGTACTGAGTCCATCGGTATCCGGCTCGACCAGGTGGATGTCTTCGCCTTTCCCTGGAAATTCACCTCCGCCGTAGCCGAGGAAATGATCGCGGGGATCTGTGCGCGGGACATGCCGGTCGAGGCGAAGTTCGATCATGTGCGACGCGTCGGCGAGCTCTACACCGGCATGCTCAGCCGGTCGGCGGTGCACGACGACTTCGTACGACGCACCGGGTTCGAGATGGATCCCAACAAGCTCCTTCTCGTGCCGCACCATCTGGCTCACCTCATGTGCGGCTCGTACCTGGCAGGGGGCGGCGATGCCGCCTTCCTGGTGAGTGACGGTCGTGCCGAGACCCTCTCCTCGGTCATGGGGGAGGTACGCGACGGAGTGGTCTCCGTCTTCGACCGCGGCACGGTCGACGTGGACAACTCCCTGGCCCTGGCCTACGGAAAGATCACCCGCTACCTCGGATTCGTTCCCAACAACGACGAGTACAAGGTCATGGGTCTGGCCGCGTACGCTCCACCGCCCCTGCGCAATCCGCTCCTCGCGCGGGCGGTGAGACTTCGCGAGGACGGTTCCTACACGGTCTCCATCCCTGGTGACAGGAGGGCGTACTACGCGCTCTTCGACCATCTCTTCGAGGCGGACCCCGCCAAGCGCGAGGAGTTCGGCTTCCGGGTCAAAGTGGCGTCGATGGCCCAGCACATGGTCGAGGCCGTCACGGTGCACCAGACGCGCGCCCTGGCCGCCGCCAGCGGTCTCGACACGCTGGTGTTCGAAGGCGGCCTGGCCCTCAACTGCGTCAGCAACACGAAGATGCTGGAGAGGTCTCCCTTCGCCGACATCGAGGTCAGCTTCGGCGCCGGGGATTCCGGAGTGGCCATCGGCGCGGCGGTCTACGCCGGCGGCCTCCCACGCCGGCATTCACCGGCCGGGCCCACCCCCTATCTGGGGCCCGCCTACGAAGACCACGAGATTCACGAGGAACTGCTCCGTGTCGCGGACAGCGTTGAGTGGGTCGAGCTGGAAGGCGGGCAGGTCGCGCAGCGGACCGCCGAACTCCTGTCGGAGAAGAAGGTGGTGGGCTGGTTCCAAGGGCGCGCCGAATACGGGCCGCGTGCGCTGGGGAACCGGAGCATCCTCGCCAATCCGGCGTTCGGCGATATCAAGGACATCATCAATCTCCGGGTGAAGCACCGTGAACCGTTCCGGCCGTTCGCCCCGGTGATCCTTGAATCCGAGGCCCCGCGGGTCTTCGAGATGGGCAAGAAGCGCCGGTCCCCGTACATGACCTTCGTCTTCCCGGTGAAGGACGACTACCGGGACAGGATCCCCGGCGCCTGCCATGTGGACGGCACCGCGCGGATCCAGACGGTCACCCCCCGGAGCAATCCGGAACTGGCGCGGCTCCTTGAGGCATTCTCCGGGCAGACCGGTGTCCCGTGCCTGCTCAACACGTCGTTCAACGTGGCCGGTGAGCCCATCGTCTGCTCTCCTCAGGACGCCTTGGAGTGCTTCCTGAAGACGGAGATCGACCATGTTGTCATCGGCCGCTACCTGGTGAGCAAGAAGAGCGGGTGATCTCCGGCGCCTTCCTCAGGTGACCGGCGAGGAGATCTTGCGCGGCCTGGACGACCGGGCCGCGCAGAGCTGCGCGCGGGCTCCGCCTCCCGTCCCCTGTACGGCGGAACGAGGTGCCACCGCCCTTTCCGGGCGATGGCACCTCATCCCTATCGGCTGGTCAGAGCGTCGGCTCCGGAGCGGCCGGCGAGGTGGTGCAGCACACGCCGGACGTGCCGCCGGTGGGCCAGCAGTCGGTCCAGCCCGGGCTCTCCTCGATCCCGGACAGGGCCGTGGCGACAAGGCCCTCCCAGCTGGTCTCCGAAATGTCTCGTACCGTCAGTTCCTGTGCTTCGGACATCGTGACTCTCCCATCTGATCTATGTGCGTGACATGGCCCGGCCGGGGAGCGTTCCGCCGTGAGGCGGTGGCGCCCTGGCCGGCCCACGTTCAGCGGCGTGCGTGGCTCTTCGCGGATACGTCACCGTGCCTCCTTCTGCCGGTTCAGTAGCCCAACTCGTGGGCCAGGCGGGTCATTCGGTCGCACATCTCGTCCAGCAGTCCCCACTCGGGGTCGAAGCGCACGGGACCGGGATCGGGGACCGGCCTGAGCCGCGGATTGCTCAAGAATTTGTGATCACCGCCGTAAAGTCCCCCCGAGGGACCGTTGTTGGCGAATTGCCAGGCCTCGGGACGCAGCATCCGGTCGATGACGCCGTCGCTCGCGTCCAGGCCGAGCCAGTCCAGAAGCCGGCGTGACCACAGCTCCGGTTCGCGGAGCAGATCCTCGCCGCGCACGCGCATCCACTGATCGTCGGGCAGCTCCGCGAGACTGGCCGCGATCCTCCGGTGTGACAGGTACCAGGACGTCGCGGCTCCCACCGCCCGCACCTTCTTGTTGGTGAGGTACTGGGGGTTCTGCTCCTGCATGGAGCGCTGGGTGGTGACCGGGTGCCGGGTCAGGTGGAGGAACTTGGCCTTGGGATAGTGATTCAGACAGCGCGCCAGCGACTCGTCCGTGGCCACGGTGTCCGGGGACTTCTCGACACCGACGAGCGGGCCGACGTGTCCCAGCAGATCATCGAGCACGCTCGTCGTCGGCCAGTCCGTCCGCTCCAGCAGCCAGTCGCGGGCGCGGTCGAGCGCGTCCTGCGTCTGGACACCCTCGTGCACCTGGGCGATGGCACGGAAGACCCCGCTCAGCCGCGTCCTGCGGTACTCGGGAGGGAACCTCTCGGCTTCGGTGCCGTTGTCGCCGATCAGATCGCTCACCCGCTCGTTCGCGAAGACCAGCAACTCCGGGAAGCCGAAGATCTGCGGGTGCCCTGCGAGGAGGGCCAGGGTGATGGTGGAGAAGGAGCGCGGCGGGGAGAGAATGAAGACCGGCTCGGGGTGGCCGGTGCTCGCGGCGATGTCCTGGGCAGGAGCTGTTGTGGAGCCGGGGGCGGTCATATGTGTCTCCCATCGAGGTGGCCGACGGCCACGGTCAGCAGATGGCGCATCCCGGGCCGATGGCGCCGGACTGCGGTGGTGGCCGGGCGGCAGCCGCTGGTGAAGATCCGCCCGCCGAGCCCGGCCGACAGCGCCGTGAGCCACAGCGCGTGTCCCAGGGCCCCGGCTCCGGAAAGGAGTGCGGGATACCCGCTCGCGGTGGGCGAATCGCCGACGCCCCGCAGGTCTCCGCAGACCAGCAGGAGAAGCGGTGCGTCCATGTAGAGCCCGGAGAGCGGGGGGAGGCGGGGCATTTCGGTGACGGGGGTGCCGGCCGTGCCCGCCGAGTAGAGGTCACCGCCGCGGCCGGCGGACGAAGGCCGGTGCCCGACGACGGCGAATACGTCCGGGCCGGTCCCGCCCCGTGGCAGTGCGGCCCGATGAATGCTCCAGGCCCCGTCCAGCAGGGCGAGTACCTGGCCGTCGTCGACCTGTGCCGGGGCGAAGGCGTGCGCCGGGGTGCGTTGTGCCGGCAGCCCTTGGAGGGGATCGGCCCACTGCCCGGGCACGCTCCGCAGGACAGTGTCCTGCCCTGCGGAGCCCTGGCACGGCGGTGTGCGCCCGGCAGCGGCACCGGCGACGTCATCGGTACGGGGCGACGCGCCGACCGTACCGCGACACACCGCCGCCACGTCCGTGATGGCGTCCGCCATCCGGATCAGTGTCATCTCAGGGTCTCCTGTGCCGTCGGCCGCGCCCAGGAATCGCGCGACAGCGCCGCGACGGCGGTGACGGCCTCCCGTTCCGGGTCGATCTCAAGCCACTCGGGCAGATCGCTGTCCCAGTCCGCGGTGAAGGTCACGTGGATTCCGGATCCCCGCGCTGCCACGATGAGTTGCATGGCGGCAACGCCCGCTTCCAGATGGGCCGTTCGCCAGGCACTGTCCCCGCACACCGTGTGCAGGCGGCCGATGTCGGCCACGACGACCACGGCCGCCTCCGTCTCCTCGCCATCCAGTCCGGCCCGTGCCAGCGCTGCCCGCCACGGCAGGATGTCCGCCCGGACGGAGAACACCCGGTGTCCGACGTCGTCGTACGTGAAGACGGAGCCGGGCAGCCCGAAGAGCGACGGCTCGGCCAGGACGTACAACTCGACGCAGGCGAGACCACCTTGGCTCGGCAGCCGGCGCTCGATACCAGCGGCGTCGACCCCGGCCGACGGACCCGTCCCGCCGGTTACCCCGGCCCGTCGGGCTTCGGAGGTCCCGACGGATCGGCCGGCCTCCGCGCCATCCAGGCCGGCCGTCCGCACGAGCAGTCCGGCGATGTCTGCCAGCGGGTTCGCGCGTACGTTCTCGTGCGGGTCCGGTGCGGCAGGCAGCGCACGAGCGGGGGACGTGGGCAGGACCGTGCGCCGGTCGAGCGCCTTGCGCAACTGCCGGCGCCTGGGCGCCGTCATCCTGACGGTGGCGGCCAACTCCCGCGGGGGCAGCGCCTGCTGCCACTCGTACGCGTCGACGGACCGCGCGGTCGCCGCCGGTCCGGGGTCCGCCGCCGCCGTGCCGTCACCGCACCGCGCGCAGCCGGTGTCGGGCGTGAGGAGCCGGCGCTCGGTGGTGTGGGAGGCGACCGTGACACGGACAACGGCGCTCGACGTCGCCGGTGGAGTCGTACCCCCGAGCACCGCCAGTACCTCCGACGTGGTCAGTGCGGTCAGGAGACCCATGGCCGCCTCGTCGGGAGCGACGCCCGGTACGGGGCCGGGATCCCATGCGGCGTCGCCGCGGCGGAAGCAGCCGACACACGCGGACTGCCCCGGCCAGAACAACGGCCCCACTTCCACCGCGTCGGCCCGGCAGGCTGCGCGCAGCACCGGAACTCCCACGGCATGAGCCGATACGACCAGGGCCGCGAGCCGTGCCGGACTGTCCGGCGTGTCGAGAGCGACCACCAGACCGGTGCCGGGAGCCATGTCCCCCGCACTGGTCGGCCGGGCGCCGTCGGCGGCCGCCTCGGCCACCGCCACCGTGCCGACGCCGCCGGCAGCGAGGTCCTCGGCCAGCGGCCCGCCCAACTGCTCGCCGGTCACCAGCAACACGCTCGCGGCCGCCAGCGCGGCAAGCAGGTCCTCGGCCGAACCGTGGCCGTCCATGGTGTTGATGGTGCGGGAGAAGTACGCCACCACGTCATCGGAGACCGGCGGATCCGCCGTGGACCCGGGGCCACCGGATTCGAGCACACCCCAGTCGCCGATGAGTTCCAGCGCCTGCCGGAGCCGGGCCGGCTCCACGTCGAGCCGCGCGCACAACGCCGCGTGGTCGTGACGGCCGTCGAGGAGCGGCAGCAGCCGGGCGACGAACTCCGTCGATGCCCCGCCGAGAAGCATCCGGTGCGGGCCGCCCTCGATCACGAGTCCACCAGGGGATTCGACGCGCGCGAGACCACGGCAGAGCGCGGGGAATGCCGGGACTTCGTGACGCGGTGGGTGACTCATCGGCCGGCCTCCGCTGTACGGACAGGGCCCAGGGCCGCCCGCAGGCGCCCCGGACCGGAGTCCCCGATCGCCTCTCGCACGGGCGCGGAGGGGCCGCAGCGGGGGCAGCTGTGGCGCGGGACGACGTGGTTCCTGTCGATGCCCCACTCCCTGAGCCGGATGGTGGTGACGATGCCGTCGTCCGGCCCGTCGGGCGCCCCGGCCTCGGGGACGGCCCGCAGACAGGTTGCCGCCACGGCCGCGGCCAGCCGGGCGTGGTGCGGCAGGAACCCGCCGGGGCCGGGCTGCTGTCCGGCGTCGTAGGAATGGTGCAGCAGCGCCGTGGCGGCGGCTTCACGGTCGTGCTGTGCGCGCCGTCCTTGGAAGCAGCGGAAGCACGGCCCGTACGGCGGTCGGATGAGCGGTCCGACTCGTACGACCGAGTTGTCCATGACGACGGGAAGCCAGGGACGCGAGAACCGGTACGCGAGGTTGTCCAGCCGCTCACAGAGACGGGGAGCGGGGTTCTGCGCGGTGAGTACGACAGTGCCGCGCACCGTGCCGAATGCCTGCTCGACGTCGTCGGGCGACAGCACGGCGCTGCCCGTGAACTGTGCGGACAGCAGCTGCGCGGTCCGCTCACCGAACCCGCCGACGGCTATCAGAGAAAGGGCTGCGGCCACGGGTTCAGCTCCTCCTCTCGACGTACGGAATGGCCCATGTGCGCGGGTGCGTCGTAAAGCCTTGGATGTGCCCGGTACTGGCCGTACCGATGAAAGGTCAGCGGCTGCAGGGCGGGGATGACCACGCAGACGGCGGTCAGCCCGGCGAGCTCCAATTCCCGGGTGGTCCGGTCCACGGCCACCGCCTGCATCCCGCGCCCGCCGAGAGCCCGGAGCAACTGCTGGAGCGCGGCGGTGGAATCGGTGGGCAGCGTCGGCTGACCGGGAGGGCTCTGCCGCCGGGTATCGCCGTGGCCGCCGAGCAGGAAATCGAAGGACTGCCGCCGCCGCGCCTTTCCCATGAGTTCGGCTCCCGCCATGATCAGGCCAAAGCTTCCGGGGTCCTCGCGGTGGAAGAGGGCACGGGCCGGGATGGTTTCGAGCAGGGTTTTCGCCGCGGCCTCCGGAAGGTCGCGTCCGGTGGCGCAGCCGACGATCTGGCGGCATGCCTCGTCGTACTCCGAGGTCTGCACGCAGTAGACGGTGGGCACTCCCATGTCGGTGGTGGCGTCGAAGAAGTACGTGTCCATGAAGTGCCGGTCGCTGTATTCGATCAGTGTGCTCAAGTCGTCCGTCGGTGTGTCGAAAGTGATCCGGCGCAGGGGCAGCATCTGCAGCCAGGTGATCGCGGCCGCGTCTCGCTCGCAGACTTCGGCGATACCGCGCACGATCGCCTCGACGGGATCGGAATGCACCGCGTACCCGGTCGAGATCCGGTTCCAGAAGCCTTCCGCGCCGGCGAGCCGCCGGATGCCGTGGCGGGCCATGACGGCCGGGACCCACATCGGCTCCGTGGTCGCCAGGTCGAGACCTTGAGTCCACCTGATGCGCTGGTGGGGGTCGTACGGGGTCACCGGGCAGCGGCCGCTGCTGTACTCGCGCGGTGAGCACTTGGGCAAGGCACTCATGTCCAGGACGCGGCCGTCGAGTTCGGCGGCCGTGGCCCACACTTCCCGTTCACCGGGAAAGTCCGCGCCCGCGTAGCGTTCCGCTCCCTCGGCGATGGCTGTGAGGGCGGCCTGTTCCGGCCCGTCCAGCGACCGTCCGGCACCCCTGAACTCGTCGGGGCGCTCGACGCCGGGAGCCCCGCCGATCCGCGCCGAGGCGAGGGACAGCCGACGGAGCCCCCTCACCGGGGCCCCCGGCAGGACCTCGGACATGACTCCGTAAGGGGACACGAGCGCGCGCAGTCCTGCCGCGAGTGCGTCGCCGAAGGGCGCGCCGGCGGGGGAGACGACGCCCGCCGACCGTGTCCGCGCCGCCCCCCGGGTCATCGGGCCGAGCCGACGGTGTCGAAGCCGATCTGCGGCGAATCCAGGTTCCGGTAGGGAGCGGACGGGTCGACGCCCGCGTCGAACAGGGCGCCGGCCACCGCCTCCTCACGCGTTCCCGCACGGGTGCCGAGCACATGGCCGACCAGGCCTTCGGCGACGGCCGTGGCCCGATGCTGCCCGAAACTCCGGCCCGTCTGGCCTCCGGACCTCTCGGCGAACGGCTGCCAGGCCACGGACACGCCCGGCGCCACCTGCTCCGCGAAGACGGAGACCTTGGAGCCCCGCCCCGGAAGGTCCACGACACAGGAGGCCACCTCCGCCACCGCGTCCCAGGACTCCGGGCCCAGATAGGCGACAAGGGCATCGCGCCGCGGCACCAGATGAGGGGAGGAAGCGACCTTGAGCCGGTACGGAACGCCCCTGTCCTCCAGGCAGTTGAGGACGAGGCGCCAGGCCTCCTCGGCCGCGGCCAGGCTCTCCAGATTCACGTAGAGGCGCAGAGTCGGTTTGCGGACGGAGCGTCCCCGGCTGCCGTCGGTGAGGAAGAACCCGGGCGAGAGGGCGGGCCGTGCGGCCGGCATGGCGAGGTACACCACGTCATCACCGTGGTACGGGGCATCGGTGACCACTCGCTCCACCGGCACACGTACCCGTGTGCCGTCGATGGTGACCAGGAGCTCTCCGTCCCGCCGCTCGTGCACCCGGGCGCTGGTGACCGAGTTCCGATGGGGTATGGCCTCCGTGAGCCGGGCTTCGAGCGCGGCGTCCCGCTCCACGTCCTTGTTCTTGTACATGTCGGCCGGCCGGCCCGAGTGGAGGAACTCGTACAGCGCCCACCGCAGGTAGATGGAGAGATGGCGGGGAGTGTTCGCCTCCAGCTTGTGACCGTCCACGACCGCGGTGCATCCGTCGGTCCGCACCACGACCTGCTCCAGCTCACGGGCGAGAGCCGGATCCAGGGTGTCAATTGCTGCGGGCATCGAACTCTCCCATCTCCAGAAGCCGGGCGAAGCCATCGGGGGCCAGCAGAGCCCTGCGGCCCATCCCGTTGGCCACGTACTGGGTCGCGCTGAGGAGCGCCATCCGGGCGACGACGTTGAACATCCGGTCGTACAGATGCCAGCCGGCGTACGAGATCGCGCGGCGCGGCAGATCGGGATCCGGCGTGCCGCGCGAGGACCTGTAGCCGTCCCAGAACGCCTTGACAGTGGGCTGCACCGTCCGCAACTCGATGACGGTCTGCGCGGAGATCTCCTCACGTGTCGCACCCGTCGCGGATCTCGGCCGGCCCGCGTCTCCCGTATGCAGAACGCGGGCGGCCCGGTCCGCGGCCAGATACAGCCACTCTCCGACGAACATCCCCACGTCCCGGGCCGGGTCCCCGAACCGGAACTCCTCCCAGTCGACGATGTGCGGACCCTGCCCGGAGACCAGGATCTGGTCGAGCCGGAAGTCGCAGTGCGAGGGCGCTTTCGGCGCGGTCTCCTCGCCGTGACGCAGGGCCCGCACCGCGTCCACGACGGGCTGATCCTCCTGGAGAAGACGCCAGCCCTGGAGGACGGCGGCACTGGAGGTCTGGAACTGTCCGACGGTCAGGCCGTCCAGGGAGTTCAGCGGCGGATACGGCGGCAGGGAGGTGTCGATGGAAATGTCCTCGGACAGCGGCAGCTCATGGAGGCGTCCGATCACCTCGCCGATGTGGTGGGCGAGTTCAGGCCCGAAACCGGATTCGCGTGCCAATTCGTTGGCGGGCTCGGCGTCCGGTACCAGATCGAAGACAAGGAGATTGTTCTCCTCGTCCGATCCGAGAAGTTCAGGCGTACGGAGTCCGGGAACCCGAATTCTCTCGAATTGCTTGGCCCTTTCGAGTCCGGGTGCCTGTTGCCCCGGCGCTGCGTTCATCTGCTTGACGAAGACCCCGCGACCCGAAGTCGTGAACCCCGAGCACTTGCGATGACGTCCTGAATGGCTGACCACCGTCTCCGGCAGGAGTTCGCCAAGATCCTGGCGTGAGAGAAGCGAGTTGACCGTAGCGAGATCGGGGATTCGTGCGCCGCTCGACGAATGCATGAGGATCAGTGTCGCGGCCGTTCGTACGAAGCACATACGCGGCGGACACGTCGTGCATTCCGTACAGCCCGGTTGCCCATCACATATGAGGAAGCGGGGGTGGGAGAAGCGCGGTTGACGCTCTCTCGTCACACGGTTATCGTCACTGCCTCAATTGTGCGGCGAATAAGGGGAATCGAATGACTGGAGCGGTCGACCTTCCCATGCGGCCATCACCGGGCGAGAACGCGACGTGGCAACTGTCGACGAAAGTCTGTCGTATCTCCCATTTCCTGGCGGAAGAGACCGCCGAGCTGCTGCTGAGCCGTGCGACCCACGCCGCCCAGGAAGACCTGTATCCCTCACGCGTACGGGGCAACCAGGTGGACACCCGTACTCGTCGTGCCCTCAGCCATGTCGGCTTCGAAGCCGAGGAACTGACCGACGCCATCAACAAGGTGCGCGGCCCGGTCGAGCGGGCGCTGGGCATCTCCTGCGAGGGCACCGAGCCCGCCTTCGCCCTGAACATCCATAACGACGGCGACTTCTACCAGCCGCACCAGGACGTCAGCAGCCATGAGGCGGCCAAGGGGATGCTGGCCGCCAACCGTGTGGTGACCTTCGTCTACTACATGCACCGGACTCCCGTGGCTTTCAGCGGCGGGGCCCTGCGGATGTACGACACGGCCGCGCCCCTGCGCATGGACGGAACCCTGGACCCGAAGGAGTGCTCCTACCGGGACTACCCCCCCGAGCACAACAGCGTCATCTTCTTCGCCCCGTCGGCATTGCACGAGGTCAGAAGGGTCAGCTGCCCCAGCAGGGAGCACGCGGACAGCCGCTTCGCCATCAACGGCTGGCTCTGCAGGAACCCTGCGGTCCGAGGGGAGTGAAGGGCGGCCGGAGTCGCCCGCCGCCGGGGCCGGCCCCGCTGCCGGTTCCATCCTCCCGACGACGGTGCCGAACACGTGTGTTCTGGGAGTTTTTCTTCGGCAGGCGGCCGAGGTCTCATCCGCGATCGCGGAGGTACGCCTCCAACTCGGCGGCCCCGGCCAGCATCGCGCGCCCGCGGGCGGACAGCCGGCCGCGCCAGTCGCGGAGGGCGGTCTCCAGCGGCTCCAGCCCGCCGGCCGCCCGTACCTGGGCGATCAACGGGGCGATCTGCTCCAGCAGGTAGCCGCCCCGCCTGAGTTGGTGGGCCAGCCGGGCGTCCCGTACGTCGGCCTCGTCGTAGACGCGGTACCCGGTCCGGGGGTCGCGGCGCGGGCGCACCAGCCCGGCGCGCTCCCATTTGCGCAGCGTGGCGGACCGGATTCCGAGCTTCCCCGCCAGCGGCCCGATGAACGTGCCGCCGGGCCCGGACACCGCCGCGTCGGGTTCGGACGCCGGGGTGGGCTCCAGGTCGCGAAGGGCGCTCTCCACGGCTTGGAGTGTCCGCCGGTCCTCAAGGAGCTGGGCGTGGCTCTCATCGATGAGGCGGAACGCCTCGTCGACCACGCCCTCGTTCACCGCCCGCATGATCGACGTCGCCGTCTGGTGGCCGTGGCCGGGCACGAGGGCGAGGAACGCGCCCAAGGCCCGTGCGTGCAAAGGGGTATAGGTGCGGTAGCCGTGGGCTGTGCGCCCGGCGGCCGGAAGGATGCCGGCCTCCTCGTAGTTCCTGACGGCCTGTGTGGACAGACCATGCCGACGCGCCAGATCAACCGGCCTGAGCCGCTCGCCGTTTTGAAGGTTTCGCCCCATGAGCCTGCCGATATCGCGGGAGAGTTTCCACTGAAGGTTCAACGATACCGTTGAAGGCATGGCTACTGACATCAAGGACACCGCCCATGCCGTCGAGGCCGCCGCCGTCATGAAGCTGCTTCCGGCCCGGCCGCGGCTGCTCGCCTTGGGCGAGCCCACCCACGGCGAGGACACTCTGCTCGACCTGCGCAACGACCTCTTTCGGCAGCTCGTCGAGCAGGAGGGCTACGGGACGATCGCGATCGAGAGCGACTGCATGATGGGCCTGGTCGTGGACGACCACGTCACCTCGGGCACGGGCACCCTCGACGAGGTCATGGAGGGCGGATTCAGCCACGGGTGGGGCGCGTCCGCGGCCAACCGCGAACTCGTCCGTTGGATACGGGCGTACAACGACGGCCGGCCCGCGTCCGAGCGGCTCCGCTTCGCCGGTTTCGACGGCCCGCTGGAGATCACCGGCGCCGCGAGCCCCCGGCAGGCCCTCACCGCGCTCCACGGCTACCTCGCGGCCCGGGTGGACGCGGACCTGCTCCCCTGCACCGCGGAAACGCTCGACCGCCTGCTCGGCGCCGACGACCGGTGGACCAATCCCGCCGCGATGATGGACCCGGCCCAGTCCGTGGGGCAGTCGGCCGGGGCCAGGGAGCTGCGGCTGCTCGCCGACGACCTGGCGGCGCTGCTCGACGCGCAGACACCGCACCTGATCACGGCGACCTCGCGGGACGACTGGGACCGGGCGCGCCTGTACGGGCGCACCGCCGCCGGCCTGCTGCGCTACCACTACTGGATGGCAGACACCTCACCGGCCCGCATGACCCGGCTGGTGAGCGTGCGGGACCAGATGATGGCCCACAACCTCCTCGCCCTCGCCGAACGAGGCCCGGCTCTGGTCCACGCCCACAACGGCCATCTCCAGCGGAACAGAAGCACGATGCGGATGGGCGGCCTGCCGCTGGAGTGGTGGAGCGCCGGCGCGATCGTGAGTGCGCATCTGGGCGAGGAGTACGGTTTCCTGGCCACGGCCCTCGGCACGATCCGGCACCAGGGGGTGGACACCCCGCCACCGGACACCGTAGAAGGACTCCTGTACGCGCTCCCGGACGACCGCTATGTTGTCGACACCCCCCGGCTGACCACCGCCCTCGGCGACACGCTGCCCGCGGCCCGGTCGCCCCAGTACTGGACGTACTGGGGTGATCCCGACAACGCCGCGAGCGTGCGTGCCGGGCGTCGCCGGGCAGGCGGGACTTTGAAGACAGGCCCTAGACCCTGTCCGGCAACGAGGAGTCGTGGCGTAGCACGTCCGGGGTGTTCTGGCCGTTGAGCCAGGGGCCGGCACTGGCCGGGTAGCACACCGGGACGGGGATGCCGCCGTCCAGGTGCTGGTTGGCGTAGTAGTACGTCTTGGTACACCCGGACGCGCTATCTCCGACGGGCCGGCCGGCCGGGGGCGGGGGGTGTTCGATGGGCCTGGGCCAGGTGGTGTTGCAGGCGGGCGTGGCGGAACTGGTAGACCGCGCCGGCCTGGCGCAGTACGCCGCGCCGGTAGGCGTCATCGAGGAAGGCGACGACGGCCCAGGGCAGGCGTCCGGTCAAGGGCAGCCAGATCCGGGAGAGTACGAGCCACTGGCCCCAGGCGGTCATGGTGAGCGTGTATCCGAGGGCGCCGCCGAGGCCACTGATGGTTCCGAGTGCGAGTCCGGCGGCGGGGCTCCAGATGAGTGGACCCAGTGACCCCTGCAGGAGGTCGACCACTGCTCCGGCTCCGAACCCGACCACGGCCCCGAAGGTGGGCGCCCAGACGAGTAGTTGGGTGGTCACTGTGCCGCGGTTGGTATTCAGGAGGCTGCGTGGGTGGACGGCGGAGCGGATGTCGAGGGGGCTTTCCAGTAGGCCGAGGAGGCAGAAGGTGAGTCCGGCGCCGCCGCTGAAGACCAGGCCGTAGACGATCCCGTCGACCAGCCCGAGGTGCAGCACGGTCGAGAGCCCGGCCTTCCAGACGGGCTTGCTGTTCATCACGCCGAACACGAATCCGTAGCCGAGGCCGAAGACCAACCCGCCCAGCATCCCGATGACCAGTCGGGGGCCGGCCTTCCACCGGATGGTCCCTGGCCTGCCGCGGATTCGCAGGCGTACGACGGACGGTGTCACCGGTATGTCCTTGACCCCGAACGTGAGCCAGTGCGCGAGCCCGAACATGAGTCCGGAAAGGAGTCCGACGACCGTCCCGTCCACGATCGGGAACGGGAACGAGGCGCCGAGGGCGGTGGCGATGGCGCAGTCGACGAGGCCGATGACCAGTCCTGTCACCAGTGCGGTGACCAGGGTGCGTGTGGAGCGGCGCAGTCCGCCGCCGAGTCGCCACCAGGCCAGGTCGGGGGTTTCGAGCCGGTTGAGGTGGTGGGCGAGGTAGCCGAGCCAGTGTCGGGCGCGTTCCGGGTCGAAGGTGGGGTGTGGTCGGGTGCCCGGGGCCTGGGGGAGTCGGCGGCGGTAGACGGTGGGGATGAAGTTGTCCAGGAGATGGTCTTCCAGCTCGTCCGGGCTGCCGAATCGCTCGGTGTCGAGGAGTGAGGCCGGGTCGTGGTCCGGGGTGTCGCTGTAGACGGTGCGGGCGAGCGCGACCATCAGCGGGTTGGCCAGGACCGCGGCGAGGGGGGATGCCGGCTGGTCCTGCGACTGCTCGCGCAGTGTGGTCAGTACGGGGTCCCAGGCGTTCCCGGCGGGGTTCGCGCGGCCGGGCTTTCGGGTGGTGCGGGGGAGGTAGTTGGACAGGTCGTCGAGGGTGAGGTTGATGAGTTCGAGCGCGGCGGCGGAGGTCAGTACGTCGGTTTCGGCGACCGCGGCGGCGTATTCGGCGGGGCGGCTGGTGAGCAGCAGGGGGAGGGTGGTGGCGTTGAGGGCTTCCAGCGCGGGGCGGCGCAGGCCGTCGGCGATCTCGTCGAAGCCGTCCAGGACCGGGAGTACGCGGCCGGACTCGACCAGGGCGGAGGCCAGGGTCGTCTTGTCGGGGCCCTGGGCGGCGTAGCCGGGGTGGTCGCGGGTCAGTTGGCCGGTCAGCCAGTCCCGCAGGGTGATGGCGGTGGGGTTCCATGCGCCGATGCTGAAGATCACCGGAACGGGCTCCGCGGGGGTCCGTGACGTGAGGCGGTCGAGGACGAAGCGCAGGGCCAGGATCGTCTTGCCCGAGCCGGATCTCCCCAGCACCACCAGTCGCCCGGACGGGATGCTTCGGTACAGCTCGGCGATGCCGTCCAGCTCGCCGTTCAGGTCCAGCGGGTCGGCCGCGGCTCCCGCCGGGAGACGGAGGATGTTGGCCCAGTGGTCGGTCAGCTCCTCCGGGGCCGCCCGCCAGCGGACCGGCAGCGGGAACGGGTCCTGGATCTGCCGCTGTTCCTCTTCGCGCTGCCAGCGGGCGGCCACGGCCTTCGCGAGTTGCTCGGTCGCGTCCGCCGGCGCGTCATGCGCTGCCGACGCCGGCTGTCCCGAAGCCGACTGCGCCGATCGTGGTTCCTCCGATCGTGGTTCCTCTGAACCCGGCTCTTCCGAAGCTGGTTTCTCCGGACCCGGCTCGTCCATGGCGGACTCGTCCTGCTGGCCGCCGTCCGGGTTCCGGCGGACGGCGGCGCCGAGTAACTCCTCGCGCTCCCGGGGCCCGAGCGGCAGCGCTGTGGCCAGCTCCTGCACCGTGGTCATGCGCGGGTTGGAGCGCGTGCCGGTTTCCAGGCCGCGGATGGTGCGCACGCTCACCCCGGAATGCTCCGCCAACCCCTCCTGGGTCAGCCCCGCCCGGACCCGCAGCCGCCGCAGCACATCGCCGAACTCACTGGCCACAAGTCACGGCCCTTTCCGCTGAGATGTCGCCTTTTCGCAGGTGGAGGACTCTAGCGCGGTCACCGGCCATATATGACCGGTTCAATGTCCTGTCCACGTTTCCTCCACCGGGGCCACCTTCGAGGGCATCGACGTGATCGACCGGGTCGACGGATCGACCGGTCCGGAGAACGGGGAACCACCATGCCGACGACGACCGCCCCCCAGGGGCGCCCGAACGTCACGGACCTCACCGCTCAGGAGCGCGAGGTGCTCTACGCGCTCGGATGCGGCTTGGAGGACGCGGAGATCGCCGACACCCTTGCCCTGTCCGAGCATGTGGTGGCCGGGCAACTGGGTCGCATCCTGGTGAAGTTGGGGCTGCGGAACCGGGCCGCCGCGATCGTGCACGCCTTCGACAGCGGTCTGGTCGTGCCCGGCCTGGGCCCGCGCAGGCAGGTGGCGGCGCCGGGGACCACTGTCCGGCAAGGGACGGGACCCGCAGCCGGTCCATGGCTCCGGGTCTCCGTGCTCGGCCCGTTGCGGGTGTCGCTCGCCCGGCAGCCCGTGGACGTCGGCCCGGTCCGCCAGCAGGCCGTGCTGGCAGCGCTGGCACTGAGCCCGGACCGGTCGGTCAGCCGACAGGAACTGCTGGACGGCGTATGGGGGATGGAGTCGCCGGACGGGAACGTCGTACCGGTCTATGTGTACCGGCTGCGCAAGAACCTGCGTCTCGCGGAGTGCCCGGACCCGGTGATCAGGCGTGACCGGTACGGCTATGGACTGGTCCGTGGTGCGGTCGAGGTGGATGCGGCGTGCGTGGAGAAACTCGTCACCGCTGCCGGGGCGGCCGGGCGCGCCGGTGACCTGACCGAGGCGCTGCGGCTGTGCTCCCAGGCGCTGGAGCTGTTCCGTGGGGAGCCCTTGGCCGGCCTGCCCGGCCCGTTGGCCGAGTTGGAACGGCTGCGGCTCGCCGAGCGCAGGGTCGCCCTGACGCAGCGGAAGGCGGACTTGCAGCTGCGGCTCGGCCGGGTTGCCGAGGCGATCGCCCAACTGTCCGCCCTGGCCCTGGAAGAGCCGCTGAACGAACCGGTCGCCGCGCTGCTGATGCGCGCACTGCAGCGCGGCGGCCGGCGGGCCGAGGCGCTGGCCGTCTTCGACCGCACCGGCCGGCGGCTCGCGGACGACCTGGGGGTGGCCCCGGGCGAACAGCTGCTGCGCGCACGGTGGGCGGTCCAGCGCGGGGACGACACGGGCGCCGGTCGCGGCCGGGCGGGTGCGGCGTGAGCGACGGGACTTCCCGCGACCGCGACGAGGAGTTGCTGCTCGCCAGGATCTCCGCGGCCGGCGGCCGCGCACACCTCGGCAGACGACGCGCCACCTATCGGGCGGCACCGCGGGGAGACACCGCACGCGCTGGGCGGGGAGCGGCAATTCGGCTGCTCTGGCAGACGGTTGTGGAGGCCGCGCGCCGCTTGTGGCGGGCCGGCGGCAGGACGGGAGCGAACGCGGGCGCACGGCTGGACTTCTACGAGCACGGGATGACGGCTGCCGTCGACGGGCGGATCCATGTCATCCGCTACGACACCACCGTGGTGCGTCGGCGCAGAGTTCTGTCCCCGCAGGGCATCACCCACGCCCACGTGCTCATCGACGTCAACGGTGAGCGGATCGTGCTGCGCGGCGGCGACTTCGGCCACCCGGAGGTGTGGGGGCCCGAGATCCGTCGTGCCGTCACCGAGGCCCAGGTGCCGCGGGCCCTGGCCGCGCTGGCCGAGGGAGCGCGGCTCACCTTCGGCTCCGTATGGATCACCAGCGACGAGATCGGATCCCGAGGAACGTCCCTGCGATGGCCACAGGTCCAGCGGATCGAGATCTCGAACGGTTCCGTCGCGATCCGCGTCGCCGGGCGTTGGCAGGTGCTGGGACCCGTGGCGTCCGGGATCCCCAACCCGTTCGTCTTCCACGCCCTCGCCGAGCACCTGGCCGGTGCCGAACGGGACGACGACTGACGTACGGCCCCTTTTTCACGGCGATTTCACCGGCCGCTCCTAGCGTCCGACAGGACGTGCCGGCGGCCATACGCAACCCACCGAGCACAACCGCTGGTGACGATTCGAAGGAGACCGGCATGGCCGACAGCTACCGATACCGGTGCGGCGAGTGCGGGCACCGCACCGCCTGGGGGAGCGAGTCCCGGGGCGAGCAGGCGATCGAGACCCACTACGGCCGGAGCCATCCGCACGTCGTCCCCGGGGGGATGGTCGAGTTCCGCAAGGGGTCCTCTTCCGGCGGCGGCTGCGGTTGCCTCATCGCCCTGGGGATCGTGGTCCTGCTCCTGATCATCGCCTCTCGGTACTGACGAGACAGACAACGGACAACGGCCAGGAGACGGAGGACCGCGTGGCAGCGCTGGACAATAACGGGACGCAGGCGATGGTCGAGAAGGCCAAGGGCGAACGCGAGCGGTTGGAGACCGGACGGAGCCGGGTGTCCGCGCTGGTTACGCTGGCGGTGGTCGGCGGGATCGCGCTGCTGCTGGCGCTGGTGGTCGGGGGAGACCCGAACGAGGCGCCGAGCTGCGACGACAGGACCATGACGCGGGACGACGTCTGCGTCATCTACTCAAGCGGCGGCGGTGGCAGCTACTCGTACCAGGAGATGATCGACCGCCGGGAGTCGGGCGACACCGTGAAGCGGGGGATCGGGTTCGGCTTCGCGGGGCTCTGCGCGGTGCTGATGATCCCCGCGGCGATGAGGTTGGATCCGTCCACGCCCTGGGGCACCAAGGCCGCCGGGCCCTGTCCGCGGTGCGGCGGGACGAACCTCCGCGAGAAGAAGACCACGCACAGCGTCTCCCAGGGCCGGACGACCTACCAGTACACGGGCGTCGTCACCCTGTGCACGCCCGCCTGCGGCTTCAGTTCCTGCAGGCGGCCCTGACGGCACCGGACGACATCGGGCCTCCAGGCACGCCGAGCACACCGATGAGCGCGAACGCACTGAACACGCCGAAATATCCGGAGGTTGAGCCGGAGGCCCCGGAAACCTCTCCCAGTCCCAGTCCCAGTCCCAGCCCCAAACCCAGTCCCTCGCCGACCCCTGACCCGCCGGACCCGGTCGACGAGTCATTCGCGTCCGTCGGCGTCGGCGCCTGCCTCAACGTGTACGACACCGGCTGGGGCAAGCTGAACCACCACCGGCCTTTCGCGGTCGACTGCGGTGCGAACTTCGCCTTCTCGAAGGTGACCATGGTGACGACGTCCGCCTCCAACTGCCCCCAGGGTGCGGGCGGCAGGTGCCGAGCGGCCAGAACGCGATCATGGCGATCACGGCGGTGTTGAGTGGTGGCGGCTGCCCCCAGCGGAGCGACCTGCAGACGCGGCTACGCGTACCACAGCCAGCTACCCGCGTGCCGCGCCGCCGTCCTCCTCGCGCAGGGGCTGAGGAGGACGGCGGCGCGGATTCGGGCCTGGTGCGTGGTTTTCAGTGTGGCTGGTGGCCGGCGCGGGCTTCGGCGGTGGCCTTCAGGTCGCCCAGCCATCCTTTGAGGCCCTCGTGGAGGATCTTGGTCGCGGTGGGGACGTCCGCTTCGACCTGGTCTCCGGTGTGTGTCTCTTCGGTGCGCACGAGGACGCCGCCCTTGACCTTGGTGAAGTTCCACACGTGGACGCCGTCGATACGCAGTCCCTCACCGATCGCGGGGCCGGTCCAGCGGATGCAGGAGTGGCGCTTGAGCTGCTCGACGGTCGAGGTGATCTCCAGGCTGGTGGCGGGAGTCGCGGGATTGGGGGGTATCGGGGTCGTCCACCGGAACGCCGAACCCTTCCGGAAGGGGCCGTGGTCGAGGCGCTCGATGGTCTCGACCGGGGCCTGCCAGGACGGCCAGCGCTCCACGTCGGTCTGCAGCTTCCAAACGGTGCTCAGCGGCGCATGGATCACGGTCTCGATGCTGGAGCGGACCATGGCCTTGGGGTCGACGCCCTCTCCGCGGCAGGTGAGGGACGTGCCGGGCTGAGGGGTGGCTCCGGCGGGCGCGGCGGCGGTGCCGAGGACACCGGCGACGACGAGCGGGACGGTGAACAGGGCGGCGCGGACGCTGGTGCTGCGGATACCGGGCATGGCGTTCTCCTTGTCAGTTGCTGGGCGGGCGTGGCGTGCTGAGCGTGCGTTGGTTGACGGGGTGGGCGTTGGTCGTCAAGTAGGCGTTGATTCGCCAGGCAGGTGCGTCACCGGTTGCGGATGGGCTTTACGGCGAAGGCGCCTGCCGGGTACGGGGACCCGTATGGCGTCGACGACGCGCCTGCGCGGGAGTTGGGCGGCGATACGGGCGGTGGTGTCACCGTGCGGGAAGGTGCCGACGGGCTCGGTGGAGGGTCACGATGAGGGCGGCGGACGCGGCGACGATCAGCCCGGCGAACCCGGGGTGCATGTCCTTGGACAGGCTCGGCGCCCCGTCGGGCCGCGTCAGCCATACGACGAGCGGGATCGCGAACGTGACGGAGACAAGCGTGGCCGCCCGGCGCACCGCCCGGTCGGGGACTCGGCGGAGCGCGCCGACCAGCGCGATCACAACGGGGACGCCCGCGATGAGGGCGAACTGACCGACAACCATGAGGGGGACCGCCCAGGCGGAGACGGTCACGGACAGCGGAACGCGCCGGCCTGTGCGGGTGGGGTGTGACTCGACTGTGGCGGTCATGAAGTTCTCCTCATCGCGCTGGGCTAGAAGTCCGTGCGTTCGTTAGAAGTTATAACGCAACGCGGGCTGAGGGGTCAATAGTTTCGCGATAGCCTCTAACTAAATCGTGTAGCTGTAGCCGTATGGCTGGGGAGGTGGCAGGCCATGGCGAAGACGGACGCGAAGCCCCTGCGTGAGTGCTATCGCACCCAGGGTGTGCGGAGGTCAAGGAGCGCGCCTGGGGGCAGATCGCCGCGGAGGGGGCGTCCGTGCTCCGGGTGGTGAGCCTGTCGGCGACGGGACGGCGCGGCAGCCCCATGACACGGGCGGTCAGATCCTGCGGTGCTTGCAGGCTTCCACGTCCCGTGTCCTGATCTCATGGCCGATGGCCGGTGGGGGCTGCGCCTGCTGGCGCGTCGCCCCGCCGGATCATGTTCGGACCCGTTTCAACGGGTTTCGCGCTGGAGGTCGGCGACCTGGTGGAGGGCTGTTTTGAACGCGGTGTATTCCGGTTCGCCCAGTGCCTGCGCGTGGCGTTCTTCAATGGCGCGCATGATGGATGCGGCGGCTCGCATCTGGAGCAGGCCGCGGTCGGTGGGGCAGATGAGTTTGGCCCGGCGGTCGGCGGGGTCGGGTCGGCGTTCGACGTAGCCGAGCCGTTCCAGGTCGTCGATGAGTGTCCCGATGATCTGTTTGTGCTGCCCGGAGAGCCGCGACAGCTCGCTGGCGCGGATGCCGTCGGCCCTCAGGTAGGCGAGCACGGCTCCGGTGCGGGGCTGAATGTCGTCGAATCCCTGCGCGGCGAGTGCGGCGTACAGCTCTCGCTGGACGGAGAACAGCAGTCGTGCGGCAAGCACGCCGATATCCGGATCCCTGGCTTCCAGACCGGTCAACGCCCTCTCCTGTCCCGGCGGTTGCCCGCCGCTCGCCCCTGGGGCCGACGATTTTAGTCGCCCTCCGCGTGGCCTCGGCTTCCGCGCCAACGGCCGGGAGGCTGACGCCCGTCATCGGCCCTTGCCTCCGGCGCGAAGTCGGCCTACATTGAATAAGTCACGAGTCTTGACTGTCAATATTTATGACTAAATTACTCGTGGATGCAACAGGACGCAAGGAGCGGAAAGATGAACGAGCTCAGCAAGTTCCTGGATCCGATCACCCGGGAGAACGCGGCCGTGGTGCTGGTCGACCACCAGGTCGGCCTCCTGTCGGGAGTGCGCGACATTCCCGTCGGCGAGCTGAAGCACAACGTGGCGGCCCTCGCACGGGCGGCAACCGCGCTGGACATCCCGCTGGTCGTCACCACCACGGCGGCCGACAGCCTGTGGGGGCCGACCGCACCCGAACTGGTCGAGGCGCTGCCCGCCGGACAGAACATCATCGACAGGAGCACGGTCAACGCCTGGCACGACGACCGGGTCCGTGAGGCCATCGTGGCGACCGGCCGTCAGAAGCTGATCTTCGCGGGAGTGTCGCTGGAGGTCTGCGCTGCCCTGCCCGCCTTCGCGGCCACAGCCGCCGGGTACGACGCGTATGTGGCCGTGGACGCGTCGGGCACCTTCAGCCAGGCCAAGCGGGAGGCGGGCCTGCTGCGTATGCAACAGTCCGGAGTGATCGTCAGCGACTACGCCACGCTCATGGTGGAGGCCCTCGCCGACAACGCGGACCCTGCGGCCGGTGCGGTCTATGCCGCCCTGGACATGCCGTTCGCCGTCCTGGTCGGCCAGATCTCGGCCGCCCAGCAGCACCACCACGCCTAGGCCGCGGAGTGTTTGCCGGTCAGCGGGCCAATGCTCGCTTTCCCTCGTTCAGTCGAACAAGCCCCGCGCGCTGCGGCACGGCGCACCGGGCATCGACGCCGGAAGCAGCGGCCCGTAGGCACTGCTCAGGGAGGACAAGTGGCCCAGACCGTGACGCCCCGCGGGGGCTCCGCCGGGGTAAGTCGGGTGAGCGCCTGATCCTGCCCGCGCTTAGAAAGAGACAGGGAGCTGAGGCGACAGAGGGAGTGGCTTGGGATGCGGAGCGTTGTGGACCTCACCCTCTGCCAGGCGTACGCGCAGTGTGTGTTCCTTGCGCCGCAGGTGTTCGAGTATTCGAGCTGCACGGGGGCGAAGGCGTTGCCGTACCGCGCGGACGCCCCTGACGAGCAGTTCGACCGCGCACCCACCACCGTGCGAGCCGACTGATCACAAACCGCTCACGCCTCAGCCGTTCCTCTTGGATCAGTCGGCGTGGCATCGGGAAGGGAAGGGTGCGGCTGTGACTACCGCGTCGATGACAGGGAAAGTCGCGCTGGTGACCGGGGCGACCAGCGGCATCGGGGCAGCCGCTGCGGAAACGCTCGCCGAGCGCGGCGCGTACGTACTGGTGGCGGGCCGGGACGGAGGGCGCGGCCGGGCGGTCGTCGAGGCCATCCGGCGACGCGGTGGCACGGCGGATTTCGTGGCCGCCGACCTGCTGGCCGCCGACTCGGCGCGCCAGCTGGCTCGGCAAGCCGTCGAACTGGGCGGTGGCCGGGTGGACATCCTGGTCAACGGCGCGGGCATCTACCCCTTCGGGCCCACCGAGCAGACGCCGCAGAGCGAGTTCGACGCCGTCTACGCGCTGAACGTGAAAGCCCCCTACTACCTGGTGGCGGAACTCGCGCCGGCGATGGCCGAGCGGGGAGGCGGGGCGATCGTCAACGTCAGCACCATGGCGGCCGCGTTCGGTGTCCCGGGAATGGCGCTGTACGGATCGAGCAAGGCGGCCGTGAACCTGCTGACCAAAGCCTGGGCTGCCGAATACGGCCCGCGCGGGGTACGGGTCAACGCCGTGCAGCCCGGTCCGACGCAGACCGAAGGCACGGCAGGCATGGGAGAGGACCTCGACACCCTCGCATCCCAGGCGCCCGCCGGACGGCCGGCCACCCCGAGGGAGATCGCCGAGGCGATCGCGTACCTGGCCGGTGACGCGGCGAGTTTCGTACACGGCGTGGTGCTGCCCGTCGACGGCGGCCGCACAGCCGTGTGACCCGGGCCTGAGACCGAGCCACCGGCCCGGACTCCTGAGAAGTCGGCCGTCCGACTGCGGGGGCGGCCAACGGAATAGGCAGGGCCCGGACGGCGGGTCCGGGTCCTGCCCTGGGCGGGAATGTCGGTCAGTCGCCGGTGTTGGTGGCCCAGACGGGCTGGTTGGAGTTGTTGTAGACGACGACGTTGCCGTCGTCCTGGACGGCGAGGTAGCGGCCCTTGCGCCAGGTTCCGGCGGCCCAGATGGCTTGGTTGGCCCTGTTGTAGATGACGAGGTTGCCGTCTTCCTGCATGACGAGGCGGTCGGCGTTGGGGTAGACGTTCGGGGCCTGCCAGGCGGGACGGTTGTTCTTGTAGAGGACGACGTTGCCGTCGCTCTGGACGCGCAGGATGGTACGGCCGTTGCCGGAGGTCCATGCCTGGTTCTTGCGCAGGGTGGCGGGCGGGTAGAAACGGGAATCGGTGCGCAGGGTCTCTCGGGGCTGCGTGCTCTGGATGGTGCGGCTGCTGTCCGCGGCGTCGGCGGCGGGAACGGCGGCCAGGATGGGCAGGACTGCGAGGGCGAGCGCGGGCAGGCCGCGCCACACGAGGTTCTTGATCACACCCCGGATTTAGGCAGCCCGCACCTGCCTGCGACAGCCCCGCGGCCACGAACTCACCCGTCTGGTCCAGCGATTTCATCGCCGAAACGACACTGCGCACGCGGTCCGCGACGGCCGTGGCCCCCGCCCACACCACGCTCCGGGCGCGCACCGCGAACACCTCGCGCAGGCTCGCGAGACCGGCCTCCTGCCGTATGGCGAGGAACCCGAGCCGGTGATCCCGTGGTGGACAACGGTGTCCCGTGACCGTGAACCGTGAGTGTGTGCCGGCGAAGATGGAGCGGGGCGGGGCGCGGCGCCGCCCAGTGGGTCAGTGTCCACGCGGGGCGTACATGATGACCGCCATCCCGGCGAGGCAGACCAGGGCGCCGATGACATCGAAGCGGTCGGGGCGGTAGCCGTCGGCGACCATGCCCCAGGCGATCGACCCCGCGACGAAGATCCCACCGTAGGCAGCGAGGATCCGTCCGAAGTTGTCGTCGCTCTGGAAGGTTGCCACCACCCCGTACAACCCCAGGGCGATCACGCCGGCTCCGGCCCAGATCCAGCCCTTGTGCTCGCGGATGCCCTGCCAGACCAGCCAGGCGCCTCCGATCTCGAACAGGGCGGCGACAGCGAACAGGGCGAGGGAACGGGCGACGAGCACGGGAAAGGTCTCTCTGGATCGGGACGGTCATCGGGACGGTCATCGGG
This sequence comes from Streptomyces scopuliridis RB72, assembly GCF_000718095.1. Lineage (GTDB taxonomy): Bacteria > Actinomycetota > Actinomycetes > Streptomycetales > Streptomycetaceae > Streptomyces > Streptomyces scopuliridis. The sequence continues at coordinate 68,413 of NZ_JOEI01000029.1, read as the reverse complement.
ACGGTCGGGGAAAGGCTGAGTCAGGCGGTCGGGCCGAAGAGATCCGCGAGCAGCGCGGCGCCGTCGGCGGGTGCTCGGACCTCCAGATGCAGGCACGAGCCGTCGAGGCGGAGGCGGAAGTCGAAGAACGGGCAGCACCGCTGCTCGGCGGCGGCCAGCTCGGCCACCTTCGCGGTCCGTTCGACGGGCAGGGTCAGCCGCAGCCCCTCGGGCACCGGGGCCCGCGTCGCGCCGTCGACCGCCTCGCGCCACTGGACGGTTCGTTCGTGCAGGCCCACGCCGGTCAGCGAGCAGGCCGCGGATGCCGTGTGCCACCGCTCCGCCCCTTCTTCTTCGGCGGCCCGGCGGCTGGGCGCGAGCACCACGTCCACCAGTTGCCCGCCACCGGCAGACGGCGCCGGGGAGAGGAAGCCGCACTCGGGGTCGCAGCGGCCGGTACGGTCGGGCAGCGCGTCCAGGTGCGCCAGAGCGCCGTGGAGTGAGGCGGTGAACGCGGCCAGCTCGGCGGCGCGGGTCTCGGCCTCGGCCAGACGGGCGGCGATCCGCGGCCGCAGGTCCGCCTTCACCTCCTTACAGGCCCCGGCCTCCCACACCCGAAGAAGCGCGCCGATCTCCTCCAGCGGCAACCCCAGATGCTTGGCCGCGCCGATGAACGCCAGCCGCTCGACCGCGTCCTCGCCGTACAGCCGGTAACCGGAGGGGGTCCGGTCCGCGGGCAGCAGACCCGCACTCTCGTAGTAGCGCAGGGTGGTGGCTGGGACTCCGCTGCGCTCGGCGAGCTGAGAGATCCGCATGGAGGTCATGCGATCGACGGTAAACCTTCCAGCTGACTCGAAGGTCAAGCCCAAGGTTCGCAAGGGCCGTCGCTCAGGCCGCAGCAGGGCCGAGTGGGCCGCGACGATGAGCTGGTTCGCGGGACGACTTCGCCGACGGATGATGGAAAAAAGATGCATCCAATGACGTGATAATGATGGATTCCGCCTCTTCAGTAATGACCTCCGGCCCACCTACCGTTGCGCCCATGTAAATGGCCTGGCCGTCGGCTGATCAGCACTTCCTCGACCTTGTGAGAGGTCTTTCGTGAGCTCTTCGGAGAGCCGCGGACCAGCCGTGACGGTTTCTGAAGGGAGAAGGCAATGGCGCCTGTGGAACTGCTCATCGGAAGCCGATGGCAAGCCTCGGCGGGGTCGGGACGGACCCGGGACGTGACGTCACCCTTTGACGGCTCGACCGTCGGTACCGTGGCGGTGGCCGGCCCCGAGGACGTCGAGGTGGCCCTGGCGGCGGCGGAGCGGGGTGCCGCGGTATGGCGGCGTACACCCGCTCACGAGCGGATGACGATCCTGCTGCGTGCGGCGGAGCTAGCCGACCAGCGAGCCGCCAAGATCGCGCGGACCATCAGCTCGGAGTCGGGCAAGACCATCACCGAGGCCACCGGCGAGGCGGTGCGATCGGGCGACCTGATCCGACTCGCGGCCTTCGAGGGCACCCAACTCTACGGTGAGACACTGCCGTTGGACGCCAACCGCGGCACCGGCCTGGACAAGGTGGGCTTCACGCTGCGCCAGCCGTGCGGTGTCGTGGTGGCCATCACGCCGTTCAACTACCCCGCACTGCTCGTGCTGCACAAACTGGCGCCCGCGCTCGCGGCGGGCAACGCCGTCGTCCTCAAGCCGGCCACCTCGACACCGCTGACCGCGCTGGAGCTCGCCGAGTGTTTCGTGGACGCAGGGCTTCCCGAAGGCGTGCTGTCGGTGCTCGTCGGCTCCGGCGGGGTGCTGGGGGACGCCCTCGTGACCGACCCCCGCGTACGGAAGATCTCCTTCACCGGCTCCACGGCGACCGGCGAGCACATCGCGCGGGTCGCCGGGGTGAAGAAGCTCTCCCTCGAACTGGGCGCTTCCTGCCCGGTCGTCGTGCTGCCCGACGCCGATCTCGAACTGGCCGCGAGCGCCGTCGCGTTGGGCGGCTACGTCAACGCCGGGCAGGTGTGCATCTCCGTCCAGCGAGTGATCACGCACCCCACGGTCACCGCGGACTTCCTCGACGCCCTCGTCCCCAAGGTCGAGGCCATCCGGACCGGGGACCCGTCGTCCCCCGAGACGACCATGGGCTCCCTGATCACGACCGCCGAGGCGGAACGGGTGGAGCGGGCCATCGCGCGGGCCGGGACGGACGGCGCACGCGTCCTGACCGGCGGCGAGCGCGACGGGACCGTCGTGACCCCGGCTGTCGTGGCCGATGTCGACCCCAACTCCCCCTTCAGCCAGCAGGAGTTGTTCGGGCCCGCCGTCGCCGTCAGCTCGGCGGGGGACTGGGAGTCCGCCATCGCCCAGGCCAACGGGACCGCCTACGGCCTCGGCGCGGGAATCTTCACCTCCGACGTGACCGGCGCGGTCCGGGCCATCAGGGAGATCGACGCCGGTTCCGTCCACATCAACTGGACGCCGTTGTGGCGTGCCGACCTGATGCCGTACGGCGGTCTGAAGGGCAGCGGTTACGGCAAGGAAGGCCCGCGCGCCGCGGTCAGTGAGATGACCGAGGTCAAGACCATCGTCCTGCACGGCCGCCCCGGGTGACCAGGCCGCCCCTCGTACACACCCCCGATCAGGAGCCGACTCATGACTGACCGGACGCAGCGGCGCACGGTGCGCCTCACCGTCGCCCAGGCCGTCGTCACGTACCTCTCCCGGCAGTACTCCGTGGCCGACGGCCACCGCCGCCGCCTCGTACCGGCCGCGCTGGGCATCTTCGGCCACGGCAACGTGGCCGGGCTCGGCCAGGCGCTCGACCAGCTCAGCGACCAACTCCCCTTCGTCCAGGGGCGCAACGAGCAGGCGCTCGTCCATATCGCGACGGCCTACGCCAAGGCGACCAAGCGGCACGCCACCCTCGCCGTGACCGCTTCCATCGGCCCGGGCGCCCTGAACATGGTGACCGGCGCGGGCCTCGCCACCGTCAACCGGCTGCCTGTTCTGCTGTTGCCGGGCGACACGTACGCGACCCGTCACCAGGGGCCCGTACTCCAGCAGTTGCAGCACCCCGTGGAGGCCGATGCCTCGGTGAACGACGCCTTCCGGCCCGTCTCCCGCTTCTTCGACCGCATCACCCGGCCCGAGCAGCTGCTCACCGCGCTGCCCGCGGCGATGCGGGCCCTCACCGACGTCGACACCGGCGCGGTCGTCGTCTCCCTCCCGCAGGACATCCAGTCCCACGCGTACGACTACCCGGCGGAGTTCTTCGCCGAGCGCGACTGGCCGATACGCCGTCCGGCGCCGGACGGCGACGAGGTCGCGACGGTGGCGCGGATGCTCGCCGAGGCGGAGAAGCCACTGATCATCGCCGGTGGTGGCGTTGTGTACTCCGGCGCCACCGAGGAGTTGGAGGCCCTCGCCGACGCGGCGGGCATCCCCGTCGCGGAGACGTTCGCGGGCAAGGGCGCGGTCCAGCGCCGCGCCTGGTGGCAGCTCGGCGGCATCGGCCTTGAGGGCACTCCGGCGGTCAACGTCCTCGCGCGGGAAGCCGACTTCGTGCTCACCGTGGGCTCGCGTCTGACGGACTTCGCCACCGCCTCGCACTCCCTCTTCCAGAACCCGGACGTGCGCTTCGCGAGCGTGAACGTCAACGTGCACGACGCGGGCCGCTTGGGGGCGACCGGCATCGTGGCCGACGCCAGACGGGCCCTGGCCGCGCTGACGGACGCCGTACGGGCGAACGGCACCGCCACCCCGGCGGACTGGAGGGAGAGAGCGCGCGCCCTGGACGAGCATTGGCGGGAGCAGCGTGCCGCCGCACTCGACTCGGACACCCCCTTCGACTTCACGTCGCTGCCCGACGACTCCGATGTCGTACGCGACACCGACGCGCTCCTCACCCAGGGCCAGTTGATCGGCCTGCTCCAGGAGCACGCGCGGTCCGGCGACACGATCATCGCCGCCGCCGGCGGTCCGCCCGGCGACCTGCAGAAGGTGTGGGACGCCACCGAAGGCCGCTTCGCCCACCTGGAGTTCGGTTTTTCCTGCATGGGCTACGAACTGCCCGCCGCGATCGGTGTCCGCTTCGCCGAGCCGGACCGGTCGAAGCGGGTGGTGTCCCTGCTGGGCGACGGAACCTTCCTCATGGCGCCGACCGAGCTGGTGACGGCCGCTCAGGAGAGGCTCCCGGTCACGATCGTGATCCCGGAGAACCACGGCTATCAGGTCATCCACCGGCTCCAGATGGTGCGCAGCGGACGGGAGTTCGGCAACGAGTTCCGCTACCGCGACGGCGGCCTGGAGATCGGCTCCGGCAAGCCCGCCCGTCTGGAGGGCGACTACCTCCAGGTCGACCTCGTCCAGACCGCGGCGGGCCTCGGGGCCCGCGCGATCCGCGCCACCACCGCCGAAGAGGTACGTACCGCGCTGGCCGAGACCCGCGACCACGACGGCCCGGTCGTTCTGGTCGTCCCCGTGATCCCGCACGCCGACCTTCCGGGCGCCGGCGTGTGGTGGGACGTGGCCCCGGCCGAAGTCTCCGAGCGGGAAACGGTCACGCAGTTGCGCCGTGCGTACGAAGAGGGTCTGGCGTCCCAGAGGTGGTACGGATGAACCGCTCACCCCTGGACCACGGCCGCCTCCGCGCCAGACTCGCGGCCGGCGAGGTCACCCTGGGTACCTTCGTGGGCACCGCTTCCGCGGTCACGGCCGAGGTGTGCGCCGCCGCCGGGACCGACTGGCTGCTGCTCGACCTCGAACACGGCGCGGGGGGAGAGGAGCAGGCCCGTACGACCGTCCCGATCGCGGCGGCCTACGGCGTCCCGACCGTCGTCCGTGTGGAGTCCGCGGCTCGCATCCGCATCGGCCGCGTCCTCGACCTGGGCGCCGCCGGGATCATGCTGCCGCGACTCGACACGGCGGCCGAAGTCCGGGAGGCGCTACGGCACTTGAGATACCCGCCGGCGGGGGACCGGGGCGTGGCCACCTACAACCGGGCGTGCCGCTTCGGGCTCGACCCCGCGGCCCTGGACCGGGAGGGCGAGATCCTCGGCGTGGTCCAGATCGAGTCGGCGAGCGCCCTGGCGGAGGTCGAGGCGATCGCGGCGCTGGACGGCGTCGACGTGCTGTTCGTCGGCCCCCGCGACCTCAGTCACGACCTCGGCGTGCCCGGCGAGTTCACCGCGCCGGTCTATCAAGAAGCTCTGGCTCGCGTCCGCGAGGCCGCTGCCATGCACGGCAAGGCGTGCGGACTTCTCGTCCCCGACGGTGCGGCCGCGGCCGCCAAACGGACCGAGGGCTGGACGTTCATCGCCATCGGCTCCGACTCGACCCTGCTCGCGGCAGCCCTGTCCGCAGCGCTCGGCCAGGCCAGGCCCCAGCCCCAGGATTCCCAGGAGACACGATCATGACCACCACCACTCCGGGCGCCGCACGCGAGATCGGCGTCGGACTGATCAGCGTCGGCTGGATGGGCAAGCTCCACAGCCGCGCCTATCAGGCCCTGCCGTCCGTCTACCCCGAGCTGGGCATCAGACCCCGCCTCGTGCACGCCGCCGACACGGCCGAGGACCGCGCGGCCTATGCTCGTGACGTCCTCGGCTACGCGAAGGCCGGCACCGACTACCGCGCCGTCCTCGACGACCCGGACGTCGAGGTCGTCTCGATCTGCGCGCCCAACCTCCTCCACCACGAGATCGGCATCGCCGCCGCCAAGGCCGGCAAGCCGTTCTGGATCGAGAAGCCCGTCGGGCGCGGTGCCGAGGAGACCGCCGAGGTCGCCGCCGCGGCCCGCGCGGCGGGAGTCGTCACCTCCATCGGCTACAACTACCGGCACGCCCCCGCCGTCGAGCGGGCCCGGCAGCTGATCGCCGAGGGGAGGCTGGGCCGCATCACCAACGTGCGCGCCACCTTCTTCTCCGGCTACGCCTCCGAGCCCAAGGGCGCCCTGTCCTGGCGCTTCAAGCGGGACCTGGCCGGGCACGGCGCGCTGGGCGACCTGCTGAGTCACGTGGTGGACCTGGTCAGCTACGTCGTGGCCCCGATCGACGAGGTCTCCGCGCTCACCAGCACCGTCTACACCGAGCGTCCGGTCCTGCCCATGGGCTCGGGCACGCACTTCGCGGTGATCGAGGACGGCGAGATGGCGGCCGTGGAGAACGACGACTACAGCGCCGCACTGGTCCGCTTCCAGGGCGGTGCCGTCGGCACCCTGGAGGCGTCCCGCGTGATCGTCGGCCCGCAGTGCGGCATCGGCTTCGAGATCTACGGCACCGACGGCTCGGTCGCCTGGAACTTCGAGCGGATGAACGAGCTGCGCGTCGCCCTCGACCGCGGCGGCCCCCACCAGGGCTACACCACCGTGCTCGGCAACGGCCATCTGGGCGACTACGCCCATTTCCAGCCCGGCCCCGGCAACAGCATGGGCTACGACGACCTCAAGGTGATCGAGGCCAAGAAGTTCCTGGCCGCCGTGGCCGGCATCGAGCACCTCAACTCGACGATCGAGGACGCGCACGCCGTCGCCGAGGTGATCGCGGCGGCAGCGGCCTCCGCGGCGAGCGGCTCCTGGCAGCCGGTGCCCGAGGTATCGGGGGCGAACTTCGGGCATCCGGTGGGGAGTTGATCGTATGTCCAAGCATGTCGTCGTGGCCCTCGGCCCTGTCGACGCCGACACGGTGGGTCCCGTCCTCGGTGAGGGGGTCACGTTCGTCACCGATCCCACGCCCGATGAGTTCGCGGTCGCCGAGGGCGCCATCGTCCGCGCCGACCGGCGGGTGGACGAGGACTTCCTTCGGCGGGCGCCACGGCTGCGGGTCATCGCCCGTACCGGTGTCGGCGTGGACCTGGTCGACGTGGCGGCGGCCTCCGCCCGTGGTATCCCCGTGGTCATCACCCCCAACAGCGGCGGCCGGGCCGTGGCCGAGGGCGTCTTCGCCATGGCCCTGCACCTGACCAAGCGGCTGAGATCGCTGACCGACCTGGTACGGGACGGCCGCTGGGCCGAGCGAACCGCCGTACCGGTCGGCGACCTGGACGGCGCCACCCTCGGGATCGTCGGCTACGGCCGTATCGGCCGCCGGGTGGGCGAACTCGCCGTCGCCTTCGGGATGCGGACGCTCGCGTACGACCCGTTCAGCCCTCCGCCGTCCGAGTTCGCCTGCGAAGGCCTCGGTGAACTGGCCGCGTCGAGCGATGTGCTCACCCTGCACACGCCGCTCGCCGAGGGCACCCGGCACCTCGTGAACGAGCGGCTGCTGGCCGGCGTCAAGCCGGGAGCGATCCTGATCAACTGCGGCCGGGGTGGCCTGCTCGACCCGGACGCCACCCTGGCCGCCCTGGAGTCGGGCCGGCTGTCGGGCGTCGGACTGGACGTGTTCGACCCCGAGCCGGCCCGTCACCATCCGCTGTTCGACCACCCCGGCGTCGTCCTCACCCCGCATGTGATGGGTATGACGCACCGGGCGATGACTCTGACCTTCGTCGACGCCGCCCGCGGTGTCGCGGACGTCCTCGCGGACCGTCAGCCGGCCGCGGTCGCCAACCCCGACTGGAACCACCGAAAGGCCACGGCATGACCACGTCACCCTTGAACAGGATCGCCGGCGCTCCCATCTCCTGGGGCGTGTGTGAAGTCCCCGGCTGGGGCTACCAGTTGACGCCCGAACGGGTGCTGAACGAGATGCGCGAAGTCGGTCTGGCCGCCACCGAGATCGGCCCCGAAGGCTTCCTGCCCGGCGAGCCGGACGCCATGGCCCAGGTCCTCGCCCACCACGACCTCCACGCGGTCGGCGGCTTCACCCCGCTGCTGCTGCACGCGCCCGGACACAACCCGCTGCCCGAGGCGGAACAGCTCCTGGAGAGCTATGCCGCCTCGAACGCGGAAGTCCTCGTCCTGTCGGCCGTCACAGGCCAGGACGGCTACGACTCCCGCCCCGAACTCGACGCGGACGGCTGGAAGCTGCTGCTGTCCCACCTCGACCGGCTGACCGCGCTGGCCGCCGAACGCGGCGTACGCGCCGTCCTGCACCCGCACGTCGGCACGATGATCGAGAACGGCGACGAGGTCCGCCGCGTCCTGGAGCACTCGGCGATCTCGCTCTGCCTCGACACCGGGCACCTGCTCATCGGCGGCACCGACCCGGCCGAGCTCACCCGCCAGGCGCCCGAGCGCATCGCCCACACCCATATGAAGGACGTGGACGCCTCCCTCGCCGCCAAGGTCCAGTCCGGGCGCCTCAGCTACACCGAGGCCGTGCGCAAGGGCATGTACCGCCCGCTGGGCACGGGAGACGTGGACGTCGAGGCCATCGTCACCCACCTCAACGCACGTGGCTACGACGGCTGGTACGTCCTGGAACAGGACACCATCCTGACCGAGGAACCCAAGGAAAAGGGGCCGGCCGAGGATGTGTGGGCCGGCGCCGAGCATCTGCGCGCGGTGCTGCGCGGTGTCGCGTAGCCGTATACAGGACTGATGTGTCTTTGATGTCTTCCGAGGGATTGACCGGCACACCGCCTCTTCCTGTAATTGCCATTCGTCGCGCGCCGGCTTCCTTTCCGAACATCCGGCATCTTCTCCGAACATGAGGAATCCAGGAAACAGAAATGACCGCTGACGAATTTCTGGCCACGTGCTGGACCACCGCGGGCGACACCGCTCCCGACCAGGATGACCAACGCAGTCCGCTGAGCCTGCGGGAACGGGCGGAAGCGGCGGGCGACGCCGGATTCAAGGGCTTCGGGCTGCTGTACGCGGATCTGGTGGAGGCCGAGCGCGAGTACGGGCTCGCCGGCATCCGGTCCCTCTTCGAGGACAACGGAATCGGCCACATCGAGTTGGAGCTCCTGACCGACTGGTGGACCGACGGGCCCCGGCGGACCGCGTCGGACGCCGTCCGCGGCGAACTCCTGAGGGCCGCCGAGGCACTTGGCGCACGCACCCTCAAGATCGGACCCGACGTGGCGGACGAGCCCTGGGACCTCGACGCCTGGGCCAAGGAGTTCGCCACGCTGGCGGCGCAGGCCGACGGTGTGGGCGCCCGGCTCGGGATCGAGTTCCTGCCCTGGTCCAACCTCAAGACCGTGCACGACGGACTCCGGCTCGTCGAGGCCGCCGGACACCCGGCGGGCGGCCTCATCATCGACGTCTGGCACACCGAGCGCGCCCACACCCCACCCGCCGACCTGGCGGACGTACCGGGGTCGCGGATCGTGGGCGTGGAGCTCAACGACGCCGACAGCCAGGTCATCGGCACTCTTTTCGAGGACACCGTCCGGCGCCGTCGCCTGTGCGGCGAGGGCTCTTTCGACCTCCCGGGGATCATCACCGCGCTCCGTACGGCCGGCTGGCACGGCCCCTGGGGTGTGGAGATCCTCTCCGACACGCACCGTGCGCTGCCGGTGCGGGAGGCCGCCGCGGCGGCGTACCGGAGTGCCGCGGCGCTGCTGAAGTAAATGCCACAGGGGTGGTGGGGACGAAACCACGGTCGTCCTCACCACCCCTGTTTCCCTTCTCCCGGTGGAGATCGGCTCCCCAAGGGAACACCGGTCTGCGGCGGATATATGTCGACTCCCGGCCGGCCCGTGGTTATTACATCAATGCGATCGTTCATTCGTGGCTCTCCTGCGTGCGGGCAGACGTCTCCCGTCGCGATCAGGAAGGCGCGGGGAAAGCAATTGTCCTGACATCTTGCCCTGATGGATAAATGATGTCTTTACAAACGTTGACCTCAGGGTGGCGTGACGGTTCTATCTCGTCATACGCAACAGCCGTGTTAACGGCATGTGATCCGGAGCATTCGCTCGATCAACTGCTTCTCCCTTTCCCCTGTCGCACAGTGAGGTGCTGGAAAGATGGACCGTTCGTCTCATCACCGCTCCCGCGGAATCGTCCCTGTTGTCGCAGCGGCGGCAGCCGCCGTACTGCTCGTCGCCGGATGCTCCAGCGGCTCCGGAGGCAAGAAGGCCGAAGAGAGCGGGAACGAGGTCTCGGCCGGCAAGGCCGGCACTCCCCGTATGACGGTCGCGATGATCACCCACGGCGCCCCGGGCGACACGTTCTGGGACACGATCCGCAAGGGTGCCCAGGCCGCCGCGGCCAAGGACAACGTCAAGCTCGTCTACTCCAGTGACCCCAGCGGCCCCAACCAGTCGAACCTGGTCCAGAACGCCGTCGACCAGAAGGTCGACGGCATCGCTGTCACTCTCGCCAAGCCGGACGCCATGAAGGCCGTGGTCGCCCAGGCCGAGCAGGCCGGTATCCCTGTCGTCGGCTTCAACACCGGTGTGCGGGACTGGAAGAAGCAGGGCCTACTCGCATACTTCGGCCAGGACGAGAGCATCGCCGGCGAGGCGTTCGGCCGCAGGCTCAACGAGGCCGGCGCCAAACACACCGCCTGCGTGATCATGGAACAGGGGCACGTGGCCCTGGAGGCCCGTTGTGCGGGCGTGAAGAAGACGTTCCAGGGCAGGACCGACATCCTCTACGTCAACGGCACCGACATGCCGTCGGTGAAGTCGACGATCACCGCCAAGCTCAAGCAGGACAGCTCCATCGACTATGTGACGACGCTCGGCGCCCCGTTCGCGATGACCGCCATCCAGTCCATCGCCGACGCCGGCGGCAAGGCCGAGCTCGCCACGTTCGACCTCAACAAGGACGCGGTCGGCGCCATCAAGTCCGGCAAGATCCAGTGGGCCGTCGACCAGCAGCCCTACCTCCAGGGATACCTGGCGGTCGACTCCCTGTGGCTCTACAAGACGAACGGCAACTACAGCGGCGGCGGCGAGGCACCCGTGCTGACCGGCCCGGCCTTCGTCGACAAGACCAACGTCGACAAGATCGCCGAGTTCGCCGCGAAGGGAACCCGGTGATGACCATGGCCCAGACGACGGCACCGGCGACGGGCTCCCCGTCGCCGGCCCCGCCGGCCTCTCGGAAGGACGGGCGAACCTCCGAACGGCCGCCGGCCGTCCAGCTGTTGGCCCGGCCCGAAGTGGGCGTCTTCCTCGGCGCCCTCGCGGTGTACGTCTTCTTCTTCGCCGCGGCGCCGACGGTCCGTGACGGCAGTGCGATGGCGACCGTGCTCTACCAGTCGTCGACCATCGGGATCATGGCGCTGCCGGTCGCGCTGCTGATGATCGGCGGGGAGTTCGACCTGTCGGCCGGCGTCGCGGTGATCACCTCCGCGCTCACCGCGGCCATGCTCAGCTATCAACTGACCATGAACGTCTGGGTCGGTGTGATCGCCGCGCTGCTGGTGTCGCTGGCGGTCGGCTTCCTGAACGGCTGGCTGGTGGTCAGGACCGGGCTGCCCAGCTTCCTGATCACCCTGGGCACCTTCCTGATCCTGCAGGGCGTCAACCTCGCCGTGACCAAGCTGGTCACCGGCAACGTGGCGACCGACGACATCAGCACCATGGACGGCTTCGACCAGGCGAAGAAGATCTTCGCCTCGTCCTTCGATGTCGGCGGCGTCCAGGTCAAGATCACCATCGTGTGGTGGCTGGTCTTCGCGACGCTGGCCACGTGGGTGCTGCTGCGCACCACGTACGGCAACTGGATCTTCGCGGCCGGCGGGAACAAGGAGTCCGCGCGGGCTGTCGGTGTGCCGGTGGCCTTCACCAAGATCTCGCTGTTCATGCTGGTCGGCTTCGGCGCCTGGTTCGTCGGCATGCACCAGCTGTTCTCGTTCAACACCGTGCAGTCGGGTGAGGGCGTCGGCCAGGAGCTCATCTACATCTCCGCCGCGGTGATCGGCGGCTGCCTGCTGACGGGCGGCGCCGGCTCCGCGATCGGCCCGGTATTCGGCGCGTTCATGTTCGGCATGGTGAACCAGGGCATCGTCTACGCCGGCTGGAACCCCGACTGGTTCAAGGCCTTCCTCGGCGTCATGCTCCTCGGCGCCGTCCTCATCAATCAGTGGGTCCAGCGCACAGCGACCCGGAGGTGAGCCCTATGACAAGCAACGCAACCGGCGCACACCGAGCGGTCCTCACCGAAGCCGCTCCCGGGAAGAACGCCCCGATCGTCGAACTGCGGAACGCGGGCAAGTCGTACGGCAACGTCCGTGCCCTGCACGGCGTGGACCTCGCCGTCCACCCCGGCAAGGTCACCTGCGTGCTCGGTGACAACGGCGCCGGCAAGTCCACCCTCATCAAAATCATCTCAGGGCTGCACCAGCACACCGAGGGCGAGTTCCTCGTCGACGGCGAACCGGTGCGCTTCTCCACCCCGCGCCAGGCCCTCGACCGCGGCATCGCCACCGTCTACCAGGACCTCGCCACCGTCCCGCTGATGCCGGTGTGGCGCAACTTCTTCCTCGGCTCCGAGATGACCAGAGGCCCCTGGCCGATCCGCCGCCTCGACATCGAGAAGATGAAACAGACAGCGGACGAAGAGCTGCGCAACATGGGCATCGTCCTCGACGACCTCGAACAGCCCATCGGCACCCTCTCCGGCGGCCAGCGCCAGTGTGTCGCCATCGCCCGCGCCGTCCACTTCGGCGCCCGCGTGCTGATCCTGGACGAGCCCACCGCCGCCCTCGGCGTCAAACAGTCCGGCGTCGTACTCAAATACATCGCCGCCGCCCGCGAGCGCGGCCTCGGCGTCATCTTCATCACCCACAACCCCCACCACGCCTACATGGTCGGCGACCACTTCAGCGTCCTACGCCTGGGCACCACGGAACTCTCCGCCGCCCGCAGCGAGATCACGCTGGAGGAGCTCACCAACCACATGGCCGGCGGCACCGAACTCACCGCACTCAAGCACGAGTTGGCGCAGGTACGGGGCGTCGACGTGGAGGAACTCCCCGAAGAGGATGCCCTTCAGGCCGGCGCAGCCAAGGCCAACTGACACTCACAGCACCCTCACAGCGCAGCGGTCACCGACATCGAGCACGGGCAGAGGAAGAGGGCGGTACCGGTCCGGTACCGCCCTCTTCCGTTCGCTCTTCTCCCGTTATGCCGTGGCCGGAAGGACCGTACGCGGCCGGACCGGGAACCCGGCCGCCCGGTAGGCGTCGTCGATGAGCCGCATCGTGGTCAGGGCGTCATCGGCGTCCAGCGCCAGCGGTACACCGTGCCGCAAATGGGCGGCGAAGGCGCCGAGTTGGTAGGTGTACGAGGACCGGCGGCCGAGCTCCTCGGTACGCTCACCGGCGGCCGTACGTACGACGACCCGGTCGTCCAGGTGGGGCTGTACGAAGTTCACCGCCGTGGCTTCGCCGCGCGAGCCCACGACGCGGTAGCTCATCTGCCACGTGTGGTGGGCCATGTGGGAGCGGGCGGTGCCCGTGGCGCCGCCCGGGAACTCCAGATCGGCGTTCAGCCACTCGTCAACTCCCGCGGCCTCCGCCCTCTCGCCGCCGCGCGCGGCGACCAGCCGGGGCGCCCCACCTGCCCAGGGCGCGAGCATGCGCTGGGCGTGCAGGCTGTAGCACCCGAGGTCCATCAGCGCACCGCCCGCCAGCGGGAGCGACCACCGTATGTCGCTGTCCGGCGGTGCGGGCATGGCGACCATGGTCTCGACGTGCCGGAGGTCGCCCAACTCCCCGCTGCTCAGCAGCTCGTGCAGGCGCCGGGTGACCGGGTGGAACAGATAGTGGAAGCCCTCCATGAATACCGTGCCCGCCTTGGCGGCGGCCTCGTGGACCTCGGCCGCCTCGGCCGCGTTGCTCGCGGACGGCTTCTCGGTGAGGACGTGCTTGCCGGCCTGGAGGGCGGCCAGGTTCCACGGCCCGTGCAGACCATTGGCCAACGGGTTGTAGACGACCTCGATCTCCGGGTCGGCTACGAGGTCGGCGTAGGAGTCAGCCAACCGCTCCACGCCGTGCGTGGCGGCGAAGGCCTCGGCCCGGTCCCGGTCGCGGGCGGCCACCGCGACGAGGCGGTGGCCGCCCGCACGGGCCGGCCCCACGATCGACAGCTCGGCGATCCGGGCCGCGCCCAGGACGCCGATCCGCAGCGGGTCGTCCGTCATCACGTACGCACCTCGTCGAGTCGTACCGGCCGGTGCTCATGGAGCGACAGGGTGCAGGCCTCGGCGATCCAGCTCGCCTCGATTGCGTCCGCGACCGTGCAGGGGGAGGGGCGGGTGCCGGCGACGACCTCGGTGAACGCGGTGAGTTCGGCGCGGTAGGCGGCGGCGAAGCGGTCCATGAAGAAGATGTGCGGCGTCCCGGCCGGGAAGGTGACGCCCGGTTCGACGGAGCGCAGCGGCAGCTTGTCCTCCAGGCCGACGGCGATACTGTCCTTCATGCCGTGCAGTTCCAGGCGCACGTCGTGACCGCGGGCGTTGTGGCGGGAGTTGGAGATGACGGCGATGGTGCCGTCGTCGAGGGTGAGCAGGGTGGACGCGGTGTCGACGTCACCCGCCTCACGGATGTACTCCACGCCGCGGTTGCCACCGGTCGCGTAGACCTCGACCACCTCGCGGCCGGTCACCCAGCGCACGATGTCGAAGTCGTGCACGCTGCAGTCTCGGAAGAGGCCGCCGGAGACGGCCACGTAGGCGGCCGGCGGCGGGGCGGGGTCGAGGGTGGTGGACCGTACGGTGTGCAGGTCGCCGAGCTCACCGTTGATCACGGCCCGGCGTGCGGCCACACAGCCCGCGTCGAAGCGTCTGTTGTAGCCGATCTGCACCTCGACGCCACTGCCCTCCACCGCGCGCAGCACCTCCACGCTCTCCTCGACCCCGCGTGCCACGGGCTTCTCACAGAAGACGGGGATGCTCGCCTTCACGGCGGCGAGGATGAGGTGGGGGTGCGCGTCGGTCGCGGCGGCGATCACGACGCCGTCGACTCCGCCGGCGAGCAGGGCCTCGGGAGAGTCGGTGGCGGTGGCCCCGAAGCGTTCGGTGGCCGTGGCGACGGCCGCGGCCACCGGGTCGGTGACCACCAGGGAGTCCACCGCGTCCAGCCCGGCGAGGGTCTCCGCATGGAAGGCGCCGATGCGGCCCAGCCCCATGATGCCTATGCGCATGAGAATCTTGCTCCTTCTGCCCGGGGGCGGTTCAGTCCTGGCTGCCGAAGACGTTCTGGTCCCAGTCGATGACCGAGCCGGTCACCACGCCGCTGCGGTCGGAGAGCAGGAAGGCGACGAAGTCGGCGATCTCGTCGACCTGCCCGAGCTTGCCCATGGGCTGCGCCTGGGCGGCCTTCTCCCGCCAGTCGTCGCCCGCGTCGTGGAAGGCGCGCTGCGTGGCGTCCTCGCCCTCGGTGTCCGTCCAGCCGATGTTGAGGCCGTTGATCCGGATCCGGTCCCAGCGGTGCGCGTGGGCGGCGTTGCGCGTCAGGCCCGCCAGACCGGCCTTGGCCGCGGAGTACGGCGCCAGGTGGGGCGGCCCGCCGTGGGCGCAGTTGGAGATGATGTTGACGATGGTGCCCGGCGCCTTGCGGGCCGTCATGTCGGCCACCGCTGCCTGCATCGCGAAGAACGGCGCGCGCAGATTGATCGCCATGTGCTGGTCGAACAGTTCCGGCGTGGTGTCCAACAGCGAGCCACGCGACGTCAGCCCCGCCGCGTTGACGAGACAGTCGACGCGCCCGTGAGCGTCGACGGTCTGGACGGCGCTGTCGCGCGCCTGCGCCGGATCGGAGAGGTCCGCCCGTACGAAGCGCGCGCCCGTGTCCGCGGCGAGCTTCTCGCCGATCTCGGCCCGACGGCCGGTGAAGACGACGGTCGCGCCTTCCCGGACGGCGGCCCGCACGATGCCCGCGCCGACGCCCTGGCTGCCGCCGTTGACGAGGACGACCTTGTCCTCAAGCAGTCCCATGGTGTGGTGTCCCTTTCAGCTCTGGCGGCGCTTGGCGGCCGCCCGCAGTTCCTGGCGCAGCCGCTCGGGTTCCCAGCCCTCGGTGACGGCCTGCCGGACGGTGTCCGCCTGGGAGGGCGGGGCGAGACCCTCGACCGGTGGGTCGAGGTCGAGGTGGGTGGGGAAGGGGTAGCCCTCGGCGGTGGCCGCGATCACGCGGCGCAGCCAGTTCTCCGAGGCGCCCTCGGACGTGCGGCGCAGCAGCACCGGGAACAGCGCGTTCGCCATCGCCTCCCGGTCCACCGTCTCCATCGCGCGGCCGAAGGCGGAGGAGATCTGCAGCAGATTGGCCATGCGCCTGATGTCGGCCGAACGGTTGTGCCCGGCGGCGTGGAAGAGCGCCGGGTTGAAGAAGACCGCGTCGCCCTTGTCCAGCCGGAGCTGGACGTGGTGCGTGTCGAAGTACTCGACGAACCGCGGCAGCCGCCAGGCCAGATACCCGGGCTCGTACTTCTGTGAGTGCGGCAGGTACAGGGTCGGGCCGGACTCGACGGGCATGTCGCAGTGGGCCACCGCGCCCTGCAGGGTGAGCACCGGCGACAGGCGGTGGACGTGTGCCGGGTAGGCGGCGGCGTGCTCCTGGGAGAGGAAGCCGAGATGGTAGTCGCGGTGGACGTTCTGCGCCGCGCCGCCCGGGTTGACCACATTGATCTGGGAGGTCACCTGGTAGGCGGGGCCGAGCCAGGCCTCGGCGATCAGCTCCAGGATGTCGTTGGCGTAGTAGTCGGCGAACACCTCGGGCGCCCGTACGGCCACCTTGTCCAGGGCGTTCCAGACGCGGTCGTTCGCGCCGGGCTTGGCGAAGTGGTCGCCGTGGGCCGCGCCGGTGGCGCGCTCCTCTTCGATCAGCGCCTGGAAGACCTCGGACGCCGCGTCCACGACGGCCACGTCGGTGAAGGCGCGCTTGAGGACCACGATGCCGGGCCCGTCCAGCAGAGCCCGGACCAACTCGTCCTGCACGCTCCGACGGCCCTCCTGGGAGGTCGCCAGAGAGCGGAGCCTATCGCCGTCGTAGAGCGGCACGTTCTGTTCGACCCGCTCGGCCGAGGGATGGTCGGCGGGGTCGGTGCGCTGCTCCACGAGTGAGCGGAACACGTCGAGATCGCAGTCCGCCTCGGTCAGCCACGTACGCGCTCCCGCGGCACTGGGAGACATCCGGTTCCTTTCGCAGTCTGTGCATTTCTGCCAGTCTTGGGAACCCGAACCCATCATTCAATGCTTACCGATACATCAAAAAACCATCATCGGCCTTGGGATCAGCCATGCGACACCGCTACCCGATCAGGGAAATCGCCCGCCAGGCCGGCCTGAGCACGGCCACGGTCGACCGCGTCCTCAACCAGCGGGGCAACGTGACGGAGAGCACCATCAGGGAGGTGCAGGAAGCCATCAAGGACCTGGACCGCCAGCAGAGCCAGGTCCGGCTCGGGGGCCGCACGTTCATGATCGACATTGTGATGCAGACTCCGGAGCGGTTCTCCACCGCGGTACGGGACGCGCTTGAAGCCGAACTGTCCTCCCTGCATCCCGCTCTCGTGCGCTCGCGCTTCCACTTCCGTGAGACCTGCTCTCCGAGTGAGCTGATCGGCACCCTGGACAAGATCGCCAAGCGTGGTTCGCAGGGTGTGATCCTCAAGGCCCCCGACGAGCCGGAGATCGTGGCCGCCGTCGGGCGGCTGATCGCGACCGGCATCCCCGTCGTCACCCTGGTGAGCGACCTGCCCCACAGCGCGCGGCTGGCGTACATCGGCATCGACAACCGCGCGGCGGGCGCCACCGCCGCCTACCTGCTCGGGGAGTGGCTCGGCGGCCGGCCCGGCAATGTGCTCACCACCATCAGCCGCGGCTCCTTCCGGGGGGAGGAGGAGCGCGAGATGGGCTTCCGCAGCACCATGCGGCTCGCCGAGCCCAGACGCTCCCTGGTGGAGGTCACCGACAGCGACGGCCTCGACGCCACCCAGCACGATCTCGTTCTTGAGGCACTCAAGCGCGACGAGGACATCATCGCCGTCTACTCGGCGGGCGGGGGCAACCTCGCGACCCTCGATGCCTTCGAGGCGCTCGGGCGGGAGTGCGCGGTGTTCATCGCCCATGACCTCGACCACGACAACACCCGCCTGCTGCGCGAGCGCCGCCTCTCCGCGGTCCTCCACCACGACCTGCGCCAGGACATGCGCCGCGCCTGCCAGATCATCATGCGCGCCCACAAGGCACTCCCCGACGACGGCCCCTCGCTGCCCTCGGCGATCCAGGTGGTGACGCCGTTCAACATGCCACCGGGTGCTCCGACCGTGCCGGTTGCCGACTGAGACCCGCGGTGAGCCGTCGCTCGGGTGCGCACTCCGCGGCAGTCGCCGGTGCGTGCCTCTCCCCGCCCCCGCAGGGATGGCCCCCGCCCACGCCCGGGCCGCTCACCCCTTCACACCTGGTACGGGGTCGACCGCGCCTGCCTCGCGCCGCGGGCCGCGAGGAGACGGCGCGGGAGAACGGCATCGCACCGTACGAGCCGGAACGTGGCAGTCCTGAGACATTTTCCGCGAGGGCAGGCGGGCAGGGATGGTGTTGACCATGGTTCTGACGGTGAACACCCGCAGGACCATTGAGCAAGGCAAGGAGTGTTCTTGATGCGTACCGACCAGAAGATTGCCGTCACCCTCGCTGCCACTGTGCTGGCGGGCGCCGCCGGCGCGGGAGTCGCGCAGGCTTCGCCGGCAACGGGCAGGAGCGTTGCCCCCTCCGCCTGCCGTCCGGCCAACCACACCGCGAAGATCACCGAGGCACCCCATAGCGCAGGGCACCGTCACTACCGGGTCACCCTGACCGCGCCGCGCGGGTACGAGCCGTGCGAGCTGGCCGGTTCGCCCACCGACGTGCGGTTCTCGAACCACGGCTCGGACAGCGGGGTCACCGCAGGCCGCTACGGCAGCCAGGAGACCGTGGTGACTTTCGGCCCGGGCCACCCGGTGCACTTCGACGTACAGGTTCCGAGCAGCGGCCGCGGTATCGCTGCGAACGAGGCATCGTTCACGCTCCGGGCTCCGGGCGGGCAGATCCCCGGCACGTCTGTCGCCGAGGGCAGCCTCAAGGTGGCCACCGGCACCCTCATCGGTCCGGTCCAGCGCGGCGCCTGACCTCCGTCCGCGCCCCGGTGGCGTTCCGCAGCGGTGTCTCTGCCGCGGAACGCCACCGAGCTTTTCGGCGTGGCTGTACCACCGATCGGCACGACACGTGACGCATGGCGCCGACCCGGGCGGCTCCTGGAACCGAGTCGTCTTTTCCAGGCCATGTCGCTGTCGGCCATGCGGCCGGCTTTCGCCTCGGCGAGGTCGGGCGAAACAATCGCAGCGAGGCGTCCACCGCGGCGGCCGGTTCCACCGTCGCGCCCTCCGTCCGGCGGTCACGCGGCCCCGCCGCGGGGGATCTGGGACGCATCGCGGCCCCGAGACGGTCGCATACCGGGCGTTGGAGCCGGCCTGTGGTGCGGTCAGGTGACTCACACGATGCGCGTGTCGGTGGGAGTGGGGTGGTTCCAGGCGGTCGCGACGTCGCGCGGGGGCATGGGGCGAGTGTCGATCGTCAGGTCGACGGTGGGCATCGTCCGCGGCGAGCGAGACGGTGTGGCGGGCGCCCAAGGCCGGCGGCTTGACAAGGCCTCGGGGCCGCGTCCGGCCGCGGTGATGGTCTTCGCGCTGAGGAGGCGGGCGAGTTGGACAGCCATCTGCCCGGCGTTCCCGGTGACTTCGTCCAGCAATCCGCGCCGCAGAACCATTGAGAAGTACGGGGGGATCGTCCTGGCGCATGTCGAAAAGGGTCGGAGCGAGTACCGTCCCCAGCTTCGGTCCGCAGGCCGACACCCGGGTGGCCGCTCCTCACGCATCGTTACATGTCGCTGCCAAGTCCGAATGACGCGAGGGGTATTGACGCTTTCGCCGGGGCTTCTATCATCCAAGTTGTCCGAAGCCCCGGTCTGTGTCCGATACTTCGAACACGCAGCTCTCGAACCGCGACCGATCAGACGCGGTCCGTGCACATCACAGACCGTGCAGGCCAGGCAGCTCCGTATGTCGTTCCCCAGGCCCCGTTGGCAGTTCGCGCGACTCTGTCGAAACGTTTCACATCCGCACGTGAGGAGGCGCGCTCGGCCGCTCGGTCGTCATTGCGCGGTTCGAACTGTCCACTCCCTGAACCACCCACGCACCCACACCGCGCCCCCCATCGCACCGCACACCACATCCGCACCGCATCCGCATCCGACCGTACGAGGAGAACCATGAATCCCCCCACGCGACGCAGCCGTTGCCGCGCCTCGGCGTTAGGTTTACTGACCGCCTCCGCGCTGCTGGCGACCGGGGTCGCCGCCGCACCAGCGCCCGCCGCCGAGGCCGCACCGATCCAGGCGAGCACCCTGGGCGCCCAGGCAGCCCAGTCCGGACGGTACTTCGGGACCGCCGTGGCGGCCGGCAAGCTGGGCGACGGAACGTACGCGACGATCCTGGACCGCGAGTTCAACTCGGTCACGCCCGAGAACGAGATGAAGTGGGACACCGTCGAGCGGTCCCGCGGCTCGTTCAACTTCGCTCCCGCCGACCAGATCGTCGACCGAGCCTCGGCGCGCGGCCAGCGCGTGCGTGGCCACACGCTGGTCTGGCACTCCCAACTGCCCAGCTGGGTCAGCTCCCTCACGGACGCGAACACACTGCGTGACGTGATGAACAACCACATCACCACGGTGATGAACCACTACAAGGGCAAGGTCCAAGCCTGGGACGTGGTCAACGAGGCATTCGCCGACGGCGGCAGCGGCCAGCACCGCCCCTCGGTGTTCCAGAACCTGCTCGGCGACGGCTTCATCGAGCAGGCCTTCCGCACCGCGCGGACGGCCGACCCGGCAGCCAAGCTCTGCTACAACGACTACAACATCGAGAACTGGAGCGACGCCAAGACCCAGGGTGTGTACCGCATGGTGCGCGACTTCAAGGCACGCGGCGTGCCCATCGACTGTGTCGGCTTCCAGTCGCACTTCGGCACCGGCGGCCCGCCGGCCGGCTTCCAGACGACGCTGTCGAACTTCGCCGCGCTCGGCGTGGACGTACAGATCACCGAACTCGACATCGCCCAGGCGCCGACGACCGCGTACGCGAACACTGCTCGGGCGTGCATGAACGTCTCACGGTGCACCGGGATCACCGTGTGGGGCATCCGCGACATCGACTCCTGGCGCAGCGGGGAGAACCCGCTGCTGTTCGATCGCGACGGCAACAAGAAGGCGGCCTACCAGGCGACGCTGACCGCACTCGGCGGCAGCGCGGTCACGACGGCACGCACGACGAGCACCCGCTCGGCCCCACCGGCGGACGCCCGCTCGGCCTCCTCCGCGTCAGCCCTGCCAGGCAGCTTCTCCTGGAGCTCCAGCGGCGCGCTGATCGCCCCGAAGCCGGACTCGACCCACAACATCGCCGGGATCAAGGACCCGTCGGTCGTCCATTACAACGGCAAGTACCACGTGTTCGCCAGTACCGCGAGTGCCTCCGGCTACAACCTGGTGTACCTGAGCTTCAGCGACTGGTCCCAGGCGGGTTCTGCCCCCCACCATTACCTGGACCGCAGCGCGATCGGCACCGGATACCGGGCCGCGCCGCAGGTGTTCTACTACGCTCCGCAGGGGCTGTGGTACCTCGTGTACCAGACCGGGAACGCGTCCTTCTCCACCAATCCGGACATCAGCAACCCGAACGGCTGGAGCGCGCCCCGCAATTTCTACTCCTCGATGCCGGACATCATCAGGCAGAACATCGGCAACGGCTACTGGGTCGACATGTGGGTGATCTGCGACAGCGCCAACTGCTACCTGTTCTCCTCCGACGACAACGGGCACCTGTACCGCTCGCAGACGACCGTGTCCCAGTTCCCGAACGGGTTCACCAACACCGTCATCGCGGCCCAGGACGCCAACCGCTACGCCCTGTTCGAAGCCGCCAACGTCTACAAGGTGCAGGGTAGTGATCAGTATCTGCTGGTGGTGGAGGCGATCGGATCGGACGGGCGGCGCTACTTCCGCTCCTGGACCGCCGGCAGCCTCGGCGGCTCGTGGACGGCGCTGGCCGCCTCGGAGAGCAACCCCTTCGCCCGGGCGAACAACGTCACCTTCCCGGCCGGTTCCTGGACCAGGGACGTCAGTCACGGCGAGATGATCCGAGCGGGCTACGACCAGACGCTGACGATCCCCGCCTGCAAGCTGCAATACGTGTACCAGGGCCTGAACCCGGGCGCGAACGGCGACTACAACACACTGCCGTGGCGGCTCGGCCTGCTCACCCAGACCAACTCGGCCTGCTGACCGGCCGGCCGGGGTCCTTGGGTGATGTTCGCGTGCGAGATGCCGGCCGCCTTGGACAGGGGCCGGTACGCCCGGTCAAGGGGCGGGCCGAGAAGGCCCACCCACCGGCAGTTCCGCACGCTGCGGCCGACACCTTCCAGCCCGCCTCGGGACCGGACGATGCCGTGGTCCGCGGGCTCCGGCGGTCGAGGAGTCCGTGGCCGCCGGAGCCCGTCTGCTGACCGGAGGCAAACCCCTGCCAGACGGCGGCTGAAGTTCAACGCCCTGCTCACGAACGCGGTGATCTTCCACAACGCCCTGGACATCGCGGAGATCGTCCGCCGGCTCCTGGAGGAGGGCTGGGAGATCGGCCCGGAGGCCTGGCCCACATCTCGCCGTACCTGACCGAGCACATCAAACGGTTCGGCGAGTACTCCACCCACGAACTCGGGATCCGGCCCGAGGCGTACGACCCCAAACTCGATGTCGACTTCACCCAGCTCCGCGACCAGGACCTGCGAGCCGAGGGCTTCGGCACGGCGGCCTGACCGCCCTCTTCGAGAAAGCCACGGACCACCATGCCCCACCCCGCACCGACGACCCGCCTGCGCCTCTACAGCGCGCCGCGTACGTACGTCGACGAGACCGGAGTCGGCCACGACGTTCTCCGCCTCTACGCCACCGGGCACACGCGCACCGGCACGCCGATGACCGGCCGAGGACTGCCACGACCTCGGTGACGGCGCCTACATCAATACCGGCCTGATCGTCCCGCACCACCAACGGTCCGGACGGGCGCTGTTGAAGGGCGAGGCAGAGGACAACGCCGCCCACCGCAAGGTCCGCGCCCGGGTGGAGCATGTGGTCGGCCGGATGAAGAGCCACAAGAACCTCTGCGACTGCCGACAATTGATCACCCCAGCCGCAGAGTCCGGCATGCTGGTTACTGGAGTCGGCAGCGTTGGCCTGTTCGCCAGTTCGCGGTGGCGGCGGCAATGACGGTGCCCAGCCTGTCCCGGGCGCTCACCAGATCGCCGATCCGGCTGTCGATGCGATCCTGTTCTGCCGAAAGCCGGTCGAGCAGCTCTGGCGTGGCCTCGCCGTTCACGACGCACGGCAGCAGTTCCGCGATCGACTTGCTGGGCAGCCCGGCGGCGTACAACTGCTGGATCAGCTGGACACGGTCCACCGCGCTGTCCGGGTACTGCCGCTGGCCGCTGGGGCTGCGTTGTGAGGTGAGCAGGTTCTGTTCCTCGTAGTAGCGCAGCGCCCGAACGCTGACGCCTGTCCTGGTGGCGAGTTCGCCGATGCGCATCATGTCTCTCCGATGTGAGCCGGACCACACTTCTTGCCTCTGACGTCAGCGTCAGGTTTTAGCGTATCTCGCGACGGCTCACCCCTCCGCCTCGGCGAAGGAGGAGACCGTGACCAGCTTGTTCGACAGCATTCCCATCGGAAACGCGAAGGAAGATCCGCCCATGACTGCATCAGATGTGACGGCCACGGACGTGGCCGTCCCCGTCCCCGTCCCCATCGTCTCGGTGAAGCCGCTAGTGCTGGAAGTGCCGGGCCGCGGCGAGGGCCTGCGGGTGAGGATTTCCGCGCCGGCAACCGGGAGCGAACTGCCGGTCATCGTCTTCTCGCACGGTTTCGGGTCGTCGTTGAACGGCTACGGTCCTCTGGCCGACTTCTGGGCTGCTCACGGTTTCGTGGTGATTCAGCCCACCCATCTCGACTCCAGGACCGTGGGTCTTCCCCAGGACGATCCCCGCACACCGCGGATCTGGCGTTTCCGCGTCCAGGACGTGAAGCGCATCCTTGACCAGCTTGATCTGCTGGAGGCCGCCGTTCCCGGTCTCAGCGGGCGCGTGGACCGGAGCCGCATCGCCGCGGCCGGACACTCCTTCGGCGGCCAGACGGCGGGCAATCTGCTGGGCCTGCGCGTCCTCGATCCGGTGAGCAGGAACACGGAAGACCTGTCCGACTCGCGGATCAAGGCGGGCGTGCTGCTTGCTACGGCCGGCAGGGGCGGAGACGACCTGACCCCCTTCGCGGCCGAAAACCTTCCGTGGTTGAAGGGACCGGACTTCGCCCACATGACCACGCCGACCCTCGTGGTCGCGGGGGACAAGGACGACATGCGGATGTCTGTCAGAGGGCCGGAGTGGCTCGCCGACCCGTACCACCTGAGCCCGGGGCGCAAGAGCCTGCTCACTCTGTTCGGAGCGGAGCATTCCCTCGGCGGAATCGCCGGCTACGAAGTCCGGGAGACGACGGACGAGAACCCCGAGCGCGTGGCCCTGATCCAACGGGTCACCTGGGCCTACCTTCGCCACGCACTCGGCATCGAGGACGCCGGCTGGACCGCTGCGCGGCAGGCTTTGTCGGAGAGCGTCGCCCCCATGGGGCGGATCGAATCCAAGTGACGTTCTGAGAAGCGAACCACCTGAGGGGCGGTCGCCACCCGCAGACGGTCCGCAGGTGGCCGGCTCGGGCCGAGACGACGGGATCGGCTGGTCCGGTGCCGGGTGGCACCCAGCTCGGCCAAGTACAGGCGGCCGTCCCCGAACGCCCGCACCCACGCGTCGAGCTGCCGGATCAGTCGTCGCACGAGGGCTCCTTCGGCTCGGGTCCTGCGTACAGGGCAGACCTTCACGGGCCGGCCGGCCACCGGTCGGCGCGTGCTGCGCCATGAGGGTCGCCGGTCAGTCGACCTCGCTCACCCCCCGCACCTCAGCCGCCGGTGCCGGCGTCACCTCAGGGCGCCTTCCTCGACGTCCCAGCACCCGTTCGACGACCACGGCGGAGAGGCAGAGAAGCGCCGCGAGCACGGAGAAGACGGGGAAGATCGCGGTGTCGCTCCAGACGGTCGCGCCGACGCCCACGAGGAGTGTGGGCGTGATGAGCGCGCCGTACGCGAGCAGGTAGAACATGGACATGACAGCCCCGCGCCGCTCGGCGGGGATGTGTGCGGTCAGGTGACGCAGGGAGCCGCCGAAGGCGAGCCCGTAGGCGCCGCCCTGGAGTGCGACGGTGACGATGATGACGACGGCGTTGCCGGTCGCGAAGCCGCCAATCCCGGCCAGCATGAGCACGGCGAGCGCCGTGTCACCGACGAGTGCGACCGTGCGGGCCGGGTAGCGAGCACTGACGACCTGTGCGAAGGCGGCGGAGAGGGTCACGGCCGCGATGACGACGCCGCCGAAGAATGCCCCGTCGACGTGCGCGGCGTGGGAGGCGATCGAGGGTTCCAGCGAGAAACAGACCCCGAGCACGGCCCAGGCGGCACCGGCGCCGATCACGGCGAAGACGAAGCGCCCACGGATCTCCTTGGGCACCTGCGGACGCGGGATCCCCAGCGGCGCGGCACCGGCCGAGGGGTGCGGCTCACGCATCACCAAAAGGAGGATGAACAGGACGAGGGCGATGAGCGCGTCGGCGAGATACGGCAGGAGCAGGGGGTGGAAGCCGGTCTGGGCGAGGGTCGCGGTGCCGAGCGCGGCGACGGCGATGCCGACGTTGAACGCGATGGCGGTGAGCGTCCCGCTCCGCGCCGCCCGCTCCGGGCTCACGTCCAGCAGGGCGGCCCCGCCGACGACGACGATCGCGCCGATCCCCACACCGTTGAGCATCCGCGCCGCGACGAGATACCCGGGCCCCGCGGCGAAGATGAAGGCGGCGAGCCCGGCGAGCAGCAGCAGGACGGCGACGAGGAGCACGGGCCGGCGGCCGTACCGGTCGGACAGGGCCCCGGAGACAAGGATCGCGATGACCGCCACGGCCCCGTACGCGGCGAAGATGACGGTGGTCAGGAAGGGCGGGTAGTCCCACTTCTCGGCGTACAGGGAGTAGAGCGGTGAAGGGATGGCGGAGGTCGCCTGCCCGAGCATGAGGAGGACGAGGAGGACCGCGTAGCTCCATGGCTGGGGGCGGCGGCCCGGGGTGAGTATCCGCACGAGGGCTCCTGGTAAGTTTGATCTGGATCGTACTTCGAGAGGTTAGGGAGAAGTATGATGCTCGTCAAACTTGGAGTTGTCTGATGCCGCCCTGGGAGACCCCACCGGACCAGTTGCCACCCGTCGCCGCCGTCCAGAAACTGCTGCGTGCCCTCGCCGACCCCGTACGCCTGGAAATGGTCCGCCGCCTGGCGGCGCATCCCGCCGCCGAAGCCCCCTGCTCGGATCTCTACGAGGGCCTGAACAAATCCACCGCGACCCACCACTTCAAGATCCTGGTGGAGGCGGGCATCCTCCACCCGGTCATGGTCGGCCCCTCCCGCGGCCACCGCCTGCGCCGCACCGCCCTCCAGGAGGCGGTACCGGGCCTGCTGGACGCGCTGACGGAAGCTTTGGCGCGAGAGGGTCGATGACCCCTGCGGCGGGAACCGGCCTTGGGGACCAGCGGAACAGCCAGTAACGCCAAGCACTTGATCTTGGGCTTCCAGCACAGGTGATCGGTCTCGTGCGGGGGTTCGGGGAAGGTCCTCGATCACTGGTAGGGGGTGGCTACGGTCCGCCGCATGCCGGTGGACCGCCTTCGCCACGCCGGTCTCGGCATCGACCGTTTCCTCAACGAGGGCCGCATCCTCACCACCGTTCTCGGCAACGCGGTCGCCACCGTCTTCATCGCCAAATGGGAGGGCGAGTTCGACCTCGAACGCGCCAAGGCCGTACCCGACGGAAAGGACGTCGGCCCGGTCCCCGACCCCGACGTCCCCGCGCTTGCGGCGATGACGACCGACGACTCCGAAGCCGCACCAGCCGTAGCGGGGCACTGATATGACGCCCTCCCCGCTCTCGCGCCGATAACGCAGCGAGCGTGCGTGCCAGGCGTCGCGAGCCAGACGGGATTTGTCAGACAGGGCCCAGCCGCACCACCTCCGACTCGGGCAAGGTCCCGACGCCCGCGTGCGATCCGTCTTCGAACCGGCGTGGACGGCGCACGCCGGGGTGGACGCGCCGTGGCAACGATCCGTTCGGACTCCGCGCGCCCTACCGATGGCCACGGGCCGCGGCAATGATGAGCAGACCGCAAGTGATCCAGACGCCTCCGCACACCCGCCCTTGACAGGTGGACATGCGGTGGAAGGAGCCCACGTTGTTGCTTCTCATCTCCCCGGACAGCGTCGAGGAGGCCCTCGACTGCGCGAAGGCGGCGGAGTACCTCGACATCGTCGATGTCAAGAAGCCCGACGAGGGCTCGCTCGGCGCGAACTACCCATGGGTCATCAGGGAGATCCGCGAAGCCGTCCCGGCGGACAAGCCGGTGTCCGCCACCGTGGGAGACGTACCGTACAAGCCCGGTACGGTGGCCCAGGCGGCGCTCGGCGCGGCTGTCTCCGGAGCCACGTACATCAAGGTCGGCCTCTACGGATGCACGACGCCCGAACAGGCCATCGATGTCATGCGAGGGGTCGTCCGGGCGGTGAAGGACTATCGGCCGGACGCTTTCGTTGTCGCCTCGGGCTACGCCGACGCCCACCGGATCGGCTGCGTCAACCCGCTCGCACTGCCCGACATCGCGCTCCGCTCCGGCTCCGACGCGGCCATGCTCGACACCGCGATCAAGGACGGGACACGGCTGTTCGACCACGTTCCGCCGGACGTCTGCGCGGAGTTCGTCCGGCTGGCCCACGAGGCCGGTCTGCTCGCCGCCCTCGCGGGCAGCGTCAAGGAGGGAGACCTCGGCGAGCTGACCCGTATCGGCACGGACATCGTGGGGGTGCGCGGGGCGGTCTGCGAGGGGGGTGACCGCACCACAGGAAGGATTCAGCCGCGGCAGGTGGCCGCCTTCCGGGCAGAGATGGACCGGCACGCCCGGGAGTACGCGGCCGCCGTCGCCGCGAGCTGACCGCCGGCATGCCGACACGTCAGCCCCGCCGCGCGCCCGGGATCAGCGGCAGGTGTTTCGCCGTCCTCGATCCGGCAACGGGCGAGGCCTTCGACGACGCTCCCGACCAGCAGCCGGACGAGCTGGACGCCGTCGTCGACCGGGCTCACGAGGCCTGGCGCGGCTGGCGTGCCGACCGCGTCGCCCGCGCCACCGCGTTGCTCGCGGCAGCCGACGCCGTGGAGGCGGCCGGCGCCGAGCTCGCTCCGCTGCTCACCCGTGAACAGGGCAAACCCCTGGCCGAGTCGTACGCGGAGATCGCCCGCACGGCGGCCCGCCTGCGCTACTTCGCAGAGCTGGAGCCCGGGTCCCGGCCGATCACCGACGGCCGGCCGGTACGCAGCGAGGTCCGCTGGCGACCGCTCGGACCCGTCGCCGCGATCGTCCCGTGGAACTTTCCCCTCCAGCTCGCGTCGGCGAAGTTCGCGCCCGCGCTCGCCGCGGGCAACACGATGGTGCTCAAGCCTTCCCCGTTCACACCCCTCGCCACACGGTTGCTGGGGTCTGTCCTCGCCACCGCCCTCCCCGAGGGCGTACTGACGATCGTCACCGGTCGCGAACCTCTCGGCGCCCGCCTCGCGTCCCATCCAGGGATACGCCATGTGACCTTCACCGGTTCGATTCCCACCGGACGGGCCGTCGCGGCGGGCGCGGCGGCCTCGCTCTCCCGGGTCACCCTGGAGCTGGGCGGTAACGACGCCGCCGTCCTGCTGGAGGACGTGGACGTGGAGCGGATCGCGGACCGGCTGTTCTGGGCGGCCTTTCGCAACTGCGGGCAGGTCTGCATGGCGGTCAAGCGCGTCTACGCTCCGGTCCGGCTCTACTCCCAGGTGGTCGAGGCCCTCGCGCAGCGTGCGAAGAGCGCCGTCGTCGGCCCCGGGCTCGACCCGGACTCGCGGCTGGGTCCGGTCAGCAACGCCCCCCAACTGGCCCGGGTCGAGCGTTACACGGCGCAGGCCCTGGCAGACGGCGCCCGAGCCGTGACCGGTGGCCACCGGCTGGACCGACCGGGCTACTTCTTCGCCCCGACGATCCTGGCCGATGTCCCACCCGACAGCCCGGTGGTGACGGAGGAGCAATTCGGTCCGGTCCTGCCGGTGCTGCCGTACGGGAGCCTCGACGAAGCGATCGAGGCGGCCAACGACACCGGCTTCGGGCTGGGCGGCTCGGTCTGGGGGACCGACCTCGACCGGGCCGAGGCGGTGGCCGACCGGCTGGAGTGCGGGACGGCATGGATCAACCACCATGCCGAACTGTCCCTCGCCCAGCCTTTCGCGGGCATCAAGGAGAGCGGTGTCGGCGTCGCGGGCGGACCGTGGGGGCTCTACGGGAACCTCAGACCGTTTGTCGTGCACCGTCCGGAGGAGGCGCGGCCATGAGGTTCGGCGCGGCGGTACTGCGCTCGTACGAGAGCCGATTCGCCGTCGAGGAGGTGATCCTGGCCGCGGGGCCGGCCGACGGTGAGATCCTGGTCAGGATCGCGGGCTGCGGGATGTGCCGGACCGATCTCGCGGTCCGGCGTTCGGCGGGCCGCTCACCGCTGCCGGCGGTGCTCGGCCACGAGGGGGCCGGGGTCGTGGTGGAGACGGGCGGCCCGGATACCGGCCTGAGCGTCGGTGACCATGTCGTGCTGAGCTTCGACTCCTGCGGACACTGCCGGAACTGCATGGGGGCGGCTCCCGCCTACTGTGACTCCTTCGCCTCGCTCAACCTCTTCGGGGGGCGCGGGGAGAACGCGGCGCGGTTCACCGACGCGGCCGGGGGTGAACTGGCCCCCCGGTGGTTCGGCCAGTCCTCGTTCGCCGAGTACGCGATGGTCCTGGCCCGCAACGCCGTCCGGGTCGACCCCGCACTGCCCATCGAACTGCTCGGACCGCTCGGCTGCGGTTTCCTCACCGGAGCCGGAGCGGTGGTGAACTCCTTCGGCGTCGGCCCCGGCGACACCATCGCCGTGTTCGGCGCGGGAGCGGTGGGTCTGGCCGCGGTGATGGCCGCCACCGCCGCCGGGGCGGTGACCGTGGCCGTCGACCGGCACCCCGAACGCCTGGCGCTCGCCGAGCGGTTCCGCGCGATTCCGTTGCACGCCGCCTCGGCCGGCCTGTCCGACCGCATCCGGCGACTGACCGACGGCGGCGCGCGGTACGCGCTGGACACCACGGGCTCCGCCCAGCTGATCAACGACGCACTGCGGGCCCTGCGCCCGACCGGGCACCTCGGTCTGGTGGCACGGCTCCACACCGCGCTGCCGCTCGAACCGGGAGCGCTGGACCGGGGCCGGCGGATCTCCCACATCTGCGAGGGGGACGCGGTGCCGGGACTGCTGATTCCGAGGCTGACCGGACTGTGGCAGGCCGGGCGGTTTCCCTTCGACCAGCTGATCCGTACGTACCCGCTCGCGGACATCAACGAGGCCGAACGCGACTGCGACGCGGGCCGCGTGGTCAAACCCATCCTCGTCCCGGAGGGGAGGAACCGATGATCGAGGCTTTCCACGCCGCTGCCCTGTCTGATCGACTCCGCTCGACCGCCATCCGACGACCGGCCACGGACACCGCACGGCGTGGCCGGTCCTCCCGCGACGCTCGTCCGGTGCGTCCCGTCGGGGGAGAGGCACAGGCCCCCGACGGGGGGTGTTACGACCGGGACTTGTTCGCGAACACCCACCGGTTGCCCGCCAGCGCGTCGTTCTGTTCGGGCAGCGGGCCGCGTCCGTGCCGACGGGTGAAGTCGAAGGGGGTGTGGACCGATGTGGACCAGCCCTTACCCGCCAGATCACCCGCGGAGTCGGGCCGCGGCTCTCTGTCGAACAGGTTGAGCAGGTCGATGCCGATCTGGTGTTTCGTCGAGGTGTAGAGCGGACTGTCGCGGTATTCCAGCAAGTCCTTCTCCAGCTTGACCTCGAAGGCCAGAGCGCTGCCCTCTGTGCTCAACCGGTCCACTGAGTCGATGAGGTTGGTCTCGGCGGCGTTGGGCAGGTAGAACAGCAACCCCTCGGCCAGCCATACGCTCGGTGCGGCCGTGTCGAAACCGGCGTCGGTCAGCGCTCCGACCCAGTCGGCGCGCAGATCGATCGGGATCGGTACGCGCGCCGCCTTCGGCGTGGCCGACAGCCCGCCGAGCACCTCGTGCTTGAACGCCAGCACGCCTTCCCTGTCGATCTCGAAGACCACGCAGCCGGGAGGCCAGTCGAGTCGGAACGCCCGCGAGTCCAACCCCGCCCCGAGCAGGACCACTTGGCGGGCGCCCGTGCCCACCGACCGGAGGAGGAAGTCGTCGAGGACTCTCGTCCGCAGACCGAAATAGCGCGCGAACCTCCCCCACAGCGGGTTCGCGTCCCCGTCCGGAGCCTGCTGTACGCGGACCGGCCAGCCCGCGGACGCCGGTGCGGCGAGCACGAAGTGCTCCGCGTAGATGTCCCGTGCCAGGCTGTCACGGCGGTGGGTCTCGATCGCCCGTGCCGCGGCGACCATGAGAGCGGTCAGACCGACACCTCCTTCCACGCCTTCCACACCGGTGTTCCGATGCGCTGTGCCGACCATGTGTCCTCCCTTGGGGCGAGTTGCGACCACGAACAGTGAGGGGAATGTGAGGAATACGAGAGATGGGTCCGCCGTGAACACACGAGCCGGTTCCGGCCGAGTGCGGTTTCGTGCCGACGACCCTGGTCGTCACCTAGATCCGCGTGATTAGCCATCGCATTCCCGACCTGAATCCGAACCCGGACATCGCGCAGCGTCCTCACTATCCAGCCGACGATCGTCCCCCGCCCGGAAATCCGACACCGTTCACCTGAACAGGTGAATATCGCTCATGTGACCTCATGGATCAGTCCGACCCCGAATGCGCCTGATTCCGCTGCGAGTCGGTCTGTCGAAGCGTCAGGGGCCCTGCTGCGAAGCCCGGTTGGGCCCTGCGGAGGGAACCGATGGGGGCCGACGGCGCGTCACACGTAAGGGTGATCAACGGACTTTCGCATTGCGAGTGGGGACGGGGGTTGTTGCGTCGTGGGGTACACGATTCCTGAGGGCGTCGACACGATGCTCGATGTCGTCGGTGTGGGCTGACCGAACGTGGACGAGGACGCGTACCGCGACATGGCGGACTCGTTGCGGGAGTTCGCGGACGACGCGGACGACGACGCGGGGACCGCGTACGGGCACATACAGAAACTGCTCTCCAGCGGGCAGAGCGAGTCGCTGACCGCCCTGGACAAGCACTGGTCGAAGGTGCAGGGCAAGCACAAGGACCTGGCCAGGGCGGCCCGTCTGGTGGCCGGTGCGCTCGACCGGGTCGCCGACATCATCGTCGCCCGCAAGATCGCCGCAGTGGGCGAACTGGCGGACCTGTGCGCCACGGTGGGCATCACGCTGGCGTTCGCACCGGTGACGGCCGGCCTGTCGACGCTGCTGGCCGGCGCCAAGATCGCCGCAACCCGGATCGCGTTCAAGCGGATCCTGAAGGAGATGGCGGAGGCGGCCGTCTCGGAGATCGTCGCCACGCTCACGGAGCCCGCGGTTGCCGCGATCGAGAACACCGTCGCCGACCTGGCGATCCAGACCGCGCTGAACATCGCCGGTGTTCAGGACGGTTACAGTGCGGTGACCGTCACCCGGTTCAACAGCCTCGGCCAGACCGTCGCCGAGACCGACGCCCGCGGTCATACCGTGCTGTTCACCTGGGACCGCTACGACAATCCGCTCTCCCGCACCGACGAACTCGGCAACACCGCCGAGTTCGGCTACGACGAGCGTGGCGACCTGATCACGATGCTCCTGCCCGACGGGCGCCGCGCGTCGGCCGCCTACGACGAGCGGCATCTGCCCGTAGCGGTCACGGGCCCGGACGGGTCCGTCTGACGGCAGACCTTCGACGACCGAGGGAACCGGCTGTCGGTGACGGCCCCGGACGGAACGTCAACCAGCTACGCCTACGACACGACGGGCGCCCCGGCCACGGTGACCTTCTCCAACGGCGTGACGGAGCGGCGGGTCAACGATCCCGCAGGACTCACCCTGTCGGCCACGGATTCCCAGGGCGCCACGTACACCCTCACCCGGGACGCCTTCGGGCGGCCCCACGAGTCGGCCGACGCGGCCGGTTCCGTCACCCGGCTGGAGTGGACGCCGGACGGCCGGCTGTCCCGGCGCACGGCCCCGATGGACGAGGAGGGGGACCCGATCTACTTCGACTACGCCCTCGTCACCTCGGTGGACTTCCGGGGGCCGCGCGGAGACTGACTACGGCGGCCGTCGACCGGGGGATGCACTACCCCACGCCGGGCCCCACGCACCGCCGGCTCGGCCTGATGTGTCTCGGCGTGGGCCACCAGGACGGCCGGCTGACGAACGCCGAGCCCGCGGTACGCGCCATAAGCCGGGTGGCCCAGGCGTGCCGGGGGGGATCACGGGTCCCGTGTTGCTCACCTCCAGACAACCGGCGCCGGTGCGGACGGTGACACTGCCGCCCGGATGGTTGTGACGAATCGCGTTGCTCACCAGGTTGTGCGCCAGCCGTTCGAGCAGAACGGGGTCGCCCGTGGTCCGCAGGGGCCGGAGATCGAGGTGCGGTGTCACGTCATGGTCGGCCGCTTCGGGGCCGGCCGCCAGGACCACGGCGTGCGCGACCTCGTGCAGGTCGACCGGCTCCTGGCGTCGCATGCCCTGCTCGGACGCGGCGAGGAGCAGCAGGCCCTCGATCAGATGTCCCTGGTGCTCGGACGTCTCGATGAGCTTGGTACGGATCCGCGCTACCCGCCGGGCATCCGGGTTGCCCGCGAGACCTGTCTCGGCGGCGGCCCGCTGGAGGGCCAGGGGGGTGCGCAGCTCGTGTGCGGCATTGGCGGCGAACCTCTGCTGGGCGTTGACGAGTTGCTGTATGCGGTCGAGCATCTCGTCGAAGGTGTCGGCGAGTACCTTCAGCTCGCCGGGAGGCGCGCGCAGGGCGATGCGCTCGTGGAGGTTCGTGGCGGAGAGAAGCCGCGCGGTTTCGGTGACATGGCGTACCGGACGCGGCACGCGGCCGGCCATCCACCAGGCGGCGGCGACCGCCGCGGCGGCGACCGATCAGAGATCACCTGACAGACTCTCAAGGTGCCCTCTAGCCAACGCGCGTAGACATCAGCATCATGGGGTTGCTTCGAGCGCACGACCTTCTCCTGAATTTGTCATGTACGCGTCAATCTGAACTGAGAGAGGCGGCACGATGGCTTGCGGATCGACCAGCCTGTGGGCTGGTGAAACGAGCTGGTTCTGTTGCGGATCCTCGTGGGGGCCGTGCGGCAGCGCCGGCGGCGGTGCCTGCGGCAACTGCCGGTCAAGCGCCAACCACGGCGCCTGGCCCAACGCGTCACAGGCATGTTGGGACATCACCCGGCCCGACCTGTGCGGCGAGAACATACCCAGACGCGGCTGCGGTGCCGTGATGAACGTCAGACACCAGTGTTCCGGCGCCACGGTATGCATCACGATCACCGACTGCGGACCGCGTACCAAGGAATGGTGCGGCGAGGCCGCCTGCTGCAACGGCGCCTGCCGCACCAACCGCGTCCTGGATCTGACCCCGGCCGCCTTCTCGGCGATCGGCAACCTCAGCTCCGGCAAGCTGCCGGTCTACATCTACGAGTGAGAAGGGACGCGGACATGACCTCTCGTCAGGAGGACCGCCGCGGCCTGGGCCGCCGTCGCTTCCTCACCACCGCCGCCCTCAGCGGCGCCACGATCATCGGCGCGACCGCGCTCGGCGGCATCGACGCCGACGCCGCCTTCGCCGCCGAGCCGTCACTCGACCCCGCCATCGCGAAGTCCTCCTTCGTGGAGGGCCGGATCACCGGCATCACCGGCAGCATCCTGGAGGTCGCCGGCTCCTACGGTGACCACGCGCGTGTCCAGATGACCAACGCCACCAGTGTGTGGAAGGTCCGCGCCACCTCCGCCGCGGCGATCGAGATCGGTGACGGGCTCTACGCCCGCGGTGTACCGATGCCCGATGGCACCATAGCCGCCGACGCCGTGTGGGTGAACATCGTGAACCTCGACACCCAGATCCGCGGCATCGCGAAGAACCGGCTCCACCTCGCCCACGGTCAGCACGAAGTCGTCGGCAACGTCCTTCCGGCCACCACCAACGCCTCGTACGCGGGCCGCGCGCTCACGTCCGACCTGTCCCAGTTGCGCATCGGGCAGAGTGCCCAGGTCCTCGGGGCCTGGCGGCCGTCCGACAACTCCGTGGATGTCGTCCGTATCTCGGTCGGGCACTGACAGCGGGATCGAGGAGGAAGACGGAGAGATGCTCTCACTGACAACGGGCCTCGCCCCGCTGGTCCTTGCCGGTCTGCTGGGCTGGACCGGCGCGGTCAAGCTGTTCAGCCGCGGCACCGTGCTCGGGGCACCGAAGACGGCGCTGGCCCGCATGTTGAGCAGCAGCGAGCGAGCGGCGCTGGTGCTGCGCGGCGTCGGCGCCGGAGAACTGCTCATCGCCGCGGGGCTGCTGGCCGTACCTGCCAACCCGCTGCCGGGGGCGGCCGCCGCCCTCCTCGGCGCGGGTTTTCTCGGCTATCTCGGCTACGGGCGGGCGCTCGCCCCGGAGTCCTCGTGCGGCTGCTCGGCGAACGAGGACACGCCGATCACCTGGCGCGCGTTCGCACGCGCCGCGGTGGTGCTGGTGAGCGGTGTGGCGGCGGCCGTGGCGCACGGCAGCTGGTGGTCCACGGTCTCCGGGCGGCCCGCCGGGTCGCTTGGATTCCTGGCC
The DNA here is from genome assembly GCF_000718095.1 of Streptomyces scopuliridis RB72. Classification (GTDB taxonomy): domain Bacteria; phylum Actinomycetota; class Actinomycetes; order Streptomycetales; family Streptomycetaceae; genus Streptomyces; species Streptomyces scopuliridis. Next base: position 32,673 of record NZ_JOEI01000029.1, on the reverse strand, counting down.
GCCGCCGCGGTCGTACTGATAGCGCTCTCGGCCGATCTCGACCGGTGGTGGCTGCTGCCGCTGCGTCGGGCGAGGCTGCGTGTCTTCGGGCATCCGCTCTTCGGCACCGGGGCGGGAGACCGGGTGCCGGTCGCCGCGAGCGTCGAACTGCTGGAGAACTCCCTTGCCTGGCAGGCCGCTTCCCCTGTGGTCCGGTCGGCTCTGCTGGACCACTGGGAGGAGGACGGCTGGCGCATTCTCCTGTTCTCGGGTGTGTACGAGACAGCGGAGGGGGCCTGGCCGGTCTCCGTGGTGTTCGCACTCGACGCCACGTCCAGCCGCGACACCCCCGGCGACCCCGTCGTCCGCGTCAGTTTCCTTGACGCGGACAGCGGGGAGCCGGTGGGAGCGGAGCTGCTGAGCACGGTGCCGTCGCGGAAGGCGCTGCCGCTGGCGAGCTGACACTGCCCGCGGAGCGGTCAGGGAGCGGGTCCGGGGGCGTCACGTACGCTCCCGGATCCGTCCCATGTCCGCTCAGGCTTGAGTGCTTCAGTGGCGATGCCGTCGATGAGCCGGCGTGCTCCCTGGCTCAGCAGCGTGACGGCCACGGATGTGCCGGTACGGGCGGCCGATCCCCTTCCTGTCCGGCCCTGATCAGGCGGGCAGCCCCCACCGGAGGGCCGGTTCGTTGGGTGTGACGGGGCGGATGGTGAGATCCGGGGCGTCGCCGGCCGCGGTGATGAGCGCCGCTTCACCCTTGCGGAGGGGGATGCGGATCTCGCCTTCGCCGGTCTGTTCGAACCTCATGGGCCGTCCCAGGCCATCCCGGACTTCGATGGCTCCCACTATGCCGTGGCGTACGAGGCACGTGGCGCCGGCCTCGCTGGTGAGCCGCACCCAGCGGGTCGCGCCCTTCTCCCGTACCGCGCTGAGCAGGAAGGCACCCTGAGTACGGAAGTCGTGCACGACCAGATCGCGCCAGACGGCGGGCAGGGCCGGGAACACCCTGATCGTGCCGCCCCAGGACTGGCACACCATGTCGTGCAGCGACTGGGCGGCGGACAGCGGGGTCTCGATGACCGGGCCCGACTCCTTGTACATGGTGTTGGGCTGGATGAAGCGTGTCATCAGTTGACCGAGATAGCTGAGCGCGTCGTCGCCCTTGCCGAGGAGCGCCGACATGGAGGCCGCACCGGTGAATGTGTAGCCCTGGAGGGCTCCTTCGAAGCCGACCCAGTGGGCGAGCGACTTCTCGATCAGCGCGCGCTCGTCCGCTGTCCGGCCCGTGACCTCGTACAGCGGATAGACGGCGAGCAGGTGCGAGTAGTGGCGGTGTGACTTGGCGAAGGGGACCCCGGCTCCGATCATGTAACCGTTGCCGTCCACCGGGTACGGCGTGAGCTTGGCCAGCACCTCGCGCCAGCGGTTCGCCAACGGGTCCCGCTTGCCCAGCAGTTCGGCTGAGTCGAGGAGGGTACGGCAACCCCAGCGCAGCAGCATCAGGTCGTAGTTGCAGTCGGCCGCGTTGACCCCGTACTCGGGGGAGAAGGTCGCCGGGAGATGCAGTTTGCCGTCGGTGCCGGGGGTCAGGAAATGCAGGTAGTAGTTGACGGCCTTGCGCAGCAGCGGGAAGAGGACATCGCGCAGGATGGCCTCGTCCATGGTGTGCCGGTAGCTGAGCCAGACGTTGTGCAGTGCCCAGGTGAGGTTGCCGACCTCGGGGGTGGGTGAGTCCTGGCCGGGGATGCCGACGCCGTAGCCCAGATCTCCCGACGTGGCGCCACCGTTGACGAGCTGCGGGTCGGTGGTGCGCGGAATACCGTACGAGTCCCCACGATAGGGAGCGGCGATCTCCGCACCCAGCTGATCCCGGAATTCACTCAACGCACGTGTGACGGCGTCGAGTTCGAGATGGTTGGAGCCGTGGATCAGCCAGTACTCAAGCTGGACGTTGAGGTTCCACCAGGTGTTGGGCCAGGGCGTCGGCTCCAGCCACGGCCCGGAAGTCGCCATCACCGGCGCGTCCTTGCGGGCGGCCGCGGCGACCTTGTAGAGCTGGATCCAGTAGAAGCGCTGCAACCGGGCGTCGGGCAGCGACAGGAAGCCCTTCCGGTAGTAGCGCTGCCACCACGCGCGGTGGGGGAGCGCGTGCACGTCGTACGGCACCGCCCGAGCTGTCCGCACGGCGCGCAGCGCACGGTCACGGGCGGTGGTCGCCGGATGGGAGTGCGCGACCGTCGCATAGAGGGTGCGCCTGCCGTGGCGAGCCACTTCCTGCCAGGCGGTGACATGCCGGCCGCCCGCGAGCAGCGGCTGTACGGCGGCGGTCACGTCTCCGTGTTGCTCGATCGTGGCCGGTGGATTGGCCACGTATCCCGGGGGGAGGGGTTTGGACGCGGCACGCGGGCTGATCGCCACGGCCGGGTGGAAGACCCAGCGAAAGCCGCGCTCTCCCTCGCTCGGCGTGACCTCGACGGCGAGCAGGTCGGTCGAGGAGTGTACGAAAGCGCGCAGCGTCAGGGAGCCCGCGGTGGTGGTGAGGGTGCCGGTCAGCTCGACGTCGCGCAGCCGCAGCCGCCAGTCGACGCCGGTGATGGTACCGACGGGCTCCAGCGTGAAGTAACCGATCGGCAGCCGGGCAAGGCCGAAGAGCGAACCGAACTCGGGCCGGTGATCCTGGACTTCGGAATGCTGGACATTGAAGCGGACCGCGTTCCCGCCCGGTTCGGCGTAGATGCCGGAGCCGAGGAAGCCGTTGCCGAGGAACGGGCCTTCGTACCAGGTCTTCGGCATCCGCTGCCATACCGGGTCGGCGTCGTCGAGCACGGTGCGCCAGATGTCCGGGGATACGTGTGGTTCCACCGGCGCGGTCCGTGGTGATCCGGATTCCCTGGCGGGCGAAACAGCCTGGGCCGACGCGGACTTGCCGCCTCCCACGACCAGCGCGCCGCCCAGCGCGGTGCCTGTAGCGAGCAGGGCCCTTCTCGACGGATCTGGTGCAGTGGCCATGATGCCTCCCGGCGCCTCATACGAAGATGGCGTGATTGATCCGAGCTGTCCCGTTGGAAGAAGGTGTGGCCCGCGTGCGTCCGGGCCGTCGACGACGCCGATCCTCCGCCTCGCGACGGCACGCACGGCGGTGACATCAGCCGCTCCGCGGCGGGCGCAGGCCCCGCCCCGCGGGCGTGACGGCGCTGGTTCCGCGACACGCCTCAGCGGTCGCAGCTGGTACGGCCCTGATACCAGTGGCACGCCACCGCGGCGAAGCCGCCGTTCGCGACCACCGGCACGGAGAGCTTCGTATCACCGCGCAGCACCCTGCCCTTGCGCACCAGGCCACCGGGGCCGTCGGTGACCGTCTCCACCAGCCACTTGCCGTGGCCGAAGCGCAGCGGGACCTCGGCGGTGCGGGCTGCCCCGGCGAAGATGCCGCCGATGAACCAGCGTTCGGCGTCGCGCCGGGCCAGGGCCGCGCCTTTGCCCGGGTCACCCGCCAGTAGTTTCGTCTCGTCCCAGGCCGCCGGGATCTGTTCCAGGAAGCGCCGGGCCTCGGGGCGTTCGTCGTACGACTCCGGCGTGCCCGCAAGGTTCTGGATGCCGGACTCGTAGAGCACGGAAAGCCCCAACTCGCCAGCGTCAGAAGCCGCGTTGGGACGCTCCGCACGCTGGAAGGCACCCGGTGTGTAGTCCATCCCACCGATGACATTGCGGGTGAAGGGGAGCGTCGCCAGGTGCTCCGGGGTATTGGTCTTCTTCTCCTCGCCGTTGACGCCCTCCATCGTCATGACCTGCGGCCACGTGCGGTGGACACCCTTGGGGATCGTCGAGCCGTGGAAGTTGACGAGGAGGTGGTGTTCCGCGGTCCCGGCCAGGATCGTGTCGTACCAGCGGAAGGTCTCCTGCGCCTCGGAGTCCATAAAGTCGATCTTCACGCCCTTGACGCCCCACTCCTCCAGCGTCGGCAGCCACCGCTCCCGCTCCTCGGGAGTGTCGAGGTCACGGTGGTGGATCCAGACCTGGATGCCGACGCCACGCTCACGGCCGTACCGCACAAGCTCCGGCATCCAACTGTTCGTCTGCCAGTCGGGATCGGTGACGTCCCACTGGTCCGGGTCGAAGTACCAGCCCGCGTCGACCACGGTGTACGGCCAGCCGCGCTGAGCCGCGTAGTCCACGTACGCCTTCTGCTTCTCCAGGCTCTGCCCGGCCGGCCTGCCCCCCGCGAGCCAGGTCCACAGCGCGGGAGCCGGCTTGATCCAGGAGGTGTCACGAACCTTCGAGGCGGGGGCGAGGTCGTCGACGAACGTGGACTCGGTGACGGTCGCCAGATCGCCGGTGATCACAGCACGCCAGGGGGTGGTGAGCGCCCCGTCGACCTGCACCTGCTCGTCCCAGAGCTTGACACGGTAGGTGACCGACCCCGCGTCGTGCACGAGGCGCGCGCCCGAGTAGGTCCCGGTGAGGTCGGACTCCGCGACCAGCGCGTAGCTGTCACCGGCCTTGAACAGCGCCTGCATCATGTACTCGCCGGCGGGGGCGCCGGCCGCGTCGTACTGGGCGAACAGATTCTCGTTGTCCCTCCGGTACTTGCCGAGCCAGGCCGCCGAGCCCGCGGGCAGGGTGAACGCGGAGGTCTCGCCGACCACATCGCCGGTGTCGGCGGGCAGGACATAGCGGTAGGCGACGCCGTCGCCGGAGACCCGCACGAGCAGATCGAGCCTGGCGCCGTCCGCGGTGCCGAAGCGGAAGCGCGCCTCAGTCATCCGGGCATGGCGGGTGCGGTCCTTGCCGACGGTGGTGCGGTACGACTCGGAGACCTTACGGTCGCTGCGCCCGAGAAGGCGCAGCCCGGTGGAGAGGTCGGCTCTTTCCGTGACGATTCCGAGGGGAGAGGGCTCGATGACGGTCTGCCCGTCGTGGGTCACCTCCAGCGATGGGCTGCCGTTGGAGGGATCGAGTCTCAGTACGGCGCCAGGGCCGTGCCCGGCATGCGCGGACGGGGCGGAGACCTTCCAGACGGCAGGCTCGGCGCCGGCCGGCAGCGCGGCGACCAGCACTGCCGCAAGCGCGAGACACAGCGTCAACACGGTTATGCGGATACGGACATGGACCGCCATGCGGAGCCACCCCTTCTCCAGTCATCGGATGAATCGGAGCGTGGCGGAGATTTGAGGGCCTGTCAATGAACCTGACAAGCAATTCATCGGGTGGCTGGATGGTTCAGCCTGACCACATGTCACATGAGCCCGACTGGGACCGCTCATTCCTTCAACCGGTCAATCCCTCACCACCCGACGGCCGCAGGGAGCCGAGACGCAGCGGCTCCGCGGTCGCCAGGAGCCGGCGGAGTTCAACACGCGCGCGCGACGCCGGAAGGCACCGCGCGCCACGCGGTGCCTTCCGGCGGATCCGATCGGATCAGGCGCTGAGCAGGAGCCAGCCCCCGAGGCCGCCGCACATGCTCGCGTTGCAGGCGTCGGTACGGTAGCCGGCCGGAATGGGCACGCCGGGACAGATGTACACGCCGACGCGGGCCAGTTGCTGGAACCACACGCCGATGTTGCCGCAGCCGGTGCTTATGTGGCCGGTGAGCACGTAACCGGTGGGGATCGGCGAGCCCGCACAGACCCACTGGCCGTCGCGGGCCAGCTCCAGGAACCAGGTGTCGATGTTGCTGTTGCAGCCATTGGCACTGTGGAGGGTGATCACGTAGCCGGCGGGGATCGGCGAGGTGGCGCAGACCCAGATCCTGTCCTGCACGGGCTGCATGTACCAGGCGCCGGCACCGTTGCACCCGTTCGCCGCGCGGCTGGTGATCACGTAACCCGATGGTATGGGCGTGCCGGGGCAGACCCACCCGGGGGACGCCTCAGTGGCGGCGGCGACCGGCGCCGCCGGGGGCGCCGCACTGGCCGCGCCGGCGGCCGTACCGGTGAGGACGGTCACCAGCAGCTCAGGTGGGCACCTCCGCGCGTGCCCCGCGGATGCGGAATTCGCTGAAGGAGGACAGCCCGGGGTAGGCGGGATCGGTGGGCGGTCCCGGATGGTCCACCCGCACCTTGAAGTAGCGGAACGACATCCCTTGCACCTCGGGGAGCGTCGGGATCGTTTCCATGGCGTAGTTCGACGCCGTGGTGTCGGTCGTTTCGCGCGAGGTGAGGAGCGTCCAGGTCTGCCCGTTGTCGGACCCGTAGACGTTCGCGCCCTGTGAGCGGTTGCCGAACATGTAGCGGGCCTGAAGACCGAATGCCGTCGGGGTCACGCGGAAGTCCGCTCCGAAGTCCACGGAGAACGGCGCCTTCAGGTCCCCGCTGAAGGTGTTGTAGTCACCGTCGGTGAGATTGCGGACGTTGGTCGGAACGGGAAGGTCGGACGTCACGATCGACGGATAGTCGAGACTGTCATCGTCGGCGAGCGTCGGATTCAGCAGCTTCAGGGACGCGACCGCCGACTGGAGCCTCACCAGAGCCGAGTCGAACTGCCGGTCGGTGTCCGTCTCCATGGATGCCTTGACATCGTCGGCGACCGCGGTGAACGCGTTGAGGGACGCGGAGGTGTATGCGCGCTCGGGGTCGTAGCCGTCCAACGCCCGGTCATAGGCGGCGGCGCGGTTCTTCTCGACGTGGAGCGTTACCTCCAGCACGGTGTCGGTTGAGCCGTCGTCGGCCACCACCAGCAGCCGGTGGGCGCCGACCTGGCGCTGTCCCGGTGTCCATGTGAACGCCCCCGTGGCCGAGGCCAACAGGGCGCCGCTCGGCAGCCCGGAGGCCTCGTAGCTCAGCGTGTCGGCGCTGTTGGCGTCACGTGCCGCCAACGACGTGGCGAAGTCGGTTCCCTTCACCGTCACGAGGGTGGTGGCAGCGCCCTGCGGGAAGACAGGCGGTGAAAGCTCGTTGCCGGCAAGGACGTTGACGTGGTCGAAATCCACGTCGGCGTTGCCGCGTCCCTTGACCGTGTAGTACGCGATGTGGTCGCCGGTCCGGTTGGGCGGCGCGGCGCTGTTCGCCATGTCGTACGTCAGGTACCGCCACTGATTGTGGGTGTTGGGCAGCGTCATCGTGCGGAAGGGCGGAGTGTTCTGGTCCTTGCTGATCTCCAGTGTGGACGTGCCGCTGGTACGGATCGACAACCCGACCGGGCTGGACTTCGTCCGGTCTTGGTAGTGAAGGTCGTGAAGGGCGATCGTGGTGCCCTTGGGTGAGCCGGTCACCCTCGTATACGTACGGTCGCCCTCCGTCCTGACGGACGTCTTGCGGGGGTTGAACGAGACGCTCTTGTCCTCGAATTGCACATGCCGCTCCCCGGCGGGCGGCGGCGCCTGCCCCGCGAGCGGCATCGGGAACGCCAGCCAGAATTCAGGGCCGGTGTCGATACCTCCCCAGAAGTTGCTGAGGCTCCCGCCTCTGTAATACAGGGGACCGTTGGCCTGCCGATGCGCCTCCGCCAGGTACGGCGCCTTCTTCTCCACGTTGACCCCGAGCTTGTACGTGTAGATGTCGTACAACTCGTTGACCACCGTGATGTCGGAGAGGCGCCCGCGGTAGGCGCTCGACAGCGTTCCGGTGCCGCCAGTGAGGTCGACCCACGGCGTTTCGTACCCCAGCATGAACTGGGCGTAGGCGTTGGCGCCGGCGAGGATGCGGTGGTCGAGGAAGGTGTAAGGGGACACCGCGTTCCTGGCGGTCGACGCGGTTCCCGTGACGGGGTCGATCTTCGTTCCCTGCACCGAAACGATGCGGGCGAGTCCGGTGAGGGTGTCCACGTCGCCCCCTGAATGCGCCTGGTCCCGCGTCATTTCCTGATGCTGGACGAAGCTGTATCCGTACGGGTTCAGGGGGTTGTTCTTGTCGACGTGCTTGAAGATGCCGGCGATGGCTCCGTTCTGGTGCTGCAAGGGCGAGGTGGCGTTGACGGTGAACCACTCGACACCCTCGGAGTAGCGCGCACGATTGTCCGTGAAGATGTATCCGGCGAGGGCGCCGACGAGCGGGTACGAGTGTTGGTTGAAGTAGTTGGTGTTCTTGTGCAGGAAGGTCGCCGTCATCGGCGCGATGAGGTTCGTCGTGAGGTTGTCCGTGTCGGCTTCCGTCCAGGCGAGGTTGTAGTCGCCGTAGTCGGCGTCGAAGCTCGTGTAGCGCAGGATTTCGGCGGCCGACAGCAACCGGTACAGCGGGACGCCGGTGTGAATCTGGGAGTCGGGGTAGTAGGCATACTTGGCCGGGTCCATGTGGCTCCAGATCCTGATGATCTTCAGAGCGTTGGCCCGGTACACGCTGTTGCCGGTGATGTAGTAAAGGATCGCCTGTGTATGGGCGCCCCAGGAGTCCTCGATGAGCTTGGACTGCGTACCGGTGCCTGTGAACGCGTCCGTTCCCGGCTGATCGAGGACGGAGCCGGCGTTCTTCGACTTCAGGGTCGGCGAGGCGTAACCCGTCTTGACCATCGCGTCGTAGTGGCTTTTCCATGGCTCGACGCCCGCCCGTACCTGCGCCCTGGCGGTGGTGAGGTCGTCCGCGGTGACACCGATACCAGGATGGCTGAATCCGGCGGCGCTGGTCGACCTCTCGATGGAGACGAGTGTGTCCTTCGTCAATTCCGTGCCGTCGGCCGCTGTTGAACCGGCCACCGCGGCCGAAGTCGTCAAGGGGATGGACAGCAGGAGCAGGGCGATGGCGGTGACTACGGACAGAGCGCCTGTCGAGCGCAGTCCTCTCCGCTGTTTTACCTGCCAGTTCACTTTCCAGGGACGTTCCATGCGGGTCCTCCAGTGCTGGTCGTGATGCTCCTGGCGTGCTGGTCCGCTCACATGAGGCGGCGCGATGCGGCGGGCGAACGCGAGCCGGGGAGGGGCAGTTCGCGCCGCTTCTCGGTGTCCAGCCCCGTCGCGGGCTTCACCGACGGGACGACCGGGCGGCGGAAGGTCTGCTCGGCCAGCACCAGATCCGACGCTTCGTGAGCACCTTAGAAATCGATTGCTAGTTGAGTCAACATCCATGACAGCAGGAGTGGTTGTGGGCTATTCATCTCGCCGCATGATGCCCGTTGAGATACCGCTATACGGGAAATAGTCCCCGAAACTCCTCCCTGGCACGAGCAGAGACCGGTACCACTCCTGTTGGATCGAGAGGCTCAAGGGGCTCAAAGGGGCTCAGGGCTCGGGGGAGACTTCCAGGTCGACGAGCCAACGGGCCAGAAGCGACGCGAGTTCCTCCGGACGCTCCTCATGCAGATAGTGGCCGCAGCCCTCGAACACCTCGACACGCGAGCGCGGGTCTGGCAGCGCGCGGCGAGCCCAGGCGGCGCGGTCGAGGCTCGTCATGACGGTCAGTACGGGGCGCCTCAGCGTGACAAGCATGGCCTCCGCGGCGGCCCGGGGACCGAACGCGCCGGGAGCCAGGTACATGGCGTCCCGCGCCTCCGCCAGGACCCGCGGATCCATGGCCGACATCAACCGCCGGTGGCGCGCTCTCACCCTCCGCGGAGTGGCGCTCGTGTGCGCGCCGTCCACGAAGCGTGCCGCCCACCCGCTGCCCTCGGCACGCAGTTGCTCCTGTTCGCCGGGAATGCGCCGCAGCTCGGCGTCATCGGCGCCGTAGGCGGGGTCCAGCGCCACCAGGCCCATTACGGCGTCGGATCGGGCGGCTGTGAGAGCGACGACGATCTGTGCGCCCATGGAGTGGCCGACGGCGATCACGGGTGGGAGATCGAGCCACGACATCAGCATCGCCAGGTCACCCGCGAAATCGGCAGGAGAGTAGCCGCGGGGAGGCGTGGAGGATTCGCCGTGGCCGCGCAGGTCGGCGGTGATGACCCGGCGTCCGGGTGGCAGTGCCGCCACAACGGGCCGCCACTCGGCGCTGTCGCCGCCCCAACCGTGGATCAGGAGCAGCGGGGTCCCGGCACCCGCATCGGTGCCACTGCCGGTTCCGGTGCCCGTGTCGGTGAAGCGCAGTCGCACGCGGGGCAGTTCAACGTATGGCATGACGGTTCCTCCGCTTCTTGGTGCGACAGCGTTCGCACAGGTCGAGCCCGGAAGGGGAGGGGAGGTCTCGCGCCGCCCGGTCGGCAGGCAGCACTCACCCGTACATCTCCAGATGCAGCAGGACCGCGCTGCCGGCCCGGGACAGGTCCACCGTCAGGACTCCCTCGGTCCGGTCCCAGCGCGCCCCGGCGTCTCCCGCCGCCTCGAAGGCCCGGGACACCGACCCCGCCCGCCCGCACAGCTCGGGGAACGGCAGCGCGCACCGGGAATCGCCGCTCTCACGGCGGACAGCGCTGCCCGGTAGCCGTCCTCGCAGTCCAGGGCCGGCGCGGTCCACGGATCGCGCCGGCCGGGCAGTCCGAGCGGCCAGCGCGGCACGGCCGTGCGCAGGTAAGGACGGTAGCCCATGTACGCGTCCAATGCCGTCCGTACGAGGGCCAGTTGCGCCGGGGACAGCCGGTCGACCCGCCCCTCAGGTGGACGCGGCCGAGCAGCGCCGGTACGAGTGCGAGACCGGTCTCGTCCACGCCGAACTCGCTCTGCGGACAGGCCCACATGGCTCCTTGTTCCGGCAGGACGGCAGCCGGGGCGGCGACGGCGATCGGCGGAAGATTGCGGTGATCCTGTTGGTCGGTGAGGGAGTGGACCGGCAGGCAGGCGAGCGTGGCGTAGTCACCGCGGCTGCCGCCGGCCGCGCAGCTCTCGACAACGAGGCCGGGGTGCCGGTCGAGCCGACCGCGTCCCACCAGCCGTCGGAGTCCGCGTACCAGCCGGCGTCGGTGCAGCAGTACTCCGCGCCCGCCTCGGCCGCGGCCTCCGCGAGCGGCAGGATCGCAGCGGTGCTCGGGTCCGACATCAGGCAGTTGTTGATGTCGTTGAAAACGACGGGCAGGCGCTCGTGATCGGGGTGCGGTCGCAGCAGCGCACGGCGATACCCGGTCATGGCGGCGACCGCGCCCTCGAAGCCGCCACCCGGTACGAGGGCGACCGCGGCCGGAACGCTCTCGAAGGACTCGCCCGGGAAGAGCCGGGCACGCCAGGCGTGCTCACGGTCGGTCGGCCCCGACAGGGCCAGGTACACGTCGTCGTAGCGGTCGCCCAGTTCCGCGTGCCACGCGCCGTTGTGCTCGATCTGCCACAGTGGGGCCCGACCGGTCTCCCCGTCCTCGACGCAGCCCATCGGCAGATGTTCGGCGCTTGACCAGGCGCCGGTGCTGGTGAGGGCGATGCGGTTCTTGGAGCCGGTCTGGCCGTAGCGGACCATGCCCACGTCGGCCGGCCCCGGGTCGGCGCGTCCCGCCGGGGCCGTCTCATGTCGCTGGAGGCGCCGTGCTGCCGCGCACCACGAGGTCGGCGGACAGTTCGATGCGGGACGCCTCCGGCGGGTCGCCCGCCATGATCCTGACCAGCGGCCGCAGCGCGGTGGCGGCCATGTCGGACAGCGGCCGCCGCACGGTGGTGAGTCCGGGTGTGGCCCAGCGAGACTCCGGCAGGTCGTCGAACCCGACCACGCTGACATCGTCCGGCACCCTCCATCCGCGCTCGGCGACCGCCTGGTACGTGCCCAGCGCCATCGCGTCCGAGCAGACGAAGACGGCGGTCGGCGGCTCGTCGAGATCGAGGAGTTCCCCGGTCCGCGGCCGGGCCTCGGCCATGTCGAAGCGGGCGAACTTCTCGTATTCGGGGCGGTGCGGAATGCCGGTCGCGGTCAGCGCCGAGCGGTGACCCGCCATCCTGGCGGTTCCGTGCAACTGCCGCGGACAGCCGCCGATGACCCCGATCCGGCGATGGCCGAGCGCGAGCAGGTGCTCCGTCGCGGTCAGGCCGCCGCGCCAGTCGGCCGCGCCGACCGCTGCCACGTACGGCGGCGGATCGGCCACTGGATCGATCACGACGAAAGGGATGCCCTGCTGCTCGTCGAGCCACGCGTACTGGGAGTCGGTGAGTTCCGCGACGTCGAACAGCACGCCCGCCGATCCGCGCGCGGCTAGGCCCTGTCCGGTCGATCTTCGCGGGCCCGCGACGCCTGGCACCGCACCTCGCTGCGTTGTCGGAGTCGCCCAAGTAGGTCCAGTACATGGGCGATCCTCCGCCTTGCGATGCACGGCACCAGACGCCGCGGGCTGATCCGCGAAGATCGACCGGACAGGACCTAGGCCCTGTCCGGCCGAGCCGGTCCAGTACCTCGGTGACACGACGGCGCGTGTCGGGAGCGACATCCTCCCGGCCGTTCACCACCTTGGAGACCGTGGGTACGGACACCCGTGCCTCCCGGGCCACGACCGCCAGTGTCGGTCCGGCGGGGCCGTCGGCGCGCGTCATCGAGTACCCCTCATCCATGCCTCGCCACGGGTCGTCAGCCATGCCTCACCACGGGCCGTCGAAAGTTTCAGGAGCTGCGGCTGCGACAGGGGGCATTGACCGCTTCGACAACCGGTTTCTACATTAGGGCCGTGCCACAGCGACGTGAAGACCTCGGAGTTCACTACCTGGCGGGGCGCGAAACACCCCGGCTCATCGCACCGATTTCTCGATGACTCATGCCCGTGAAAGGAACTCGTATGACTTCGGGCCGGATCCACAACCCGGTGCTGCCGGGCTTCCACCCGGACCCCAGCGTCGTCCGTGTCGGGGTGGACTACTACCTCGCCACCTCCAGTTTCGAGTGGTTCCCCGGCATACCGGTCCACCGCTCGACCGACCTCGTCACGTGGGAGCCGGCCGGTCATCTGCTGGACCGTACCGAACTGCTCGATCTGCGCGGCGTAGCCGACTCGGCCGGGGTGTGGGCGCCCTCCCTCTCCCACCGTGACGGTCGGTTCTGGCTGGTCTACGGCATCGTCTCGACCGTTGGCTCTCCCTACAAGGACGTCGACAACTACCTGATCACCGCGCCCGCGATCGACGGTCCCTGGTCGGAGCCGGTCTTCCTCAACTCGTCCGGATTCGACGCCTCGCTCTTCCACGACGACGACGGCCGTAAGTGGCTCGTGAATCTGCAATGGGACCACCGCGAGCGGCGTCCCTCGTTCGCCGGAATCGTGCTCCAGGAGTACGACCACGGCGAGCGGGCGCTGATCGGAGAGCCGCGGACCGTGCTCCGGCACGACGAGTTGATCGAGGGCCCCAACCTCTACCGGCGCGATGGCTGGTACTACCTGATGCTCGCCGAGGGAGGCACCGGCTGGAACCACGGCATCCTGATGACCCGCTCCCGCTCGCTGACCGGCCCGTATGAACTCGACCCGCACGGCTCGCTGTTGACCACGCGTGACACGCCCGACTGGCCCCTGCTCAAGGCGGGCCACGGCGAACTGGTCGAGACCCCCGACGGCGCGTGGTACCTGGCGCATCTCGCGTCCCGACCGGTCGCCACGCCCGCGGGACCACGATGCGTGCTGGGGCGCGAGACCTGTCTGCAACGGGTGGAGTGGACCGCGGACGGATGGCTGCGGCTTGCGCACGGGGACGACAAGCCGCGCTCGGAGGTCCCGGCGCCCCGCTCGGCAGGTGCGCACGTCCACAGGACACCGCAGGTCCGTGACGACTTCGACGCCCCCGTGCTGGACGCGAGGTGGAGCACCCTGCGGGTACCCGGCGACGCCTCCTGGCTGAGCCTCACGGAACGCCCCGGCTGGCTGCGGCTGCGCGGCAGACAGAGCCTCCACTCACACTTCGAGCAGAGTCTGGTCGCCAGGCGGCTCACCGCGGTGCGGTGCGAGGCCACCACCGTGCTGGATTTCCGGCCCTCGCACTTCGCCCAGCTCGCGGGCCTGATCTGCTGGTACGACACCACCACCCACTATTACCTGCGCGTCACGCATACCGAGGGGCGGGGCCGGGTGCTCGGTGTCGTCCTGAGTGACGACGGGACCTACCGGGAGTTGGCCGACGACGACGTCGACATCGACGACTGGCCGCTGATCCATCTGCGCGCCCGCTTCGACGAGGCCGAACTGCGTTTCTCGGCCTCACCCGACGGGATCGCGTGGCAGCCCGTCGGCCCGTTGCTCGACGCGAGCAAGCTCTCCGACGATTACGGTGACCGGCTCCGATTCACCGGCGCGTTCGTCGGCGTGTGCGCCCAGGATCTGGGCGGCACTCGCGTGCAGGCCGATTTCGACTGGTTCGAGCTACGCGACTAGCAACCGATTTCTATCTGTCTTTGCGTTCCCGCCCCGTTCCCGCCCCGCCCCCGTACCCGCATGGAAAGGCACTTCCCGATGATCCAACGGTCTGCGGCACGCTTCACCCTCGACCCCGCCTTCGGGATCGGCGAGGTGAACCCGCGTCTGTACGGCTCGTTCGTCGAGCATCTCGGCCGCTGTGTCTACGACGGCCTGTACGAGCCGGGCCACCCCGAAGCCGACGAGGCCGGACTGCGCCGGGACGTCCTCGCGCTCGTCAGGGAACTCGGGGTCACCACGGTCCGCTACCCGGGCGGCAACTTCGTCTCGGGCTACCGCTGGGAGGACGGCGTCGGTCCGCTCGAACAGCGCCCGGTGCGCCTGGATTTGGCCTGGCACTCCCTGGAGACCAACCGATTCGGGCTCGGCGAGTTCATGGACTTCTGCCGCAAGACGGACGTCGAGCCCATGATGGCCGTCAACCTTGGCACCCGGGGCGTGGAGGACGCGGTCCGGCTGGTGGAGTACGCCAACCACCCCGGCGGCACCGAACTGTCCGACCTGCGCATCGCCCATGGTGCCGAGGAGCCGTACGGCATCCGCATGTGGTGCCTGGGAAACGAGATGGACGGCCCTTGGCAGATCGGTCACAAGAAACCGGGGGAGTACGCCCGGCTCGCCCGGGAGACCGCAAACGCCATGAAGATGGTCGACGGCGATCTCCAACTCGTCGCCTGCGGTTCGTCCGGGTTCGGTATGCCGACCTTCGGCGCCTGGGAGGCCGCGGTCCTGGGGGAGTGCTACGAGCAGGTGGAGTACGTCTCCCTGCACTCGTACTACGGCCTGGCGGTGGACGACACCGACCTCGACTCCTTCCTCGCCTCCGCGGAGGACGTCGAGCGGTACATCGAGGGCGTCGTCGACACCTGCGACCACATCGGTGCCAGGCTCAAGTCGACGAAGAAGATCATGCTGTCCTACGACGAGTGGAACGTCTGGCACGTGGAGCGCTCGCCGACGACGCCACCGCCGGAGGACGGATTCCCCTACGCGCCCCGGCTGCTGGAGAACAACTACTCCCTCGCCGACGCGGTGCTGACCGGCTCGCTGCTCATCGGGATGCTCCGGCACGCCGACCGCGTCACGGCAGCCTCACTGGCCCAACTGGTGAATGTCATCGCCCCGATCATGACCGAGCCGGGCGGTCCCGCCTGGCGCCAGACGATCTTCTATCCCTTCGCCCAGGCATCGGCGTTCGGGCGTGGCCGGGTGCTGCGCGTGGAGGCCGACAGTCCCCGTCACACCACCGAACGGTTCGGCGAGGTCGACCTGCTGCATGCCACGGCCGTCACCGACGACGCGACCGGTGCGGTCACCGTCTTCGCCGTCAACCGGGACCGGACCGGTGCACTGCCCCTGGACGTCGTACTGCGCGGCTTCGGCGAGCTGGCCGTCGCCGAGCACCTGGTCCTGGACGGCGACGACCCCGACGCACGCAACACCCTCGACCGTCCCGACCGGGTCACCCCGCGCACCGCGACGGGCGCGACCGTGTCCGGTGACGTGCTCCGCGCTGTCCTCACCCCGCTGTCCTGGAATGTCATCCGCCTCCGTCGCCCGGGGAACGGGTAGGGCGGCCGCGCCACCCCGATCACCCCGAACACCCGATGACCGGAAGAGAAGAGACACCGTGAAGCCCGCGTCCTACCTCGCCGCCGACGACCGGTACAGCAGCGGCAGCAAGGTCGCCCTGCTGAGCGCGCTCAACAAGTTCGCCGACGAACGCGGGCAGACGCTGGCGTAGTTGGCGCTCGCCTGGGTCCTGCGAGACGAGCGGGTCACCTCCGTGCTGATCGGTGCGAGCAGTGTGGCTCAACTGGACCAGAACCTCGGCGTCCTCGACTCCCGGCCCTTCGACGAGGCCGAACTCGCCGAGCTGGAACCGCTGGTGGGCTGCCACACACGTCTCACCGTGTCTCCCCGTGAACCGGGCCCAGGATGTCGAGCGTCCTGGGCCCGGTCCGGTTTCACCGCTGTGTCGACGACAGCACGATGGAGAACTCCGCGGGCGCGGCGAGAAGCTGGTACCGGGGGAGCACACCGGGACCGCACGAGGCGGAGCCGATGCCGTGCACAGCGTGGTCGAGGTGGACCCACACGGTGTCTCCCGGTGCGAGACCGGAGAGGTGCGACGCGGCGTCGAGCCGCTCCGTGGTCCAGCGGCGGGCGGTGAACCAGAAGGCGGGCTCGCCGTCGATCTGTACGGTCGCGCCGCCGCCGGAGAGCTGGGCCCGGCGGACGTCCGGGCGGGCGCCGTTCTCCTGAGGCCGGACGTATGGGGTCTGCATGTCGTCGACCCTCATGCGGTAACGCCCGATCAGTGAAGCGGTGGCGGTGTCGGGGTATGCCTCGCCGGGTCCGCCGCCGAACCACTCGGCGCTGCCGAAGGCGGCCGGAAGGCCGAGCCGGATGCCGAGCCGGGGCAGCGGCACCCGCCAGTCGCCGTCGGGGGTGACCGAGACCGTCAGCCGTAGCCGATCGGTGTCGGCGGTCCACCGGTAGACGGTGCTCAGGCCCAGGGCCGTGCCGGCGGGGGCCACCCGGGTGCGTACGGTCAGCGCGTCCCGCGTCAGCTCGACGCCGTCGACGCGGTGCCGGATCCGGTGCAGACCGAGCTGTCGCCAGAGCCGGTCGTACTGCTGCTCCGGATGCCGGTCCGCCCCCTGGTCGTTGTCGGTGGGCGCGCCATACGTCCAGCCGAGGGCCGGCGAGCGGCGCGGAACCCAGCCGGGTCAGGACGCCGGTATGCGCGTCGAACTCGCCGGGGGCGAGCGCGGGCACGTCCAGCGTGCCCGTGGCGAGCGGCTCGCCGTCGGCCTCGCAGGACCAGACGAAGGCGAGATACGACAGGTCGCGGAAGTCGTGCAGATTGGTGATCCGGACCGTGCCGTCCGCCGCTTTCCCAGCCTCCGTCCGGGAGTACCCCCGACCGATGCGGACGGGCTTGAGGGACGGCTGGAAACCGGTCGCCGTACCGCAGTAGCCAAACGTGTAAGGCATCGATACACAACCCCCATGGTCCAAGGCATGATCTCGATGTCCGGCCCATTGACCCTCTCACCTGGTGCCGCCTAGCGTAGAGATCGGTTGCTATGTTGATCCCAAAGCCGGAGGCCACTGCCTTGTCCGAGCGTCCCGTGGCGTTGTTCGCGATGAGTGCCGACACTCTGCCCAGCGTCTATCCACCCGATCTCATGGACCGGCTCCGGGCCTCGGTGGATCTGGCGCCCGTCCTGATCGCCGAGGACTTCCATGAATCCCGGGCGCGAAGAGCCCTGGCAGAGGCCCAGATCCTGCTCACTGGCTGGGGCTGCCCGCACATCGGCCCCGACGTGCTCGACGCGGCTCCCGGACTGCGGGCCGTTCTGCACGCGGGTGGTTCGGTGAAAGGCATCATGGCTCCCGGCTGGTGGGAACGGGGTCTGGTCGTCTCGTCGGCCTCCGCCGCCAACGCCCTGCCGGTCGCCGAATACACCCTGGGCATGATCATGCTGGCGGGCAAGGACCTGTTCGCGGCGCGGGACCGCTACCGCGCGCGGCGCACCTTCACCCTGGCCGAGATCATGCCCGGTATCGGGAACTTCGGCCGCCGGGTCGGAGTGGTCGGAGCGTCACGGATCGGCCGCCGGCTCATCGAACTGCTGCGGCCCTTCGACTTCGAGGTGTTCCTGGCCGATCCGTATGTCGGGGCGGCCGAGGCGGCGGCGCTGGGTGTCGGGCTGCTACCGCTCGACGAGTTGCTGCGCACCAGCGACATCGTCACCGTCCACGCCCCCGCGCTGCCCGAGACCCATCGCATGCTCGGCCGCCGCGAGCTGCGGCTGATGCCCGAGCATGCCGTACTCATCAACACCGCGCGGGGCAGCCTGGTGGACACCGACGCACTTGTCGAGGAACTGCGACGGGGCCGGATCAGCGCGATACTCGACGTCACCGACCCCGAGCCGCTGGCGTCCGGCTCGCCCCTTTTCGATCTGCCTAACGCCTTCCTCACCCCGCATCTCGCCGGCTCGCAGGGCAATGAAGTGCGGCGCCTGGGCCAGTACGTCGCAGAAGAGCTGGAACGTCTGCTGGCCGGAGTGCCGTTGGTCCACCGGGTGGACCCCGCAGAACTGGAACGCGCCGCGTGACCACCCCGCGCCGCACCGCCCCCGCCCCGCGCGCCGGCCCGGACGGACCAGCAGGACGCGCGTTCCCGCCGATCCACCGCGGTCCACTATCGTAAGGAGATACGCAGGTGCCGGTGGTGGAGGGAACCGATACGTGGAGAAGAACGCGGGGGCCCCGTCCCATCGTGAGTCATCGACGGTCCGGGACGTGGCTGCCCGGGCCGGGGTGTCGGCGTCCACTGTCTCCCGCGTGCTCGGCGGCACCTACCCGGTGGCCAAGGAGACGAGGTCCCGGGTTCTGCGCGCCATGCGCGAGCTGGACTACGTCGTCAACGCGCACGCGCGTGCCCTCGGCGGCGCCGCGAACAAGACCGTGGCGTTCGTCGTTGATGACGTCACGGGCCCCTTCTACGCCCACATCGCGCGCGGCGTCGAAGAGCAGGCTGCCGCCGAGGGGCGGCTGTGCATGCTGTGCACCACCCACGGCGATCCGCAGCGCGTGTTCGCGGTCGTCGAGACGATGCGTGAGCAGCGCGCTGACGCCGTCATCGTCGTCGGCGGCGCCTGGGACGACAAGCCGTACCAGGACCGGATGACGCACTTCGCGCACGCCCTGGACCGGGCGGGCTCGCGGCTTGTCCTGGTCGGCAGACCACCGCTGGGCAAGGGCGTGCCCGCCACTGTCGTGGACTACGACAACGAGGGCGGCGCCTTCGCCATGACCACGCACCTGATCAGCTCCGGCCGCCGGCGGGTCGCCTATCTCGGCCGGGTGCCGGGGCTGTCCACCAGTAGCCAGCGGATCAAGGGCTTCGTCCGCGCCCACGAGATGCTGGGTGTCAGCCACGACGAGGCACTGATGGTGGACGGCACCTTCACCCGCAGCTTCGGTTATCAGGGGATGCGGGAACTGGTCGCGAGCGGCGCCGACTTCAGCGCGGTGTTCGCCGCCACCGACATGGTTGCGGCAGGCGCGCTGCAAGCGCTGCGCGAGGACGGCGTGCGGGTGCCCGAGGATGTCGCTGTCGCGGGTTACGACGACATCCCGACCGCCCTCGACGTGTATCCGGCTCTGACCACGGTCAACATCCCGCACGAGGAGCTGGGCCGTGCCGCGGTACGCCTCGCTCTGCACCGCGACCAATTCCCCGACAGCCAGCACCAGGTGTTCGGGACGCACGTCGTCGTACGTGCCTCCACCCGGCGCTCCGGCGACTGACCGTCGCGCGCCCCCGCGATGACGTGGGGGAGGGTGCGCGCCTGGGCGTGTAGAAATCGATCTCTGGACCCGCGTAGGACTTCCCGCTGCTCCGGTCGCGTAGATCAACCAGATCACGTAGGGGAATTGCCTGTAACAGAGGATTTTCGCGTGCGACATCTTGCTTCGCGCGTGGGGTAGCTCTAGCTTCCGTAGAGACCGATTTCTACGCGGCTCCGGCAAGACCGAGCAGCGGATCGGCTCGGCACACCATGCCCGGATCCCGAGGAGGGGTTTCATGAACCGCAAGCGGGTCGCACTGGCCTCCGCCACCGCGATGGTGTTGTCCGTCGCCCTGGGTGCCTGTAGCGGCGGCGGCTCGGGTGCCAAGGCCGAGGGGCCGGTCACCCTCCAGTGGTGGACCTGGGACGAGGCCAGATACACCGAGCCTGTCGCCGCCAAATTCAACGAGACACACGCCGACGTCAAGATCAAGATTGTCAAGCAGGCGGACAATCCCGGAGCGGCGGCGAACCTGCGCAATGCCGTGGCCTCCGGGAAGGACGTCCCCTGTCTGGTGAAGAACTTCTCGGAGGTCCCGGGGCTGGTCGGCGAGGGCCTGCTCGCCGACATCACCCAGTACCTGGAGCCCTACGCCAAGAAGAAAGATCTCTTCATCGAGTCCTCGGTCCCCGCCGTGGAGGCCGGAGGGAAGTACTACGCCATACCCACCGGATTCCAGCCGTCGTTCATGATGATCAACCGGAAGGTCTACGACACGTACGGGGTCAAGCCCCCGAAAACCTGGAACGACGTCATCACCGCGGGCAAGGAGCTGAAGAAGCACGGGGTCCAGGTGATGAATCTGGCCGGCGAGGACCCGTCCACGCTGGTCAACCTCGTCCAGCAGGCCGGCGGCTCGTGGTACAAGCTCGACGGGGACAAGTGGAGAGTTGCCTTCTTGTCGTCGGAGTCCCTGAAGGCCGCGGACATCGTCCAGCAGCTCGTTGACAACGACGTGGTCGCCAACCAGACCTACACGGACCGCCCGGCGCTGATCAACTACTTCGACTCCGGCAAGATGGTCTCCCTCACCACCCAGACATGGCAGTTGCCGAACTACGAGCTCAACTACAAGAAGTCGCTGGGCGACTGGGAGCCGATCGATCTCCCGCAGTTCTCCGACGCGAGCTCGTTCGTCACCCAGGCGCACAACGCCAACAGCGGTCTGCTCGTTCCCAAGGGCTGCGCCCATCTCAAGGAGGCGACCGAGGCAGGCGTCTGGCTGAACACGTCCAAGGACGCGATCGACGCCTCCTACCAGAAGGACACCAAGCAGTACACGTGGCCGGGCGCGCTCCCGGACCCGTCTCCGTGGGTGGACTCCTCGGTCCCGGACAAGCTCTTCGGGGAGTACAAGCCTGAGGCGAGGGACGTGATCCTCAAGGCGGTCGAGAGCGCCAAGGACTCCTGGGTGGTCGGACCGAACTACACCGGCGTCTTCGCCGAACTCCAGGACCAGTGGGCGAAGATCGTCACCAAGGAGATCACGGCCCGCCAGGCGCTGGAGCACATGCAGACCTTCACCGTCGCCGACCTGAAGTCGAAGCACGTCAACGTCGAAGGCTGATCCGATGACCGCCGCTCAGCCGCGAGCGCCCCGCGCCCCGCACCTGCGCTGGAAGAGGGTCATGGCGCTCAAGGGCGCCTCCCTGACGTTGCCCTTCTTCCTCGGTTTCGCGCTCTTCACCGTGACGCCCATGGTCATGGCGCTCAAGGAGAGCCTTTACCGCAAACAGAGTTCCGGGCTCGGCTTCGGGGACAAGACTGTCGAGTTCGTCGGTCTCGACAACTTCGTGCAGGGATTCGAGGACGCGAAGTTCTGGGCCGGCATGGGACGGGTCGCGCTCTTCGCGGCGCTCAGCATCCCGCTGATCCAGCTGGCCGGAGTAGGTCTGGCACTGCTGCTGGACGCCGCTTCCCAGCGCCTCGCCGACAGGTTCCGCCTGCCCCTCCTCGTGCCGTACATGATCCCCGGCATCGTCGCCACGCTGATCTGGATCTACCTCTACAGTCCGGCCGTCGGACCGCTGACCCCGTTCTTCGACCTCATCGGGGTGCACGCGGATTTCTACAGCGGCTCCATGATCTGGATCTCCATCGGCAATCTGATCGCGTGGAGCAGCATCGGGTTCAACATGCTGATCGTGTACTCCGCGCTACGGGCGGTGCCACCCGAGATCTACGACAGCGCGCGGATCGACGGCGCATCGGAGTGGCGCATCGCCTGGTCGATCAAAGTCCCGCTGGTGCGCCGGTCCCTGGTGCTCACCACCGTCCTCAGCATCATCGGCACCTTGCAGATCTTCAGCGACCCGATGCTGTTCCGGTCGATGACGCCGGAGACCGTCACCCGTGACTTCACCCCCATCATGGGGATCTACGACTGGGCTTTCAGCCAGGGTGAGTTCAACTACGCGGCCGCGCTGTCGATCATCCTCGCGCTCGTCGTCGGCACCGCTTCCGCCCTCTTCTACCGGCTCACGAACAAGGCGCCCACCTCATGACCACGACCATGGAACGGCCGACCGGACCAGCAGCCGCAACGAACTCGCCCGGAAAGCGGGCGCCTGCCCGTCGCCGGCGCACGGAGGCCGGCCACGTCCGGCAGACCAGGCGCACCAAGGCTTTGATCATCACCGGTCTGGCGCTCTTCACCCTTTACTCGCTGGCGCCCGTCTGGTGGCTGATCGTCTCGGCCACCAAGAGCCAGCGGGACCTCTACACCACCAACGGCCTGTGGTTCACGGCCATTCATCTCAAGGAGAACCTCCAGCAGCTCTTCACCTACCAGGACGGCATCTTCCTCCGCTGGATGTGGAACACACTGTTTTACGGCTTTGTGGGCACCGCGGGCATGACCGTCATCTGTGTGGCCTGCGGCTACGCCCTGGCCATGTACGAGTTCCGAGGACGCGGTTTCCTGATGGGCTGCATTATCGGCTCGTTCCTCGTGCCGGGCGCCCTCCTCACCATTCCCTCGTTCCTGCTCTACACCGACCTGAACATGGTCGACACCCCGTCGGCGATCATCCTCCCGAGCTTCTTCAACGCATTCTCCGTATACCTCGCCAAGGTGTACGCGGAGGGTGCGGTCCCGCCCGAACTGCTGGAGGCGGCGCGCATCGACGGCGCCGGCGAGTACCGCATCTTCTTCCGGATCGGCGCGCGGCTGATGTCCACCGGGGCGGCGACGATCTTCCTGCTCGGCTTCGTCGGCATGTGGAACTCGTTCTTCGGCCCCCTGGTGTTCCTGCGCAGCAGCGAGAAGTGGACGGTCATGCTCGGCCTGTACTCCTGGCTGAAGGTCAAGACGGACAGCTCCGTCGACCTCACCGGGATGGTCGTGGCCGGTTCGATCATCTCGCTGATCCCGATGGTGATCCTGTTGGTCTCGATGCAGCGCTACTGGCGCTCGGGTGTCACCCTCGGCAGCCTCAAGTGACCCGCGCCGACGTCGGCGAGCACTCCTTCGCCGGCCCGGTCCCCGTCCATGGTGCGAGCCAGTATCTCGTCCAGGCCGATGCTCTCGCCGAACACTGGGCGCAGCGCGGCGAGTACGGCCGTGCTCCGGTATCTCCGCTGCCGGCCTCACGTCACCTCCGTAGCACCCGATTCGCACGCACCATCTCCGAGGAGTTGTGAATGTCCACGTCCATGTCCCGTCGCTCGGCCCTCCAGGCGGCCGGGGCTTCCGCTCTCGGTGCCGGGCCGACCGGCTCCGCGGGCGCCGACCGGGCGGCCGACGGAACGGCGGACGCGTCGCTGGTCACCTATGCCGTCCCGGCGGGCGCGCCGACCAACGACAGCTTCTCCGTCAAGGTCCGTACACCGGGACGCCCTTGGCGGTCTCTGGGCGTCTACCTGGCCACTCTGAGCATGGTCGACACCACCACCGACATCAGCCTGCTCCAGAACTCCTCCCTGGCGTTCGTCGACTTCTCCGGCAGCATCGAGGTGTTGGCCACCTACACCAAGGCCGCCATCAGGACAGCGCGCGTACGCCCTGACTCGTACGAAATCACCCCGGACGTCCGCAGCGGCACCATCGCCTTCACGCTCGACGAGCCGCGCAATGTCGTCGTCCAGGTCAATGAGGACGTCTTCGACTGCCTTCACCTGTTCGCCCGTCCCCTGGAGACGGATCGCCCCGCGGCGGACGACCCGGACGTCCTCTACTTCGGTCCCGGCGTGCACACCACTGACAGCGGCACCGTGACCGTGGGCTCGGGCCAGACCGTCTATCTCGACGGCGGCGCGGTGCTTACTTCGCGAGTGGTCTTCAAGGACGTACGGAACGCCAGGCTCGCGGGGCGCGGAGTGATCTGGGCGGCACCCGGCGGCGGCGCGACCGTCGAGAGGTCGACGGACATCTCCATCAGCGGCGTGACCATGCTCAACCCCGATGGCTACGCCGTCACGATCGGCCAGTCCCAGCAGATCACCCTCAACGGTATGGCCGCCTTCAGTTCGAAGGTCTGGGGCGACGGCATCGACGTGTTCTCCAGCAGCGATGTCACCATCGACGGTGTCTTCCTGCGCAACGCCGACGACTGCATCGCTCTGTATACCCACCGCTGGGACTACTACGGCGACACCCGCAACATCACGGTCCAGAACTCCACCCTGTGGGCCGACGTCGCGCACCCCGTCAACGTCGGCACCCACGGCAACACAGCCGACCCGGAGGTACTGGAGAACCTGACCTTCAGGAACATCGACATCCTCGACCACCGCGAACCGCAGACGCTCTACCAAGGATGCATCGCCCTCAACCCCGGGGACAGCAACCTCGTCAGAGATGTGCGCGTCGAGGACGTCCGCGTGGAGGACTTCCGGCAGGGCCAACTCATCAACATGCGGGTCATGTTCAACAGGAAGTACAACTCGTCGCCCGGCCGGGGCATCGACACCGTCTACGTCAAGAACCTCACCTACACGGGCACGCACGCCAACCCCTCGCTGCTGGCCGGCTATGACGGGGACCGCCTCATCCAGAACGTCACCTTCGAGAACCTCGTCGTCAACGGTGTCGTGATCGCCGACTCGATGGAGAAGCCGGGCTGGTACCCGACCTCGGACTTCGTGCCCATGCACGTCAACGAGCACGTGAAGAACCTGACGTTCCTCACCTCCGCGGAGGCGGCCACGTGACCGTCGGCCGTCCATGGTTCGTTCGTCCCACGTCGCCAGGCGCTTCGACCGCGTGCCCCCACAGATCCCCCACCGATCACCCGAAGAATGGAGACGCACAGAAATGAGCCGCGACACCGACATCACCACACACCGCATGTCCCGCCGCAGCCTCCTGCGTACCGCCGGCGGGCTGGCCGCCGCGGGCGCCCTCGGCGGTGCCACCGCAGCCCTCAACGGAAACACCGCCGGCGCCGCGCCCGCGACGTTCACCCACCCCGGCATGCTCCACGCCTACGGAGAGCTGAACCGGGCCAAGGTGCAGGTCGCCGCGGGCAAGGACCCATGGCTGTCCGGCTGGAACCGGCTGACCGCCAATTCGCACTCCGCCAGCTCGTGGAAGGCCAACCCGCAGGCGACCATCATCCGCGGCGGTACCGGCGAGAACTACGGCATCCTCTACAACGACATCCACGCCGCCTACCAGAACGCGCTCCGCTGGAAGATCGCGGGGACCACCGCCCACGGCGACACCGCGCGGGACATCCTCAACGCCTGGTCGGCCAAGCTCACCAGCCTCGCCGGCAATGCCGATCGGTTCCTCGCCGCCGGGATCTACGGCTACCAGTTCGCCAACGCGGCCGAGCTCATGCGCGGATACTCCGGCTTCGACCTCAACCGGTTCAAGACGATGATGCTCAACGTCTTCTACCCGATGAACAACGATTTCCTGCTCCGCCACAACGACGCGTGCATCACCAACTACTGGGCCAACTGGGATCTGTGCAACATGAACTCGATCCTGGCCATCGCGATCCTGTGCGACGACGGCGCCAAGTACGATCAGGCCGTCAACTACTTCAAGAACGGGGCCGGCAACGGCTCCATCAACCGCGCCGTACCGTTCCTGTATGACAGCCAGGGGCTCGCCCAGTGGCAGGAGTCCGGGCGCGACCAGGGCCACACCATGATGGGCATGGGTCAGATGGGCGCCTTCTGCGAGATGGCCTGGAACCAGGGCGACGACCTGTACGGCTACGGCAACAACCGCTTCATGAAGGCGGCGGAGTACGTCGCCAAGTACAACCTCGGAAACACCGTCCCGTTCACCACGTACACCTGGGGGACGGGCCAGAACTGCGCGCAGATGTCGCAAACCGTGATCTCCGACAATTCGCGCGGGCAGGTCCGGCCGGTATGGGACCAGCTCCACTATCACTACGCGGGCCGCCGCGGCCTCTCGGTGCCGTACATCACCCAGATGGCGGGGAAGGGCCGCCCCGAAGGCGGCGGTGGTGACTACGGTTCCGCCAGCGGAGGCTTCGACCAACTCGGCTTCGGCACCCTGATGTACGCCAGGTAACCGCTCCGCCGACCACCGACCGGTCAGTCCTGGAGTGGGCCGAGACCGGTCTTCCCGCAGATCCACGGCCTGCGCGCCAGTAGCGCCTGACCGGCAAGGGGGTAAACCTCGGCCCGCGATGCTACGTGTCCGAGGCCGGATCGTTCTCGGCAACGGTGTGCGCATCGGTGCGCACAGCTCTTTGCTCGGGTTCAACCACGGCTTCTCTCCCGCTCGCCCCCGCCCCAACTGTCCGGTGCCGAGCACACCGAGCGGCTGTGTGCCCTGCAGGATCCCACCACCGGACTGGTCCCCGAGTACGCCCCCGACGGAGGTCCTGGAACACCGCCCGCCCCGGCATCCGACGGTTGGGCCGACGACGGCGCCGCCGGGTATCACGTGCTGTCGGTGGGCTGTGCCCTGGATCTGCTCGGCGCGCGCTTCGCCTCACTCGCGGCTCCTTCGCCCAGTTCGACGTGCGAGCTCCGTACGCCGAGCAGACGGTGGACACCGTGATGGCCCACGGCCGGGATCCGCGCTGGTTCGCCCCCGGGCGCGAGAACGCTTGCGATGTGCTCGACGTGGCTCACCCGTTGTGGCTCGCGGGGCGACAGAGCCGCCACCGTGCCGCCGATGCCCGCGCCTGGGCGGAGGAACGGCTGACACGGGCCTGGACCGCCGGCGGGACGGTGCCGACTTCGGCCCGGCAGGCGAGGGGAGCGGAGGTCCCGGTCGCGAACCCGGTCTGCAGGGGCCCGAGATGTGGCTCGCCATCATCTGGCTGTCGGCCGGCATAGTGGGTCTGGCGGACCGGCTGGGCTACCGTCCCCGTGGCGTCCACCGCCCGGAGCCGGGCCCTTCGATGGAGTTGAGCCTCCCCTCTCGCGTAGCGAGCGCGGGGCGGAGGTAGTAGCGCCTCACCCTCGCGCTGGTGAGCGTTCCGGATCCCGTCGCCTCACCCGCGGCCGTCGTACGCGCGAGCGACGTGGTGATGGTGGCCGTCGTCGACGCCGACCGGGCCCGCACGGCGATTGACGGCGAGGGCGGACCGCTGTCCGATGGTGTGCCCCAGCGGCCCGCCGGGATGCGCACAGAGATCCGCGAGGTCGAGTTCCTCAGGTGCGAGGAAATGGGCTGTGCGCTATATGCACAGGGTGTGCGCAGGGCGCTTGAGGTGAGGTTAACGTAGGCGAAACACCTTGGCGGCACAGGCCTTGCGGCGTCCTATCGCCGTACGCGGCAGCATGCGCCCCGTGCAAAGGAGCACGCATGGCAGACCCTCAACCGACCACAGCGCCCGACCTCGATCCCCACCGGAACTCCCGGAAACGCAATGCCATGGCCGCGGTGGTGGGATCGGTACTGGAGTGGTACGACTTCTTCCTCTTCAGCACATCCGCGGCGCTGGTATTCAACAAGATCTTCTTCTCCGGCGAGTCGGAGTTCGTGGCGACGCTGGCGTCGTTCGCCACGTTCGCGGTGGGGTTCGCGGCCCGCCCGGTCGGCGGGCTCATCCTGGCCCACCTGGGCGACCGGTGGGGCCGTAAGCCGGTCCTCCAGATCACCCTGGTGCTGATGGGGGTGGGCACACTCGCCATCGGGTTGCTGCCGACGTATGCGCAGATCGGCATCTGGGCACCGATCCTGCTGGTGTTCTGCCGCATCCTCCAGGGGCTGGGCGTCGGCGCGGAGCTCGGCGGCGCTTACGTGTGGACCACCGAGAGCGCCAGGCCCACCGAGCGCGGTTTCTACGCGGCCCTGCCCGGCGGCGGCGAGTTCCTGGGAGTGGTGTGCGCGTCCGGTGCGATGGCGATCGTGTCATCGATGGACGAGGAGAAGTTCCTGAGCTGGGGCTGGCGCCTTCCCTACCTCGCCTCGGTCGTCGTGGTGATAGCCGGTTTTCTCCTGCGGCACATGGCCGACGAGAGTGAGACGTTCAAGGAGGCGGTCGCGGAGGGCAAGAAGGAGAAGATGCCGCTGGCCGCAGCCGTCCGCGGTCATCGCAGGACCATTGCGCTGATGATCGGCGCCGGCTGTGCCACTGCCGTCGCGTCGTACTCCATCCAGGGCTATCTGCCGGCGTACACCACCCAGCAGTTGGGGATGCCGGCGAATGTGGCGGTCATCGCGATCACCATCGCCGCGGCCGTGTCCGTCTTCGGCGTACCGCTCTGCGGCTGGCTCTCCGACCGTGTCGGGCGGCGGCCTCTGATGATGGGCGGTGGGATCGCGATAGCGCTGTTCGCGGCGCCGTTCTGGCTGCTCGTCGGGACGAAATCGCTGCCCGTGATCTCCATTGCCGTGAGCCTTGCGTTCGCTGTGATGCTCAATTCGCTGATTTTCGGTCCCGCGGGCTCCTTCTACTCCGAACTGCTGCCGACCGAGGTGAGGTTCACCGGCCTGGTGCTCGCCCGCGAGAGCACGGCCGTGCTGTTCTCCGGCACCGCGCCGTTCATCGCCACCCTCCTGGTCCATGCCGGAGGGGGTAGCCCATGGCTGCTCGCCGGCTACATGGCACTCTCGGGAGTTATCACCGCCATTTCGGTGCTGCTGCTACCGGAGACCGCGCCCCGCGCGCTGCGCCGCAAGGCGATCAAGTCCGGGGCCAGTGACGGCAGCACTCCGATCGACGTCGAATACGCAGAGGTGTAGAAGAAGTGTCAGACCACGAAGTCCTTTGCCTCGGGGAGGCCATGGTCCTGGTGACGCCCCGCCACGGTCAGCGGCTCGCCACGGCCCGCGAGGCGGCCATCGGAGTCGCGGGTGCCGAGTCGAACGTGGCACAGTATCTCGCCGATCTGGGCCACCGGGTGGCATGGGCGAGCCGGGTTGGCGGCGACCCGCTCGGCGACAGAGTGCTTACCGCAGTCGCCCGGCCCGGGGTCGACGTGCGCTATGTCGAGAGGGATCCGTCCGCCCCGACGGCCGTCTATTTCAAAGACCCTTCCTGCGAAGACGGCACCCGGGTCCACTACTACCGGACCGGGTCCGCGGCGTCCCGGCTCACACCCGCGTACCTGGACACGGTCCCGATTGCCCCGTCACGTCTGGTGCACCTTTCGGGAATCACCGCCGCGCTGTCTGCCAGCTGCGCGGAGACCGCTACGGCCCTGTTCGATCGTGCACGTGAGGCCGGGGTACTCCGCTCGTTCGATGTCAACTACCGTCCGGCGCTCTGGAGTACCGAAGACGCTTCTGCGCCGCTGCTCACCCTGGCCCGGCAGGCCGACGTCGTGTTCGTCGGGCTCGATGAGGCGGCACATGTCTGGGGCACCACTACCGCCGAGGAGGTACGCGACCTGATCGGACCGTCGGTGAGCGTAGTAGTGAAGAACGCGGAGGTCGGCGCGGTGTTGTTCGAACCGGGCGCGGACACGGGCACGTTCGTCCCCGCCGAGCCGGTCGAGGTGGTCGAGCCGGTCGGAGCGGGAGACGCGTTCGCGGCGGGCTACCTGTCGGCCTGGCTGCGGAACGATATCCCGGCTGACAGGCTGCGTCTGGGGCACCGCGTCGCCGCGTTCGCGCTCAGCTCGGTCGAGGACCACGCTGACGCCACGTCCCTGCGCCGCCCGGCACTCGACCAGGACGGAGCGGGTCGGTGAGCCAGGCCGTCGAGCGAGCCATCCAGATCCTGGAGATGCTCAGCCAGGGCCCGCAGCATCCGGCCGCGATCGCCGAACGGTTCGGTGTGCACCGGACCACCGCACTGCGTCTGCTCCAGGACCTCTGCCAGGGCGGACTCGCCCGTAAACGAGAAGACGGCACCTTCGCCGTCGGATACCGCCTCGCCGGACTGGCGGCAGCCGCCCTGGAACAGTTCGATCTGCGCGCGAGCGCGCACCCGTTCCTTGCCGAGCTCGGCCGCAAGCTCCGGCTCACGGTGCACATCGCCACCGTCGACGACGGGCGCGTGATCTATGTCGACAAGATTGAACCGCAGGGCACCGTACGGCTGTACTCGCAGATCGGAAAGCCGGTCGTGCTGCACAGCTCCGGTGTCGGCAAGGCGATCCTGGCGTTCATGCCCGACCACGAACGCGATCAGCTGCTGGACGGTTACGTCTACGAGCGTTTCACCGACGCCACGGTGACCACGGCCGA
Organism: Streptomyces scopuliridis RB72; assembly: GCF_000718095.1. Classification (GTDB taxonomy): domain Bacteria; phylum Actinomycetota; class Actinomycetes; order Streptomycetales; family Streptomycetaceae; genus Streptomyces; species Streptomyces scopuliridis. The sequence goes on along the minus strand of NZ_JOEI01000029.1, from coordinate 2,582 downwards.
CGCGTTCGCCGCTCGGCTGCGCGAGGTCAGGGCGCGGGGCTGGGCCGAGGACGACGGGGAGTACGAGTCGTTCGTCAATTGTGTGGCCGTCCCGGTCCGGGACGGCACCGGAACCGTACGCACGGCCATCTCGGTGACGGCGCTGAAGGCACAGACCGACCTCACCGTCCTGCACACGCATCTGCCGGCCATCAGGCACACCGCACAAACCATCTCTCGCACACTCGGGTGGACCCAATGAACACCGCATCCGGACAGCTGTTCCAGGGCGCGTTCGACGAGCTGCCGCTCATGGCCATCCTGCGCGGCTTCGACGTCGCACGCACGGTGGAGGTGAGCCGACGGGCGTGGGGCGCCGGCATCCGGCTCGTCGAGGTGCCCATACAGAGCGAGACCGCTGTGGCCGCGCTGCGCGCCGCGGTCGAGGCCGGCGAGGAGCGCGGAGCCGTGGTGGGCGCCGGCACGGTGACCACCGTTGAGAGGGTCGAGCAAGCGGTGAAAGCGGGCGCGGGCTTCACCGTGGCTCCCGGATTCTCCCGCGAAGTCGCCGAGGCGTCACTCGCGGCGGGCCTGCCGCACCTGCCGGGCGTCGCGACCGCGTCGGAGATCCAGCAAGCCGAGTCCCTCGGGCTCACCTGGCTCAAGGCGTTCCCCGCGGCCGACCTCGGTCCGGGCTGGATCGCCTCGATGCACGGTCCGTTCCCACAGGCGCGCTTCGTCGCGACCGGCGGCATGAATCTCACCAACACCATGGAATTCCTCGGCGCCGGCGCCGCCGCGGTGTCACTCGGGTCGGCACTGGCCGACCCTGACCAGTTCGCACAGCTGCCCGAGCTCATCGAGGCGATCACAGGAAAGGCGGATCAATGAAGATCGTGGCACTGGAGACCTTCTCCGTGGTACCCCGCTGGCTATTCCTTGCCGTACGCACAGACGAGGGCGTCACCGGCTGGGGCGAGCCGGTCGTCGAGGGCCGTTCGGCGACCGTCGCCGCGGCCGTCGAGGAACTCTCGGACTACCTCATCGGCCAGGACCCGTTCCGTATCGAGGACCACTGGCAGGTGATGACGAAGGGAGGCTTCTACCGGGGCGGGCCCATCCTCTCCAGCGCGGTGGCGGGCATCGACCAGGCTCTGTGGGACATCAAGGGCAAGGCCCTCGGCGTGCCCGTGTACGAACTGCTCGGCGGCGCGGTACGCGACCGGGTGCGCACCTACTCGTGGATCGCCGGTGACGAACCGGACCGGGTCGCCGAGCACGCGCTGGAACGCATGCAACAGGGCTTCGACGCGGTCAAGATGAACGGCACCGGGAAGGCCCGCGCCCTGGAGTCCAAGGCCGAACTCGACCTGCTGGTAGGGCGCGTCGCCGCCGTACGCGAGGCGATCGGCGACGCGGCCGACATCGCCATCGACTTCCACGGGCGCGTCTCACCCGCAGTCGCCCGCGAGGCGTTGCGCCTGCTGGAGCCACTGCACCCGCTGTTCGTCGAAGAGCCGATCGTGCCCGAACTGACCGCGGACTTCGGGCGGATCTGCTCATCCACGACGGTGCCGATCGCCACCGGGGAGCGGCTTTACTCGCGCTGGGACTTCCGCGATCTGCTCGGTTCGGGGATCGCGGTCGCGCAGCCGGACCTGTCCCACGCCGGCGGCATCTCCGAGGTACGCCGGATCGCCGCGATGGCGGAAGCGTACGGTGTGGCGCTCGCCCCGCACTGCCCACTCGGCCCGATCGCGTTCGCCGCCAGCCTCCAGATCGATTTCGCCAGCCCCAACGCGCTGATCCAGGAAACCAGCCTGGGCATCCACTACAACACCGGAGGCGGCTCCGATCTCCTCGATTACCTGGTCGACAAGAGCGTCTTCGACTTCGCCGACAGCCACATCAGCCGGCCGACCGCGCCGGGGCTCGGCATCGAGATCGACGAGACCGCCGTACGCAAGGCCGCCGAGGTGGGGCAGCGTTGGCGCAATCCCGTGTGGCGCAACACCGATGGATCTCTGACCGAGTGGTAGACCGGGCAGCAGGGAAAGAGACATGAAAGCGTGTATCGCCTACGGGGCAGGCGATCTGAGGGTCGATGACCTGCCCGCCCCGCACATCACCGAGAACGAGATCGCCGTCCGTGTCGTCTGGATGGCCTCTTCGGTCCATTCGGCCTGCATGTGGCGAATCTGGCCGAGGAGTTCACCGATGCGGGTCCGCTGGGTGAGGATCTGGGCGTGAGCGGCCTTGAGCGCTTCCTCGGCGTTCAGCGCACGTTCGCGCCAGGTCGCAATCGCGCTCGTCGCCCTGATCGGCGAGCATCTGGGACCGGTGGTCTCCGGTCTCGGCCATTGCGATAGCGACGGCGGCTCTGGCCTCGGGGTTGTCATAGAGGAAGGTGCGGGAGAGCTCCCTCACCGTGATGCGGCAGCAGCCCGCGCGAGGAGGACTGTCCGTGCGGGTGGCGGTTCGGTGGGCACGGTGGACGCCCTTCACGGGTCATGGGTTTGGGCGGCGTAGTGCCCTCGGGAGGATGAACCACAGGCCGGTGAACATGGTGAGTGTGGCAGCCGTGATCGTGACGGCGGCGGTCA
>NZ_JOEI01000028.1 GCF_000718095.1 Streptomyces scopuliridis RB72 | reverse complement strand
ATGGTACTGCAGGGGGGACCCTGTGGGAGAGTAGGACGCCGCCGAACAATTATTGTGGGAATGCCCCGCACCTTCTGGTGCGGGGCATTTCTGCGTTCAGGGTCCGGATTAGGCTCAGTACATGCGCTACGAACTGATCATCTTCGATAATGACGGTGTCCTCGTCGACAGCGAGCCGCTCTCCAACACCATCCTGGCCGCCTATCTCACCGAACTCGGCCATCCCACCTCCTACGAGGACTCCCTTCGGGACTACATGGGAGCCGCTGTTCATCGCGTCCACGACCTGGTGAAGGAACGGACCGGTCGTCTTCTGCCCGCGGACTTCGACGACACCCTGCACGCTCGTGTCTTCGCCGCCTTCGAGCGGGAGTTGGAGCCCGTCGACGGTGTGACCGAGGTGCTGGAGAAGCTGGTCGGCGATGGGGTGTCGTACTGTGTCGCCTCCTCCGGGAGCCATGAGCGGATTCGCGTCGGGCACCGGAAGACCGGGCTGAGCCGGTGGTTCGAGGACAGCGTCATCTTCAGCGCGCAGGATGTCGGGCGGGGCAAGCCGGCGCCCGATCTCTTCCTGCACGCCGCCGAGCGCATGGGCGTGGCACCCGAGCGCTGTGCCGTCGTGGAGGACAGCCCCCTCGGGGTGCGGGCCGCCAGGGCCGCGGGTATGGATGTGTACGCGTTCACGGCGATGACGCCGGCCGACCAGCTCCCGGGCGCCACCGGTTACTTCAGCAGGATGGCCGAACTGCCGGGACTGCTTGCCTGATCCGCTCCCGGATCCGCCGTGGGATCCATCTACCCATGGGTAGAGGAGCGTCCTACGCTGTCCGGCCATGACAGACGCGCGCTTGCGGCACGGTCGGCTCTCTCTGGCGCTGAGCTTCTTCGTCCAGGGGGTGACCTTCGCCCTGCTCGTGACGCGTATCCCCGCCATCCAGGACCGGTACGGAATATCCGACGCGCTTCTCCCCGCCTTCCTCGCCGCCGTGCCGGTCCTCGCCGGCGTCGGCAGCGTCATCACCGAGAAGCTGGTCGCGCGAGTGCGGCCCGGGGTGGTGTTGCGCTGGGCGCAGCCCGTCGTCCTGCTGTCGCTCCTCGGTGCGGGGGCCGGTGGCGAGGTGTGGCAGCTCGGCATCGCCCTGGCGGCGTTCGGGCTGTCGGTCGGGGCGTTGGACGCGTCGATGAACATGCTCGGGGTGAGTCTTCAACGGGCGTACGGCCGGAGCATCATGCTCGGCTTCCACGCCGCGTACAGCCTCGGTGGGATCGCCGGGGCCTCGCTGGCCTGGGCGGGCGCGCACTGGGATCTGTCGCTGCTGGTGTCGTATCTCCCGGTGGTGGCCGTGCTGTTGCCGGCCGCGCTGATCGGCAGCCGTTGGTACGCGGACGCCGACGACGACCGTAGGGGCACAGAGCGATCCGCAGGCGCCGCGGGCGAGTCAGTCGCGGGCAAGTCAGTCGCGTTCAAGCTGCTCCTGCCGCTCTGCCTCGTCATGGCCTTCGCCTATATCGGCGACTCCACCGTGTCGAACTGGAGCGCCAAGTACCTCCAGGACGTCCTCGGCAGCTCGGAGGAGCTGGCGACTGTTCCGTACAACGCCTATATGGTCACCACACTGCTGGGGCGTGCGGTCGGGGATCTGGGCGTGCGGCGGTTCGGTCCCGTGGCCGTCGTGCGGTGCGGGTCGCTGCTCGCGGGGGCCGGGTTCGCGGTGGTGGCGTCGGCGTCCGGCGCCTGGATGGGGATCCTCGGGTTCACGATGCTCGGGCTCGGGCTGTGTGTGATCGTGCCGCAGACATTCGCGGCGGCCGGACGACTGTTTCCCGCCGCAAGTGACACGGCCGTGGCCCGGCTCAATATCTTCAACTACGTGGGCTTCCTGATCGGATCGCCGCTGGTGGGGGCGCTTGGGGACGTGTGGAGCTACCGGGGCGCGATGCTCGTACCTATGGTGATGGTTTTGGTGACGCTCGTGTACGCCCGCTCGTTCGGGACGGAGCAGGACCGATACGGTGGCGGGCATGAGCGGCCGCGCACGGTTGATGTGGGATGACGCAGTAACGGGATACGACTTCGGGCCCAGCCATCCGATGGATCCGGTACGGCTCGTGCTGACCATGGGGTTGGTGCGGGCGTACGGACTGGACCGGGCGGCGGACGTGGTGGCCGCGCCGGCCGCCGGGGATTCGACGCTGCGCCTCGTCCACCAGCAGGAGTATGTGGACGCGGTACGGCGGGCCTCGCTGGATCCGCGCGGTGCCGACGGGTCGTACGGCCTCGGCACGCCGGACGATCCGGCCTTCGCGGGGATGCACGAGACGTCGGCGCTGATCGCCGGGCAGTCGGTCGGTGCGGCCGAGGCGGTGTGGCGCGGGGAGACCGCGCACGCCGTGAACTTCGCCGGCGGGCTGCACCACGCCATGCCCGGGGCGGCGTCCGGGTTCTGTATCTACAACGACGCGGCCCTGGCGATCGCGCGGCTCCTGGAGCTGGGCGCGGAGCGGGTCGCGTACATCGATGTGGACGTGCATCACGGGGACGGTGTCCAGACGGCGTTCTGGGAGGACCCCCGGGTGCTGACGGTGTCGCTGCACGAGCACCCGCGGACGCTCTTCCCACAGACCGGCTGGGCTGAGGAGACCGGTGGCGGCGCGGGCGAGGGCAGCGCGGTGAATGTGGCGCTGCCGGCCGGGACGGGGGACGAGGGCTGGCTGCGGGCGTTCCACTCGGTGGTGCCCGAGCTGCTGGCGGACTTCCGGCCGCAGGTGCTGGTGACGCAGCACGGCGCGGATACGCATTTCGAGGATCCGCTGGCGCATCTCGCGGTGTCGCTCGACGCGCAGCGCGCGGTGCAGGCGTCCTGTCATGACCTGGTGCACGAGTATGTGGACGGCGGGCGGTGGGTCGCGCTGGGCGGCGGCGGGTACGCGGTCGTCGATGTGGTGCCGCGGTCCTGGACCCATCTGGTGGCGATCGCCGCGCACGCGCCGATCGATCCGCTGTCGGAGGTGCCGGAGTCCTGGCGGGACGAGGTGTACGCGCGGACGCGGCAGCTGGGTCCAGGGCGGATGACGGACGGGCGGACGCCGGCCTGGCAGCCGTGGGATGCCGGATACGATCCGGCGGACCGGCTGGACCAGGCGGTGCTGGCGACGCGCAAGGCGGTGTTCCCGCTGCGGGGGCTGCTGGCGTAGTGACCGCCGGGCCGTCAGCCGGCTCGCCGTCACGGTTCGCTGTTACGCCAACTGTGCGGTGAATCAGGGGTTCCAGCCCGCCGGAGTGCCGTAAGCGGCAGGATCGAGCGGGTGTTGAGCACCGGAGCGCTGCGGGCGCATCTGCTGGCGGCCAGACTGGCCGGACCCGTGGCCACCTCGCGCGAGGCGAGCCTGCGCAGCTACCGTCTCTTCGCCGCACGCGATCCGCGCGTGATGCTCGGACTCGATCCGGAATGGGCATGGAATGAGCAGGACTTGCTCAAGCTCATGGCCGACAAGTGTGGAGTTTCCGCCGATTCCGATCACGTGTCGGGTTCTGATGTCATCGATCCCGAGCGGACGCTGACCGCGCTGGACGCGTTCGCCGGCCGGCTGGGCGCCGTTGCGGAGCGGAGGGCTCCGGTGCTGCTCGGGACCGGGCATCCGCATCGGCTGCTCGGGTTCTACGCGGAGCTGGCAGACGCTTTGTCGGCGGCGGGATGTCTCGTCCTCACTCCCGCGCAGGGGCGATCTGTCGACATAACGACCCGGTTCGGGGTACGTACGTACAACCTTGACTACGTACGGGGAGTCGCGCTGATGCGGGATCCCGGCGTGCGATGCGCGGGGCGTGAGACCGGCGCGCACACCCATTCACCACTGCCGGTCCGGGTGGCTCTGGAGGGGGTGGCGGAGTCCGGGGGCCCGCTGCCCGAGCTCGTCGTGGGCGACCACGGATGGGTCTGCGGGGCAGGTCAGCTGGGCATTGAGGCCATCGGTCTCGCCGATACGGACGACCCCGCGCTGTTCGTCGGGGAGGCGGAGGGGCGGGTGTCCGTGGCCGTTCCCCTCGATGACGCCGTGCGGTCTGATTACTACCGGCCGCTTACGCGCTATGTACTCAATCAGGCGTGTCTGTCACAGTAGGCGGCCGAAGGCTGCTCCTCTTCCCCACTCGCATCACCCGCCCCTAGTCTGGTGAGTGAGCGCACAGCGACGAAGAGTTACCGGAGGGGAAGCCGGTGGCCGTCGCGTGCGGAAGGTACAGGTGGGTCATGGCTGCTGGCAGCGAGAGGCCTCTCAACGAGGTCAAGTTCCTTACCGTGGCGGAAGTCGCCTCAGTGATGCGAGTGTCGAAGATGACCGTGTACCGCTTGGTGCACAGCGGTCATCTGCCGGCGATCCGGGTGGGCAGGTCATTCCGGGTTCCGGAGCAAGCGGTTCACGAGTACCTCCGCGAGTCATTTGTGGGGGTCGAGTCTGCGTGATGCCGAGACCGGTACGGCTCGTTCCCCGTCGCGGCGAGCGTCGCGACGGGGTGCGTGGCGCCGGGAGAATCACCTCGGGTGTCCCTCGGATTACGCCCCTCACTCGGCGGCGGGTAGGCTAGGCCGACGTAGGTCGTGTGGGCCCAGACGCCCCGCACCGAGTGAAGAGAAGTGAGCGAGGGTAGTCGTGGGCTCTGTTATCAAGAAGCGGCGTAAGCGGATGGCCAAGAAGAAGCACCGCAAGCTGCTCAAGCGCACCCGCGTTCAGCGTCGTAACAAGAAGTAGCGGCAGCTGATCGTGCATTCGCGGCCCTTCCACCGACACGGTGGGAGGGCCGCGGTGCTTGCGGGTCAAAGAAATGGTGTGGCGCGCCGTACGGTCACCATGGCGCGATACCGACCCGATACGGTGGCGCCCACGGAGACTTTCAGGGGAAGGCGCTGATCTTGGGCAAGGTCGTGCTCGTGACAGGAGCGGCCCGTCAGCTCGGAGGCCGTTTCGTACGGCGCGTTCAGCGCGATTCCGATGTGGACCGGGTCATCGCCGTGGACGCGGTGGCGCCCGCGCATGAGTTGGGCGGGGCGGAATTCGTCCGCGCGGATATCCGGCAGCCGGTCATCGCGCGGATCCTGGCCGAGCACGGAGTCGACACCGTCGTCCATCTGGATGTGACGGGCACTCCGCTGGGCTCCGGCGGGCGTACCGCCGTCAAGGAGACCAACGTCATCGGGACGATGCAGCTGCTCGGCGCCTGCCAGAAATCGCCGACGGTGAAGCGGCTGGTGGTCAAGTCCAGTACGAGTGTGTACGGTTCCGCGCCCCGCGATCCGGCGGTCTTCACCGAGACCACGCCGCCCAAATCGCTGCCGAGCGGCGGCTTCGCCAAGGACGCGGTGGAGGTCGAGGGATACGTACGCGGCTTCGCGCGCCGCAGACCGGATGTGGCGGTCTGTGTGCTGCGCTTCGCGAATATCCTGGGGCCCGCGGCGGATTCCCCGCTCGCCGAATATCTCTCGCTGCCCGTGCTGCCGACGGTCTTCGGCTACGACCCGCGGCTCCAGTTCGTCCATGAGGACGATGTGGTCGACGTCCTGCTGATCGCCTCCGACGAGCCGCGGCGCGGGACGCTCAACAGCGGGACCTTCAATGTCGCCGGTGAGGGCGTGCTGCTGCTCTCGCAGTGCTCACGGCGGCTGGGGCGGCCCACGGTGCCCGTTCCGCTGCCCGCCGTGACCTGGGTCGGTACGGCGCTGCGTACGGTCGGGATGACGGACTTCGCGCCGGAACAGATCAGGCTGCTGACCCATGGCCGGGTGGTCAGCACGGCCCAGATGCGCGAGACACTGGGCTTTGTGCCCCGGTATACGACCGCGGAGGCCTTCGCGGACTTCGCGCGCGCCCAGGGCGCCGGGCTGCTGCCGCCCGAGGCGGTGGCCCGTACCGTCGACCGGCTCTCCACTCTCGTCAGCAAGGAGCGCATCTGACATGGCCGATGCCAAGGTCATCCCCTTCGGTGATGAACCGAGGCCGAGGCGTGGATCCGCCGGCGGCCGGCGGCAGCACGCCAAGGACGGTGCTCCGAAGCGCTCGCAGGGGCCGGGGGCGGGACCGGGTCCCGTGCGCAACCCGGCACCGCTGGCGCCCGTACCGGAACCGGAACCGGAACCGGCCCCCGCGGGCGGCTGGGAGCGGCGGCTCGCGGGCGGGCTGGCGTTTCTGCGCCGGCGGGTCACCGGCGAGTACGACATCGACGAGTTCGGGTACGACAAGGAACTCACCGACCAGGTCCTGATGTCGCTGATCCGGCCGATCTACGAGAACTACTTCCGGGTCGAGGTGAAGGGCATCGAGAACATCCCGTCGGACGGCGGGGCGCTCGTGGTGGCCAATCACTCGGGGACGCTGCCGCTGGACGGGCTGATGATGCAGGTCGCCGTCCGCGACAACCATCCGGCGGACCGGCATCTGCGGCTGCTGGCGGCCGATCTGGTCTTTATGCTGCCCGTGGTCAACGAGCTGGCGCGGAAGGCCGGGCACACCCTGGCGTGCGCGGAGGACGCCGAGACGCTGCTCCAGCGCGGCGAGGTCGTCGGGGTGATGCCGGAGGGCTTCAAGGGGCTCGGCAAGCCGTTCGGCGACCGGTACAAGCTTCAGCGGTTCGGCCGGGGCGGGTTCGTGTCGACGGCGCTGCGCGCGGGGGTGCCGATCGTGCCGTGCTCGATCGTGGGCGCCGAGGAGATCTATCCGATGATCGGCAACTCGCGGACGCTGGCGCGGCTGCTGGGCGTGCCGTACTTCCCGATCACGCCGACATTCCCGTGGCTGGGGCCGCTGGGGATGCTGCCGCTGCCGACGAAGTGGACGATCCAGTTCGGTGAGCCGATCCCGACGGACGGCTATCCGCCGGAGGCGGCGGAGGATCCGATGCTGATGTTCAATCTGACGGACCAGGTCCGCGAGCAGATCCAGCACACGCTCTACAAATTGCTGGTGCAGCGGCGGTCGGTGTTCTTCTGAGTCCCTGTGCGTGCCCGCATGCATGAGGGGCGGTGCTCCGGGGGAGCACTGCCCCTCACGCGTAACTGATCCGCTTTTACTGACCCGCGTCCTCGGCCTTGATGCCGAGTCCGGGCAGCAGATCCGGCAGCAGCGGCGGGATCGTGACGTCCGGTCCGGGACGGTCGGAGCTGTCCTGGTTCTCGGACGGGGACGGGGTGACGCTGCTGTGCGGCGGGTCGAGCAGGCCGCCCGTGCTGCCGCCGAGCAGGCCCTCCTCGGACGCGCTGTCCGCGTCCGGTCCCGACGGGTCGGGCCGGTCGCTGGCGTGCGAGCCGCTTCCGCCGCCCTCGCTCGGTGCGGAGGGCGAGGGTTGGCTCGGACGGCCGGAGTCGGCGGAGTCGGGTGTGGAGCCGGGGCGCGTGGCTCCCGCGTGTTTCTCCGGCGCGCGCGGCAGCAGTGACTGCAGCGGAGCGACCTCTTCGTCTATGGCGTCGAAGACGGAACTGACTTCGTCGCCGACGTCCGTCAGCTGTACGGGCAGGCGTTCGCGGAGCCCGTTCCAGGCCTGGCGGTGCGAGGCGGAGAACGACGAGAGCGTGGCGATCGGGCCGAGCGAGCCATCCCGTTCGTATGCCTGATGGAGCAGGCGGTGGCCCTCGGCGGCGTCGTGCTTCATCCCGCTCAGCGTGCGCCGGATCTCGGCCATGGATTCATGGTCGAGCCGGCCGGAGCGGCCCCGCTCCATCAGCCGGCGGGTCTCGTTGAGCCGGGTCGAGGCGTGGTCGAGATACAGCCCGCCGCGGTCGGACTCGTCGTCCGCGAGATTGAGCTTGAAGTCCTCCATTCCTCGTTTCAGCCCGTACAGCGAGTCACCGGGCAGGGCGTCGGAGCTGGCAGCGGCGACGCCGCCGAAGGCGCCCGCCGCCACACCGACTGTGAGCCCGCCCGCCGCAAGGCTCTTGGACCAGCGGGATCTGAGGCGCAATCTCCGGAGGCGGGAGGCCCGGTGGGCGCCCCGTCCGGACTTGCGCTGCTCCGGCACCGTAGGGCCCGGAGTCGCCCCCCCGGCGGCTGTGCCCTCCAGCAGCATGGCCTCCATGGCTGCCACGAGCTGTGCCCGTTGCACCATTTTGACCTCGGGGTCCAGCGTCGGTTTCGGCAGTTCACCGAGACCACTCGCCAGGGCCAACAGCCGCCCCTGTTCGGCCGGTTCGGCCGACTCGGCGGGCTGTTCGGCCGCCGCGCCCTGGACCGTCTGGTCTTCCAGGGCCTGGGCGAAGGCGTTCGCCCGCCGGTGTGCCGAAACGTTCGCGATCACTGGCGGCACCTCCTCTCGTCATGACGATCGACTCCCCTGGGGTTCCGGAAGGTTGCACGCCTTGAGCACATCCACACGATTGAGTGAGTGGCTGCGGGCATGGCGTGACCGCAGGGAGCCTGCATCCCGCACAACGAGCGGCGCGGCACATGGGTTACGCGCGAAGGATGATCGGACCAGCGCGTCACCGAGGCGTCACCGACTGTGAGTTGGGTCCGAGGTGGGGGGTGGGCAGAGGGGGGACGGCCGGCTGGTGGAGGGTGGGGGGCAGCGGCGGTCGGTCGTGGGGTCAGCGGGCGTCTTCGGGCAGCAGCCGGGCCAGTGTTCGTACGGCTCGGTACTGCAAAGTTTTGATCGCTCCTTCGTTCTTGCCCATGACGCGGGCCGTCTCGGCGACCGAGAGACCTTGCAGGAAGCGCAGTGTGACGCACTCCTGCTGCTGCGGGTTGAGTTTGCGTACGGCTTCGAGCAGCGCCGCGTTCGAGAGGGACTCCAGGACGGAGTCCTCCGGGCTGCGCTCCACCTCGTTGGCGTCGAGCATTTCGCCCGTGGTCACTTCGAGTCGGAAACGGCTCGATTTGAAATGGTCCGCGACCAGGTTCCGGGCGATCGTGACCAGCCAGGCGCCGAAGTCGCGCCCCTGCCAGGTGAAGGTGGAGATCCGGCGCAAGGCGCGCAGGAATGTCTCGCTGGTGAGATCCTCCGCGGTCGCCTTCCCGCCCACGCGGTAGTAGATATAACGGTAGACGGTGTCGCTGTACTGGTCGTACAGCCGGCCGAAGGCCTCGGCCTCACCGGCCTGGGCGCGCTCGACGAGTTCCATCATGCGGGCGCTGTCGCTGTCGGCGCTGGGCCGACGGGCGGTGGTCGAGGCGGCGGCGCTGCTTCGGCTCCCCCGTCTGCCGACCGCCGCACCGCCGCTCGCCAGGGCATAACAAGGACCGATAGGGCCGCTCACGGCAGGGGCCGGTGCGGCGAAGGCGGGGACGGCGTACGCGGTGGGGACGAAGCCGCGCAAGTGGTCGAGGACCGTTGCGCGCAGCGTAGCCAGGCCCGAGGCGTCAACCCCGACGTGTGGGTACACGGGACTCCCAGAGGCAGAGCTTCCATCACGTGCAGTGCGGGACCGTTCACTCGTCGTGGCGACGTGTGGGGTCCGGTATGCGTCTGAGGAGAATAACGCTTCGTACAGGCAGTGCTACACCCAGTTGCTCAAATCATCGATTACGTCGCTTCCATGACGCCTATGCGGCGTATCTAGTCGCACATCGTGACCATTTACTGATCGGATTGCGTCAAGATCTGCCTGCTCTCGTGATGGGTTGTGCCTGAGTGACAGACGTACGTACGGCCCCGCGGGGACTCCCGCAGGGCCGTACGTGTCGATTTGTCTCCCGGCGGCGTGTCTCCCGGGCGTGTCTCTCGTTGCGGCCGGGCCGGCCGCAACGAGTCAGCGGCGGCGGCGGTGCAGGGCGACCGCGGCCGCCGTGCCGCCCGCGAGGGCGCCCACTCCGGCCGCCGCCGGGATACCGACCTTGGCCGCCTTGCGGCCGGTCCGGTAGTCGCGCAGCCGCCAGTCCAGCCGGCGCGCGTGCTTGCGGAGCTTGGTGTCCGGATTGATGGCGTACGGGTGTCCGACCAGCGAGAGCATCGGGATGTCGTTGTGCGAGTCGCTGTACGCCGCGCAGCGGTCCAGGTCGAAGCCCTCGGTGGCGGCCAGGGCGCGGACGGCCTCGGCCTTCGCGGGGCCGTGCAGCGGTTCGCCGACGAGCTTGCCGGTGTAGACGCCGTCGATCGACTCGGCGACGGTGCCGAGGGCGCCGGTCAGGCCGAGCCGGCGGGCGATGATCGTCGCGGTCTCGACGGGCGCGGCCGTCACCAACCAGACCTGCTGGCCCGCGTCCAGGTGGGCCTGGGCGAGCGCGCGGGTGCCGGGCCAGATCCGGTCGGCCATGTACTCGTCGTAGACCTCCTCGCCGATGGACATCAGCTCGGAGACCCGGTGGCCCTTGACGATGGACAGGGCGCTGTCGCGGGCGTCCTGCATGTGCTCGGGGTCCTCGACCCCGGCCAGCCGGAACCAGGCCTGCTGCCAGGCGAACCGGGCGAGTTCGCGGCGCTGGAAGAACTTCCGCTTGTACAGGCCGCGGCCGAGATGGAAGATCGCGGCGCCCTGCATCACGGTGTTGTCGAGATCGAAGAAGGCGGCGGCGCGGTTGTCGCCGAAGACGGGGAAGTCGGGCACCTCGTCGGCCTTGGCGGCGGTCTCGGCCTCCGACGCGGCGTGTGACTCCTGTGTGGACCTGAGTCCTGCCTCGGCTGCGGCCTCGCCTGCGAGCACGCTCCGTGCGGTGGCGGAGCGCTTACGGGGGGTGAGCCATCCCAGTGCGGCCATATCGTGAGCATAGCCAGTCTGTTCGGTACTTCCCGACGTGTGGGGATGCCGCCGGGTGAACTCTCCGCGGCCGGTGCGTTAATCCGCTGATCAGGCGATCCTGTCCCGGCTGTGGACAACCGGGGCCTCCGCGGACGGCGCGGGCGGAGAATGGCCGCATGAGTCCTCTGCTGCGACGTACGACGAAGAAGAAGGCCGGCGAGCGGATGGTGACGCTTGTCTCGAAGCCCGGATGCCATCTCTGTGACGATGCCCGCGCCGTGATCGAAACGGTGTGCGCGGAGACCGGAGCATCATGGGAGGAAAAGGATATTAATCAGGACGAGGCGCTGCATCGTGCGTACTGGGAGCAGATTCCGGTGGTCCTGGTGGACGGGGAGCAGCACACATTCTGGCGAGTCGACGCCGATCGCCTCCGCCGGGAACTGGGGGGCTGAAGGGAAAGGCGGTTACCATCGTGGGCGCTTTGCTGGGTTTTCTCTGGTGATCATGCTCCGGGCCGCGAGGGCGGTCCCGAGGTGCCGCCGGGCGTCCGGGGATCGGTCCCGGGAGGACAAGGGGAGCGGTCTCGGGGGCGTATTCGTGAGGAGTGTGTGCGGTTTTGCCCCCTTCGTGTGTGCAACGGGTTGACGCGGTCTTCGGTTCCGCTCTCGCGGGATCAACGCGCGTGACCCCGGTCACTTTGCTCGGACAAAGCGGACACAATCTTTGTGCACGCGTTCACAAAGACATAACCTGCATTCGACGGGGCGGTCCAGGGACATACGACCGCCTGCAGCCTCGCTCATCCCGCAGGAGCACCGTGGCAACTGGCCGAACTCACCGACCGGCGACCCGTAGCCGAGGAATCCCCGAGGCCACCGTCGCCAGGCTTCCGCTGTATCTGCGGGCGCTGACCGCTCTGTCCGAGCGTTCCGTACCCACGGTCTCCTCCGAAGAGCTCGCGACCGCGGCCGGGGTCAACTCCGCCAAGCTGCGGAAGGACTTCTCCTATCTCGGCTCCTACGGGACCCGGGGTGTGGGCTACGACGTCGAGTACCTCGTCTACCAGATCTCCCGCGAGCTGGGGCTGACGCAGGACTGGCCGGTCGTCATCGTCGGTATCGGTAACCTCGGCGCCGCGCTCGCCAACTACGGCGGGTTCGCCTCCCGTGGGTTCCGGGTGGCCGCGCTCATAGACGCCGACCCCGCTATGGCAGGCAAGCCGGTCGCCGGGATGCCGGTCCAGCACACGGACGAGCTGGAGAAGATCATCACCGACAACGGCGTCTCGATCGGGGTCATCGCGACCCCCGCGGGCGCCGCCCAGCAGGTCTGCGAGCGGCTGGTCGCCGCCGGTGTGACCTCGATCCTCAACTTCGCGCCGACGGTGCTCACCGTGCCGGACGGTGTGGACGTACGTAAGGTCGACCTCTCCATCGAGCTCCAGATCCTCGCCTTCCACGAGCAGCGCAAGGCCGGTGAGGGGGCCGCCGCGGAAGCGGCGTCGGCCGCCGAGCGCGGGAGCGCGGTGGGCGCCGCGGAGGTGGACGCCGCGGATGCGGACGCCGACGCGGACGTGGACGCGCCGGAGGCGGACAGCGCCGCCGCGAACCGGAAGGGACCCGACGGGGACGTTCCCGCGGTGATGCCGGCATGAGTCTCCTGGTCGTCGGAGTGAGCCACCGCAGCGCACCGGTGAGTGTGCTGGAGCGGGCGTCCCTTGCCACCGACACGCAGATCAAGCTGTTGCAGGACTCGCTCGCCGCGGAGCCCGCGACCGAGGCCGCGGTCCTCGCCACCTGCAACCGCATCGAGCTCTACGCCGACGTCGACAAGTTCCACGCCGGGGTCGCCGAGCTGTCCACGCTCCTCGCGCAGCACAGCGGTGTCGGCCTGGAGGAGCTCACCCCGTATCTCTATGTGCACTACGAGGACCGGGCCGTCCACCATCTCTTCTCGGTGGCCTGCGGGCTGGACTCGATGGTCGTCGGCGAGGGCCAGATCCTCGGCCAGATCAAGGACGCGCTGGCGCTGGGGCAGGAGCTGCACACCGCGGGCCGGCTGCTGAACGACCTCTTCCAGCAGGCCCTGCGGGTCGGCAAGCGCGCCCACAGCGAGACCGGGATCGACCGGGCCGGGCAGTCGCTCGTCACCTTCGGCCTGGAGCAGCTCGCCGCCGGCACCGCCGTGGACGCCTGGGCCAAGAAGAAGTCCGCGGTGGTGATCGGCGCCGGATCGATGTCCTCGCTGGCCGCCGCGACGCTCGCGCGGGTCGGCGTCGACGAGATCGTCATCGCCAACCGCACGGCCGCGCGCGCCGACCGGCTCGTACAGATCCTGACCGAGCCCGGCTCCACGGGCGTCCTCGCGCGCGCCGTGGACATGAACGCCCTCGCCGACGAGCTGCCCCGCGCCGATGTGGTCGTGTCCTGCACGGGCGCGACCGGTCTGGTGCTGAGCGCGGCCGCCGTCGAGGCGGCGCTGCAGGGCCGTACGTCCCAGCTGGCCCTGCTCGACCTCGCGATGCCCCGGGACATCGACGCCGCCGTGCACCGCCTCGGCGGGGTCCGGTTCGTGGACATCGAGTCGCTGGCCGAGGCGTCCGCCGACGCACCCATGGCCGCCGACGTCGATCAGGTACGCACCATCGTCTCCGACGAGGTGGCGGCCTTCGGCGCAGCCCAGCGCGCCGCTCACATCACACCGACCGTGGTCGCGCTGCGTGCCATGGCCGCCGATGTGGTGAGCAGCGAGGTCGCGCGCCTCGAAGGCAGGCTCCCCGGTCTTGACGACAAGCAGCGCGCCGAGATCACCAGGACCGTGCGCCGCGTCGTCGACAAACTCCTGCACGCGCCCACCGTGCGGGTCAAGCAGCTGGCAGGCGAGCCCGGCGGTGCCGGGTACGCGGACGCGCTGCGCGAACTCTTCGACCTCGACCCGCAGACGGTCGCCGCCGTCAGCCGGGCCGACCTGAATGACACCGACGGTGTAGGCAGAGGGCGAGTATGACCGAGAAGGCACTGAGGCCCGAGAAGCCGCTGAGGCTCGGAACCAGGCGCAGCAAGCTCGCCATGGCACAGTCCGGCCAGGTGGCGGATGCCGTGCGTGAGCTGACCGGGCGGCCGGTGGAGCTGGTCGAGATCACCACGTACGGCGACACCTCCCGCGAGCACCTCGCGCAGATCGGCGGCACGGGCGTCTTCGTCACCGCGCTGCGCGACGCGCTGCTGGCGGGCGAGGTCGACTTCGCCGTGCACTCCCTCAAGGATCTGCCGACGACCCAGCCCGACGATCTGACGCTGGCGGCCGTGCCGCGCCGCGAGGACCCCCGGGACGTGCTGATCGCGCGCGACGGGCTGACCTTCGAGGAGCTGCCCGCCGGCGCCCGGGTCGGTACGGGGTCGCCGCGCCGGATGGCGCAGCTCAACGCGTACGCGCGCAACCACGGCCGCACCATCGAAACCGTACCGATCCGCGGGAACATCGACACGCGGATCGGCTATGTCAGCGGAGGGGAGCTCGACGCGGTCGTGCTCGCCGCCGCCGGGCTTCACCGCATCGGCCGGATCGGCGAGGTGAGCGAGTTCCTGTCGGACGACACGGTCCTGCCCGCCCCCGGCCAGGGGGCCCTTGCTGTCGAGTGCGCCGCGGTCAACGTGGACCTCGCCGCAGTGCTCGCCGAGCTCGACGACCCGTACACCCGGGCCGCCGTGACCGCCGAGCGTTCCCTGCTCGCCGCCCTGGAGGCCGGCTGCAGCGCACCCGTGGGTGCGTTGGCCGACCTGCTGGCCGACGGACAGGTTGTCAACGAAATGCGCCTGCGCGGCGTCGTCGGCACGCCCGACGGCTCGACGCTGGTGCAGCTGTCCACCACCGGTCCCGTACCCACGTCGCACGGCGACGCCATCGCGCTCGGTCGCGAACTCGCGTCCGAGATGCTCGCCAAGGGTGCGGCCGGTCTTATGGGGGAGCGAGCACTTTGAGCCCCACCACCTCTGACCTTCCAGCCTGCTCCGCATCGGGGCACGTCACCTTCCTCGGTGCCGGACCCGGAGATCCGGGTCTGCTGACACTCCGCGCCGTCGAGGCGCTCGCGGGGGCGGATGTACTGATTGCCGAGCCTGATGTGCTCGAAGTCGTACGCAGCCATGCCAGGGCGGGTGTGCACACCCCAGCGCTGACGGTTGTTGACGATGTGTCAGCAGCCGCCGGGATCCCCGCGATCCGGGATGCGGCCAATCTTGTCATGGAGGCCGCGCGGGGCGGCAAGCGGGTCGTACGTGCGGTCTCCGGTGACCCGGGGCTGGACGGCGACGCGGGCACGGAGATGCTCGCCTGTGCCACCGCGGGCATTCCCTTCGAAGTCGTCCCCGGCATCGCCGCCGCGGTCGGTGTGCCGGCGTACGCCGGGGTACCGCTGCGCGATGCGCAGGGCACGGACGTACGGCTCGTGGACGCCAGGACCGCCAGCGAGCGGTGCTGGACCGAGGTCGGCGCGAGCGACGGCACGGTCGTCGTCTCCACCACCCTGGAGTCGGTCGCGGGCGCCGCCGGTGAGCTGGTCGCGGCCGGCCGCAAGCCGGACACCCCGATGACCGTCACCGTCGCCGGTACGACCACCCGTCAGCGCACCTGGAACGCCACGCTCGGCACCATCGCGCAGATCCTGAAGCAGGCGAAGGTGCTGCCCTCCCCGGAGGGACACCAGCCCGTCATAGCCGTGGTCGGTGAGCGCAGTGCCGCCGCGCAGCGCGACCAGCTCGCGTGGTTCGAGTCCAAGCCCCTGTTCGGCTGGAAGGTGCTCGTCCCGCGGACGAAGGAGCAGGCCGCGTCGCTCTCCGACCAGCTCAGGTCGTACGGCGCGGTCCCGCACGAGGTCCCGACCATCGCGGTCGAGCCGCCGCGCACACCCCAGCAGATGGAGCGCGCGGTCAAGGGCCTGGTCACCGGCCGCTACGAGTGGATCGCGTTCACCTCCGTCAACGCGGTCAAGGCGGTACGGGAGAAGTTCGAGGAGTACGGGCTCGACGCCCGTGCCTTCGCCGGGATCAAGGTCGCCGCGGTGGGCGAGCAGACCGCCGCGTCGCTCGTGGACTTCGGGGTGAAGCCGGATCTGGTGCCGTCCGGCGAGCAGTCGGCGGCCGGGCTGCTGGAGGACTGGCCGCCGTACGACCCGGTCTTCGACCCGATCGACCGGGTGTTCCTGCCGCGCGCCGATATCGCCACCGAGACGCTGGTGGCGGGGCTGATCGAGCTGGGCTGGGAGGTCGACGACGTCACCGCGTACCGCACGGTGCGCGCCTCGCCGCCGCCGGCCGAGACCCGCGAGGCGATCAAGGGCGGCGGCTTCGACGCCGTGCTCTTCACCTCGTCCTCGACCGTGCGGAACCTGGTCGGTATCGCGGGCAAGCCGCACAACGTGACGGTGATCGCGTGTATCGGCCCCGCGACGGCGAAGACCGCCGAGGAGCACGGGCTGCGCGTCGACGTCCTCTCGCCGGAGCCGTCGGTGCACAAGCTGGCCGAGGCGCTCGCCGCGTTCGGCACGCAGCGTCGCGAGGCGGCGAAGGAGGCAGGCGAAACGGTCACGCGGCCGAGCGAGCGCCGGCCGGGCAGCCGCAGGCGCCGTACGACCTGAGTGCCGGGCGGGTGTCGCTGAGCGATGTCGAACGATGTGGGGCCGGGTCGCCGAGGCGGCCGGGCCCCACGGTCGTTTCCGGCCTCGCCTCCGGCTTCGGCTCCCGGACCCGTCCGCGCCACCGGTTCCCGGGCCCGTTTCCCGGTCGCGGTGTCGGTAAACGGGCGGGGATGCCGGGTTTATGGTCGAAGGTGGTCCGACGGTCGGCCGGGCCCGACGAAGCAGCAGACCCAAGAGGCGACTGACGATGACTGTGCACGGATCCTTCCCCGGCTCGCGGCCCCGGCGGCTGCGGGTGAACCCGGTGATGCGACGGATGGTGGCCGAGACCCGGCTGCACCCGGCGGATCTCATCCTTCCCGCGTTCGTACGGGAGGGCGTCAGCCGGCCCGTTCCCATCTCCGCGATGCCCGGCGTCGTCCAGCACACGCTGGACACGCTGCGCAAGACCGCGGTGGAGGCGGCCTCGGCCGGTGTCTCCGGGATCATGCTCTTCGGCGTCCCCGAGGAGGACAAGAAGGACGCGACGGGTACGGCGGGCACGGACCCGGACGGCATTCTCCAGGCCGGGATCCGCGCCGTGCGGGAAGAGGTCGGTGACGACCTGATCGTCATGTCCGACCTGTGCCTGGACGAGTTCACCGACCACGGCCACTGCGGGGTGCTGGACGGCCAGGGGCGGGTCGACAACGACGCGACCCTGGAGCGGTACGCCGAGATGGCCCAGGTCCAGGCCGACGCGGGCGCCCATGTGGTGGGCCCCAGCGGCATGATGGACGGCCAGGTCGGCGTCGTACGCGACGCGCTCGACACGATCGGCAGGGAGGACGTGTCGATCCTCGCGTACACCGTGAAGTACTCGTCGGCGTTCTACGGCCCGTTCCGGGAGGCCGTCGGCTCCTCGCTCAAGGGCGACCGCAAGACCTACCAGCAGGACCCGGCCAACGCCCGGGAGGCTCTGCGCGAGCTGGCGCTCGACCTCGAAGAGGGCGCCGACATGGTGATGGTCAAGCCGGCGCTGCCGTATCTGGACATCCTGGCGCGTATCGCGGCGGAGGTGGACGTGCCGGTCGCGGCGTACCAGATCTCCGGGGAGTACGCGATGGTCGAGGCGGCGGCGGAGAAGGGCTGGATCGATCGCGACGCGGCGATCCTGGAGACCCTGACCGGGATCAGGCGCGCGGGCGCGAACATGATCCTGACGTACTGGGCGACGGAGGTCGCGGAGAAGCTCTGACGTCGGGGCTCTGGTGTGGGGGCTCTGGTGGTGTGGGGGCTCGGAGGTACGGGGGACAGTCGCGACCTGATCGGGGCCCCGGCCGTCGTTCAGCCAGGGCCCCGATCAGGTCAGCGGTGCCACTCCGTCAGCGGTGCCACACCGTCAGGGGTGCCACTCGGTCAGGGGTGCCACTCGGTCAGGGCGTCACCAGGTGAGGGCGTCCGCCATGTCCCTCAGCCAGTACGTCACGGACGTGCTGGCAGAGATCAGTGTTCCCGCGGGGAGCGTGAGCGGGGCGGACGGGGAGCCCACCGAGCCCTGGTTGTCTCGTCCCATGAAGTGGACGGTCAGCTGCTTCACCGGGATGTCAGGGGCTTCCTCGCCGGCCAGGGCGATCGAGGCGTACGCGGACTCACCCGGGGCGAGGGTGACGACGGCCTGCGGCTTGCTCTCCTCGATGATCTGCGTGACGGCCTGGGCGTCGTCGAAGCGGAGGGCGGGGGCGTAGTAGGCGTCGCAGTTCTTGTTGCCGGTGTTGGTGACCGTCAGGAGAAGGTGGTTGATCGGGCGGCTCACCTGGCTGATCTTGACCTTGGTGTTGTCGCCGGTGCAGTCGGTGTACTTGGTGGTGGCGCCGTCGCTGCTCTTGTTGCCGGCGGTGTTGCCGGTGTCAGTGCCCGTCTTGGACTTGCTGCTGACGGAGCTGCTGATCTGGTCGGCCGGCGTCTGCTGCTTGTCGTCCCCCGTCGACCGCTGCTCGGCCGACGGCGCCGTGCTGAGGGACGCGGCGGCGCCTCCGGAGTCCTTCGCGGCGGAGGATTCGCCGGACCCGCAGGCGGTGAGGGCGAGAGAGGCGACAAGGGCGGTGACGGCGGCTGCGGCGGCGCGGTGACGGATCGTACGCATAAGGATTGAGCTCCCCGTTTCGATGAGGTGTCGAGTGGTGTGGTGGTGCTGCGGTCAGTGGCGGTTGATGATCGTGAGCACGACCGCAATGGAGGCGATCAGCACGACGACGGCCAACGCGTCGACCACGCTGATACGGAGTCGGGTTCTGATTGCTGCTCCCCGTTCGGCTGGTGCTGCACTCACCTTGCGGGGCCGCCGGAAGCGGCCGCAATCGGCAGGGGAGAATAGGGGAAGCTGGAACGCTCACACACACCCTGACCTGGGGAGACGTGGTTTCCCTGGAACGCGTTCCTGGGACGGACCGGCGGGAATGAGGAGGGGGAACAGCGAGTGGCGACGACCGAGGCCGAGGCTTTCGCGGAACTGCTCAGGGGGCTGAAGGACCGTTCGGGACGCAGTTACGGCGTCCTGGCCGGGAAGCTCCATGTCAGTACGTCCACGCTGCACCGCTACTGCAACGGGGACGCCGTGCCGACCGATTACGCGTCGGTGGAGCGGCTCGCGCGGCTGTGCGGGGCGAACGCCGAGGAGCTGGTCGAGCTGCACCGGCGGTGGATCCTCGCGGACGAGGCGAGACGGCGGGCGCGGTCGGCTCCGCCGGCATCGGCGGCGCCCGACGCGGGGATTGAGGCGGGGGGTGACGCGGCGCCCGACGCGGGGGGTGACGGTGGCGGTGAGGCCGCGGCCCCGGCCGAGACCGCTCCCGAGCTTGAGCGTGAAGTCCCGCCGGAGCCGCGACCCGAGCCGGAACCCGTCGTCGGGTCCCGTATCGCCCGCCTCCCCCGTACCAAACGCCTGCGTCTCGTTCTCGCCGCCGTGGCGGTCGTGGCGGTCGCCGTTCCCGCCATCGCCTACGGCAGCGGGGCCATCACGCAGACCGACGACCGTTCTCCCGCAACGGAGGTCTCGGAGGCTCCGGACCAGGGGGCCGGGGAGAGCGCGTCGCCCTCCGCCTCGTCGGACGGCAAGGACAAGGGCAAGGGCAAGGAATCGCCGTCCGCCTCACCCACGGTCTCCCCCTCCCGGAGCGCGAGCCCGCCCGCTTCCCCCCACGCGGGTACGAAGTCCACGGCGCCCGGCGGGACCTCCGACGGCGCGGTGCCGGTGTCGGTGGACACCCGGCCGTACGCCTTCGAGGACCCGTGCAGTCAGCACTACCTCATCGACAGCCCGCCCGAGGAGGTCCCCCCGCCGCCCACTGAGCAGGACGCGCCCGGCTGGGTCGGCGCGCTCGGCGGGGTCGCGAGTGGCAGTCAGTTCATCGAACTGACCCTCCAGGGCACGAGCAGCGACACGGTCGTCCTGCAAGCGCTGCGCGTGAAGATCGTGAAGAGCGACGCCCCGCTCGCCTGGACCGACTACGCGATGGGCGTCGGCTGCGGCGGCGGCGTGGGCACGAAGTCCTTCGCCGTCAACCTGGACGCGGCCCGGCCCAGTTCCGTACCCAAGGCGGGCCAGCGGGACTTCCCGTACAAGGTCAGCGAGTCGGACCCCGAGGTCTTCTACATCTCCGCCACCTCGAAGGCGCGGGACGTCAGCTGGTATCTGGAGCTGGAGTGGTCCAGCGGCGAGCGGCGCGGCACCATCCGGGTGGACGACAACGGGAAGCCCTTCCGTACGAGCGGGTCGGAGGGACGTCCGTCGTACAACTACCCGCTGGGCGGCTCGGAGTGGGGGGTGGCCGCGAAGGGCTGAGCTCGCCCTGTGCGGTTACCGCTCGGGCCCGCCCAGCGCCGCCGCGATCACCGCGGCAGGGTTGTCGCGGTAGATGGAGTGGCTCGCTCCCTCGACCGCCGTCCAGTGGAAGTCCGCCTTCGAGTGGCCGATGCGGCGGCCCTCGTCGGCAGTGAAGGCAGGGTTGTGTTCCGGATCGGCGGCGAGCACGGTCACGGGGCGGGCGTACTCCGTCAGCTCCTTCTCGTACGACCACGGCGTGTTGTGCCGCAGGAAGCTCTCGGCGACGTACGGACTGGTCCGGTGCGCTGCCTGGACCTTGAGGAACACGTCCTCGGGGTGCCACTCCGGGTGGTCGCGGAGCAGTGACTCCTCGGTCGCGTTGAGCTCGGTGAGGGTGCCGCGTACGAAGTCCTCGACCCCGCCCGAGACCGTGATGACGGGGTCGAGCAGCAGGAGGCGCGCCGCCCAGCCGGGCTCGGCGCTCGCCGCCGCGGTCGCCACGACACCGCCGAGGGAGTGTCCGACGACCAGATCCCACGCGCCGCCGCCGTTCGGGACGAGGGGCAGTACGTCGGCGGCGAACCCCTCGATGTCGTAGCGCCGCGTACGGGGCGCGAGGCCGTGGCCGCGCTGATCGGGGGCGGTGACCGACCAGCCGGCTTCGGCCAGTTCGTCCGCCACGCGCCACCAGCAGGCCGCGGCCGAGGTCAGTCCGTGGAGCAACAGGGCGCGCCGCGACGCGTCGGGCCGCCCCCAGCGCATGAGGGGCAGCTGAACGACTGTGGCCGGGGCCGTGACGGAGGAGGTCTCTCGCTGATCCATTCCGTCATACAACCACGTTGCTTGCCGTGAGCCGGGCCGGGTTCACACCGCGGTCGGCCTGACCTCGCCGGAGAGCGGCAGCCCGAGCCGGGCCACCGCCTGGGCCACCAAGCGGGACATCTGGGTGGCGCCGTTCTGCTGGAAGTGGGTGTTGTCCTGGACGCCGTTCGGGAAGTTGGGGTACTGGCCCGGGTTCAGCCACAGGAAGACGTTCTTGGACGCCTCGATGCCGACCCCGTTCAAGTACGTACGGCTGAGCGCGGACAGATCGACCAATGGCACACCCTCCTCCGCGGCCACGGCTTTGGCGGCGTCCACGTACTGGGGGAAGGACACGTTGAACTGCCCGGTGGACTCGTTGTACGAGCGCCGTGAGACGGGGGTGACCACGACGGGCGTCGCGCCCCGGGAGCGGGTCGTGCGGATGTAGTCGTTGCGCAGGTACTCCTTGTAGTCCGCGGGTGAGGTGTAGCGCTCGGGGTTGCCGGTGGTGGCGTCGTTGTGGCCGAACTGTACGAAGAGGTAGTCGCCCGGCTTGATGACGTCGTGGATGGCGGCGAGCCTGCCCTGTTCAATGAACGAACGTGAACTGCGGCCGCCGATCGCGCGGTTGGCGACCGTGATGTTCGAGGTGAAGAAGCCGGGGAGTGTCTGGCCCCAGCCCGCCTGGGGGTAATAGCCGGAGTTGTACGTCTGCGCGGTTGAGTCGCTGGCGATGTAGAGCGTGGCGACTGCCCTGGGGGCGGCGGACGCGGTGCCGGGGAGGCCGAGGGTGGCGGCGGCGCCGGCGCCGAGCGCGGCAGTGGTGCCAATGAGGAAGCGCCTGCGGCTGGTGGGGGGCATCCGGGACTCCTGACGGGTGTGGGGGGTGGTGCCGTCGTCAGCCGGATGTCGCCGCAGGGAGCCGGAAGGTTGCCGGGTGTGTGGGGTCAGTTGGCCGCGTAGGCGGTGAAGGCGGCCCAGGCGGTGGGGGCGAGGGTGAGGGTGGGGCCTGTGGGGTTCTTGGAGTCGCGGATGTGGACGGCGTGGGGGCATGAGGCGACTTCGAGGCAGTCGCCGCCCTCGCTGCCACTGTGGCTGGACTTTCGCCAGTTGTAGGCGACTTCGAGGCAGTCGCCGCCTTCGCTGCCGCTGTAGCTGGATTTGAACCACTGAAGCGCGGTGTTCATTGCTCTCCTAGAAGCTCGCCCAGCAGGCCCCTGGTGTCCTCGGGGGTGAGGGCCTGCGATCGCAGCATCGCATACTTGCGCGCCAGGATGGATACCTCGTCGGGATCGGAGACCCACTGGCTGCCGCGCTGGGTCTCGTTGTAGGCGAGATGCTGGTGATCGGGCGTCTCCAAGAGGATGAACGGGCCATCGAGCCCGGCGTGGGTCGCGCGGTGCAGGGGTAGGAATTGGATGGAGAGGCCTGGGAGTTCGGCGCAAGTGCGAAGATGGCGGATTTGGTCGGCGTAGACCTCTCGGCCGCCGATGGGGAGGCGGAACACCGGTTCCCAGATCACGTAGTTGATGGTCGGCGGAACTTTGCGGTGCAGGATCTCCTGCCGGTCGATACGGGCCGCGGTCTTGATCTCGATCTCGTCCCTGTCGAATGCCGGGACGCGGTTGCAGAAGACCTCGCGGGCGTAAGCCTCGGTTTGGAGCAGTCCGGGCAGTACCTGATTCTGGTACGAGGACAGGACGATCGCCTCGCGTTCATGGTCCAGGAACTGCTCCGCCCACAGCGGGAAAAGGTCGATCTCCGGCATGTTGTCGACTCCGACCGACAACGCGCCCTTGGTATCAAGCAACTCATCCAGGGTCTTTGCCAGATCTTCCTTCAGCGGTCGTCTTCCCTGCTCGATCGAGGCGATGGTCTCCTCGTCCGCGACGATGCGTTCGGCCAGTGACCGCTGCGTGTACCCCGCCGCCCTGCGGAACGCCGCCACTTGGGCGCCCAGCATCTTCATCGCGGATGAACTCTTCTTGTTGAGACGTTTCCTGGGACTCATGCCGACCAACTCCCCGTGCCAGCCCGTGCTTGATCGATCGGAGGCCGTACAAAAAATCCGTACGGGCTCCCTCACTGTTCTACGTTAGTCACTCTCCGCAACGATCGCTCCATGAATGCGACAACTCGCCACTTCGTTCTCCGGGAGAGGTTCTTCCGCCGTGACCGGCGGTCCGTTCCCGCAGCCAGGAAGTTCACCCACTGGGCCCTGGTCGACTGGGATTTGACCGAAGGCTTCCCCGCCGACGACGTGTTGCTGTGCGTAAGTGAGCTCTGCACCAACGCGCTGCTGCACGGCGTACCGCCCGGCCGTGGGTTTCGACTGAACCTGCGGTACGACGGCGACGTCCTCCGTATCGAAGTGCACGACAGCGGTCCCGGCGTCCCCCAGATTGTTCATTCGCCGGACGGCGAGGGCGGGCGCGGTCTGCTGCTCGTCGCGGCGTTCGCCGACAAGTGGGGCGTCGGGGAGCGGAACCCCGGCAAGGTGGTGTGGTGCGAGTTCGCGGTGGACCAGAAGGAAGCCGACGAGACAACGCCCCCGTCAGTCACTCACCACGCGGAGGGCTGGACGGATCTCCTGCCGCCCGGACCATAGGCACCGCCGTTAGATCTCCGCGTCCCCGAGCGCCACCGCAGCACCCGTCGCGTCCCACTCGACCTCCCGAATCTCGGTCACCGCATCGCGGTTGAGGGGGCCGTACACATGGGGGAACCGGGTGTCGTCCGCGACCCCGGGCGGCGCCTTCTCGGCCTGCTGCCAGACCAACCGCGCTTTCAGTGACTCCTCGTCGATGAGCAGCGCCAGCAGCGGGCGGGCCGTGTCGCGGTAGAACGCGTTGGCGATGGCCAGGGTGACCGGTTCGTCCGGGGAGCAGTGGATGAAACCGTCGGTGGCGAGCGACGCGGGCGCGTACGGCTGGTCCGGGTCGCGTCGCCAGTCGTCGAGGGGAAGCAGATGGAAGATCATGCGCTCAGTCGTACCCGACCCCGCCCCGCCACACGCTCGCCGGTCGGTGTTCTGGGGGTCGTAGGGGTTTGGAGCGCCTTCTGATCCCGGGTCGGCCGGCCGACCCGGGATCAGAGCGGCGTCAGGCCCTGGCCCGCATGTGTTCCTGTGCCCATTCCTCGAAGCTGGTGAGGGGGATGCCGAGGTCCTTCGCGTACTCCGGGCGGGCCGGCTGGCCGGCGACGTTCATCCACTCGTGCCCGGCGCCCATCCCCGGCATTCCGGCGGCGCGGGCCTCCTCCTCGGTCATGTCCGGCGCGGACAGCTCCGTATCCAGGGCGCGGGAGAGGACCTCGGCGATCTCCGTCATCGACAGGTAGTCGCTCGCCAGCTCCAGCTCGACCCCGTCGAACCGCTCCGGCGCCGTAATGGCCGCGGTGGCCGCCCTGCCGATGTCCCGCACCGCGGCGAGGGACAGCCGGGTGGCGGGATTCAGGACGGACACGATGCCGCCCTTGATCCCGCGTGGGAAGAGGAACGCCATGGACGGCAGGAAGTTCTCCATGAAGAAGCCGGGCTTGATGAGCGTCCAGTGGGGGAAGCCGGCCTCGCGCACCCGGTCCTGGATCGCGCTCTTGGCGCCGAGGGTGGCTTCCATCGAAGCCCAGCGGCCTTCCGCCCAGCCGGGAGTCCCGGTGTGTTGACCGGCGCCACTGACGGACGTGTGTACGAACTGCGGTACGCCGGCGGCCTTCGCGCCCTCGATCAGGTTGACGCCCTGGGTTATCTCCCCTTCGAAATCGAAGGTGTCCCCGGTCATGGCCGGCATCTGCACGGAGAAGACGGCGCGGGCGCCCTCGGCGGCCCGGATGACGGACTCGCGGTCGTGGAGGTCGCCGGTGACCAGTTCGGCGCCGAGCGCCTCGACGGCCCTGGCCCGGCCGGTGGCCGGGTCGCGGACCAGGGCGCGGACGGGAACGCCCGCCGCGAGCAGGGCGCGGGCGGTGGCGCCGCCCTGCCTGCCGGTGGAGCCGGTGACCAGGACGGGTGCGGGATCGGGGGACATGACGCTCCTCGGGTTGCTCGCGGCTTGCTCGGACTTAAGTGGCGGGGCCCGCCACTTAAGCTGACGATACAATACGGCGGGGCCCGCCACTTAACAGAACCGGAGGTGACGCCGTGCCCGCCCACCAGCGCGCGGACGCCCGGCGCAACTACGCGCGCATCCTCGCCGTGGCCGAGGAGGAGGTCGCCGCGCACGGCGTCAACGCGTCCCTGGAACAGATCGCCCGCACCGCGGGGGTCGGCTCGGCGACGGTGCGCCGGCACTTCCCCACCCGCAGCGCGCTGCTGAAGGCGGTTTCCCGGACGCGGATCGAGGCACTGTGTGTCCGCGCCCACGACTTGGCGGGCGAGGACGACAGCCGGAGCGCGCTGCTGGAATGGCTGAGTGACGTGGTCGCCTACTGCGCCTCCGCCCGAGGCTTCGCTGCCGCGCTGGCCTACGACGACGAGGCCGGGCCCGACTCGGTGTACGAGAACGCCTGCTCGGCGGCGATCGAAGAGGCGGGGGCCCCACTGCTCCACCGCGCGGTGCAGGACGGCGCGGTGGAGCGGGGCATCACCATCGGCGAACTGATCACGCTGATCGTCGGCATCGCCCTGGCCTCGGAGCACCACCCCGATCCCGCTGCCCAGGCGGACCGGCTGTTCCGGCTGGCCGTGGCGGGACTGAGCCCCCGCAGCTGAACACCGGGCCCCGGAGCTGAGCAGGGCGTGCGACAAGCGGAGCCGGAAGCGGGGGCGGTGCGCCCGCCTGGCGTGCGACCGTTCGCGTCCCCTGATCATCCGAAGGAATTACCCGATGGGCGATGGTCCGTCGGCGCGAGCTCTCCTCCCCTCAATATGACGGCGGAATGACGCCCTGCGCCGGCCGCGGTGTGCGCCCGCCTCACTGGAGTCGCCCCCCGGCCGGCCCGACTCAGGAAGAGGCAGATGCCGACAACTACCCGCAGGTTCACCCGTATTGCCAAGGTCGCCGTGACCGTGGCCCTCTCGACGGTCGCCTTCGCTGTGCCCGCCAGCGCCACCGCCGGCGCCACCGCCACACCCGCCCCGCCCGCCGGGGGCCACGGCAGGGCGGTGTTCGTCCAGAACGACCGTGTCGAAGGCAACCAGGTGATCGCCTACAGTCGCGACGCCGACGGTTCGCTGCACCGCCGTACGGTGTACGGCACCGGCGGCAAGGGCGGTGTCCTCGGCGGCTCTGCCGTCGACCACCTCGCCTCGCAGGGATCGCTGACGTACGACCCTCACCACAAGCTGCTGTACGCGGTGAACGCCGGCAGCAACACGGTCACCGTGTTCTCGGTCGAGGGCGACCGGCTCCACCGTAAGCAGGTCATCGCCTCCGGCGGCGTGTTCCCGGTCAGCGTGACCGCGCACGGGGACCGGGTATTCGTACTCAACGCGCGCGAGGGCGGCTCCATCCAGGGCTACCGGCTGAAGGAGGGCAAGCTGCACCGGGTCGCGGACTGGAACCGTGCGCTGCACCTGAACACCGGCACCGCACCCGAGTTCACCCACACCCCGGGGCAGGTGGCCTTCACCCCCGACGGATCGCAGCTGGTCGTCACGACCAAGCTGGGCGGCAACAGCATCGAGGTCTTCCCCCTCGGCCGCGACGGCACACCGTCCGCCAAGCCTGTGGTGGACAGCAAGGCGGGCGCGCAGCCGTTCGGGCTGACCTTCGACGCGCGCAACCGGCTCGTCGTCGCCGACGGGGCGGAGAACAGCGTCCTGACGTTCCGTCTCCACACGGACGGCCGGACCACCCTCGTCGACGACACACCGACCGGCCAGCAGGCCAGCTGCTGGATCGTGCGCAACGGCGACCACTTCTACGTCTCCAACGCGGGCAGCAACACCCTGTCCCGCTTCCGCCAGACGCGCGAGGCCCACCTCGAACCGCTGGGCAACACCCCGACGGGCACGGGCACGGTGGACTCGTCCATCACCCCCGACGGCCACTTCCTCTACGTCCAGACCGGCGGCGCGGGCGCGGTCGACGCCTTCCGTATCAACCGGGACGGCTCGCTGACCAAGATCAGCACCACCAAGGTCCCCGACGGAGTCGGCGGCGAAGGCATCGTCGCGCTCTGACGCGTCCATCGCATCGGGCACAGCATGTGCCACACCGTTCCCGTTCACGCGGCCTTCCTCGTGAACGGGAACGGTGTAGCTGTCGCTGCGGGTCAATCCACCTGGTGCCTCTCCGGCACCAGAGTGTCCGGGCTGTCGAGCCAGAGGTGCTGACCGGCGGCGTTCACAGTGAGGCCGTACCGGGTGCGGTCCGGTGATCCAGCGCTCTGCCACCAGGCGTACGCGGCCTCCACCTCGCCCCAGAGCCGGCGGGGGCCGTACTGCCGGCTGTCATGCTCCGCCGCGTCGGGGACGTAGTCGACACTGGCCCAGGAGCTGGTGGCATGGTCGGCCAGCCAGAGCGTGAACTCGCCGTCGGGGCCGTGCCCGACGCTGTAACGGCAGTCGGGCACGAGGATTCCCGCGGTGAAGGCGGCGTTCTCGTCGCCGAGTACGAGCCGGGGGTCGAGGCAGGTGCGCGAGGCTGTGGCCCGGTCCTGTTCCTTGACGGTGGCCATGACGTCCCGGTGGGGGGTCTCGCCCCTGTTCCACATGAAGGCGGAGTCACCGATGACGGGGCCGCTCGCGGTGCCGTCACCGCCTGCGGTGAGGCGCAGGAGGACGCCGTTGTACAGGCCGGTCCCCCACGGCAGCACGATCGCCCCGCCGGGAGCGGTCTGCTCCGCCAGGGCGTACGGCACCGTATGGAGGGCGCAGGTGACGATGATCCGGTCGTACGGCGCGTACGGGGGACAACCGAGCCCGCCGTCGCCGGTGATGACCGTGGGGGCGTAACCGGCGGCCTTCAGGCTCGCTCGTGCGGTGTCCGCGATACGGGGGTCCACTTCGATGGAGACCACGTGCCGGTCGCCGAGCTGTTCGCTGAGGAGAGCGGCGTTGTAGCCGGTGCCGGTGCCGATCTCCAGCGCAGTCTGTCCGTCGGCCACGGCGAGGGCGTCGAGCATGGTGGCGACGACGCGCGGCATGCTCGCCGAGCTGGAGGGGATGAGCGCCGTGCCACCGCCGTTGTCCTCGACCTGGGTGACGAGTGCCTGATCGTCATAGACAAGGGCGTGCCAGCGGTCGGGATCGGTGGTGCGGTTGAGCGGGTGGTAGCCGTCGTCGCCCCGGACCCAGATGCGGTCCGGGATGAACTGCTTGCGATCGACCCGCGTGAACGCGTCGCGCCACGAGGGGGAGAGGTAGCCCCCTCGGGTCAGCTCCTCGACGAGGCCGACCCGAGAGCTTTCTCTGCTCACCTCTTCGGCGTTTCAGGTCGTTTCGGATCGGCCGGCGGAATTGGCTTGTCGGGTTTGTGTCCGTCGCTCTCGGCCGGGTCGGGCTTCCCGCTGTGACTGCCGCCCATCGGTCTCCCCTTCGCACGCTGACGTAACTTGCTGTAATCAGAGGCTATCGGTGCGCCAGGTATGAGAGAAAGGGCGCCACCGCTGCTTGCGGTGGCGCCCTGTAGTGCGTACGGAGCGTTACAGGCGCTCGGGGGCGCGGATGCCCAGGAGCGCGAGGCCCTGGTGGAGCGTGCGGGCCGTGATGTCGCAGAGGAAGAGGCGGTTCTCGACGAGCTCCGCCGGGTTGTCGTCGCTCAGTACGTGGCACTGGTCGTAGAACGTCGTGAAGTGCGACGCCAGTTGGTACAGGTACGCGGCGAGCTTGTGCGGTTCGTACGCCGACGCGACCTCCGCCAGGACCTCGCCGAACTGGTCCACGTGCAGGCCCAGTGCCCGCTCGGCCGGGGCCAGGTCCAGTTCCGGGTGGGCGGCCGGCTTCGCGTCGCCCGCCTTGCGCAGGATCGACTGGATACGGGCGTACGCGTACTGGATGTAGACGGACGTGTCGCCATTCAGCGAGACCATCTGGTCCAGGTCGAACTTGTAGTCGCGGGCGGCGGACGTGGACAGGTCGGCGTACTTCACCGCGCCGATGCCCACCTGGCTGCCGCGCTCGGCGATCTCGTCCTCGCTCAGGTCCTTCGCCTTTTCCCGTACGACCGCCGTCGCCCGCTCGACCGCCTCGTCCAGCAGGTCCACCAGCCGTACGGTCTCGCCCTCACGGGTCTTGAACGGCTTGCCGTCCTTGCCGAGGACCGTGCCGAAGGCCAGCTGGACGGCGTGGACCTCGTCGTTCAGCCAGCCGGCCCGGCGGGCGGTCTCGAAGACCATCTTGAAGTGCAGCGACTGGCGCGCGTCGACCACGTACAGCAGGGTCGTCGCCGACAGGTTCCGCACCCGGTCGCGGATCGCGGAGAGGTCGGTGGCCGCGTAGCCGTAGCCGCCGTTGGACTTCTTGACGATGAGCGGGACCTTGTTGCCGTCCGGGCCCTTCACATCGTCGAAGAAGACACAGAGCGCGCCCTCGGAGCGGACCGCGACCCCGGACTCCTCCAGGATCCGGCAGGTCTCCTCCAGCATGTCGTTGTAGCCGGACTCGCCGACGATGTCGGGGTCGCGGATCTCCATGTCGAGCTGGTTGAAGACCGAGTAGAAGTAGATCTTCGACTCGTCCACGAACCGCTGCCACAGGGCCAGCGTCTCCTTGTCACCGGCCTGGAGGTGCACCACCCGGTCCCGGGCGCGCGCCTTGAACTCCGGGTCGGAGTCGAAGAGCGTCCGCGATGCCTTGTAGAGCCGGTTCAGGGAGGACATCGCCTCCTCGCCGGAGGTGGCGGCGCCCTTGTGGTCCAGCTCGTGGGGGTGCTCGATCAGATACTGGATGAGCATGCCGAATTGCGTGCCCCAGTCGCCGATGTGATGGCGCCGGACCACCTTCTCGCCCGTGAACTCCAGGATCTCCACCATCGCCGCGCCGATCACGGCGGAGCGCAGATGCCCGACGTGCATCTCCTTGGCCACGTTCGGCTGCGCGTAGTCGACGACGGTCGTGCCCGGGTCCGGCTCGTACGGGACGCCGAGCCGGGCGTCCGCCGCGCGGGCCGCGAGGGTCTCGATGATCGCCCGGTCCGTGATCGTGATGTTGAGGAAGCCGGGGCCGGAGACCTCGATCTCCTTGATCACGTCATCGGCGGGGAGCGATGTCACGACCCGTGCCGCCAGCTCGCGCGGGTTGCCCTTGAGCTGCTTGGCGAGCGCCAGGAGACCATTGGCCTGGAAATCGGCCCGGTCGCTTCGGCGGAGCAGCGGGCTCGCGGGACCGGCCTCCGGCAGGGCTGCCGAGAGGGCGTCCGCGATGCGCTGATCGACGGTCGAAGCGAGGGAAGTGACCGAGGCCATGGGCTGGTGCCGTTCCTGTTGGGTGCGGAGGGAAGTCCTGCCCAGTATCCCATGGGGTAACAAGCCATTTTCGCTCTCCCGGGGGTAGCTGGGAGAATGGCAGCCGCCGGAAAGTTTGGGCGTACCAGAAAGAAGAAGGACGTGCCGATCGTGGCTCAGAGCACCGAGACCGACTGGGTCTCCCGTTTCGCGGACGATGTCATCGCCGAGTCGGAGCGACGTGCCCCGGGCAAACCGGTCGTGGTCGCGTCCGGACTCTCCCCCTCCGGCCCCATCCACCTGGGGAATCTCCGCGAGGTCATGACCCCGCACCTGGTCGCGGACGAGATCCGCAGGCGTGGGTACGAGGTCAGGCATCTGATCTCCTGGGACGACTACGACCGCTATCGCAAGGTCCCGGCCGGCGTTCCGGGTACGGACACGTCCTGGGCCGAGCACATCGGCAAGCCGCTGACGTCCGTGCCCGCCCCGGCGGGGTCGGCGTACCCGAACTGGGCCGAGCACTTCAAGGCGGCGATGACCGAGGCGCTGGCCGAGCTGGGCGTCGAGTACGACGGCATCAGCCAGACCGAGCAGTACACCTCGGGCGCCTACCGCGCGCAGATCCTGCACGCGATGAAGCACCGCGCGGACATCGACGCGATCCTCGACCGGTACCGGACCAAGGACAAGGCACCGGCCAAGGCGGCGAAGGGGCCCCAGAAGAAGGTCGAGGAAGCCGAGCTGGAGGCCGTCGAGGGCTCGGGCGCGGCGGCCGAGGACGACGGCAGCGGCGGGGCCGCCGGCTACTTCCCGTACAAGCCCTTCTGCGGCGGCTGCGGCAAGGACCTCACCACCGTCACCGCGTATGACGACGAGACGACCGCGCTCACGTACACCTGCACGGAGTGCGGCTTCTCCGAGACCGTGCTGCTGAGCGAGTTCAACCGCGGCAAGCTGGTCTGGAAGGTCGACTGGCCGATGCGCTGGGCGTACGAGGGCGTGATCTTCGAGCCGTCCGGGGTCGACCACTCCTCGCCGGGGTCCTCGTTCGTCGTCGGCGGGCAGATCGTGCGCGAGATCTTCGACGGCGTCCAGCCGATCGGCCCGATGTACGCCTTCGTCGGGATCTCCGGGATGGCGAAGATGTCGTCCAGCAAGGGCGGCGTGCCGACCCCGGCCGACGCGCTGAAGATCATGGAGGCGCCGCTGCTGCGCTGGCTCTACGCGCGGCGCAGGCCCAACCAGTCGTTCAAGATCGCCTTCGACCAGGAGATCCAGCGGCTGTACGACGAGTGGGACGCGCTGGAGCGCAAGGTCGCCGACGGTTCCGTCCTGCCGGCCGACGCCGCCGCGTACTCCCGCGCCACGAGCACGGCGGCCGGTGAGCTGCCGCGTACGCCGCGCCCGCTGCCGTACCGCACGCTGGCCTCGGTCGTGGACATCACGGCCGGTGCCGAGGAGCAGACCCTGCGGATCCTCAGCGAGCTGGACCCGGCCCGGCCGCTGGCCTCGCTGGACGAGGCGCGCCCCCGACTGGACCGCGCCCAGAACTGGATCACCAGCCAGGTGCCGGCCGAGGCGCGGACGATCGTGCGCTCCGAGCCGGACCAGGAACTGCTGGACTCGCTCGACGCGCAGGGGCGCGAGTCGCTGCGGCTGCTGCTGGAGGGCCTGGACAGCCACTGGTCGCTGGACGGGCTGACCACGCTCGTCTACGGCGTGCCGAAGATCATGGCGGGCCTGGCCCCCGACGCCAAGCCCACGGCCGAGCTGAAGACCGCGCAGCGCTCGTTCTTCGCGCTGCTCTACCGGCTGCTGGTCGGCCGGGACACCGGGCCGCGGCTGCCCACGCTGCTGCTGGCGGTGGGCGCGGACCGGGTGCGGAAGCTGCTCGGCGGCTGAGGCTGAGGCCCGGTTACGGCTGCTGACGCAGGAGGGCCCCCGCCCGCGTGGGTGGGGGCCCTTCGCTGTGACCGGGTGCGGCCGTGGACGGG
Organism: Streptomyces scopuliridis RB72; assembly: GCF_000718095.1. Taxonomy (GTDB): domain Bacteria; phylum Actinomycetota; class Actinomycetes; order Streptomycetales; family Streptomycetaceae; genus Streptomyces; species Streptomyces scopuliridis. Next base: position 48,141 of record NZ_JOEI01000028.1, on the reverse strand, counting down.
CTCGGTCTGCCTACGCGATGTACTCGTCGTCCAGTTCCGACTGGTAACGGGAGCGGAAGTCCTTCAGATACGGCCGGAGCGAACTCTCGGTGAGCGGGCCGCCGGTGCGGCCGGTGATCCCGTACAGATCGACCAAGTACAGCCCGAACTGGCGGCTGTTGGGGAAGTCGCCGTTCTCGCTGATGTACTTGCGGAAGGCGCTGAAGTACGCCTCCTCGCGGGAGAGGTCGTCGGGGAGGGCGGGGACGGGCAGTTCCTCGGGCTGGTCCTGGACGGGGGCGGGTTCGGCGTACTGCGGCCGTTCCGGCTCCGGGGCCGCGTACGGGCCCTCCACGCGCTGACTGGGCACCCCGCCGAGCGGGCGGCTGCGGCCGGGGCCGGCGGGGATCATCACCGGCGCGGGTTCCGGGCCTTCGGTGTACGCGGGGTTGTAGGTGCCCTCGTACGCGGCCTCCTGCACCTGCGGGGCCGCGAACCAGGGGCTTGCCTGGGACTGGGGCTGCTCGCTTTGGGGCTGCTCGGTTTGGGGCTGGGGTTGCTGCTGGGCCTCGGGGTGCTGGGGGTGCGGCTGCGGCTGCTGGGGATCCTGCTCCTGCTTCCGCAACTGCGGCGGTATCTGCTGCTGTTGAGGTTGCGGCTGAGGCTGTTGCTGGGGCTGCGGTTCCGTCTGCTGCGGGGGCGGGGACGGGTCCGCAGCGGGTATCTCGCCCCGGCCCTGCGGGAGTTCGGCCACCGCGGGCGCGGGCGGCAGCAGCACCGGCTCGATGCCGGCGGCGGCCAGCCCCGACGGCGCGGTGTCGGCGAGCGGTACGCCGTACTTCGCGAGCCGGAGCGGCATCAGCGCCTCGATCGGCGCCTTGCGGCGCCAGTTGCGCCCGAACCGCGCCTGAAGGCGCGACTGGTAGATGAGCCGGTCCTGTTCGAGCTTGATGACCTGCTCGTACGAACGCAGCTCCCACAGCTTCATCCGGCGCCACAGCTTGAAGGTGGGGACGGGTGAGAGCAGCCAGCGCGTGAGCCGCACGCCCTCCATGTGCTTGTCGGCGGTGATGTCCGCGATCCGGCCGACCGCGTGGCGCGCCGCCTCGACGGAGACGATGAAGAGGAGCGGGATCACCGCGTGCATCCCGACGCCCAGCGGGTCCGGCCAGGCGGCGGCGCCGTTGAAGGCGATCGTCGCGGCCGTCAGCAGCCACGCCGACTGGCGCAGCAGCGGGAACGGGATCCGCATCCAGGTCAGGAGGAGGTCGAGCGCCAGCAGGACGCAGATGCCCGCGTCGATACCGATCGGGAAGACCAGGGAGAACGTACCGAAGCCCTTGGCCTCGGCGAGTTCGCGCACGGCGGCGTAGGACCCCGCGAATCCGATCGCGGCGATGATCACCGCTCCGAACACCACGATCCCGATGAGAATCCGGTGCGTGCGTGTCAGCTGCATCGCGGCCACCCGCGATCTCCTCCCGTATTCGGCCTGTATGGGGCGTCAGGTACTCGACAACAACCACTCGACGACCCGACACCCGGCGGGCACAGCCTGGCACATGTGTGCGGACGGCGTGGCGCGGGGAGCGCCTCAGCTCGCCTTGGCCGACTCCGACGGGGCCTTGGAGCTCTCTCCGGCGCCCGGCGCGTCCGCGGAGCCTGCGGCGATCGCCGTCACGGCCTCCTTGGCAGCCTTCTCCGCGTCCTTCGTCAGATCGGCGGAGCTGGGCGACTTCGCGCCCGCGTACCCGGCGCCGTTGTACGTGAGGGTGATCACGACATTCTCCGCGCGGGCCACGACCGTGGCGTACGCGAAGTCCTCGTCGGTCTTCTTGAGGGTGTACGTGACCAGCGTCGCCTGGTCGCCGATACCGGCCGTGGCGACAGACTTCAGGCTCTTGGCGCCCGCCGTGCCCTGGGCCCCGGCGACCTCCTTCGCGTAGTACTCGCCGGCGCGCTTGGCGCCGCTGCCGAGCGTGGCGTCGGAGTCGTACCGCATGAGGGAGACATCGAGCCAGCGGTACTGCGAGCCCTTGACGCCCTTGTCGTCCAGACCGTTCCAGGAGCAGCTGCCGCGGGTCTCGATGTCGCTGGACTTGCCGGACGTACCGCCCTTGTTCTTGACCTTGGGAACGAGCGAGCCGACCGTCTTCGCGTCGATCGTGTCGCAGGCGTCGGGGAGCCCGCTGTACTTGGCCGGCGTCACGGTCGGGGTCGGCGAGGTGCTCGGGCTCGACGAGGAGCCGTCGGCGTCGCTCTTGCCGCCGGAGTCGGACGAGCAGCCGGCGACGACGAGCATCACCGGAACGGCTGCGCAGGCGAGTATGCGGGTGAGTCGCGAGGCTGAACGGTGCATGGTTCCTTCAGTCGGTCGGTTGTCGTACGGTCCGATCGGCCACGGTAACCGCCGAGCCGGGTCCGCGGGCTCCCGGAGCCGGAGTCCGTGCCCCGCGCGGCCGGGGCGGGCGGTGGGGACGGCGGCGGCTATTCGTTGAGCTGCTCGTTGAGCGTCCGGGCCAGTCCCTGCGCCTTGTCCTGCAGTTCTTTGCTGTCGGGGACCACGGTGGGGTGGGCGGGCTGCTCGGTGTACCGGACGGTCACGATCACGTTCGATGTGCGGAACACCACGCTCACCGAGCGCTGCTGAGCGGCCGCGCCGGGGCGGGCGAGGACATCGTCCAGGAAGGCGGCATCGCCGAGGCTGTCCAGAACGCGCGGTTCGAGGCCGTCGGGGGTCGTGCCGTCGGACGGCGTCCCGGACGGGGTCCCAGAAGGGCTTCCGGAAGCGGAGGGGGAGCCGGTCTGCGTGGTCGTGCCGGGGGCCGTGTCCGTACCCGTACCCGTACCCGAGGTGGAGGGCGTGCCGCTCGGCGTCCCGGAGGCCGGGGACAGCCCCGCGGCCGTCTCCTTCTTCGTGTAGACCTCCTGCGCCCGGTCGGCGTCGCTCACGGCCGGGTCGTACGACACGACGCGTTCGAGGTCGATCATCAGCTGATTCGACGCGTCGGGGGAGGTGGCCTTCCAGCTGCATCCGACGCGGCGGTCCGTGTCGTATGTCACGGAGGCCGTGCCCTGGTACACCTTCGTCTGCTGCTCCTCGGGGAGCGAGGCGGCGCCGGGCAGGAGATCCTTGAGCATGGAGCGCGGTACGGAGCCGCAGGGCTCGCGGAGCGTGCGGTACTTGCCGGGCTGAGCGGTGGTGGCGGTGGTGGGGCCGCCCGGCTTGGTGTCGGTGACGGTGCCGTCCGCGGCGCCGCCCCCCGAGCAGCCGGCGACCAGGGCCACGAGGAGCGCCGCCAGGCCGGGTACGTACGCCTTGCGCGCCTTTGGCTGCACGGTCCCGGGCTCCCTTCTGTGCGGGGTTCCGCGCGGGGCTCCACGCGAAAACTGCTTGCCGCCGGATGACGGTCGATGGACACAATGTCTATCGCACGCAACGCCGTCGATGCTGGTCGGCTGTCTCTTTTGACGGCCCTGGTTCCGGCTTTTGCGTTATGTGACTTTCGGGGGAATCGAGGGGTTATGTCGTACGTAGAGATGCCGGGCGCGCAGGTGCCGATCCGGATGTGGGCGGATCCCGCGACGGTCGAAGAGGGCGCCATGCAGCAGCTCCGGAATGTCGCCACACTGCCCTGGATCAAGGGCCTCGCCGTGATGCCGGACGTGCATTACGGCAAGGGCGCGACGGTCGGTTCGGTGATCGCGATGCACGGAGCGGTCTGCCCGGCGGCGGTCGGTGTGGACATCGGGTGCGGGATGTCGGCGGTGAAGACGTCGCTGACGGCGAACGATCTGCCCGGTGATCTGTCGCGGCTGCGCTCCAAGATCGAGCAGGCGATTCCGGTGGGGCGTGGCATGCACGACGACGCGGTGGATCCGGGGCGTCTGCACGGATTCCCGACGGCCGGGTGGGGTGACTTCTGGGAGCGGTTCGACGGAATCGCCGATTCGGTCAAATTCCGTCAGGAGCGCGCCATAAAGCAGATGGGAACGCTCGGAAGCGGGAACCACTTCATTGAATTCTGTCTCGACGAGTCGGATTCGGTCTGGCTGATGCTGCACTCCGGATCCCGGAACATCGGCAAGGAACTGGCCGACCACCACATCGGCGAGGCCCAGAAGCTGCCGCACAACCAGGGGCTGATCGACCGGGATCTGGCCGTCTTCATCGCGGACACCCCGCAGATGGCGGCGTACCGGAACGACCTCTTCTGGGCGCAGGAGTACGCGAAGTACAACCGCGCGATCATGATGGCGCTCTTCCAGGACGTGGTCCGCAAGGAGTTCAAGAAGGCCCGGGTGACCTTCGAACCGGTCATCTCCTGCCACCACAACTATGTGGCCGAGGAGCGGTACGAGGGCATGGACCTGCTGGTCACGCGTAAGGGCGCGATCCGTGCGGGCAGCGGCGACTTCGGCATCATCCCGGGCTCCATGGGTACGGGTTCGTACATCGTGAAGGGCCTGGGGAACGAGGCGTCGTTCAACTCGGCCTCGCACGGCGCGGGCCGGAAGATGAGCCGTAACGCCGCCAAGCGCCGGTTCTCGACGCGGGACCTGGAGGAGCAGACGCGGGGCGTGGAGTGCCGTAAGGACGCCGGCGTCGTGGACGAGATCCCGGCCGCGTACAAGCCGATCGAGCAGGTCATGGAGCAGCAGCGGGACCTGGTACAGGTGGTGGCGAAGCTGAAGCAGGTCATCTGCGTGAAGGGCTGAGCGGCAGCCGTGGTCCGCGGCCGGGCACGTACGATGGCGACGTGACGATGCGCGAGACCGTCCACAAGGCCGTCGACGTGGGCGATGCGGTCCGTGCGGTCGATGTGAGTGTTGACGCGATGATCGAGGACCTCAGGACACTCGTCGAAATCGAGTCTCCGTCGCGCGACCTCGACGCCCTGACGGCATCGGCCGCGGCTGTCGCCGCTCTCATCGAGAGCCGCCTCGGCGGGCGGGCGGTCCTCGTCGAGAGCGAGGCCGGGCCGCACGTCCACTGGTCGGCCGGCGGCGATCCGAAGGTACTGATCCTCGGCCACCACGACACGGTGTTCCCGCTCGGCACCCTCGCGCGCCGCCCGTTCATGGCCGAGGAAGGGCATGCGACCGGCCCCGGGGTCTTCGACATGCTCGGCGGTCTGGTGCAGGCCGTTCATGGTCTGGCGACGCTCGACGACCGGTCGGGCGTCGAGATCCTGGTGACCGCCGACGAAGAGGTCGGCTCCCGCTCCTCCCGGGCCCTCATCGAAGAGCGAGCCCTTGCCTGCGGCGCTGTGCTCGTGTGCGAGGGCGCTGCGGAAGGCGGAGCCCTGAAGACCGGTCGTAAGGGCTGCGGCACGTTCCAGGTCTCCATCACGGGCCGGGCCTCGCACGCGGGCCTTGAGCCCGCGGCCGGGGTCAACGCGCTGATCGAGGCAGCACACCAGGTACTGGACATCGCGGCGCTCGGCCGGCCCGAGATCGGCACGACCGTCACCCCGACCGTCGCGTCCGCGGGAACCCTGGACAACGTCGTTCCCGCGGAGGCGACCGTCATCGTCGACGTCCGGGTCGAGTCGGCCGACGAGAAGGAACGCGTCGAGTCGGCGTTCGCGGCACTGACTCCGCATCTCGACGAGGCGGAGATCACGGTCCAGGGAGCTGTCAGCCGGCCCCCGATGCCCGAGTCGGCGTCGGCCGAACTCTTCGCGGTGGCCGAGCGGCTGCTTCCCGGCCTCGAAGGCAGGGCGGTCGGCGGCGGAAGCGACGGCAACTTCACGGCCGCGCTGGGCGTGCCGACACTCGACGGCCTCGGAGCGGTCGGGGGCGGTGCCCACGCCGACCACGAGTATCTGGTGATCGGGGCCATGGCGGAGCGGGCGCACCTTGTCGCCGGACTGGTGAACGCGATTCGCAAGACATGAACGCGATTCGCCACACATAGCGGTGTGGTCCCGGCCCTGGCCGCCACGGGCGTCACAGCTCGCGGTGGACCTTGGAGTTGGACGCCTGGGCGCGGGGGCGTACCACCAGCAGGTCGATGTTCACATGGCTCGGGCGCGTGACCGCCCAGGTGATGGTGTCGGCGACATCGTCGGCGGTGAGCGGTTCGGCGACGCCCGCGTAGACCTTCGCCGCCTTCTCGGTGTCGCCGTGGAAGCGGGTGGTGGCGAACTCGTCGGTCTTGACCATGCCGGGCGCGATCTCGATCACCCGGACCGGCGTGCCGACGATCTCCAGGCGGAGTGTCTCGGCGAGGACATGGGCGCCGTGCTTGGCCGCGACATAGCCCGCGCCGCCCTCGTATGTGCTGTGGCCGGCGGTGGAGGAGAGGACAAGGACCGTGCCATCGCCGCTCGCGGTGAGGGCGGGCAGCAGTGCCTGGGTGACATTGAGCGTGCCGAGGACGTTCGTCTCGTACATCTGGCGCCAGTCCGCGGGGTCGCCGGTGGCCACCGGGTCGGCGCCGAGCGCGCCCCCGGCGTTGTTGATCAGTACGTTCACGGAGGGGAAGCGGTCCAGCTCAGCGGCGAAGGCGTCGACGGCCGCGCGGTCGGTGACATCGAGGGCGTACGCGGTGGCGCGCTGCCCGGCGGCGGTCAGTTCGGCGGCGAGCGCCTCGATACGGTCCTTGCGGCGGGCGGTGACGATGACGTGGTAGCCGGCGGTCGCGAGTTGGCGGGCGGTGGCGGCGCCGATGCCGCTGCTCGCTCCGGTGATGACGGCGATGGTCCCCGCGGCGGTCATGACGTACTCCTCGCGCGTGTGAGCGATGATCGATGTCGGACACGGCCAGGATAGGCAGGGTGCGCGGGCGGGTGCCCGTGGTGTCCGGAGCGCGGACCTCAGGGGTGGTGGGGCGCGGTGCGTCAGTGGCCGCGGGGCGCGTACATGATCACCGCCATACCGGCCAGACAGATCAGCGCTCCGGTCACATCCCAGCGGTCCGGGCGGTAGCCGTCCGCGACCATGCCCCACGCGATCGAGCCCGCGACGAAGACCCCGCCGTACGCGGCGAGGATGCGGCCGAACTCGCCGTCGGGCTGGAGCGTGGCGACGAAGCCGTACGCGCCGAGCGCGATGACCCCGGCGCCGATCCAGATCCAGCCGCGTCCGCCGCCGGTGCCGTCGCCGCGTACCCCTTGCCAGACGAGCCAGGCGCCGCCGATCTCGAAGACGGCGGCGAGCGCGAAAAGGGCGACGGAGCGGAGCACGAGCATGGGGACAGCGTGTCATGTGGGTGACCGAGTGCGCGCCGGGCCCACAGCCGGCCCGATTCGCGGTGTGATGATCGGTATGTTCCCGCCATGGGTGTCAAGCGCAAGGCGTTGCTGGTGGCGGTGTCGGCCGTCACGGCGGTGGTGATGGGAGCGGGTCCCGGCGTCGGAGCCGACGCCGGGACCGACGGCGTCCGGGGTGCTGTCGTACCGGAGGCCGATCTCGCGCACCACGGACATGTGTCGCTGTGGAGCGACCAGTTGACGGTCCGCTTCGAGTCCGAGAACCACGGCCCGTCCGCGCTCGCGGACGCGACCGTGCGGCTGACCTTCTCGGTGGCCGTCGCGGCCGGCCGGAGCCTGCCGGCGAACTGTCTGTGGGGCGGGGACCGGGTGGTCCTCTGCCGTACGGGTCAGCTCCGGGCGGGCGCGCGGAGCCAGGAGACGGCTCTCGACCTGAAGGCGGTCAGCCGGCCGGTCGAGGCGGTCGTACAGATCGACACCGCCTGGAACGGCGGCGCGAGCGACCCGAACCCCGAGAACCACCGGCACCGGGTGCTGGCCCCGGCCACCGGGGACCCGTACGTCTTCTGACCGCGCGCGGACAGCCGTCCGGCCAGGGCCTACGCGGCGGCGTCGCCGAATTCCCGTACCGCGTCCTCGACGATCGCCGCCAGCCTCGCGTGGTGCGCGCCGCGCCAGTACACCCGGCCGCAGAACGTGCACTGGGCGAAGACGTCGTACGAACGCTGGGTGCCGTGCTCCAGCTGCTCCTGCACGGACTCCTTGTCGGCGGGGCCCAGGCCGCCGTTGCAGGCGGTGCAGCGGGTCCAGGGCGCGAGGGCGGGCGCGAAGCGTTCCAGGACATCCCGGAGCTGGTCGTCGGGGCGGTCGCTGTAGATATACGCCCCGGCCCAGATCTCGCGGCGCCGCAGCAGCCCGCGGTCCCGGGACAGCATCACCCGGCGCTCGGCGGCGGAGAGGGTGGCCAGGGCCGGATCGCCGAGGTCCTCGTTCTCGTACGCCGCGTCGACGCCGAGCAGCCGCAGCCGTCGCGCGAGCGTGCCGAGATGGACATCCAGCAGAAAGCGCAGGGGAGCGCCGGGCACCCGCTGGGGGCGGCTCACGGCCCGTACCTCGACGGATTCGCCCGCGGCGGGGATGTGCGAGACCGGCACCTCGCGGCCGTCCACGAGCAGCGGTCCGGCCTCGGTGAGCGGGACACCCAGCGATTCGATGGCGTGACCGAGCGTGGACGCCCCGTCGGTGAGCAGGCACGTACGTCCCTGACGCCGCTCCGCGGGGAGGAAGAGGCGCAGCTCAGGGGCGAAATCGATCTGGATCTCCGGTCCGTTCACGTCGTCAGGATGCCATCGGACGCGGGGGCCGGGCCAGGGCTTTCCTGGCCCTCCGCGCCGGGCGTCAGGTCCAGCCGCCAGTCGTTGGCGCGCATCAGATGCCCCTTCGGGAACTCGACCTCGCACGGGCCCCGGAGCGAGAACCCCACCCGGCCGCACAGCGCGTTCGACGACCGGTTGCCGACGGACGGGAAGGCATGCAGATAGCGGTACTTGCTCTCGGCGCGCGCCTTCTCCACGACGGCCGCCGCTGCCGCCGCCGCGATGCCGCGCCCCTGATGGGCGGCGAGCACCCCCCAGCCCGTCTCGTATATCTGTCGGCCCTGCCAGGTCTGCTCCCAGAACCCGATCGTGCCGACGGCCTCGCCGGCGGGCAGCAGCACGATCCGGAACATCCGGCCCCGGCCCGTCCGGTCCGCGCTCAGGTCGACGTACCGTCTGTGCCGCGTGAGCAGCTGGTCCTCGGTCTCGGGGCCGCCCAGATGGCTCATCAGCTCCGGCGCGTTCATGGCGCGGAGCAGACCGAGATCGCCCTCGGCCCAGGGATCCAGCCGTACCCGCGGTGCTTCACTCTCCATGTCACGCACTGTAGGGCGGGGGTCTGACATCGGGGCGTCCGGCTGCCGGTGGTCTGGCGTACGCCGTCGGGGGCACACCGACCGTCGCCGTGAAGTCCCGTACGAGATGGGCCTGATCGCTGTAGCCGAGCTCGGCGGCCAGCTCCGCCCACTCCACCTCCGTACCCGTTTCCGACTCCGCGCGCTCCAGCGCCTCGTGAATGCGGTACCGCAGGATCACCCACTTCGGTCCCACCCCCACATACGCGGCGAAGAGCCGTTGCAGCGAGCGCACCGACACCCCCTCCGCCTCGGAGAGCCGGGCCACGCGCCGGATCGTGCGGTCGGTACGGATCCGGTCCGCCACCGCCATGGCGTGTGCCGCCCGCGGGTCCGGGCGCGGGCCGATGCCCAGCAGATACGAGTCGAGCGCGGCCACCCGCGCGTCCTCCGGGGCGTCGGGCGGGCCGAGCACCGCCGCGATGTCCGCGTCCGTCGCCGGCATGACCTCGGCGATCGGCACGCGCCGCCCCGTCCACTCCGATACGGGCCACCCCGGCGCGAACGGCCGGAAGCCGCCCGGCCTGAACTGCACCCCGCACACCCGGCCCCGCCCCGCCAGCTTCTGGGTGAACAGCTCCAGGCCGACGCCCGCGACCTCGGCGAAGGCCGGGCTGTCCGCCCCGGGGCCGAACCGCTGGAACACCACATTGACCGAGGGATGCGGCACGACATGGGAGGCGTAGGGCTGGTCGAGATCCCAGTCGATCAGCCAGTAGTGCTCCAGATACGGCCGCAGGGCCGGAGCGGGCTCGCGGCGCCGGAACCGTACCCGCGCGAAGAGCCCGGGGGCGTCGACGATGCCCCGGGTGTCACGCCGTGGTCCTGCCATGCCCGGATCCTATGTCGCGTTTCTTCAAGACGCCGGGGAGCGCCGTTTCCTACGGTCACGGCCATGAACGACACCATCAGCAAGCTGCTGGAGGCGGCGGCGGACCGTACCGTCACCGTGGTCCGGAACATCACCGACGACCAGCTCACCGCGCCGACCCCGTGCGCGGAGTACGACGTACACGCCCTCGTCGACCATCTCTTCCAGGTCATCGTGAACTTCCAGGCGCTGGCCGCCAAGAAGGACTCCGACTTCGGCGCCGCCCCCGAGCATCTGACGGGGGCGTGGCGCGACCGGTTCGCCGACGAGACCGTACGGCTCATCGCGGCCTGGGACGCGCCGGGCGCCGAGGAGGGCACCTCGGGGGCGATGGGGATGCCGGCCAGGACGGTGGGCGCGATGGTGGTCGGCGATCTCGCTGTCCACGGATGGGACCTGGCGCGGGCCACGGGGCAGCCGTACGAGCCGGACGCGGCGCTCGTCGGGATGCTCGGGGCGGAGTTCGGGGCGCTGGCTCCGACGGCGCGGAAGATGGGGGTGTTCGGGGAGCCCGTGCCGGTGGGCGAGGACGCGGGTCCGTTCGAGGCGCTGCTGGCCATGACGGGGCGCGACCCGGGCTGGAGCCGTCCGTAGATCGTTCATGGCGCGTCCGTAGCGCGTCGGTCGGTCGTCCGTGGCGCGTCGGTCGGCCGTTCGTGGCGCCGTCAGCTCTCCGTGACGGGTCCGGCGCCCGACGGCAGCGACTGCTCGGTCCAGATGACCTTGCCCTCCGCCGTATACCGGGTGCCCCAGCGTTCGGTGAACTGCGCGACGAGGAACAGGCCCCGGCCCCCCTCGTCGGTGGCCGCCGCGTATCTGAGATGCGGCGAGGTGCTGCTGAAGTCGGAGACCTCGCAGATCAGGGAGCGGTCGCGGAGCAGCCGCACCTTGATCGGGCCGAGGGCGTAGCGGATGGCGTTGGTGATCAGTTCGCTGAGGATCAGCTCGGTGGGGTACGCCAGCTCGTCCAGCCCCCAGTCCGCCAGCTGCCGGGCCACGGCGGCCCGCACCCGCGACACCTCCGAGGGATGCGAGGGCACCTCCCACTCCGCGATCCGGTCGGGCTGGAGCACGCGCGTACGGGCGACGATGAGCGCGATGTCATCGCTCGGGCGGTCGGGCAGCAGCGCTTCGAGCACCGCCGTGCAGGTCTCCTCCGGGTCCCGGTGCGGGTGGGCCAGCGCGGCGCGCAGCATATGGAGCCCGTCGTCGATCTCCCGGTCGCGGTCCTCGATGAGTCCGTCGGTGTACAGCACCAGATGGCTGGCCTCGGGCAGCCGCAGCTCCACCGTCTCGAACGGCAGCCCGCCCAGGCCCAGCGGGGTCCCGGCCGGCAGATCGAGGAACTCCACGTTGCCGTCCGTGCCGACCAGCGCGGGTGGCGGATGGCCGGCCCGGGCCATGGAACAGACCCGGGTCACCGGGTCGTAGATCGCGTAGAGACAGGTCGCGCCCGTGACCACGGCGCCGCCGCCCGCGATGCCCTCGTCGTGGTCGATACGGGTGACCAGATCGTCCAGATGGGAGAGGATCTCGTCGGGCGGCAGATCGAGCGACGAGAAGTTGTGGACCGCCGTACGCAGCCGGCCCATCGTCGCCGCCGCGAGCAGGCCGTGTCCGACGACATCGCCCACGACCAGGGCCACGCGGGCGCCGGGCAGCGGGATGACATCGAACCAGTCGCCGCCCACCCCCGACTCCGCGGGCAGATACCGGTAGGCGACATCAAGGGCGGTCTGCTCCGGCAGCCGCCGGGGGAGCAGGCTGCGCTGGAGCGTCTCCGCCATGGTGTGCTCGCGGGTGTAGCGACGGGCGTTGTCGATGCATACCGCCGCGTGGTTGGCCAGCTCCTCGGCGAGGGACACGTCCTCCTCCTCGAAGGGCTCCGGCCGCTCCGCACGCCAGAAACTGACGAGCCCCAGGAGCACGCCCCGCGCGCGCAGCGGGGTCGTGATGAGGGAGTGGACGCCGTACGCGACGACCCGGGCGGTTCGCTCGGGGTCCTGGGACCGCCAGCCCTCGGCCTGGCCGAGAGCCGGCTCGACGGTCCCGCGCCCGCTGCGCAGGCTCCGTGCCTGCGGTGTCGAGGGGCGGAACGTGAACCGCGCGCCCAGCGGGTAGAAGGGGTGGTCGTCATGGATGCCGACCACGGCCGTACGGCGCAGTTCGGAGGCGGCGGTGACCCCCGCCGGGTCCTCACCGCGCAGGATGGCCTCCGCCAGGTCCACGGCCACGAAGTCGGCGAACCGCGGGACCGACACCCGCGCCAGCTCCTCGGCGGTCCGGGTCACATCGAGGGTGGTGCCGATCTCCACACCCGCGTCGTACAGCAGCTTGAGGCGCTTCCGCGCCGCTTCCGCCCGGCCTGTGAGCGCGCGCAGCTCGGTGGAGTCGCGGAGGGTGGCGACGGTGCCCGGCGGGCCTCCGTCACGGTCCGTGGAGCGGTTGTTGACCGCGAGCAGCCGCTCTCCGGTCGCCAGTACCTCGTCGGTGGCGACGCGCCCCGAGGACAGCAGATCGGTCATCTGCGGGTCCAGGCCGAGATCGGTGACGTTGAGGCCCTCCGGCCGCGGGGGCAGATCGAGGAGCCGGACCGCCTCGTCGTTGGCGAGCACCAGCCGGCCGTCGCCGTCGACGATGAGCACCCCTTCGCGTACGACATGCAGGACCGCGTCGTGGTGCTCGTACATCCGCGCCATCTCGACGGGCTCCAGGCCATGGGTCTGACGGCGCAGCCGGCCGCTCACCAGCGCGGTGCCGCCGGTGGCGAGGGCCAGCGAGGCGGCGGCGGCGCCCAGGACGATCGGGACCTCGCGGTTGGCGAGGCTCTGCACCTTGGCGATGGTGATCCCGGCCGATACGAGGCCGACCACTTTCCCGTGCGCGTCCTTGACGGGGGTCACCGCCCGTACGGAGGGGCCGAGCGTCCCCGGCACGATCTCGGTGATGGTGTGGCCCTTCAGCGACGGGCCGATGTGTCCGATGAAGTGCTCGCCGATGCGTTGGGGGTTGGGGTGGGTGAGCCGGATGCCCTTCGTGTTCAGTACGACGACGAAGTCGACGTCGGAGGCTTTGCGGACCGCCTCGGCGCGCGGCTGGAGGATCGCGGTGGGGTCGGGTGCCCGCAGGGCGGGCGCGATCCCCGGCGAGTTCGCGAACGCCGTGGCGACGGAGAGGCAGCGGTTGCGCGCCTCTTGTTCGGTGTCATGCCGGGACACCAGGAGGAGCGAGACCAGCGAGGACCCGATGAGCAGCAGCACGATCACCAGTTGCAGGATGAAGACCTGCCCGGCGAGCGTGCGGACGTTCAGCCACGACGGACGACGCCACCCCTGCGGCAACCGCGGGGCCCGGCGCTGGAACCATCGTCGCCGCTCGCCTGCCGTGCGCGGGTGATCACGCCGCCGACTCCGTGGGCGCCGGCCGGAGCGGGCAGACAAGGCCCGAGCCCAGGATCGACCCATATGTCGGGCCATGTACCTACATCTACACCGCCTGTCTTCACAAGGCGAATGGGCGTGGGCCGACGCTGTGGAGCGGGCGGCCGCTGAGCAGGTTCCAGCGGCCGACGCGGCCGCTGAGTTCGGTGGCGGTGAGGGGGCGTACGTCAATCCGCCAGAAGGCCGCAGGAGTTGCGCCCAGGGAGTGGACCGCGCAGGCGCGGATGATGTCCGGTTCGGCGACGGCTATGACACGGCCGCCCGCGGTGCCGCTGCCGGAAGCGCCGTCGCCGGGAGCGCCGCCGCCGGGAGCGCCGTCGCCCGCTGTGCCACCGTCGCTCGCCGTGGCCTCGCCCAGGGTGTCGAGCCAGTGGGCGGCGCGGGCGAGCAGCGCCAGCAGGGGTTCGCCGCCGTGCGGGGCGGCGGCCGGGTCCGCCAGCCAGGAGGCCAGCGCGTCCGGTTCCGCGGCGGCCACCTCGTCGAGGGTCCTGCCCTGCCAGCGGCCCATCGCGCACGGCGCGAGGGCGGGCAGCGGCTTCGCGTCCAGGCCGAGGGCCTCGGCGGTGCGACGGCAGCGGAGGGAGGGGGAGACGTACGTGGTGGCGGTATCGGTGGCGGGGAAGGTCTCCCGTACGGCTTCGGCCTCGCGTAGCCCGAGGGCGTCGAGCTCGTCGCCGACCGGTCCGTCGCCGTCCGGCTCCTCGGTATGAGGGAAGCGGGCCTCGCGCAGGGCCTGGTTCATGGCCGGTGAGATGAGCATGAGCCGGGTGGTCATACGGTCCTTCCTGCTTGGGTCCGGCTTGGTTCCGGCCGGGTGCTGGAAAAAGGTCCTCTTGGCCGGTCCGCCGGATCGCGGTACCTTCACGTCGAAATCACGACGGCGGAACGGAAGTCCGGTGGGAATCCGGCACGGTCGCGCCACTGTAAGCCGGGCGCCGGCTGCGTACAGCGCAGCGGGGGGCCCGGTGAGTCAGACCCGGATGCCGTCGTTCGAGCTCCACTGAATGGGACGCGAGTTCCCCAAGGAGGTTGTGCCATGGCGCAGTCCGTAGCGCCCCCGGCCGTTTCATCCACCGGTACCACCGGTTCCACCGGCACCGCTGTCACTCCGCTTCCGCTCCGCGCGGTGCTGCCGTGGGCCGTGTTCGTGGGCACGCTGATGCTGGTGCTGCTGTACTTCGTCGGCGCGGAGCAGGGCGCGACGTCGGTGTTCTCCGGTGCGGAAGTGCACGAGTGGGTTCACGACGGCCGTCATCTTCTCGGGTTCCCCTGCCACTGACGACCGACGGAGATCACGCGTATGCATGCCTCCACCGTCAGAAACCTCCTGGTCCGCGGCATGATCGCGGGCGTGCTTGCCGGACTCTGCGCGTTCGTGGCGGCCTATGTGGTGGGTGAGCCCCCGGTACGGGACTCCATCGCGCAGGAGGAGATCCATCAGGAGGGAGCCCACTCCGCGCCCGCGCATCAGCACGGCGGAGAAGCGCATCAGCAAGGAGGAGAAGAAGAGGAGGAGTTGGTCAGCCGGCCGGTGCAGTCGACCTTCGGGCTGGCCACCGGCGTCCTGGTGTACGGGGTGGCCCTGGGCGGGATCGCCTCGCTGGTCTTCGCCGGCTGTCTCGGCAGGATCGGCCGGTTCGGTCCGAGGGCGACCGCGGCCCTGCTCGCCGGGGCCGCCTTCGTCACCGTCTATCTGGTGCCGTTCCTGAAGTATCCGGCGAACCCGCCCGCGGTCGGCAACCCGGACACCATCGGCAAGCGCACCACGCTGTTCTTCCTGATGATCGTGGTGAGCGTGTTGCTGGCGGTCGTCGCGGTCATCGCGGGGAGACGGCTCGCGCCGCGTCTGGGCAACTGGAACGCGGCGGTCGCGGCCGGTGGCGGTTACGCCGTCGCCGTGGCGGTGGCCTGCCTCGTCCTGCCCGGCAACACCGATGCCATTCCGGCCACTTTCCCGGCTGCCCTGCTCTGGGAATTCCGGCTGGCGTCGATCGGCGTACAGGCGCTGCTCTGGACGGCCTTCGGGCTGATCTTCGGGGCGCTGGCGGAGCGGGCGCTCCGGCCGGGGAAGGCCGCCGCGGTGGCGGCGGGCGAGGCTGCCGCGCCGGTGCGTACCGCGGGCTGAGGCGCACTGACCGTACCGGCCGGGACCGGCCCGCGTGGCGACGCGCGGACCGGTCCCGGCCTCGGTACGTAAGTCATGTACGTCAGTCGCTGGTCCTGTACGTCAGTCGCTGACGCCGACCGCGTGCCCGAACGTCTCCCGGTCCGTGACGAAGTCCAGCATGGCGCGGGCCACATCCGCGCGGGCGATCGCGTTGGCGGCCGGGCCCGCCTCCACGGCGTGCCGGTAGGTGCCCTTGCCTTCGGCGTCCGTCAGCCGGGGCGGCCGTACCGACGTCCAGTCGAGCCCGCTCTCGCGCAGGATCGCTTCCATCAGTTCGAGATCGGTGTACAACTCCTTGAGCGCCAGCCACATCCCGGGCAGCAGCACCCGGCGGGCGAGCCACGGCTGACCGGCCCCCGAGCGGTTCAGCGGCGCCGCGCTCACCACGACGATCCGCCGTACGCCGGTCGCGGCCATCGCCCCGGTCGCCGCCCGCGCCGAGGTGGAGGCGGGCTTGAGCGGGTCGTGCCGGCCGGCCTGGCCCATCCCCGACAGCACCGCGTCGGCCCCGTCGACGACCCCGGTCAGGGAGGCCGCGTCGAGGGCGTCGGCACGTACGACCGTCAGGTTCTTGTGCTCCGTCGTCAGCTTGGCCGGGTCCCGTACCGCGGCCAAGACCTCGTGTCCGTCCGCGAGGGCGTGGCGGACGATCTGCCGTCCGACGCCGCCCGTGGCTCCCAGCACAGCGATTTTCATGACCCCTCCAGGGGTGAGTGAACGCTTACCAGCCATGGTGGGTGAGCGCTCACCCACTTGTCAAAG
This sequence comes from Streptomyces scopuliridis RB72, assembly GCF_000718095.1. Taxonomy (GTDB): domain Bacteria; phylum Actinomycetota; class Actinomycetes; order Streptomycetales; family Streptomycetaceae; genus Streptomyces; species Streptomyces scopuliridis. Next base: position 31,754 of record NZ_JOEI01000028.1, on the reverse strand, counting down.
TAGGCTGGCGGGCATGACGGGTACGAACCGGGAAGCCGCCGCGCCGCCCCTGACCGGCGGCGCCCTGACGCGCTCGCGCATTCTCGACGCCGCCGCGCGGCTGATGGGCACCGTCGGGCTGACGCGCACGACGACCAAGGAGATCGCGAGAGAGGCGGGCTGCTCGGAAGCCGCGCTCTACAAGCACTTCCGCGACAAGGAGGAGATCTTCGTCAGCGTCCTGCACGAGCGCGCGCCCCGCTTCACGGACGCGCTGGCGCGGCTGCCCGGACGCGTGGGCGAGGGGGAGGTGGCCGGTCATCTGGAGGAGGTGGCCCGGGTGGGGGTGCTCTTCTACCGGGGTACGTTCCCGATGGCGGCGTCCCTCTTCGCCAGCCCCGACCTGCTCCTGGCCCACCGCAAGCGGCTCGGACTCGACGGCTCGGGGCCGCACGAGGTGAGCCGGTCCGTGGCCGCGTATCTCGCCGCCGAACAGGAACTGGGCCGCGTCTCCCCGGACATCGACCCGGACGCGGCGGCGCTGCTTCTCGTCGGCGCCTGCTTCCACCGGGCCTTTCTGGGCCTGTTCTACGCGCCGGAACCCCCGGAGGGCATTCTGCGTCCGGAGGGCGAGGCGGAGTTCGCGCGGGAGACCGTACGGGCGCTGCTGGCGGGCATCGCCCCGCCGGGCGGAACGCTCCCGCCGGGCCTGTGACCTGGCTCCGGTCTGTGACCTGGCTCCGGTCTGTGATCCGGCTTCGGCCCGTGATCCGGCTCCGGGCTCATCTCTCGGAGCGGCGCCGGTCGCCCGCGCACAGCGCCCAGATGATGAAGATATCGACGGCGAGGAGCGTGAGGGCCCAGAGCGGATAGCGCGGGATCCAGAGGAAGTTCGAGATCGCGCCGAGGCCCGCCAGGATCACACCGACCACGCGCGCCCATACCGCGCCTCTCAACAGCGCGCAGCCCGCGAGGAAGATGATGGCGCCGAGGATGAGATGGACCCATCCCCAGCCGATGAGACTGAACGAGAACACGTAGTTCCGCGTCGCCAGGAAGATGTCGTCCCTGGCGATGGCGGAAATACCCGCCAGGACCGTCATCGCGCCGCCGAAGATCATGAGAACCGCGGCGAAGGCCGTCCATCCGGTAGCAAGTGCCCTCTTGGCCGTCATGGGGCGCTCCCTCGGTGAGGAGACGGGCCGCGGGCCGTTGTTGGCCGGCGGCCATTGCCGTCACCTCAAGGTTCCACAGGTATGGGTCACCCGCATCTCTTCCGGAGGGCGGCCAGTAGAGTGCGGACTCGGTCTTCCCCCAGTTCAGAGGTGTACGGCAGTGAGCCCCGCCCCGCCATCCGCGCCCACCGGGCTCACCGGGCCCCCGATGCCGCTGCCGGTGACCGTCGTCGGGATCGGCGCGGACGGCTGGGCGGGGCTGCCCGGCGGCTCGCGGGCCGCGCTGCGCGAGGCGGACGTCCTCATCGGCGGGCCCCGGCAACTGGCCCTGCTCCCCAGGGAGTGCACGGCCGAGCGGGTGACGTGGCCTTCGCCGCTGCGGCCGGCCGTTCCCGGACTGCTCGCCGCCCACGCCGGGCGCCGGGTCGCCGTGCTGGCCAGCGGGGACCCGATGTTCTACGGGATCGGGCGGACCCTGTCCGAGGTCCTCGGCGCCGACGCGTCGCGGGCCGGGGCGCTGCGCGTGCTGCCGCATCCGTCGTCCGTCTCGTACGCGTGCGCACGGCTGGGCTGGCCGGTGGAGGACACGGAGGTGGTCACGCTCGTCGGCCGTCCCACCGAACTGCTGGCCGCCGCACTGCACGACGGCCGCCGGGTCCTGGTGCTCAGCGCGGGCGCGGCGACGCCCGCCGAGGTGGCGGCGCTGCTGACCGAGCGCGGATACGGCCCGAGCCGGATGCACGTACTCGAACAGCTCGGCCTCGAACAGCTCGGCGCGGACGGGGAGTACGGGCCGGGGCGGGAGCGTCATGTCGAGGGGTTCGCGCAGGAGTGGGCCGAGCCTGCCGGTGATCCGCTCAATGTCGTGGCGGTCGAGTGCCGCCGCGCGCCGGACGCGCCGCGCCTCGGCGCCGTACCCGGTCTGCCGGACACCGCGTACGAACACGACGGCCAGCTCACCAAGCGCCATGTGCGCGCCGCGACACTGGCCGCGCTCGCGCCCGCGCCCGGCGAACTGCTCTGGGACATCGGCGGCGGGTCGGGTTCGATCGCCGTCGAGTGGATGCGTACGCACCGGTCGTGCCGCGCCGTCTCGGTCGAGCGCGATCCGGCGCGGGCGGAGCGTATCGGCCGCAACGCGCGGGCGCTCGGCGTCCCCGGGCTGCGCGTCGTCACCGGCGGGGCGCCCGGCGCGCTGGCCGGACTGCCGGTGCCGGACGCGGTGTTCATCGGCGGCGGGCTGACCGTACCGGGGCTGCTGGAGAGCTGCTGGGACGCGCTGCCCGCGGGCGGCAGGCTGGTCGCGAACACGGTGACGCTGGAGTCCGAGGCGCTGCTGGCCGAGTGGTACCGCCGGCTCGGCGGGGAACTCGTACGGCTGGCGGTCGCGCACGCCGTTCCGGTGGGCGGGTTCACCGGCTGGCGGCAGGCCATGCCGGTCACTCAGTGGGCGGTCACGAAGGACCACCCTCCGCGGGTCCCCTCAGCAGGAGTCCCCTCAGCAGGAGAAGAACGATGACGGTGTACTTCATCGGCGCCGGCCCCGGCGCCGCCGATCTGATCACGGTGCGCGGCGCCCGCAGGCTGGCCGCCTGCCGGGTGTGCCTGTACGCGGGCAGTCTCGTGCCGCGCGAGCTGCTGGCCGAGTGCCCGCCGGACGCGCGCCTGATCGACACCGCGCGGATGGACCTGGACGGGATCACGGCCGAGCTGGTCCGGGCGCACGAGGAGGGCCATGACGTCGCCCGGCTGCACTCCGGCGACCCGTCGGTCTTCAGCGCCGTCGCGGAGCAGATGCGCCGGCTGGACGCGGCGGGCGTGCCGTACGAAGTGGTGCCGGGCGTACCGGCGTTCGCGGCGGCGGCCGCCGCGCTGAAGCGGGAGCTGACGGTCCCGACGGTGGGCCAGACGGTGATCCTCACGCGCATCGCCCAGCGCGCCACCCCGATGCCGGAGGGCGAGGACCTGGCGACCCTCGGCCGGAGCGGGGCGCTGCTCGTCCTGCACCTGGCCGCGCGGTATGTGGACCGGGTCGTGGCGGAACTGCTGCCGCATTACGGGGCGGACTGCCCGGCCGCGGTGGTGGCGATGGCCAGCCGCCCGGACGAACTGGTGCTGCGCGGCACGCTGGAGGACATCGCCGGCCAGGTGAAGGCGGCGGGTGTGGTGCGGACGGCGGTCATCATGGTCGGCCGGACGCTGGCCGCGGAGCAGTTCCGCGACAGCCACCTGTACTCGGCGGACAGGGAGCGCCCGCACGCCTGTTGAGGGCGGTGGTGAGCGATCCGCTCAGCTTGACCTGTTCGCTGGATGGCCCCACGTGAGATCCCTCCGCACGCCATACTGAGCAGGGCAATCAAACATTCAATAAATCGTCAACAAACAGCCAAGTCGTACAAAGGGGTTGGGTGTACGTGGACGAGAAGCCGAGTACGCCCGAGCCGCTCGCCGCCGCGGTGCTCAGGGTCCGGTATCCCGACGGTACGGCCGTGGGCGTCGGCTTTCTCGTGACCGGGGAACTGGCCGTCACCTGCGCCCATGTCGTGGCCTCCGCCCTCGGACTCGACGAGGACGAGCGCCCGGCCGCCGGGGCGACCGTCGAGGTGGACCTGCCGCTCGGCCCGGTGACCGGGCGGGTGGAGGGCACGGCGGCCGGTCCGGCGGAGGGCACGGCGGCCGGCCCGGCGGAGGGCACGGCGGCCGGTCGGGTCGCCGGTCCGGTGGTCGTTTCCGCGGCGGTGGAGTACTGGCCCGAGGACGGCCCGTCCGGGGCCCGGGACATCGCCGTACTGCGCCTGCTGTCCCCCGTCCCCGGCTCCGTACCCCTGCGCATGGCCGAGGCGGACGACGTATGGGGACACCCCGTGCGGACCTTCGGGTTTCCGGCCCGCCATGCGGACGGGGTGTGGCACGCGGGGGTGCTGCGGGCGCGGCAGGGGGCCGGCTGGCTCCAGGTCGAGCGGGCGGCGGGCAGCAACCACGCGATCAGCCGGGGCTTCAGCGGCGCACCGGTGTGGGACGAGCGGCTGGGCGCCGTGGTCGGCATGGTGGTGGCCGCCGACCCCCAGCAGCCGTCCGCCTTTCTCATCCCGACCGGCGAACTGCTGCTCGCCGTACCGTCGTTGCGGCAGGCGGTGCTGCCGCCCTCGCCGTTCCGGGGCCTGTCGGCGTTCCAGGAGTCCGACAGCGAGGTCTTCCACGGCAGGGACGAGGAGAGCGACGAGGTCGCCGCGCTGGTCGCCGAGCATCCAGTGGTCACCGTCTTCGGGCCGTCCGGCTGCGGGAAGTCGTCGCTGGTACGGGCGGGTGTGGTGCCCCGGCTGAGGAAGGCGGGACACGCCGTCGTCGTCGTACGTCCCGGCGGTCCGTCCGGTCTGCTCGGCGGCCTCGCCATGGAGCTGACGCGGCTCACCCAGCCGGAGCTGACCGGCAGCGCGCAGCGCGAGGAGAGCCGGGTGGTGGAGGCGGAGCTCTCCGTGCACGGCTGGGGGGAGATCCTGGCGCAGCTGACGGGTACGGGCGGCGGCGGGGACGGCGGCGGTACAGGTACAGGTACGGGCGGGGGTACGGGTACGGGCAGCGGTACGGCTTCGCGGCGCGCTCGCGGCGTACGCGGCCTTGTCGTGGTCGTGGACCAGCTTGAGGAACTCCTCGACCATGCCCCCGCCGCCCGGTCCGCCGCCGAGGCGGTCGCCGCGCTGTTCCCCGAACACCCGCCACCGGGGCTGCGCGTGCTGTCGACCCTCCGCGCCGACTTCCTGGAAGCCGTCAGCGCGCGCCCCGGCCTGGAACGTGCGCTGCGGGGCAAGTCCCTTCTGCTGCCCGCGATGTCCGCCGAGCAGGTGCGGCAGGCGGTGGTCCTGCCGGTGGAGGCGATCGCGTCCGTCTCGTACGCGGACGGGCTGGAGCAGCGCATCCTCGCCGACTGCGGTGACGCGCACGGCGTGCTGCCGCTGCTGGAGTTCACCCTCGACCAGCTGTGGGAGCGGCAGCGGGGCGGGCTGCTCACCCATCGGGCGTACGAGGAACTCGGCGGTGTCAGCGGCGCGTTGGCCGAGCGGGCCGAGACCGTATGGCGGCGCGCGGTACGGGAAGCCGACGGGCCGGACGGGCCGGGGCAGGCGGAGGGGGCCGACGAGGCAACGGCGCGGCGGTTGTTCACGCGTCTGGTCCGGCTGCCGCTCGGCGGCCCCGCGGCCACGCGCCGCGTCGTACCCCGCGCGGAGCTGGGCGAGCCGGAGTGGACGGTGGCCCAGGCGCTGGCCCGGGAACGGCTGGTGGTCATCGGCCTCGACGACGAGAAGCGCGAGACCGTCGAACTGGCCCACGAGGCGCTGATCCGGGCGTGGGAACGGCTCGGCGCGTGGGTGGAGCGCGACCGGGACTTCCTCGCCTGGCGGGAGGGGATCCGGCACGACCGGGAACGCTGGGAGGCCGCCGGCCGCGCGCCGGATCTGCTGCCCACCGCGTCGGCGCTGGACGCGGCGCGCCGCTGGGAGCGCGAGCGCGGCGAGGACCTGAGCGAGTCGGACGCCGACTTCCTGCGCCGGGGCCGTGACCGGGAGCGTACGAGAACCCTGCGCAGACGCGGGCTGTTCACCGGCCTCGGCACCGTACTGGCGCTGGCGGCGGTGCTGGGCTCGCTCTTCGTCTACCAGACCGGCGTCACCGAGGAACGCGCCGCCGAGGCGGACTCCCGCTCCATGGCGGCGACCTCGACGGACCTGCGCGCCACGGACCCGGCGCTGTCGGCGCTCCTGGCGATCTCCGCGTACCGCAGGTCGCCCACGGAATCGGCGCGCGACGCCCTGCTGCAGAGCTATCTCACCTACGGGCGGGCGCGCTGGCTGATGTCGGGGACGCCGGGCAGGGTGCAGGAGGTCGCCGCCAGTGAGGACGGGCGGGTCGTCCTGGCGACCACCGCGCTCGGACGGGCCACGCTTTTCGTACGGGACGACGACGGGCGGATACGCCGGGTCCACCTGCCGCCGGAAGCGGAGGCCGCCCATCCGGTGGTCGCGCGGGACGGGAAGGGCGCCGGGTACGTCGCGTCCAACGGGAATCTGATCTGGTACCAGGTCCGCGCGGAAACGGACAGGTTGGTGGCGAACGGCCGGACGATATCCGCGGCGCCGATCGCGTCCACCCGGGGCTCGGCCTTCCGGCAGGCCGCGGTCTCGCCGGACGGGAGCCGGGTGGTGGCGGTCGTCAGCGACGACCTGGTGGTCTGGGATCTCGCGGGAGGTTCCGTCGTCCGCGGGATCGCTCCTCCGGAGGGCCAGGATTTCCTGGCGGTCTGGTTCGGGGCGGACCGGGACACCGTGCTGGCGTACACGGGCGACTCCATGGCGGGCAGGGACTACACGCTCCGCGCGTACCAGGGCTCCCGCCCGCCCCGCACCGTCGTGTCCGGGGTGAACGGGGTGGAAGTGTCCGGCGACGGACGCGCGGTGGTCTTCTGCCGGGGCACCGATGTCTCGGCGAAGGCGCTGTACCAGGTGGTTCAGGTGGCGGACGGCAGGGAAAGCGGCCGGTTCGCGAGCGAGGGCCCCTGCGTGGAGAGAATGGCGATCGACCGCACGGGCCGGCACATCGCGGTCAGCGATCTCGTGGGTGACGTCATGCGGCTGGCCGACACGAAGCAGCGGAAACTGATCTCCGAGATCGGGGCGCGAGCGGGGGTCGGGGCGACGGACACCGCGTTGGGGAGCCGCCGCCCGTACGGCCGACTGGTGCGGGAAGACGGCCGGCTCTCTCTCCTGGGCCATGACCCGACCGGTGTGACCGTGACCGGAATGCCCGCCGGGGCGCAGGAGTTCCTCTCCGTGGACCGGGACGCGATGGGTACCGCCCTGACACCGGACGGCGCCACGGCGATCAGCAAGTGGCGCGACGCGGAGCTGATACGGACGCACACAGTGGCGGGGGCCGATGCCGATGCCGGGGCCGGGGCCGGGGGATTCACGACGGCCGCCTCGGTGGACCGGCCGGGCCCCGGAGCGCGGGACAGCCTCAAGGTCAGCGGTGACGGCTCATTGGCCGCCGACCCCGTGGACTCGGACATCGTCATCCGGGAGGTGCCGTCCTTGCGCGTGGTCAGCGTCCTCAGCCCCGCGGAGACCGGGACACCCTCGCTGTACGAGTTCACCGACGACAGGCATCTGCTCATCACCACCCACACCACCGTCGAGCGCTGGGACGCCAGGAGCGGGCAGCGCGTCGACCGGGTCGACCTGAGGGACCTGGACCTGGACCTGGCCGGGAGCAGCAGCGATACCCCTGTCACCTGGCCGTATCCCAAGGAAGCGCATGTGGCGGTGCTCGGCGACACCTCCCTTCATGTCGTGGACCTCCGAACGGGGCGCGAGGTGAAGGAACTCCGGGTCGAGATCGGGTCCGACGCCACCGGCCTTCGCATCGATCCCACCGGCCGGTACATGGCGGTCTTCCGCCGGGGCGGCGACTGGGAGCTGTGGCGACTCGACCCGGCCCGCAGGGAACTCGGACCGATCAGCGGCGCCGGCGGGACCGGGGCCGGCGGTGAATTCACCGGCGAGTTCATCGACGGCGAGGGGCGCTTCCTGGTCGCGGACGCGGGAAAGATACGGATCTACGAGGTCGGACGCCGCTCCGCCGAGGAATCCTTCGACTTCGGCACGGCGCTGAACGCCACCCCGGGGACGTTCCCGGCCGTCTCGGCGGACGGTTCGACGGTCCTGTACGACGACGAGGGCCAGACGATCCCCGTACGCCTGGACCCCGAGGAGTGGGCCGCCCGCCTCTGCGCGGTCATCGGTCAACGCACCCTCACGAGCGCGGAGCGCGACGCGGTACCGGCGGAGGTGCCGCCGGGGGCGGTGTGCGGGGACTGAGGTCAGGGGCGGATCTTCGCGGACCCGCGAGGATCGACCGGACGGTCCTTAGCCGGCCGGGCGGGTGGCGGCTGCGCGGTGGTGGGTGGGGCAGGTTCCGTAGACGCGGTGGAAGGCGACGCTCAGCGCGAACGCGCTGCGGTAGCCGACCTGTCGGGCGATCGACTCCACGGTCGCCTCGGTGCGTACGAGCAGGTCGGTGGCCAGGGCGAGGCGCAAGTCCGTCAGACAGGCCATGGGCGGCCGGCCGACCAGGCCGGTGAAGCGGCGGGCGAGGGTCGCTCGCGATACGCCGGCCTCCTCGGCGAGGGTGGCCTGCCGGAGAATTACACTGCCTTGCTGAACATGCTCTACGGCCGGATCGCCGAGAGCCGCTTCGCCCAGCTCGCCGACGGCGTACAGCGCGTACTCGGCCGCGAACCGCGCGACTTCGCCGACTACGTCAGGACCACCGCCGCGACCGGCGTGTGGCACAGCTGACCCGGTCGCCGGTGCGCGTCGCGGGCGCGGTCAGTCGACCCCCCGGAGATAGATGCGGCTGGCCCGGTCGTCGAGCGGATGCACCGCGATCTGAAGGGAGTTCAGCTGCCCCTCGCACGGTGCGCAGATCTGCCCCTCCCGGACGTCGGGAAGGGTCTCGGGCTCCGCGAGGCCGAGGTGGGAGAAGGGTGTGGTGGGTTTGACGGACTTCCGGAGCGGTTTGTCCCGCCGCGTGAGTTCGCTCTGAGGCGCCAGTCCGGTGACGAACGCGTCGACCTCCGAGGTGGACAGGGAGAAGGCCAGCAGCAGTCCGTCGTCCTGAAAACCGTTCTGGTACGCGGCCCGGCGATCCGTGGCCGTCGCGGGGATCTCGACGCCGAGCTGCTCGCTGACGCTCGCCGGGGTCGCGTCCTCGGCCCAGTTCGGCACCTGGCCGCGCGCACCGGCGGTGTCGCCGGTCGTGGCGGACGAGCAGGAAGCCAGGGCTGGACCGAGCACGACGACCAGGGCGAGGGCGACGCCGGCCGGACTGTTCTTCACCGGACTCCTTCGCGACCCGGGTCCGTACGCTCTCCATCGCGTCCCGGGTCCGGGGGATCGGGCAATTGGGCAGAGCCGGAACCCAGTTCGACATGCTGCGTCGAACCGCTGCCTCGCATGTCGAACTCCCTTGCCAGGCCCGTCGTATGCAGTCGGGCCATATCGGCGTCGGTCACCGTGGTCGGGCCGATCGGGGTGGATTTCCCAGGATCCCAGTTGTACCTGTCCCACACGTTCACCTGGTAATCGAGAGTCACCTGCGGCCTGCCGTCCGCGCCGGGTACCACCGTGACGGCGCCCGTGGTGTTGGACATGGCGCTGCCGACCGCCAGGTACCAATTGCGATCGCTGTGTGTGTAGCCGACGGCGGGGGTTTCCACCGGGATGCTCACCGGCTTGCCCCCCGACTGCTCAAAGGCTTCAAGGGCCTGCTGCCGCCATCTGTCCTGTTGCTGTGCGACCGACGTTTCCGCCGTCAGCCGCAGCGTCTCGTCGTCCGTGAGCATTCTGTCGACATCCAGGTTCAGCGTGTCCCCGGAGCCTTCGAGGTAGTGATTCATGTGCCGGGAAGCGTCGGTGTTCCCGATGAAGTCGCCCGCATCCGTGATCATGCCGGCCTGCGCGTGGATCCAGCGATCGCCCCAGCCCGGATCCTCCACGTCGTACGGGCCGGCCCCGTCGTCGACGGCTCCGCGTCGTACCTGAGGCGCGAAAATGTCGGCATCCAGAAGGCCGTCCCTTTGTTGGGACCACAACCGTGCCCGCGCCTCGGGGCTCAGGGACTCCCAGAGCCGCCGCAACTCCTGCCGCTGCGTGGAGCTGGCGTCGTTCCCGAGCCGGGCCAGATCGACGGCGCGGGGGAACATGTCCTCGTCGAGCGAGGTGTATGTACCGTGTCCGGCGTTGTCCGGGTTGCCGCCGTGGCTTCCGCGCAGCGCGCGGGCCGTCGCCTCGTCGATCTCGCCGGCGTGGCTGACGATGTCGGTGAGGGTGTCGGCGTACCACTGCATCTCGTCCAGTTTCTTCTGGCCCGAGCTCTCCGGGGTGCACTGCACCTCCATCACCTTGACCCTCCCGTCCTGGCCACTGGTGACCAGTAACCCGGCTCTGCCCGCTTCTGCGGTGAGGTCCTTGGCCCGGCGCTGCAGTGCTTCCAACTCGCCGTGGGCGTCGTTCATGACGCTCCAAATGCTCTTGGCCTCCCGGCGCAGGTCGTCGAACTCCTTGGCGGTCTTGCCCACGAAGGCCCGGGTCACCGTGGCGTTGGCACCTTGCCAGCGCGCCTTGTCCGACTTCGCCTTCATGCCGTCACGGGCGTTGTCCGCAAGCCTCTCCAGGTCCTGGAACACGGTCTTCCAATCGGACGCCGCGGTGCTCAGTTTGCCGAGATCGACTTTTAGCAGGTCGTCGTAGTCCATATCGTCTCCGCCCCCTGCCGACTACGTGAAGTACTCGTTGAGGCGCGAGACAGGGACAGCCGCGCCGCTCCGGTCTCGCAATACGGCACCGATGGCCTCGTCCTCCTTGGCGTATTCCTTCGCCGAGTAGTCCAAGTGATTGGAGATGTGCGCACAAGCCTGGAGCACCGTCTTCACCTGGGCCGTCCACACGCTCACCGTGTTCTCCAGCTCCGAGCCCATGGCGAAGTGATGGAGTTTCAGCTCCGCTCCGGCACGCATGGTGGATCCGGAGCCGCTGTCGTCAGCACCCGCTCCGGCGATGTCGGCCTGTCCGCCCAACTGGTCATAGAGCATGAACGCCTCATGGCCCACAGCGCCCAGATCGTCCTGGCGCACCACAAGATCCTGATCGCCGCCGCCCCCGCCACCTCCGCCGCCCGGCGGCAGCTGATTCAGCCGCATCTCCGCCGACTTCCGCGCGGTGACCTCGGTCTTCAGGTGCTCCCATTCATCCCATGCCATCCTCGAACTCCCCCCGTCGGGCGTATGAGTCATGTGCGTCATCGCATCGGACGTCCCGGCCCCGTACCTGTTCTGTCGCTCTCGGTCACCCCTGCGGTTCCACGTCGGCTCGGATCCGTCTCCGAACATTGTCCAGGTTTGGGCCTTCCTCGTGCTCGCCCTTTGTGGAATCAGGTCCAAGGCGAGCCGAAGGGGGCGGCCGGTGAGTGACGTACAACCGCGCGCGGGGTCACGCGGGATCGCTGCGGCCCACCACCGTGCCCGCCCTGTCGATGCAGATCACGTCCACCTCCACCGGTGCTCCCCGCAGCACCGCCAGCGCCTCGTCCCGGGCCCGCCGGGCGACCTCGTCGCCCAGGGGCACGCCTCGGGACTGGCACAGGCGGAGCGCCTCCAGGCCCGTGTTGGCCGTGGCGACCTGCTCGGCCAGGGGTGCGTCCGCGCCTGCTGTCAGGGCCAGTTGGGAGAGGAAGGTCTTGTCCACCTGGGAGCGGGCCGAGTGGAGGTCCAGGTGGCCCGCCGCCAGTTTGGAGAGTTTGGCGAAGCCGCCGCAGAGGGTGAGGCGGTCGACGGGGTGGCGGCGGATGTATTTGAGTACCGCGCCCGCGAAGTCGCCCATGTCCAGGAGGGCGTCCTCGGGGAGGTCGTAGGCCGAGAGGACCGTCCGCTCGGACGTCGATCCCGTACAGCCCGCCACATGCGTACGGCCCGCCGCGCGGGCCACGTCCACGCCGCGGCGGATCGAGTCGATCCAGGCGGAGCAGGAGTACGGGACGACGATGCCCGTCGTGCCGAGTATGGAGAGGCCGCCCAGGATGCCCAGGCGCGGGTTCCAGGTGGAGCGGGCGATCTCCGCGCCGTTGTCCACGGAGACGGTGATCTCCACGTCGCCCGTGCCGCCGTGGCGGGCCGCCACCTCCGCCACATGGGAGCGCATCAGCTGACGCGGGACCGGGTTGATCGCCGGTTCGCCCACGTCCAGAGGGAGTCCGGGGCGGGTGACCGTCCCCACGCCCGGGCCCGCGCGGAAGACGACCCCCGCGCCCGGCGGCAGCAGCCGTACGGTGGCGCGGATCAGGGCGGCGTGGGTGACGTCGGGGTCGTCGCCCGCGTCCTTGACGACGCCCGCCATGGCCCGGTCCCCGGCGGTCAGGTCCTCCGTGGCCAGGGCGAAGGACGGGGTCTGGCCCTTGGGCAGCGTGATCGTCACCGGGTCGGGGAACTCGCCGGTCAGCAGCGCCGTGTACGCGGCCGTCGTCGCCGCCGTCGCGCACGCGCCGGTCGTCCAGCCGGGCCGGAGGCCGGTGTGCTTGAGTTGGGCGGCGCGCCCGCCCGTCGCGCCCTCCGTACCCGTCACGCCCTCAGTCATGGAAGGAACCGCCCACGATGAGTGAACCGGCCCCGGCCCATGTGCTGATCCTCGGCGGTACGACGGAGTCGCGCCGGCTCGCCGAGCGCCTGCACGGCGATGGCCGCCTCCGTGTCACCAGCTCCCTCGCCGGCCGCGTCGCCCGGCCCGTGCCGCCGCCCGGGGACGTACGGATCGGCGGGTTCGGGGGAGCGGACGGGCTGGCGCGCTGGCTGCGCGAGCATCGCGTGGACGCGCTCATCGACGCCACCCATCCCTTCGCCGGCACCATCAGCCACAACGCGGCCCATGCCGCCGCGCTCACCCATGTTCCCCTCCTGTCCCTGCGCCGCCCCTCCTGGGTGCCGGTCGACGGTGACGACTGGCACGCGGTCGGCTCCCTGGCGGAGGCCGCCGGGAAGCTGACCGCGCTGCGGTGCGCACGGGTCTTCCTCACCACCGGCCGGATGGGGCTCGCCGCCTTCGCGCACCTCGACGAGATGTGGTTCCTCGTACGGTCCGTGGACGCCCCGGAACCTCCGTGCCCGGCCCGTACGGAAGTGCTGCTGGACCGGGGGCCGTTCACCCTCGACGGCGAGCGGGAGATCCTGCGCCGCCATCGTGTCGACGTCGTGGTGACGAAGGACAGCGGCGGCGCCGCCACCGCGCCCAAGCTCACGGCCGCCCGCGAGGCGGGGATACCGGTCGTGGTCGTCCGCCGGCCGGCCGTCCCGGAGGGGGTGTCCTCGGTGGCCACGGTCGAGGACGCGGTGGAGTGGCTGGCTCAGCTTCCCGGGCTCCCGGAGCTTCCCGGCTCCGGGTAGCGGCGCGGCGTCCAGACCACCGTCTCGCCCTCGCCCACGCCCTCACCGGCGCCCCGCCGCGCGATCACCGTCCGCGAGGAGCCGACCAGCAGGATCGTCCGCATATCGACCTGCGCCGGATCGAGATCCGCCAGCCGTACGATCCGTACGCTCTCCTCCGGCCCGCCCACATCGCGGCCGAGGACGACGGGGGTGTCCGGAGCGCGGTGTTCCAGGAGGAGTTCGCGCGCCTTGCCGACCTGCCAGGTCCGGCCGGCGGAACCGGGGTTGTAGAGCGCGAGCACCAGGTCCGCGCCCGCCGCCGCGTGCAGCCGTTCGGCGATGACCTCCCACGGCTTGAGCCGGTCGGAGAGCGAGAGCACGGCGTAGTCGTGGCCGAGCGGGGCGCCGACGCGGGCCGCGGCGGCGTTGGCGGCGGTCACGCCCGGGAGTACGCGTACGGGCACATCCCGGTACGGGTCGGCGGACGCGGCCTCCAGGACGGCCGTGGCCATCGCGAAGACCCCCGGATCGCCGCCCGAGACCACGGCCACGCGCCGGCCCCGCCGCGCGAGATCGAGGGCGAACTCCGCGCGCTCCGACTCCACCTTGTTGTCGGAGCCGTGGCGCCGCTGGCCGGGGCGGACCGGAACACGGTCCAGATAGGTGGTGTAACCGACGAGATCCTGGGCAGCGGCGAGCGCGCCGCGCGTCTCGGGCGTGAGCCACAGCGGCCCCGCCGGGCCCGTCCCCACGACCAGCACCTCGCCGGTCGTGTCGTCGGCCGGTTCTTCGGCCGACCCGGGTACGGAACGCGCGGCCACGCGGCTCGGCAGCACCGCCACCGAGAAGTACGGGACCGATTCCGGGTCCGTGTCGGCCAGCGCTCCCGTGCGTTCGCCGCTCATCGTGGCGCGCTCGACATACCGCGCGTCCGCCAGCCGGCCCGCCCGCTCGACCGCCCGCCGTACGGTCGGGAACGTACGGCCGAGCTTCATCACCACCGCCGAGTCCGCCGAGGCCAGCCGGGCCGTCAGCTCCTCCTCGGGCAGCGTGCCCGGCAGGATCGTCAGCACCTCCTCGCCCTCGACGAGCGGGGTGCCGAGCCGCGCGGCCGCCGCGCTCACGGACGTCACACCGGGGATGACCTCGGTCGGATAGCGGTCGGCCAGCCGCTTGTGCATATGCATGTACGAGCCGTAGAAGAGCGGATCGCCCTCGGCGAGCACCGCGACCGTCCGCCCGGCGTCCAGATGGGCGGCGAGCCGGGCGGCCGACTCGGCGTAGAACTCGTCCATCGCGCCCTGGTAGCCGCCGGGGTGGTCGGTGGTCCCGGTGGTGACCGGGTAGACCAGCGGCTCCTCGATGTGATCCGGACGCAGCTGCCCGGCGGCTATGGACCGGGCTATGGACCGGCCGTGGCGGGCGCTGTGATACGCGATCACATCGGCCTCGGCGATGACCTGCACGGCCCGTACGGTCATCAGGGACGGGTCCCCCGGCCCCAGACCGACTCCGTACAGCCGGCCCACGCCCGAGCCCGCGCCCGAGCCCGCGCCCGAGCCCACGCCCGAGCCCGTGCCCGAGCCCACGCCCGAGCCCACGCCCGAGCCGACTCCCGAGCCGACTCCCGCGTCCTGCTCACCGGTGGTGCTCCGGGCGCTCATTCTTCCTCGCTCGCGATCGCGTTGACGGCCGCGGCGGCGAGGGCGCTGCCGCCGCGCCGTCCCCGTACGACCAGGTGCTCCAGGCCGGAGTGGTGTCCGGCGAGCGCGTCCTTGGACTCGGCCGCGCCGATGAAACCGACCGGTACCCCGATGACCGCCGCCGGGCGCGGGGCGCCGTCCTCGATCATCTCCAGCAGCCGGAAGAGGGCGGTCGGCGCGTTGCCGACGGCCACCACCGCGCCCTCCATCCGGTCCCGCCACAGCTCCAGCGCCGCCGCGCTGCGCGTCGTCCCCAACTCGGCGGCCAGGGCGGGCACCGACGGATCGGAGAGGGTGCAGACGACCTCGTTGTCCGCGGGCAGCCGCTTGCGGGTGACCCCGCTGGCGACCATCGCCACATCGCACAGCACGGGCGCGCCCGCGCGCAGCGCCTCGCGGGCGCGAATCACCACACCGGGGCTGAAGGCGAGGTCGCGCACCAGGTCGACCATGCCGCAGGCGTGGATCATCCGCACCGCGACCTGGGAGACCTCGGCCGGCAGCCCGGTGAGGTCCGCCTCGGCGCGGATCGTGGCGAAGGACTGGCGGTAGATCGCCGCGCCGTCCTTCTCGTACTCGAACCCTGTGAACCCTGTGGGCACTCTGGACACCGTGGTCTTCTCGCTCATCTCGTCAATGGGGTCGTGCGTGCCGCCGCAACCGCGTCGGCGAGTTCCAGTTCCGGTTCCGGTTCCGGTTCCAGTTCCAGTTCCGGTTCCGGTCCTGTGGTGGTGATCGGACGGGCGTCTCCCCGTACGGAGATGTCGTAGCGGCCTTCGCCCGTCGCGACCACATCCACCCACCGGCCCTGCGGATGGCCGCAGCGGCGCGCGCATCCCGACCAGTAGACGGGCAGTCCGCCCGAACCGCGGGACACGGCCGCCGCCGCGTCGGACCGTACGTCCGCCAGCGCCTTCGCGCAGCCGGGCCGGCCGGTGCAGGCGCCGACGCCGTGCCAGCGGGAGCCGGGGCCGGTGATCAGTCCGGCCGTACGGAGCCGGTCCAGGACGCCGTCGGCCGCGACCGGGGCCACGCCCGGCACGATCACTCCGCGCCAGGGGGTCACGCGCAGCGGTCCGTTCGCAGCCGTCGCGAGCAGCCGCCACTGGGTCACGCTCAGCCGGCCGAGGCGGGCGTGGACGGAGAGCGCCACGGTCCCGTCGGGCGACATCACGGGACCCGGAAGCGGAGATTCCCCTACCGGGTCCCGTGATGTCGCCTCCGCCACCGACTCCGTCGCGATCCCGGCGTCCGTCAGCCCCGCGCGTACCGCCGCCTCCAGCCTCCGGCCGGGCTCGGCGGGCAGTTCCCGTACCCGCCAGGCGCCCGAGCCACTCGCCTCCGCGAGCGTGAGGAACGTCTCCGCCGCCAACAGGGCCGCGCGCGGGGCGTCCTCGGGGGTTACGCGCAGGCCCGACCGGTTTGCCCCGGTACGTACGACGGCCGAACCGTCCCGCCGTGCGAGCAACGTCACATCGGCGCCGAGGGCCGCCACATCGCCGCGTCCGTCGTCCAGCGCGAAGAGGAACCGTCCGGAGAGGGCCGCCGCCCGCGCGCTCGCGCACAGCAGTCCGTCCAGCTCGCGCGCCCACAACTGGACATCGGCGGAGGGCAGTTCGTCGAGTCCGGCCAGCGGTGACGCGACGATGTTCCGTACCCGCTCGTGGGTCTCCGAGGGCAGCAGACCGGCCTCGTACAGCCGCTCGGCCAGTTCCGCGCCGCAGCTCCCGCCCAGGCCGCGCAGCTGCACATTGCCCCGGGAAGTGAGGTCCAGATGTCCGTCGCCCAGCCGCTCCGCCGCGTCCGCCACCACCTCCGCCTGACGAGGCGTCAGCAACCCGGCGGGCAGCCGGAGTCGGGCCAGCCGGCCGTCGTCGGCGGCGTGCAGCCGCAGCGCGCCGGGGCAGGCGTCGCCCCGCTCCCGTACGGACTTCCGTACGGCAGCCCGCAGGGGAGCTTCGTCCCGGTTCACGGGTGTTGGCGAGGTGGGCGGCATGGCGGCGAGCATACCCACGTACCCACGCCCGCTCCCGTCCCGCCGTCCGGCCACCGCCAGGCCGCTCCCGCTCCGTACCGGCCCCCGCTCCCGCTCCGTACCGAACCGGGTTGCAGGCGCCCTCCCCCGCCCGTGACCTCAGCACTTACTATGCAGACGACGGGCCTGCCCAGGCCCGTCAACGCCAGCGACGGCGTCATGGGGAGGAAGCCCGGTGCGAACCCGGCGCGGTCCCGCCACTGTGAGTCCGGCAGCAGCCGGGCGAGCCAGGAACTCCCGCCGTCCTCCACACCTCGCCCGGGGCGCGGACCCCGAGGAAGGCCAGACGCCGCATGCTTCTGCTCCTGTCGACGTCCGACACCGATCTGCTCAGCGCCCGCGCGGCGAACGCGGCAGGCGGGCCCGTCCCGTACCGCTTCGCCAACCCCGCCCGGCTCGCGCTCGATGAACTGCCCGCGCTGCTCGACGGCGCCGACCTCGTGGTCGTACGGCTCCTCGGCGGCCTGCGCGCCTGGCAGGACGGGATCGATCTGCTGCTCGCGGGCGACCGCCCCGTCGTGGTCCTCACCGGTGAACAGGCCCCCGACGCCCAGCTGATGGAGGCGTCGACCGTCCCCATCGGTATCGCCGCCGAGGCGCACGCCTATCTCGCGCACGGCGGTCCCGCCAACCTGGACCAGCTCGCGCGCTTCCTCTCCGACACGGTCCTGCTGACCGGCCACGGCTTCGAGCCGCCCGCCGCCGCGCCCACCTGGGGCCGGGTGCCCCGGCCGGTACGGGCCACCGCGCCGGGCGCGGACCGGCCGACGGTCGCCGTGCTCTACTACCGCGCGCACCACTTGAGCGGGAACACCGCGTTCGTGGACACGCTGTGCGAGGCCATCGAGGCGGCCGACGCCCGCGCCCTCCCGCTCTACGTCTCCTCCCTGCGCGCGCCCGAGCCCGAGCTGCTGGTGGCGCTGCGCGAGGCCGACGCCATCGTCACGACCGTGCTCGCGGCGGGCGGCACCAAGCCGGCCGAGGCGTCGGCGGGCGGGGACGACGAGGCCTGGGACGCGGGGGCGCTGGCCGCGCTCGACGTACCGATCCTCCAGGCCCTCTGCCTCACCGGCAGCCGTGCCGCCTGGGCCGGGAGCGACGAGGGGCTGTCCCCGCTGGACGCCGCCTCGCAGGTCGCGGTGCCGGAGTTCGACGGCCGCCTCATCACCGTCCCGTTCTCCTTCAAGGAGCTGGACCCGGACGGTCTGCCGGTCTACGTCGCCGACCCCGAGCGGGCCGCCCGCGTGGCCGGGATCGCCGTACGCCACGCCAGGCTGCGCTACGTGACGAACGCCGACAAGCGCGTCGCGCTGGTGCTCTCCGCGTACCCGACCAAGCACTCCCGTATCGGCAACGCGGTCGGTCTCGACACCCCCGCGAGCGCGGTGTCCCTGCTGCGCCGACTGGGCCAGGAGGGCTACGACTTCGGTTCCGAGCCGGTCCCCGGCCTGGCCTCGGGCGACGGCGACGAGCTGATCTACGCCCTCATCGAGGCCGGTGGCCATGACCAGGAGTGGCTGACCGAGGAGCAGCTCGCCCGTAACCCGGTCCGTATCCCCGCCGCCGACTACCGGCGGTGGTACGGCCAACTCCCCGCCGAGCTGCGCGAGTCGGTGGAGCGGCACTGGGGGCCGCCGCCCGGCGAGATGTTCCTGGACCGCAGCCGGGCCGCCTCCGGCGGGGACCCGGACGGCGACATCGTGCTCGCCGCCCTGCGGCGCGGCAATCTGCTGATCCTCATCCAGCCGCCGCGCGGCTTCGGCGAGAACCCGATCGCGATCTACCACGACCCCGATCTGCCGCCCTCGCACCACTACTTGGCGGCCTACCGCTGGATCCAGGCCGCCCGCGAGGACGGCGGCTTCGGCGCCGACGCGATGATCCATCTCGGCAAGCACGGCAATCTGGAGTGGCTGCCCGGCAAGAACGCGGGGATGTCGGCGGCCTGCGCGCCCGACGCCGCGCTCGGTGATCTGCCGCTGATCTATCCGTTCCTGGTCAATGACCCGGGCGAGGGCACGCAGGCGAAGCGGCGCGTCCACGCCACGCTGGTGGACCATCTCGTACCGCCGATGGCGCGCGCCGAGTCGTACGGCGACATCGCGCGCCTTGAGCAGCTGCTCGACGAGTACGCGGCGATCTCGTCCATGGACCCGGCGAAGCTGCCCGCGATCCGCGCCCAGATCTGGACGCTGATCCAGGCGGCGAAGCTCGACCACGACCTGGGGCTCGAAGACCGGCCCGACGACGACGGGTTCGACGACTTCCTGCTCCATGTCGACGGCTGGCTCTGCGAGGTCAAGGACGCGCAGATCCGCGACGGTCTGCATGTGCTCGGCGGCGCGCCGGCCGGCGAGGCGCGCGTCAATCTGGTCCTGGCGATCCTGCGCGCCCGGCAGATCTGGGGCGGTACGGCCTCCCTGCCCGGTCTGCGCGAGGCCCTGGGGCTCGACGAGTCGGCGGCGACCCGTACCGACGCCGACGAGGCGGAGGAGCGGGCCCGCGCGCTCGTCCAGGCGATGGAGGACGCGGGCTGGGACCCGGCGGCGGTGCCGGGTGTGGCCGCCGGCCTCCCGGACGGGGTCGCGGCGGTCCTCGACTTCGCGGCGCGCGAGGTCGTACCGCGGCTCGCGGGCACGGTCGACGAGATCGAGCATGTGGTGCACGCGCTGAGCGGCGGGTTCGTACCGGCGGGTCCTTCCGGGTCCCCGCTGCGCGGCCTGGTCAACGTCCTGCCGACCGGCCGCAACTTCTACTCCGTCGACCCCAAGGCCGTACCGAGCAGGCTCGCCTGGGAGACCGGCCAGGCCCTCGCCGACTCCCTCCTCACCCGCTACCGCACCGACAACGGCGACTGGCCGACCTCCGTCGGGCTGTCCCTGTGGGGTACAAGCGCGATGCGCACCTCGGGCGACGACATCGCGGAGGCGCTGGCGCTGCTGGGCGTCCGCCCGGTGTGGGACGACGCGTCGCGCCGGGTGACGGGCCTGGAGGCGACCCCTCTCGCCGAACTCGGCCGCCCGCGTATCGATGTCACCCTGCGCATCAGCGGCTTCTTCCGTGACGCGTTCCCGCACGCGATCGGGCTGCTGGACGACGCGGTACGGCTCGCGGCCTCGCTGGACGAGCCCGCCGACGCCAACTTCGTCCGCGCCCACGCCCAGGCGGACCTGGCCGAGCACGGCGACGAACGCCGCGCCACGACCCGTATCTTCGGCTCCCGCCCCGGCACGTACGGCGCGGGCATCCTCCAGCTCATCGACAGCCGCGACTGGCGCACCGACGCGGACCTCGCCGAGGTCTACACGGTGTGGGGCGGCTACGCGTACGGCCGCGAACTCGACGGCCGCCCGGCGCGCGACGAGATGGAGACCGCGTACAAGCGCATCGCGGTGGCCGCCAAGAACACCGACACCCGCGAGCACGACATCGCGGACTCGGACGACTACTTCCAGTACCACGGCGGCATGGTCGCCACGGTCCGCGCGCTCAAGGGCACGGCCCCGGAGGCGTACATCGGCGACTCGACCCGCCCCGAGACGGTCCGCACGCGCACGCTGGTCGAGGAGACGTCCCGCGTCTTCCGCGCCCGCGTGGTCAACCCCCGCTGGATCGAGGCGATGCGCCGCCACGGCTACAAGGGCGCCTTCGAACTGGCCGCGACGGTCGACTACCTCTTCGGGTACGACGCGACGACGGGCGTGGTCGCGGACTGGATGTACGACAAGCTCACGGAGACGTACGTCCTGGACCCGGAGAACCGCGAGTTCCTCCAGGAGGCCAACCCCTGGGCCCTCCACGGCATCGCGGAACGCCTGCTGGAGGCGGAGTCCCGCGGCATGTGGGCCAAGCCGGACCCGGCGGTGCTGGACGCGCTGCGCGCGGTGTTCCTGGAGACCGAGGGGGAGTTGGAGGGCGAGGACGGCTGACAGGGGGCGGAGGAGCGCGCTTGGCGAGCCGTAATACGCGTCTTACGCTCCTGGTGTGTCCAAGACGAGGATCAGCATCAGCCTGGAGAGCGAGCACGCTGAGCGAATCCGCGCTCACGCGGAACGCGCGGGCATGGACGTCTCCGCCTATCTCGTCAACGCCGCGACCCGGCAGATGGCCGAGGTGGAGGTCGCCGAAGCCCAGTTCGCCGGGCTCGACGCCCTGATCGCGGCGGCCGAGGAGGAGGCGTCGGCGCTCCCGCCGCTGCCGGAGACCGCCGAGGGCGACCTGACCGAGGAGGAGCGGCGCGAGGTGCGCGCGGCCATGGACCTCGTCTACGGCGCCGCCCCGCTGGACCGAGGCGATGCGCCGCCACGGCTACACGGGCGCGTTCGAACTGGCCGCGCGGTCGATGGGAAGTGCTCCGGCGTGACGTCCGCCCGGCATTCGGACGGACACGACCGTCTCCACATCGACCGCTCCACCTCTCAGGGCCGCGCCAGGTAGTTGGCGAAGCGGCGCGGCAGCGTTGGAGGCCGTCGATGCGCTCGTCCATGGCCGCCAACTCCCGTACCAGGATGGCCCGCAGGTCAGTCACGAACGCGGCCCATGCCGGATTCGGACGCGCTGCGGAACGGGCAGGCGCTAACAGTGGATGAAGATGCTCCGCCAGCCAAAGGGCTGAACACTCTCCGAGTTGCCCCTGAAGGTGTAGTGGCTCGTCCCCGCGCAGTCGGGCTGGTTGTACATCGCCGCGGTCTGGCCGGTGTAGGTGAACCGGTATGCCGCACGGAAGTTGGGATCGATGTTGCTGCAGCCGCAGCGCGTGAGTTCCTTGGCGCGGCCGGTGTTCTGAGGACCCTCCCAGCTCAGGAAGCCGCTCGCGACGGCCGTGCCGGCGCCCAGGGCCAGCACGCCGGCCACCGCTGTGGCGGTGACGGTGGAACGAAGAGTGCGACGGTTGCGACGGTTGCGCATGGGACTCCAGACGGTTGGTGTCGACTGACTTCCTCACTATCTGTTTCCACTTGATTACTCGGAATCACCTCCGTGTTGGTGGTCATGGGGGCGCGTGAGGGGCGTGTGTCCGTCGGGAAGTGCTCCGGCGTGACGTCTGTCCGGCGTGGCGCTGCCCGGCATTAAGAACGCGTTAAGACTGCCGGGATCCGGCAATGCGTGTACATGTCCACTGCACGCAGAATGGGTACTGCGCAAACGGGGGAGCGGCCCCGGTGCCGGGATGTGGAAACGCCAACGGCGCCGGGGCCCGAGGTCGCAGGTACGCATGGGGAATCGGGGGGTGGGCAATGAGTGAGTTCCTTGGCGCCGCGCTGGGTTTTCCCGCCGTCCTCTTCGGTGCCGCGCTGCTCGTGGTCATCGCCTTCTGGCTGCTCGTACTGGCCGGCGCCGCCGAGCACGACTCCTTCCAGCCGCGGCCGGCGACCGACGCGGCGGGGCTCGGCGGGGTGCCGGTGACCGTCACGGTGTCCCTGGTGATCGCCGTGGCGTGGTTCGTCAGCCTCGCCGGCTCGGTGCTGGTGCGCCGTTCCGGGGTGTCCGGCGCCGCCGGGACCCTGCTGTCCGTGGCCGTGCCCGCCGCCGCGTTGCTGATCGCCTGGGGCGTCACGCGGCTGCTCGTACGCCGGCTGCGTGACCTCGTACCTGAACAGGCGCCGCCGTCCCGGCTGGACTTCATCGGGCTGACCTGCACGATCCGTACCGGTTCCGTCTCCGCCGACTTCGGTCAGGCCGAGGTCGCGGCGGCCGACGGCTCGACCGCGGTGGTCCAGGTCAGGCAGACCGGCCGGAGCGAGGCAGATGTCCTCGTCGCCGGAAGCACGGGCCTGCTGTACGCGTACGACGTCGACGGCGAGTTCTTCTGGGTCGCGCCCTTCGACCCGGCGCTCGACCCGCGCTCCGCTCACTGAGCCGAGTTCCGTCCACCGAGTTCCGTCCACCGAGTTCCGTCCGCCGAGCTACGTCCGCCGAGCCGAGTTCCGCCGAGCCCGCGTTGCGCTGAGCCCGCGTCGCGCCGGTAACCAGTTCCGTCGCGCGCTCTGTTCGCACTCTTCCCCTTCGCTTTCTCTCAAGGACACATCAATGGATGCCATCTCCTTGGGCATCGGCGTGCTCATCGCCGTTGTCCTGCTCATCGCCCTCGCCCTGTCCCTGCTGGTCAGCCGGTTGTTCCGGAAGGTCGAACAGGGCCGCGCGCTGATCATCTCCAAGACCAAGAAGGTCGACGTCACCTTCACCGGCGCCGTGGTGCTGCCGATGCTGCACAAGGCCGAGTTCATGGACATCTCGGTGAAGATCATCGAGATCCGCCGCACCGGCAGAGAAGGTCTGATCTGCCAGGACAACATTCGCGCCGACATCCACATCTCGTTCTTCGTACGGGTCAACAAGACCGTCGAGGACGTCATCAAGGTCGCCCAGGCGATCGGCACGGAACGCGCCAGCGACCCGGCCGCCATCCAGGAGTTCTTCGCCGCCAAGTTCTCCGAGGCGCTGAAGACCGTCGGCAAGCAGCTGGACTTCGTCGATCTCTACACCAAGCGCGAGGAGTTCAGGGACCGGATCATCCGGGTCATCGGGACCGACCTCAACGGCTACCACCTCGACGACGCGGCCATCGACTTCCTTGAGCAGACGCCGATGACGCAGCTCGACGGCGCCAACATCCTCGACGCCCAGGGCATCCGCAAGATCACCGAACTGACGGCGGTCGAGCACGTACGCACCAACGAGTTCCAGCGCACCGAGCAGAAGGAGATCACCCGGCAGAACGTCGACGCCCGGGAAACCATCCTGGAGCTGGAACGGCGGCAGGCCGAGGCCGAGATCAAGCAGCGCCGGGAGGTGGAGACGCTGCGGGCCCGCGAGGAGGCGGCGACCTCCAAGGTGCAGGAGGAGGAGCGGCTCGGCGCGCAGACCGCGTTCCTCCGTACCGAGGAACAGCTCGGCGTGCAGCGGGAGAACCAGGCGCGCGAGATCGCCGTGGCGCAGAAGAACCGCGAGCGGGTCATCGCCATCGAGAACGAGCGCATCGAGAAGGACCGCGTCCTTGAGGTCATCGGGCGCGAGCGCGAGACCGAACTGAGCCGGATCTCCAAGGACAAGGAGGTCGAGGCGGAGCGCCGGGAGGTCGCGGATGTGATCCGGGAGCGGATCGCGGTGGACCGTACGGTCGCCGAGCAGGAGGAGTCCATCAAGAAGCTCCGCATGGTGGAGGAGGCCGAGCGCACCCGCGCGTCCGTGATCATCGCGGCCGAGGCGGAGGCCCAGGAGAAGCTGGTCAAGGACATCAAGGCGGCCGAGGCGGCGGAGGTCGCGGCCAAGCACCACGCGGCCGAGCAGCTGACGCTCGCCGAGGCCCGGCTGAAGTCCGCCGATCTCGACTCGCGCGCCAAGCTGCGGCTCGCGGAGGGCATCCAGGCCGAGACGGCGGCGGCCGGCCTCGCGGGGGTGCAGGTACGCGACAAGGAGGCGGACGTCCTGGAGAAGGAGGGCCGCGCGGAGGCCGAGGCCACGGAGGCGCGGCTGCGGGCGGAGGCCGAGGGGACGCGGCTGAAGTCGCTGGCGGCCGCCGAGGGCACCCGGGCCCAGGCCACCGCTGAGGCGGCCATGATCGGCGAGAAGCTGAAGGCCGAGGCCGAGGGGCTGACCGAGAAGGCGGCGGCGATGGCCGCGCTGGACGAGGCGTCCCGTACGCACGAGGAGTACCGGCTGCGGCTGGCGGCGGAGAAGGAGATCCGGCTCGCGGGTCTCGACGTCCAGCGGCAGGTCGCGGAGGCGCAGGCCACCGTGCTCGCCACGGGTCTGGAGAACTCCGACATCAATATCGTCGGCGGCGACTCCGTCTTCTTCGACCGGCTCGTGTCGTCGGTCTCGCTCGGCAAGAGCGTGGACGGCTTCGTCCAGCACTCCGAGACGGCGCAGGCGCTCGCGAAGCCGTATCTGGACGGTACGGCCAGCCTGCCGGAGGACCTGAAGCAGATCCTCGGGTCGGTCTCGACGGCCGATGTGCAGAACCTGACGGTGTCGGCGCTGCTGATGAAGCTGATGAAGTCCGGTGCGCTCGGTGTGCCCGGGGCCGGCCAACTGGACCACTTGAGCGACGCCGTGAACGGCGCGGTCAAGGGCTGAGGGGGACACCCTCTCAGGGCGCGGGGGGTCCGGAGCCGCCGTACGGGGGTCGATGGCTCCGGATCCCGCGCGCTGCGCGGTCACAGTTGGAAAGAACGGCTTGTACAGAACGGCTTGTACAGAACGGCTTGTACAGAACGGCTCGTACGGAAACGACTCGTACGGAAACGACTCGTACGGAAAGCGAGAGAGAGTCCCATGGAGACCGAAGTGGACGCCGGTACGTACGAGGTGCTGCGCGACCGGCTCGGTGCGCAGGCCCGCGAGCTGGCGCGGCGCGCCGAGGAGCTGAACTCCCGCCGGATCGAGGCGTTCGGCTCGATGGAGCTGGGCCTGACCGGGACCGGGCGCGTACGGACCGAGCGGCCCGCCGTCCCCCGGGACATCGTCTCCGTCGGGGGCGCGCTGCTCTTCGGCTACAACAGTCCGGCCGGTACGTCGTCGGACATCGCCGTCGGCGACGTCTTCGCCCTGCACGACCGCGAGCTGAACCCGCTCCCCGCCGACGCCGTGCCCGGTCTCCTCGACGACCCGCGCTTCGTCAGGGAGTTCACGGATCTCTACCGCTACTTCCGCGATGCCCGGCTGCTCCGGCTCCGGCGGACCGGGGACAGGCTGCTCGCCGTCTTCCAGACCGGCGAGAGCACCGACGACATCCGCGTCCTGCGCTGGACCCTGACGACGGGCGCGGCGGGCGCGACGGACCCGACCGACCCGACCGACCCGGCGAACGTGGCGGACAGCACCGTCGCGTTCCTGGACGCGCGCGGCGACCGCGACCATGTCGTCCCCGCCTCCCACGACGTCGAGTGGACGGCCACCACCCGCGAGGACCAGGTCCTCGGCCGGCATCCGCACATCTCCGTCGACGGCGGCCAGGTCTTCGTCTCGACGGTCGGCGGCGCGCTCACCGTCAAGACCGAGAACGACACCGAGTCGGGCGACGGCATCCACACCGAGCCGGTCGACGAGCCGCTCCAGTCGCTCGCGGACGCCGAGGTCGCCCACGCGCGGGCCGGCGTGCTGATCCTGCTGCGCGTCCGCCCGTACAAGGAGGAGGCCGCGCGCTATCTGGTCTTCAACACCGTCACCCGGACCGTCGTCCGGCTGGACGGGATCGGGCGGGCCTGCCGGAGGCTGCCCGAGGACCAAGGGATCGTCTTCCCCGGGGGC
This sequence comes from Streptomyces scopuliridis RB72, assembly GCF_000718095.1. GTDB lineage: Bacteria > Actinomycetota > Actinomycetes > Streptomycetales > Streptomycetaceae > Streptomyces > Streptomyces scopuliridis. The sequence continues at coordinate 5,642 of NZ_JOEI01000028.1, read as the reverse complement.
TACTGCCTGGCCTCGGGCGCGTACAAGACCTTCGATCTCGACACGGGGGGCCTGGAGTTCGAGCGGGAGCTGCGCTCCCCGAACGGCGAGGACGTGCTGTACGTCTTCCACGCCCGCGCCGAGGGCCGGGGCCTGCTCCTCCCGTACAACCTGATCCGCGAGGAGGTCGCGGCCCCGCTCTCCTGCCACGGGTACGCGCTCTTCGAGGACGGCACGCTGATCGTGCTGCGCGCCGACGAGCGCGCCGAGCCGGCCCGGGTCCATCCGCTCCAGATCTGGCGTTCCGCGTATGTCTCCGACACCCATGCCGCCGCGGCGGGAGACGGTGACGGCGGGGCGCTGGGGAGAATCGGCAACGCCGACCTCGTACGCGGCATTTCCGACTGTCTGTCGCTGGCCCGCGCCGTCACCGAGACGGCCGCCCCGACCACCGCCGTGTACGAGACGCTGCTCGCCGCCTGCGTCCGCGTCACCGACGCCTACCACTGGCTGGGCGATCCCGGCACAGGCGATCTGCGCGAGCCGGTGGCCGCCGTACGGGCCACGGCGGAACAGGTGCTGGCCGAGTTCGCGACCGTACAGACCCTGACCCGGCAGACCGCCGAGGCGCTCGACGCGTCCGCCGCCGGGATCGCGGCGCTGGTGCGCCGGGCCCGCGGCGAGGTGCCGCCCGCGGCCGCCGCGTGGGTCGAGCGGCTGACCGAACTGCGCCGCGCGCACGGCCATCTGCTCACCCTCAAGGAGCGGCGGTACGCGGATATCGCGCGCATCGACGCGCTGGCGGCGGAGACGGAGGGGGATCTCACGGCGTTCGCACAGCGCGCGGTCCGCTTCCTGCGCCGCGACGACGCCTTCACCGGCCACCACGAGGAGATCGCGGGGCTGACGGAGGAGGCCGGCGCGCTCGCCACCGCGGCCGGGGCCGCGCCGCTCACCGCGCGGCTGGACGAACTGGCCGCGGGGCTGCGTACCGTCACCGAGGTCGTCACGGGGCTCGACATCGAGGACGCGACCGTCCGTACGTCCATCCTGGAGCGGATCGCCGAGGTCCTGGGCGGCGTCAACGGCGCCCGCGCCACGCTGGACGCGCGCCGCGGGGAGCTGCGCGACCACGAGGGGCGGGCCGAATTCGCCGCCGAATCAGCCCTGTTGGGGCAGGCGGTCACGGGCGCGCTGGCCGCCGCGGACACCCCCGAGGCATGCGACGACCAGCTCGCGACGCTGCTGCTGCGGCTGGAGAACCTCGAATCCCGGTTCGCGGAGTCGGACGACTTCCTCGCCGTACTGGCCACCAGACGCGGCGAGATCTACGAGACGTTCTCGGCCCGCAAGCAGGGCCTCCAGGACGCCCGCGCCCGGCGCGCCGAGCGGCTGGGGGAGTCGGCGGCGCGGGTGCTGGAGACGGTCGGGCGGCGGGCGGCGGCCCTGGGCTCGGCCGACGAGGTCAGTACGTACTTCGCCTCCGACCCGATGGTCGCGAAGGTCCGCCGTACGGTGACGGAGCTGTGGGAACTGGGCGACCGGGTACGGGCGGGCGAGCTGGAGGGGCGGCTCAAGGCCGCGCGGCAGGAGGCGTCGCGCGCGCTGCGCGACCGCGTCGACCTGTACGCGGACGGTGGCGCGCTGATCCGGCTGGGGCGGCACAGCTTCGCGGTGAACACGCAGCCGCTCGACCTCACGCTCGTACCGGACAGCTCGGGCGGGGGGCTGAGTTTCGCGCTCACCGGGACCGACTACCGCGCGCCGGTGACGGACCCGGAGTTCGCGGCGACGCGCCCGTACTGGGGGCAGACGCTGCCGTCGGAGTCGCCCGAGGTCTACCGGGCGGAGTATCTGGCGGCGCGGCTGCTGGCCGAGCTGGGTCCCGAAGCGCCGGCCCCCGACTCCGCTGAATCCGGCGACTCCGACGACTCCGAGGGCGAACTCGCCGCGCTCGTACGGCGGTCGGCGGAGTCGGCGTACGACGAGGGGTACGAGCGCGGGGTCCACGACCACGACGCCACGCTGATCCTCGGCGCGCTGCTGAGGCTGCGGGCCGGGGCCGGGCTGCTGCGCTATCCGCCGGCCGCCCGCGCCGCCGCGCAGCTGTTCTGGGCGCACGGCACGACGGAGGAGGCGCGGGACGCCTGGACCCGGCGCGCGGTGTCGATGGCGCGGGCGCGGGAGACGTTCGGACTGGCGCCGGCGATCGCGGCGCTTCAGCGTGAACTGGCTGAAGCGATGAGGGAGTTCACGGAGGCGGACGGCGGGACATCCCGGAGCGGCGGGACATCCCTGAACGACGACACGACTCTGAGCGCGGAATACCTCTTCGAGGAGCTGACCGGCGGCCCCGAGGGCTTTGTCACCGGCGCGGGCGCCCGTACCCTCCTCGACAAGTTCCGCCGCGCCGTGGGCACGTCGGCGTACGACGACGATCTGGCCGGGCTCGGCGACGACCTGGCGGCGCGGCGCCAGCTGGTCGAGAACTGGCTGACCGCGTACGCGACGGCCGGCGGCCGGGACGGCACCGACCCGGGTGAGCTCGCGGAGGCGACCGCCGTCGAGCTCTGCCCGGACCTCGTCCGCTACGACTCGGCGGCGCCGCTGGCCGAGACCGTGGACGGCCTGCTCGGCGGCCACCCGAGGATCGAGCGGCGCCGGCTCACCGTCCGTATCGACGAACTCCTGGCCCGTACAAGGGACTTCCGCGACCGGGTGGCCCCCGGCTTCCGCGCGTACCAGCGCGCTCGCGCCGCCCTGGTCACGGCCGAGCGGACGCGGCTGCGGCTGGACGACTACCGGCCGCGCGTCATGTCGTCCTTCGTGCGCAACCGGCTGATCGACGAGGTCTATCTGCCGCTGATCGGCGACAACCTCGCCAAGCAGCTCGGCACGGCGGACGAGACGAAGCGCACCGACAGCAACGGTCTGCTGCTGCTCGTCTCCCCGCCTGGGTACGGCAAGACGACGCTGATGGAGTACGTCGCCGACCGGCTCGGCCTGGTCCTGGTCAAGATCAACGGCCCGGCCCTGGGCCACGAGGTCACCTCACTCGACCCGGACCGGGCACCGAACGCCACGGCCCGCCAGGAGGTCGAGAAGATCAACTTCGCCCTGGAGAGCGGCAACAACACCCTGCTCTATCTGGACGACATCCAGCACACCTCGCCGGAACTGCTCCAGCAGTTCATCCCGCTGTGCGACGCGCAGCGCCGGATCGAGGGCGTACGGAACGGTGAGACGCGTACGTACGACCTGCGCGGCAAGCGCTTCGCGGTCTGCATGGCCGGCAACCCGTACACCGAGTCGGGCCACCGCTTCCGTATCCCCGACATGCTCGCGAACCGCGCCGACGTATGGAACCTCGGCGACGTACTGACCGGCAAGGAGGACGTCTTCGCGCAGAGCTTCGTCGAGAACGCCCTCACCTCCCATCCGGTCCTGGCCCCCCTCGCCGCCCGCGACCGCGCCGACCTCGATCTCCTCGTACGCCTGGCCGCCGCCGACCCCACGGCCCGCGCCGACCGCCTGACCCACCCCTACACCCCGGCCGAACTCCAGCGCGTACTCGCGGTCCTGCGCCACCTGCTGATGGCCCGCGCGACGGTCCTGGCGGTCAACGCGGCCTACATCGCCTCGGCGGCCCAGTCCGACACCTCCCGCACCGAACCGCCCTTCCTGCTCCAGGGCTCCTACCGCAACATGAACAAGATCGCGGCCCGTATCGACGCGGTCATGAACGACGCCGAACTGGCGGCGGTGATCGAGGACCACTACACGGGCGAGGCCCAGACCCTCACCACCGGCGCCGAGTCCAACCTCCTGAAACTCGCCGAACTCCGCGCCACCCTCACCCCACCCCGCGCGGCCCGCTGGACGGCCATCAAGACGGCCTACACCCGCACCCAATCCCTGGGCGGCCCGGAAACCGACCCGATGACCCGCGCGGTGGCGGCACTTGGCCTGCTGACGGACCGGGTGGCGGCGGTGGAGACGGCGATCAGGGGCGTGGCGGGGGAGGGAGCGGGGCGGCATCGCTGAGCGGCGGGGTCGCGCGCGACCCCGCGCCCCGTCGGTCAGGTCGGGATGGGCTTGGTCTGGGTGCAGTTCTTCCATTCGACCCAGGGGCGGGCGCCGCCGCTCTTGGGGCCGGTGGCGTAGGTGGGGTTGCCGGTGATCGTCTGTGTCTTCTGCTCGTGGGTGATGTCGATGCCGAAGAGTTTGAAGCCGAGGGTGAACTGCCCGGCGGAGATGCCGAAGCCGATGCCGAGTGAGGCGTTCCACCAGTCGGTGTTGGCGTTGTAGTCGAGTTTGCTGAGTTTTCCCTTGTCGTGCAGCAGCCGTTCGAGGGGGCTGGCGTCGGGGCCGGGGACCTCGGCCGCGTCCGAGGGGGAGGGGAGTGGATTGCTGGCGGGGTCGCCGTTTCCGCGGAGCCAGTCCTCGACGGCGGTGCTGTCCCCGTCGTTGTCGAGGATGAGTTCGGCCGACTCGGTGTGTATCTTCGACTCGGTGCTTCCGCCGCCACCACCGACATCGATCGTCACGGGACCGGCGTTGGCGCCTGCCTCGACCTTGACGCCGCCGCCGTCCCCGGCTTCCTGGCTGGTGGTGATGACCAGCTTCTCCGGGTGGTGCGCGGCGCCGTCCTTCTCCTCCTGGTCGTAGGCGGCGGCGTCGTACGTGACCGCCACCTGCTGCATCCTCTCGCCCGTGGCGACCCCGCCCAAGCCGGCCGTGCCCTTGACGGTGAAGGTGTAGACGAAGGTGATCTTCCCGGCGTTGACGCCGGTGTTGGTGCGCATGACCACGACGTCCTCGGTCATCGTCCCGGAGAGCACCTCGCCGGAGATTTTGCCGAGGTCCTTGGGGCCGTCGCTCTTCCCGGCGTCCTTGCCGCCCTTGCCGTTGCTCTTGAACTTTCCGCCGAAGCTCGCGTTGCCGGACGCCTCGGTGGAGGTCTTGGTGATGTCGACGTCGGGTGCCCGCTCCGGTTCGAGGTCGGGCTTCTTCTTGCCGGCGTGGTAGCCGCAGATCATGCCCAGTTCGGAGGAGCGGGGGCCGGCGGGCCTGCTGTTGCAGTTGTCCTGTGCCTTCAGGTACTCGGTGAACTGCTGGGCGTCCGCGAGGTTGGCCGCCAGGTCCGCCTGAGGGTCGCCGCTCTTGTTCCCGTTGAAGAGCCACTGCCCGCCACTGCCGCTGCCCGCCAGGTAGGTGCCGCTCAGCTTGGCGCTGCCGCCCCAGTCCTTGAGCCCCGGGATGCCCGCCGAGATGCTCGCGGTGACCCCGCCTCCGGTCTCCTTCACGCGCTCCAGGGTGACGGTGCCGTCGGACCACTGCTGGAGCTTGACCGTCTCCGAGCTGCTGATCTTGATGAAGAGGATCTGGATGACGACGGTGGTCTTCGTCTGGTCCTGGGACAGCAGACACCTCGCGGGCTCGAACGGGTCGCCGTTGGGGACGAAGGGGTCGCCGGGGCCCCCGCCGCCGTCCCCTCCGTCCCCTCCGCCGCCGTCACCGTCGCCCGCGTAGTCCCCGGAGGAGCACGCCTCGGCCCCGCTGAGCGGGTGAAGTATTCGGCACACCGCGCTCTTCAGCCCGGTCGCCTCGTCGGCGGGCACGCTCAGACCGACGATCGCCGCCACGACCAGCGAGACGACGCC
>NZ_JOEI01000027.1 GCF_000718095.1 Streptomyces scopuliridis RB72 | reverse complement strand
ATTCCTCCCTGGATGCCGAGCGGCGATCGCAAGGCGGAGGATCGGCGTTGTGGATGGCCCGGCCGTACTCGGGCGACTCCGACAACGCGGCGAGCGTGCTTACGGAAGCGGCCCACCAGAAAGCCGGCGGTCGCCGTCGTCACCCCCGCGACGATCGCGCCGGCGCGGCCGAGACCGGTTCTCACCAGGGCCATGACGGCATGGAACGTAGAACTCCCGCTGGACGGGTGAGCTGTGATCGCCAGTCGCATCCGCAACCTCCCTGATCGGATCTATTCGAACAGGGGCGAATCATGTGCTTCTGACACTCCGACCGGGAAGCCTCACGGAATGTTCTTGGCATGAACACTTCCAGTGAAGTGAACTGCCTGGTAACAAAGTTGAGGCAGCAATCCTGCTAGGAGAGGTCTTATGAAACTGTCCCGCATCACAGCGTTCTCGTCCTCGCTCCTTCTTGGCGCCGTGCTCGCTCTCACCGGAGCCGCCACGGCCCAGGCCGCGGACTCCGTCGCGGCCGTCGACTACGTGGCGCTCGGCGACTCGTACTCCTCGGGCGTCGGATCCGGCAGCTACGACAGCGCGAGCGGCAGCTGCAAACGCACCCCCAAGGCGTACCCCGCCCTCTGGGCCGCCGCGAACGCGCCCGCCTCGTTCGCGTTCACCGCCTGTTCCGGTGCCCGTACAGGTGATGTGACCGCCAATCAGCTCGGCCCGCTCAACTCGGGAACCGACCTCGTCAGCATCAGCATCGGCGGGAACGACGCCGGCTTCGCCGATGTGATGACCACCTGCGTGCTCCAGTCGGAGGCGACCTGCCTCAACCGGGTCGCGCAGGCGCGCGCCTTCGTCGACAGCACCCTGCCCGGAAACCTCAACTCGGTGTACACGGCGATCAGATCCAAGGCGCCGTCGGCCCGGGTGGTCGTCCTCGGCTATCCGCGCTTCTACCAGCTCAACGGCACGTGCGTCACGGGGCTGAGCGAGAAGGAGCGGGCCGCGATAAACGGCGCCTCCGACTATCTCAACGCGGCGACCGCCAAGCGGGCGGCCGACTACGGCTTCACCTTCGCCGATGTCGCCGGGGCCTTCACCGGGCATGAGATCTGCTCCGGCTCGGCGTGGCTGCACAGCGTGAACTGGCTGGACATCGGCGAGTCGTACCACCCCACCGCCGCAGGGCAGTCGGGCGGCTACCTGCCGGTCTTCCGCTCGGCCGCGTGACGGGCGTGGCGACCTGACGTCGTGACGGGCGCATGACGATGGCGGGGCCGGTTGCCGGGGCCTGGTGAGACCCGGAACCGGCCCCGTCGCACGCACCGGTCCCCGATGCAACGAAGTGTCCAACTCGCCCTGAAATAAGATGGATCGAGTATTGACTGTCCCTACCCGTACGGGTGTGGTCAATCGCAAAGGCGGTATACACGGGTGTCCCGGTGGGGCGATAGGGTTAACCTGCCCGGGCCGGGTGCCCTCGTACGGGTGGGGAGTGAAATGGAACAGATAACGGTGCACAGCAGGGCGCGAGTCCCTGCGATCACATGCGGGAGCAGCGCGTCCAGTTCGCGCCTCGACCGCCATCTCTCGGTGCTCGGCGGTCCCGCCGTGCCCCAGCGGGAGACGGCCGAGGCGACGCTGCTGATGCGCGAGCTGACCTCGCGTGACCGCTCGGAGACACATGGAAGCAAGGGCGCGCGCGTCTCGCTCTTCGCGCCGCTGCGGCGGCTGCGCCGCTCGCTGTTCGGCAGCCGCCGCTGATCCTCATGGCTCCATGGCGTCGGCGCGCCGCACCGTGAGCGCGTGACCGCCTCACGGAGGTAGCGCGTTCCGAAACATGTCCGAGCGTGCCCGAGTAATCCCGAACGCGCTCGGGCGATCACGCAGCCCGGCGCAGTGCCGCACTCGTCCGTCATCCCCAACGGCCCGCGGCAGTGCGCCGGAGCGAACGCCCGGTGCGTGATCCTTCCTCAGGCGGCGGCCCCGGCCGGTGAATCCACTCCCCGACACCGGTCCGGGCCCAAGCGCCCTCTCTTCCTCACGCGTCGCTTCTGGCGTACCGCCGTACCGCGAGCGGTACGAACAGGGCGAGCAGCAGCAGTGACCAGAGCAGCGATCCGGCCACCGGATGCGCCACCGGCCAGGCGGCGTCCGCGGCCGGCGCGGCATTGCCGCAGAGATCGCGGACGGCCGCGGCGAGCGCGCTGATCGGGTTCCACTCCGCGACCACGCGCAGCCAGCCGGGCAGCCCCTCGGCCGGGATGTACGCGTTGGAGAGCAGCGGCAGGATGAATGTCGTGGCGCCGAGCTGACCGGCCGCTTCCTCATTTCGGATGAGCAGGCCGAGATACGTACCGACCCAGTTGGCCGCGAACCGGAAGAGCAGCAGCAGTCCGAGGGCGCCCAGCGCGCCGAGCACGCCGCCCTCGATCCGCCACCCCACCGCGAGCCCCACCAGCAGCAGCGGCACCATCCCCGCGGCCGTGGTCAGCAGATCCGCCGCGGTCTGCCCCAGCGGTACGGCGACCCTGCTCATCGGCAGCGTCAGAAACCGGTCCATGACCCCGCGCTGCACATCCTGCGACGCCTGGAACATCCCGGTCATGATGCCGCCCGCGGCCGTCGCGGCGAGCAGCCCCGGCACGAGATACGCGCGGTACTGCTCGCCGGGCATCGCCAGCGCGCTGCCGAAGACATAGCCGAAGAACAGCAGCATGTTGATCGGCATCGCCTGGGTGAGGATCACCACGCCCGGCGCGTGCCTGATCCGCTGGAGGTGACGTCCGAGGACGGCACCGCTGTCGTACGCGATCGCGTTCATGCGGCGTGCTCCTTGTCGTGTCGCTCGTCGTGCGGCTCGTCGTGCCGGTGGGGCGTGTGGGGCGCGCGGGGGTCCGTACGGTCGGTCAGCCGCAGGAAGACCTCGTCCAGCGTCGGCGGACGCAGACTCGCGTCGGCCACCGGCACCCCCGCCGCGTCCAGCTCCCGTACCAGCCGGGGCAGGGTGAGCGCCGGGTCCTTCGCCACGGCTCCGGCGGTGCGGCGCTCCCGGTCGAGCGCGGGCTCGGCGCCGGTCAGCTGGTCGAGTACGGCCGCCGCCGCGAGGATCGCCGTCTCGGCGGCGGCCTCCGTCGGCTCCTCGGCGAGCACGACCTCCGCGTACGAGCCGATGCGCGCCTTGAGTTCGGCAGGGGTGCCGCGATGGGCGGCCCGGCCCCGGTCGATCAGCACGATGTCGTCGGCCAGCCGGTCGGCCTCCTCCAGATACTGCGTGGTCAGCAGGACCGTGGTGCCTCCGTCGGCGAGTTCGCGTACGGCCCGCCAGATCTGGTTGCGGCTGTGCGGGTCCAGCCCGGTGGTCGGCTCGTCGAGGAAGAGCACCCGGGGCCGGGTCAGCAGACTGGCGGCCAGATCGAGCCGCCGCCGCATCCCGCCGGAGTAGGTCCGTGCGGCCCGGTCCGCCGCGTCCGTCAGCTCGAAGCGCTCCAGGAGCTCATCGGCGCGGGCCCGGCCCGCCGGGCCCCTGATCCGGAGGAGCTTGGCGAAGAGCCGGAGGTTCTCCCGGCCCGTCAGCTCGCCGTCGACGGAGGCGTACTGGCCGGCGACCCCGATCGACCGGCGCACCGCGCGCGGATCGGTGAGGACGTCATGCCCGGCGACCAGGGCGGTACCCGCGTCAGGGGCGGTCAGGGTGGTCAGGATCCGTACGGCGGTGGTCTTGCCCGCGCCGTTCGGCCCGAGCACCCCGCAGACCGTGCCCTCCGCGACGGCCAGGTCCAGGCCGCGAAGGGCGTGCACATCGGCGCCGTAGCGCTTCTCCAGACCTTCACTAAGTACAGCGTACGTAGTTGTCATGCGGCCCACCGTAGCGCACTACGTACGTTGTACGTAACTAAGATGGTGGACGAGGTGATGATCGATGGCGGGGCGACCTGCTGAACCCGAAGTGATCTGGGCACGTCCGGAGCGGTCAGGACGCGGTCCCAAGCCGGCGTTCAGCCGCGCCGATATCGCGGCGGCGGCCTGCCGTATCGCCGACGAGGGCGGCCTCGACGCCGTGACCATGCGCCATGTCGCCGCCGAACTGGGCTGCGGCACGATGTCGCTGTACAACTACGTGCCGCGCAAGGAGGATCTGTACGAGCTGATGGTCGACCGGGTCTCCGGCGAGTACGACCTGCCCGAGAAGCCGAGCGGAGACTGGCGGGCCGATCTGGCCACCCTCGCGCACCGGGCCCGCGCGATCATGCACGTACATCCGTGGATGGCGCGGCTGATGTCGGCCGTCTACGGATTCAGCCCGAACACGATGCGGTACATCGAATACAGCCTGAGCTGTCTGGACGCCATCGATGCGCCCTACGGCGAGAAGATGGAGCTGGTGGCGATGGTCAACGGCGTCGTGACCACGTATGTCGCCAATGAGCTCCAGACGGCGGAGCGCACCAAGTCCCTGCCCTGGTCGGCGGAGCAGGAGCACGCCGTTCGTATGGCCTACCTGGGGCGGGAGATCGCGTCCGGCCGCTATCCGCGGCTGGCGGCGGCGTTCGCGGAGGACTCGGGGCCGATCGATATGGAGGCCGTCTTCGACCGGGCGCTCGCGCGGGTCCTGGACGGGTTCGACTCCCGGAGGCCCGGGACCTCCCCTCGGCCGGAGACCTCCTGAAGCGAGCCGCCCGCGGTCAGATCAGGGCGAACTGGCCTTCCGGTCCCTCCTCGTGGTGGTCCAGTACGGAGGCCGGCCGCCGGGCCGCCGCCGGGACGGGCAGAACGCCCGCGGCCCGCAGCTCCGCCGTACCGATCTCCGGACCGTCTCCGCGCAACCGCGCCTGGAGCGGCCGGAGTTCCGCCAGGAGCGCCAGGACCGTGATCAGTTCGAGCAGCTCCGAGGTCCACTCCCGTGGCCACTCCGACGGGCGGATCGCCGCGAGCGTGCCCGGCTCGGGGCGTGCGGTACGGCGCTCGAACCACAGCTCCAGCGTCCGTACGCCGCCCACCGTGAACTCCCAGGCCCCGGCGGGTACCGGGGAGATACGGCCCGAGCCGAGCCGGAGCATCTCGTCCCCCGGGTCGTAGTCGATCGCCTCCGGCCGGGCCGGAACGGCGGCCCGCACATAGGGGCGGCGGCCACCGGGCAGCCGGGGCCGCTCACCACCGCGCGCCCCGCGCAGCTGGATCCCGACCAGCCGCCGCCCCAGCTCGACCCCGGAGGCCCAGACGGCGGGGTCGGCGGTCAGCGGCACCGCGCAGCCGGCCGGGGTGCCCACGGCGACCGCCACGGCCCAGGCGAGCAGCTCTTCGGGGGTGACCTCATGGCCGTACCGCGCGGCCAGCAGGGCGGTCAGCCCGGGGGCCAGATTGGGTTCCACGCCACCGGGGCGGCGGTAGAGCGGCCGGATCCTGCCCGGCCGCCCGGCCGGGGAACGGCCGTCCGGGAGCACCGCCCCGACCAGCAGCGCGGGCCCGGCGGCCTGCGGTACGAACCCCTGCTCCACGGCGAACACCTGGTGCGCGTCGGCGACCCGCCACAGCTCGGGGCGGGCCGCGTCGATCAGCCGGTGGTCCGGGATCAGCCACTGCTCGTCGAACGGTCCGTGGAGCACCCGCACCGGCTCGGGGCAGCGCCCCGACTCCCGCGCGAACCGCCCGGTGCCGGTGGCCCGCCCCGGCAGCGCGGCGACGGCGCTGTGCGGCGTACGCGCGCGGGTCGGCCCGAACAGCGCCTCGCGCTCGGCGCCCTCGGCCCGTACGAGCCGGTCCCAGCGGGCGGTGAGGGAGGGCCGGTCGGGGGCGAGGATCCACTCCCTGCCGAACCGCAGCGGGGGCGTCGACCACGGCATGAGATCGCCGAGCAGCGGGCTCTCGTCCGTCGCCCCGGACCGCGTCGCCGTCATGCGGACCGTCCCTCCCGTCGGTCTGTGCGCCCTCCACGGCATGCTATCGGCCACCGCGCACGGGCCACCGAGGGAGCCTTGGACCTAGCTCATGAGGTCCGCCTCCACCGTGACCGAGAAGGAGAACCGGTCCCCCCGGTAGTGGATCCGCGCCACATCCGCGACCCGGCCGCTCTCGTCGTACGTCACCCCCGTGTAGTGCAGGATCGGGCTCAGCAGCGGCACCCGCAGCAGCTCGGCCGTGACCGGGTCCGCGAGCCGCGCCTCCACCGTGTCCGTGATCCGGCTGATCCGGATCCCGACGATGTCGCGCAGCACCTTCGTCATCGGCCAGCGCTCCAGATCGGCCGCATCGAGACCGGCCGCGATATCCGGACGGACCGCGTTCTCCGCCCAGTTGACGGGCTCGCCGCTCTCGCCGTCGCAGCGCAGCCGGCGGTACATGACCACCTCGTCCGCCCCGGGGAAGTACTCCGCGAGTTCGCCGGGCAGCGGGGCCGGGCCATGGCCGAGGAGCGTGGTCAGCTCACCGGACTGCTGGGCCACGATCGCGTCGATCGAGCCGAGCAGCCGGCGCGGGGCGCCGCGACGGGCGCCCGGTTCGATGAAGGTGCCCCGCCGCCGGTGCCGGCTGATCAGGCCCTCCTCCTCCAGCTCCTTGAGTGCCTGACGCATCGTCAGCACGCTGACGCCGTAGTGCGAGGCGAGCTGCTCCTCGGTCGGCAGCCGCAGCGGATCGTGCGGCCGGCGGCCCAGTATCGAGGCGCGCAGCGACTGGGAGACCTGATACCAGAGCGGAAGCTTGCGGTTCAGGATCAGTGAGTCCGGGGCGAAGGAGGTCACCGGCGACTCCCCGGCTGTGGCGACTCCAAAACGGTGGCACCTCCACGACTGTGTGTCCGAAACTCAGGGTCATGGCCTGAAGTGGCGCTCCAGACCTTGCCATACGTTGTCGTAACCGCGCTGGAGATGGGCGGCACCCGCCGCCTGCGCGGTCGCCGTCACCGGCCAGCGGGTCTCGAACATGAAGGCCAGGCCGTCGTCGATCTTCTGCGGCTTGAGCTCGGCGGCGCTCGCGCGGTCGAAGGTCTCCCGGTCGGGGCCGTGCGCCGACATCATGTTGTGCAGCGAGCCGCCGCCGGGGACGAAGCCCCCCTTGCCGGCAGTCTTCGCGTCGTACGCGCCCTCGATCAGGCCCATGTACTCGCTCATCACATTGCGGTGGAAGTACGGCGGCCGGAACGTGTCCTCGCCGACCAGCCAGCGCGGCGCGAAGACGACGAAGTCGACTCCGGCGAGGCCCGGGGTCTCGGACGGCGATGTCAGCACCGTGAAGATCGACGGGTCGGGGTGGTCGTAGCTGATGGTCCCGATGACATTGAAGCGGCGCAGATCGTAGACGTACGGCACATGATTGCCGTGCCAGGCCACCACATCGAGCGGGGAGTGGTCATAGGTGGCGGCCCAGAGATTGCCGCAGAACTTGTTGACCACCTGGGTCGGCCGCTCGATGTCCTCGTACGCGGCGACCGGCGCGCGGAAGTCACGCGCGTTGGCCAGGCCGTTGGCGCCGATCGGCCCGAGGTCGGGCAGGACGAAGGGCCGGCCGTGGTTCTCGCAGACATAGCCGCGCGCCGTTGTGTCCAGCAGCTCGACCCGGAAGCGCATACCGCGCGGTATCAGCGCCACCTCGCCCGGACGGGCCGCGAGCAGGCCCAGCTCCGTACGGATCAGCAGACCGCCGTGCTCGGGAACGATCAGCAGTTCGCCGTCCGCGTCGCTGAACACCCGGTCGGTCATGGGGGAGTTGGCGTAGTAGAGATGAATCGCCATCCCCGTGCGCCGCGTCGCGTCCCCATTGCCGCCCAGCGTCCACAGACCGGCCAGGAAGTCGGTACCGGGGGCGGGCTCCGGCAGCGGGTTCCAGCGCAGCCGGTTGGGGTCGGGGACGGTCTCGGTGAACGGGGCGCCACGGAGGGAGCCGTTGTCGATACGGGCGAACGGGGGATGCGCGGCCGACGGCCGGATCCGGTACAGCCAGGACCGCCGGTTGTGCGCGCGGGGCTCGGTGAACGCGCTGCCGCTGAGCTGCTCCGCGTACAGACCGAGCGGCGCGCGCTGGGGCGCGTTGCGGCCGACCGGCAGCGCCCCCGGCACGGCCTCGGAGCTGTGTTCGTTGCCGAATCCCGAGGAGTGGTCCAGATCCCCGGCCGTCTTCCGCGCGTGCTCGATGTCGTGCGTCATCCGCATCCGCTCCTCGCTCAAGGAATCCCGGAAGGTTAATCCTATGGTCAACCGTAGGATTAGTGGTGCGTTCCGTCAACGGGACCGAGCGGCATCATGGATCGCGTGTCACGCGACCGTACGCATACGAAGCCCGATGCCGAGCCCCCCGCCGGCGCCGAACCCGAGCCCGAGCCCGAGTCCGTCCCCGACGCAGCTCCCGGGGCGGACCCGGACGCCGACGAAGAATCCGAGGTCGGAGGGCTCCGCAGAGTGCCTGTGCAGCAGCGCAGCACGGAGCGGCTGGCCCGGATTCTCGACGCCTGCGGGGCGCTCCTCGACGAGACCGGGTACGAGCAGCTGTCCACCCGGGCCGTCGCCGCCCGCGCGGGCGTTCCCATCGGCTCGGTCTACCGCTTCTTCGTCAACAAGCGGGCCATGGCGGACGCACTCGGAAGGCGCAATCTGGACAGCTATACCGAGGGCATCGCGGACCGGCTCGCGACGCTCGACCCGAATGACTGGCGGGGTGCCATCGATGCCGTACTGGACGAGTACCTCTCCATGAAGCGCACCGTGCCCGGCTTCTCGCTCGTGGACTTCGGCGCCCAACTCCCGCTGGGCACCCAGTCGGGGCCCCTCGACCGGATCCCCGTCGACCCGGCGACCGACCCCAACCACCGGGTCGCCAGACGGCTCGCCGGACTGCTCTCCGGCCATCTCGGCCGGGCGCCCGACCCGGCGCTGCACCGTACGGTCCTGGTCGCCGTCGAGGCCGCCGACGCGCTGCTCCAGCTGGCGTTCCGTACGGATCCGGCCGGTGATCCCTGGATCGTGGGGGAGACGAGGAAGCTGTTGCGCGCCTATCTCGCCAGGACGTTCGACTGACGCGCGCGTCCGGCCGGTCTTCTCGTCCCGTTCCCCTGCCCGTTTCTCCTTTCCCCTGGCGTTGTCCGTACCGGTCGGTATGCTCGGTGGAGCTCGCGCGTCACCGCTGCCGCCGCCCGGAGGGCCCATGCTTCCCGAAGACGCACCACGCACCCCGGAGGCGGGGCAGCCCCGTACCGCCCCGCGCATCTGCCCCCTCTGCGAGGCCACCTGCGGACTGACCCTCACCATCGAGGGGACCAGGGTCACCGGCGCCCGGGGCGACCGCGACGATGTCTTCAGCCGGGGCTTCATCTGCCCCAAGGGAGCGTCCTTCGGCGAGCTGGACGCCGACCCCGACCGGCTGCGCGTGCCGCTCGTCCGCCGGGACGGCGAGCTGCGGGAGGCGAGCTGGCAGGAGGCGTTCGCGCTGATAGCCGCCCGGATACGGCCGCTTGCCGAAGAGCACGGGCCGCAGTCCGTCGGGGTCGTCCTCGGCAACCCCAATGTCCACACCATGGCCGGGGCCCTCTATCCGCAGCTGCTGCTGGGCGCGCTCGGCACCCGCAATCTCTTCACGGCCAGCACCCTCGACCAGATGCCCAAGCATGTCTCCAGCGGGCTGCTCTTCGGGGACGCGTTCGCCATCCCCGTACCCGATCTGGACCGTACGGACCATCTGCTGCTCCTGGGCGCCAACCCACTGGATTCCAACGGCAGTCTCTGCACCGCGCCCGACTTCCCCGGCAAGCTGAAGGCGCTGCGCGGGCGCGGCGGCACGCTCACCGTCGTCGACCCGCGCCGTACCCGCACGGCCCGCCTCGCCGACCGCCATATCCCCATCCGGCCCGGCACGGACGCCCTGCTGCTCGCCGCCCTCGCCCATGTCCTCTTCGAGGAGCGGCTCACCGATCTCGGGCCGCTCGCCGGCCAGGTCGAGGGGCTGGACGAACTGCGGGACGCGATACGGGACTTCACCCCCGAGGCGGTCGCCCCGGCCTGTGACATGGAGGCCGGGGAGATCCGTACGGTCGCCCGCGAGCTGGCCGCCGCGCCCACCGCCGCCGTCTACGGCCGGGTCGGCAGCTGCACCGTCGAGCACGGCACGCTCGCCAGCTGGCTGGTCGACGTACTGAACATCCTCACCGGCAACCTGGACCGGCCCGGCGGCGCGCTCTTCCCGCTCTCCGCCACCGACCGGCCGCCCCGGATTCCCGCGCCCGGCAAGGGGTTCAGCCTCGGCCGCTGGACCAGCAGGGTGGGCGGACATCCGGAGGCCAAGGGCGAACTGCCCCTCGCCGCACTCGCCGAGGAGATCGAGACGCCGGGGGAGGGCCGGATCCGCGCGGTGATCGCCCTCGCCGCCAACCCCGTGCTGTCCGCGCCCGACGGCGACCGGCTCGACCGGGCGCTGACCGGCCTCGACTTCATGGTCAGCGTCGATCCGTATCTCAACGAGACCTCGCGCCACGCGGATGTCGTCCTGCCGCCACCGCCGCCCGCGCAGAGCGCCCACTTCGACTTCGCCTTCAACGGCTTCGCCGTACGGAACCAGGTCCGCTACACCCGCGCCGCTGTCCCGCTGGAGGAGGGACGGCTCGACGAGAGCGAGATCCTGGCCCGGCTGGTCCTCGCGGTGAGCGGCCTGGACGGCGCCTCCCCCTCGGCCGTGGACGAGAGGGCGATCGGCCGTACGCTCGCCAGGGCCGTGGCCGACCCGCACTCGCCCGTGCACGGGCGCGACCCCGAGGAGCTGTCCGCGCTGCTCACCGGCGCGAGCGGACCCGAGCGGCAGCTCGATCTGAAGCTGCGGCTCGGCCCGTACGGCGACGGCTTCGCCGCCGAGGCGGGCGGCGGCACGGAGGCGGGCGGTGACACCGAGAGCGCCGGCGTCCCGCGGCTCAGTCTCCGACGGCTGCTGGAGCATCCGCACGGCATCGACCTGGGCCCCCTGCGCCCGCGCCTCCCCGAGCCGCTGAAGACCCGCAGCGGACGGATCGAGCTGCTGCCCGCGCCCCTCGCCGCCGATCTGCCCCGGCTGCGCGCCGCCCTCGCCGAGCGGCCCGCCGCGCTGGTCCTCGTCGGCCGCCGCCATCTGCGCTCCAACAACAGCTGGATGCACAACCTCCCGGCGCTGAACGGCGGTTCGAACCGCTGCACGCTCCAGATCCATCCGGACGACGCGGCCCGGCTCGGTCTCAAGGACGGCGGAGCGGTCCGTATCACCGCCGACGGGGGAGCGCTGGAGGCGCCGGTGGAGATCACCGACACGGTACGGACAGGGGTGGTGAGCCTGCCGCACGGCTGGGGCCATGACCGTCCGGGCACCCGTACCTCAGTGGCGAGCGCCCGGCCCGGAGTCAATGTCAATCAGCTGCTCGACGGCTCCCGGCTCGACCCGCTCTCGGGCACGGCGGTGCTCAACGGATTCCCCGTCGAGCTGTCGCCGGCCACCCCTCTCCTTTAGCTCCCCCTTACCACCCCCGCCGTGACCTGGGCTTTTGCTCGTATTGCTCGCGTGTCAACATCTTGTTAACGGCTGGAGGCCAGACCTAACGTCATCCGGACCGCCGCCCCCGGCGGGAGTTCAAGGGTGAACGTGAGGGGCCTCCTAAATGCTGACCATCCTCGGCTTCGTCATGATCGCCACCTTCCTGGTGCTGATCATGATGAAGAAGATGTCGCCGATCGCGGCGCTGGTGCTCATCCCAGCACTCTTCTGCGTCCTTGTAGGGCAGGGCGGACAGCTGGGTGACTACGTCATCAAGGGCGTCGGCGATCTCGCGCCCACCGCCGCCATGCTGATGTTCGCCATCGTCTACTTCGGCGTGATGATCGATGTCGGGCTCTTCGATCCGATCGTCCGGGGCATTCTGCGCTTCTGCAAGGCCGACCCGATGCGGATCGTCGTCGGTACGGCCGTGCTCGCCGCGATCGTCTCGCTGGACGGCGACGGCTCCACCACCTTCATGATCACCGTCTCCGCGATGTATCCGCTCTACAAGCGGCTCGGGATGAGCCGGGTCGTGATGACCGGCGTCGCCGCGACCGCGAACGGCGTGATGAACACCCTGCCCTGGGGCGGTCCGACGGCCCGTGCGGCGACCGCGCTCAAGGTCGACGCCGGTGATGTGTTCGTCCCGATGATCCCGGCGCTCGGCGTCGGCCTGCTCGCGGTGTTCTTCCTCGCCTATGTGCTGGGCCTGCGGGAGCGCAAGCGGCTGGGCGTCCTGACCCTCGACGAGGCGCTGGAGACCGGGACCACGACCGAGACCGTACTGGTCAAGGCCGGAAGCGGTACGAGCACGACGGCCGGCGGCAGTGGCAAGGGCGGCAGCGGCAGTGACTCCGGCAAGGGCGGCGGTGCCGGTACGGGCAAGGCCACCGGCGGCACCGGCGGCAGCGGTACGGACGCCACCGACGACGCCGAGACGTCCGGCGACGACGGCTTCCAGGGACTCGACCCCCACCGCGCGACCCTGCGCCCCCGTCTCTACTGGTTCAACGCCGGGCTGACGGTCGCCCTGCTCACCGCGATGATCATGGAACTGATGCCGATCCCGGTTCTCTTCCTCCTCGGCGCGGCCCTCGCCCTCACCGTCAACTACCCCAACATGGCCGAGCAGAAGGCCCGGATCGCGGCCCACGCCGACAACGTGCTGAACGTCTCCGGTATGGTCTTCGCCGCCGCTGTCTTCACCGGTGTCCTCACCGGCACCGGTATGGTCCAGCACATGGCCGACTGGCTCGTCGGCGCCATTCCGGACGGCATGGGCCCGCACATGGCCATCGTCACCGGGGTGCTGAGCGTGCCGCTCACGTACTTCATGTCCAACGACGGTTTCTACTTCGGAGTCCTGCCCGTGCTCGCAGAGGCCGGCGCCGCCCATGGCGTCTCCCCGCTGGAGATAGCCCGCGCCTCCCTTGTCGGCCAGCCGCTCCACATGTCGAGCCCGCTCGTGCCCGCCGTCTACGTCCTCGTCGGCATGGCCAAGGTCGAGTTCGGCGACCACACCAAGTTCACCGTCAAGTGGGCCGCGCTCACCTCGCTGGTGGTGCTCGCCGCCGGAGTCCTCTTCGGCATCATCTGATGGTTCCCGCTCCGGCCCCGGTCGGGGCGCCCGGTGGGAGAGGCTGGCTCCTCCGTCTGGTCATCGCCTTCGGCTTCGCGCAGGGCGCGGTGTCGATGGCGCGGCCGGCGGTCTCCTACCGGGCGCTCTCCGTGGGCGCGGACGAGCGGGCGATCGGTGTGATCACGGCGGTGTACGCGCTGCTGCCGCTCTTCGTCGCCGTACCGCTCGGCCGCAGGACCGACCACGGACGGTGCGCCCCCCTGCTGGTGGCCGGCGTGGTCCTGATCTCGGCCGGCTGCGCGCTCAGCGGTACGTCGGGCTCCCTGCCCGAACTGGCCGCCTGGAGCGGGGTGATGGGCCTCGGCCATCTCTGCTTCGTCATCGGCGCCCAGTCGATCGTCGCCCGCCGCAGCGCCCCGGACGAACAGGACCGCAACTTCGGCCACTTCACCATCGGCGCCTCCCTCGGGCAGCTGGCGGGACCGGTCGCCGCCGGGCTGCTGGTCTCCGGCCAGGGCGGCGAGATGGCCCGTACGAGCGCCCTCGCGCTGCTCGTCTCGGCCGCCGCCGCGGCGGTCTCCTTCACCTCTCTGTGGCGGATAGAGGCGCGTACGGCCCGCAACGCCCCCGCGTCCCGACGGTCCGCCAAGGTCCCCGTCCGTCGCATCCTGCGGACCCGGGGTGTGCCGGCGGGCATCGTCATCAGCCTGGCCGTGCTCTCCGCGACCGATGTCCTCACCGCCTATCTGCCGGTGATCGGTGAGGAGCGGGGGATCGCGCCCACCGTGATCGGTCTGCTGCTCAGCCTGCGCGCCGCGGCCACCATCGCCTGCCGGCTGGTGATGACCCCGATGCTCCGGTGGCTCGGCCGTACGGTCCTGCTCACCGTCACCTGTCTGCTCGGCGGCCTGCTGTGCGCGGGCATCGCCCTGCCCGTGCCGGTGTGGGGGCTCGCCCTGATGCTCGCCGCGCTCGGGTTCTGTCTGGGTGTCGGCCAGCCGTTGTCGATGACGACCGTCGTACGGGCCGCCCCCGACGAGGCCCGCTCCACCGCCCTCGCGCTGCGGCTCACCGGCAACCGGCTCGGACAGGTCGCCGCCCCGGCCTCCGCCGGTCTGGTCGCGGGAGTCGCGGGCACGGCCGCGCCGTTCGTGATGCTCGGCGCGCTGCTGGTGGGCGCGGCCGGACTCGGCCTGCGCAAGTCGGGCGCGACGCCCGCCGTCCCACCGCCCGGCACCGGCGCCGAGCCGGACCGCCGCCCCGCCCCGGCCCGCGACACCCCCTGATCCGACCGGACGAGAGACCCCGGCACCTGTGCGCCCGCGAAGCCGACTGGACCGGGCCCGGGCCCCCCAAGGTCACTCAACCTTCGCGCGAGTCATTCCCTGACAGCGCGTAGTCGGCTAACTTCAGGCGTCCCACCCGCTCCACCCTTCTTCTTCCCGGGCGGAACCATTCATGACTCGCGCCATCTCTCTGCACAGCGTCAGCAAGGTGTACGGACGCTCCACACGCGCCGTCGACAGCTTCTCGATCGACATCACACCAGGTGAGTTCGTGGTGCTCCTCGGCCCCTCGGGGTGCGGTAAATCGACCGTGCTGCGCATGATCGCCGGGCTGGAGCACATCACCGACGGCGAACTGCTCCTGGACGGCGAGCTCTCCAACGACGCCCCGCCGCGCGAACGCGACATGGCGATGGTGTTCCAGAACTTCGCGCTCTATCCGAACATGACCAACCGCGACAACATCGGCTTCCCCCTCATGCTGGAGAATCCACGTGAGGACCGCACCCAACGGGTCGACGCCACCGCCCGGATGCTCGGCATCGAGAGCGTGCTCGACCGCTATCCGAGCCAGCTCTCCGGAGGCGAACGCCAGCGGGTCGCGATGGGCCGGGCCATCTCCCGGCGGCCCTCCACCTTCCTCATGGACGAGCCGCTCTCCAATCTCGACGCGAAGCTGCGCAGCCATCTGCGCGCCGAGATAGCCCAGCTCACCGCCGAACTGGGCGTCACCACCGTCTATGTGACGCACGATCAGGCCGAGGCGATGTCGCTCGGCGACCGCGTGGCGGTGATGCGCGGCGGAGTGCTCCAGCAGGTGAGCGCGCCGCGCGAGGTGTACGCGCTGCCGGAGAACGTGTTCGTGGCCGCGTTCATCGGTACCCCCCGGATCAATCTGCTCCAGGCCGTGGTGTTCGCGCCACTGGACGGACGGATGTCCATCGATCTCGGCAGACAGCGCCTCCCGCTGCCCGAACCCCTCAGCTCCGACCACCAGTTGCTCCGTATCCAGCAGGGCAGGCAGATCATCGTCGGGCTGCGCTCCGAGGCGGCCCGTATCGCCGCGCCGAGCCAGGCCCGCCCCGGTGAGGTGGCGCTGAGCGGCATTGTCGAGCACATGGAGTACCAGGGCCATGAGGCGCTGGTGCATCTCAACATCGGCTCCCGGCCGGCGGTGGTGGCCGATCTCGAATCCCCCCGGCCCAAGTCGCCCACGCGGCGGCGCGGCAGGAGCGGCCCCGGCGTGCTGGAGCGGCTCAAGGAGCGCACGCGCGGCCGGGTCAGCGGACCGGTCGTGGTGCTCGACGACCCGGAACCGCAGCGCGCGGCCACGTACAGCCCGGAGCGCCCCGCCATCTCGGCCAGCGATCTGGTCGTCCGTACCGGCCCCGACATGCGGCTGCGGACGGGCGCGCAGGTGCCGCTGCTCGTCGATCTCGCCCATCTCTATGTGTTCGACGACTACGGCCGCAGGATCTGCCCGGCGCCGAGGGACATGCCGGGACTGGTGGACATGTGACGCCACCACGCCCCCGGGGCACCCTGACGCCCCACGCCCCGGGGCGCCCTGCTGACCTGGCGCCGTAAAACTCGCACCGTTAGTTTAGGAGTGAGGTCGAGCACTCCCGGCGCGAGGTCGGGCCCGGAAGGAATGGCGATGAAGGCATACGACGGGATGTACATCGGCGGCGAGTGGCGGCCCGCGGCGGGGACGGACACGATCACCGTGGTGAACCCGGCCGACGAGCAGGTCATCGCGACCGTCCCGGCCGGTACGGCGGAGGACGTGGACGCCGCCGTACGCGCGGCACGGGCCGCCTTCCCCGCCTGGGCCGCCACCCCGCCCGCCGAGCGCGCGGCGTACCTCACCGCTCTGCGCGACGCCATGACGGCCCGTCAGGACGAGATCGCCGCGACCGTCACCGCCGAACTGGGCGCGCCCCTCGCGCTGTCCAGGAAGGTGCACGCCGGGGCGCCGATCGCGGTCGCCGGTTCGTTCGCCGAGCTGGCCGCCACGTACGCCTTCGAGGAGCGGATCGGCAACTCCACCGTGCTGCTGGAGCCGGTGGGCGTCGTCGGCGCGATCACGCCGTGGAACTATCCGCTGCACCAGATCGTGGCCAAGGCGGGCCCGGCCCTGGCGGCGGGCTGCACGATCGTCGTCAAACCCGCCGAGGACACCCCGCTGACCGCGCGGCTCTTCGCCGGGCTGGTCCATGAAGTGGGCCTGCCCGCCGGAGTGTTCAACCTGGTCACCGGTCTCGGACCGGTCGCGGGCCAGGCCCTCGCCGAGCACGAGGACGTCGATCTCGTCTCCTTCACCGGCTCCACCGCGGTCGGCAGACTGATCGGCGCCACCGCCGGAGCCGCTGTCAAACGCGTCGCCCTCGAACTGGGCGGCAAGTCCGCCAATGTGATCCTGCCGAGCGCCGATCTGGCCAAGGCCGTCAGTGTCGGCGTCGCCAATGTCATGACCAACTCCGGCCAGACGTGCAGCGCCTGGACGCGGATGCTGGTCCACACCGACCAGTACGACGAGGCGGTGGAGCTGGCGAGGACCGCCGCCGCCAAGTACGTCCCGGGCGACCCGCTCGACAGCGCGAGCCGGCTCGGCCCGCTCGTCAACGAGAAGCAGCGCGCGCGGGTACGCGGCTATATCGAGCGGGGCATGGCGGAGGGCGCCAAGCTGGTCGCCGGCGGCCCCGAGGCCCCGCACCCCACCGGCCACTACGTCGCGCCGACCGTCTTCGCCGAGGTCACCCCCGGGATGACCATCGCCCAGGAGGAGATCTTCGGCCCTGTCCTCTCCCTCCTGCGGTACGAGGACGAGGAGGACGCCCTCCGGATCGCCAACGGCACGGTCTACGGCCTCGCGGGCGCGGTCTGGGCCGGCGAGGAGAGCGAGGCCGTCGCCTTCGCACGCCGGATGGACACCGGACAGGTCGACATCAACGGAGGCCGCTTCAACCCGCTCGCGCCGTTCGGCGGCTACAAGCGGTCCGGGGTGGGCCGTGAACTCGGCGCGCACGGGCTCGCCGAGTACCTTCAGACCAAATCACTCCAGTTCTGAGCCGGGAGAAGAAACGCTCGTGGTCCGCGCCGCCATCCTGCCCGCCGTGGGAGCCCCGCTGGAGATCGCCGGGATCTAGGGCGTGTTTCGGAAGTCCCGCCTGGCCGACGACGCCTGGCACGCACGCTCGCCGCGTTGTCGGAGTCGTCCAAGTACGTCCAGTACGAGCACGATCCTCCGCCTTGCGATCGCACGCACCAGACGCCGTCGGCCCCGCCCTTCGGGCGGACGGCGCTACTTCCGAAACACGCCTAGTAGTGCTTGGTCAGGTTGGTATCGCCGTGGGTATGTTGCGGTGACAGGTGGGGCAGGCGCCGGTCCAGACGGCGAGGAGGAACTGCATCTCGCGGACGACCTGGTAGAGGGTCAGGCCGACGCCGTTTCTTTTGGGGTCTGGGCCAGTCGCTGGAGTGTGCAGAAGGCGTGGGCGGCGGAGACGAGGGTGACGTGGTGGTGCCAGCCGTTGAAGGTGCGGCCCTCGAAGTGGGCCAGGCCCAGGGCCTGTTTCATCTCGCGGTAGTCGTGCTCGATGCGCCAGCGGAGCTTGGCCAGCCGCACGAGGGTGGTGAGCGGGGTGTCGTCGGGCAGGTTGGAGAGCCAGAACTGCACCGGCTCCGGCTCGGTGGCGGGCCATTCGGCCAGCAGCCAGCGTTCGGGCAGTTCCGGGCCGTCGACGGCTTTGCGGATCTCGCGTCCGGCGGGCCGGATCCGCAGTGCCACGAACCGCGAGTACATGCGCTTGACCCCGCTGCGGCCGGTGCCCCGGCGGGAGCCCTCCCGCCACTGCACGGGCCGGGCCGCCTGCTTCCCGGCGGCGATGACCAGCTCTTTCACGCTCTTCGCCGCCTCGGGGTATGCAGGCTGGGGCCGACGCCCGCGGCCGCCGTGGGGCGGGGTGTGCGGTGTCGCGTCGTGCGGGTGGGCGGTGAGGGTGGTCGAACTGCCCACGACGTAGTGCAGCCCGCGTGTCTGAAGGCCGAGCCGGAAGGCCGCGGTGTCTCCATAACCGCCGTCGGCCACCGCGAGGGGGACATCGACGCCCCAGGACCGAGTTTCGTCGATCATGTCCAGGGCCAGCTGCCACTTCTCGACATGACCCACGTCCGGCGGAATGCCGCACCGCTGACGGCGGGCCACCTTGGCGGGATCGGCCTGCGGCGAGGCCGGGTCCCAGCTCTTGGGGAGGAACAAACGCCAGTCGATCGCCGCTGAGGCGGTGTCCGAGGCCAGGTGCAAGGACACGCCCGCCTGGCAGTTGGTCACCTTGCCGGCGGTGCCGGTGTACTGCCGCGACACACAAGCCGACGCGTCGCCGTCCTTGAGGAACCCTGTGTCATCGATGACCAGCACGATCGGTTTGATCGCTGCGGCCATCTTCCATGCGAGTCGCGCTCGCACATGCGCCGGATCCCACGGGCTGGTGGTGATGAAGTGCGCCAGGGCCTGGCGGTTGCCGTCCTCACCCAGCCGGGCGGCCATCGGCTCCACCGATTTCCGCTGCCCGTCCAGGAGCAGTCCCCGCAGATAGACCCCGCCCCACCGACGCTGATCCGCCCGCGCGAACGGCTCGAACACATCCGCCGCGAAGTCCTCCAGACGGCAACGGACTTCATCCAGTTCCTGAGGTGTCACATACCGGTCAACGACACAGCCCCTCAACCGGACACGCCACCAGCGAGTGAACCTGACCAAGCACTACTAGTGCCCCTCCCGGCAATGTTCGCCCCGTCGCGGTAGCACATCCGCGCGGGCCGGTTCGACCTGAGCGCGCTGGTCACCGAACGGATCGCGCTGGACGGCATCCCGGCGGCGTTCGAGAACATGCTCGCGGGCCGGGGAGGCCGGGCCCTGATCGTTTTCTAGCGTTTCCCGGCACGACGGGGGTCCGTCGGTGCGGCGGCCGTACCGCCGTCGTGCCGCGCGACCACGGCGCCACGGCGCGGACGCGAGCGTGACACCGCCACCCCCGCCAGGCACAGCGCGCCGCCCGCGAGCGTGAACAGGCCCGGGATCTCGTCCAGGAACAGCCAGGACATCAGGACGACCAGCGCCGGGACCGCGTACGTCGTCGCGCCCATCCGGCCCGCCGTCGTACGGGCCAGCGCGTAGGCCCAGGTCGTGAACGCCAGCGCGGTCGGGAACACGCCCAGATAGACCATGTTGAGCGTGGCCGACAGCGGGGCGCTCGCGGCCTCGTGGAGCAGCTGTCCCGCGAACGGCAGACAGGCGACCGCGCCGACCAGACAGCCGAAGGTGGTCACCTGGAGCGCGCTCGCCTTCGCCAGCGCGGGCTTCTGCGCCACCACCCCGCCCGCGTAGGCCACGGCCGCCAGCAGACACAGCAGTACCCCGAGCACCGAGGCGTGGCCCTCGCCGGACATCGAGAGTCCCACGGCCACCGCGCCCGCGAACGACACCGCCATGCCCGCCACCAGCCGGGGCGGCAGCGTCTCGCCCAGCAGCCGGGCGCCGAGCAGGGCGATGAGGATCGGGCCTATGTTCACGACCATCGCGGCCGTGCCCGCGTCGACCTCCTGCTCACCCCAGTTGAGCACCACCATGTAGACGCCGAACCAGAGCAGCCCCGACACCGCGATCCCGGGCCAGGCGGCCCGCGGCGGCAGGCCCTCACGTCGTACGAGCCAGACCGCGCCGAGGACGAGCGCGCCCGCGAGCAGCCGGCCGAGGGCGAGCGCCCCCGGCGAATAGGCCGCGCCGGCGCTGCGGATCGAGACGAAAGCCGAGGCCCAGAGCACGACCGTCACACCCGCCGCGGCCACGGGCAGCCAGGTCGCGGGGGAGGGGCGGGCGGAGATCGTCGAGTGCGTCATACGGTGAAGGTACGCGGACAACGCTTCGGCTCTCACCGCAATACCGCGGGCTCGATGCCCAGCCTCGCGTACAGCTCACGCTCCCCGTTCTCCGTCACCTTCACCGCGCGCTCGGAGCCGATCCGTACGCACCATCCGGCGTCCAGGGCGTGCCGGCACAGCGCCGCGCCCGCCACCCCGGCCAGATGCGGCTTGCGCTCGGTCCAGTCGAGACACGACCGTACGAGCGGCCGGCGGCCGGTGCGCTCCAGCCCGATACCCTGCTCGCCGAACCACGCCACGCCCCGGTCGGTGAGGGCGAAGCCGGTGTCCTGGCGGAGCAGTCCGCGTACGGTCAGCGCGTCCGTGATCGCCAGGCCGAGGCGCCCGGCGAGATGGTCGTAGCAGGTGCGCCCCCGGGCCATGGCGCTGTTCGCCCCGGCGGCACGCAGCGTGCGGGGCGGCTCCTTCGGGGGCGTGGTGTGCGCGGCCAGATCCTCCACCAGATGGGCGGCGCGCGGGTCGGCGAACCGTACATAGCGGTGCCGGCCCTGCCGCTCCTCCGCGAGCAGCCCGCCCGCGATCAGCTTTCCCAGATGCTCGCTGGCGGTCGACGGAGCGACGCCGGCGTACCGCGCCAGCTCGCCCGCCGTCCACGCCCGGCCGTCCAGGAGGGCGAGACAGAAGACGGCGCGGGTGTCGTCGGCGAGCAGCGACGCCAGGGCGGCGAGCCGGGGGCCCGACTGCCCGGACGGTCCGGACCGGGCGGGGTATCCGGAGTGGCTGTGGTGCTCGGTGCGTGCCATATGTCCAGGATGCGTCAGGGACGCTTCGGCGCGGGCCGAAGCGTGGTGCCCGCCGTGGTCGGCGCCGGCGCGGAAGCCGGCGCCGACGCGTACCGCTCGTACTGGAGCGAGAGGCCGTCGAGCAGCGCCCGCAGCCCGGTCTCGAAGGCGCCCTCGTCCACCTGCCGCTGCCGTTCGGCGAGCAGATGGGCCTGGCCGAGGTGCGGATAGTCGGCCGGGTCGTACGCCGTCGCGTCGTCGACGAAGCCGCGCGCGAACGAGCCGAGCGCCGAGCCGGTGATGAAGTACCGCATCAGCGCGCCGATATGGGTGGCCTGCGCGGGCGGCCAGCCGGCCCGGACCATCGCGCCGAAGACGGCGTCGGCGACCCGGAGCCCGGCCGGCCGGCGGCCGGGACCGACGGCGAGGACCGGGACGAGACGCGGGTGGTCGGCGAGGGCCGCGCGGTAGGAGACGGCCCAGTCGTGCAGCGCGGTGCGCCAGTCGCGGCCGTCGCCCTCCGCGAACATCGACAGATCGACCCGCGCGCTGACCGCGTCGGCGACGGCTTCGAGGATCTCGTCCTTGGTGCGGAAGTGGTTGTAGAGGGAGGGCCCGCTGACCCCCAGCTCGGCGGCGAGCCGCCGGGTGGAGACCGCTGAGAGGCCCTCGGCGTCCACGAGCGCGCCGGCTGTCTCGATGATGCGTTCCCGGCTGAGCAGGGGCTTGCGCGGTCTGGCCATGGCGCACATGGTAGGGCCCGCGGAAAACTGATCAACGGCCGCGTGCTGACAGGCGTATCGGCCTGCTGAGTACCCGCTGAGTACCGATACGGATGTGGTGCCCGCCAGGGCCCTCGATGCTGAGGGGCATGACTGAGACTCCCCTCAAGCAGCAGAACACCGCGGCCTTCTACGGTCAGGCCGTCCTCTCCTTCGGGCTCGCGCTGGCGGCCGTGACCGTCGGCATCATCAAGCTCGAAGCCAGCGCGTGGGTGCGTGGCTTTCTCGGTATCGCCGTCCTGTATCTGACGACCTCGGCGTTCACACTGGCCAAGGTGGTCAGGGACCGGCAGGAGGCCGGGCAGATCGTCAGCCGGGTCGACCAGGCCAGACTGGAGAAGATCCTCGCCGACCACGACCCCTTCCAGAAGCTCTGAGCCGCCCCTCCCCGCGGCCTGAGCGGCCGCCGAAGTCACGAGCGGATCTAAGCGCTTGCTCACCCTCGGGGTATGGTGTTCGTCCCGCCCAGTGGGCCGGGTGAGCCGGGTGAGCCGGATGGAACGGGACGAGGTGAGCGATGCGCGCGGCGGAGCGGACAGCGGACGGCGAGAACGCGCCGTGGGGTGAGGTCACCCCGGAGGCGGCCAGAAAACTGCTGGTCGCCGCGGTCGAGGCGTTCGCCGAGCGTGGGTACCACGCCACCACCACCCGCGATATCGCCGGACGCGCCGGGATGAGTCCGGCGGCGCTCTACATCCACTACAAGACCAAGGAAGAACTGCTCCACCGGATCAGCCGGATCGGCCACGACAGGGCATTGGCGCTGCTGACGGCCGCGGCCGACGGCGAGGGCACGGCGGCGCAGCGGCTCGCCGAGGCCGTCCACTCCTTCGTACGCTGGCACGCCGAGGGGCACACCACGGCGCGGGTGGTGCAGTACGAGCTGGACGCGCTCGGCCCCGAGCACCGCGCGGAGATCGTGGAACTGCGGCGGCGCAGCACGGCGGCGGTGCGGCGCATCCTGGTCGACGGGGTGCGGGACGGGGAGTTCGACGTCCCCGATGTGCCGGGCACGACGCTCGCGGTGCTGTCGCTCTGTATCGATGTGGCGCGCTGGTTCAACGCGGCGGGGGCCCGGACCCCCGACGAGGTCGGCGAGCTCTACGCCGACCTCGTCCTGCGCATGGTCGCCACACAGAAGTAGATCCCTCAGAGGCGGAACGCACCGAAGCGGAGCGCTCGGAAGCGGAACGCTCAGAAGTAGAACCGGGACACCGACTCCGCCACACAGGCCGGCTTCTCGCCGCCCTCGCGCTCGACCGTGACGAGCGTGGTGATCTGCACGCCGCCGCCCGCCTCCGCGACATCCGTCAGCACCGCCGACGCGCGCAGCCGCGAGCCGACCGGTACGGGCGAGGGGAAACGGACCTTGTTGGTCCCGTAGTTGATGCCCATCTTCACGTTCTCGACCCGCAGGATCTGCGGTACGAACGCGGGCAGCAGCGACAGCGTCAGATAGCCGTGCGCGATCGTCGTACCGAACGGCCCCGCCGCGGCCCGCTCCGGGTCCACATGGATCCACTGGTGATCACCGGTGGCCTCGGCGAAGAGGTCGATCCGCTTCTGGTCGATCTCCAGCCACTCGCTGTGCCCCAGCTGCTCGCCGACCCCGGCGCGCAGCTCCTCGGCGGAGGTGAAGATCCTCGGCTCGGCCATGTTCCTGTTCCCTGCCTCTCAAGCCCATGAAGCCCGTCAAGCGCATCTGTCTAAGCGCTTGCTCAGCATGTTGCGCGGGCGCGCTCCTGTCAACGCGGACGGCGGGCGCGGCACATAGGGTT
Source organism: Streptomyces scopuliridis RB72 (assembly GCF_000718095.1). GTDB lineage: Bacteria > Actinomycetota > Actinomycetes > Streptomycetales > Streptomycetaceae > Streptomyces > Streptomyces scopuliridis. The sequence continues at coordinate 117,524 of NZ_JOEI01000027.1, read as the reverse complement.
GGATGGGTGCCACAGATTCCCGAGAAGATCCACGAGCTGACCGTCGGCCAGCTGTCGGCGCGCAGCGGTGCCGCCGTGTCCGCCCTGCACTTCTACGAGTCCAAGGGGCTCATCAGCAGCCGCAGGACCAGCGGCAACCAACGCCGCTACGGGCGCGACGCACTGCGCCGCGTGGCCTTCGTCCGCGCCGCCCAGCGCGTGGGTATCCCGCTCGCGACGATCAGGGACGCCCTGGCCGAACTCCCCGAGGAGCGGACCCCCAACCGGGACGACTGGGCCCGGCTCTCGGCGGCATGGCGCGCGGAGCTGGACGAGCGGATCAAGCAACTCGGGCGGCTCCGCGATCACTTGACCGACTGCATCGGCTGCGGCTGTCTGTCCCTGGAAAACTGTGTGCTGTCCAACCCCGACGACATCTTCGGTGAGCGCATGACGGGCTCGCGCCTGCTCCCGGAGCGCCGGGCTCCGAAGAAGCCCGAGTGCTCCTGACGCCCGCGCACCGTCGTGCACGTCACCGATACCGCGGGGGCGCGCCGTCTCCGGTGTCCGCCCCCGCAGACCTCAGGCCACCGACGCCAGATCCTTGAGCCGCACCCGCTTCGCCCGGTCCAGCGCGTCGGGCGTGAGGACGGGCAGCGGTACGACGATGCCGCAGCCCATGCAGACCGGTCCCGACCAGGGTTCCCCCGCCAGATCGGGGCGCCAGACGATGTCATGGTCCGCGCAGACGGGGCAGGTGGCCCCCGGACCCGTCTCCAGCCCGGAGATCAGCCGGCGCAGCACCTCGGCCAGTGACTCGGACGGATGGACGGCCGGGTCGTCGCACCGGGCGACGCCGTTACCGCCCCAGGTCCGCCGGTGCCAGTCGTCGAAGCTCTTGGGGCGCCGCAGCCCGTCGTGCTTCTCGCGCCTGCGCCGTTCCGCGAACTCCCTCTCGTACGTGAGCCATACGGCCCGCGCCTCCTCCAACTCGTCCAGCGCGGCCATCAGCCGCACCGGATCGGGCGCCCTGTCCTCGTGCTCGATACTGTGCCTCGCGCACAGATGATCCCAGGTCGCCCGGTGCCCATAAGGGGCAAATCGCTCCAGGCACTTGCGCAGTGAGTACCGTCGCAAGGCCAGATCGCATCGCGGGTCGCGCACCTGTCTCGCAAGACTCCGGAATCCGGCCATCGCATGCCACCTCCGTCGCTTCATCGGCGTTGAGGAATGGACGTACGGCTGCCCCATTCGGCTCCATCAAAAAACAGATGGCATCCATGGATTCCGGCATTTCGGTTGTTATCGAGCTGAATTCGAAGGTGATTCACAGGAACCGGCGTGTGGTGGTTCGGAAAAGGTGACTGATGTTCATCTTACCGAGCGGTCATACCGCCGGTAACCTCCGGCGCACCGGCCTCCCCGAGGAGCACCCATGCGACGACGCACCGGAAGACTCGCCAGCGCCACCGCCGCCGCGGTGTTCGCGCTGGGCGCGGCTCTGCTGACCCCGCTGCCACAGGCCGCCGCCGAACCCGCCCGGGCACCCGCCCCCGCGGCGGACGCGCGCGGCGCGGCGGCCGACCCCGTCACCGACCACTGCCAGGGACAGTGCGCCGATATCCTGCCGCCCGGCCAGAACGGCAACGCCACCCTCGCCGATATCCTCGGCAACCGTCTGTTCGGCACCTTCCCCGCCCATGCCTCCGACCAACTGGCCCGGTACGACGCGCTGGTGGCCGGTCACGGCGGACTCACCGACGCGAAGCTCTCCGACTTCTTCAACGACGCCTCCTTCGGGGTCCCCGCGGACCAGGTCGAATCCGTCACCTCCCCGCGCGACGACGTCACGATCACCCGCGACAAGAAGACCGGCGTCCCGCACATCAAGGGCACCACCCGCTACGGCACCGAGTTCGGCGCCGGCTACGCGGCGGCGCAGGACCGGCTGTGGATGATGGACCTCTTCCGCCATATCGGCCGCGGTGAGCTGACCTCCTTCGCGGGCGGCGCCCTCGCCAACCAGGGTCTTGAGCAGCAGTTCTGGCCCTCGGCCCCGTACACGGAAGCGGAGTACGAGGCCCAGATCGAGCGGATCAGGACCACCGGGGGCGAGCGCGGCGAGCTGGCCATGGCGGACGCGCAGGCGTATGTCGACGGCATCAACGCCTACCGCCAGAAGTCCAAGGACGGCCGCTACTTCCCCGGCGAGTACGTACTCACCGGCAAGATCGACTCGATCACCAACGTCGGCGAGATCCAGCCCTTCAGGCTCACCGACCTGATCTCCATAGCGTCCGTCGTCGGCGGCCAGTTCGGCGGCGGAGGCGGCGGCGAGGTGCAGGCGGCGCTCTCGCTCCTCGCCGCCCAGCAGAGGTACGGCGTCGTCAAGGGCACCGAGGTCTGGGAGTCCTTCCGTCAGCGTGACGACCCCGAGGCCGTGCTCACCGTCCACGACGGCACCCGCTTCCCGTACGCGCGCAAGCCCGCCCAGCCGCGCGGCACGGCCCTGCCCGACGCCGGCTCGGTCCAGGCCGAACAACTGGTGTACGACAGGACGGGCTCGGCCGGTACGAACGCCAAGGCCCCGGTCACCGCCCCGGAGAAACTCAAACCGCTCCAGGGCCTCTTCGACGGCGGCGTCGTCCCGCCCGGCTCGCTCTCCGCCAAGCGCGGGATGTCCAACGCGCTGCTCGTCTCGGGACAGCACACCGCGAGCGGCAGTCCCGTGGCCGTCTTCGGCCCGCAGACCGGCTACTTCGCGCCACAGCTCATGATGCTCCAGGAACTCCAGGGCCCCGGCATCAGCGCCCGCGGCGTCGCCTTCGCCGGAGTCGGCATGTACGTCCAGATGGGCCGAGGCCAGGACTACGCCTGGAGCGCCACCTCGGCGGGCCAGGACATCACCGACACGTACGCCATCGAGCTCTGCGAACCGAACGGCTCGCCGGCCACCAAGGCGTCCACGCACTACCTCTACCGCTCCGTCTGCACCCCGATGGAGAAGATGGAGCGCAGCAACTCCTGGAAGCCGACCGTCGCCGACTCCACCGCCGCGGGCTCCTACCGGCTCCAGGTCTGGCGTACCAAGTACGGCATGGTCACCCACCGCGCGACCATCGGCGGCAAACCCGTCGCGTACACCTCGCTGCGGACCACCTACCGGCACGAAGCCGACTCGATCATCGGCTTCCAGATGCTCAACGACCCCGCGTACACCAAGGACGCCGCCTCCTTCCAGCAGGCCGCGCACCGCATCGGCTACGCCTTCAACTGGTTCTACGCGGACTCGCGCACGGCCGCCTTCTTCAACAGCGGCTCGAACCCGGTGCGCGCGGCGGGCGTCGATCCGGCGCTGCCCGTCAAGGCCGAGCAGGCGTACGAGTGGCAGGGCTTCGACCCGGTGCACAACACCGCCGCGTACACACCGTTCGCCCAGCATCCGCAGTCGGTCGGGCAGGACTACTACATCTCCTGGAACAACCGGCAGGCGAAGGAGTACGACACGGCGGGCTTCGGCTTCGGCGCGGTGCACCGGGGCGATCTGCTGGACGGCCGTGTCAAGAAACTGGTCGCGGACGGCGGTGTCACCCGCGCCTCCCTCACCCGGGCGATGGCCGAGGCGGCCGTGACCGATCTGCGCGGTGAGCAGGTGCTGCCCGAACTGCTGAAGGTGCTGCGCTCGGCGCCCGTCACGGATCCGCAGCTCAGCACCGCCGTACAGCAGCTGGAGTCCTGGCGCGCGGCGGGCTCCCCGCGCCAGGAGACGGCGCGGGGCTCGCACACGTACGGGAACGCCGACGCCGTACGGATCATGGACGCGTGGTGGCCGGGGCTGGTGGAGGCCGCGTTCAAGCCGGGTCTCGGCGACGGCCTCTACCAGGCTCTCACCGCCTCGCTGCCGACCGACGAGTCCCCGGCTTCCAGTCATGGCCCGACGGGCGCGCACAGCGGCTCCGCGTTCCAGTACGGCTGGTGGGGATATGTCGACAAGGACCTCCGTCAGGTCCTCGGCGATCCGGTCCAGGCCCCGACACCGGACACGTACTGCGGGGGCGGCTCCCTGAGCGCCTGCCGTGACGCGCTGCTCACCACCCTGAAGGCAGCGGCGGCGGCGCCCGCCAGTGCGGTCTATCCGGGCGACGACAACTGCGCGGCCGGCGACCAGTGGTGCACGGACTCGATCATCCACCGGGCGCTGGGCGGCATCAGCCACCCGAAGGTCAACTGGCAGAACAGGCCGACGTACCAGCAGGTGGTGGAGTTCCCGAGCCACCGGTAGAAGCCGGTTCCGGATACGCGGGGGACTCGGCACGTGTGGTGGACGCGGACGCCGCGACCGGCCCGGGTGGCAGCACCACCCATGGGCGGGGCCGCGGCGTCTCGCGTCAGCCCAGTTCGCGTTCCCGTGTCTCCGGCAGCGCCCGCACGCACAGCAGGGAGACCAGGGCCATCCCGCTGACGTACCACCCCACCGACGCCGAGCCGAAGCCGGACTGGAGGCGCGGCACGACCAAGGGGGAGACCGCGCCGCCCAGGACACCGCCCAGGTTGTACGCGAGCGACGCGCCCGAGTAGCGGACGCGTGCGGGGAACAGCTCGGGCAGGTAGGCGCCCATCGGACCGGACGTCACCCCCAGGCAGAACAGCGCGCCGCCGAGGGCCAGCGCCATCAGTACCGGCCGCTCGGTGTCGAGCAGCGGGAACAGCAGCAGGCTCCAGACCGCGGCCAGTCCGCACCCCGACAGAACGAGTCTCCGCCGGCCGTCCGTGTCGGAGCGGGTGGCGGAGAACCAGATACCGGCCGCGAGGAAGAGACAGGCGACCAGGGACAGCGCCAGCATCGTATTGCGCGGCATACCCAGGGATGTCGTGGTGTACGACAGGCCATAGGTCATCGATGTGTAGAAGAGCGCGTACACGACGGCCATCGCGCCCGCGCCGAGCAGCAGTTCACGCGTGTGACACCGCAGGAGCTCCATCAGCGGTGCCCGACTCGCGGCCCGTTCCGCCACGGACCGTGCGAAGACCGGCGTCTCGCTGATCTTCAGCCGTACGACCAGCCCGACGGCGACCAGCAGGAAGGACAGCAGGAACGGGATACGCCAGCCCCAGCTCGCGAAGGCCGCCTCGTCGAGCGACGCGGACACCAGCCAGAAGACACCGGTGGCGGCGGAGAAGCCGACGGGCGGGCCGAGTTGGGGGAACGCCGCGTACAGCCCGCGCTTCCCGCGCGGCGCGTGCTCCACGGCCAGAAGCACCGCGCCGCCCCACTCACCGCCGATCCCGATGCCCTGGAGGAAGCGGAGCGTGACGAGCAGCAGGGGCGCCCAACTGCCCAGGGTGGCATAGCCGGGCAGCAGCCCCACCAGCGCCGTGGACACACCCATCAGCAGCAGCGAGGTGACCAGAACGGATTTGCGGCCGACGCGGTCACCGAAATGGCCGAAGACGATTGAGCCGATCGGGCGAGCCAGAAAGGCCACCGCGTACGTGGAGAAGGACGCGAGCGTGGCGTTGAGGGGGGAGAGATTCGGGAAGAAGACGTCGTCGAGGACCAGCGCCGTCGCCATGCCGTAGATGAAGAAGTCGTAGAGCTCGATGGTGTTGCCGATGAAGCTCGCCACGGCCACCCGGCGCGGACTCTCCCGGTGTTCCGGAGCGTCCGCGGCGGGCGCCGTGGGAGTGGGGGACAGAGTTTCGTCGATCACGACAGGCACTTTCACGGCCGGTGAACGACGCGGTCAACGGCGCGTGTTGGACACGCTCCGATATCGGTGCGCTACCGACTGTTATCAGCCGTGCGGTCACCGGTAGAGCAGATACCCCCGCCGTACGGCACGGAACGCGGCCAGTTCGCTCCGCCACGCGCCGGTCACCTCGTCGGTGTCCGCGCCCGCGTCGATGAGCGTACGGACCTGCGTCGACCCGGTCAGCTTGTCGATCCAGTGGTCGGAGCGCCAGGCGAACCCGCTCCACGACCGCTTCGCCGTCACCAGCAGCGCGATGCCGGTGCGTACGGGATCGAACGACTCCCGGTCGTGGACATGGAGTTGCACCCCGCCGATCGTCCTGCCCTGGAACTTGGAGAAGGTCGGCGCGAAGTACGCCTCACGGAAGCGTGCCCCTGGCAGCTCCAGCGCGTTGGCCGCCGCGGCCCACTCACGGCCGATGCCCTCCGCGCCCAGCAGTTCGAACGGCCGTGTCGTACCCCGTCCCTCCGACAGATTCGTCCCCTCGAAGAGACAGGTCCCCGCGTACACCAACGCGGTTTCCGGCGTCGGCATATTGGGGCTCGGCGGCACCCACGGCAGGCCCGTCGCGTCGAAGAAGTCGCCGCGGCGCCAGCCCGTCATCGTGACGACGTCCAGCTCCACCGGCTTCGACGTGAGGAACTCGCCGTTGAACAGCCGCGCCAGCTCGGTGACGGTCATGCCGTGCGCCTGCGAGATCGGCTGACGCCCCACGAAGGTCGCGAACTCCCGGTGCAGGACCGGCCCGAGGGCCGCCCGCCCGGTCACCGGATTGGGCCGGTCGAGCACCACGAACCGCTTGCCCGCGAGCGCCGCCGCCTCCATGCAGTCGTACAGCGTCCAGATGTACGTGTAGAAGCGGGCGCCCGCGTCCTGGATGTCGAACACGACGGTGTCGACCCCGGACGCGGTGAAGATGTCCGCGAGGGACTGACCGCTCTTCAGATACGTGTCGTAGACCGGCAGTCCGGTGGCGGGGTCGTCGTAACGGCCCTCGGAGCCGCCGGCCTGCGCCGTACCGCGGAAGCCGTGCTCCGGGCCGAAGACGGCGACGAGCTTCACCCGCGCGTCGGCGTGCATGACATCCACGATGTGGCGTACGTCGGAGGTGATCCCGGTCGGGTTGGTGACCACGCCGACCTTCTCCCCGGCGAGCAGCCGGTAGCCGTCGGCGGCCAGCCGGTCGAAGCCGGTACGGACCCGACCCCCGCCCCCGGTCCCGCCTCGCGCGTGCGCGGCGGCCGTGCCCGCGCCCGCGGCCGACGCGCCCACGGCCCCCACGGCCCCCACGGCCCCCATCGCGCCACCGGCGGCCAGCAATCCCCGTCTGGACAGGCCCATTCCGCTACCTCCGCGCACTCGGTCGGCTGTCATGGCCACGCACGCTAGCGCTCCACGGGGCCACGCGGAACGACGCCGACCACACGCCGCGCCGCCGTCCCCGCCCGGCTCGTCCTCTTCCCGCGTCACATACCGACCGGTTAGTCTGCTGAGGGTCGACGAGGGCGTCGGCGAGGGCGTCGGCGAGGAACCGGAACGCCGGAAAGGCAGGTCCCGATGAGTTCGGTGCACGGTGCGGGGGTTGTGGTCACGGGAGCCGGCGGTGGCATCGGCGCCGCGCTGGCCCGCAGATTCGCCGCCGAAGGCGCCCGGGTGGTGGTCAACGACCTCGACGCGGAGAAGGCCAAGGCCGTCGCCGCGGAGATCGACGCCGTCGCGGTCCCCGGCGACGCCTCCCTGATCGTGGACGACGCCCGCGAGGCGCTGGGCGGCACCGTCGACATCTACTGCGCCAACGCCGGGCTCGGCTCGGCCGGTGACGCGCTCTCCGGCGAGGACGTCTGGTCGGCCGCCTGGGACGTCAACGTCATGGCGCACGTACGGGCCAGCAGGGCGCTGCTGCCCGGCTGGCTGGAGCGCGGGAGCGGCAGGTTCGTCTCCACCGTCTCCGCAGCCGGTCTGCTCACCATGATCGGCGCGGCCCCGTACAGCGTCACCAAGCACGGCGCGCTGGCCTATGCCGAATGGCTCTCGCTGACCTACCGTCACCGCGGTCTCAAGGTGCACGCCATCTGCCCGCAGGGCGTGCGTACGGACATGCTCACCGCCTCCGGCAGCGCCGGCGAGCTGGTGCTCACTCCCACCGCCATCGAGCCGCCCGCCGTGGCCGAGGCGCTGTTCACCGCCATGGCGGAGGACCGCTTCCTCGTCCTGCCGCATCCCGAGGTGGCGGGCTTCTACCAGGCGCGCTCCGGAGACCCCGACCGCTGGCTCGCCACGATGAACCGTGTCCAGCAGAAGTGGGAAGCGGTCGGAGGCGGCGCGGGGGAGTGACCGCGCGGGTCCGCGCGTACGCCCGCCCCCGCGCGGCCGCGATCCTGCCCGAGCCGCCCGGGACGGCGGGTGGGAAGATCCTCGGGCGGGAACCGCGTTCCCTCTCGTGGGCGTCATCGCAGGCGCCGGGGACCGGGGACGGCATGGAGCGAAAGGCAGGTGGCGACAGATGGCCAGAACGACGGACGGGGACGGTACCCCCGTTCCCCAGCGACTGCTGGCCGCCGCCACCCGGCTCTTCGCCGAGCGCGGATACGACCGCACCTCGGTCCAGGGGATCGTCGAGGCGGCGGGCGTCACCAAGGGTGCGCTTTACCACTACTTCGGCTCCAAGGAGGACCTTCTCCAGGAGGTCTACTCCCGCGTACTCCGCCTCCAGCAGGAACGTCTCGACGCCTACGCGGACGCGGACGAGCCGGTGGAGCGGCGGCTGCGGGCCGCCGCCGCCGATGTGGTCGTGACGACGATCGACAACCTGGACGACGCCGCGATCTTCTTCCGCTCCATGCACCATCTCAGCCCGGAGAAGAACAAGCGGGTGCGGGCGGAGCGCCGCCGCTACCACGAGCGGTTCCGCGCGCTGATCGAGGAGGGCCAGCGCGGCGGGGTCTTCTCCACCGCGACCCCGGCCGATCTGGTGGTGGACTACCACTTCGGCTCGGTCCACCATCTCTCGACCTGGTACCGGCCGGACGGCCCGCTCACCCCGCAGCAGGTCGCGGACCATCTCGCGGATCTGCTGCTGCGCGCGCTGCGCCCATAAAGCGGCGGCCCGGTACGGTGGCGGCCCCCCGCCCCCGCGCGCCATGCACCGAACGCGGGTGCTCTCCCTACGTACTTGTACGCATTGCGGGTACCGCGCGCCCTAGTCACTATGAGTGTCGTTCGGTCTACGGAACGTGAGACATTCCGCGCACCTGACCACGCGCATATGACTCACACGCGCATATGACTCAAGGGGGATCAATGAACAAGATCCGCGCGTTCATGCTGAGGGCCACGGTCGGCGTCCTCGCCGCCGGTACGCTCGCGGCCGGCCTGATGACGGCCCCGACCGCCGGGGCGCAGACTCCTCGGGACGACAGCCGCCAGGCGTTCACCGCGCAGACGCAACGGGCCGGGCTGACACCCGCCCAGGCCGGCGAGCTCCAGGACCGGGTCGACGGCTATCTCGCGGAAGAGCCGGGCAGCAGGCAGGTCTCCGCCAACAGGATCGCGATCGAGGGCGGCGATCTCGTCGTCGCCGCTCCCGGCCAGCGGTACGCCCGCGACCTGGCCGGGCCCGGGGTGAGCGGCCGGGCGCCCGCCGCGTGCGCGTACGGACATCTCTGTCTGTACAAGCCGGGCGACTCGCGCGACTACTACCGGTGCGGGACCTACAGCCTGCCCTGGGTCGGGGACGGCACGTTCAACAACAACCAGACCCGCGGCACGACCGCGAAGTTCCTGAACTCCGACCGCAGCGTCCGCTGGACCTCCAGGGCGCCCCAGACCGGCACGGCGACCTGGACGCAGGTCTACTACGTCGTGCCCTGCTGACGGCCCGACGGCCAGTGGCTCCGGTGGCGTGAAGGCCGGACGGAGCGACGGCCCGAAGGCGTGAGGGGCCGGAGGGCGCCGCTGAAGTTGCCGTGGCCGCGGCAACTGCACCGGCGGGCACCCCCCTCGGCCCAGGGCTCCCGGGGCGGCGGCTGTGCGCAGGCCCCGGGAGCCCCCTATGTGATGCCGATCCACCCCTCGGCCGGTCTATCCAGGGGGCGAGGGGTACGGCAGAATGAACACGGAGAGTATCGGTGTCGGTGCGTACGGCCATCACCGGCCGTCGGGGGCGCGGGGGTATCGATGGGGTCTGTCCTGTGGCGTGATTACGCCCATATGCTCGGTCTGGCTGTCGCCGTTCTGGAACACCCGGACCCGGAGCCCGCCTGGTCCTCGGTCCTCGCCGAACTGGCCCGGGGCATGCACGCGTCGGCCGTCTCGCTCTCCCAGGCCAGCTACGCGAAGCGGACCGGACGTGTGGTGGCGTGGAAGTCCGCCCACGCGCTTTCGCAGGACTATCTGGACGCGCTGACCACCCGGCAACTGCGCGCGGACAACCCGCTCGTGGCCCACTACACGTCCGCCCGGGACCACACGCCGCTGTCGGCGAGCCAGATCATGGGCGAGCGCTCCTGGCTGCGCAGCCGGAGCCACCGGCTGGCCCGGGGGACCCTCGGCGCCCATATGCTCGGGATTCCGCTGCCCGCCCCGGCCGGCGTCGCCAGAGGCTTCGTACTGCACCACCCGCAGGACGACTTCACGGCGGAGGAGCTGGCGTACGCCCGTCGTGTCCAGCCCCTGCTGGTCAGCATCGACTCCCACTACAGCGCCCTCGCGCGCTGGCGTGCCGCCGCCACCTGTGCCGCGCCCTCCTCTCCCGCCCCGTCCCGTGTCGCCTCCGTCACGGACCCCGTCGAGCGGGCGGCGGAGGCGGGGCTCACGCCCCGTCAGCTCACCGTCCTCACGCTGCTCGCGGAGGCCATGCCCGCCACCGCGATCGCCCGCCGGCTGCATATCTCCCCGCGTACCGTCCACAAGCACATCGAGGGCATCTACCGCAGACTGGGCACCTGCGACCGGCTCTCGGCGGTCATGCGCGCCCAGTCCCTCGGCCTGCTCCCGCCGCCGTCGCCGGACTCCTGAGGCCCCGGATACGTCGGCCCGGGATGCGCCGGCCTCAGATGTGTCAGTCCCGTGGGTCCCGCTCAGAGGTACTTCTTCAGCTCCCGCCGCGCCAGCGACCGCTGATGCACCTCGTCGGGACCGTCCGCCAGCCGCAAGGTCCGTGCCGCGGCCCACAGTTCGGCCAGCGGGAAGTCCTGGCTGACCCCGCCCGCGCCATGCAGCTGGACGGCCGAGTCGATGATGCCGACGACCGCGCGGGGGGTGGCGATCTTGATGGCCTGGATCTCCGTGTGCGCGCCCTTGTTGCCGACCGTATCCATCAGCCAGGCCGTCTTGAGCACGAGCAGTCGCAGCTGTTCGACCGTCACCCGGGCGTCCGCGATCCAGTTCTGGACCACGCCCTGCTGGGCGATCGCCTTTCCGAACGCCGAACGGGACACGGCCCTGCGGCACATCAGCTCGATCGCCCGCTCGGCCATCCCGATCAGCCGCATGCAGTGGTGGATCCGGCCGGGCCCGAGCCGGGCCTGCGCGATCGCGAAACCGCCGCCCTCCTCGCCGACGAGATGCGAGGCGGGCACCCGCACGTTGTCGAACACCACCTCGGCGTGGCCGCCGTGGGAGTGGTCCTCGTAGCCGTACACCCGCATGGCGCGGCGGACTTCGAGCCCCGGGGTGTCGCGCGGGACCAGGATCATCGACTGCTGGCGGCGGAGGTCCTCGCCGTCCGGGTCGGTCTTGCCCATCACGATGAAGATCGCGCAGTCCGGGTTCATCGCCCCGGAGATGTACCACTTGCGGCCGTTGATGACGTAGTCGTCGCCGTCCCGCCGGATCCGCGTCTGGATGTTCGTCGCGTCCGAGGAGGCCACGTCGGGTTCGGTCATGGCGAACGCCGACCGGATCTCGCCCGCGAGCAGCGGCTCCAGCCACTGCTTCTTCTGTTCAGCGGTGCCGAACTGGGCGAGCACCTCCATGTTCCCGGTGTCGGGCGCGGCGCAGTTCAGCGCGGTGGGGGCCAGTTGCGGGGAGCGGCCGGTGATCTCGGCGAGCGGCGCGTACTGGAGATTGGTCAGCCCGGCGCCGTACTCCGTATCGGGCAAGAACAGGTTCCACAGGCCCTGGGCGCGCGCCTCGGCCTTGAGGTCCTCGACGACCGCCGGGGTGTCCCAGGGGTCGGCCAGCAGGGACCGCTGCTCGTGCGCCACCGCCTCGGCCGGCAGGACGTACGCGTCCATGAAGGCGAGCAGCCTGGCCCGCAGCTCTTCCGTGCGGGCGTCGAATGCGAAGTCCATGAGGGGTACTCAGCCTTCCTGGAGGGTGGTGAGGCCGTGCTGGATGAAGACGGGGACGAGAGCGCCGATCCGGTCGAAGCCGGGGCCCACGGTCTGGCCCAGGGTGTAGCGGTAGTGGATGCCCTCCAGGATCACGGCGAGCTTGAACCAGGCGAACGCCGTGTACCAGGAGATCGCCGAGGTGTCCCGGCCCGAGCCCGCGGCGTACCGCTCGATCAGTTCGGCGGGCGCGGGGTGGCCGGCGGCCCCGGCGGTCGTACTGATCGGCGACCCCGTCAGCTCCAGGCGCGCGCTGTACATCACCAGCAGCCCCAGGTCGGTGAGCGGATCGCCGAGCGTGGACATCTCCCAGTCCAGTACCGCCTTGATCCGGTCGTCCTCGCCCAGCAGGACATTGTCGAGCCGGTAGTCGCCATGGATCACGGTGGGCGCCGGGGAGCCGGGCAGCGACCGGCCGAGGGCCGCGTGCAGCTCGTCGATACCGGCCAGCTCGCGGTCGCGGGAGGCGTCGAGCTGCTTGCCCCAGCGGCGCAGCTGCCGGTCGAGGAAGCCGTCGGGGCGGCCGAAGCCGGCGAGCCCGACCGCCACGGGATCGACGGCATGCAGCTCGACCAGCGTGTTGACCAGCGCCAGGACGGCGGCGCGGGTGCGCTCGGGGCCGAGCGGGGCGAGCTGTTCGGCCGTGCGGTACGGCGTGCCCGCCACATACTCCATGACGTAGAAGGGCGCGCCGAGCACGGACTCGTCCTCACAGAGCAGCAGTGGCTCGGGCACCGGCACGGCCGTCGGATACAGCGCCTCGATCACGCGGTACTCGCGCTTCATGTCGTGCGCGGTGGCCAGCACATGGCCGAGCGGGGGCCTGCGGACCACCCAGCGGTGGGCGGGATCGGCGGAATCGGTGACGGTGTACGTCAGATTCGACCGGCCGCCCTCGATCAGCCGCGCGTCGAGCGGTCCGCTCACCAGGCCGGGAAACGCGCGGTCGAGATGGCCGCGCAGCTGCTCGGGATCTAGTCCTGGCGGGGGGACTGGGCTCATCGTGCGTACCTCCGTGGGCGGTCGTGGCCGATCCTGATGACTCATGATGCCGACCAGTCGGTATGTCGTCCAGTGCGGGGCCTGGTCCCTGTCGGTGCCGGGGCCCGGGACCGGTCAGGCGTCGCAGGCCGGGAGCGCGCCGCCGTTCATCGCGGCGATATCGGTGAAGACGGTGACCGGATCCAGCGGCGAGCCCTCCGGCAGCCCGTCCAGCTCGGCGTACGCCCGGTGCAGATTGCCCACCAGCCGCTCGCTCTCCCGCAGCGCGGCGAACTCCCCGAGATCGGCCGTGCGCGCCGTCTCCAGCGGGGTGAGGCCCTTGGCGTGGCCCTCCAGCGCCAGATCGGTCACGTACCGCAGATAGTCCTCCGTCGCGTCGAACACCGACGGGTCGGTGACCGGACCGTGCCCCGGTACGACGACGCTCGCGTCCAGCGAGCGCAGCAGATCCAGCGCCCGCAGGGATCCGCGCAGCGAGCCCGCGGAGACGAACGGCGTACCGCCGTTGAAGACCAGATCGCCGGTGAAGACGATGCCACGCTCCGGCAGATGCACGATCGAGTCGCCCCGGGTGTGCGCCACGCCCGGGTGGATCACCCGCGCCTCGGTCCCGCCCGCATGGAGGGTCAGGCGGTCGTGGTAGGTCATGGTCGGGAGCGTGATCCGGATGTCGCCGAAACCAGTCCCCGGCCAGACCAGCCGGATTTCATGACCGGCGGCGGACTGCTCGTCGCGGCAGGTGGCATGGCCGATGACGGTCGCCTCGGGCACGAACAGGCCGTTGCCGTAGGTGTGATCGCCGTGGTGGTGCGTATTGACGACGATACGGGGGAGGGGGACGCCGGTCGCCAGGATCGCCTCACGCAGCAGCAGCGCGCGGTGTTCGGTGGCGGCGGTGTCGATGAGGAGCGTCGTCTCGCCGTCGCTGACGAAACCGGCGTTGTTGAGGCACCAGCCGCCGTCCGGCTGGACATAGGCGTGCACCTCGGGTGCCAGTCGGACGAGATATGGATCGGTGGCAGGCATCGGGGTCCCCTGGCTCACGGGCGAACGGTCGCTCCGAGCCTGCCAGCTGACGGCACGCCAGGTGGCGTCGCCGTACCGTCGGGCCCGTACGTTCAGGCCGGCCCTTCAGGCCAGCACCGCCAACGCGAACAGGGCCAGCAGGATCGTGCAGCCCGTCGTGGCGATCGCCGCGCGCACCGTCAGCGGCCCCGGCGCGGCGGCGTCCAGCGCCAGCGTGCGGCGGTGCGCCACGCCCAGGAAGGCGAGCCAGACCAGGGCGCTGAGCGCGGCGCCGGCCACTCCGGCGGCCGTGGCGCCGCCATGGATCGCCTGCCGGGCCGCGAGAACGGCGACCACCGTGCAGGAGAGTGTCGTACGCCGCCAGGCCAGCCGGGTCCGCTCGGGCTGGAGCCCCGGATCCCGGGCCGGGGCCCCGCCCGCGTCCCCGGGAGGCGCGGCCATCAGCCGGCCCGCCCCAGCACCACGATGACCAGCATCGCGACGGCGACCAGCCCCACCGCCAGACTCAGCAGCGTCGGAAACACGGAGACGGGCAGATCCTCCTTGCGCCGCATTGCCCGCTCGCAGCGCACCCAGTGATTGACCGCGCGCAGCGCGCAGAACGCGCCCGCCGCGAGCAGCGCCACCGCGAGCCCGACCCGTACCCCCCAGCGCAGGTCCGGCAGGAACTGATCGACCGCGAACCCGCCGCCCACCAGCGCGAGCGCCGTGCGGATCCAGGCCAGGAAGGTGCGCTCATTGGCGAGCGAGAAGCGGTAGTCGGGGGTCTCGCCCTCCTCGGCGACGCGCCGGGGCGTGAACCACAGCCGCAGGCCGCGCAGAAAGTCGCTCACGTACCGCACCCTACGCGCGCGGCGCGCGGAGCCGTTCGTACGCCGCGAGCCCGTCCGGCGCCCACTTCCAGCCATCCGGGCCCTGTCCGAGCCGGCGCTCCAGCTCCGTCTCCGGGAGGAAGTCGTGCCAGGCGACCTCCTCCTCCTGCGGGCGCACCGGCAGCGTGCAGCGCACCTCGTACACCCGCGACCACCAGCTCCCGGTCCCGTCCGCGGACTCGTACAGAAACGTGAACAGCGGTACGGGCCGGGGCAGCCCCGACACGCCCAGCTCCTCCTCGGCCTCCCGCAGCGCCGCCTCGTCATAGCTCTCGCCCGCGCCGACGACACCGCCCACGAACATGTCGTACAGCGAGGGGAAGATCAGCTTCACCGGGGTTCTGCGATGGACGAAGATCCGGTCCTCCGCGTCCCGCGCGAGCACGAAGACGGCGCGATGGCGCAGGCCCCGCGCGTACACCTCGCCGCGTGGCGCCCGCCCGACGACGCGGTCGTCTTCGTCGACGATGTCCAGGATCTCGTCAGCAGCGCTCATACACGCCATCCAACCAGTTGACGCGTTACTCGCGCGTACGGAAGATCGGACCACCCGTACAGGGCCCAACCGATCCCGCCCGTGAAGGATGGCAGCCATGGCGAACGACGCTGATGTGATCGTGATCGGGGCGGGGCTCGCGGGCCTGGTCGCCACCGCCGAGCTGGTGGACGCGGGCCGCTCCGTGATCGTCCTCGACCAGGAGCCCGAGCGGTCGATCGGCGGACAGGCGCACTGGTCCTTCGGCGGCCTCTTCTTCGTGGACTCGCCCGAGCAGCGCCGGCTGCGGATCAAGGACAGCCGGGAGCTGGCCCTTCAGGACTGGCTCGGTACGGCGGGGTTCGACCGCCCCGAGGACGACCACTGGCCGCGCAAGTGGGCCGAGGCGTATGTCGACTTCGCGGCGGGCGAGAAGCGGGCCTGGCTGCATGGGCAGGGCATGCGGTTCTTCCCGGTGGTGGGCTGGGCGGAGCGCGGCGGGTACGACGCGACCGGACACGGCAATTCCGTGCCGCGCTTCCACATCACCTGGGGCACCGGGCCCGGGGTGGTCGAGCCGTTCGAGCGGCGGGTGCGCGCGGGGGTCGCGAAGGGGCTCGTGACGTTCCGCTTCCGGCACCGCGTCACCGCCCTCGCCACCACCGCGGGCGTGGTGGACACCGTGAGCGGCGAGATCCTGGAGCCGAGCGAGGCCGTTCGCGGCACCGCGAGCAGCCGTACGGTCACCGGCGCCTTCACGTTCAAGGCGCAGGCGGTGATCGTCACTTCGGGCGGCATCGGCGGCAACCACGAGCTGGTACGCGCCCAGTGGCCCGAGCGGCTCGGCACGCCGCCGAAGAAGATGCTCTCGGGCGTGCCCGCGCACGTCGACGGACTGATGCTCGGCATCACGGAGGCGGTGGGCGCCCGGCACATCAACCGGGACCGGATGTGGCACTACACCGAGGGCATCGAGAACTGGAACCCGATCTGGGCCAGGCACGGCATCCGTATCCTGCCCGGCCCGTCCTCGCTCTGGCTGGACGCGCGCGGCCGGCGGCTGCCCGTACCGCTCTTCCCCGGCTTCGACACGCTCGGCACGCTGGAGCACATCATGCGCTCCGGCCACGAGTACACCTGGTTCGTCCTCGACCAGCGCATCATCGGCAAGGAGTTCGCGCTCTCGGGCTCCGAGCAGAACCCCGATCTGACCGGGAAGTCGGTCCGCGGGGTGATCGGACGGGCGCGCGCCGATGTCCCGGGCCCGGTCAAGGCGTTCATGGACAACGGCGCCGACTTCGTCGTGGAGAAGGACCTGAGCGCGCTCGTGCGCGGCATGAACGCCCTCACCGGGGAAGGGCTGATCGACGAGGACGGGCTGCGCCGCGAGATCACCGCGCGCGACCGCGAGATCGCCAACCCCTTCACCAAGGACCTCCAGGTCATGGCGGTCCGGGGCGCCCGGAAGTATCTGGGCGACAAGCTGATCCGTACGGCCGCCCCGCACCGCCTGCTCGACCCCCAGGCGGGCCCGCTGATCGCCGTACGGCTGAACATCCTGACCCGTAAGTCGCTCGGCGGCCTGGAGACCGATCTGTCCTCCCGCGTCCTGACCGCGGCGGGCGCGCCGCTGCCCGGCGTCTACGCGGCGGGCGAGGCGGCCGGCTTCGGCGGCGGTGGCGTGCACGGCTACCGCTCCCTGGAGGGCACATTCCTCGGCGGCTGTATCTTCTCGGGCCGTACGGCGGGCCGGGCGGCGGCGAAAGCCGTCCGGTAACGGAGGGCAGGCGGGCGGGCAGTGCGGCCAATACCCGTCCGAGCTGGGCCTCAGCAGCTGAAACCGGGTCACATACGAGGTGAGGCCCCGGGGTGCAAAGAGGGATCAACGGTGCGGGACGGCTGGACAGTTGGCGCACTTCGCATCAAGGCAGCCCTTGACGGAAAGCGTTGCCTACCGGTTGGCTGTCCGCGATCATCGCTCGTTCATGTGCCCTGGAGGATTCCCGCGGATGTCCCCGCCTCCGCCACCACCCCTGGGCCGCTCACGAAGACGGGGCTCCCGCTCCGGCCAGTTCTTCGATCCGGCCCTTGATGACGCCCGACTCGGCGCCGTACGAGACCAGCTGGCCCAGGGCCGCTGGTCCGAGGCGCGCACCCTGCTCGCCGAGACCGGCGACGACTGGGACCGGCGGGGCCACCGCGTCGTCGTCCTCGCCCGGGCCTCCGGCGCCGCCGCCTGGACCCGGGACTGGCTGCTCGCCGAACCGGAGAGCGCCGACGCGGCCACCCTGCTCGCCTGCGCCACCGTCGTCGGCGTACTGCGCGGCAAAGAGAAGGAACAGCGCGCGCGGGACGCCTGCCGCGATGCCATCCGGCGGGCCCCGGCCGATCCCACGCCCTGGCTCGGACTGCTGCTGCTCGCCCGTACGCTCGGCACGGAGGAAGAGACCTCACAGCTCTTCGACGAGGTCAGAACCCGGCATCCGGACCATCACCACGCGCATCATCTGATGGCGGCGCGGCTCGCGGAGCGCCATCCCGACGCCGGCCAGGACCCGTTGCACGAGGTGTACGACTTCGCCTCCTGGGCCGCCGAACAGGCCCCCGCCGACTCACCGCTCGCGATCCTGCCCGTGGTCGCCCACGCCGAGCGCTACCGCGTTCTCGCCTCCGCCGGACAGGAACCCGGCAACCCCGCGGCCTCCGCCCACTGGACCGGACGCCGCGCCCGCCAGGTGCTCAAGACCGCCTTCGACTGGTGGCTGGAGTGGGAGTCCGAGGAGCATCCGCGCGGCCGGGTCGACCTCAACTTCCTCGCCCACGCCCAGTTCCACGACGGGCGGTTCGCCGAGGCCGCCGCGCTGTTCCAGCGGATCGGCCCGCACATCACCCCAGCCCCCTGGTCATATCCCGACCGGGACCCCCACAAAGCGTTCCTCGCCGCGCGCAACGCCGCGCTCGGCTCCGCCTGAGTCACCACCGCATTCCGAAAGGACCACCCTGTCATGTCGACGGGCAGACCCAGCACGAGCGAACTCAACGAGATCAATACGTACAAAGGGCAGGAACGGGCGCTGCGCGCCGGCCGGCTCGGCACGGTGGGCCTGCTGCTTTCCGTGCTCGCCGCGAGCGCGCCGATGCTCGTCGTCGCGGGCGTCATGCCCACGGTCTTCGGTGTCATGGGCATCGTCGGCCAGCCCCTGCTCTATGTGATTCTCGGCGTCGTCCTGGTGCTGTTCAGCTTCGGGTACGCGGAGATGAGCCGGCATGTGCACAACGCCGGCGCGTTCTACGCGTATATCGCCCGCGGTCTCGGCCCGACCGCCGGTGCCGGTGCCTCGCTCGTCGCCCTCGTCGCGTACAGCGCCATGCAGGTCGGTATCTACGGGATCCTCGGCTTCGAGGTCTCCGGACTCTTCGCCACCTATCTCGATCTGACCGTGGCCTGGTGGATCCCGGCGCTCGTCGCCGCCGCGATCGTCGGTCTGCTCGGCTGGCTGAAGATAGACCTCAACGCCAAGGTCCTCGGCGTCCTGCTGATCATCGAGTGCGCACTGGTCGTGATCTTCGACATCGCCTCCCTCGCCGATCCGGGCAAGGAGGGGCTGTCCATGGCCGCCTTCAACCCCGACACCCTCACCGGCGCGGGGCTCGGGACCGCGCTCTGCTTCTGCATCGCCGCCTTCGTCGGCTTCGAACAGGCCCCGGTCTACGCCGAGGAGACGAGCCGGCCGCATGTCGTCGTCTCGCGTGTCATGTTCCTGGCCGTCGGCTACGCCGCGCTGTTCCTGGCCTTCAGCGCCTGGGCGGTGACCGTCGCCGCGGGACCCGGCTCGATCGTCAAGGCCGCGGGGGAGCAGGGCCCCGCACTGCTCTTCGGACTGACCGAGAGCCGGCTGGGCGCCACCTTCACCGACGTCCTGCACGTCCTGTTCGTGACCGGCATGTTCGCCGCGCTGCTCAGTTTCCACAATGTCGTCGCGCGCTACGCCTTCGCGATGGGCCGCGAGGGGCTGCTGCCCGCCGCCTTCGGCCGCACCAACAAGTCCAGCGGCGCGCCGGCCTCCGGCTCCGTGCTGCAGTCCGCGGTCTCGGGCGCCGTCATCCTGGCCTTCGCCCTCACCGACGACAAGCCGGCCGGTGACCCGACGGCCCCGGTGCTCCATCTCTTCACCTGGATGGGCAACATCGGCGCGCTCGGGGTCATCGTGCTGATGGCCGTGGCCTCCCTCGCCGTCATCGTCTTCTTCGTACGGCGGGGAGCGGCGCGCCATCAGGCCGCGCGGCTGGTGGCCTCCGGGCTGGCGGGCATCGCGCTGGTGACCATCGCCGTCTACACCGTCAAGGACTTCGACATCCTCGTCGGGTCGGGGCCCGGCTCCGCGCTCAGCTGGGTGCTGCCCGGGATCATCGCTCTCGCGCTGATCGGCGGGCTGGTGTACGGGCTGGTGCTGCGCTCCGTCAAGCCCGAGGTGCACGCCCGTATCGGGCTCGGCAACGAGGCCTTCCAACTGGAGAAGGCGGCCGAGTCGGAGACGACGGCCGCGGTCTGACGCCCCCGCCGAGAGGCGGACGGCAGAACGCTCCTGACGAAAGAACGCTCCTGACGAAAGTGTGACGAACACCCGCGGTCCCTGGCTTCACGGGGCCGCGGGTGTTCTCCTCGACGGGTGACCCATCAATCAACCGAGCCCGAGGGCACGCCGGTAGGACGGCGCCTGGTGCTCTCCATGCTCGGCCTCGGAGCCGCGGGACTCGTCACGGCGCCGTATCTCCAGCGCGGTCTCGAAGCCTTCCTCGGCTCGGCCGCCGACAAGGACCCGACCGGTCTGACCGGACTGCTGCCCAACGGCGGCGGCTTCCGCTACTACTCGGTCGCGGCCTCCGTCCCCCGCAAGGGCCCCGACACCTACCGGCTGACGGTCGACGGACTGGTCGACCGGCCCGCCACGTACACGCTCGACGAGCTGCGCGCGCTGCCGCAGACCCGGGTCGTGCACGATGTGCAGTGCGTCACCGGCTGGCGCGTCCCGCACACCCCCTTCGAGGGCGTACGGCTCTCACGGCTCCTCGACGCGGCGGGGGTACGGCCCGACGCCGGGGCGGTCCGCTTCACCTGCTTCGACGGCACGTACAGCGAGAGCCTCACCCTCCAGCAGGCCCGCCGCGCCGATGTGATGGTGGCGCTCAGGATGAAGGACGCCCCGATCGGGCACGCACACGGCGGTCCGGTCCGGCTCTATGTGGCGCCGATGTACTTCTACAAGTCGGCGAAGTGGCTCTCCGGGATCTCCGTCACCTCCGACGTCAGGCCCGGCTACTGGGAGGAGCGCGGCTATGACGTCGACGCCTGGGTCGGCCGGTCCAACGGCCGGGGCGACACCCCCACTGTCTGAGCGCCCGTCCCCCGGCGCAGGCGGGCGGATACGGCGCTTCAGCCGGGCGGAGCGCTGGGTGCACCGCGCCACCGGCGCGCTGATGCTGCTGTGCGTGGCCACCGCGGGCTGTCTCTACGTACCCCAGCTCGCCGAACTCGTCGGCCGCCGCGCTCTCGTCGTGACGCTCCACGAGTGGTCGGGGCTGCTGCTGCCCGGACCCCTCCTGCTCGGCCTCGGCTCCCGCGCGCTGCGCGCCGATCTGCGCCGGCTCAACCGGTTCCTGCCGTACGACAAGGAGTGGCTGCGCGCGGTACGACGGCGCGACGCCCGTCCCGAGGCGCGCCCGGCGGGCAAGTTCAACGCCGGGCAGAAGCTCTACGCGGGGTGGATCGCGGGCGCCGTGCTGGTGATGCTCGGCACCGGCCTGCTCATGTGGTTCACCGGCCTCGCGCCGGTCCTGTGGCGTACGAGCGCCACCTTCGTCCACGACTGGCTGGCCCTCGCCATCGGCGTCGTACTCCTCGGGCACCTCGGGATGGCGTACGGCGATCCGCAGGCGCGGCGCGGGATGCGCACCGGGACGGTGGACCGCGCCTGGGCGGAGCGGGAGCACCCCCGGTGGAAAGAGGAGTGACCCGCCCCGCCCGGACGCGGGGATCCGGGGCGCCGCTGCTGCGACACCCGAAGTGATGCGCCTACAACACCAGCGAGAGCAGCAGCACGAAGCCGAGGCCGACCACGGAGATGATGGTCTCCATCACCGACCAGGTCTTCAGCGTCTGGCCGACGCTCATCCCGAAGTACTCCTTCACCAGCCAGAACCCGGCGTCGTTCACATGGCTGAAGAAGAGCGAGCCCGCGCCGATCGCCAGCACCAGCAGCGCCGCGTGCGTCGTCGACATGTCGGCCGCGAGCGGTGCCACCAGACCGGCCGCCGAGATGGTCGCCACGGTCGCCGAGCCGGTCGCCAGCCGGATCGCCACCGCGATCAGCCAGGCCAGCAGCAGGGCGGGGATCGACCAGTCCTTGGAGAATTCCAGGACCATCTGGCCCACGCCCGAGTCGATCAGCGTCTGCTTGAAGCCACCGCCGGCGCCGACGATCAGCAGCACGCCCGCGATCGGGGCGAGCGACTTCTCGACGGTCGAGGAGATCCGGTCCTTGGTGAACCCGGCCGCGCGGCCCAGCGTGAAGATGCCGACGAGCACGGCGGCGAGCAGCGCGATCAGCGGGGAGCCGACGACATCCGCCACGCGCTGGACGGTGTTCTCGGGATCGTCCACGACGATGTCCACGAGCGCCTTGCCCAGCATCAGCACGACCGGCAGCAGCACGGTGGAGACGGTCGCGACAAAGCTCGGCCGGGTCTCCAGATCGTCCGAGGTGCGCTGCGGCACCATCTTGTCGGGGGCCGGGATGTCCACCCAGCGCGCGGCGTACCGGGAGAACAGCGGGCCCGCGATGATCACGGTCGGGATGGCGACGACCACCCCGAGCGCCAGCGTGACACCGAGGTTGGCACCGACGGCGTCGATCGCGACCAGCGGCCCGGGGTGCGGCGGGATCAGACCGTGCATCACGGAGAGCCCGGCCAGCGCCGGGATACCGATCCGCATCAGGGAGTAGTTGCCGCGTTTGGCGACCAGCAGGACGACCGGGATCAGCAGCACGATCCCGACCTCGAAGAAGAGCGGCAGCCCGATCACCGAGGCGATCAGGACCATCGCCCACGGCATGGCGCGCCCGCTCGCCTTGGCGAGGATCGTATCGACGATCTGGTCGGCGCCGCCGGAGTCGGCGAGCAGCTTGCCGAGGATCGCGCCGAGCGCGATCAGTACGCCCACCCCCGCGACCGTGGAGCCGAGGCCGGCGGTGAAGCTGGTGATGACCTTGTCCAGCGGGGCGCCCGCGAAGGCGCCGAGCGCCAGCGAGCCGAGGGTCAGGGCCAGAAAGGCATGGAGTTTGAAGACGGTGATGAGCAGGACGATGACGGCTATACCGGCGAGAACCGCTATACCCAGCTGCGCGTTGCCCGCCGAGGTGATCGGCTCGGCTGCGTCCGCTGCCAGCGTCTCGACACTGAGACTGGTCACGGGAGTCACGGGAACTTCCTTCAGCTTTCGAGCCGGCGCAGCGCGGCGACGGCCCGGTCGGTGATTTCTTCGGGGGTACCGGACACATCGACGGCCACGCCCGCTTCGTCCGCGCCCAGGTTCTCCAGGGCGGCGTACTGCGAGTCCAGCAGCGCGGTGGGCATGAAGTGCCCCTTGCGCTCCGACATCCGGTGTTCGATCAACGGCCGGTCGCCGGTGAGGTGGAGGAAGACGGCGCCCGGCGCGGCCGACCGCAGCCGGTCCCGGTAGGCGCGCTTGAGCGCGGAGCTGCTCACCACACCGCCGAGCCCGGCCCTGCCGTGCGCCCAGGCCCCGATGGCGTCCAGCCACGGCCGGCGGTCAGCGTCGCCGAGCGGAATGCCGGCGGACATCTTCGCGATGTTCTCCGGCGGATGGAAATCGTCGCCCTCGGCGTACGGGACGCCCAGTGCGGCGGCGAGCAGGGGGCCGACCGTGGTCTTGCCGGTTCCTGCCACGCCCATCACCACGACGACGTGGGGGGTGCTCATCGCATGCCTCGCTGTCTTCCTCGACATCGGCTTCAGTCCGTCCCGGGCATCGGGCCGTCGCGCTACTGAAACCTATTAGGTACGACTTATTCAAGAGGCTGTGATGTAAACGTCGTACTTAATCTTCGAGGGGTGCGCCCCGTAGGGTTGTCCCATGACCACTGAAGGCCGGGGCTTGCATACCCGTGTGCTGGACACTCTCGGCCTCGCCATCACCGCGGGCGAGTACCCGCAGGGCAGTGTGGTGCGCACGGACGAGGTGGCCCAGCGCTTCGACGTCTCGCGCACCGTCGTCCGCGAGGTGGTCCGCGTCCTCGAATCCATGCATCTGGTGGAGTCCCGGCGCCGGGTGGGCGTGACCGTACGCCCCACCGAGGAGTGGAACGTCTACGATCCGCGCGTCATCCGCTGGCGCCTCGCCGGCTCCGACCGGCCCCGTCAGCTGCGCTCGCTGACCGTGCTGCGCTCCGCGGTCGAACCGGTCGCGGCGGGGCTCGCCGCCCGGCACGCCACGCCCGACCAGTGCGCCGCTCTCACCGAGCAGGCGCTCGGCATGGTCGCGACCTCCCGGGGCCGCCGGCTGGAGGAGTACCTCGTCCATGACATCGCCTTCCACCGGGTGGTGCTGAACGCGTCGGGCAACGAGATGTTCGCCCGGCTCGGCGATGTGGTCGCGGAGGTCCTCACCGGCCGTACGCACCACCAGGTGATGTTCGACGACCCGGACCCGGCCGCCGTGACCCTGCACGTCCAGGTCGCCGAGGCGGTACGGGAGGGCGACGCCGTCCGCGCCGAGGAACTCACCAGGGAGATCGCCGTCGGCGCCCTGGAGGAACTGGACGTACTGGCCCCCTGACACGCACCTGCCCGCGACCGCGCGCGCTGCGGCACGGGAGGGCGCTTCGGCACGGGATAGTGGGGGATGACGGAACGTTCGGTGTGTGAGCGTCCGAGCGTGTGACGGTGTGAGGAAAGGCAGGTCCTGGCAATGGCGCAGCAGGTGCAGGGGGTCGTCGCCCCCGGCAAGAACGAGCCGGTGCGGGTCGAGACGATCGTCGTACCGGACCCCGGTCCCGGCGAGGCCGTGGTGAAGGTGCAGGCGTGCGGCGTCTGCCACACGGATCTGCACTACAAGCAGGGCGGCATCAACGACGACTTCCCCTTCCTCCTCGGCCATGAGGCCGCGGGCGTGGTCGAGTCGGTCGGCGAGGGAGTCACCGATGTCGCGCCCGGCGACTTCGTGATCCTCAACTGGCGTGCGGTGTGCGGGAACTGCCGGGCCTGTCTGCGCGGACGGCCCCAGTACTGCTTCAACACCCACAACGCCGCCCAGAAGATGACACTGACCGACGGCACGGAGCTCTCCCCGGCGCTCGGCATCGGCGCCTTCGCCGAGAAGACCCTCGTCGCGGCGGGCCAGTGCACCAAGGTCGACCCGAGCGTCTCCCCGGCCGTCGCCGGGCTGCTCGGCTGCGGTGTGATGGCGGGCATCGGCGCCGCGATCAACACCGGCCAGGTCGGCCGCGGCGACTCGGTCGCGGTCATCGGCTGCGGTGGTGTCGGTGACGCGGCGATCGTCGGCGCGCGCCTCGCGGGCGCGGCCCGGATCATCGCCGTCGACATCGACGACCGCAAGCTGGAGACGGCGAAGTCGATGGGCGCCACCCACACCGTCAACTCCCGCTCCACCGACCCCGTCGAGGCGATCCGCGAACTGACCGGCGGGTTCGGCGCGGATGTCGTCATCGAGGCGGTCGGCCGCCCGGAGACGTACAAGCAGGCCTTCTACGCCCGCGATCTGGCCGGGACGGTCGTCCTGGTCGGTGTCCCCACCCCCGAGATGACGCTCGAACTGTCGCTGATCGACGTCTTCGGCCGCGGCGGCTCCCTCAAGTCCTCCTGGTACGGCGACTGTCTGCCGTCCCGCGACTTCCCGATGCTCATCGACCTGCACCAGCAGGGCCGGATCGACCTCGGCGCGTTCGTCACCGAGACCATCGGACTCGGCGATGTCGAGAAGGCGTTCGCCCGGATGCACGAAGGCGATGTCCTGCGTTCCGTGGTGGTGTTCTGATGACCGTCCGCATCGACCATCTCGTCACCTCCGGCACCTTCTCCCTCGACGGCGGCACCTGGGACGTCGACAACAATGTCTGGATCGTCGGCGACGACTCCGAGGCGATCGTCATCGACGCCGCCCATGACGCCGCGGCCATCGAGGACGCGCTCGGCGGCCGGACGCTGCGCGCCATCGTCTGCACCCACGCGCACAACGACCACATCGACGCCGCGCCGGCCCTCGCCGCCGCCACCGGCGCGCCCGTGCTGCTGCACCACGACGATCTGCCGCTCTGGAAGCAGACGTACCCCGAGCAGATCCCGGACGGCGAGCTGACCGACGGCTCCACGCTCACGGTCGCGGGCACCACCCTGACCGTGCTCCACACCCCAGGGCACGCCCCAGGCGCGGTCTGCCTGTACGCCCCCGAGCTGTCATCGGTCTTCACCGGCGACACGCTCTTCCAGGGCGGCCCCGGCGCCACCGGCCGGTCGTTCTCGCACTTCCCGACGATCATCGACTCGATCCGCGACCGGCTGCTCGGTCTGCCGCCGGAGACGGTGGTCCGTACGGGACACGGCGATACGACCACCATCGGCGCCGAGGCGCCCCAGCTGGCGGAGTGGATTCAGCGCGGCCACTGAGACAGGGTGAGCCGGCTCTCGAACCGGTACGGCTCGCCCGTCACCGGATCGGTGAACTCCAGTACCTTCGCGAGGAGTTGGAGCGGCGATTCGTAGGCGTCAGGGCCTTCCGCCCGGACAACGGGATACACCGGATCGTTCAGGATCGGCAGCCCCAGACGGTTCATATGGACCCGCAGCTGATGGGTTCGGCCGGTGGCCGGCAGCAGCCGGTACCGGCCGAACCCGCCCCGCCGCTCCACCAGTTCGATCCGGCTCTCGGCATTCGGCTCGCCAGGGACCTCCCGAGCGGCCAGCACTCCACGCTCCTTCTCGATCCGGCCGCGCACGGTCACCGGCAGCGCCACGGCGGGATCGTACGGCGCGACCGCCTCGTACTCCTTGCGCACCAGCCGGTCCCGGAACAGCGTCTGGTACGCGCCCCGGTCCCCGGCCCGTACGACAAAGAGCGTGAGCCCGGCGGTGAGCCGGTCGAGCCGGTGCGCGGGCTGCAACTCGGGCAGCCCGAGATCCCGCCGCAGCCGCGCCAGCGCGGTCTCGGTGATATGCCGTCCGCGCGGGGTGGTGGCCAGGAAGTGCGGCTTGTCGGCGACGACGATCCGCTCGTCGCGGTACACGATCCCGATCCCGAACGGCACCGGCTCCTCGGCGGCGAAGTCCCGGTGGAACCACACGTACCGCCCGGCGGCATACGGCTCCGCCGCCCCCACCGGCCCGTCCACCCCGACGAACCGCCCCTCCCGCAGCATCGAGTCGACCCGCCCGGCCCCGATGGCATCCCCGAACCGCGCGACCAGATGATCCCGTACGGTCGGCCACGCCCCGGCCTCGTCCGGCGGCAGCCGCAGCCGGACGGGATCGATGCCGTCCCGCTGGGGGAGGGGCGAGGGCGGCGGGGTGCGGTGTCTGTGTGCCACGGGACCGTGAGTGTAGTGGGCGGGTGCAGTGGGCGGACTGTCACCACATGACGGGCACGGCGGCGGGCATGATGGCCATCCTGTTGGGCACCCAGGGGACTTCGTCGGCGGGGACCGCGAGGCGGATGCCGGGAAGGTGCTCCAGGAGCGTGGCGAACGCGGTCTCGGACTGACGGCGGACGAGATGGGCGCCCGGGCAGTGGTGGCGTCCATAGCCGAAGCGCAGATGGGGATTTGGCGAGCGGGCGGGATCGAAGCTGCCGGGACGGGGAAAGGCGTCGGGGTCGTAGTTGACCGCGTCGAGGGAGAGCAGGATCAGATCCCCCTCCTTCACGGACACGTCGCCGAGTTTGTCGTCCTGGGTGACGAAGCGGGGGATGGCGTTGCCCAGCACGACCCCGTGGCGCAGCAGCTCCTCGACGCACTGCGGCATCGTGTCCGGACGGGCGCGCAGGCCGTCGATCACCTCGGGGTACTGGAGGAGATGGACGGCCGCCACGCCGAGGAAGCTGGCGAAGTCCTCGTAGCTGGTGACGAAGAGGAGGGCCGCGATGTTGGAGAGCTGCTTGTCGTCCAGGCCGCGTCGGCGGTCGTTGAGGTCGGCGAGGCGGTCCAGCAGCCCGCGCGGCTCGGCGGGACGGGCGGTGATGTGCTGGTGCATGTACAGCCGGAGCTCTTCCCAGTTGCGGGCCAGCTCCTCGTTCGTGGGCGTCACCATGGTCAGGTCGAGGTCGGCACGTTCGGCGAGCCAGTGCCGGTCCTCGAAGGGCAGACCGAGGGTGCGGCACATGCACCGCGCGGCGACCCATTCGGCGAAGTGGTGCTGGAGATCGCCCGGGCCCCCGGCCTCCACCATGGCGTCCAGCCCTTCCCGGGTGACCTGGGCGACCCACTCGGCGGGGAGGCAGGGCTGGGCCCGGCCGAGGGCCTTCAGCACCTCGTCGCGCAGCCCGGCGCGCTGGAGATAACCCATGGCGTCCAGCAGCTCGGGGGCCAGGATCGGGGCGTCCTGAGTGGGGCCATCAGGACCGGCGAGCGCGGACCGGGCGAACTTCCGCTCCCGCAGGACGTGCTGGGCCGGCTCGTAGCCGGTGACGAGCCACGCCTCGCCGCCGGCGTTCGTCCGCACCCTGGCCACGGGGCACCGGCGCTGGAGGTCGCGCAGCTCGGGCGCGAGCCGGTCGCCGCGATCGCTGAAGGGGTAGTGCGGCAGGAGATCTTCTTCGGTCGCGGGCACGGTCGGCGGGACCTTTCTCGTACGGGTCGCGGAAGGGTGATGGGTCACCAGCGCACCGGCAGGCGGGCCGGGGCACGCAAGGGCGTCGTCTCGTCCCACGGAAGGGAATCCGCCGGTTCGGCGAGGGCGAGGCCGGGCAGGCGGTCCAGCAGCACCCGCAGGGCGACGGACAGTTGGAGCCGGGTCAGATGAGCACCGGTGCAGTAGTGCGGGCCGTGCCCGAACGCGACGTGCGGGTTGGGGCTGCGCGTGAGGTCGAGTCGCGCGGGATCGTCGAACGCGGCCGGGTCGTGGTTGGCGGACGCGACGACCGGGACCACCGCGTCCCCGGCGCGGATGTGCCGGCCGTGCAGGGTGAAGTCCTCCTCCGCCACCAGGACGTTGATCGCGTTCATCAGCGGCACGTACCGCAGCAGTTCCTCCACCGCCGTGTCCATGCCGTCCGGCCGCTCGCGCAGCCGCCGCATCTGGTCGGGATGGGTGAGCAGCGTGAGCAGGGCGTTGCCCAGGTGCTGGATGTTGGTCTTGTAGCCGGCCATGAGCATGGTGACCACGAAGCTGACGATGTCGTCGCGCACCAGTTCACTGCCGGCGCGGCGGCTCTCCGCCAGCAGCAGACTGATGTAGTCGTCACCACCGCCGGCACCCTCCCTGCGGGCGATGAGGCCGGACGCGTAGTCCTGGAGCGCGTACAGGGCCGCCAGGATGTCCTCCATGTCCAGGCCGGACGCGCTCAGGAGCGTGAGGGTGTGCGGCAGATAGGTGTCGCGGTCCTCGTACGGCAGGCCCACCGTCCCGCACAGCACCCTCAGCGGCAGCGGCTCGGTGAAGGCGGCCACGAGGTCGGCGCCGGTCCCCGCGGCCACCATGGAATCGACGAGTTCCTCCGCCATCGCCCGGATCCTGGGAGCCATGAACTCCAGGCGACGCCGGCCGAACAGCGGCAGCACACTGCGGCGGACCCGGCTGTGGTGCTCGCCGGTCATCTCCAGGAACGTCGGCAGACACGGCGGCGGGGCATCGGCCCCCTCGCGCGGGGGCCAGGCGGACAGCAGCGGCCTGATGAGCCGGGGATCGGCGAAGGCGGCGCGTACGTCCGCATGGCGGCTGATGAGCCAGCCCGATTCGCCGTTGGGCATCAGGGCTCTGACGATCGGCTGCTCCTCGCGCAGCCGGGCGTAGGCGCAGGGTGGGCCGGCGTCCGCGGGATCGAAGGCCGGTACCGGCATCGATGCCTCCGGCAGCGTGGTCACGTCCTGCACTCCTTGTTCTGTGACGGATACGTACGTACGGGCGGATCGGCCGGGCGACGCGGCCGGTGGTGAACCGCCCCGGTCTCGACAGCTCGCCGGGCGCGGCACGCCGAGTCTGTCCAGCTCAGCGGCGCGGCATGCCCTGTGCGCGGGTTGACGCACGTTTGAGTGAACGACGCCGTTGACGCGTTCGGCGCGCGCGTCGCGTCTCACGCCGGGGTCGCCCGTTCGGCCCCGCCCGGACCGCGCGCGCCGGGATGAGAGCTGTTCCGGAACCCGTCAGCCGCATGATGGACCGGTGATCAGTGTCCTGTTCGCCGTACTGACCGCGATCAGCAACGGCTCCGCCTCGGTGCTCCAGCGTCGCGCCGCGTCCACCGTGCCCGACGCCGAGGCGATGCATCTCTCGCTGATCAGGCACCTGCTGCGGAAGAAGGTGTGGCTGGCAGGGATCGGGCTGGTGGTCGTGGCCGCGGTGTGCCAGGCGGTGGCGCTCGCCACGGGACCGATCGCGGTGGTCCAGCCGATCTTCGTCATCGAACTGCCCGCCACCCTGCTGATCGCGAGCTGTGCCTTCCGCGTCCGGCTGAGCCGGTCCGCGTGGCGGGGAGTGGCCTCGGTGACCTGCGGACTCGCCCTGGGCATGGCCGCCGCCGCGCCGGGCGGGGGCAGCGAGAGCGTCCCCGGGTACCGCTGGATCCCGGCCCTGATCGTCACCGGGGTCTTCGAGGCCGCGCTGATCATCTGGTCACGGCGGCTGCGCGGCAACGCCCGTGCCGCGCTGCTCGGGCTCGCCGCCGCCTGCGGATACGCGCTGACCGCCGCGCTGATGAAGGACGCCGTGTCCCGGCTCGACAACGGCGGCGGCGTCCTCGCGCTGGTGAGCGCCTGGCAGCTCTACGGCATGGCGGTCGCCGGGGTGGGGGCGCTGTTCCTGCTCCAGAACGCCCTCCAGGCCGGCTCGTTGGTCGCGTCCCAGCCGATGCTCACCCTTGGCGACGCGCTGATCAGCATCACGTACGGGGTGACGCTCTTCGGCGAGAGCCTGCGCTCCGGCTGGTGGCTGCTGCCCGAACTCATCGGGGTGGCCCTGATCGCGGCGGGCTGTGTGGAACTGGCCCGCTCGCCCCTCATGACCGGAGCCAAACCCCCGCCGCCCCGGGTGCGCTGACACACCGTACGTCTCGTACGTTGCCGAGAGAACCGCTCCTCACGGCGTGGGTCGGGCTACCCAACCGTCTGTGATCTCTCTACGGTGGATTTCAGCGGCTGGATCAGCGGCTGGACGAGATCGCGCGTACGCGTACGCGTTACAGGGGGTTCTGTGGAAGGCGAGTTGGCGGCGCTGGCGGGGTCGGGTGCGACGGCGCTGGTCGGTCTCATGGTCTCCGACGCCTGGCTTCAGGCGAAGGGACGCCTGGCGCGTTTCTTCGCGCGCGGTGGCGACGAGGACTCTGCCGATGAGGAACTTCAAACCTCCCGGGAGGAGCTGACGGCGGCCCGCCAAGCCGACGATGGGGACGCCGAGGCCGGCGTCGCGGCGGATCTGCTCATCCGGCTGCTCCGCATCCTCCAGGAGGACCCCGCGGCGGCGCAGGAGCTGCGGCTCCTGTTGAGGGAGCTGAACCCGGGAGCGGACGGGCCCCCGGCCGTCACCATGAACGCCGGCGTCACCGGTGGTGTGCTGAACGCGCAGACCGTCCTGGCCGGACAGTTCCATGGCGGCATCACGTTCAACGTCCAGGAACCGCCTCCGTCCGGACCCGACACCAAGCCCGATCAAGTGCCGCCTCTGACGGTCACGTACATCAATCATGACGCGGACCTCGCCCTGCTCGACGGGTACCTGGGTGAGGGCGGTGCCGGTACGGCCCGGGTCGGATACGCGGGGCTCACCGGAATGCCCGGTGTCGGCAAGAGGGCTCTGGCCCGCGAATGGGCCGCGCGGAACCGTCAGAGATTCCCCGACGGGCTGATCCATGTCGACTTCGGAACCCTGCGGGACCAGCGGGACCTGATGGGCGGTGATGTGTCGGCGGCGCTGCGGCAGTGCCTGGCCGCGCTCGGGGTGCTCGACCCGTATATCCCGCCGTCGTTCGAGGACCGGGTCAGGCTGTTCCGGTCGCGGTCCGCCGGCCGGCGCATTCTGATCGTGCTGGAGGATGTGAACCAGCCCGCGCAGGTCACTTCGCTGGTTCCCAACGGGCCGGGCAGTGCCCTGCTGGTCACCGGCAACGGCAAGCTCGATGAGCTGGCCATGGACGGTGCGCGCCTGATCCCCCTGACTCCGCTGGACAGGGCCGCCGGCCTGGATCTGCTGGCCGACCGCTGTGACCCGGGGGCCGTCGAGGCGGAACCCGAAGCCGCCGGGCGGCTCGTCGAGCTGTGCGCCGGTCTGCCGAAGGCGCTGCATCTGGTGGCGGCTCGCCTGGCGACGAGCCGAGGGCTCACGATGAGCCGCCTGGCCGACGAACTGGCCGATGAGACCCGCCGTCTGGCAGGGATGTCTTTACGGGGACGGGGGGAACATTCGATGTCCGCTGTACTGGGTCTCGCCTACTGGAGGCTTCCCGATGACGCGGCCCGGCTGTACCGGCTCCTGGGGTGGTTCCCGGGACGCGCGTTCGACGGGGCCACCGCCGCGGCCGCCGCCGACATCGACATGACGACCGCCGAGCCGTTGCTGAACGAGCTCGTAGAGGCGAGTCTCCTCGACCGCACGACGGACAACCGCTTCCAGTTCCATGACCTCGTACGCCTGCACGCCCGGGAGCGTGCAGTCGAGGAGGAGCCGGAGAGCGCGCAACGGGCGCTGGTGGAACGGGTGATCACGCACTACCTGGTCCTCACCGCCCTCGCCGACCGGGCCGTCAGGAAGGACCGGCTCAGGATCGCCGGCCTGGCCGAGGACCTGGCCGGACTGGAGCGGGACGCGCCGGACCCGTTCGCCGCCGAGGGCGGCCCCGCTCCGCTGGACTGGCTGGACGCCGAGCGCGCCACCATCCTCGCCGTCCTGCGCGAGGCCGCCCGACTCGGCCTCCACCACCTGGTATGGCCGCTGTCGGAGGGGTTCACGGTGCTCTTCCTGCACCGCAGATATCTGAGTGACTGGAAGGAATCCCTCGAACTGGGAGCGGCCTCGGCCGCCGCGACGGTGGTGCCGGCGGCCGAGGCGCGGTTGCGCAGCCTCCTGTCACGACCGCTGATGGACCTCGGTGAAGACGACCGGGCCCGGACGGAGTTGGAGACAGCCGTCGCGTGTGCCGATGTCTCGGGGCATACCGCGCTGCGCGCGTCGGTCCAGGAGTTCTTCGGACGGTACTGGGACCGCTTCGATCCTTCCCGGGCGGTAGCGGCGTACCGACAGTCGATCGAGCTCAACATCGAGGCCGGCGAACCGCGCGGGGCGGCCATCGCCACGTACTTCCTGGGGTGCGCGCAGGATGCGGCGGGCGATCACGACAGGGCGTTGAACAGTCTGCGCAGAGCGCGTCGGGACCTGTTGGGCCTGCCGGACGGGCCCGATCAGCGGATGGCGGCCCGGGCGTCGGTCGCACTCGGCGCCGTTCACGAGCATCTGGGCGATGCCGGCGAAGCGATGCGCGTGCTGAGCGAGGCGGCGGAGACACTGCGGGTGGAGGGCGCGAGTCATTACGAGGCGCAGGCGCTGCTACGGCTCGCCGACCTCACCGAACGGACAGGCGGTAGCCAGGACGCCGTGCGCGCGCGGCTGACCAGGGCCTTCGAGATCTATGAGGCGGGCGGCAGCCGGGACGCGGAGACGCTGCGCCGGCGTCTGGACCAGCTGGACGACAGGGGCGCTCCGTAACGGACGGCGGGGAACTCCGCATCAGCGGGGTGGTTCGGCCGGTGGTTCGGCCGGGAGGGGGTGCCGGAGGCGGAGAGCGACGTCCTCCTCCCGTACGCCGCCGATCCGAAGCGTCACGATGCTGCCGTCCAGGGGCGCCCCCGCGAGCAGACACGTATAGACCACCGCGGCCGGCAGGCCGGGGTCGCCGGCGGGGCCGGTGGCCGTCGCCTCCACGACCCGTCCGTCGCGCAGCCCCACCAGGCAGCCGCCCCCGCTCCCGCCCACAGCGGTGGCGGCGAGGCGGCTGCCGGGCAGCCGCTCCAGCGTGCGGCTGATCCAACGGAGCGCGGCGACCGCCGTCGGGGCGGGAGCGTGGCGGATAAGTACCGAGGCACTCTCGGTCAGCCGCCGGTCCCGCTCCTCCTCGTCGCACGCGAGATGCAGAAAGACGTCGGCGCCCTCGCCACCACCGTCGGAAACGGCCGCGGGGTGACGGCGTACGGTGACCGTCCACTGCCCGGCGTCCGAGAACGCGGTGGTGGCCACGGCCCAGGAGGTGACGTCGGCCGCCGGGGTGGCGGGCCGGGGGAGTGCCAGTGGGGGCGCCGGGGCCGTGTCGGGCTCCGTCAGTTTCATGAGGCGGTATACGGCGGTGCGCAGCCGCGCGAGAGCCTGACCGGGTTCGGCGAAGGCATGGGCGGAGATCTCGGCGTAGCGCCCGGGAGTGTGGTCGCGAACGGCGGCCTCGATCTGCTCGCGCATATCGTGCCGGGTGTCGAGGCGGGGCGCCGCTTGTCCGAGCCGGGCGATCGCCGTTCCGGGCACCGCGTCGTTCCCGTACGCGGCGAGCAGCACCGGCTTGCCCAGTGCGGAGCCGTACAGCGTCACGGAACCGTGGTCACCGATGACAACGTCCGCTGCCACGAGCGTCGGCTGCCAGTCATGAATCGGTGGGATCAGCAACAGGCCGGCCCGCAACGCGGCGCTCTGCAGCGTGTGGATCTGCCAGGAACCGTGCCCGGACCACACGTTGGGGTGGATGATCGCGGCCAGCTGGTACTCGTCGTACGGCAACGCTCCCAGCAGCCGGGCCGGAAGCTCCGGATCGCGGCCGATCAGCGACGTGGGGCCCCAGGTGGAGCTGAGCACCACCAGGCGTTGACCGTCGGCGACCCCCAACGCGCGTTTGTGGAGGTCGGCTTGTGGCAGGCTCGCGCGCAACTGGTCGAAGGCGGGATCTCCGACGAGCAGCGTCCGGCCCGCGGCTTTCGGGTGGGTGGTGAGCAGTTGCTCTTCCTGCTCCGGATGCGAGATGGCCAGCCAGGCGCGGCCGGCTTCCAGCAGTGAATCCGGCACCACGCCGGAGAGCCGGGTCCGGGGCGTACGGGAGTCCGGTACCAGCTTCTGGAAACCCACACCGTGCGGCAGGACCAGGACGGGGCAACCGTCCTCGGGTACGTCGACGTTCTCGCTGGCGGAGATGATGAGGTCCGGGCCGACGTCGGCCAGTTGAGCCCAGGGCATCACCCGGCACCCGGCATCGTGGAGCAGATCGAGGACCCCGTCGTTGAAGGCGGAGGTCGGGTCGTAGGCGAAGACGACGGTGACCCGGCTGTCGTCACGGAGGAGCGCGGGCAGTGTCTCCAGCACGCGGACGGTCGAGGTGACCGTACGGGCGGCTCGCGGCTCGCGGCTCGCGGCTCGCGGCTCGCGGCTCGCGGCTCGCGGCTCGCGGCTCGCGGCTCGCGGCTCGCGGCTCGCGGCTCGCGGCCAGGGTCGGCTTAGCGAACTTCGGCCTTCGCCGCAACCCTTCTGGCAGATAGCTGTGATGCACGAGCCCCACCGTACCGGTGGGATGTTCCACCCGGGCGGAGACCGGGTACGCGGCGCGGCTGCCGGCCCTCCGGCGGGCCCGCGGGAACTCGCCCAGCCCGCTCAGGACGCCGAGTGGTTCGGCGTGGCTTCCAGCAGCCGTCGGCGTACCTCCTTCTCCTGGGCCCGC
The DNA here is from genome assembly GCF_000718095.1 of Streptomyces scopuliridis RB72. Classification (GTDB taxonomy): domain Bacteria; phylum Actinomycetota; class Actinomycetes; order Streptomycetales; family Streptomycetaceae; genus Streptomyces; species Streptomyces scopuliridis. The sequence continues at coordinate 82,161 of NZ_JOEI01000027.1, read as the reverse complement.
CGCGCGGTGACATCCCGGATGACCGCACCGACATGGCTCGCGTTGCCCTCGGAGTCGGTCAGCAGCACCACGCTGAACTCGATGGAGATGGTCGAACCGTCCGCGGTGAGCGCGGGAACCGCCAGGAGGTCGTTGTCCCCGTACCTACTGGTGCCGGCGGCCATGGCCGCCACGAAGCCGTCCGTGTGACGCTGCCGGTGCTTCTCGGGGATGATCACATCCAGATCGCGGCCGGTGACCTCGGCCGCCGAATAGCCGAAGATCCGCTCCGCTCCCCGGTTCCAGTAGCGGATCAGCCCTTCACGGTCGACGATCACCAGACCGTCGGGGGCCCGCGCCGCCATCGCGAGAATCACTACGGGGTCCAAGTCTCCCATGACGCCTCCGAGTTGAGATGATCCGTCGTTGACACCCTACGGATCGCCGAGGCGATTGTATACAGTCGACCAAGCTTCGGACGAGGGGTGAGACAGGAAGGATCAAAGCCTCGTCCGGTGCGCGCCGCGCCCCTCGCGACACTGCCGGGCCGTACATAACGGGGCACACTGGTGCACGTGTCCGCGGTCGGGAGGCAGGTCGTGATGGACTTCGATGTGACCGTGGAGATTCCCCAGGGATCGCGGAACAAGTACGAGATGGACCACGAGCTGGGCCGTATCCGGCTGGACCGGCTGCTCTTCACCGCCACCCGCTACCCCGCCGACTACGGCTATATCGACGGCACGCTGGGGCGGGACGGCGAACCACTGGACGCGCTCGTCCTGGTCGGCGATCCGACGTACCCGGGGTGTGTCATCAGGTGCCGGGCGATCGGGATGTTCGTCATGCGCGATGAGAAGGGCCCCGACGAGAAGGTCCTGTGCGTGCCCGCGGGCGATCCGCGGCACGCCGTTCTCCGGGACATCGCCGATGTGGACAGCTTCGACCTGCTGGAGATCACCCACTTCTTCGAGGTGTACAAGGATCTGGAGCCCGGCAAGTCCGTCGAGGGCTCCCACTGGGAGGGGCGGGAGCAGGCGTACGAGGAGATCGAGGCGTCCAGGCTCCGCGCCGGCACCGCGGCCCGGCGAACCGGCCACGTCTGAAACACAAAGGGCGCCGACCGGAATCCGGCCAGCGCCATCAGTGGGTGTACTGCTGGTGTCCGAGGGGGGACTTGAACCCCCACGCCCGATAAAGGGCACTAGCACCTCAAGCTAGCGCGTCTGCCATTCCGCCACCCGGACCAGGTGTCTGCCGGGCGGCCCTGGGCCGTTCCGACGTGGAAAACCATAGCAAACATTCGACGGTGCCCGATCACGCCCCGTTCCGGATGACGACCCGGTGACCGGCCGGGTCGCAGGCCGGGTCGCGGCGCGGACGGCGGGCCTTGTGACGGGCGTATGACAGGCCGGGGCCTGTCTTGGGGTGCGGGGGCGGATCGCGGGAGTATGTGGAGGACCACCAGCGAGAACCACCAGCAACGACCGTGGGAGTGAGCAGCGTGAGCGAGCCGAACGCGGGCAGGACCGTCTCGGGCGAGGACGAGGTCGTCGACCTCTGCCGTGATCTGATCCGGATCGACACCAGCAACTACGGAGACCACTCGGGACCGGGGGAGCGGGCCGCCGCCGAGTATGTCGCGGAGAAGCTCGCCGAAGTGGGCCTCGAACCGCAGATCTTCGAGTCCCACAAGGGCCGTGCCTCCACCGTCGCCCGGATCGAGGGCGAGGACCCCTCCAGGCCCGCCCTGCTCATCCACGGTCATACGGATGTCGTCCCCGCCAACGCCGAGGACTGGCAGCACCACCCGTTCTCGGGCGAGATCGCGGACGGCTGTGTCTGGGGCCGGGGCGCGGTCGACATGAAGGACATGGACGCGATGACCCTGGCCGTCGTACGGGACAGGATGCGCAGCGGCCGCAAGCCCCCGCGCGACATCGTGCTGGCCTTCCTCGCCGACGAGGAGGCGGGCGGCACGTACGGGGCGCGGTATCTCGTCGACAAGCACCCCGGGCTCTTCGAGGGCGTCACCGAGGCGATCAGTGAGGTCGGCGGCTTCTCCTTCACCGTCAACGAGAATCTGCGGCTCTATCTCGTCGAGACGGCGCAGAAGGGCATGCACTGGATGCGGCTGACCGTGGACGGCACCGCCGGGCACGGTTCCATGACCAACAACGACAACGCCATCACCGAGCTGTGCGAGGCCGTGGGGCGGCTCGGCCGTCATCAGTGGCCGGTGAGGGTGACCAAGACCGTACGGTCCTTCCTGGACGAGCTGTCCGACGCGCTGGGCACCCCGCTCGACCCGGAGGACATGGACGCCACGCTCGCCAAGCTCGGCGGCATCGCGAAGATGATCGGCGCCACCCTGCGCAACTCCGCCGCGCCCACCATGCTCGGCGCCGGCTACAAGGTGAATGTGATCCCCGGCCAGGCGACCGCGCATGTCGACGGCCGTTTCCTGCCCGGGTACGAGGAGGAGTTCCTGGCCGACCTCGACCGGATCCTCGGCCCGCGGGTCAAGCGGGAGGATGTGCACGGCGACAAGGCGCTGGAGACCAGCTTCGACGGCAAGCTGGTGGACGCCATGCAGACCGCGCTGTCGGCGGAGGACCCGATCGCGCGGGCCGTTCCGTACATGCTCTCGGGCGGCACCGACGCCAAGTCCTTCGACGACCTCGGCATCCGCGGCTTCGGCTTCGCGCCCCTCAAGCTGCCGCCGGAGCTGGACTTCGCCGGGATGTTCCACGGTGTGGACGAGCGGGTACCGGTTGACGGCCTTCAGTTCGGTGTGCGGGTGCTGGACCGGTTCATCGACCACAGCTGACACGGGAGTTGGGGTTCCGGAAATCGACAACGTGTGCACACGCGACTGAGAAGAGTGAATGCGACGATACGCTCGTAGCCTCATTACTTCCTCCTCGTTACAGGTGTGCGGTCCGCGGCTGGGACCGCATTTGCCAACAAGGAGGAAGAATGATCAAGAAGGTCGTCGCTGCTGCGGCTGTTACTGGTGGTCTGGTGCTCGCGGGTGCGGGTATGGCCGTCGCCGACGCGGGCGCCCAGGGTGCCGCCATCGGTTCTCCCGGTGTCCTCTCGGGCAACGTGGTCCAGATTCCGGTCCACGTTCCGGTGAACGTGTGCGGCAACACGATCTCGGTGATCGGGCTGCTGAACCCCGCCTTCGGCAACGTGTGCATCAACGACTGACGTCGTCTCTCTCTCACCTCGTGAGGGTCTGAGCTCGGGTGGCCCCGGAGTGCGCGCCATGCACTCCGGGGCCACTGGGCATCCTGCCCCGGCACCGATGCCCAGGGCAGCTCCGGAAGGCAGAAGGCAGGGATCGAAGCTATGAGACAGGTCACGCGCAAGGGCCTGATCACCGTGGCGGCCGCGGGCGGGGTACTCGCACTCGGCGGCGGCTACGCACACGCGGACTCGGGAGCGAGCGGCACGGCCGCGAACTCGCCGGGGGTGCTGTCCGGCAACAACGTTCAGGTTCCGGTGCATGTCCCGGTCAATGTGTGCGGGAACACCGTCGATGTCGTCGGGGTGCTCAACCCCGCCTTCGGCAACAACTGCGCCAATGTGTCGGGCAAACCGTCCGGCGGCGGACACGGCGGCTCACACGGCGGGGGCCATGACGGCGGGTACGGCGGCGGCTCGCACCCCGGCGCCACACACACCGTCCCGGCGGGCGGCTCCCACGCGGGAGGCGGCGCGGCCAACTCTCCCGGCGTCGGCTCCGGCAACTCCGTCGAAGTGCCGATCGACATCCCCGTGAACGTCTGCGGGAACACCGTCGACGTCATCGGCCTGCTCAACCCCGCCATGGGCAACGGCTGCGCGAACGACGCGCCCGTTCACCCGCCGGCCAAGCCCGAGCAGCCCGGGGAGCCCGGAGAGCCGGCCGTCCCGCACGAGCCCGGCACACCGCCGTCCGAGCGGGCGATCCCGCCGGCGCCGGGCGAGCCCAGCGCCCCGAACACCCCTGAAACGCAGACCGTCGCACAGCCCGAGGGCACCGACGTCCTCGCGCAGACCGGTGCCGGCGCGCTCGGGATCGCGATTCCGGCGGGCGCGGGACTGCTCCTCGCGGGCACCATCCTCTACCGCCGCTCCCGGTCCCGTTCCGCGGCGTAGTCACACGGCTACGCACCATACGAGAACGGGCTGAAGCGCGACCGAAAACGGAACAGGGTAGGACAGGGCGGGCCTCGCAACAGCGGGGCCCGTTCCGTCGTACTCACCCTCACCAGGTGGCGCGCACCTGACGGATGATGCGCCGGCGCAGCCGCACTCTGCGGCTGCCGTCCCGGTGCAGGCTCAGACGGTCCAATTCCCAGTGTCCGTACTCGGCATGGTCGGTGAGCAGACGCGCCGCTTCCTTGCGGGAGACCCCGCGCGGCACGTACACGTCGACAAATTCGTATTCCGGCATCGCATCTATTGTGCGGGCAGAGCCCCGGTACGGATAGCGTCTGCACTATGTCTGATGCTGCGCAGCCCACCGCTGCCGAGGTACGCGCTGCCGCCGAGGCGGTCAAGGTAGCTCTGGACCGCCATCTCGCGGCGGTCGAACACCGCACGGGTGAGGACGACCCGGCTGTTTCCGACGCGTTCAACGCCCTCGCCGTCGCGGCCGAGGTCTATGACGAGCGGCTCTACAACCGGTACGACGAAGTCACCCCCTTCGAGATCCCGGACCCGGACGACTCACTGCCGCCCTACAACGGTCCCGAGGAGCCCAACGCCCTCAGTGTGCTGATCCGGCGCGACTACGCGGTCGTGGAGCCGCAGCGGCTGCTCGCACAGGCACAGCGCATCGCCGATGTGGAGGGGGACACCGACAACGGAGGAGTGGCGGGCGGCAGTGTGCATGCCGCCCTCGGTGTGCTCTTCGGCGAGTACGAACCGGACGAGATCGCCTCCCGGCACAAGGAGTTCGGTCTTGAGGAGGGCGACTCCACCCTCTGGGTGTCGGCCGCGGACGACCTCCCGGAGCCGGGGGAGTGGCTCTCGGCCCCCTTCGACCAGGCCGACCCCCAGCAGGTGGTCTGCCGCTTCGATGTCAGCGCGGTCTTCGACGAGGACGATCTCGACGCGGACATCGACGACCTGGAGGAACAGGACGCCTGACGCCCGTACGGCCCGCGCCGAGCCCTGGACGAGTAAGTCCGGGAGCGCGGGCCGTACGGACGCCAGGGCTCGCTCAGCCCGGCTGCGCCGCAGGGGCCAGCAGGCTCTCGATCAGCGGGCGCAGTCTGGTCGTCCGCTCCTGGGACGGGACGTCCGTCACGGCGTGCGGAAGCGCCTGGTCGACGCCGTGCACCACGGACAGATGGCGGTCGCCCCGGCTGAAGGCCGTATAGACCCATGGGCGGCTCAGCCCCCGCGCGGCGTCGCCGGGGAGCACCACGACCGCCGCGGGCCAGCGCATCCCCGCCGCCTGGTGCGCGGTGAGCGCCCAGCCATGCCGTACGGCCGACTCGACCCGGTCCCTGGGCACGACGACCACCGCGCCCTCACAGTCGAGACGCAGCCCCTCGGCGTCCGCGGAGACCACCGCCCCCTGGAGCGTCCTGCCGGGCGAGGGTACGTAGGCGATCCTGTCGCCCGGATCGAAGCCGCCGAACCGGCCGGGACCGGGGTTGAGACGCTGCTTGAGCGCCGTATTCAGGGCGCGGGTGCCGGCCGAGCCGCCATGGCCCACGGTGATCACCTGCGTCTGCCCGGCGTCCATCCCGAAGGCGCGCGGCACCGACTCGGCCACCAGTTGCACCGTGCGGTGCACCGCCTCGCCCGCGTCACGCACCGGAACGATCACGACCTCCTTGCCGGGGGCCCCGACCTGATGCAGCTCACCGATGCCGATGCCCGAGACCAGCTCGCCGATCGGCCCCGGGTCGGGGGTACGGGAGGCGAGCTGCGGGCACACCCGGGCGGCCAGCAGATCGGCGAACACCCGGCCCGCACCGGCCGACCACAGCACTCCGGGGTCACCGCTGAGGACCAGACGGCTGCCGTCGGGCAGCGACTCGACGATCATCGCGGCCGTCTCCACATCGAGCTGGGGCGCGTCCAGCACGACCAGGAGATCGAGCGCGAACATGCCGTCCGCGTCCCGTCCGGAGCCTTCCGTGCCTGCCAGCAGCCCGGCCACGGTGACCGCCTCCGCCGTCGCGTCCAGCCGGTCGCGGCCGTTCTCGCTGTGGGTCGCGACAACCGCGCGCATCCCGAGCGCGCGGGCGGCCCCGGCCAGGGCGACCGGTTCGGCGCGCGCGGCCTCGCCGCCGGTGTGCAGGACGAGCCCATGACCTGCGACCGCGCGGATCAGCTCGGCCGCCGCGCGCGGGGCCGCCGCCGCGGCCTCGTCCCAGGAGTCGTCGGGCCCGGTCTTGACCAGCCGGGCGAGCCCGTCGGCGAGGCTCTCCTCGGCGAGCGCGTACCGGTCGAGTCCCAGCAGCACCGGGGCCGGCGGACCCGCCTCGGCCGTGTCGGTACCGTCGGCCGGCTCCTCGCCCTCCGCAGCCTCGCTGTCCTCCGCGCCGGCTTCGGGACCGTCCTCGTAGCCGTCCTCGAAATCGCCTCCGAAGCTGTCCTCCGCGCCCTCCTGGAACACCAGCACGGCGCCCTCGGCGATCGCGTGCCGTACCGCCTCGTGGGGGTCGGGCACCGCGTGCTCGGCCAGCGTGCCCCGTACCGACGCGGCCTCCAGAGCCGTGTGCCCCTGGAGCGCGGCCCGTTCCAGCAGCCAGCCGACGAGCGCGGCGGCCCGCCGTTCGTCACCGGGGCCGCACGCCGCCCCGAGCAGGGCCCGCGCGAACCCGTCGGCCTGCTCGGGCCGTACCCCGGGGACGGCGAGCAGCTGCCACGGGTCCTCGCGCAGCACCTCCGCGGCCTGCTCCCCGAGCGCGGCGGCGACCTGTCCCGCGAGCGCCTCCGGCGCACCGCCCTCCGCCAGCACGGCCCGTACGGCGGACATCGCCTCGGCCGGAACGGTCTGCGGCACCGAAGAGGGCGCCGAGGAGCGCGCCGACGCGGGCTCAGCGGCGCGCGGAGACGGCTGGGGGCGCTCCGGGGCGGCGGACGCGCGCGGGCCCAGCAGGGACCGGTCCACGGGCGCGCCGCTCTCCACGGCCCGTACGGCGGCGAGCAGATCGGCGGCCTGCCCGCTCAGTTTCGTGCCGGCGGCGATGGGGCCGGCCTTCTCCGCCTTGCGCTGCTCGATCCGCTCCCGCAGCTCCCGCTGGGCGGCCAGCTCGGCCGCGGCCTCGGACACCTCGGCGGCGGTCTCGGCCGCCGCACCCTCGGCCGTCTTGCCCTCCGCGGTCTCGCCCTCTCCGTCCGGCGCAGGCCCGGCAGCGGCTTCCGCGTCGGGCCCACCCGCCGTGGCGTGCTCAGCGGCGGTCTCGGCCGCCCCTGCGGCGGTGTCGCGGTCCGTACTCACAGCGTGCTCCAGTCCTGGTCGGGATAGCGGTGCACGGGCGCCGACACATCGTCGAGCGCCTGGCAGATCTCGTCAGGAAGACTAAGGCTCTCCACTGACAGAGCGGCCGTGAGCTGCTGCGCGTTGCGCGCGCCGATGATCGGCGCCACCACCCCGGGGCGGTCCCGCACCCACGCCAGCGCCACTTCGAGCGAGGTCGTGGCGAGCCCCTCCGCCGCTGTCGCGACCGCGTCCACGATCCGGCTCGCCGCCTCGTCCAGATACGGCTCGACGAACGGGGCCAGCAGCTCGGAGGCGCCCCGTGAGTCGGGCGGTGTGGTGTGCCGGTACTTGCCGGTGAGCACCCCGCGCCCCAGCGGCGACGAGGGCAGCAGCCCGACCCCCAGATCGATCGCGGCCGGCAGCACCTCCCGCTCCACCCCGCGCTGGAGCAGGGAGTACTCCATCTGACTGCTGGCCAGCCGGGTCCGTATCCCGGGCGAGGCCAGCTGCCAGGTGGCGGCCTTGGCCAGCTGCCAGCCGCAGAAGTTCGACACCCCCGCGTATCTGGCCCGCCCGCTGGTGACCGCGATGTCCAGCGCGTGGAGCGTCTCCTCCAGCGGTGTGCCGGTGTCGAAGGCGTGGATCTGCCACAGATCCACATAGTCCGTGCCGAGCCGCTCCAGGGACGCGTCCAGCGCGGCGAGCAGATGCCCGCGCGAACCGTCGAAGCGCCGGTAGGGATCCGGCACACTCCCGGCCTTGGTCGCGATGATCAGATCGCGCCGCGGAACGAGCCGTTCGACGAGTTGACCGAGCAGATATTCGGCCTCCCCGCCGCCGTACACGTCCGCCGTGTCGATCAGCGTTCCGCCCGCTTCCCAGAAGGCCTTCATCTGGTCGGCGGCGTCGTGCTCGTCGGTGTCCCGTCCCCAGGTCAGGGTGCCGAGCCCGATTCTGGACACGCGCAGGCCGGTTCGGCCGAGATGCCTCTGCTCCATGGCTGCTGAGATTACTGGCCAGGGCCCCACGCGGAGAGAGCCTGTGGACAACCCGCCCCTGACGGATCCCCGTATCGCGCGCTAGAGTCCCGGGCACAGGGACGTTACTCATCGGTAAGGGAGTGGTTATGCGGCTCGGCATCAACCTCGGATACTGGGGCGCGGGGATGGACGGCGACAACCTCGCCGTCGCGCAGGAGGCCGACCGGCTCGGCTACGACGTCTGCTGGGCCGCCGAGGCGTACGGCTCCGACGCGCCGACCGTACTGAGCTGGGTCGCCGCGCAGACCGAGAGCATCGATGTCGGCTCCGCGATCCTCCAGATCCCGGCGCGCCAGCCCGCGATGACGGCCATGACCGCCGCCACCCTCGACTCCCTCTCCGGCGGCCGGTTCCGGCTCGGCCTCGGCGTCTCGGGACCGCAGGTCTCCGAGGGGTGGTACGGAGTGAAGTTCGACAAGCCCCTCGCCCGCACCCGGGAGTACGTGGAGATCGTCCGCAGGGCCATGACCCGTGAGCGGCTGTCGTACGAGGGCGAGCACTGGACGCTGCCGCTGCCCGGCGGCCCCGGCAAGCCGCTGAAGCTGACCGTGCATCCGGAGCGCGAGCACATCCCGCTCTACATCGCCGCGATCGGCCCCAAGAACCTGGAGCAGACAGGCGAGATCGCCGACGGCGCGCTGCTGATCTTCCCCTCCGCCGAGCACCTGGAGGACACGGCGATCCGGCATCTGCGGGCGGGCCGCGAGAAGGCCGGGCTGACCATGGACGGCTTCGATGTCTGCCCCACCGTGCCGATCGCGGTCGGCGACGACATCAAGGCGCTGGCCGATGTCTTCCGTCCGTACACCGCGCTCTACGTGGGCGGGATGGGCAGCCGCAAGCAGAACTTCTACAACCAGCTCGCGCGCCGCATGGGATACGAGAAGGAGGCCGCCGAGATCCAGGACACGTACCTCGCCGGCGACAAGAACGGCGCGGCGGCGGCCGTACCGCACGAGCTGATCGACTCGACCACGCTGCTCGGCTCCATGGAGCGGATCGCCGACCGGATGGGGGCGTACGCCGCCGCCGGGGTCACGACGCTGACCCTCGCACCGTCCGGTTTCACGCTCGACGAGCGGATCGCCGCGCTCCGCGTCGGCACGGAAGCCCTGGAGCGCGCCGGGCTGGTGTCGTAGCCGCCATAGCCCGTAGCTGCGCCGGCGCGTAGCTTCCTAGCCCGAACGGGCTACCGGATTCGCGCGCCCATAAGGGAAGTCTGCGGCCGTGGTGGGGGCTCGGGGGGTCTTCCCCGCCACGGCCGTCATGTACGACAACGCGTCCGGGCCCCGCTCGGTTACGCGCCGGGGCCTCCTTCGCGCTCCTTCTTTCGGCTCAGCCGCCCGGCGTAGCTGTTGCCTGTTACCCCGCACCCCATTTGACTCGGTTTCTGCGGATGTCTGTATGGAGGTGGCAGTGATGCTCTCGGCCCGAAGCCTGTTCCAGGAAATCCTGGACGACGACCGTTCCTTCCGGCTCTTCTGCTCCATCGCGGCCAGCGGCGAGGCCCAGGGAGGCTGGGAGAACGGCCGGATCGCCGCTCTGGTGCCGGAGTCCATGCGGGATCTCGCCCCGAAGATCGCCCGGCACGGCGCCGACGAGGACAAGCACGGGCGGATCTTCAACGCCCTGCTGAGGAAGCGCGGCCTCCAGCCGGTCCCGGTGCCCGCCGAGACCGACTACACCATGCTGCTGGAGCGGCGGGGCATCGGCCTCACCCACACGAAGCTGCGCCGTGACGAGCCGCTGACCGAGGAGGACGTCCTCGTCTACCTCTCGCACAGCCGGATCACCGAGCAGCGGGCCGCCGACCAGATGGTGATGCTCGTCCGGTACTTCGGCGACAATCCCGAGGTCGGCAAGGCCATCAAGATGATCAGCAATGACGAGGACAACCATCTCGCCTACTGCCACGAGGAGTTGCTGCGGCTGGCCCGCGCGGGCCACGGCCGTACGATCCAGCGCACCTTGAGGCACTGCGCCCTGTCCGAGATCAGGGTCTACCGTCAGGTGAGCCTCGCCGTGATGGGCCGGATGGGCCGGATCCTGGGCTGGCCGGCGCCCAAGTCGGCGGCGCTCGCCGTAGGGATCCACGCCATCTACGCGTACGAACGGCTCATCGGCTGGCGCCGGATGGTCTCGCTCACGATGCCGGAGCGGCGCGACGCGCTCGGCGGGTCCGCGACCGCCGCGCCGGCCTTCTGAACCGCGCCGGCCTTCTGAGCCTTCGCGCCGCCAAACCCTGACGCACCGGCGAGTCAGAGCCAGCCGCGACGCTTGAACGCCCGGTGCAGCCCGAAGACCACGACCGCCATGAAGGCGATCACGGCCGGGTACGCCCACGCGTATCTCAGCTCAGGCATGTGCTTGAAGTTCATGCCGTAGATCCCCGCGACCAGCGTGGGGACGGCGGCCATGGCCGCCCACGCCGAGATCTTCCGCATGTCGTCGTTCTGCCGCACCCCCATCTGCGCGAGATGCGCCGCCAGGATGTCGGAGAGCAGCCGGTCGAGCGCCTCCACCTGCTCATTGGCGTGCAGCAGATGGTCGTTGACGTCCCGGAAGAACGGCTGTGAGCCCGTGTCGACGAACGGCACCCCGGGGACCGCCAGCCGGGCCATCGGCATCGCCAGCGGGCCGGTGGCCCGGCGGAACTCCATCACCTGCCGCTTGAAGGTGTAGATCCGCTCCGCGGTCGACGTTCCCGATCCCGATCCCGGCCTGGACGACCCGGATCCGCCGTCGCCCCCGTTCGGCGCGAAGACCTCCTCCTCCAACTCCTCCAGATCGATCTGGAGCTCACCGGCCACCTCGATGTAGTGGTCCACGACCGCGTCGCTGACCGCGTACAGGACCGACGTGGGGCCATGCCTGAGGACCTCGGGCTCCGCTTCGAGTCGCTGCCGTACGGCCGCCAGCGGAGCGCCCTCGCCGTGCCGGACCGTCACCACGAACGAGTCGCCGATGAAGACCATCAGCTCACCGGAGGAGACGATGTCGTTCTCGGGCTCGTAGCGCACCGGTTTGAGGACCACGAACAGCGAGTCGTCGTAGACCTCCAGCTTGGGCCGCTGATGCGCGGTGAGCGCGTCCTCCACGGCCAGCGGATGCAGCCCGAACTCGCTGCTCACGAGGTCGAACTCGTGAGCCGTGGCCTCGTGCAGCCCGAGCCAGAGGAACGCGTCGCCCGTGGCGCGCGCCTCGGCGAGGGCGTCGGAGAAGTCGGCGGGGCCGTCGGTACGGCGTCCGTCGCGGTAGATGGCACAGTCCACGATCACGGCGGGCATTCTCCCCCCTCCGCATCCCGCCCGCATCCCTCGGGCACGTACCGGCCCATGACGCTGCCGTACCGACCGCCTACGCTGGCGGGCATGGCCACGTTGATCCTCGTACGTCATGGACGGTCCACCGCCAACACCGCGGGGCTGCTCGCGGGCTGGACGCCGGGGGTCGCCCTCGACGAGCGCGGCGCCGCCCAGGCCGCGGCGCTGCCCGGCCGGCTGGCGCGGGTGCCGATCGCCGCCGTCGTCAGCAGCCCGTTGCAGCGCTGCCGGGAGACCCTCCAGCCGCTGCTGGACGCCCGGCCGGAGCTGGCGCTCCAGACCGACGACCGGATCGGGGAGTGCCACTACGGCGACTGGTCCGGCCGCAAGCTCGCCGAACTGGCCGACGAGCCGCTGATGACGGTCGTGCAGCAGCATCCCTCCGCCGCCGTCTTCCCCGGGGGCGAGTCGATGCGCGCGATGCAGGCGCGCGCCGTCGACGCCGTACGGGAGTGGAACGCGCGCGTCGAGAAGGAGCACGGCGAGGACGCCGCCTTCCTGATGTGCTCGCACGGGGACATCATCAAGGCGCTCGTGGCGGACGCCCTGGGCATGCATCTGGATCTCTTCCAGCGGATCCATGTGGACCCCTGCTCGGTCACGGCGGTCCGCTACACCCGGCTGCGCCCCTTCGTGCTGCGGCTCGGCGACACCGGCGAGCTCACCGGGCTGGCGCCGCGTGAGAACACCGGCGGTGGCAGCGGCGTCGTGGGAGGCGGAGCGGGAGCACCGTGATCGCTCCGCGCAGTAGGGTGGACGCGCCGTCCGCGAGATCCAGGGGCTTCCCGGGACTCGCGGCCCGCCCATCGCGATGCACGACCCATTGCCATGACCGATGTGCCGTAACCGACGATTTCCAAGGGAGATCAGGACGTGTCCCGTCAGGTGTTCCTCTACGACCCGCCGGACCGCTTCGTGGCCGGTACGGTCGGGCTGCCTGGACGCCGTACGTTCTTCCTGCAGGCTTCCGCCGCAGGGCGCGTCACCAGCGTCGCCCTGGAGAAGACCCAGGTGGCCGCGCTCGCCGAGCGGATCGATGAGCTGCTCGACGAGGTCGTACGCCGTACCGGCGGCAATGCCCCCGTACCCGCCATGGCGCCCTCCGACGTCTCCGACTCCGCGCCGCTCGACGCCCCGGTGGAGGAGGAGTTCCGGGTCGGCACGATGGCGCTGGCCTGGGACGGCGACGAGCAGCGCATGATCGTCGAGGCGCAGGCGCTCGTCGAGCTGGACGCCGATACCGACGAGGACCTCGCCGAGGCCGAGGAGCGACTGCTCCAGGACGAGGAGAACGGCCCGCCGATGCTCCGCGTCCGGCTGACCGGCGCCCAGGCCAGGGCCTTCGCCAAGCGCGCCCTGGACGTGGTCAACGCCGGCCGTCCGCCGTGCCCGCTGTGCAGCCTGCCGCTCGATCCGGAAGGACACGTATGCCCGCGCCAGAACGGATACCGCCGCGGAGCGTGACGGCGGTCGATCTCCTCGCCAAGGGCGACCTGAAGGTGCTCGGGCGTATCCGCGAGGCGTCCAACGCGGTGCTCTACTGCTCCGTCTCGTACGAGGGCGAGGAAGCCCACTGCGTCTACAAACCCGTCGCGGGCGAGCGGCCCCTGTGGGACTTCCCCGACGGCACGCTGGCCCAGCGCGAGGTCGCGGCGTACGAGGTCTCCGAGGCGACCGGCTGGGGGCTGGTGCCCCCGACCGTGCTGCGGGACGGTCCCTACGGCGAGGGCATGTGCCAGCTGTGGATCGAGGCGGACGCGGACGGGACCGCGGCGCCGCTGCTGGCCCTCGTCGAGGAGGAGGAGCCGGGCGAGGGCTGGAAGGCGGTCGGCCTCGCCGAGGTGGGCGAGGGGGAGACCGCCCTGCTGGTGCACGCGGACGACGAGCGGCTGCGGCGCCTCGCCGTGCTCGACGCGGTGATCAACAACGGCGACCGCAAGGGCGGCCATCTGCTGCCCGCGCCCGAGGGCCGGCTGTACGCCATCGACCACGGCGTCACCTTCAACGTCGAGGACAAGCTGCGCACCCTGCTGTGGGGCTGGGCGGGCGAGCCCCTGCCGGAGCAGACGCTGGAGGTGCTCGGCAGGCTGGAGGAGGCCCTGATGGAGGGCGCGCCCCTCGCCACCCGGCTGGCCGAACTGCTCACCGTGGCCGAGACCGACGCCATTCGGTCGCGTGTGGGTGAACTCCGCCACACGGGCCGCCACCCGGAGCCCTCCGGCCAGTGGCCCGCGATCCCCTGGCCACCGGTCTGACCACGGCAGAAGACCGGCACAGGCACGGGCGGTACGACCACAGGTGCCGCTCGCGCCGGGAGGCCCTGAACACCTCGTGGCGGATCGCGCAAGAGCGCCCAACCGGCCAGGCCCCCCCATCCGGTTCGTATGCGGAATATCCATCCGGTTACGCTCATGACATGCATGCCTGGCCCGCTTCCGAGGTCCCCGCCCTGCCTGGCAAGGGCCGCGACCTCAGGATTCACGACACCTCGACCGATGGCCGAGTCACCCTTGAGCCCGGTCCCGTCGCCCGTATCTACGTCTGCGGCATCACGCCGTACGACGCGACCCACATGGGTCACGCGGCGACCTACAACGCGTTCGACCTCGTTCAGCGCGTGTGGCTCGACACCAAGCGGCAGGTTCACTACGTCCAGAACGTGACCGATGTCGACGATCCGCTGCTGGAGCGGGCGCAGCGCGACGGAGAGGACTGGGTCGGGCTCGCGGAGCGCGAGACGGCGCTCTTCCGGGAGGACATGACCGCCCTTCGGATGCTGCCGCCCCAGCACTACATCGGCGCCGTGGAGGCTATACCGGGCATCGTGCCGCTGGTGGAGCGGCTGCGCGACGCAGGGGCCGCGTACGAACTCGACGGTGACGTCTACTTCTCGGTCGAGGCCGATCCGCACTTCGGCGAGGTCTCACGCCTCGATGCCGAAACGATGCGGCTGCTCTCCGCGGAGCGCGGCGGCGACCCCGACCGGCCCGGCAAGAAGAACCCCCTCGACCCGATCCTCTGGCTGGCCGCGCGTCCGGGCGAGCCGAGCTGGGACGGGGGCAGTCTGGGCCGCGGCCGTCCCGGCTGGCACATCGAGTGTGTGGCCATCGCCCTGGACCATCTGGGCATGGGCTTCGACGTCCAGGGCGGCGGCAGCGATCTGGCCTTCCCGCACCACGAGATGGGCGCCTCGCACGCGCAGGCGCTGACCGGCGAATACCCGTTCGCCCGGGCCTATGTGCACGCCGGAATGGTCGCCCTGGACGGCGAGAAGATGTCCAAGTCCAAGGGCAATCTGGTATTCGTCTCGACGCTGCGCCGCGAGGGAGTGGACCCGGCGGCGATCCGGCTCGCGCTCCTGGCGCACCACTACCGCTCCGACTGGGAGTGGACGGACCAGGTGCTCCAGGACGCCGTGGAGCGGCTGGCGCGCTGGCGGGCCGCGGTGTCGCGGCCCGACGGGCCCTCGGCCGAGGCGGTGGTCGACGAGATCCGTGAGGCGCTGGCGGACGATCTGGACGCCCCCGCGGCGCTCACGGCCGTCGACCGCTGGGCGGCGCTCCAGGAGACCACGGGCGGTACGGACGAGGGGGCGCCCGGAGTGGTGTCGCGCGCGGTCGACGCGCTGCTCGGCGTCGCGCTGTAGTCACGTCCACGGGAGCGGGGCGGTGCCAAGAAGGCGCCGCCCCGCTCCCGTATGTCTCTGTCTTCCCTGAGGCGCGCTCAGTCCTCGGCGGGACCGGCGGGACCGGCGGGACCCTCGTCGTCCTCGGAGCCTGTGTCCCCGTCAGGACCGGCGTCCGGCCCGCGTCCTGAGCCCCGCTCGGGTCCCGGGCCCTGCTCGGGTCCCTTGCCCGTGTCGGGGCCGCCGCGCGGCGGCTTCTGCGGGCGGCGCCGGCCACCCGGCGTGTCGCGCAGGTAGGGCGGGCCCTCGCCACTCTCCGAGGCATGGCTTCCCGGACCCTGGCCGGGATCGCCGTCACGCCGCCGCAGATACCGCTCGAACTCCCGGGCGATGGCCTCGCCGGACGCCTCGGGAAGCTCCGCGGTGTCCCGCGCCTCCTCCAACGACTGCACGTACTCCGCCACCTCGCTGTCCTCGGCGGCCAGTTGGTCCACCCCCAGCTGCCAGGCCCGTGCGTCCTCGGCCAGTTCACCCTGCGGGATGCGGAGACCGATGAGGTCCTCCAGCCGGTTGAGGAGCGCCAGCGTGGCCTTCGGGTTGGGCGGCTGCGACACATAGTGCGGTACGGCGGCCCACAGACTCACCGCGGGCACGCCCGCGTGCGTACAGGCCTCCTGGAGGATGCCGACGATGCCGGTCGGCCCCTCGTACCGGGTCTCCTCCAGGTCCATCGTCCTGGCCAGGTCCGTGTCGGAGGTGATCCCGCTGACCGGCACCGGCCGGGTGTGCGGGGTGTCGCCGAGCAGCGCGCCCAGGATGACCACCATCTCCACGCCCAGCTCATGGGCGAAGCCCAGCAGCTCGTTGCAGAACGAGCGCCAGCGCATGGACGGCTCGATCCCGCGGACCAGCACCAGATCACGGGGCTTCTCACCGCCGACCCGCACCACGGAGAGCCGGGTGGTCGGCCAGGTGATCTTCCGCAGGCCGCCCTCCAGATAGACCGTGGGCCGGTTGACCTGGAAGTCGTAGTAGTCCTCGGCGTCCAGCGCCGCGAACACCTCGCCCTTCCACTCCCGGTCCAGATGCGCCACCGCGGTGGAGGCCGCGTCGCCCGCGTCGTTCCAGCCCTCGAACGCGGCCACCATGACCGGGTCGACCAGCTCGGGAACCCCGTCGAGCTCGATCACCCAGTGCCTCCTTCCGAAGTTGCCTCTCGTACGCACCAACCTTACGGCTTCACACCTGCCCGCCCGCAGCCCCGTGCCCGGCAGGGTGAACTTCGCCGTACCGGGGCATAGCCCAAAGAATTGCGATCCGGCATCGACGATTCATCCGAGCTGTGATCGTAATTTTCGTCCCGGCCCTGGACGATCGGGCGCCCACGACGCTATACATCGGATGACCAAAAGAGATCCGATGTTCTTCTCAAGGGGCGTGTATGAGTCAGACCGTCACGGGATTCGAGGTTCACGACATCCGCTTTCCCACCTCGGAACAGCTCGACGGCTCCGACGCGATGAACCCCGATCCCGATTACTCGGCCGCCTATGTGGTCCTGCGTACCGACGACGGTGCGGAGGGGCATGGCCTCTGTTTCACCATCGGGCGCGGCAATGACGTCACCGCGGCCGCCATCGGGGCGCTGCGCCCCTATGTCGTCGGGCGCCCGGCCCCCCGCACCCCGGCCGATCTCGCCGCGCTCTCCACCGAACTGACCCATGACTCCCAACTGCGCTGGCTCGGCCCGGAGAAGGGCGTGATGCACATGGCGGCGGGCGCCGTCATCAACGCCGCCTGGGATCTCGCGGCCAAGAGCGCGGGCAGACCCGTCTGGGAGTTCCTCGCCGCGATGACGCCGGAAGAGATCGTCTCGCTCGTCGACTTCCGCTATCTGACCGACGCCCTCACCCCGGACGAGGCTCTGGACATCCTGCGCGCCGCGGAGCCGGGGCGCGCCGAGCGCACCGCCCGGCTGAGGGCCGAGGGTTACCCCGCGTACACCACCTCGCCCGGCTGGCTCGGCTACGACGACGCCAAGCTGGTGACGCTCGCCGAGCAGGCGGTCGCCGACGGCTTCGAACAGATCAAGCTGAAGGTCGGCGGCGATCTGGACGACGACATCCGGCGGATGAAGCTGGCCCGCGCGGCCGTCGGCCCCGATATCCGGATCGCCGTCGACGCCAACCAGCGCTGGGACGTGTCCGAGGCGCTGCGCTGGATGTCGGCCCTCGCGCCGTACGAACCGCACTGGATCGAGGAGCCGACCAGCCCCGACGACATCCTCGGCCATGCCGCGATCCGGGCCGGCCAGCCGGTCAAGGTGGCCACCGGCGAGCATGTCGCCAACCGGGTCGTCTTCAAGCAGCTGCTCCAGGCCGGCGCCGTCGACTATGTCCAGATCGACGCGGCCCGGGTCGCCGGCGTCAACGAGAATCTGGCGATCCTGCTGCTCGCGGCCAAGTTCGGCGTGCCCGTCTGCCCGCACGCGGGCGGTGTCGGGCTCTGCGAACTCGTCCAGCATCTCTCGATGTTCGACTACATCGCCGTCTCCGGCAGCCTGGAGGGCCGGGTCATCGAGTACGTCGACCATCTCCACGAGCACTTCGCCGACCCGGCGGTGGTCGTCTCCGCGCGCTATCGGGCACCGAGCGCACCGGGCTTCTCCGCCCGGATGCTCCCCGAGTCCATCGCCGCGCACAGCTATCCCGACGGGCCCGTCTGGCAGGCCCGCCGCACTACCGAGGAGGCCGGCGCATGACCGCCGTTGAGGCAGCACGGGTAAGGGATTTCGAGGGGCTCGGCGCGCTGGTGACCGGTGGCGCCTCGGGGATCGGGGCGGCCGTCGCGACGCTGCTGCTCGCCCGGGGCGCGAGGGTCGCCGTACTGGACCGCGACTGCGCCGGAGCGCCCGCCGGAACGCTGACCCTCACCGCCGATGTCACCGACGACGCGGCGGTACGGGCGGCCGTGGACGCGGCGGCCGAGGAGCTCGGCGGGCTGCACACGGTCGTCTCCAACGCGGGGATCGGCGCCATCGGCACCGTCGTGGACAACCCCGACGAGGAGTGGCTGCGGGTCCTCGACATCAATGTCCTCGGCATGGTCCGCACGGCCCGGCATGCCGTGCCCCATCTGCGCCGCTCGGCAACCGAGCGGCCCGGCTGCGTCTCGATCACCCAGACCTGCTCGATCGCCGCCACCGCGGGGCTGCCCCAGCGCGCCCTGTACAGCGCCAGCAAGGGCGCGGTCCTCTCGCTGACCCTGGCGATGGCCGCCGACCATGTCCGCGAGGGCATCCGCGTCAACTGCGTCAACCCCGGTACCGCCGATACGCCCTGGGTCGGCAGACTGCTCGACCAGGCCCAGGACCCCGCGGCCGAACGCGCCGCCCTCGAAGCGCGCCAGCCCACGGGACGGCTGGTCGGCGCGGACGAGGTCGCCGCCGCCGTCGCCTATCTCGCCAGCCCGGCCGCCGCCGCCGTCACCGGCACGGCGCTCCCGGTCGACGGCGGAATGCAGGGCCTGCGCCTGCGCCCCGCCACCTGAGCTGAGCCGCACTCACGCATGTATGAGGGACAAAGGACGGGACAATCCATGCCGCGACACCCGGTGGGGCGCCCCCCACTTCACAGACTCCGTACGACGAGCGCCTCGGCCTGCGCCGTGCTGCTGGCCGTGACCGCCCTGGCGGGCTGCAACCGCGACCAGGGAAGCGACGCGGCCGGCGGCGGCAAGGTCGGTATCGACCTGCCGCGCAGCGACAGCGACTTCTGGAACTCCTATCAGCAGTACGTCGAGAAGGGCGTCAAGGACGGTGAGGTCGACGCGCTCTCCCTGACCAACTCGCAGAACGACATCGGCAAGCTCGTCTCCAATGTCCAGGTCTTCACCGACCAGGGCGCCAAGGCCGTCGTCATGGCGCCGCAGGACACCGGGGCGATCGCCGAGACGCTCCAGACGCTGAGCGAGAAGAAGATCCCCGTCATCAGCGTCGACACCCGGCCCGACAAGGGCGATGTCTACATGGTCGTACGGGCCGACAATCGTGCGTACGGCGAGAAGGCATGCACCTACCTGGGCGAGCAGCTCAAGGGCAAGGGCAAGGTCGTCGAGTTCCAGGGCGACCTCTCCTCCATCAACGGCCGTGACCGTTCTGAGGCGTTCAAGTCCTGCATGGACGAGAAGTTCCCCGGTATCAAGGTCTTCGAGCTGGCCACCGAGTGGAAGGGCGATGTGGCCTCGGCGAAGCTCCAGTCGACCCTGGCCGCCCACCCCGACATCAACGGCATCTATATGCAGGCGGGCGGCGTCTTCCTGCAGCCGACACTGGCCCTGCTGGAGCAGAAGAAGCTGCTCAAGGCGCCCGGCGAGGCGGGGCACATCACGATCATCTCCAATGACGGCATCCCGGAGGAGCTGGACGCGATCCGGGAGGGGAAGATCGACGCCACGGTCTCCCAGCCGGCCGATCTGTACGCCAAGTACGCGCTGTACTGGGCGAAGCAGGCGCTGGCGGGCACCACGCCCAAGGCGGGCCCGACCGACCACGACTCCACGATCATCAAGATCCCGAACGGCTTCGAGGACCAGCTCCCCGCGCCGCTGGTGACCAAGGAGAACGTGGACGACCCGAAGCTCTGGGCCAACCAGCTGGAGAAGAAGAGCTAGCCATGGAACAGCAGCAGCGGGCCCCCGCCGCGGTCCACGCGGAAGGCATCGTCAAGCGCTTCGGTCCCACGGTGGCGCTCGACGGTGTCCGGCTCACCGTACGGCCCGGCGAGTCGCACGCGCTCGTCGGCCGCAATGGCGCGGGCAAGTCCACCCTGGTCAGCGTGCTCACCGGGCTGCACCGGCCGGACGCGGGAGAGGTGACCTTCGGCGGCGAGCCCGCGCCCCCCTTCGGGGACACCTCGGCCTGGCAGTCCAAGGTCGCCTGTGTCTACCAGAAGTCGATGGTCGTACCCGATCTGACCGTCGCCGAGAACCTGTTCCTCAACGACTACGGAGTCAGGGGCTCCGGGTCCGGCGCCCGCCGCCTCATCAGCTGGCGGGGGCTGCGCCGCCAGGCGCGCGACCTGCTCGCCGGGTACGGAGTCGACGTCGACCCCGACGCCCGCGCCAAGGATCTCCCGGTCGAGCAGCGGCAGTTCGTCGAGATCGCGCGGGCGCTGTCCTTCGGCGCCCGGCTCATCATCCTGGACGAGCCCACGGCGCAGCTCGACGCGCGCGGTATCCAGCGGCTCTTCGACAAGCTGCGGGAACTGCGCGGCCAGGGCGTGGCGTTCCTCTTCATCTCCCACCATCTCCAGGAGGTGTACGAACTGTGCACCGCCGTCACGGTCTACCGGGACGCCCGCCATGTGCTGACCGCTCCGGTCGCCGAGCTGTCCAAGGCGGAGCTGGTGACGGCGATGACCGGCGAGTCCGCGGGGACGGTCACCGCCTGGCATGCCGCGCGCGCGGAGGCGACGGACGCTCCGGACCCGGCGGCCGAGCCCGTACTGAAGGCCGAAGCGCTGGCGCTGGACGGCGAGTTCGAGCCACTGGATCTCGCCGTACGGCCCGGTGAGGTGCTCGGCCTGGCCGGAGCCGCCGCCAGCGGCAACACCGCGCTCGGCGAGACGCTCGCCGGGATGCGTACGGCGACCTCGGGGCGGATCTCCGTACGCGGCCGTACGGTGAAGCCGGGCAGCGTGCCGCACGCGCTGGACGCGGGCATCGGCTACATCCCCGAGGACCGGCACCGCCAGGGGCTCGTCCTGGACCGCAGCGTCGCCGAGAACGCCACGCTCACGGTCACCGGCCGGCTCGGCCCGTGGGGGACCGTACTGCCCTCCCGGACCAGGGAGTTCGCCCGAGCCATGATCGAGTCGCTGGACATCAAGACCCAGGGCCCCGAGCAGCCGGTCTCGGGGCTGTCCGGCGGCAATCAGCAGAAGGTCGTCGTCGCCCGCGCCCTGGCGCGCGGACCCAGCGCGCTGATCGCCCTGCGGCCCACCGCGGGCGTCGACGTCAAATCGAAGGACTCGCTGCTCGGCGTGGTGCGCAGGGTGGCGGACGAGGGCAGCGCGGCCGTGATCGTCTCGGACGAGCTGGACGATCTGCGGGTGTGCGACCGGGTACTCGCCCTGTTCCACGGGCGCGTGGTGGCTTCGTTCGGAAGTGGGTGGAACGACCGGGAACTGGTCGCCGCCATGGAAGGTGTGGGGGAGCGGGAATGACCGAGACGATGCGTCCGCCGGTGGCCGAGGAGGCCGACGGCGCGAGCCCGTTGAACCGGCTCCGGCTCATCCGGTGGAGCGATTTCTCCCTGGTGCCGGTGATCCTGGTGCTGATGGTGATCGGCTTCATCGTCTCGCCGGTCTTCCTCACCTCCAGCAATCTGATCAGCGTCGTCCAGCAGTCCTCCGAGCTGAGTCTGCTGGTGCTCGGCCAGGCGCTGATCCTGATCTGCGGCCGGATGGACCTGTCGCTGGAGTCGACGATCGGGATCGCGCCGGTCATCGCCATGTGGCTGGTACTGCCCTCCGAGGGCGGCCGGTTCGCCGGGCTCGATCTGCTGCCGGTCTGGATGGCCATCCCCGCCTGTCTGCTGGTCGGCATGGCCATCGGCGCGGTCAACGGCTTCCTGATGCTGAAGCTGCGCGTCAACGGCTTCATCGCCACCCTCGGCATGCTCACCATGCTGCGCGGACTCCATATCGGCATCACCGAGGGCAAGTCGATCACCGATGTCCCGGAGTCCTTCCGGTACTTGGGCAAGACCGACTGGCTGGGTGCCCCCGCCGCCGTCTGGATCTGTCTGGCGCTGTTCGCGATCGGCGGCGCGGCGCTGGCCTGGCTGCGGCACGGCCGTTCGCTGTACGCCATCGGCGGCAACCCGGAGGCGGCCCGCGCCGCCGGGATCCGGGTGGACCGGATCACCTGGATCGTGCTGGCCCTCGGCGGGCTGCTCGCGGCCTTCGCGGGCATCCTCTACACCGGCCACTACGGCTCGGTCGCGGCCACCCAGGGCAATGGCTGGATCTTCCAGGTCTTCGCCGCCGCGGTGATCGGAGGCATCAGCCTGAAGGGCGGGCGCGGCACGCTCTTCGGGGCGCTGACGGGTGTGCTGACCCTTCAGCTGGTGGTCAATGTGATGACGCTCGGGGGTGTGCCCGCGCTCTGGAACCAGTTCCTGAACGGCGCGATCATCATCGTCGCGCTGGTCATCTCGCGCTTCGCGAGCGGCGAGAAGCAGGACTGACCCGCGCCGGGCCCGTCTCGGAGGGCAGGCCCGGCGTACGGGATCTCAGAGGGTGGATCTCAGCCACATCTCCACGCTCGCGATATGGACGGTCGCCCAGGACCGGGCCGCTTCGGCGTCCCGGTCCCTGAGCGCCGCCAGAATCGCCCGGTGCTCGTGGAGCGTACGGCTGACCGCGTCCTCCTGGGTCAGCCCGCGCCAGATCCTGGCCCGGGTGGTGGGCCCGGAGAGCCCGTCCAGGAGCGAGCAGAGCACCGAATTGCCCGACGACTGCACGATCCCTCGGTGGAACTCCAGATCGGCGGCGACCAGCTGCTCCACCGAGGGCCGCTCTCCCAGCGCGTCCAACTGGGCGCTCAGCGCGTCCAGTTCGGCCTCGGTTATCCGGGAACTCGCCATCGCGGTGGCGGCCGGCTCCAGGATCCGCCGTACGGCCAGGAACTCCAGGACCGTGTCGTCCCGGTGGAAGTCCACGACAAAGCTGAGCGCCTCCAGCAGCAACTGGGGATCGAGGCTGGTGACGTACGTGCCGTCGCCCTGCCGTACGTCGAGGATGCGGATCAGCGACAGAGCGCGCACCGCCTCGCGCAGCGAGTTGCGGGACAGTCCCAGCTCGGCGGCGAGTTCGCTCTCCTTGGGGAGGCGGTCGCCCGGGCGCAGCGCGCCGGAGACGATCATTCCCTTGATCTTCTCGATGGCCTCGTCGGTGACAGCCATGGGGGACCTCCATACATCCGATGTATCGGCCCCCATTATGCGTCCCCGAACGCCGGGGAGGGGCACTCCCGGGCAGGGAGCGCCCCTCAATTCGTACGGATGTGCCCGTAGCCCGGCTTCTCAGCTCCGCTCGCCGAGCAGCGTCTCGACCCGGTGGCGGATGTCCTCCGTGTCCAGGCCGCGGATCGTCAGTGTCGTACGGCGGCGCAGTACGTCGTCCACCGTCTCGGCCCACTCGTGGTCCCGGGCGTAGACGACCTGCGCCCAGATCTCCGGGGCGTCCGGGTGGATCCGCTCGCTCAGCGCCGGGTGCTCGTTCGCCAGCCGCACGATGTCGAAGGCGAGCGAGCCGTAGTGGGTGGCGAGATGGCGGGCGGTGTCGACCGCCATCGACGGGCCCGTACCGCCGCCGTCGATCAGCAGCCGGTGGGCGACCGCGTTCGGGCTGGCGATCCCGGGCAGCGGCAGCTTCTTCGGCAGCCGCGAGACCGGCTCCATGCCCTGGCCGAGGGGATGGCCCGGCAGGGACTCCAGCTTGGCGAGCACGGTTCGGCCGATATGGCGGAAGGTCGTCCACTTGCCGCCGGCGACCGACAGCATGCCGCCGCGGCCCTCGGTCACCACCGTCTCGCGCTTGGCCTTGGAAGTGTCGCCAGGCCCGCCGGGCAGCACCCGCAGTCCCGCGAAGGAGTAGGTGATCAGATCGCGGGTCAGCTGCTGGTCACGGACCGAGAACGCCGCCTCGTCCAGGATCTGGTGGATGTCCTTCTCGTTGACCGCGACATCCCCGGGCTCGCCCTCGTACTCCTCGTCCGTCGTGCCGAGCAGCAGCATGTCCTCCCAGGGGAGGGCGAAGGTGATGCGGTACTTGTCTATCGGGGTCGCGAGCGCGGCCTTCCAGGGGGCGGTGCGCCTGAGCACCAGATGCGCGCCCTTGGAGAGCCGGATGGAGGGTGCCGCGTCCGGGTTCTCCATCTTCCGCAGATGGTCGACCCAGGGGCCGGTGGCATTGAGTACGAGCCGGGCGTCGACGCCGAACTCCGTACCGTCCATCCGGTCCCTGAGTTCGGCGCCCGTCACCCGCCCCTGGGTGAAGCGCAATCCGGTGACCTCGGCGTGGTTGAGGACGGTGGCGCCCGAGTCGACGGCCGCGCGGACCGTCATCAGCGCCATCCGCGCGTCGTTCATCTGGTCGTCGCCGTAGACGGCCACGGCCTTCAGATTGTCCGTACGCAGCTCGGGCACGGCCTGCCGCGCCTTGGCCGGGCTGATCACATGGCCGACACCGTCACCGAACGCGGAGAGCGCGGAGTAGGCGAAGACGCCCGCCCCGAGCTTCGCCGCGCCGTGCGGCCCGCCCTTGTAGACCGGCAGATAGAACGTGAGCGGATTGGCCAGATGCGGTGCCACCTGCCGGGACACCGCACGGCGCTCGAAGTGGTTCTCCGCCACCAGCTTCACCGCGCCGGTCTGCAGATAGCGCAGCCCGCCGTGGAGCAGCTTCGAGGAGGCGGACGAGGTGGCGCCGGCGAAGTCGCCGCCGTCCACGAGGGCCACCCGCAGTCCCGACTGGGAGGCATGCCAGGCGGTGGAGATGCCCAGAATGCCGCCGCCGATCACCAGGAGGTCGTACGTCGCGTTGGACAGTTGATCCCGGGTCTCGGCGCGGGTCGGCAGGGAACCGCCGGCCGGGTGCGTCCCCAGTGCGGGAACGCGCTGCAGGGTGCTCATTCTTCACTCCTCTTCGGATCTCACCGGCTCACCGGACAGGACCTGGCCCTGTCCGGACCTGGTCGGCCGACGGCCGGTCAGCTGTCGTCGTCGTCGAGCCAGCCCATGGTGCGCTCGACGGCCTTGAGCCAGTTCTTGTACTCACGGGCGCGGGTGTCCGCGTCCATCCGGGGCGTCCACTCGGCCGCCCGGCGCCAGTTGGCGCGCAGCACGTCGGTGTTCGGCCAGAAGCCGACGGCGAGTCCCGCGGCGTAGGCGGCGCCGAGGCAGGTCGTCTCGGCGACCATCGGGCGCACCACGGGTGCGTCGAGGACGTCGGAGAGCGTCTGCATCAGCAGATTGTTGGAGGTCATTCCGCCGTCGACCTTGAGCGCGGTCAGTTCGACACCGGAGTCCTTCGTCATCGCGTCACTGATCTCGCGGGTCTGCCAGGCCGTGGCCTCCAGGACCGCGCGGGCGATGTGCGCCTTGGTCACGTAACGGGTCAGACCGGCGATCACGCCCCGGGCGTCGGCGCGCCAGTGCGGTGCGAAGAGACCCGAGAAGGCGGGGACGAAGTACGCGCCGCCGTTGTCCTCGACCGAGGACGCCAGGGTCTCGATCTCGGCCGCGGAGTTGATCAGGCCCATCTGGTCGCGCATCCACTGCACCAGCGCGCCGGTGATGGCGATCGAGCCCTCCAGCGCGTACACCGCCGGTTCGTCACCGATCCGGTAACCGACCGTCGTCAGCAGGCCGTTGTACGAGTTGACCGGCTTGTGCGCGGTGTTCATCAGCATGAACGTGCCGGTGCCGTACGTCGACTTGGCCTCGCCCTCGGCGAAACAGGTCTGGCCGAACAGCGCGGCCTGCTGGTCACCGAGCGCGGAGGCGACCGGAATGCCGTCCAGGACGCCGCCCTTGGCGTTCCCGTACACCTCGGCGGAGGAGCGGACCTCCGGCAGGATCGCGGCCGGGACCTCCATGGAGTCCAGGATCTTCGGGTCCCACGCCATGGTGTGCAGATTCATCAGCATCGTGCGGGAGGCGTTGGTGACGTCCGTGACATGCACCCCGCCGTCGGTGCCGCCGGTCAGATTCCAGATGACCCAGGAATCCATGGTGCCGAAGAGGATCTCGCCGCGCTCGGCGCGCTCGCGCAGCCCCTCGACGTTGTCGAGCAGCCAGCGGGCCTTCGGTCCCGCGAAGTAGCTCGCCAGCGGCAGGCCCGTCTCGCGGCGGAAGCGGTCCTGGCCGACATTGCGGCCGAGTTCGCGGCAGAGCGCGTCGGTGCGGGTGTCCTGCCAGACGATGGCGTTGTGGACGGGCTCGCCGGTGTTCTTGTCCCAGAGCAGGGTCGTCTCGCGCTGGTTGGTGATGCCGATCGCCTTGACATCGGCGGAGGTGATGCCCGCCTTCTCGATGGCACGGGCCACGACTTCCTGGACGTTCGTCCAGATCTCCGCGGCGTTGTGTTCCACCCAGCCGGGCCGGGGAAAGATCTGCTCGTGCTCCTTCTGGTCGACCGCGACGATACGGCCGTCCCGGTCGAAGACGATGCAGCGGCTGGAGGTGGTGCCCTGGTCGATGGCCGCGATGAACGGCCCCGTCCCGTGGGAGGACGTTCCGGTGGTGGTGGTGTCGCTCACGGTGTCTGCTCCTGTTCGATGCGGGGGTAAGGGGGCTTACACGAGGACCCAGTTGTAGTAACCGCCCGCCAGCGCGCCGCCGATCAGGGGCGCGACCACCGGGATCCAGGCGTACGTCCAGTCGGAGCCGCCCTTGTTCGGCAGCGGCAGGAGCGCGTGCACGATACGGGGGCCGAGGTCCCGGGCCGGGTTGATGGCGTACCCGGTGGGGCCGCCCAGCGAGAGACCGATGGCCACCACGACGAACGAGGTGATCAGGACACCGAGCGTGCCGAGGCCGTTGCCCGAGTTGTTCAGGCCCTGTGTGAGGATCGCGATGACCAGGACGAATGTGGCGATGATCTCCGTCAGTACGTTCTGCAGTGGGTTCCGCACCTCGGGTCCGGTGGAGAAGACACCGAGCACCGGCCCCGCCTTGGGCGCCGTCTTCTGGTCCACGAGCCCTTCGACCGCGGGCTGCGCCGCGAGGATCTCCGGGTCGGTCAGATGAGCCTTGAACTGGCCCATGTAGGCCACCCACACCAGGAAGGCGCCGATCATCGCGCCCAGCATCTGGGAGCCGATGTAGAGCGGGACATCGCCCCACTTGATGCCACCCTCGATCGCCAGACCAAGGGTGACCGCGGGGTTGAGCAGAGCGCCGGAGATGGGGGCCGACAGATACGCGCCGACCATGACGGCGAAGCCCCAGCCGAAGCTGATGGCGAGCCAGCCCGCGTTCTGAGCCTTGGAACGCTTGAGAACGACGCCTGCGACCACGCCGCCACCGAGGAGGATCAGCAGGGCGGTGCCCGTGACCTCACCTATGAAGATGTCGAAGTTGGACACCCGAGACTCCTTCGTCCAGGGAAAGACAAACCGCCGGCTCACACCAGTGGTCCGCGCCCTCGGGCGAGGGCTACCGGCCCTTGGCGTTGTCACACACTAACTCGTATTGCCGGTAAGTGTTCGACAATGCCGACCGCTGAACGGCAGTTTTGTCCTGTGGTGCAGCGTCGTCAAGGGTTCAGTGGCCGAAACCTCGATCAGTACCGATGATCCGGCATTCGGTTCAAAACCGCCCGGCGCCGATGTCCCTCGACACCGCGCGGGCGCATTCACGGACCGCGGCGACCAGTTCGGAGCGCAGTTCGCCGGCCGGGCAGAGCCGCTCGACCGCGCCGGTGATGGCGATGGCGCCCACCGGCATCCGCCGCCGGTCGTGAATGGGGGCGGCCACCGCCGCCACGCCCTCCCAGGTCTCCTCGATGTCCGCGGCCCAGCCACGCGCCCTGGTCAGTTCGAGCACCGATTCGAACTCCGCCAAACCGGTGATGGTCCGCGGTGTGAAGTCCTTGCGGTCGCCCTCCACCGCCTCGGTGTGCGCCACCGGGTCGTACGCCGAGAGCACCTTCCCCAGCGCGGTGGAGTGCAGCGGCTGCATGGCGCCCACCTCCAGCACCTGCCTGCTGTCGTCCGGGCGGAAGACATGGTGGACGATCAGGACGCCCTGCTGGTGCACGACCCCCAGATGGACGCTCTCGCCGCTGGACCTGGCCAGATCGTCCGTCCAGACCAGGGCGCGGGAGCGCAGCTCGTGCACGTCGAGATAGCTGTTGCCGAGACGCAGCAGTTCGGCCCCCAGCTGGTACCGGCCCGAGGTGGCGTCCTGTTCGACGAATCCCTCGGCCTGGAGCGTGCGCAGGATGCCGTGCGCGGTGCCCTTGGCCAGCCCGACCGAGGAGGCGATCTCGGACAGGCCGAGCCGGCGCTCGCCGCCCGCGAGCAGCCGCAGCATCGCCGCCGCCCGTTCCAGCGACTGGATGTTCTTCGCCATCGGACCCGGACCTCCACTACGTTCGACAATGCTGAACACTATCGGTCGATGCCGACCTTCTCTCTCCATCGAGAGGATCTGTCAAGACCGCGCGCCCCGGATCTTCCCGTGGACAGGATGCCGTCCGCCCGCTGGGATGCCGCACCGGAACGGGGCGCGCCCGGCTACGCTGGCCGGGTGCGCCCTCCGACAGGGGGCGCAAAGCCGACAGCCGTCGCAGCCCCGGGAGTACTTTCATGGCCTCGTCGCCGAGCCCCTCCACCGACAGCCGGACCCGTATCGAAGCCCTCCGTGAGGCGCTCGCCACCCGCGTGGTGGTCGCCGACGGCGCGATGGGCACGATGCTGCAGGCACAGGACCCCACCCTTGAGGACTTCCAGGACCTCGAAGGCTGCAACGAGGTCCTCAACATCACGCGCCCGGACATCGTCCGCAATGTGCACAAGGAGTACTTCGCGGTCGGCGTGGACTGTGTGGAGACGAACACCTTCGGTGCCAACCACTCGGCGGCGAACGAGTACGAGATCGCGCACCGGATCGTGGAGCTGTCCGAGGCCGGTGCCCGCATCGCCCGTGAGGTCGCCGACGAGTTCACCGCCGAGGACGGCCGCCAGCGCTGGGTGCTCGGCTCGGTGGGCCCCGGCACCAAGCTGCCCTCGCTCGGCCACATCGCGTACGACGTACTGCGCGACGGCTACCAGCAGAACGCCGAGGGCCTCCTCGCGGGCGGCGCGGACGCCCTGATCGTGGAGACCACGCAGGACCTCCTCCAGACCAAGTCGAGCCTCATCGGTGCCCGCCGCGCGATGGACGCGCTGGGCGTGAACGTGCCGCTGATCTGTTCGCTCGCCTTCGAAACCACGGGCGTCATGCTGCTCGGTTCCGAGATCGGCGCGGCGCTCACCGCCCTGGAACCGCTCGGCATCGACCTCATCGGCCTCAACTGCTCCACCGGCCCGGCCGAGATGAGCGAGCACCTGCGCTATCTGGCCCGCCACTCGCGCACGCCGTTGATGTGCATGCCGAACGCGGGCCTGCCCGTACTGACCAAGGACGGCGCCCACTTCCCACTCGGCCCGGAGGGCCTGGCGGAGGCCCAGGAAGCGTTCGTCAACGACTACGGACTGTCCCTGATCGGCGGCTGCTGCGGTACGACGCCCGAGCATCTGCGGCAGGTCGTCGAGCGGGCCCGCGAGCTCACCCCGGCCGTCCGCGAGCCACACCCCGAGCCCGGCGCCGCCTCGCTCTACCAGACCGTGCCGTTCCGCCAGGACACCTCGTACCTCGCCATCGGCGAGCGGACGAACGCCAACGGGTCGAAGAAGTTCCGCGAGGCCATGCTGGACGGCCGCTGGGACGACTGTGTGGAGATGGCCCGCGACCAGATCCGCGAGGGCGCGCACATGCTCGACCTCTGTGTCGACTACGTGGGCCGCGACGGCGTCGCCGACATGAAGGAGCTGGCCGGCCGGTTCGCCACCGCCTCCACCCTCCCCATCGTCCTGGACTCCACCGAACTTCCCGTTCTGCGGGCCGGTCTGGAAATGCTCGGCGGACGTGCCGTCATCAACTCGGTCAACTACGAGGACGGCGACGGGCCCGAGTCCCGCTTCACCAAGGTCACCGAACTCGCTGTCGAGCACGGTGCCGCCCTGATCGCGCTCACCATCGACGAGGAGGGCCAGGCCCGCACCGTCGAGAGCAAGGTCGCCATCGCCGAACGCCTCATCGCCGACCTCACCGGCAACTGGGGGGTGAACGAGTCCGACATCCTGATCGATGTTCTGACCTTCACCATCTGCACCGGCCAGGAGGAGTCCCGGGGCGACGGCATCTCCACCATCGGGGCGATCCGCGAGCTCAAGAAGCGCCACCCGGACGTGCAGACCACCCTTGGCCTGTCGAACATCTCCTTCGGCCTCAATCCGGCCGCCCGTATCGTCCTGAACTCGGTCTTCCTCGACGAGTGCGTCAAGGCCGGACTCGACTCGGCGATCGTGCACGCCTCCAAGATCCTGCCCATCGCCCGGCTGGAGGAGGAGCAGGTCAAGACTGCCCTCGACCTCATCTACGACCGGCGGGCCGAGGGCTACGACCCCCTGCAGAAGCTCATGGCGCTCTTCGAGGGCGTCAACATGAAGTCGATGAAGGCGGGCCGTGCCGAGGAACTCCTCGCCCTGCCGCTGGACGAGCGCCTCCAGCGCCGCATCATCGACGGCGAGAAGAACGGCCTGGAGGCGGACCTCGACGAGGCCCTCCAGGACACCCCGGCCCTCGATATCGTCAACAACACGCTGCTCGAAGGCATGAAGGTGGTCGGTGAGCTGTTCGGCTCCGGCCAGATGCAGCTGCCGTTCGTGCTCCAGTCCGCCGAGGTCATGAAGACCGCGGTCGCGTATCTGGAGCCGCACATGGAGAAGACCGACGACGACGGCAAGGGCACCATCGTGCTCGCCACCGTCCGCGGTGACGTCCATGACATCGGCAAGAACCTCGTCGACATCATCCTGTCCAACAACGGCTACAACGTCGTCAACCTGGGCATCAAGCAGCCCGTCTCCGCGATCCTGGAGGCCGCCGAGGAGCACCGGGCGGATGTCATCGGCATGTCCGGTCTGCTGGTGAAGTCGACCGTGATCATGAAGGAGAACCTGGAAGAGCTCAATCAGCGGCAGATGGCCGCCGACTACCCGGTGATCCTCGGTGGCGCGGCGCTGACCCGGGCCTATGTCGAGCAGGATCTGCACGAGATCTACGAGGGCGAGGTCCGCTACGCGCGCGACGCGTTCGAGGGACTGCGGCTGATGGACGCCCTGATCTCCGTCAAGCGCGGCGTCCCCGGCGCCGTCCTGCCCGAGCTGAAGCAGCGCCGGGTCAAGGCCAGGCCCCAGACGGAGGTCGAGGAGCGGCCGGAGGAGGGCGCGGCCCGCTCGGACGTCGCCGTCGACAACCCCGTGCCCACGCCGCCGTTCTGGGGCACCCGCGTGGTCAAGGGCATCCAGCTCAAGGAGTACGCGTCCTGGCTGGACGAGGGCGCGCTCTTCAAGGGCCAGTGGGGGCTGAAGGAGGCCCGCAAGGGCGGCCCCAGCTACGAGGAGCTGGTGGAGAGCGAGGGCCGGCCCCGTCTGCGCGGCTGGCTGGAGCAGCTGCACACCCGGAACATGCTGGAAGCCGCCGTCGTCTACGGCTACTTCCCCTGTGTGTCCAAGGGCGACGACCTGATCCTGCTGAACGACGACGGTTCCGAGCGCACCCGCTTCACCTTCCCGCGCCAGCGGCGTGGCCGCCGCCTCTGCCTGGCGGACTTCTTCCGCCCGGAGGAGTCCGGCGAGACGGATGTGGTCGGCCTCCAGGTCGTCACCGTCGGCTCGAAGATCGGTGAGGCGACCGCCGAGCTGTTCGAGGCCAACTCCTACCGCGACTATCTGGAGCTGCACGGGCTCTCCGTCCAGCTCGCCGAGGCGCTCGCCGAGTACTGGCACGCCCGGGTCCGCTCCGAGCTGGGCTTCGCGGGCGAGGACCCGTCCGAGGTCGAGGACATGTTCGCCCTGAAGTACCGGGGCGCCCGCTTCTCGCTCGGCTATGGCGCCTGCCCCGATCTGGAGGACCGCGCGAAGATCGCGGAGCTGCTGGAGCCGGAGCGGATCGGTGTCCAGCTCTCGGAGGAGTTCCAGCTCCATCCCGAGCAGTCCACCGACGCCATCGTGATCCACCACCCCGAGGCGAAGTACTTCAACGCTCGCTGAGGTCCGACCCGCACAGCGGTCCCCGAGACCGCCGCCGCGGCCCGCGCCGGGCCCTCGGTTCCCCTGCGCGGGGGAACCGAACGGCGCGAGCGGCGGACGAGTCGTACACTTATCGGTCCAGTGCAGGCCGGTCGCCTGTCCCGGAGGGGCAACCCCGCGGGCAAGGTGACCGGCCTTCTCGTCCCTCATGGAGGTGTGCCGGATGACCAGTACGGTCCCCGCGTCCCTGACCCGAACGGCCGAAGGCTCCGCGCTCCAGGCCGTCCTTCTCGACATGGACGGCACCCTGGTCGACACCGAGGGATTCTGGTGGGAAGCCGAGGTGGAGGTCTTCAAGGCCCTCGGGCACGTCCTCGACGAGACCTGGCGCGAAGTGGTGGTCGGCGGGCCCATGACCCGCAGCGCGAGCTTCCTCATCGAGGCCACGGGCGCCGCCATCACCCTCGCCGAGCTGACCGTGCTACTCAATGACACCTTCGAGGACCGGATCGGGCGCGACCTGCCCCTGATGCCCGGCGCGAACCGGCTGCTCGCCGAACTGGCCGCCCACGAGATGCCCACCGCCCTGGTCTCCGCCTCGCACCGGCGCATCATCGACCGGGTGCTGGCCTCTCTCGGCCCCGAGAACTTCGCGCTCACCGTGGCGGGCGACGAGGTGCCCCGTACCAAGCCGCACCCCGACCCGTATCTGCTGGCCGCACGGGGCCTGGGCGCCGATCCGGCGCGCTGCGCCGTCATCGAGGACACGGCCACCGGTGTGGCCGCCGCCGAGGCCGCCGGGTGCCGGGTGATCGCCGTACCCTCGGTCGCGCCGATCGCCCCGGCGGCCGGCCGGACGATCGTCGGCTCGCTCGAAGAGGTCGATCTGGTATTCCTGCACGGTTTGATGACACACGGGCACTGAACCGCGTACTCAGCGTCGCGGCGGAATGCCGAATGGAAACTCTCGGCATTGGCGCGGATATTTTCCGTGACCTTCGCCGGCCGCAATCCGGGGCGCTCCCAAACACCGTGGAAGTGACCTTTGTCACGCGCCCGCGCATCGACAGGGGAGGGCGGGGCTGATCCATGTCGCTCCGAGGCGGGGTTCCCTGTGCCCTTGTGTCCCGGTTTATGGACCGGTGTGTGAATCATTCCGCGGCCCGGATATCCACGCGCCGCTATTTCCGATCACTGTGTGATTACGTTTCAGATCGGGCCCGGTCCGGCATTCCCGGAGCCTCCGACTAATCTCATCGCGAGCACTTCGCCGCTTCAACGACGTGTCCCGACGACTCACCAAGTCGCCACGCACACAGGACCGATCGCCCTGTATCCCGGCCCGATCGCATCTGCCCCGAACGGGTGGGCGCGGCGGAGTCTCCCATTTGCACCGCTGTATCTCAGTGCCGGATGAGGGAGTACGTCCAGGATGAACCGCAAGACTTTGGCGCTGTCGGCCGTGATCGGCCTGCTTGCGCCCGTGCTCGCCGGTTGCGGTGGCTCGGACGGTGGCTCCGGCGGCGAGGCCATTGTCGTGGGCACCACGGACCAGTACATCGCGACGGACGAGGCCATCGCCCCGCTGGACCCGGCCGCCGCGTACGACACCGGTTCCTGGAACGTCCTCCGCCAGACCATCCAGACGCTGATGCACGTCCCGCGCGGTGGCGGCAAGCCGATCCCGGACGCCGCCTCGAAGTGCGCGTTCACGGACCGGGCGAACGAGAGCTACCGCTGCACCCTGCGCGAGGGGCTGAAGTTCGCCGGCGGCGACCCCATCACGGCCGACGATGTGAAGTACTCCTTCGAGCGGGTCCTGAAGATCAACGACCCCAGCGGTGTGGCCGGTCTGCTGACCAACATCGACACGATGGAGAGCGACGGCGCCCGCGAGATCGTCTTCCATCTCAAGACGCCCGACGCGACCTTCCCGTACAAGCTCTCCACGCCGCCGGCCGGCATCGTCAGCAAGAAGGACTACGAGCCGACGAAGCTCCGCAAGGGCTTCGACGTGTCCGGCTCCGGCCCGTACACCTTCAAGGCGGAGGTCAAGGGTGACACCGTCACCAAGGCGACCTTCACCAAGAACGCCGACTACACGGGTGAGCTGAACGTCCAGAACAACAAGGTCGAGCTCCAGCCCTTCACGGACGCCGACGAGATGGGCAAGGCGCTCGACTCCGGCGACATCGACGTGATGACCCGCGCGATGACACCCGAGCAGGTGGAGTCGATGGTCGAGAAGCCCAAGGAAGGCATCCAGCTCACCGAGATGCCCGGCCTGGAGATCCGTTACCTCGGCTTCGACACCGACGCCCCGACCGTCAAGGAGAAGGCGGTGCGCCAGGCCATGGCGTACACCATCGACCGCGGCGACCTGGTCACCAAGGTGTACGGCTCGGTGGCCGAGCCGCTGTACTCGCTCATCCCGTCGAGCATCGCCACGCACACCAACTCGTTCTTCAACAAGTACGGCGACCGCAACCTGACCAAGGCCGCCGACCTGCTGCAGACCGCCGGGATCGCCACCCCCGTGAAGCTTTCGCTGAACTACACGACCGACCACTACGGCGAGGCGACGGCGAAGGAGTTCGAGACCCTCAAGGACCAGCTCAACAGCAGCAAGCTCTTCGAGGTCTCCATCAAGGGCACGGAGTGGAAGAGCTTCCGCCCCAACCAGATCAAGGGCGACTACTCGGTCTACGGCATGGGCTGGTTCCCCGACTTCCCGGACCCGGACAGCTATATCGCGCCCTTCCTGGACAAGGACAACTTCCTCAACACGCCGTACAACAACGCCAAACTGCGCGGCGAGCTGATCCCGCAGTCGCGCCGCGAGGCCGACCGCAGCGCCGCCACGAACACCTTCAGCCAGATCCAGGACATCGTCGCCGATGACGTGCCGGTGCTGCCGCTCTGGCAGGGCAAGCAGTACGTCGCCTCGCGCGATGACATCGCGGGTGTGGAGTGGGCGGTCAACTCCTCGGCGGAACTGCTCCTCTGGGAGCTCCGCCGCGGCCCCGGCGCGTCCTGACCTTCCCGGACCACCGGAACTTCCCGAACAGCGGTCCGGCCGCGTGGGCGAGGCCCACGCGGCCGGACAGGTCATGGGCGGCGGCCCGCCGCCGTCACTGGGCGCCGGGGCGCACCAGCCCGCTCTCGTACGCGTACACCGCGGCCTGCACCCGGTCGCGCAGCCCCAATTTGGTCAGCACATGGCCCACATGCGTCTTGACCGTGGTCTCGCTGACGAAGAGATCCGCCGCGATCTCCGCGTTGGACAGGCCCCGGGCGACCAGCTTGAGCACCTCGACCTCGCGCTCGGTCAGTGTGTGCAGCGTGTTGGGCACCGGCTCCTCGCCGGACGGCAGATGATCCGCGTACTTGTCGAGCAGCCGGCGCGTGACGCTGGGCGCCAGCATCGCCTCACCCGCCGCGACCACCCGGATCGCCTGCACCAGCTCATTGGCGGGCGCGTCCTTGAGCAGAAAGCCGCTGGCCCCCGCGCGCAGCGCCTCCACCACGTACTCGTCGAGATCGAAGGTCGTCAGGACCAGCACCTTCGCCGGACCGTCCCGGCCGGGGCCGGTGATCTGGCGCGTCGCCTCCACCCCGTCCATCCGGGGCATCCGGATGTCCATCAGCACCACATCGGGCTGCAGCGCGCGGACCTGGTCGATGGCCTGGAGGCCGTCCCCGGCCTCGCCGACGACCGCGATGTCCTGCTCGGCCTCCAGGATCATCCGGAAGCCGGTGCGCAGCAGCGGCTGGTCATCGACCAGTAGGACGCGGACAGTCACAGGGAACTCCTTCACTAGACCGGCCCCATTCTGCCCTGACAGCCCCACCGCGCCCCCGCCGGGCGCGGCGGCCCCCCACACGCTCCCTCACGCGCTCCCCGGCACGCCGACCGTCAGCGGATAGACAGGAGGTGTACCGCCGAATTCCGGACAGAGCGCCTGGTGGTCGCACCAGCCGCACAGCTTCGTGGGACGCGGCCGCCAGTCCCCCGTCTCCGTGGCCAGCCTGATCGCCTCCCAGAGCGCGAGCAGCTTGCGCTCCACCCGCTCCAGATCGGCCTCCACCGGGTCGTACGTGATGACCTCCCCGCTGCCCAGATACACCAGCTGGAGCCGGCGCGGCACCACCCGCTTCAGCCGCCAGATCACCAGCGCGTAGAACGACATCTGGAACCGCGCCCCGTCCGCGTACTCGGGACGGGGCGCCTTGCCCGTCTTGTAGTCGACGATCCGCACCTCGCCCGTGGGCGCCACATCGACGCGGTCGATCACCCCGCGCAGCCGCAGCCCCGACTCCAGCTCCGTCTCGACGAACAGCTCCCGCTCGGCCGGCTCCAGCCGGGTCGGGTCCTCCAGCGAGAACCACCGCTCGACCAGCCGCTCCGCCTCCGCCAGCCAGCCCGCCAGCCGCTCGCCGTCCGCGTCCTGCGCGAACAGCTCGGCCAGCTCGGGACGGGACTCCAGCAGCCGGTCCCACTGGCCGGGGATCAGCGCCTTGGCCCGAGGCGCCGTACGCTCCACGGCCGGTGCGTCGAAGAGCCGCTCCAGCACGGCATGGACGAGCGTGCCGCGGGTCGCCGCCTCGCTGGGCTTCTCCGGCAGCTTGTCGATCACCCGGAACCGGTACAGCAGAGGGCACTGCATGAAGTCGCTCGCACGCGACGGCGACAGCGACGCCGGCGGCCCGCCCGACGGCGAAGTGGGCGGCGGGCTCGGCGAAGTGGGCGGCAGGCTCGTACTCATGACGCAGACCCTATGACCCGACACTGACAGCGATCCGAATACCATCGACTACAGAGCCTCTCGCACCGCATGATCGAGCGAGCGACGCTGCCGACGAAGGGAACCCGTGAAAGAGGACGACGAGCGCGGCGAGAGCAAGCCGTCGCAGCCCGGCAAGGGGGATACGGGCCCCGGCGGTAAGCCACCGCGCCGCGAAGACCCGGGCGGCGGCATTCTCATGGGCCGCCCCTTCGGAGTGCCGGTCTACGTCGCCCCGAGCTGGTTCCTGGTGGCCGCGCTCATCACCTGGATCTTCGGCGGCCAGCTGGAGCGGGTCCTCCCGCAGCTGGGCGGCCTGCGCTATCTGCTGGCGCTCTTCTTCGCCGTCGCCTTCTACGCCTCCGTACTCGTCCATGAACTGGCCCATACGGTGGCCGCGCTGCGCTTCAAGCTGCCGGTGCGCCGGATCCAGCTCCAGTTCTTCGGCGGCGTCTCCGAGATCGAGAAGGAGTCCGAGACCCCGGGCCGCGAATTCATCCTGGCCTTCGTCGGGCCGCTGCTCTCGCTGGTGCTCTCCGGGATCTTCTACCTCGGTCTGCTGGCCGTCGAGCCCGGTACGGTCCCCGGCGTCCTGCTCGCGGGGCTGATGGTCTCCAACCTGATCGTCGCCGCCTTCAATCTGCTCCCCGGCCTTCCGCTGGACGGCGGCCGGATGCTGCGCGCGGTCGTCTGGAAGATCACCGGCAAGCCGATGAGCGGCACCGTCGCCGCCGCCTGGGTCGGCCGGGCGCTCGCCGTCGCCGTACTGATCGGCCTGCCGCTGCTCACCCGTACGGGCGCTCTGGGCACCTCGGCCAGGAACGCCGGCGGCATGGAGACCGTCACCGACGCGCTGCTCGCCGCCATCCTCGCCGCGATCATCTGGACCGGCGCGGGCAACAGCCTGCGGATGGCCAGGCTCCGCGAACACCTCCCCGAACTCCAGGCCCGCGCCCTCACCCGGCGCGCGGTGCCGGTCGAGTCCTCCACCCCGCTCTCCGAGGCGCTGCGCAGGGCCAACGAGGCGGGCGCCCGCGCCCTGGTCGTCGTCGACGGCCACGGCGACCCGACGGCCCTGGTCAGGGAGTCCGCGATCGTCGGCGTACCCCAGCACCGCCGCCCCTGGGTCGCGGTCAGCGGCCTCGCCCAGGACCTCACGGAAGGCATGAAGGTCCCCGCGGACCTGGCGGGCGAGGCGCTGCTGGAGCGCCTCAGGGCCAGCCCCGCGACGGAGTACCTGGTGCTGGAGGAGACGGGCGAGATCTACGGGGTCCTGTCGACCGCCGATGTCGAACGGGCCTTTGTCGCGGCGATG
Source organism: Streptomyces scopuliridis RB72 (assembly GCF_000718095.1). GTDB lineage: Bacteria > Actinomycetota > Actinomycetes > Streptomycetales > Streptomycetaceae > Streptomyces > Streptomyces scopuliridis. The sequence goes on along the minus strand of NZ_JOEI01000027.1, from coordinate 43,794 downwards.
GCCCGCCCACAGGGGAACTGACCGGCGCGGGGCCGCCCACCGGGCGAACCGAGCCCCCGGAAAAAGCGGCTAAGCTTCAAACATGTCCGAACCGACCGGTGCCGCCCGTCGTCGCGGCCCCTTCAAGGTCGGGGACCAGGTTCAGCTCACCGACCCCAAGGGACGCCACTACACCTTCACGCTCGAAGCCGGGAAGAATTTCCACACCCACAAAGGGTCCTTCCCGCACGACGAGCTGATCGGTGCTCCCGAGGGCAGTGTTGTCCGTACCACGGGAAACGTCGCCTATCTCGCGCTGCGCCCCCTGCTCCCCGACTATGTCCTGTCCATGCCCCGCGGCGCCGCGGTGGTCTACCCGAAGGACGCCGGCCAGATCCTGGCCTTCGCCGACATCTTTCCCGGCGCACGCGTCGTCGAGGCGGGCGTGGGCTCCGGCTCGCTCAGCAGTTTCCTGCTGCGCGTCATCGGGGACCAGGGCATGCTGCACTCCTACGAGCGCCGCCAGGACTTCGCCGACATCGCCCGGCAGAACGTGGAGCGCTACTTCGGCGAGCCGCACCCCGCCTGGCAGCTGACGGTCGGTGACCTTCAGGACAATCTGTCCGACACGGACGTCGACCGCGTGATCCTGGACATGCTCGCCCCCTGGGAGTGCGTCGAGGCCGTCTCCAAGGCGCTGGTGCCCGGCGGCATCCTCTGCGCGTATGTCGCGACGACCACTCAACTGGCCCGCACCGTCGAGACGATCAGGGAGTTCGGCACGTTCAACGAGCCGGCCGCCTGGGAGTCGATGATCCGCAACTGGCATGTCGAGGGCCTCGCCGTACGTCCGGACCACCGGATGATCGGCCACACCGGCTTCCTGGTGACCGCCCGTCGACTCGCGGACGGCGTCGAGCCGCCGCTGCGCCGCCGCCGTCCCGCCAAGGGCGCGTACGGCGACGACTACGACGGCCCGGGCAGCGGCAGCGGCTCGCGCGGCTGACCGAACACCGCGACAGCGCCGCCGAGTTCCCGTCCGGAAGGGGGGAACTCGGCGGCGCTTTCTTTACGTTGGTCATACGGACCCCGCTGTTCCGCCGCACTGTGACGTGTGGCACGATGCTGTCTCCCTCCCACCGTTGGTTATTCGCCGGCACGGCCTTCACAGGAGACACTCCGCGTGCAGCTCTCCGACGCTCCGGACCTCGCGCACACCCGGCCCCGCCCCGTGCACTGGCTCGCGACGGCCACCGCGATGGCCGCTGTCGTGGCCCTGGCGGGTCTGCTCCAGCCCGGCGCCGCCACGGCGTCCCAGTCGGGCTCGGGATCCCCGAAGGCCGCGGCCCCCGGCGGGGCCCCGCTGCCCGCCCCCGACCCCTCCGGCGTGGACTTCCCACTGGAGTGCGGGGGCGTGGGCACGACCCTCGCGAAGCAGGCCTCAGGTGATCTCGACGGCGACGGCAACCCGGAGACTGTGGCGGTCGTACGCTGCGCGGCCGGCTCAGGCACCCCGCCCAACGGCGTGTACGTACTGACCAGGACCGGCGGCGAGGGTGGGCCGGCCAGGATCGTGGCGACGCTGGTGGACCCGAAGGACAAGCTCACCATCGGCCCCGACTTCGCGGTACGCGATGGGGAGATCATCGCGACCCTGCTCGGCTACTCGGGACCCGCGGTCCCCAGCTGCTGTCCCGACGAGGAACAGCGGGTCTCCTGGCGGTGGCGGAACGGCGCGTTCGTACGCGGCGAGCGGCCCGTCGCGCGGAGTGTGTGAAAGATCACCTCGGTGGCGCCATGCGACGGGCCGTGACAGGGAGTTACGCCGCGTCGGGGCCGTACACCTCGACCCGGTCCGTCACGCGGCGTACATGAATGCAGTCACCGGGACACTCCTTGGCGGAGTCCACCACATCGCGCAGCAGGGGCAGCGGTACGCGCGTGGTGGCGCCCGGGGCTTGCAACAGCTCGTCGTCCGGGCTCTTCACATAGGCCAGGCCGTCGATGTCCAGCTCGAACACATCAGGGGCGTACTGCGCACAGATCCCGTCCCCGGTGCAGAGGTCCTGGTCGATCCAGACCTCCAGCGGCTCACCGTTCTCGGTGACGCCTTCGGTGGGAGCCTCCTGCTGCACGGTCATCTCTCCTGACGTTTACCGCGCCGGGCAGCGCATTATGGAGTAAGTCGCGGCGGCCCTGACGGGTGTTGAACGCTTCGACGATACAACCGACAGCTTTCCGATGTTCCTGGGTGGGTATTCCCCTGGCGTGAGGGAGGGCGCAAGGGTGAAGATCGGACCTACCCCGACAGTCTTTGTGATCTAGGGGTTTCAATCATCACCCACCCAGGTAGGGTCAGGAAGCGTCCAGCTCCCCTTGGAGGAGGTGAGGACCGTGGCAGCCCACGACGACGACATCAACCGCGGCATCCGGCCCGGGCGGGGGTCCGAAGACCCAGCCGGCCAGGTTGCCTATCTCGAGCAGGAAATCGCCGTCCTGCGACGTAAGCTCGCCGACTCTCCGCGGCATACGAGGATTCTCGAAGAGCGCATCGTCGAGTTGCAGACGAATCTTGCGGGTGTGTCCGCACAGAACGAGCGGCTCGCCAATACGCTCCGTGAGGCCCGCGACCAGATCGTGGCCCTCAAGGAGGAGGTCGACCGGCTCGCTCAGCCGCCGGCCGGTTTCGGTGTCTTTCTGCAGGCCAATGAGGACGGTACGGCCGATATCTTCACCGGGGGCCGCAAGCTCCGGGTGAATGTCAGCCCCGGCGTCGAGCTCGACGAGCTCAGGCGCGGCCAGGAAGTCATGCTCAATGAGGCGCTCAATGTGGTCGAGGCCATGGAGTTCGAGCGCGCCGGGGACATCGTCACCCTCAAGGAGATCCTTGAGGACGGCGAGCGCGCCCTGGTGATCGGGCACACCGACGAGGAACGGGTGGTGCGGCTCGCCGAGCCGCTGCTGGACATCACCATCCGTCCCGGCGACGCCCTCCTGCTCGAACCCCGCTCCGGCTATGTCTACGAAGTGGTTCCCAAGAGCGAGGTCGAGGAGCTTGTCCTCGAAGAGGTTCCGGACGTCGATTACGACAAGATCGGCGGTCTGGGCGGCCAGATCGAGATGATCCGCGACGCGGTCGAGCTTCCGTACCTCCACCCGGACCTCTTCAAGGAGCACGAACTGCGACCGCCGAAGGGCATCCTGCTCTACGGCCCGCCCGGCTGCGGCAAGACACTGATCGCCAAGGCCGTGGCGAACTCCCTCGCCAAGAAGGTCGCCGAGGTGACCGGCCGGCCCGCGGGGAAGAGCTACTTCCTCAACATCAAGGGTCCCGAGCTCCTCAACAAGTACGTCGGTGAGACCGAGCGCCATATCCGCCTGGTCTTCCAGCGCGCCCGGGAGAAGGCGAGTGAGGGCACGCCCGTCATCGTCTTCTTCGACGAGATGGAATCCCTCTTCCGCACCCGCGGATCCGGTGTCAGCTCGGACGTGGAGAACACCATCGTCCCCCAGCTGCTCGCCGAGATCGACGGTGTGGAGGGCCTGGAGAACGTCATCGTCATCGGCGCCTCCAACCGCGAGGACATGATCGACCCCGCGATCCTGCGGCCCGGCCGGCTCGATGTGAAGATCAAGATCGAGCGTCCGGACGCGGAGGCCGCGAAGGACATCTTCGCGAAGTATCTGACCTCCTCGCTGCCGCTGCACGTGGACGATGTCTCCGAGCACAACGGCTCCAAGGAGGCCGCCGCTCACGGGATGATCCAGTCCGTCGTGGAGCAGATGTACGCGGAGTCCGAGGAGAACCGCTTCCTTGAGGTCACGTACGCGAACGGCGACAAGGAAGTCCTCTATTTCAAGGACTTCAACTCCGGCGCGATGATCCAAAACATTGTCGACCGGGCCAAGAAGATGGCCATCAAGGCATTCCTCGACCACGACCAGAAGGGCCTCAGGGTCTCCCATCTCCTCCAGGCATGTGTGGATGAGTTCAAGGAGAACGAGGACCTGCCGAACACCACGAACCCGGACGACTGGGCCCGTATCTCCGGTAAGAAGGGCGAGCGGATTGTCTTCATCCGTACCCTGGTGACCGGAAAGCAGGGCGCGGACACCGGACGCTCCATCGATACGGTGGCGAACACCGGTCAATACCTGTAGAGCGCGGACCGGCTGCGGATGTCCGGAAGGGCATCCGCAGCCGGTTGCTTTCCATGTACCTTCCACCACACCAGGCCAATGACGGAAATGATCTCCCCACCGGCGCAGAGGCGTTCTAGGCTCTTTCGTACCGCCGCGTCGCGCAGTGCGGGGCCGGGCACCGCACACGCACACGCACCGGAGAGACAGCGGTACTTGAGCAGCGCTTCCGGAGGGGAGCGCCGCCGGGCAAGGAGGGCCGCATGACCGTACGGCGAGTAATGGGCATCGAAACGGAGTACGGCATCTCCGTTCCGGGTCACCCGAACGCCAATGCCATGCTCACCTCGTCCCAGATCGTCAACGCCTACGCGGCGGCGATGCACCGGGCGCGACGTGCCCGCTGGGATTTCGAGGAAGAGAATCCGCTGCGGGACGCCCGTGGCTTCGACCTCGCCCGCGAGACGGCCGATTCCAGTCAGCTCACCGACGAGGACATCGGCCTGGCCAATGTGATTCTCACGAATGGCGCGCGGCTGTACGTCGACCACGCCCACCCGGAATACAGCTCTCCCGAGATCACCAATCCGCGCGACGCCGTCCTCTGGGACAAGGCGGGCGAGCGCATCATGGCCGAGGCCGCGGAACGCGCGGCCCAGCTTCCGGGCGCCCAGCCGATCCATCTGTACAAGAACAACACCGACAACAAGGGCGCGTCCTACGGCACGCACGAGAACTATCTGATGAAGCGGGAGACCCCCTTCTCGGACATCGTGCGCCATCTGACGCCGTTCTTCGTCTCCCGGCAGGTCGTCACCGGTGCGGGCCGGGTCGGCATCGGCCAGGACGGGCATGAGCACGGCTTCCAGATCAGCCAGCGCGCGGACTATTTCGAGGTCGAGGTCGGCCTGGAGACCACGCTCAAGCGCCCCATCATCAATACCCGTGACGAACCGCATTCCGACGCGGAGAAATACCGCCGGCTCCATGTGATCATCGGCGACGCGAATCTGTCGGAGATCTCGACCTATCTCAAGCTCGGCACGACCGCGCTCGTCCTCTCCATGATCGAGGACGGCTTCATCAACGTCGATCTCGCCGTCGACCAGCCGGTCCGCACCCTGCACCAGGTCTCGCACGACCCCGGCCTCGGCCGGCTGGTCACGCTCCGCAGCGGACGGACACTCACCGCTGTCCAGCTCCAGATGGAGTACTACGAGCTGGCCAGGAAGTACGTGGAGGAGCGGTACGGCGTCGACGCCGACGAGCAGACCAAGGACGTCCTGGGCCGCTGGGAGGACACCCTCAACCGGCTGGAGAACGATCCGATGAGCCTGTCGGGCGAGCTCGACTGGATCACCAAGCGGGAGATCCTGGAGGGCTACCGGCGCCGGGACAACGTGGACTGGGACGCGGCCCGCCTGCACCTCGTGGACCTCCAGTACGCCGACGTACGCCCCGCCAAGGGCCTCTACAACCGTCTGGTGGCCCGCGGCAAGATGCAGCGGCTCCTGGACGACCAGGACGTCGAGCGGGCCAGGACGAAGCCTCCGGAGGACACCAGGGCGTATTTCCGGGGACGGTGCCTGGAGCAGTACGCGGACGATGTGGCGGCCGCCTCGTGGGATTCGGTCATCTTCGACCTGCCCGGCCGTGACTCGCTCCAGCGCGTACCCACCCTGGAGCCGCTGCGGGGCACCCGGAACCACGTCAAGGAGCTGCTCGACCGCTGTCGTACGGCGGAGGAGCTGGTCCGGGTGCTGTCCGGAGGCTGAAATGGTCCCTGTCCGGGAATGATCGAGGTGGTACCCGGACGTTGTCAGAAGTGCGGGGCCGATGTCGGACCCTCCTTGTAGGGTCTGATCTTGTAGGTCACATCGAGCGGGGCGAACCGAGCGGGGTGAGGGTTATGGCGACCAAGGACACCGGCGGCGGACAGCAGAAGGCGACGCGTTCCACCGAGGAGACCGAGGAGCAGGCGCAGGAGGCGCAGGCGACCGAGGACCTCAAGGAACGCCAGGAGAAATTGTCCGACGACGTGGACTCCGTCCTGGATGAGATCGACGACGTCCTTGAGGAGAACGCCGAGGACTTCGTGCGCTCCTTCGTCCAAAAGGGCGGCCAGTAGCAGCGGTTGTCCGTTCCGGTGCGCCGGTGAAAGCCGGTCGCACCGGGACGGATGACACGCGGCGGCGCGGGTAAGGTCCGTGCACAGTTCCTAAGATCGGCCCGACGCGAGCGGCGGGCCGCCGCCCATCCGGAAGGAAACGCGTGGAAGCCAACCCTCGTAGCACCGGGCGTCTGCCGGCAGCCTTCCTGACGCCCGGCTCGTCCTCGTTCATGGACTTCCTGTCCCACCACTCGCCGGACATGCTGCCCGGCAAGCGCTCGCTGCCGCCCCTCCAGGGCGCCATCGAGGCGCCGCACGGGACGACGATCGTCGCGGTCAGCTTCCCCGGTGGCGTGGTGCTCGCCGGTGACCGGCGCGCGACGATGGGCAACATGATCGCCCAGCGCGACATCGAGAAGGTCTTCCCGGCCGACGAGTACTCGGCCGTCGGTATCGCGGGCACCGCGGGTCTCGCCGTGGAGATGGTCAAGCTCTTCCAGCTGGAGCTGGAGCACTTCGAGAAGGTCGAAGGAGCGCAGCTCTCCCTGGAGGGCAAGGCCAACCGGCTCTCCACGATGATCCGCAGCAATCTGGCCATGGCCATGCAGGGCCTGGCCGTCGTCCCGCTCTTCGCGGGCTGGGACGTGGACCGCCAGAAGGGCCGCATCTTCTCGTACGACGTGACGGGCGGCCGTTCCGAGGAGGTGGGCTACGCGTCCACCGGCTCCGGCTCGATCTTCGCCCGTGGCGCGATGAAGAAGCTCTACCGCGAGGATCTGACCGAGGAGCAGGCCACCACCCTGGTCATCCAGGCGCTCTACGACGCCGCGGACGACGACTCGGCGACGGGCGGCCCCGATGTGGCCCGCCGGATCTATCCGATCGTCACCGTCATCACCGACGAGGGCTTCCGGAGGGTGAGCGACGCGGAATCCGCCGAGATCGCCCGCGCGATCCTGGAGCGCCGGCTGGAACAGCCCGACGGCCCGCGCGCCGCGCTGCTCTGATGCCGCTCTCTTCTGAATAAACATGCCTCTGACAGAAAGGGACGGATAGCCGGTGTCGACGCCGTTCTATGTCTCACCCCAGCAGGCCATGGCCGACCGGGCGGAATACGCCCGCAAGGGCATCGCCCGCGGTCGCAGCCTGGTCGTGCTGCAGTACGCCGACGGCATTGTCTTCGTCGGCGAGAACCCGTCCCGTGCACTTCACAAGTTCAGCGAGATCTACGACCGGATCGGCTTCGCGGCCGCCGGCAAGTACAACGAGTACGAGAATCTGCGTATCGGCGGCGTGCGCTACGCGGATCTGCGCGGATACACCTACGACCGCGACGATGTGACCGCCCGCGGTCTCGCCAACGTCTACGCCCAGACGCTCGGCACGATCTTTTCCAGCGCCGGTGAGAAGCCGTACGAGGTGGAGCTGGTGGTCGCCGAGGTGGGGGCCACACCCGACGGCGACCAGATCTACCGGCTGCCGCACGACGGCTCGATCGTGGACGAGCACGGCTCGGTCGCGGTCGGCGGCAGCTCGGAGCAGATCAGCACCTATCTGGACCAGCGCCACCGCGACGGCATGTCGCTCGCCGAGGCCCTGAAGCTGGCCGTCCAGGCGCTCTCCAGGGACACCAACGGCGGCGAGCGGGAGATCCCCGCCGAGCGGCTGGAGGTGGCGGTCCTGGACCGTACGCGACCGCAGCAGCGCAAGTTCAAGCGGATCGTCGGCCGTCAGCTCTCCCGGCTGCTGGAGGCGGACGGCGCGGCCTCCACGCCGACGGACGCCCCCTCGGACACCGAGGAGCCGGACGGCGCCACGCCCGCCCCCGCCGAGGCGCCCTCGGAGGCACCGGAGGTGTCGGAGACCACCGAGAAGCCTGAGACCAAGGCCCCTGAGGGCAAGGACAGCGGCAAGCCGGACGGCAAGGACACCGGCAAGTAGCCCTGGCGGAAACGTCTCACCATGCCCCGGCGCGCTCGCACGCGCCGGGGCATCGTCGTGTCACTGATCGCGTCGCCGGTCTTGTCAGGGGACGGGCCGTGCGGGCGGTGGGGGCGCCGTGGAGTCCCGGACCACCAGTGAGACCGGGAGGTCGCCGGTCTCCGGCCGGCGGCCGTCCAGGACCGCCAGCAGGGCCGACATCCCGCGCTCGCCCACCCGCTCGGCGGGCAGCCGTACCGTCGTCAGTTCCGGCTCGACCGCGGTCGCGAGCGCCAGATCGTCGAAGCCGCTCACGGAGATGTCCTCCGGCACCCGCAGACCGAGCCGCCGTACGGCCTTGCAGGCGCCCGCGGCCAGGATGTCGTCGTCGCACACCAGCGCCGTCGGCCGGGGCCCGGTGCCGGTGAGGGCGCGCTCGGTGGCCTCCCGCGCGGCGTCCACTTCCAGCGCCGCCGAGACCGTGCTCAGGACCGCGTCCGGCACCCCCCGTACCGTCTCGGCCAGTGCCGCGGCCCGTACGTCGAAGGTCCAGGAGGCGACGGCGGAGGAGAGATGGACCAGCCGCCGGTGGCCGAGGCCCAGCAGATGCCCGGCGATCTGCCGCATGCCGTCGGCGATGTCGAGATTCACCCGGCCGGCGGCTCCGGGCGCCGCCGGATCGCTGTCGAGCATCACCAGCGGCAGATCCGCGCCGTCCGAGCCGCGGATCGCGTCCAGCGCGCCGGTCGCCATCGAGGAGGCGATCACCCCGTCCAGCGCGGCCCGCGCCGAGGCGAAGGGGTCCTTGGCGGGGCCCACCCCGGCCGGTGAGGGGTACAGGACGACCCCGAAACCGTGCTCCGCGGCGACCCGGGCCGCGCCGGTGTAGACACGGGCGAAGAACTCGTTGGTGAGCGCGGGCACGACCAGGAGCGCCGTTCTGGTGGTGCCGAGCCGCAGATTGCGGGCCGCGAGATTGGGCCGGTAGCCCAGGGCGCGCGCGGCGTCCCGCACCAGTCCGGCGGTCCGCTCCGAGACCCTGCCCCGCCACTTGTCGCCGAGGACGAGGGAGACCGTCGCCTGGGACACGCCAGCGGCGCGCGCCACGTCCTTGCTGGTGGGCCTGGCGGACTGCTCTGTCATGACTGCCGTTCTCCGTCGCGCGGTGCGAATCGCGGTGGACCCGCGGGCTGCGCACATGGTACGTATGGCGCTGCACGTTATACGTAAAACCCCGGACGGGACCGGATGGCGCGGCCCGGGGACGAGCTGAGGGAAAGAGGGGGCGACATGGCCACGGGGTATCTGGACATCCTCAAGGCGCCGCACGCCGCACGGCTGCTCACCGGCACGCTGGTGGGCCGGCTGCCGAGCGCCACGGGCCATATCGCGATCGTCCTGTTCATCCGCGCCGAGGGCGGCAGCTACACCCTGGCCGGGGTGTTCGCGGCGCTCTACGGCATCGCCACGGCCATCGGCCAGCCGCTGCTGGGCCGGGCCGTGGACCTGTTGGGCCAGCCCCGGGTGCAACTCCCCGCCGCGCTGGTCTCGGCCCTCGGCATGGTGCTCTTCGCGGCCGTCGGAACGGGGGCGCCGGTCCTCGCGTACCCGGCCGTGGCGATCGCGGGTCTCTTCACCCCGCCGCTGGAGGGCGGGCTCCGGGCGCTGTGGCCGAGCGTCCTGGGCAGCGAGGACCGGGTGCACCGGGCGTACGCCATGGACGCCGTGGCCCAGGAGGTCATGTTCACGGTCGGCCCGCTCTTCGTCACTCTGCTGGTCGCGCTCTGGTCCCCGGCCGCCGCGCTGCTCGTCATCAACGTCATCGGCGTACTCGGCGCGCTCTCCGTCGTCCTGTCCGGGCCCTCCCGGGCCTGGCGCTCCGCGCCCCGTGAGGCGCACTGGCTCGGCGCCCTGCGCTCGCCGGGGCTGCTCGCCCTGCTCGGCGCGTTCCTCTTCATCGGCATGGCCCTCGGCTCCATCACCGTCGCGGGTGTCGCCTACGCCGACGACCACGGCGACGAGTCCGTGTACGGCTGGCTGATGGCCGCCCTCGGCCTCGGCGCGCTGATCGGCGGCGCGGTGTACGGATCGCGGCAGTGGGCCGGCGTCCCCGAGCGCCGTCTGCGGGGCATCGTCGCCCTGCTGGCCCTCTGCTACCTTCCGCTGACGCTCACGCCCGGAGTGGTCGCGATGACCGCGCTCTCCGCCCTCGCCGGGGTCTTTCTGGCACCCGCGCTGGCCTGCGCCTTCATTGTCGTCGACCGGCACGCCCCGCGCGGCACCGTCACCGAGGCGTTCTCCTGGCTCGTCACCACGTTCGGTGTCGGCACCGCGCTCGGCACCGGCGCGGCAGGACCCGCCGTGGAGCTCGGCGGCACCGCGGCGGGCTTCGCCGTAGCGGGGGCCGGCGGCATCGCCGCGCTGCTGGTACTGCTGGCCACCCAGCGGGTCCTGAAGGCTCCCACCGGCCCTTCGGATGCCACCATCCGGACGGAAAATGATCGAAGCGGTGCGGCCCAACCCGGTTTCAGCTCTGGCCATCAGGCGTAATGTTCAGACATGGACCGCCGCATTTTCGGGCTGGAGAACGAGTACGGCGTCACGTGCACGTTCAGGGGACAGCGCCGACTGTCACCTGACGAAGTGGCGCGCTACCTCTTCCGCCGTGTTGTCTCATGGGGCCGCAGCAGCAATGTCTTCCTGCGGAACGGCGCCCGTCTCTACCTCGACGTGGGCTCGCATCCGGAATACGCAACTCCCGAATGCGACAACATCTCCGAGCTGGTCACGCACGACAAGGCGGGCGAGCGCATTCTGGAGGGGCTGCTCGTCGACGCCGAACGCCGCCTGCACGAGGAGGGAATCGCGGGCGACGTCTATCTCTTCAAGAACAACACCGATTCGGCGGGAAACTCCTACGGCTGCCACGAGAACTATCTCGTCGCCCGCCACGGGGAGTTCTCCCGGCTCGCGGACATCCTCATCCCCTTCCTCGTCACCCGTCAGCTGCTCTGCGGCGCCGGCAAGGTACTCCAGACCCCGCGGGGCGCGGTCTACTGCGTCAGCCAGCGCGCGGAGCACATCTGGGAGGGCGTCAGCTCCGCCACCACCCGTTCCCGTCCGATCATCAACACCCGTGACGAACCGCACGCGGACGCGGAGCGCTACCGCCGGCTCCATGTCATCGTCGGCGACTCGAACATGTCCGAGACGACCATGCTGCTCAAGGTCGGCGCCACCGATCTCGTCCTGCGCATGATCGAGGCGGGCACGGTGATGCGCGATCTCACCCTGGAGAACCCGATCCGGGCGATCCGCGAGGTCAGCCATGACCTCACCGGCCAGCGCAAGGTGCGCCTGGCGAGCGGCCGCGAGGCCTCCGCCCTGGAGGTCCAGCGCGAGTACTACGAGAAGGCCGTCGACTTCGTGGAGCGCCGGGGCATCCGCACCGGCACCGTCGACCAGGTCCTGGAGCTCTGGGGCCGCACGCTCGACGCGATCGAGGCCGAGGATCTCGACCGTATCGGCACCGAGATCGACTGGGTCATGAAGTACCAGCTCATCGAGCGGTACCGGGCCAAGCACAATATGACGATGTCGCATCCGAGGGTCGCTCAGATAGACCTCGCCTATCACGACATCCACCGCCGCCGCGGTCTCTACTACCTGCTGGAGAAGAAGGGCCAGGCCGCCCGTATCTGCAACGACATGAAGATCTTCGAGGGCAAGTCGGTGCCCCCGCAGACCACCCGGGCGCGGCTGCGCGGCGACTTCATCCGCCGGGCCCAGGAACAGCGCAGGGACTTCACCGTCGACTGGGTGCATCTCAAGCTCAATGACCAGGCACAGCGCACGGTGCTCTGCAAAGACCCGTTCCGTTCGGTGGACGAACGGGTGGAGAAACTGATCGCCGGTATGTGAGCGGGCGAAGACACACGCATTGGTGGAATGTGCCAAGGGCCCTGTACGTATCGCGTACGGGGCCCTCGGCACGCCTTAGAGTGGCGGGCAACTACTGTGCCGTCTGAGATCTGAGGAACACGTGCGCCGACTTGCCGGCCTCATCGTCGTCCCCTTGCTGCTGTTGTCGACAGCGGCCTGTGGCAGCGATGGAGGCTCCGACTCCACCTCGTCCAAGAACGGACTTCCCGCGATCAGCTCGGGTGCCAAGTTCGGTCAGAAGCCGACCCTCGACAAGGGGGAGGGCACGCCGCCCAAGGAGCTGAAGGTCGATGTCCTCAGCAAGGGTGACGGAGCGACGGTCAAAAAGGGCGATGCGATCCAGGTCAACTATCTGGGCCAGAGCTGGGACTCCGACAAGCCCTTCGACAACAGCTTCGACCGGAAGCAGCCGTTCGATCTGACCGTCGGCGCCGGCATGGTCATCAAGGGCTGGGACCAGGGTCTGGAAGGCCAGAAGGTCGGCAGCCGCGTCGAGCTGGGCATCCCGCCGGAGCTCGGCTACGGCGCCCAGGGCCAGGGCGACATCAAGCCCAACTCCACGCTGGTCTTCGTCGTCGACATCCTGAAGGCCACCCAGGTCCCGGCCTCCGCCAAGGGGACCGCGGTCGCGCAGGACAACACCGACCTGCCCAAGGTCGGGACGAACGACGACGGCAAGGAGCCGACCGTCACCGTCCCGAAGAGCGACCCGCCCAAGAAGCTGGTCTCCAACTATGTGCTGGAGAGCAATGGCGAGGCCGTCAAGGACTCGGACACCGTCGTGCTGAACTACGCCGCGTACATCTGGAAGGACCGCAAGCAGTTCGACAGCACGTACAAGACCGGCCGCACGCAGACCTTCCCGCTGCCGCAGCTCACGCTGAAGGGCCTCAAGACGGGCATCGTCGGCAAGAAGGTGGGCAGCCGGGTCCTCATCGTGATCCCGCCGGACCAGGCCTTCGGCAACCAGGAGCAGCAGGGCATCCCGAAGAACTCCACGCTGGTCTTCGCGGTGGACATCCTGGCGAAGGTGTAAGACTGTCCCGGTTGCCCCGTTCATCATTTAGAGGAGCAGTTCAGTGAGCATCGACAAGCCCGAGGTCGACTTCCCGGGTGGCGAGCCGCCGGCCGATCTGGAGATCAAGGACCTCATCGAAGGCGACGGCCCGGTGGCCAAGGCGGGCGACTCCGTGTCCGTCCACTACGTGGGCGTGGCGTTCTCCACCGGTGAGGAGTTCGACTCCTCCTGGAACCGCGGTACCCCGCTCCAGTTCCAGCTCGGCGCCGGCCAGGTCATCAAGGGCTGGGACGAGGGCGTGCAGGGCATGAAGGTCGGCGGCCGTCGCCAGCTGATCATCCCCTCGCACCTGGCGTACGGCGAGCGCGGCGCCGGCGGCGGCCGGATCGCTCCCGGCGAGGCGCTGATCTTCGTCTGCGACCTGGTCGCTGTCTGATCACATCCGGACACCCGAGGGCCCATGCTGTCCGGCATGGGCCCTCGGCTTTTACCGCGACACCCCGGGGCGGTACGGTCAGCGGGGGAGCGCGGCACGATCAAGAGGGGTGCGAGGCGTCGATGGCCATTGCCAAGGCCGAGCGGCTGATGAATCTGGCGCTGTGTCTGCTCGGGACCCGGCGTCCGCTCAGCAAGCGTGAGCTGCGGGGCTCCATCGAGGCATATCTGGAGGCCGGCACCGACGACTCGTTCAACCGGATGTTCGAGCGGGACAAGGACGATCTGCGCGAACTCGGGCTGGTCATCGAGACGGTGGAGAACCTCGACGGTGACACCGGCTATCTCGCGCGGCGCGACAGCAACCGGCTGCCCGCCATCACCCTCGACGCCGAGGAGGCCGCCGCCCTCGGGCTCGCCGCCAAGGTCTGGCAGCAGGCGCGGCTGGCCGGCGCGGCGAGCGGCGCCCTGCAGAAGCTGCGCGCCGCCGGGATGCCGGAGGCGGAGGACACCTACGAGGCGCACCACGGCGCGCTCGAACCCCGTATCCCGGTCCATGAGGCCGCCTTCGAACCGCTGATGCTCGCCTGCCGCGACCGGCGTCCCGTCGCCTTCGACTACCGCAAGGCCAACGCCGCCCGCCCCGAGCAGCGCCAGGTCGAGCCATGGACGCTGGAGTGCTGGCGCGGCCACTGGTATCTGGCCGGCTGGGACCGGGACCGCGGCGCCGAGCGGGTCTTCCGGCTCTCCCGGATCACCGGCCGGGTCCGCTCGCGCGCGGGCGTCTTCAGCGCGCCCGTACCCGATGTCGTCACCGTACGGGAGACCGTGGAGAGCTGGGCGGGGGAGACCGCGACCCGCTCCGCGCTGATCAAGCTGCGCTCCGGGTGCGGCTATCCGCTGCGTGCCAAGGCGCTGTCGTCTCGGGAACTGGGCGACGGCTGGGACGAGCTGGAAGTCCCGTACGGCCACGGGCTGGACGCCTGGCTGGTGGAGTTCGGCCCGGACGCGGTCGTACTGAAGCCCGCGGATCTGCGGGCCGATGTCCTGGACCGGCTGCGCGCCGTGGCCAAGGGCTGAGGGGGACTCGTACAACCATGGCAGCCAACGCCATCGACCAGACCCGGCGGATGCTCTCGCTGGTCACCTATCTGCGGGAACGCCCCGGCGCGCATGTGAGCGATGTCGCCCGCGCCTTCGGCATCACCGAGGACGAGCTGATCTCCGACCTCGATGTGCTGCCCATGTGCGGGACCAGTTTCCGCGGCGGCGATCTGCTCGACATCGACACCGACGGCGACCGCATCTGGTGGCACAACCCCGACGATGTCGCCGAGCCGCTGCGGCTCGCCGCCGACGAGGCGACGGCGCTGCTCGTCGCGGCCCGCGCCGTCGCCACCCTGCCGGGGCTGCGCGAGGGCGACCGGCAGGCGCTGCTGCGTGCCACCGCCAAGCTGGAGGCCGCCGCCGGTGAGGTCGCGGGCGCCAGCTCCCGGCTCTCGGTGACCTTCGAGTCCGAGGGCGGGGTGTTCGCCGAGGTCGACCGGGCCATCTCGGAGCGCCGCCGGCTCTGGCTGCGCTACTACTCACCGGCGCGTGACGAGCTGACGGAGCGCGAGGTCGACCCGATCCGGCTGTTCGCCGTAGGGCACACCTATATGGAGGCCTGGTGCCGGCTCTCCGAGGCGCGGCGTACGTTCCGCCTCGACCGCGTCGCCGAGATCAAGCTGCTCGACGCACCGGCCGCGCCTCCGGAACTGGAGCTGAGGGATCTGTCGGAAGGGCTGGTGCAGCCCTCGGCCGAGGACCCCGAGGTGGTGATCGAGGTCGGGCCGGGCGGCCGGTGGGTGGCGGAGTACTACCCGCACGACAGCGCGGTCGAACTCCCCGACGGCGGGCTGCGGATCACTCTGCGTACCCCCGCGCCCGCCTCGCTCAGACGGCTGGCGCTGCGGCTCGGCGGGGACGGCCGGATCGTCTCCCCGCCGGAGCTGGCGGACAGCGCGCGGCTGGCGGCGGGCGAGGCACTCGCGGCCTACGACGGCCACGCGTGACCGGCTGAGGACGAGGACGAGGACAAGGAGAACCACGCGCAATGTCGACCATAGCTGGGCTGTCCGGACTTTCGACCGTCGCTCCGGTCCTCTTCAGGGCGGCCTGTCCCGAGTGCCGCGCCCGCTTCGAACTCTCCGCGGGCGCCCTGCGCCTGGCGATCGGCGCCAGCGCCAAGACCACCTTCTACTCCTTCACCTGTCCCGAGTGCGAGGCCATGGTGCGCAAGCCCGCCGGGGAGCGCATCGTGGAACTCCTCACCGGCGGCGGGGTGCGCACCCTGCGCCTCCACTCGGCTCCCTGAACCACATCCCGGCCCTGAATCACTCCCCGAAGCCCCCACTCCCTGGAACGGTCTAGGCTCTGCCCATGTTCTGGCCCATGCTCGCCATCGCCCTGGGTTTCTGTGGTATCGCCGTGCTCGGCGTGCTGGCCGTCCGCGTCTTCGTGGCAGCCCAGCGGCTCGGCCGCCAGGTCGCCGCCACCACGGAGACGATCAACCGGGCCGCCGAGGACCTGGAGCGCGCTGCCACCCGGCTGGCCGCCACCGGTGAGGCGTTGAGGTAGCGACGCCCCCTGCTCACCAGCGAAAGAGCGGGGTACGCTGCTGAGCGTGGCCCCGGCAGCGAGGCGCGGGCCGCCGACGGAAGTACGCACAGGGATTGCCCCGTGTTCACCCCTGCGCGTTACGATCGCTGCGCAACCACGTCGGACAAGAGTCCGGCCGAATCTGTGCAGGCCCCTCCCATGCCGCCTCGGTGAGAAGGTAAAAGCTTATGTTCGGAAGGCTCGGTCCCACCGAGATCATTCTCATCCTCGTCGTGATCGTCCTGCTGTTCGGCGCGAAGAAGCTTCCGGACATGGCGCGTTCGCTCGGCAAGTCGGCCCGCATCCTCAAGAGCGAGGCCAAGGCCATGAAGTCGGAGGGCCAGCAGCCGGCCCCGGCGGAGCCGAAGGGTGACGAGACCGCTCAGGACCACGTCGTGCCGCGTACGATCCAGGCCGCGCCCGGTGACGTGACCAGCGCGCGTCCGGTGACCGAGCCGACGGACTCGACCACCAAGCGCTGACACCTGGGCCGAAGCGGGCACCGCTGTCGCCGGGGGCCCGCCGCACGAGATGAGGACGTGGGTTGCTTAAGTCTGCCCGCAAGAAGGAGACCGATCCCGAGGGGCGGATGCCCCTGGTGGAGCACCTGCGTGAGCTGCGCAACCGGCTCGCCAAGGCGCTGGTGGCGATCGTCGTTGTGACGATCGTCGCCGCGTTCTTCTACAAGAACATCATCGAGTTCTTCACCGACCCCGTACTGAAATCGGTCGGATGTGAAGCGAGCTTCGCGGAGCTGGCCAAGCGGGAGGACGGCACCTGCGCCCGCATTGTGCTGAACGGTCTGCTGACGCCCTTCACCCTCGCGCTCAAGGTCTCCTTGATGGCCGGTGTCGTGGTCTCCTCACCGATTTGGCTCTACCAGCTGTGGGCCTTTGTCGCTCCGGGGCTGCACAAGGCGGAGAAGAAGTACTCGCTCGCCTTCGTGGCCGCGGGCTTCCCGCTCTTCCTGGCCGGCGGCTTCTTCGCGTACAAGACGCTGCCGACGATGGCGAAGGTCCTGCTGGAATTCTCGCCCGCCAACCTGGACAACCAGCTTCCGCTCGATGATCTGCTCGATCTGATCACCCGCATGGTCGTCGTCTTCGGTCTCGCCTTCGAGCTGCCGCTGCTGCTGGTGATGCTCAACCTCGGCGGGGTCATCACCGGCAAGCGGATGGCCGGCTGGTGGCGCGCCATGATCATGGGCATCACGATCTTCGCCGCGGTGGCCACGCCCAGCACGGACCCGCTGACCATGATGGCCCTGGCGGTGCCGATCTGGGTGCTGTACTTCGTCGCCACGGCGATCTCGCTCCTGAACGACCGTCGCAAGGCACAGCGCGACGCCATGGGGCCCGCCGACGACGAGGCCTCGGATCTGGATCTGACCCCGGAGGCCGTCGGCGAGATCGAACCGGTCTCGGCGCCGCCCGCTCTTCCCGAGCAGTCGGACAGCGGCGGTACGAAGCGACTGAACGGTTACGACGACGTCACCTGACCTTGTAGGGTCCGCCGGGTGACCAGCGAGATCACCCTGTTCGTCAATCCCACCGCGGGGCGCGGCCGGGGCGCGCATGCCGCGCAGCCGGCCGCCTCCGCGTTCCGGGACGCGGGATTCTCCGTACGTACGGTCCTCGGCTCGGACGCCGCCGACGCGCTGCGGCGGGCGCGGGCGGCGGTCGACGGCGGCACCGGCGCGCTCATCGCCGTCGGCGGGGACGGACTGGTCTCGCTCGCGCTCCGCGCCGTCGCCGGTACGCCCACCCCGCTCGGTGTGATCGCCGTCGGGACCGGCAATGACTTCGCGCGGGCGCTCGGGCTGCCCGTACGCGACCCGGCGGCCGCGGGACGGCTGGCCGCGCGGGCGCTCAAGGACGACGGAGCGCGCGCCGTGGATCTGGGCCGTGTCGGCGACGGCTGGTTCGGGACCGTTCTGGCCTCCGGTTTCGACTCCCGGGTCAATGACCGGGGGAACCGGACGCGGCTGCCCGTCGGCCGGTTCCGCTACGACCTGGCGATGATCGCCGAGCTGGCCGCGCTGCGTCCCGTGCCGTACCGGATGACCCTCGACGACGGCACGGAGCGGGAGACCGAGGCGATCCTCATAGCCGTCGGCAACGGCTCCTCGTACGGCGGCGGTATGCGGATCTGCGCGGACGCGGAGCTGGACGACGGGCTCTTCGACGTGACCGTGGTCGGGGCGTGCTCGCGTACGGAGCTGCTGAGGGTCTTCCCGACGGTCTACCGGGGGACGCATCTGCGCCACCCCAAGGTGACCACGTACCGTACGGCGCGAATCACGCTAGCCGCGCCGGGGCTCACCGGATACGCGGACGGTGAGGCGCTCGGCCCGCTGCCGCTCACCGCCGAGTGCGTGCCCGCGGCGGTGCGGGTCCTGGCCGCGCGGCGGGGGCTGTCCAAGGGCGATTAAAGATCGGGCTGACTGTCAGGGGTGGCGGGTAGGCTCGACTTCAAGATGACAGAGGACCTCTCACCAGCCGAGCGCTACGCCGCTTCCCGGATCCGCGCCGTCGAGCAGGCCACGGCGCTCGCTCCCTTCCGCGAGATGTACGACTTCGGCCTGGACCCCTTCCAGATCGAGGCATGCCAGGCCCTGGAGGCGGGAAAGGGCGTGCTGGTCGCCGCGCCCACCGGCTCGGGCAAGACGATCGTCGGCGAGTTCGCCGTGCACCTGGCTCTGGCCGAGGGCCGCAAGTGCTTCTACACCACGCCCATCAAGGCGCTCTCCAACCAGAAGTACGCCGATCTGGCCAAGCGCTACGGCGCCGCCAAGGTCGGCCTGCTGACCGGGGACAACAGCGTCAACGCGGACGCCCCGGTGATCGTCATGACCACCGAGGTCCTGCGCAACATGCTCTACGCGGGATCCCAGGCGCTCACCGGGCTCGGCTATGTGGTGATGGACGAGGTGCACTACCTCTCCGACCGCTTCCGGGGCGCCGTCTGGGAAGAGGTGATCATCCATCTCCCCGAGTCGGTCACGCTGGTCTCGCTCTCGGCGACGGTCTCCAACGCCGAGGAGTTCGGTGACTGGCTGGACACCGTCCGTGGTGACACGGAAGTGATCGTCTCCGAGCACCGGCCCGTGCCGCTCTGGCAGCATGTGATGGCCGGACGCCGGATGTACGACCTCTTCGAGGAGGAGACCGACCACGGCGGGCGCGGCGTCGGCAAGCGCGAGGTCAGCCCGGATCTCGTCCGGCTGGCCCGGATGGAGAACCAGCGCACGTACAACCCGCGCGAGCGCCGGCGCGGGAAGATGATCCGCGAGGCGGACCGCGAGCGCGAGCGCCGCCAGCGCTCCCGGATCTGGACGCCCGGCAGGCCCGAGGTCATCGAGCGCCTCGACGCCGAGGGCCTGCTGCCCGCGATCACCTTCATCTTCAGCCGGGCCGGCTGCGAGGCCGCCGTACAGCAGTGCATGTACGCGGGGCTGCGGCTCAACAACGACGAGGCGCGCCGCCGGGTCCGCGAGATCGTCGAGGAACGTACGGCTTCGATCCCCGGTGAGGACCTCCATGTCCTCGGCTACTACGAGTGGCTGGAGGGCCTGGAGCGCGGTATCGCCGCGCACCACGCCGGAATGCTGCCGACCTTCAAGGAGGTCGTGGAGGACCTGTTCGTCCGCGGTCTGGTCAAGGCGGTCTTCGCCACCGAGACCCTGGCGCTCGGCATCAATATGCCGGCCAGGTCCGTGGTGCTGGAGAAGCTCGTCAAGTGGAACGGCGAGCAGCACGCCGACATCACCCCCGGTGAGTACACGCAGCTGACCGGGCGGGCGGGGCGGCGCGGCATCGACGTCGAGGGCCACGCCGTGGTGCTCTGGCAGCGCGGTATGGACCCGGGCGCGCTCGCCGGGCTAGCCGGGACGCGCACCTATCCGCTGCGCTCCAGCTTCCGGCCGTCGTACAACATGGCCGTCAATCTCGTGCAGCAGTTCGGCAGGCACCGCTCGCGCGAGCTGCTGGAGACCTCCTTCGCCCAGTTCCAGGCCGACAAGTCGGTCGTCGGGATCTCCCGGCAGGTCCAGCGCAACGAGGAGGGGCTCGACGGTTACCGGGAGGGCATGACCTGCCATCTCGGGGACTTCGAGGAGTACGCGCGCATGCGCCGCGACCTCAAGGACCGCGAGACCGAGCTGGCCAAGCAGGGAGCGGCGCAGCGCCGGGCCGCCGCGGCCTCGTCGCTGGAGAAGCTCAAGGCGGGCGATGTCATTCATGTGCCGACCGGGAAGTTCTCCGGTCTCGCGCTGGTGCTCGACCCCGGGCTGCCGGCCGGGCGCGCCAACGGCCACCGAGGGCTGGAGTACCAGGACGGGCCCCGGCCGCTCGTGCTGACCGCCGAGCGGCAGGTCAAGCGGCTGGCCTCGATGGACTTCCCGGTTCCGGTGGAGGCGCTGGAGCGGATGCGGATCCCCAAGTCGTTCAACGCGCGCTCCCCGCAGTCGCGTCGGGATCTGGCGTCCGCGCTGCGTACGAAGGCCGGGCACATCGTCCCCGAGCGGCACCGCAAGCAGCGTGCCGCCGCCGCGGACGACCGGGAGATCGCCCGGCTCCGTACGGAACTGCGCGCCCACCCCTGCCACGGCTGCGACGAGCGGGAGGACCACGCCCGCTGGGCCGAGCGCTACCACCGGCTCAAGCGGGACACCCGGCAGCTGGAGCGCAGGATCGAGGGGCGGACGAACACCATCGCCCGTACCTTCGACCGGATCGTCGCGCTCCTCACCGAGCTGGACTATCTGCGCGGGGACGAGGTCACGGAGCACGGGCGCCGGCTGGCCCGGCTCTACGGCGAGCTGGATCTGCTGGCGAGCGAGTGCCTGCGCGACCGCGTGTGGGAAGGGCTCTCCCCGGCCGAGCTGGCCGCCTGTGTCTCGGCGCTGGTGTACGAGGCCAGGCAGTCGGACGACGCGGTGGCGCCCAAGGTCCCGTCGGGCGCGGCGAAGGCGGCGCTGGGCGAGATGGTCCATATCTGGGGCCGGCTCGACGCCCTGGAGGAGGACCTGAAGATCAGTCAGGCGGAGGGCGTCGGGCAGCGCGAGCCCGATCTCGGCTTCGCCTGGGCGGTCTATATGTGGGCCTCGGGCAAGGGGCTGGACGAGGTGCTGCGCGAGGCGGAGATGCCGGCCGGTGACTTCGTGCGCTGGTCCAAGCAGGTCATCGACGTGCTGGGCCAGATCGCTGCCGCCGCGCCGCGCGAGAACAGCACGGTCGCGAAGAACGCCCGGAAGGCGGTCGAGGCGGTGCTGCGCGGGGTGGTGGCGTACAGCTCGGTCGGCTGACCGTGTGCCGAGGGTCGTACGTACGGTGCCCCGCCGGGTGAACTCCGGCGGGGCACCCGCGTGTTCGGAGGCGGTGAGGGCCGGCGGCAAGAAGGTCCGTTGAGGACTGGCGCGGGGTTTGGCGGGCGGTGCTCGCCGGTCCGTCAGGTCACGTCGACCACCACCGAGTGCCAGCCGGTGGCGCCGTCGGGCACGGTCCCGACGCGCTTCTCCGTCTGCGTGTAGCCGTCCAGGTCGGTGGCGCGGACTTCGAGGGTGTGGCTGCCGGTGGTGGCCCGCCACTCCCACACCCACTGGCGCCAGGTGTCCTTGGTGTCCTGGGCCGCCAGCCGCGCCGTATGCCAGTCGCCGCCGTCGACCCGTACCTCCACCCGGGCGATACCGCGGTGCTGCGCCCAGGCCACCCCGGCGACCGGCACGACGCCCGCCTTCGGAGCGGCGAACGGGCGCGGGGTGTCGATCCGCGACTCGGTCTTGATGGGGGCCCGCTGGGACCAGCTCCGCTTCACCCAGTACGCGTCGTAGTCGGCGAACGTGGTGAGTTCCAGGTCCTGGAGCCACTTGCAGGCCGAGACATAGCCGTAGAGCCCCGGCACCACCATCCGGACCGGGAAGCCATGGTCGAACGGCAGCGGCTCGCCGTTCATCCCCAGCGCCAGCATGGCGTCGCGGCCGTCCATCACCGTCTCGACCGGCGACCCGATGGTCATGCCGTCCACCGAGCGGGCCACCAGCTGGTCGGCGGGCCCGCCCTTCGAGGGCGGCTCGACCCCGGCCTCGCGCAGCAGATCGGCCAGCCGTACGCCGATCCAGCGGGCGTTGCCGACATACGGGCCGCCGACCTCGTTCGAGACACAGGTCAGGGTGATGTCCCGCTCGATCAGCTCGCGGCGGAGCAGATCGTCGAAGCTGACCGTCAGAGGCCGGGTGACGCCCTTGCCGTGGATCCTCAGCCGCCAGCTGTCGGCATCGATCCTCGGCACCACCAGTGCGGTGTCCACCCGGTAGAAATCCTTGTTGGGGGTGGTGAACGGTCCCAGCCCCCGGACCCGCAGCTCCGCCCCGGCCGACACCGGACGGGCCGGTGACGCCGGTGCGGGCAGCACGATGCCGGCACGCGAGGCGACGGCCTCGGCCGCGCCCGGGCCGTTGAGCCGGCTGCCCAGGACACCGATCCCGGCCGATGCCGCCACCGCCGCCGTCGCGACGATCACGAAACCACGCCGGTCGAACGATCCGTCCGGGGGGCCGTCCGTTCCGTCCGGGGTTCCGTCCGCCTCCTCGGCCGCCGGGGACGGACGGAACGCGAGCTTGCCGACCAGCAGTTGAAGCACCCCGCAGGCCAGCACGGCGCCCACGACCGAGGGCAGGGCGTCGAGCGGCCCGCCACCGGGCCGCCCCACCGCCGCCACCGCCCCGACCGCGCCGAAGGCCAGCACCGCCGCGAAACCGGCCGGCCGGTGCCGCAGCGCGACCACTCCGACCGCCATGGCGAAGACCGCCAGGACGGCCAGGATGCCGAGCTGGAGCACCAGCTTGTCGTTGGTCCCGAAGTTCCGGATGGCGAAGTCCTTCAGCCACGGCGGGGTGCGGTCGATGAACGCGCCGCCCACCGCGTTGACGGGACTGGCCTCGGGCCGTACGGCCGCCGCGACCAGTTCCGCCACCGCCAGCGCCGAGGCGCCGGCGATCAGCCCGCTCAGCGCCCCCAGTGCGGCACGCACCAGTCGCGCCGTGGGGCCGGGGTAACCACCCTCCGGCGTCGGGACCTTCAGATCTTCGCTCACACTCGCCATTCGGCACCGGAACGACGGCGGATTGGTCCATGACTCGAAGGAGTTAAAAAGTCCTACCGCCGGAAGACGAGCCCCCGGGCCCGGGAGAAGCGGTCCCGGCCCTCGGCGAGGTCCACGATCGGGTCCGGATAGCCGAGCCGGTCCCGGTCCCGGGCGTCCAGCAGCCACGGCTGATGGACGGCGGCCCCTGCCACCCCGGCCAGCTCCGGCACCCAGCGCCGTACGTAATCGCCGTGCGCATCGAACCGCTTGGCCTGGGTGAGCGGATTGAGGACCCGGTTGGGGCGGGTGTCCGTGCCGGTGCCCGCCGTCCACTGCCAGTTGAGCTGGTTGTTGGCGAGGTCGCCGTCCACCAGCAGATCCAGGAAGTGCCGCGCGCCGACGCGCCAGTCCGCGTACAGCGTCTTGGTCAGGAAGCTCGCCACCAGCAGCCGCCCCCGGTTGTGCATCCAGCCCTCGTACGCCAGCTGGCGCATGGCCGCGTCGATGACCGGATATCCGGTGCGCCCTTCCCGCCAGGCGCTGATCTCCCTCGCGTCCGTACGCCAGTGATCCCCGCGCGGCCGGTAGTCCGACCACGCGGACGCGGGGCGCGCCGCCAGCACCTGATGGTGGAAGTCCCGCCAGGCCAGCGGCCGTACGAAGGCCGCCGCCCCCGCGCCGCGCTCGCGCCGCGCCCGGTCCACCAGCTCCACCGGGGAGAGACAGCCGAAGTGGAGGTACGGCGAGAGCCGGGAGGTCGCGTCGCCGGCCAGATCATCGTGGCGGTCCTCGTACCACTCGATCCCGTCGGCCAGCCAGGCCGCCAGCCGTTCACGCGCCACCTCCTCGCCGCCCTCGGCCAGACCGGGCGAGACCCCCTCGACCGCACCGCGCTCGGGCAGCGGCTCACCGCCGATCCGTGGCACCCGTACGCTCCCGGGCGCGGCCGTCACCGCGCGTCGGCCCGTCTCGTCCCAGCGGTGGAAGTACGGGGTGAACACCGCGAAATGGTCACTGCCCGCCGGGGCGAGCTGCCCCGGCGGCACCGCCGTGACCACCGCGTCGTGCACGGTCAGGGTGGCCCCGGCGGCCGTCAGCTCCGTACGCAGCCGCTCCTCCCGGCGCGTCGCGTACCGGCTCACCCCGGCCGCCACATGGACCTGCCGGGCGCCGCTCTCGCGTACCACCCGGCAGACCTGCTCGGCGGGTTCACCCGAACGAATGACCAGCCGGCCGCCGCGCTCGCTCAGGGCGGTGTCCAGTGAGGCCAGGCAGTCGGCCAGGAAGGCACGGCGGTTGGGGGCGTCGAAGCCCGCCGCCGCAATCCCCGGATCGCGGACGAAGAGCGGCACGACCTCCTCGGCTCCGTCCAGGGCGGCGCGCAGTACCGGCTGGTCGTGCACCCGCAGATCGGAGGTGAAGAGCACCACCGCAACGCTCATGTCGCTGTTCCTCGCTGTCCCTCGCTGCCACTCGCGCACGGCCTGTCCGTGAGCCTCCTGTGTTCGGTTCCACCGTGATGCCCATCCCCGACGCCACTCCGGCGGATTGGTCCGTTCCGCGCATTGATTCCGTGTTGGATGGTGCCAAGATTTGCGATGTATCGCGATTGACGCCCGTAGGAGATTCGAGATATGTTCGTTGCCGAGTATTTGGGGTGGGGTAACAGAGGGTGGGGTGGTCGCGATGGGGGCGAAGCGGCGCAAGCTGGGTAATCCGCTGGCGCTCGCGGTGATGGCGCTGCTCTCGGAGCGGCCGATGCACCCGTACCAGATCGCGCAGACGCTGCGGCAGCGCGGCAAGGAGAACAGCGTCAAGATCAACTTCGGGTCGCTCTACACCGTCGTCCAGAACCTGGAGAAGCACGGCTTCGTCGAGGTGGCGGAGGTGCAGCGGCAGGGCAACAGGCCGGAGCGCACGCTCTACGGCCTCACCTCCGCCGGACACGAGGAGATGCTGGAGTGGATGGCGGATCTGCTGGCCGTCCCCGCCCGCGAGTTCCCGCTGTTCGAGACCGGCCTCTCGCTGATGGGCGTCCTGCCGCCGGACGAGGTGACCTCGTTGCTGGAGGACCGGCTGTCGGCGCTGCGCGTCCAGGCCGCGGGGATACGGGGTGTGCTGGAGCAGCTCTACGGGACGCTGCCGCGGCTGTTCGTCATAGAGACCGAGTTCCAGCTGCACATGATCGAGGCCGAGGAGACCTGGGTCCAAGGGTTCCTCAAGGAGATCGGTGAGGGATCACTCTCCGGCCTCGACGGCTGGCGGACCCTGCACGAGACCGGCCGGCCGCCGCCGGAGTGGCAGGAGTTGGAGCACGAGCAGCCGTTGGACACCGAGGGGGAGGGGGGCCGCTCCCGGAAACCCTGACCCACCCCGACCCTGACCCCGACCCTGACCCCGACCCTGACTCGGCCGACTTCGGCCGCGGATCCCTGACTCGGCCGACTCCGGCCGCGGAACGGAAACGACCCCGGCGGTCGCTGTTGCAGCAGCTCCCGCCAGGGTCTCTCACCCCGGACCGGACCACCGTGAAGGCGCCCCGGCGATCGAGGCGCGGCACGCCCAGGATAGCCCGGCGCTCTTCGCGTGGACCGGCTCGGCCTGCCCGAGCAACCCGCTCATCACAGGAGAGCCCCTACATGAGTACCGGAACCATGAGTACCGGATCCACGCGCACCGGAACGCCCGTCGTACGGGCGGACAATCTGGTTAAGACCTATCCCGGCGGAGTCACCGCCCTGAACGGTCTGGCCCTCACCGTCGAGGCCGGCACCGTCCTCGGACTGCTCGGCCCCAACGGCGCCGGCAAGTCCACCACCGTCAAGATCCTCACCACCCTCGCCCGCCCCGACAGCGGCACGGCCACGGTCGCGGGCCACGATGTGCTGCGCCACCCCGGCCGGGTACGCCGCGCGATCGGCGTCGTCGCCCAGAAGTCCGGCGCCGATCCCGCCGCCACCGGCCGGGAGAACCTCGTCCTCCAGGGCAGGCTGTACGGCCTGAGAGGCAGGGAACTGAACCGGCGCGTCGATGAACTGCTGGAGCGGTTCGTCCTCACCGACGCCGCGCGACGGATGGTCAAGGAATACTCCGGCGGTATGCGGCGGCGGCTCGATGTGGCGCTCGGTCTGGTCCACCGGCCCGAGGTGCTCTTCCTGGACGAGCCGACGACCGGGCTCGACCCGGAGGCCCGTACCGCCATGTGGGACGAGATCACCCGGCTCGCCGGTGACGAGGGCCTGACCATCCTCCTCACCACGCACTATCTGGAGGAGGCCGACCGGCTCGCCGAGCGCATCGCGATCGTCGACCGCGGCCGGATCGTCGTCGAGGGCACCCCCGACGCGCTCAAGGGCGAACTGCGCGGCGACGCCGTCCATCTGGAGCTGCGCGCCGACGGCGACCGGGCGGCCCTCACCGCCGTACTCGCCGGGCTGGCCGGTCTGCACGATCTGGCGGTCGACGGCCGCCGGGTCAGCGTCCGCGCCGACGACGGCGCCGCCGCCGTGCCCGTCCTGCTCGCCGCGCTGGAGCGCGCCGGAGCGGCCGTGGCCGCCGCCACCGTGGCCCGTCCCTCGCTGGACGATGTCTATCTGCGGTATGCGGGACGCCGGTTCTCCGAGGCCGAGGCCGAGGCCCAGGCGGACAGCGCCGGTGCCGGCACACCCGTCCAGGCCACCGCCGGAGGCGCCCGATGAGTACGGAAACCCTCGCCCACACCTGGTATATGACGCAGCGTCAGCTGATGGCGATCGTGCGCCAGCCCATCTTTCTGCTGATCTCCTTGATCCAGCCGGTGATCTGGCTGTTCCTCTTCGGCAATCTCTTCAAGAGAGTGGTCGAGCTGGGCGGCTTCGGCACCACGACCTATCTGGACTATCTGGTGCCCGGCATCGTGGTGATGAGCGCGCTCGGCTCCAGCATGTGGGCCGGGATGGGCACGCTGGAGGAGATCGAACGCGGCACGCTCAACCGCTTCTTGACCACCCCGGTCAGCCGCAGCGCCCTGATGAACGCCAATGTCGTGCAGAACGGCATCAGCACGGCCTGCCAGTCCGTGATCATCGTGCTGCTCGGTCTGCTCGGCGGGGCCCGCTACCCGGGCGGGGCGGGCGGGCTGATCGTGCTGGTCGCCGCCTCGATCCTGCTCGGGACGGTCTTCGGAGCGCTCTCCAACGCGCTGGGCATGCTGGTGCGCGAGCGTGAGTCGATCATCGGCATCAATACGTTTCTGCTGCTGCCGCTGACGTTTCTCTCCTCGGCCTTCATGGCGCCCGCCCAGATGCCGTCCTGGATGGCCGCGATCGCGGACTTCAACCCGGTCAACTGGGCGATGGTCGCGGGACGTTCCGCGCTGGCGGCCGATCCCGACTGGGGCGATGTGCTGACCAGGGGCGGCGCGTTGCTGGCCCTGGCGGTGGTGGCGGTCTGGCTGTCGACCCGTACGTTCCGCTCGTACCAGAAGTCCGTCTAGGCCCTGTCCACAAGACGGACCCCCGGCTCTCGGCCCCGTTGCTCGCACGGGGCCGAGGGTGCGGGACCGCGCTCAGGCCGCCCGGGTCTCCTGCTCGCGCTCCACCTGCTCGTTCCACTCCCGCTTGACGGTCCGCCAGGCCTCGTCGGTCTGGCCGAGCCGCCAGTACCCCGAGACCGACAGCCGCTCACGCGGCACGTTCCGCTCCAGCCGCAGATGGCGGCGCAGCTCCTTCACGAAGCCCGCCTCGCCGTGCACGAACGCGTGGACGTCCCCAGCGGGGAAGTCGAGGCCGCGGACGGCGGCGATCAGCGCTTCGCCCACCGGACGCTCCCCGCGGTGCAGCCAGGTGATCCCGGTCCCGTCGGGCGTCGTGATCTTCTGCTCCTCCTCGGCGCCCGAGATCTCGACGAAGGCATGGACAAGCGCGCCGGCCGGCACCCGCTCCAACGACGCGGCGATCGCGGGCAGGGCGCTCTCGTCCCCCACCAGCAGATGCCAGTCAGCCGCCGGGTCCGGTACGTAGAGACCGCCGGGGCCGAGGAACCGTACCGTCTCGCCCGGCCGCACCCGCGCGGCCCAGGGACCCGCCAGCCCCTCGTCGCCGTGCACGACGAAGTCGATGGCCATCTCCCGCGCCGCCGGGTCCCAACTGCGCACCGTATACGTGCGGTTGGTGGGCCACTGGTCGCGCGGGAACTCCGCGCGGATGCGCTCGATGTCGAACGGCTCGGGGTAGCTCACGCCCTCCGGGGCGAACAGCACCTTGACGTAGTGATCGCTGAATTCGCCGCACTCCACCCCGGCCAGTCCCTCACCGCCCAGGACCACGCGCACCATGTGCGGGGTGAGCCACTCGGTGCGTACGACCTGCCCCTCGTGGGCCTTCGGCGACGTGCGGGCCGGCTTTTCTGCCACGGCGGTCTCCCTGACGGTAGCGCTGCTTAGGTTTACCTAAGTTAACACTCACTGCTGGAGGGTGGCGAGCAGACGCCGCAGGGCGCCACCCAGCCCCCATCGGGTGGCGAGCGCGTCGACCATGGCCGGATCGCGCGGCCCGGTGGGCAGCGCCGGGTCGAAGTCCGGCAGCGGTACGTCGCCGGCCACCCGGACCACCGTGGGCGCGACCGCCACATACTCCCGGGCCTCGTCCAGCCGCTTGCGCTGGGACGGGGTGAGCTTCGAGCGCGGGTCATCCACCGCCGCCATGATCCCGGCCAGATCACCGAAGGCGTCGAGCAGCTTGGCCGCGGTCTTCTCGCCGATCCCCGGCACCCCGGGCAGCCCGTCGCTCGGGTCACCGCGCAGCAGGGCCAGATCGACATAGCCCGGGCCGTCGACGCCGTACTTCTCCCGCAGCGCCGCCTCGTCGGTGAGGTGCAGCGACCCCACCCCCTTGAGGGGGTAGAGCACGCGCACGCCGCGCTTGTCGTCGATCAGCTGATAGAGGTCGCGGTCGCCGGTGACGATGTCCACCGGACCCGTCGCGCGGCCGGCGAGCGTGCCGATCACATCGTCCGCCTCGTATCCCGCGACGCCCACCCTGGCGATGCCCAGCGCGTCGAGCACCGCCTCGATGATCGGGACCTGTGGTGCCAGCGTGTCCGGGATCTCCTCCTCGTCGGGCACTCCCTCATGGGGGCTCGCCACGCGGTGGGCCTTGTAGGACGGGATCAGCTCCACCCGCCACGCGGGCCGCCAATCGGCGTCCATGCAGGCCACCAGCTCGTCCGGGCGGTGATCCTGGACCAGCCTGCCGATGAAGTCCAGCAGACCGCGCACCGCGTTGACCGGGGTGCCGTCGGGGGCCCGTACGGAGTCGGGGACCCCGAAGTAGGCCCGGAAGTAGAGGGAGGCGGTGTCGAGGAGCATCAGGCGTCGCGTCACACCCCCGATGATGCCCCAGCCCACTGACAACGCCGTCGCCGCGCGGGGACATGCCGGGGTGACCGTCGGTGATCGGACCGTCTCGGAAAGAGCCTTTCACGCCGAAGTGTTCCCCCGGGGGAGTGACCTGGGACACCTTTCTGTTTGGTCCGTGTAAGCGCGGGCAGGCGCGCGACTGGAGCGAACCAGGTCGCAATTTCACACAGCGCGTCCGGTAAGCGGACAGAATCCGCCCGCTCCACGGCCTGCCCGCGGGGGTGACGGGCCGTTTTCCGTTCAACGCGTGAGGTGTATGTGTCCAGGCTGCAAGCCGAACACTTGTACAAGGTATTCGGCAGACGACCAGACGAAGCCGTGACGAAGCTCGAAAACGGTATCGACCGTGATGAGCTGCGCACCGACGGTACGACCGCAGCGGTGATCGACGCCTCGTTCTCGGTCGAGCCCGGCCAGATATTCGTCGTGATGGGTCTGTCGGGATCCGGCAAGTCCACGCTGCTGCGCATGCTCAACGGGCTGCTGGATCCCACCTCGGGACGGGTGCTCTTCGACGGCCAGGACCTGACCGCACTGAGCCCGCAGGAGCTGCGCCACGTCCGCTCCACCAAGATCAGCATGGTCTTCCAGCACTTCGCGCTCTTCCCGCACCGCAGCGTTCTGGAGAACGCCGGGTACGGCCTCGAAGTGCAGGGCGTGCCCCGTGCCGAGCGCGAGAAGCGCGCGGCCGAGGCGCTGGAACTCACCGGCCTGGGCGGCTGGGAGGCGTCCTGGCCCGATGAGCTCTCCGGCGGTATGCAGCAGCGCGTAGGGCTCGCCCGCGCGCTCGCCACCGACGCCGATCTGCTGCTGATGGACGAGTCCTTCAGCGCGCTCGACCCGCTGATCCGCCGCGATATGCAGGATCAGCTGCTCCAGCTCCAGAAGAGGCTCAAGAAGACCATCGTGTTCATCACCCACGACCTCAACGAGGCCATGCGCCTCGGCGACCGGATCGCGGTCATGCGCGACGGCGAGATCGTCCAGCTGGGCAGCGCCGAGGACATCCTCGTCACCCCGGCCAATGACTATGTCGCCTCCTTCACCCAGGACGTCGACCGCTCCCGGGTGCTCACCGCCGGTGCGATCATGGCCGACCCGGAGACCGCCTTCGGCGTCCGTACGGACGGCGGCAAGGAGCTGCGTACCGCGCAGCAGGTGCTCGACGCGGCGCCCGCCAGCGTGGCCGAGTCCACCCCGATCATCGAGCTGTTCACGCCCTGCTCCACCAGCGCGATCCCCGTCGCCGTCACCGACGACACGGGCAAGCTCGTCGGAGTCGTCCCGCGCGCCAGGCTGCTGGCCGTCCTCGGTGAGCCGATGACACCCTCCGTGCCCGTCGACGCGCCCGCCGGTATCGCGGTCTCGAAGGCCACGACCGGCAAGGCGGTAGCCAGTGCCTAGGCTCCCTCTCGGCGACTGGGTCGACAACGCGGTCGACTTTCTCCAGAACCACCTCTCCTGGCTGTTCGACGCGATCGGTTCGGTCGTCTCGGGCATGTACGACGGCATCAACGCCGTGCTCTCCGCCCCCGAGCCGCTGCTCCTCGCGGGCATTCTGGCCGTGCTCGCCTGGTGGCTGCGCAGCCTCGTCGCGGGTGTCCTCACCTTCGGCGGGTTCGCGCTGATCGACTCCATCGAGCTGTGGGACGAGTCGATGGAGACTCTCTCGCTGGTGCTCGTGGCGACCATCATCGTGCTGGTCATCTCGATACCACTGGGCATCTGGGCCTCGCGCTCCAAGACGGTCAGCTCCATCGTCCGGCCGGTGCTCGACCTGATGCAGACCATGCCCGCCATGGTCTATCTGATCCCGGGCGTCGTCTTCTTCGGGATCGGCGTGGTGCCCGGCATCATCGCCACGATCATCTTCGCCCTGCCGCCCGGCGTCCGGATGACCGAACTCGGTATCCGGCAGGTCGACGAGGAACTGGTCGAGGCCGCCGAGGCGTTCGGCACCAGCCCCCGTAACACCCTGATGCGGGTCCAGCTGCCGCTGGCCCTCCAGACGATCATGGCGGGGATCAACCAGGTCATCATGCTGGGCCTGTCCATGGTGGTCATCGCCGGCATGGTCGGCGGCGGCGGCCTCGGTGGCGCCGTCTACCGCGCGCTCGGCAACATCGACATCGGTCTCGGCTTCGAGGCGGGTCTCTCCGTCGTCATCCTGGCCGTGTACCTCGACCGGATCACCGGCTCGCTCAGCCTCCAGGTCTCCCCGGTCGGCCGCCGCGCGCTGGCCAAGGCGAAGGAACTGACCGGCGGACTGAAGATCTGGAACCACCGCCCCCAGCCCGTCGTCGCGATCGCCGGTGTGGTCGTCCTCGCGCTCGTCGCGGGCGGCATCGGCATGTTCGGCGGCTCCTCGTCCGGCAGCACCACCGCCGACGCCAAGAACGTCGGCCAGGGCAAGAAGATCAGCATGGGGTACATCCCCTGGGACGAGGGCATCGCCTCCACCTTCCTCTGGAAGGAGCTGCTGGAGCAGCGCGGGTACGAGGTCGACGCCCGGCAGTACGAGGCCGGCTCGCTCTACACCGGCCAGGCGGCCGGTCAGATCGACATCCAGACCGACTCCTGGCTGCCGGTCACCCACGCCACCTACTGGGCCAAGTACAAGGACAAGCTGGAGGACATGGGGGCCTGGTACGACAAGACCTCCCTGGAGATCTCCGTGCCCTCGTACGTCAAGGGCATCAACTCCCTGGCCGACCTCAAGGGCAAGTCCTCCACCTTCAAGGGCCGGATCGTCGGCATCGAGCCCAGCGCGGGCGAGATGGGCCTGCTCAAGGACAAGGTCCTCAAGGCGTACGGCCTCGACACCGAGTACAAGCTCATCGACGGCTCCACGTCCGGCATGCTCGCCGAGCTGAAGCGGGCGTACGCGAAGAAGGAGCCGATCGCGGTCGTGCTCTGGTCCCCGCACTGGGCCTACAACGACTACGACCTGACCAAGCTCGCGGACCCGAAGAAGGCCTTCGGTGCGGAGAGCGACGGCGTCCACACCCTGGCCCGTAAGGGCTTCTCGGCCGACAACCCGCAGGTGGCCACGTGGCTCAAGGACTTCTCGATGACCGAGAAGCAGCTCACCAGCCTTGAGGCCAAGATCCAGGTGACCGGCAAGGACAAGGAGCAGGAGGCCGTCCGCGCCTGGCTCAAGGAGAACCCCGGCGTCGCCGACAAGTGGACCCCGGTCGCCCCGTCCGGGAAGCCGGGCAAGGCAGCGAGCGGCAAGGACGAACGCGAGCGGCCGTTGCAGGTCGCGTGGTTCCCGTGGGAGGAGGACATCGCCGCCACGTATCTGTGGAAGGCGGTCCTGGAAGAGCGCGGGTACACGATGAACCTCAAGCAGTTCGAGGTCGGTCCGATGTACGCCGCGATGGCCCGCGGCCAGATCGATGTCCAGTTCGACGGCTGGCTGCCCAATACGCAGAAGAGATACTGGGACAAGTACCACGAGAGTCTGCACAACCTCGGGTCCTGGTACGGCCCGACCTCGCTGGAGATCGCCGTCCCCTCGTATGTCAAGGGCGTCGATTCCCTCGATGACCTCAAGGGCCGCGAGGACGAGTTCAAGGGCCGTATCGTCGGGATCGAGGCCGGCACGGAGACCATGAACATCCTCAAGGACAAGGTCCTGCCGGAGTACGGGCTCGACAAGTCCTACCAGGTCGTCGACAGCTCCACGCCCAGCATGCTCGCCGAGCTGAAGCGGGCGTACGCGAAGAAGGAACCGGTCGCGGTCATGCTCTGGACCCCGCACTGGGCCTACAGCGAGTACGAGCTGACCAAGCTGAAGGACCCGAAGAAGGCCTTCGGCGAGGGTGACCGGCTCACCACCGTCACCAACAAGGCCTTCCCGGAGAACTACCCGCAGCTGACCAAGTGGTTCAAGGACTTCAAGCTGAGCGAGCAGCAGCTCGCCGGACTGGAGAACGAGATCCAGAAGCGCGGCACGGGCCACGAGGAAGAGGCGGTCAAGGCCTGGATGGCTGATAATCCGGGCATCGCGGACACCATGGCCCCGCAGTAGCGGTTGGCTGAGGCGCGTTCGAGCGAGCGCGCTCATCGGAGCGCGTTCGCGGGAGGGGTGGGCATCGCCTGGGGCGAAGCCCACCCCTCCCGCACGTTCCGCTTCGGCCCGCTCGCGCGCATCATTGTTCCAGGGGCCATACGCCCCCTTTCGCTCGTGTGTGCGCACGGACGGCGGATTCGCCGGGTCCGGCACCGGGTGAGGCAGGACAGCTCTTGTCCGGGCGTCAACTCTGAGAGGATGACGATCCGGGCGGGAGGGAGCCAGTCATGGACGACAAGGAAGCGCTCAGGGTGGGCGCGGCCGTCCGCAGGAGGCGCAGGTCCCTGGGCCTGACGCTGGCGGCGGTCGCCGGCCGGAGCGGACTGTCCGTGCCGTTCCTCAGCCAGATCGAGAATGAGCGCGCCCGGCCGAGCACCCGCTCATTGGAGCGGGTGGCGGACGCCCTGGAGACGACCCCCGCCCAGCTGCACGCCGCCGCCGACTCGGCCCGTACCGTCGATGTCGTACGAGCCGCCCCCGGGCCCGGGGTCCGCCGCGTGGTGCGCGGCGGGCACCAGCTGAACGCCAAGGAATTCACCGGTGAGCAGGACACCGGCCGGGAATACCAGCACCGCAACGACGAGGTGATGTACATCGCCGACGGCGCCGCGGAGGTCGAGGCCGAGGGCCGGGCGTACCGGCTGGAGCGCGGTGACACGCTGTATCTGTCCGGTGGCGTACGGCACCGCTGGCGCGCCACCGAGCCCGGCACCCGCATCCTGGTCGTCGCCGTCGCCGAACACATCGACGCGACCATCGACCCGCGGCGCTGAGGGCGCGCGTCGCTGCGGGCGCGCGCAGGGGGCCGCACTGGTCGACGGGCGCGTCCTCACCCGGTACGGACCGCCGCCGGCCTCGGCACCGGCGGCGCCGCGGGCAGTGTTCCGCCGATCACCCCGCGCAGTGTGTGCCACCCGGCCGCCGACCAGGCCGCCACCAGCAGGGCGAACAGCCCCACCGCCAGCCACTCCAGGGCCACCAGACCGGTGTGCCGGCCCAGCCCCGCCGCGCCCGTCACACACGTGCCGAGCGGGAAGGTGAAGGCCCACCACGTCATCGTGAACCGCATCCCGAGCCGGACGGCCCGTACCACCAGCGCCGCCGACAGGGTCAGCCACAGCAGGGCGAACCCCATCACCGGCACCCCGTACACCACGGCGAAGGCGCCCAGCGCGCCCGCGTACGGAGCGCCGATCGCCCCGGGCGCCGCGTCGGCCAGCTGGCTGACGGCGGTGGTCGACTGTCCCAGCGGGCCGAGCACCAGAAAGAGCAGTGGGGTCATCGCGAGCGGGAGCGGGCCGTGCGCCACCAGCCGGCCGAAGACCAGCGGCAGCATCATCAGCGTCGCGAGCAGGCTCACCCCGAACAGGGCGTAACAGCCGAGCAGCAGCGCCTCGCGTCCCTGGCCCGCCGCCAGATGCGGCACCAGCAGCGGGCCGACCGCCGCCGAGACCATGGGGGACACCACCGGCAGCAGCCAGACGGGCGAGGCGTCCGCGGGGCCGACGCGATGGCGTACGACCATCAGATACGGGATCGCCACGGCGATCACGAGACCGAGCAGCGTTCCCGCGCCGAACAGCACCGCGTCCACGGCGACCGCCGCCCGCTCGCCCAGTACATCGCGCCCCACCAGCAGCGTGGCGCCGCCGACGGCCAGCAGCGCCATGGCCGCGCAGCCGTAGAACGGCGCCACGGCCGGATCGAGCAGATCGGCGCGCGCCCGGTCGCGGTGGTACAGCCAGTGCCCGGCGCGGGCGGCCAGGACGACGGCGAGCAGCACCGCCGACAGCGCCCACACCACGACACAGGCGGCCCGCAGCCCCGGTATCTCCAGCGGCAGCCCGGCACCGGCGCTCGCCACGATCGCCGTGCCCATCACCGTCGCGTACCAGTTGGGCCCGAGATACCGGAGCGCCGGCAGCCGTACGCGCGCGGTGGTGCGCGTGGCGAGGGTGGTGGGGTGCGCGAGGGTGGTCATGGCTTCCACCCTCGTCGTCGCGTACGGCCCCCACCAGCCCCGTTGTCTCTATGAGGTCATAACCTGGGCTTATGGCCGATGTACCGCTCGCCGCTCAGCTCGCCCACCGGGTGCCGGATCTCGGCGCGCTGGAACTGCTGCTCGCCGTCGCCAGGCTCGGCAGTCTGGGCCGGGCCGCCCGCGAGCTCGGGATCTCCCAGCCCGCAGCCAGCAGCCGGATCCGGGCCATGGAGCGGCTGCTCGGGGTGGCGCTGGTGGACCGTTCACCGCGCGGCTCCCGGCTCACCGACGCCGGCACGCTCGTCACCGACTGGGCCCGGCGCGTGGTGGAGGCCGCCGAGGCCTTCGACGCGGGGGCGCAGGCGCTGCGCGACCGCCGGGACTCGCGGTTGCGGGTCGCCGCCTCCATGACGATCGCCGAATATCTGCTGCCCGGCTGGCTGATAGCGCTCCGCCGGGCCCGGCCCGACACCGCCGTCTCGCTGCACGCGGGCAACTCCGTCGCGGTCGCCGAGCGGTTGCTCAGCCATGAGGCGGACCTCGGTTTCGTCGAGGGCGTGGCCGCGCCGGAGGGGCTCGACTCCGCTGTCATCGGCCATGACCGGCTGCTGGTGGTCGCGGCCCCCGGCCATCCCTGGGCCCGCCGCCGTACCCCGCTCGACCCGGCGGAGCTGGCCGCGACCCCGCTGATCCTGCGTGAACCCGGCTCCGGCACCCGTCAGGTGCTGGACGCCGGGCTCAGCGCGTACGGCGGTCTCGCCGAGCCGCTGCTCGAACTGGCCTCCACCACCGCGCTGAAGGCCGCCGCGGTGAGCGGGGCCGGTCCGTGCGTGCTGAGCGAACTCGCGGTCGGTGAGGAACTGGCCGCCCGCCGGCTCGTCAGAGTGCCGGTCGAGGGCATCCGGCTCCGCCGCGATCTGCGCGCGGTCTGGCCGGTCGGGAACCGCCCCGCGGGCCCGGCCCGCGATCTGCTGTCCCTGACACGCGGAGCGCTGGACTGACCGGCCGGTCCGGGGGACCCCGTCGGGGCTGCCGGTTCAAGTGACCCGTCAGGGCCCGGAGTCCGCGCCGGGGGCGGCAGCCGCTTCGACCAGCGCGGTCATGACGCGGGTGTCCTCGGCCATCTCGGGATGCCACTGAACGCCCAGGACCCAGCGTGGACCGGGCAGTTCGACCGCCTCGACCGTGCCGTCCGCCGCGACCGCCGAGACGGTCAGCCCCTCCCCGAGCCGGTCCACCGTCTGGTGATGGTGGGTCGGTACGGCGAACTCCGCCGGCACCAGAGCCCCGTAACGGGTGCCCGCCACCGGTGTCACCGGATGCTCGCCGAAGGTGCCGGCCACCGGTGAGGTATGGCCGTCCACATGCTGGCGGAGCGTCCCGCCCAGCGCCACATTGAGCAGCTGCATCCCCCGGCAGATCCCCAGCAGGGGGGTGCCGGACGCCAACGCGGCCTCGATCAGGGCCAGTTCCCAGGCGTCCCGCTCCCGGGCGGGCGGTCCGGTACGGGGGTCCCGCTCGGCTCCGTACCGTACGGGCTCCACATCAGGACCGCCCGCGATCACCACCCCGTCGAGCCGCGCCACCAGTCGGGCCGCGGCCGACGGAGCGTCCGGCGGCAGCATCGCGGCCAGCCCGCCCGCACGCTGGACGAGCCGGGGATAACCGGCCGGCAGCAGTGCCGCGGGCAGGTCCCAGACGCCCCACGCGGCGGACTCCTCCAGATAGGTGCTGACGCCGATGAGCGG
This sequence comes from Streptomyces scopuliridis RB72, assembly GCF_000718095.1. Classification (GTDB taxonomy): domain Bacteria; phylum Actinomycetota; class Actinomycetes; order Streptomycetales; family Streptomycetaceae; genus Streptomyces; species Streptomyces scopuliridis. Next base: position 6,326 of record NZ_JOEI01000027.1, on the reverse strand, counting down.
CTTCATCGATCCGGCCTCCGTCGTTCGTTGTTCTCGTTCCCGTACGCGTTCTCATGCGCGTACGTGCCTGCGTCAGTCGCGTTCGAGCTCGGCCTCGGCCGCCGCCAGCGCCGCGAACTCCTCTTCCGGGGCCGCCGCGACCAGCCGGTGCCGACTGTAGAAGGTGAAGTAGGCGAGGGCGACGACATAGACGCCCAGCGCGATGAACGCCGCGTCCTTGTCCACCAGGAACGTCGCGACCAGCGCCGACAGCGCGAGTACGAACGCGACGCCGGAGGTGAGCATGCCGCCGGGCGTGCGATAGGGGCGGGGCAGCTCCGGCTCGCGGCGGCGCAGCACGAGGTGCGACAGCGCCATCAGCGCGTACGAGATCGTCGCGCCGAACACCGCGACATTGAGCATCCGGCCGCCGTCGCCGGTGCCCGCCGCGAGGGCGAAACCGATCGCGCCCGGGATCAGCAGACCCAGATAGGGGGCTTTGCGGCCGCTCGTGAGGGACAGGAACCGGGGCAGATAGCCCGCCCGGGAAAGCGCGAACAACTGCCGGGACCCGGCGTAGATGAGGGAGAAGAAGGAGGCCACGAGACCCGCGAGCCCCGCGTAGTTCACGAACCGGCTCAGCGCGGTCGGATCCCCGTCCCCCTGGAGCGCCACCACCAGCGGATTGCCCGCGTCCTGGACGGCGGCCGAACCGCGGGCCCCCGTCGCCGCGAAGAAGGTGATCAGCGCGAGCAGTACGAGCACGCCCATGGCGATCGACAGCGCCTTCGGCATCGACCGGACCGGGTCCTTGGCCTCCTCGGCGGCCAGCGGTACGCCCTCCACCCCCAGGAAGAACCACATACCGAAGGGGAAGGCCGCCCAGATGCCCAGGACTCCGTACGGCAGCCAGGAGCCGGAGCCGAACGCGTCCTGGTCGACGGGGATGTCATTGAGCCCACTGGCGTCGAACTCGGTGAAGGCCCCGACCGCGAAGATCAGCAGCGCGGCCACCGCGATCGCCGTCACCACCAGGCTGAAGCGCAGCGCCTCGCCCACACCCCAGAGATGGATCCCGATGAAGATCACGAAGCAGGCGAGATAGACCGGCCAGCCGGCCGCCAGGCCGAAGAGATTGAGGGACTCGACATATTCGCCGATGAAGATGGAGATGGCGGCCGGCGCGAGGATGTACTCGATGAGGATGGCCGTACCGGTCAGGAAGCCGCCCCAGGTGCCGAGCGCGCGGCGGGCGAAGCCATAACCGCCGCCCGCGGTGGGCAGGATGGCGGACAGTTCGGCGAGCGAGAAGACCAGGCAGGCGTACATCACCCCCATCAGCAGCGTGGCGATCGCGAGACCGCCGAAGCCTCCCTCGGAGAGACCGATGTTCCATCCCGAGAAGTCCCCGGAGACGACATAGGCGACCCCGAGGCCAGTGAGCAGCAGCCAGCCCGCGCTGCCCCGGCGCAGCGTGCGCCGTCGCAGATACTCGGCGTCCCCCTGGGGCGTGTCCCGCTCGGCGGCGCCGTCGGCCGCGGCGGCCGGTGGGACGCGCGAGTCCGTGCCTTCGGACATGATCCGCTCCTGCCTCGGAGTAATGGTGTGGGGCCATACCATTGCTCCATGAGCGGCCCGGCGCAAGACCCATGCGTTAAACGGCTGTTACGGATCGGGAAAGCCACCGGCTCGGGCCGGCCGGCTGCCGGCCCCGGCCGCCGGAGCGCCGGTTCGGGCCGCCCGGCCCACCGCTCAGGCCAGGAAGCCGCGCAGCAGCGCCGCCGTACCGCCGCAGTGCTCGCGCGCGATCTCGCGCGCCCCGTCCGCGTCGCCGTCGAGCACCGCCTCGACCAGCGCCGTGTGCTGCTGCTGGGAGTGCTCCAGATTCCGTACCAGCAGCGGGATGCAGTCCAGCAGATCGTTCACCGTCGCCCGCACGGCGGCGTACTGCGCGGTCAGGGTCGCGGAGCCGGACAGCTCGGCGAGCGTCAGATGCAGCATCGTGTCCAGCCTGCGGTACTCCGTCAGCGGCGCGTCCTGCGTCGCGGCCAGCGCCGAGCGCAGCCGCTCCGGCTGGTCGCCGGTGAGTCCGTGCGCTGCGCACAGCCCGGCCGCGCCCACTTCAAGCACCTCGCGGAAGCGCAGTACGTCCTCGATGTCCACGCCCGCCACCCGGCGCCGCAGCTCTTCCTCCGCCCCCCGGGCCGGTGCGTCGGGCCGTGGCCGTACGAACGTGCCCCCGTATCTGCCGCGCCGGCTCTCCAGCAGCCCCTGGTCCTGTAGGACCTTGAGGACATCGCGCAGCGTGACCCGGCTGATCCGCAGCCGCTCCGCGAGCTCCCGCTCGGCGGGCAGCCGTTCACCGCTCGCCACCAGCCCGAGCCGTACCACCTGGAGGATCTGCTCCAGCGCCTCCTCGAAGCCGTTTCCCGCCCGCACGGGCCGCAGCACCGGCGTCAGCGGGTCCGCGTCCGGCGGGTCCATCGGCTCGTCCGTCTTCGCCACGTGGCCGTTTCCCCTTCCCAACCAAAGGTCTTCAGGAATACCTTATGGCTTCCGGCTGACCGAAGGAGGAGTAATCCCGTGGCAGACCGCACACCCCCGCTCCGCGTCGAGGAGCTGCGCGTCCTCGTGGAGGGCGGCGAGATCGACACGGTCGTCCTGGCTTTCCCCGATATGCAGGGCCGACTCCAGGGAAAGCGGTTCGCCGCACGGTTCTTCCTTGACGATGTCCTGGAGCACGGCACCGAGGGCTGCAACTATCTCCTCGCCGTCGACACCGAGATGAACACCGTCGACGGATACGCGATGTCCTCCTGGGACCACGGATACGGCGACTTCGCGATGCGCCCCGACCTCTCCACCCTGCGCCGCGTCCCCTGGAACGACGGCACGGCCATGGTCATCGCCGACCTCACCTGGAACGACGGCGCCCCCGTCGTCGCCGCGCCCCGCCAGATCCTCCGCCGCCAGCTGGAGCGCCTCGCCGCACACGGCTACTCCGCGTACGCCGGTACGGAGCTGGAGTTCATCGTCTTCAAGGACACCTATGAGCAGGCCTGGGACAGCCACTACCGCGGACTGACGCCCGTCAACCAGTACAACGTCGACTACTCCGTCCTCGGCACCGGCCGTGTCGAACCGCTGCTGCGCCGGATCCGCAAGGAGATGGCCGCGGCCGGACTGACCGTCGAGTCCGCCAAGGGCGAGTGCAACCCCGGCCAGCACGAGATCACCTTCAAGTACGACGAAGCCCTCGTCACCTGCGACCAGCACGCCATCTACAAGAACGGCGCCAAGGAGATCGCCTCCCAGGAGGGCGTCTCGCTCACCTTCATGGCCAAGTACAACGAGCGTGAGGGCAACTCCTGCCATATCCATCTCTCGCTCCAGGACGAGGACGGCACCAACGTCATGGCCGGGGACGGGCCCGGCGGGATGTCGCCCGTGATGCGCCACTTCCTGGCGGGCCAGCTCGCCGCGCTCCGGGACTTCTCCCTGCTGTACGCGCCCACCATCAACGCCTACAAGCGCTTCCAGCCGGGATCCTTCGCCCCCACCGCCGTCGCCTGGGGCTATGACAACCGCACCTGTTCGCTGCGGGTGGTCGGCCACGGCCGGTCCCTGCGCTTCGAGAACCGCCTGCCCGGCGGCGACGTCAATCCGCATCTCGCCGTCGCGGGCCTGGTCGCCGCCGGTCTGTACGGCATCGAGAACGAGCTGGAACTCCCCGAACCCTGCGCGGGCAACGCCTACGCGTCCACCTACGAACAGGTCCCGACCACCCTGCGCGAAGCCGCCGAGCTCTGGGAGAACAGCCCCATCGCCCGCGCGGCCTTCGGCGACGAGGTCGTGGCGCACTACCGCAATATGGCACGCGTCGAGGTCGAGGCCTTCGACGCCGCGGTGACCGACTGGGAGCTTCGCCGCTCCTTCGAACGTCTGTGAGGAACGACGTGCACGAGCACCACGCCGCCGGACATCAGATCCTCAACCCCGCCACCGGCGAGACCATCGCGACGGTCGCCGCGACGACCGCGGCGGAGGTCGACGCGGCGGTACGCCGGGCCGCGGCGGCCCAACGCGGCTGGGCGGCCACCGCCCCCGCCGACCGCGCGCGGCTGCTGCGCCGCTTCGCCGTCGTCGTCGACGAACACAACGAGGAACTGGCCCGGCTGGAGGTCCGCGAGGCGGGGCACACCCTCGGCAACGCCCGCTGGGAGGCGGCCAATGTCCGCGATCTCCTGGACTACAGCGCCGGGGGAGTGGAGCGGCTGACCGGCCGGCAGATCCCGGTCGCCGGCGGACTCGACATCACTCTCCTGGAACCACTCGGCGTCGTCGGCGTGATCGCCCCGTGGAACTTCCCCATGCCGATCGCCGCCTGGGGCACCGCCCCCGCGCTCGCGGCGGGCAACGCGGTGCTGCTCAAGCCCGCCGAGACCACCCCGCTCACCGCGCTGCGGCTGGCCGAACTCGCCCTGGAGGCCGGGCTTCCCGAGCAGCTCTTCCAGGTCCTGCCCGGAGCGGGCGACATCGCGGGCAACGCGCTGGTCGAGCACCCGGGCGTCGCCAAGATCGTCTTCACCGGATCCACCCGCGTCGGCAAGCAGATCATGGCGAAGGGCAGCGCGCTGCTGAAGCGCGTGACTCTCGAACTCGGCGGCAAGAGCCCCAATATCGTCTTCGCCGACTCCGATCTGGAGCGGGCCGCAGCGACCGCCCCCATGGCCTTCCTCGACAACTCCGGACAGGACTGCTGCGCCCGTACCCGCATCCTCGTCCAGCGCGAGGTCCACGACCGGTTCCTGGAACTGCTCGCCCCCGCCGTCGAGTCGGTCGTCGTCGGCGACCCGTCCGACGAGAAGACCCAGATGGGGCCACTGATCTCGGCGGTCCAGCTGGAGCGCGTACGGTCGTACGTACCTGACGGCGCGAAGGGCATCCGGGGCACCGCGCCCGGGGGACCCGGGTTCTGGTTCCCACCGACCGTCCTCACCGATGCCGCCGTTGACTCCCCGGTCGCCACCGAGGAGGTCTTCGGCCCGGTCGCGGTCGTCCTGCCCTTCGACGACGAGGAAGACGCCGTCCGGCTCGCCAACGCCACCGACTACGGACTCGCCGGGTCGATCTGGACCCGCGACGTGGGCCGCGCCCTGCGGGTCTCGCGCGCCGTCGCCGCCGGCAATCTCTCCGTCAACTCCCACAGCGCCGTCCGGTACGGGACACCGTTCGGCGGCTACAAACAGTCCGGACTCGGCCGAGAACTGGGCCCCGACGCCCTGGCCGCCTTCACCGAAACCAAGAACGTCTTCATCAGCACGGAGGCCTGAGCCATCATGACCGCCCCCACCAATGACGCCATCTGCCGCCGACTGGTCGGCCGCACCGCAGTGATCACCGGAGCCGGCAGCGGCATCGGCCTGGCCACCGCGCGCCGACTCGCCGCCGAGGGCGCGCATATCGTCTGCGGCGATATCGACGAGACCGCGGGCAAGGCCGCGGCCGAACAGGTCGACGGCACCTTCGTACGCGTCGATGTCACCCACGCCGACGAGGTCGACGCCCTGTTCAGGATCGCCCACGAGACCTATGGCAGCGTCGACATCGCCTTCAACAACGCGGGCATCTCGCCCCCCGAGGACGACTCGATTCTCACCACCGGCCTGGACGCCTGGCGCAAGGTCCAGGAGGTCAACCTCACCTCCGTGTATCTGTGCTGCAAGGCGGCCATTCCCTATATGCGGCAGCAGGGCCGGGGCTCGATCATCAACACCGCCTCCTTCGTGGCGCGCATGGGAGCGGCGACCTCCCAGATCTCCTATACCGCGTCCAAGGGCGGGGTGCTCGCGATGTCCCGTGAGCTGGGCGTGCAGTTCGCCCGCGAGGGGATCAGGGTGAACGCGCTGTGCCCGGGGCCCGTCAACACCCCTCTGCTCCAAGAGCTGTTCGCCAAGGACCCGGAGCGGGCCGCGCGTCGGCTCGTGCACATTCCGGTGGGCCGGTTCGCCGAGGCCGACGAGATCGCGGCGGCGGTCGCCTTCCTCGCCAGCGACGACTCCTCGTTCGTGAACGCCACGGACTTCCTCGTCGACGGCGGTATCTCGGGGGCTTACGTCACGCCCGTCTAGCCTCCGCCCGGGCACCCACCTCTAGGGCCTGTCTTCAAAGTCCCGCCTGCCTGGCGACGCCCGGCACGCACGCTCGCGGCGTTGTCGGGATCTCCCCAGTACGTCCAGTACTGGGGAGACCCTCCGCCTTGCGATCGCCGCTCGGCATCCGAAGGAGGAATCAAGGCGCCGAGACGGAGAGAGCGCAGCGAACGCAGTGCACCGGACGCCGCCAGG
>NZ_JOEI01000026.1 GCF_000718095.1 Streptomyces scopuliridis RB72 | reverse complement strand
GCACGTCAGCCGGTGCTGGGCCTCGCTGTTCACCGAGCGGGCCGTGACCTACCGCCGGCGGAACGGCATCGACCACCGTACGGTCCACATGGCCGTGGTCGTGCAGCGAAGTCAGGGCCTCCTGGTAGCTCGGGGGTGCGATCCCATTCCGAGCGGTTCCCGGAGGCCCGTTGTCGTTGTCGTACGCGCCCGAGCCGGTTTACTTCAACTCGCCCGCCGTGTTGTGCGATTGCCTCGGGCACGTGTACGGCAACGCGGCCGACCGTCCCGACCGGGTGCGCCGGTATCCGTCGGACATGACGGACGCGGAGTGGGCGGAGGTTCGGCCGTTGTTGCCGGTGCCGGCCTGGCTTCAGGGGCGGGGCGGACGGCCCGAGGGCTACTGTCACCGGCAGCTGCTGGACGCGATCCGTTATCTGGTCGCGGGCGGGATCTCGTGGCGGGCGCTGCCCGCGGACTTCCCCGGCTGGGGCCGGGTTTACGCCTTCTTCCGTCGATGGCGCGAGCATGGGCTGATCGACGAGTTCCACGACCGGCTGCGCGGGAAGGTCCGTGAACGTGAGGGCCGTGAGGCCGAGCCCACGGCGGGGATCATCGACGCGCAGTCGGTGCGGGCTGCCGCGACAGTGCCGGCCGCCTCACGCGGCTACGACGGCGGGAAGAAGGTGCCGGGCCGCAAACGGCACATCGTGACCGACACCCTCGGTCTGCTCCTGGTCGTCCCGGTCACCGCCGCGAACATCGGCGACCGGTACGCCGCGGCGGTTCTGCTGACCCGGCTGCGCCGCATGCACCGCGACATCACCCTCGTCTGGGCCGACGGCGGCTACACCGGCGGCCTCGTCGGCTGGTGCCGGGACAAACTCGCCCTGGCCTTGGAGATCGTCAAGCGCACCGACGACGTGGAGGGGTTCGTGGTGCTGCCGAGACGGTGGGTGGCAGAGCGCACGTTCGCGTGGCTGATGAACTCCCGCCGTCTGGCCCGGGACTACGAGCCCCTGCCCGCCACCAGCGAGGCGATGATCCGGTGGTCGATGATCACGCGGATGAGCCGGCGTCTGGCGCGGCCACAGGCCGCCGGCCGGCACTGAATGCCCCCGACGCCTCCAGGAGGAGCCACCCGCGCTCCGCCAGGCGCCGGGCTTTCGACCGCAACCCCTCGACCTTCGCCGGCGTCGCCCCAAGACCCAGCTCCACCGCGATCTCCTTGGCCCGAAGCGGCCCGTGACCCGTGGATCGCTGCTGTTCCAGCACGCCCAGAATCCGCTGATAGTCCGGCGCCAGAACCGTCACCGGCAGCCCTTCCCGCCAGGGCGGCACCGTCGAGCCCGGCACCGGCGCGAGCGACGGCGCCGCTTCCTCCGCCGCCTCGTTCGTGGTCACGGCAGTGGACTCCGCCGCAGAGACTGCCAGGGCCTCGACCAGTTCCTCCCGCGCGATCACCCGCCGATCCAGCTCGATCTCCGCGGCCTCCAACACCTCAGCCAACCGGGCGACTTCCTCCCGCAAGCCCTCCACCCGCACGCGGGCAGCCGCCTCCCGCTCCTCCAGCATTCCCAGCACCGACGCCACCGCGCACCCCTCGGTCATGAAGCGGACACAAGACGTCGCCATGCCTCCCTCAACCCGAGCGAAATAATGCCTGACCAGCAGAAATCAAGGGATCACGTTCGGTTGAGATACGGCTTCTCAGACCTGCCAGGGCTTCGAAAACAGGTGCTCAACTTGTTCTTTAACTGATTCGCCGGGGTTTGGTGCCGACCTTGTGGTGAGCGGGACGGGCGTATGCCTGGCCGGTGGCGAGGATTCTGCCCACGTCGTGGCGGGTGGCGGGGCGACGGTTCTTCGAGCCGGGCGGGCGTCCGGGGCCGGGGCGGGTGGGTTTCGGTGCACCGGCTGGAGAACCCGCTGTCGTGCGGAGGTTCCTGAACCCGCGTCGGACCCGTGCGGGGGTGAGCTTGCCCGGCTGGACCGGCTTTTCCCACGGCCGACGGAGATCGGTGGCCAGCGGGCGGGCGAGCCGGAGCTGGGTGTGGGCGGCGATCACCAGCCAGGTCCAGCGGTCCGCCGCGGCCGACGTGCGAAGCCGTGGTCTGGTCCAGCCGAGGGTCTGCTTCAGCACGCGGAAGGTGTGTTCGAGGTCGAGCGGCGGAGGAAGGACTGCCAGCATCGGTCGACGTCCGCCGTGGTGGCGCCGGTGCCCGACCACCACAGCCAGACCGGCTTGTTGACCCCGTCGGAGGGCAGGTGCTCGACGGCCAGACGGATCACGGTGCCCTCGATGAGGGGTAACGGTCCGTCGTGGTCGAGCCAGGCGGCCCGCCGGGTCAGCCTGGGGTGCAGCCGGTCCCACGCCTGCGCGGTCGCCTTCCCGTAGAGGCGGATGCCGGTGACCGTGATGGCCTGCTCGATTCCCCAGGTGACGGGGTCGCCGAAGACGAACTCGCCGCCGTGCTTGGGCGGTCGGCCGCCCTTGGCATCGTAGACCCGTGGCGGTGTCGGCCGGCGCATCACGCGGTCGGAGCGGAGCCGACCGAGGATCTGCACCGGCAGGCCAGCCAAGAGGTGAGCGATGCGCGGGGCTTCGTATCCGTAGTCCAGCACGACCAGGATCTGCGGGTCGCCCTCCGTCCACTGCCCGGCCTCGATCAGACGCTCGACCACCTCGCGGATCTGCACGGTGGTGAGCGCGGCCAGGTCGGCTCCGGGCTGGAGGCGGACCGCGTCCAGGACCGCGGTCCAGGAGGTGCGGCCGGTCTCCAACGCGGCCACGATCGACTACGGCCAGCCGGGCATCATCTGATGCTTGGCCTCGCCACGGCCGTAGGTGTGGCAGAACGAGCGGTCCTGGACCGTGGCGGCGTCCGGCCGCAGCCACGGCGAGACGTCCACCGCCAGGACCAGCCGGCCGTCTGCCGCCTTCGGCAGCCGCAGCCCGGCCAGCGCCCGGCGCAGTCGGCCCACGTCGATCCGGCCTTGGTTCAACCCGCCGTAGAGAGATCCGTGGCCACGGCGGTGTTCCGGAGCGAGAGCCAGCTCGACCAGCGACCGCACCGGCCCATCCGTGCACAGCACCGCGTCCGTCAGCTCGAACAGGGCGTCGGGGCGGGCGGTCAGGCAGTCGTAGAAGTCAGTCCGGAACCGGGACAACACGGTCAGGGACTCGACGCGGACAGCGTCGTGCAGCAGACTCACCCTCGCGGCCTGGCATGATCAACAGCGTCTCGACAACGCACATGATCACACCAAGGCCGCACCACCACTGTCACACCAGCCACCACCGGCCGACGGACACCCGACTGGCCATCGCGCTCGACCGTCCGCCGCCCCCAGCGGAGCGCGGGGGCACGAGGCGATCGGGAATACCGGGTGTGCTCACTGGGTCAACGCGAGCAGTTCATCGATCACCGGCTTCTCACCACCGCTACCGAGGTGGGCGATGGCCGCGAACGGTGCGATCACCTGGCTCCAGGCGAGGAGCCGGTCGCCATCGAGTCCGCACGCCGTTGCCACGCGCGCGCAGCGGGTCTCGACGCCCTCCAGCCCGGCGCCGGCTACGACGTAGTCCACAGCGTCGAAGCACGGATCACCGACGCAGGCTTTCGGGTCGATGGCCATGAGGCCGCGCTCCGCGCCGCCGTCGAGGACGTTGCCCAGGTGCAGGTCACCGTGGAGCAACACGGTTGTCGCTTCCGTGTCCAGCAGCCGCTCGCACCGCTGGATGGCCCTGTCCCACGCGGTGACATCCATCTGTGCACTGATCGTAGGCTCGGACAGCCGCCTGCCGACCCGGGCGAAGGCCTCCTCGCACCGCCCACGCAGCACGCGCGTCGGCAGCGGAGGCGGAGCGGCCCCGTGCAAGGCGGCGAGCAGCTCCGACCACTGTCCCGGAAGCGGAGCGGCGGGCATGTCCTCCGCCGGCGTTCCGGGCACGATCTCCTCCAGCACCATTGCGCCTGCCTCCTCGTCGACGGCCAGCACAGAGGGCACCCGGCCCGAGGCGGAGAACCACCCCAGCATTTCGACCTGTTCGGCCATAAGGGCCCGCTCCGGACTGATCTTCAACACCGCGGGCGTGCCGTCGGGCCAACGGCACCGCAACGCGACCGACGAAGCACCGTCCGGGAGGGACTCACCGAGCGAAAGTCCCCACTGGGACGTCAGCCGCGCGATGAGATCCGGCGTGTCAGCGCACCATTCGGCAACCTGGGGACCGAATCGACGTACCAATCGCGTAGTGACGCTCTCCACATCCACCAGCAGTCGTTTCACACGGGTCAGTGTGCCGCTCGCGCGATCTTTGTCCACCGCTTTTCCACCGCTCGCTGTGAACGCGAGCCGACGAGCGAATCGGACCAGAGCAGTCCCCCTAACCTTTGGTGAGAATCGCTCAGCCTTCGCTGAGACAGATCGGCGGACGTTAAACAACAAGCTCAAGGCGTCGTCCCCCTGCCCCGCCGCTTATGTCACACCACGATGATCAGCAGCACGGAGACGAGCAACGCCGTCTGGTGGAGAGCCTGGGCAGTGAGATATATGCCGTTCATCCCCGCGGCCTTGAGCTCGGCGAAAGCCTTGGACCGTGTCCTATGTGGAGATGGCTCGTCGGGCTGTGTATGGGGCGGGGTACGTGGAGTTGGATTGTTCCGGACGGCTTGTGGGAGATCGCTGAGCCGTTGATTCCTGCGTCGAGAGTCCGGCCGCAGGGTGGCGGTACGCAGGACACGCCTGATGAGACGCTGTTCGCCGCGATCATCTATGTGCTGGTGAGCGGGTGTGCCTGGCGGGCTCTGCCGCCGTGCTTCGGGATATCGAAGTCGACGGCTCACGGGCGGTTCGTGATCTGGTCGAGGGCTGGTGTGTGGCACGGCTGGAACTACAAGCCTCGCAAACTCCACGCCGACAAAGCACACGACCAGCCCGACCTGCGACGATGGCCCCGCGGCAAACGCATCGGCGTCCACATCGCCCGCAAAGGCATCGAATCCAGCGAGCGATCAGGCCGCCGCGGATGGGGCATCGAACGGACCATGCCGTGGCTGACCGGCTACCGCAGACTCAACCACCGCTACGAACGCCAACCCCGCAACTACCCGGCCTTCCTCGGCCTCGCCGCCACACTCTGCTGCTACAAACACCGCCGCAAACTCACCACATAGGACACGGTCTTAGCACCAACGGCTGTACCGCTGGTCCCCAACGCCGTCTATGGGTGGGAGCGACTACAGCTGAGCTGCGTCAGTCCAGGCAGAACTCGTTGCCCTCCGGGTCGGTCATCACGATGAAGCCGGCGCCCATCGGCGGAGCGGGCTCGTAGCGACGTGCCCGCGTCGCTCCCAGCGCGACGAGCCGGTCGCACTCAACCTCCAGCGCCGCCATCCTCTCCTCTCCCTGCAGTCCGGGAGCCGCGCGGACGTCGAGGTGGACGCGGTTCTTGGCGACCTTGTCCTCCGGTACCTGCTGGAAGAACAGCCGTGGGCCGTGCCCGTCCGGGTCTTCGATGGCCGATCTCGTGTTGCGCTGTTCCTCCGGTACGCCGACTCGCGCGAGGAAGTCGTCCCAAGCGGCCAGCGGGTCGGCGTCCTCGGGCAGGTCGACTCCGGGCGGACCCGGGTGAACGTAGCCCAGTACGTCGCGCCAGAAGGACGACAGTGCCCGCGGGTCGTGGGCGTCGATGGTGACCTGGATGTGGCGGCTCATCGGGTTGCTCCGTTCGTAGCGGGTTTCGTGTGCAGGTAGAGGTCGCGCAGCAGGCAGACCTCGGACAGGTGGTGGATCAGCTCGCGGTGGATGTGCAGCACCAGATCGGCCATGGGCATCTCGGGGAAGGGCTCCTTCGCTCCGACCGGGACCCGGAGCCCGGCGTCGCCGAGGCCGCGCACCCCGGCCAGCCAGACGTCGAGCTGGGCCTTGAGCTGGTCGAGCGCCGTGGCCGCGCTGCCGGCGTACTCCCAGGTCTCGTACGACGCCACCGGCGCGCCGAAGTGCGCCGCGTTGCGCGCGGCGAGCACGCCGACGATGACGTGACCGAGTCGCCAGGCGATCGTGGTGAAGGCCGCGGGGACCGGCTGGGGGGAGGTGTAGTCCAGCGTGAAGTCCCCGGCACCGAACTGCACGGGCGCCGTCGAGCTGCCGCGCGGCCGCACGCTCCAGGCGTCCGGCACCGGCGCCCAGAAGTACTCGTCGTCGGTCAGGCCCTCCAGCCGGGCTCGGACCTGGTGGTTCCAGTGGAACTCCCACTGCTCGCGCAGCGTCCGGTTCAAGTCGGGTTCGTTTGCGTCCATGGAGTCACCCTGACACCGCTAGCGGACAGGATCGGTCCGCTATCTCTGGCAGGGTGGGCGACATGGATGTGGCAAGCGGTGACGAGCGGGGTACGACGGAGCGGGTGCTCACCCTGCTCGGGCTGCTGCAGCAGCGCCAGGTCTGGACCGGCCCCGAGCTCGCCGACCGGCTCGGGGTCACGCCGCGCACGGTACGGCGTGATGTCGAGCGGCTGCGCACGCTCGGCTATCCGGTGCATGCCAGCCAGGGTGTCGGCGGCGGCTACCAACTCGGTCCGGGGCAGGACCTGCCGCCGCTGCTTCTCGACGACCAGGAGGCGATCGCCACCGCGGTCTCGCTGCTCGCCGGCGCGGGTGGCGCGGTCGCCGGCGCCGGCGACGCCGCGCTCCGGGCACTGACCAAGCTCGACCAGGTACTGCCCACCCGGCTGCGGCACGAGGTGCGCGCGCTCTCAGGCTCGGTGGAGTCCTTTGACGGAGGCCGCACGCCGGTCGACCCCGAGGTGCTCATGACACTGGCCAGAGCCTGCCGCGACGAGGTAGAGGCCGGCTTCGACTACCCGTCCGGGAGCGAGGTGCGACGGCGGCGGGTCGAGCCCTACCGCCTGGTCGCCTCCGACCGGCGCTGGTACCTCCTCGCCTACGACCTCGATCGCGACGACTGGCGCAGCTTCCGCGTCGACCGGATGACCGGCGCGTCCGCACGGACCTGGCGCTTTCGCCCGCGCGCGGCGCCCGACGCGGCAACGTACGTGCAGGAGGGCGTGGCGAGCCGGGTCTACCCGCACCAGGCGCGCTTCCTCGTGCACGCGCCGGCCGACACGGTGCGCGCGCAGATTCCGGCGTCGGCGGCCGTCGTACGACGGCGCGGGAGCGAGCTCTGCGAGGTGCTCAGCGGCGCCGCCAGCCTCGACGCCGTGCTCATGCACGTACTCCTGCTGGGGCACGACTTCGAGATACTCGACCCTCCGGAGCTCGGAAGGCGCTGCCGCGCGCTGGCGCAGAGACTGCTGTCGGCCGGTGCAACGATCTCACCGGTGGCGGACATGGAGGAGTCATGAGCCGCGACCACGCCACCGCCAACTGAGCGCCTCCGCTGCCTCTATGCATCCTCCGGGCGGCGAACCTCCGCTCACTGCCTCGCCCAATCACTCTGACCGGTGATAGCGCAACATCTGTTGCGCTCTTAGGATCGACAACACCAGCGTTGAGCTGCACATATCCGAGTTCGACGACACCGCGACGGGCCAACTCCCCCTGAGAATAGCCGTGGGCGTGACAGTGGTCCCGCACCGACGCCTGGTTCTCCCCGCACAGTCGGCACAGGTAGTCATCCGCGTCAGCAACGGGAGCGGCCGGGTGCCGGCGATGTTCTGCGAGTGGCGGTACCTGCTGCCGGCCGCGACGAACTCGTCCCATGTCAGCCCGCCGGGCAGCCTGTTCTCCCCGTTCTCCTTCCAGGCGTCCCGCTCCTCGAAGCGGCGCTCCTCATATGGGCGCTCCACCAGGGCCTTGCGGTGTGCCTCGCCGAACATCCAAGACACCAGCTGGCGCCGACAGTCGGGACGGCCCCAGCCCTCCGGATCACGTTCCCCGGCGTCGTGGTACGCGGGCAGTTGCACTTCCGCCATGTCATCCAGGTCCAGGCGCAGCTGCGCGAACACGCGGCCGGCCCGGCGGATGTCCCGTTCGTCATACGCCCAGCGCGACTTGTGGTTGTGGCAGCGCAGCGCAATGTCGCCGAAGAAGACGTGGCCTTGATGGCGCAGCGCCGGCATGTGAACAAGTTCGTCCGGGTCCAGAGGGGACAGCGGCGGTCTGGGTCAGACCCGCGAAGAGAGAGCGGGCGTACGTCGGGCCACACCGGGCTGGCCCAGCTACTGACCGCGCTGCGTGCTCACGACGCCTGGATCGAGATGCTCACCGAGCCCAGCCGCTCCGCCGTCCGCGTACCCCAACCGCGCGAGCAAGCGGGCGACTTCGGCGAAGACCTGGACCAGGACGGCGAAGTGGCCGCTCCGGTCAGCCGGCCCGCGAATGAGCTGCTGCGGTTCTCCGCCCCGCGCGACGCGCGCCAGCTCGCCTCGTTCATCGAGATGCGTGTCCTCAATCCCGAGCGCGTGCACTGGCGGCACGGTATCCAGGCCGCCCAGCGCTACGCCGCCGAGCACCAGGACCTGCGCGTGCCGTACGGCTTCCGCACCCCCGACGACTGGTCGCCCGGTGACTTCCCGCTCGGGGTAGTGGGTCGCCGACTGCCGTCGGCACTACAACGCCGGTGGTCTCGATGACGAGCGCACCACGCAGTTGGAGATGCTGGGCATGGTGTGGTCGTCCTTCGACGCCGGCTTCGAAGAACGATCGGCCGCCCCATCACATGACTTGACCGCTACAGACCTTGGCCCGTCCACATCGCTGGCACGGCACTAGGGTGAGACGGTGACTTCTCTGCCGGAAGACCCGCCGCCACTGTTCAGCGAAGACGACCGGGACACGGCCGTGCAGCGCGTGCAGGAGGCTTACGCCGAAGGGCACATCTCGCACGAGGAGATGGACGAACGCCTCCACCAGGTGCTCACCGCCAAGACGCACAGCGAGCTTGTGCCGGTTCTGGCCTCGCTCCCGGAGGAGAAAGCGGGCACAGCGTCCACGATTGCCGCCGCCAGCGGACGGATCAAGCGGCGCGGCGCATGGCGGGTACCTCGGATCCTCAAGGTTGCGTCCGCATTCGGAAGGGTGTACCTGGATCTGTCCCGGGCGGTCATCGAGCATCCAGTGGTTGACATTGAGTTGCAACTCGGCACCGGCAGGGCCAAGATCACGGTTCCTCGTGACGCGATCGTCGACCTCGACGATCTGCACACCGGGTGGAAGGACACGGTCTACAAGACCCGGCGGCGCTCCCGCCCCGGCGGGCCGAGGATCCGGATCTCCGGGACCATGGGGTTCGGACGGTTGAAGATCCGCCACGCGCGGCGTTGAGACCCATCCGGCATCAGGACCACCTGCCCCCGCTCGATCGCCCATGCCGTGATCCAAGAGGTTGGTTGGGTTGTTCAGGCCGCACTTCGGAAAGGGCGTCCGCCCCACCGGATGCCTTTGTCGCTGCGGATGCGGGCGCGTTCCTTGCGTTCGGCGACCAGGACGTGGCGGTGGCAGGCGTTGGCGTTGCGCCGGCGCAGGTAGGCGTGCGGGGCGCTGGTCCGCACGGTGTGGTGGGGGTGGTGGGAGTTGGCGAGGGTGAACTGCCTCAGCGGTCCGAAGTGAGCTTCGATCGGGTTGGCCCACGAGGCGTAGGTTGGGGTGAAGCACAGTTTCGGCAGGCCGATCTCGTTGAACTTGTGGATCACGTCCCGGACGGTGTCCTCGTCGGCCCGCACCAGCTGGGCGATCACCGGCACCCGGTTCCCGTCGGCGGAGGCCAGCAGCATCATCGCGCGCCGGTAGCGCACCGAACTGGTGCTGCCGCGGCGCACGATCTGCTGGCAGCTTCTGCCCCTCCTGGTCGGTCAGTCTGCGCACACGGACAGGCTCGGCCACCGCGCCTCCAGCGGTCGGATCGGCCGTCACCGCACATCCAACCGCCGCGACGGCCCACCCGGCGAACCTATGCGGTCAGAGCGCTAGCGGCGAACCAGATCATCTGACACGACGAACGAATCGGACCAGATCACTTGGGACAGCGACCAGATCGACAGAATCGACAGAGACGGGACAAAGACGTCAGTTATTCGGGCTCACCCCGCAGGTGTCCCCTCTCAACGGAGTTTGACCAGTCTCACCGACATTTGATCGCAACGTGGTGGGCCGGTCCGGGGGGAGGTCGGAGTTACCCCCTACGAGCCCGCGGAGCCAACGTTCCCGGCTCGTGTGGCGGCCGCCGCCTCCAGCAGGGGCCAGCCGTCGACCTCCGCCGCCCGCCGCTCCCCCGGCTGCCACCCGCGGGCCGACGCCGCATCGAGCAGGGCCCGGACGGCGCCCGGTTCGTGCAGGTTGAGAGAGCCGCCCCGGACGTACCCCACATCCCCGGAGCCCATGGGGAACCCGCCCGGGACGTATCGGCCCGGGCCCTCCTCGAAGACAATGCGCAGCGGGCCACCGGCGCCGGCCGGCTGCGGGTACAGCGTGAGCGTCTCGCGGCAGTCCGCGGATAGGCCGCTGTCCAGCACGCGGTGGCTGTGGCGGAGCGTCCACAGGTACGCCCGCCCGTCGACGACCAGCCGGCGGGGCTTCTTCGGATGGCGTGGCATGGAGTCGAGGGTACGTGGCCTGGTCCACAAGACATCCCCTGACGGTGATCGAACTTCGATGAGACGAACAGGACGGTCGTCAAACTTCAGTGAGACCGGTCAAAGTCCGATGAGACAGGACAGCCGCCTGCCCGTGTCCCGTCTCCGGTGATCTGGTCCGCGTCTCAGGTGACCTGGTCCGATTCGCTTCTGGTCTCACACGCCATCCGCTTATCGATCACGGGGCTGGCCTGGTCGAACAGGATTCCTGATCGGGCGATCGCGCGAGGGCCGGCGCATGACAGCAGGGCCTCTTGGTAGTTCGGGGGTGCGAACCAAGACGAGCACCAGGAAGCCCTGTTGCCGCAGTCTTTCACGTCCGTGAGTCCAACGCGCCGTCTCTGTCGTGTGACTGCCTCGCGCGCAGGTTCGGCAACACGGCAGACCGGCCGGACCGCACCCCGTGCTACGTATCCGACATGACGGAGGCGGAGTGGCAGGTCATCCGGGCCGTGCTGCCGGTCCCAGCCTGGCTGGAGGGCCACGGCGGGCGTGCGGTGCGCAGTGCTCGCGCAGCTGCACCAGCCGTACCGTCAGCGGGTACCGCGTGGTGAGCTCCCGGGCGGCGTCGGTCGCCTTCGTCGTGACGGCGACCGCGTCGGCGACCACGCCGGTCGGGTTCACGCGGGACCAGCGGCGGTTCCGCCCAGTCGCGAACGCCCGGCGGGTCTCTGCCTCGGCTTCCTCGGCGCGACCCAGCATTGGACCGGGCCGAGGACAGTCCTCACTCAGATGCGACAGGAACGGATACGGTCCGCCGCGTCAAAGGCGTCGGCGTGCACGGTGTCGATGTCGCGTGCAAGATCGACCAGCGCTCCGTACGGTGCGTCGATGCCCTCGACCGCGGCGTTCATGTACGCGACGGCGATGCCCGCGCCGAACAGCGTGCGACGGGCCGGGAGCGGGCGCGCGCCAGGCGTTGTCAACGGTGGCGCCGATTCTCGGGGGGGGGTGACGCGGTGCCGGCCGACAGCGTTCGACCCGGCCTTTCAACCCTCGCGCTCGCGGCTGCGGGTGGTCGCCTCCGTGACACGGGCTTCAAGCGGCTCGACCAGGGTCGTCAGCACAACTCAGCGAAGCCTTCCCACCTCCGATACAGGTTGGGGGCTCAGCCCTTGTCGGGCTCCGGCCGCAACGAGATCGAGGACGCGTGCCGGACCTGGACATTGACGGGTCACTTGCTCTTCGGCGCGGCCGGGGAGGGGGCCATCACGTCGTGAGACCAAGCTGACGCAGCATGCCGAGCTCGTCGCTGCTGCCCCATCGCTCAACGAGTTTCCCGTCGGCGAACCGGCTGATCTGCATGCCTCGGTAGCTCACCGTCTTTCCCGTCGCACTGTGCCCCCACAACTCACCGCGATGCGTACCTGTGATGGTGTACGCGAATGCGACTTCGTCGTCGGTGGCGACGACGTGCTCGACCTCGATGTGCAAATCCGGGAAGGCCCGCCTCATCGTGGCGAACATCTCTTCATATCCCTCGGGCCCCGGGACCTGTCCGGGGGCTGGGTCGTGATCCACCGAGTCGGGCGCGAAATAGTCGTCCAGCTCGCTGAGATGATTGCTGTTGACCGCCGATCCGAGCTTTTCCAGGATGGCGAGGTTGCTGTCGCGCGACATGGCGCTCCTCGGCGTTGTGATCTCGGGCGCGCATGCCGGTCCTGGCCGCCGCAGTCGCCCCTTCCTCCTTTCCACGGTAGGTGTCATGGCCTTTGGCTGCCTGCCGGAACGGAAGCCTGGAGTCGGCCGCGCACTCTGACGTGAACGTCCGGGCAGCCGCTGACGCGGGGAACGCCACTGCTTGTACGGGTCGCCGTCAGGCAGCCAGGACCGCGGCTCGGGCTTCGCCGCGACGCCAGACCAGGGACCCGGAACCAGGGACCAGGTCCAGTGGACCGTCGGCGCGATCAGCGGGCACCGGACCGGGTCGGGCGGCAGCGATGTGATCCGGCCCTTGGGTGATTGATGATCGGGCGGCTGCTACGGCGGACGTGGTCGCAGACTGGGCCAGTGTTCGTGGTGTTGCACCAACTTTTTCCCTGAACCGCCTTCGCGTCCGGGCGGTCGGCCTCCTCCGGAGAATCGGAAGCGCCGGGAGCCGCGGAAGCGGCGGGAACCGACGCCGTCACGCGGCCGGGCGTGACGACCACGGCGTAGACGGCCGGGCGAAACAGGGTCCCGGCTCGGCACGCAGCTCCGAGGCGGCGTCGTGCAGGCGGTGCAGTTGGGCGGCGGTTTCGGCCACGCCGCGTACCGCAGGGGTGACGGGGCGGGTGACCGGCACCGGCCGCCGCGGGTTGACACGGCCCTTCGCGACCGCCCGCCTTCTCCACCCGCCCAGCGCATCGGCAGAACGCTTCCGGGCTGACGGCCCTCAGGTCGAACCCGTGCGGAAACACATGTGGCCCCGCGCGGGCGGAAACAGGCCGAGGACGGGCACGGCACCGTCCAAGGTGCCGTGCCCGTCCACGCACGGCGCGCGATCTGTCGCGCCTGCCGCAGTGTCAGCCGCAGTGTCGGAACGCCTCCGTGGTGCCGGCGGTGGTGACCAGGCCGGAACTCTGGTCGAGGACCACGATGGTGGCCGGCTGCGTCTGTCCGCTTCGGCAGCCGGCGTACCCGATGTACTGCCACCCCGGCAGGGTGCCGTCAGCGCGGGCCGTCAGCGGATAACCCAGCGAGTACGGCGCGACCGTGTTGATCCCGACCGCGTAGAACCGCACCACGCCGTTGGGCGAGAGCCCGCTGCCAGTGGCGTACAGGTACCCGCCCGTGCCGTCGAGCGAGGTGTAGAGAGACACCCCGCCGCGCGGTGTGGCACCCGGGTCGGCCAGCCGCCAGGGAGCGTTGGAGTTGTCGCTGCGCGCCTGGTCACGGCCGGCCGGCGGCACGCAGACATGGTCCGAGGGCCGCGTTTCGCGCCAGACATAGCCCTGCTTGCAGGTGTCCGGCCCGTAGATGCCGCCGTTCGGCTCCCGCCGTGAGGGGCCCAATGAGTTCTCGGTCGTGGTCTGGGAGCGGACCTGCGGTGTCACACAGACCAGGTCGGCCGGGACCGCCTCCCGCCACACGAAGCCCGTCGCGCAGGTGTACGGCCCGTACGGCAGGTCGGCCGCCATGGCCGGTGAGCCCGTCGCCGCCAGGCCTGTCAGCAGCGCCACCGCCGCGATCAGTCCTGCCAGTACGCGCCGCAAGGAGCCGGGGCCGGCTTCCTCCGCGACGCTTTTTCTGCCATGCATGTGTCCTCCTCGGTCAGTTCGTCGACGCGGCCGGCCGGAACCGGCCGCAGAGCCTCAGAAGCAGCGCACAAGCCATTGCGAATGGTGGTAACTCGCTGCGGCGGATCCTGCTCGGCGCCGGTCGGCCTCAGAGGCTCGATCAGGTTCCGCAATTCAGCGAAGGGCGATTCACAGCCGTGGATCACTCCGGCGCTTTCGCCCTTGATCGGGTGTGGGAGCACTGCTGGAATGCCACATCCGGCAGCTGTCCCCAGGAATCATTTCCGTGCGTCGTACGCGGGCACTGTGAAACCTACCTTTGGGGCACTGTCATGTCGTGAGTAGTGTGATACTCAGCCCTGAGGAATTGGCAGCGGACCCGGTGAGCGGGACTGATCGGCGCGGAGGGGCTTCCGATGGAGGACCAGAAGCAACGTCCGGGGTCGCCGGGACCTTCTGAACGCGGGACCCAACTGTCTCCTCGCTCCTGGCCGCTCATCGGCCGGGACGGAACATTGAGCGAGCTGACGTCGCTGATGGGGCAATCGGCCCGGCCCGCCCTGCTGATCACGGGTCCTGCCGGCGTCGGCAAGACACGGCTCGCCCGCGAACTGCTCTCCAGGACCGTCGAGTTACCGGAGCGAGTGCTGGTGGCATCGGCCACCGAGAGCGTCGCGCCGATCCCTTTCGGCGCTCTGGCACACCTGTTACCGGCGACGTTGCCAGCCGCCGACGGACGTCCCAATCTGCTGCGGCTCCTCGCCGACGCGCTGCTCACCGATGTACGTGACGGACAGCGGACCCTGTTCGTCGACGATGTGCATCTGCTCGACGACGGCTCGGCCGCCCTGCTGTTGCATCTGGCCGTACGCGGCGGCACACGGATAGTTCTCACCGCACGCTCCGGTGTGCCGATGCCGGACGCGATCGAGGCACTGGTACGCGGGAACTACGCCGGCCGGATCGACCTGCCGCCCCTGGGTCCGGATTCCGTCAGCCGCTTGCTGGAACGGACGCTGGGCGGGCAGGTGCAGACCGCGACCGCGCGCCGGCTGTGGCAGTGCAGCGGCGGCAATGTGCTCTGGTTGCAGCAGCTCGTCGACGCGGGACTCGCCTCCGGGAGGCTGACGGCCGTCGCGGAGGTGTGGCGCTGGCAGGGACCGTTCCAGCTCAGTACGCAGTTGATTGATCTGGTCAGCCGGCGCATCGGGCAGCTCTCCTGGCCGGTGCAGTGCGCCGCGGAACTACTGGCGCTGGGGGAACCCCTCGGTGTGACGGTCCTCGAACGCCTCAGCAGCGCCGCCGTCATGGACGAACTCGACCGCCGCGACCTCATCGTCAGCGAGGAGAACGGCCGGCGCACACAGATCCGGCTGGCTCATCCCCTCTACGGCGAGGTGCTGCGCCGGCGGACGCCCCCTCACCGGCGGCGGCGGTACTGCCGGGATCTGGCCACGGCGGTCCAGCGGACGGGCATGCGCCGGCGCGACGACCTGGCGCGGGTCGGCGGCTGGCGTCTGGAAGCCGGCGATCTCAGCGATCCACGGTTCCTGCTGTCCGCGGCCGACCATGCCATTCTCACAATGGACTTCACCCTGGCGGCACGGTTGGCCCAAGCGGCCTGCGATGCCGGTGGCGGTGACCCGGCCCGGCGAGCGCTGGCCGTCGCACTCGGCTACACCGGGCACGGGGTGCGGGCGGAGCAGGTCCACGGCGGCCTGCCGCAGACGATCACGCCCGAGCGCGATCAGTTGCAGTCGGTGCAACTGCGGGCCGCCAACATGTACCTGTCCCTCGACCGGCCCGCAGACGCGCTGGAGTTGCTGCGCCGTACCGAACAGACAATGACCGACGCGGCCGCGCGTGCGGAACTGGCCGCGCTGCAGGCCGTCCTGTTCGCGACACAGGCCGACTGGCCGGCGTACACACAGGCCGTCACCCGCGCCCGGCAGTGCGCATCGCCGGGGCCACGGACGACGGTCAGGATGCGCTACGCCGAGTGCGTTGAACATTTCTGCCACGGTCGGACAGGGGCCGCGTTGCGGCTGATCGAATCGGCACTGCCGATCCTGTCGGGCGAGGACGACATACCCATGCTGCGCGCCGGCCTGCTGAGCTGGCTGTCCAACGCCCAGGCTTTCTCGGGACGGCTGAGGGAAGCCGAAGCGACCGCCGTCGCCCAGTACCAGCAGGCACAGGACTCCAAGTGGGTGGGCGGCCAGGGCGCCTGGCAGTTCTACCTCGGCAGGATCGCCGCCCGCCGGGGACGACTGCGCTCGGCCCAGCGGCACATGCGGGAAGCGGCCTCCACACTGCGTGACGACGCCACCTGGGGCCAGCAGGCGCTGCTGCTCGGCGAATGGGCCACCATCGAGGCAATGGCCGGCAACGCCGCCAGGGCGCAGACACTGCTCGACCAGGCGCATCTGGCCCGTGTGGAGTCCTACCGTATCCTCCATATCCTGGCCTTTCAGATGGCCCAACCGTGGATCCTGGCCGCTCAGGGCCGCGTCCGCGACGCCGCGCGGCAGGCGTTACGCGTGGCCGAGGACGCCCGGCACCAGCAGGCCCTGCTCTGGGAGGCGGAGTTGCTGCACATGCCCGTACGCCTCGGCCAGTCCGCGGCCGTCTCCGGCCGACTCGTCGAACTCGCCACCGCGTCCGACACCCCGCACATCAGGATCTACGCCGAACACGCCGGCGCTGTCGCCGCCCGCGACGCGTCCGCCATGGAGGAGGTCTCTGCCGCGTTCGACACCACCGGCATGCACCTGCACGCCGCCGAGGCCGCCGCACACGCGGCGCGCCTGTGGTCACGCAACGGAAACACGGCGCACGCCCAACAGGCCGCCGACCGCTGCCATCAACTCGCGCGACACTGCGAGGGCGTCATGACCCCCGCCGTTCTCGCCTGTTGGACTCCCGAACTGACCGACCGCGAGCGCGACATCGCACGCCTTGCCGCCGCAGGACAGAGCAGTCGGTACATCGCGCGGCAACTCGGTATCACGGTCCGTACCGTTGACAACCACCTCTACCGGGTCTACCGCAAGACCGGTGTGACGGGTCGGAGCGAACTGCGGAAGGTTCTCACCATCGGTCTCACCATGGGTCTCCCCCAAGACTCCGACGGGGCTGTGGAGGGCTGACAGCGGCCGAGCCGGCGACCATGACCACGTTGCGACTCCGCCGCTCAATTCCCCGCGCGGGCGCCGGGCGGTTCGCGCTGATTGTTCTTACGGTCGTTGTCGTGTTGTCATGCGCGACCGGGCGTGACGTCGAATTCCGGCCAGCACGACTGGAGTGATTCATGCACGAAGACGGACTGTCGTCGGGTGGGGATCTTGACCTCGATCGAGCGGACCGCGTACCCCCGGTTCAAGCGGCTGATCACCGCGCATGAGCTGCATCTGGGAGGGCACCACGTCCTTGTGGGCGACGGGCCGGACCGCCGAGCGGCAGCGTACGGAGGTGCGCCGCCGGGTGGGCGCGACGTACAACCAGGCTCGGGCCCGCCGGATCGCCGAGGAGTCGATCCGCAAGGAGGCCGCGGCGAAGAACCGCCCGGCCGACCTGCTCAACATCGCGCTGGAGAAGGTCGCGGAGGCCAGGCTGGAGCCGTCGGCGTTCTCCACCTTCGACGCGATGGCCCCGAAGATCCGCAGCGAGGTGAACACCTCGATCTGGTGGCTCGATCCCCGGCCCGACGGGCGGCCCGCGCCCGACGGCCGCCTGGTCGAATCCCTTGAGGACAAACACGAACTCATCGCCGCCGGGCGGGCCGTGGCCATCGGGACGCCCCTCGACTACGCGACCGGCCTGCATCCCAGCCTCACCACCATCCCGTTGGATGGGGTCGAACCCAGCCAGGTCGTACTCGCCACTCGCACCGGCGACCGCAGCCGTCTGGTCACCGCGTTCCGTAAACACGCCGAAGCTCTGCTCAGCGGAATCCACCAGGCTGGACCGATACGCACAACGTGATCTGCGGCGGCTCCGCCCGCATACACGCGCGATCACGGTCCGTGCCTGGTCTGCCGCCGGCACCGCCCAGCTCCTGCCCCGCCTGATTGCCCGCCGCACCCGCGACCCGCTGTTCCTCACCGACCGCCAGGCCCCAGCCGGAACGCCGACGCTCGACGTGTGCCCCGAGAGCGGAAACAGGGGCATTGTTGCAGCTCGGCGGCGGCCGGCCAACGTGTTTCGGGTCCGCCTCAGGCGGGAGGGAACACGGGCGTCCGACTCTCACCGCTGCCTCCCGCCCGGGGTCTGCCACGGGGCAGGTGGGTGATCGTCCGTCAAGCTCCGTTGTCAGTGCCTCCCCATAGTGTGGAGACATCACTCGGGGAGCCTGTGAGAAGGAGCAGAATCATGTCCGCCAACAAGATCCGGCACAAGGTGAATCACGTCGCGCTGGTAGTGGACTGTTCGGGTTCCATGCATCAGCACCAGAGTCAACTCATCCGCGTCGTAGACGAGTTCGTGGCGGGCTTGAAGGCCGAGTCAGACAGCCTCGGTCATGAGACCCGGATCAGCCTCTACTCCTTCGACCACAGGGTGGAGAACCTGGTCTGGGACATGGACGTGAAGCATCTGCCTTCCATGCGGGGTCTGTACAAGGTCAACAATGGCGCTACGGCCCTCATCGAGGCCTCTCTGAAGTCCCTGGACGACTTGGGCCACATCTGGGAGGCGTACGGCGAGCACAGCTTCCTCCAGATCGTGGTGACGGACGGCGAGGAGAACGCCTCCGGCGGCGACAGGCGGCACGACGGTGACATAGCCATCCTCGGCCCCTGGCTCGACAAGATCGCGGCGAAGATGGGTGCGCTTCCGGGCCACTGGACTTCCGCGATCCTTGTTCCGAACTCCCTGGCGAAGCGAACCGCCCAGAACTACGGCTTCCCGGCCGGAAACATCGCCATCTGGGATGCGGATTCCCAGGAGGGTGTCGAGGAGGCGATCGGTACCGTGCGCGCTGCCGCCACCAGCTTCCTCCGTGGCCGCGAGCAGGGCGTGCGCGGCACGAAGAACCTGTTCGCGGTCGGCCAGGACATATCGGTCGACGACGTGCGGGCGAACCTCGAACCGGTCCCGGCCGACAAGTATCGACTCCTGAAGGTCGACACGGAGGTCGAGATTCGATCCTTCGTTGATTCGCATCCGGGCGTGACGTATGAACGCGGTTCGTGTTACTACCAGCTGGGCACCCGGGTTCAGGTTCAGCCCGACAAGGAAGTCATCGTGGTCGAGAAGGACACTGACCGCGCATACACGGGGGACGCGGCGCGCAGTCTTCTGTTCGGCACGGGTATCCAGGGGACCGTCTCCGTGAAGGCGGGACGTAATCCCAAGTTGGAGGTATACGTGCAGAGTCGTTCGGTGAACAGAAAGCTCAAGCCGAAGACGCGTCTGCTCATCATGCTCTGAAGTTCATGAAAAGGGCGTAGAGCGGGTGGTCCAGGACCAGTTGCGAAGGGCCGGCCAGTCATGGACACCCGATGTCGATTCCGCGAGCACGGGCGTGCACGGCCTGGCCGCCGTCCCGGCGGAGATCAAGGCAATCCCCGCGATCACCACGAGCGGCACCAACGGAACGGGCCACCCATTGTGTCCACCCAGCTCGCAGAGGTAGGCAGGCGCGGTTCCTACGAGAGGCGCGCGCCTTGTCCGCACGCACTCGTCGCGGCCTGGTGCGTGGCCGGCCCTGCCCCGACCGGGGCACTCTGATGCCTTCCTGGAACGGCCTCGAACTGCGGGGAGTCACCACGCTGCCCCGCGGTGACCACGATCGACATGGTTTTGCAGCTCCCCTCGACGGGTGCGTCCCGCCACGGGATGCCGGTTCGCGCCCGGAAGCGTATCCCGTCGATCAGCTCCCGCCGGGTCCATGTCGGTGGCCGGCCGAGCCTCCGTCCCTTCGGCAACAACGGCTCCAGCACGGCCCATTGTCCGTCTGTTAAACCTCCACGCGCCACGAAAAGAGATCGTCGCGCGGGCCAGGCGGGACTTTCGAAACACGCCCTGGCGAAGGGGATGCCCCTCGCCGGTGTGTACCGCGGAACGCGCTTGCCGAACGGTCATCGCGATACCCGCGGCCGGCCGGGAGAACCGGCCGGCCGCGGGCAACTCCACCGTGCGCTGCCCCGGGGTGTCAGGCCGGGGGTTCTCAGCCGGTGATCTTGAACGTGGACGCCGAGTCGTTCTGGGTCGCGACGTGCCCCGGGCGTAGGTTCCGCACCTGGTTATCCGTGAAGGACCCGGTGCCGGTGACTCCCGAGGTGATCCAGATTCCCCGGGTCGCCGGACCATCGATCGTGTTGTTCTTCAGGGTCGCGGTGACACGCGTTCGATCGATGTAAAGGCCCGCACGGAGAGCCCCGCGCAGGACGTTGTCGGTCAAGGTGACGTTCGTGTAAGCGTCCGGATACAGCGAGGTGCTCGTGGGAGAGCTGATCCGCACACCGTGCCGGACGCCGTTCCAGCCGCCTCCGCCGAGCAGGACGTTCCCGCTGACCGTGGCAGACTCCAAGGGGTGTCCCGTATCGCCGAACACGCCGATGTCCAGAGCGCTGTTCGACGACACACTGTTCACCAGGTTGTTCTTCAACTCGATGTTTCTCCCGCCGGCGATCCGGAGGCCGTTGGCCCACCAGGGCGCGATCGCGGTGTTGTTCAGGACCTTCGCACCGATCAACTGGCCGTTGGTCCCGGCGGCGCCGGAGTCGGAGTAGACCGCGAAGGAGTCGTCGCCGGTGCCCCGGGCGAAGTTGTTCTGGACCGTGATATTGAGGCCGAGTTTGTCGGGATTCTTCGTATTGCCGTTGTTGATGTTGAACCCGTCACCGTAGGTGTCCGCGGTCCGGCTGTTTCGAATGGTCCCACCCGTGCCCGACAGCCAATTGGCATCAATGTGCCGCGTCCAGATCCGGTCGACCTGCCACCCACCGGCACCGCTGGCGTTGATTCCGTAGTCCGAACCGCCGGTGCCACCGACTCCGCGCCAGATGGCGTTCGTATCGATCTGTAGATCTGTGACGGTGGTGCCCGAGCCCACCAGGATCTGCGAGCGCCATGAGTTGGCCGGAAGAGGAACCTTGCGATAGAGGGTGGTGTACCACATGCCGGCTCCCTGCACCTTCACGCCGGTGAAGTCCAGCGGCTTGGAGACCAGGCTGTTCGTCAGATACTTGCCCTGCGGGATCCACACCGACTTCCCCTGCTGCCGGGCTGCGTTCACCGTGTCCTGGATGGCGACCGTCGAATCCTTCGAGAAGTTCGGGTCCGCGCCATAACTCACGACGGAAAGCGAATTGGCCGGTGAGGCCAGTGCGGCGCCGACGTTCTCCAGATCGACGGAGTCGATGTCGTAGACGGCAGCCGTGTTGGCGGTGTCCTTCCTGAGCATGATGGTGCTGCCCGGGGCGATGGGGGCACCCGTGACCCAGACGGGGAATTCGTTGTAGAAGTGGTAGGGCTTCCCGCCCGCGTTGGGGTCGTCCGGGTTCGTGGTCGCGTCGCGATAGTTCCACGCCTGCTGGGAGCTCAGCGTGATCGCCTGGCGGAACGTGCCGTTCACATACAGGTTCAGCGACGCGGTGATGCCGCCGCCTTCCGGTGCGTCAGGAATCGATGCGCGGACCACGAGGGTATTGGCGTTCTTGCCCGTGTTGTTTGGTATCGTCACCGAACCACCGGTGCCACTCAGCTCGACAAACGCGTAGCCCGAGGCTTCGGTCTCCAAAGAGGCCGCGGTCGGCGCCGGGTCTCCCGGCTTGATGGAGCGAACTTCGGCGCCGCCGCCGAGCTTCCCGGACTCGGCTTCGACCGTCACGAAGGGCGTTGTGGCACCGGCCGAGGCAACCGCCTTCGCAACAGCCCCCGCTCCCCCCTCCCCCGTTGCCGCTTCCGCGTGAACCTCGGCGCCTGGAATGACGAACAGAGCGTCGGCGACCAGCATTGCGATGCCAGAGAGCCACATTGGGGCTCGTCGGATTCTCCGGTGCATGTGCCACCTCTTGAATGGATTGACGACAGGTCTTGATTGGATTGACGACAGGGCGGGATCAACGGGCCGCGAGCAGGTGTTCGCCCGAGGCGCCCGAAATTCGCACCCTCGGCGCGTAGTTGCACTGATGCGCTCAGTTGGAATGAGCCGAAGTCGCCCGCCACGCCAGGTCCCGCGACGTCTGGGCACGCTGGGCCACGCCGGCACCGTGATCGGAGGTGGGGGGGCAGGTGCGGCTGACGGCGTGGCCGCGTCGTCATGTAATTCCATCGAGTTGCGTTAGTCAATACGTTCGACAGCTCGAACGCAGGCGCATCGAACGGGCCTTGGGAGCGATCAGGCTTCGGGGCTGGGAGTCGAGGTAGGCCTGCGGGACGGTGATGCACCATGCGATCCGGCAGCGGGACCGTGGAGCAGGCCCGATTGGTCTTCCGCGCGCACTCTGGGCGGCACGGCGGCATCTCTGATTATGGATGGTATGGAGGGTTTCGTGGTGATCGCTATCTGTGCCGCCTCGTCGTGAAGGGCGGCCATCACGCACCTCTCCCCCAAGTTTGTCCAACATATTGACAAACTTCGGTGCCGGTTCATACGTTCAGATCGCAGCCGGTTCAACTCGGTCCGAGCAGAGTCAGCTGCTTCGCCCCGGCCTGCTGGGCGACCTCACCCGACCCCGATCGCCGCACTCTGCCGTGCGGCGCCGACTGGGAGCGCGCATCACCTTGACCAGCGACAACCGGCGAGCACTCGTCGTCCGCGGTGGATGGGACGGGCATCAGCGTGCAGTGCTGGACCATGGGGACCATCACCCGGGAGCGGAGCACCGGGCTCGCCGGCTGGCACGGCGGCATCATCGACTGCTTCCACGATCACGGTTACCACCTGCTGACGGGTGGCAAGTTCGTGACGCACCCGCCAGGTTTCCACGACCACACGGTGCACCTGCTGCCCGAGCGCGTCGACCATCCCGTCATCGCGGGGCTCGACGACTTCGCCGTGCACACCGAGCAGTACTGGGTGCTCACCGACCCGCACGGGACGGGTCTTCGTCTCGACCATCGGGCACAAGCCCGACGACTCCGACGTGCCGGAAGTCCGCACGCTGACCGAAAGGGGACTGCTGTGGGCGAGCCGCTGAAGCCTTTGAACATCGGCATCGTGGGCGCGGGAAAGATCAGCGGCGCCTATCTCTCGACGCTGCGGAGTCTGACGTCCGTACGGCTCACCGCCGTCACCGACCTCGACCGAATGCGCGCGCGGGCCGTCGCGGAACAGGCGCAGGCCGGGGAAGAAGTCGCCGTGCTGCCGTCCGTGGCCGCCCTGGTGGCCAGGGACGACGTGGACGCCGTTCTCAACCTCACGATTCCGGCCGCGCACGCGAACGTCGCCCTGGCGGCACTCCGTGCGGGCAAGCACGTGTACGGCGAGAAGCCCCTCGCGGCCAACCGCGAGGAGGCCGATGCCGTGCTGGCGGCGGCGCGTGAGGCGGGACTGCGGGTCGGCTGCGCGCTCGACACCGTCCTCGGATCCGGGACCCAGACCGCGCGCAAGGCGGTGGACGACGGCCTGATCGGTACGCCCGTGGCGGCCACCGCCTTCATGACCGGCGCGGGCCACGAGAAGTGGCACCCGGACCCGGAGTTCTACTACCGGCCAGGTGGTGGCCCGCTGCTCGACATGGGGCCGTACTATCTGTCGGCCCTGGTCCACCTCCTCGGCCCGGTGGTCCGGGTGACCGGAGCGTCCTCCCGGCCGCGTGCGCGGCGGACCATCGGCAGCGGTCCCCGAGCGGGGCACACCTTCCCGGTGAAGGTGGACACCCACATCACCGGCGTCCTGGAGCACGCCGGAGGCGCCCTGTCCACCCTGGTCATGAGCTTCGACGTCCGCGCCGCGCGGCTGCCGCGCATCGAGGTGCACGGCACCGCTGCCTCGCTGTCCGTGCCCGACCCGAACAATTTCGACGGTGCTGTGGAGATCCACCGCGGTGACGGCTGGGAAACCCTGCCCCCGTCCGCCGGCTACCCGGGCGCCGGGCGAGGCACCGGCCTCGCCGATCTGGCCGAGGCCCTGTCCGACGGGCGTCCGCACCGCGCCTCGGCGGAACTCGCCGCGCACGTCCTGGACACCATGCTCACCCTCATGGACGCGGCGGACCAGGGCCGCGCACTCCCGGTGACAAGCACCTGCGAGCGCCCCGCCCCGGTGGCCCCCGCCGGTCACTGATCAACACCGCGTCCGACCACGCCACTCTCGACCGCCCCCACACGCTCGCAGCAACAGGAGACCCCCTTCATGCATGACGACCGGAAGCTGGTCGAAGCACGTCTGGAACGCGTTCTCAGGGAACGCGTCCGGCCGGCTGTCCACCCCGTCACGACACCCTTGGCCGTGGAGATATGGTCCACCGCGGGCGAACCCGTTCCCGTAACCGAGGGGTTGGCGGCACCGACCACCCCCGTCGCCCCGGGCACTCCGTGGGGCCTGCCCTGGGGGACCAGCTGGTTCAAGGTCACCGGCACTGTTCCCGCCGAGTGGTCGGGCCGTACCGTCGAGGCCGTACTCGACCTCGGATTCACCCCGCGGACCCCGGGTTTCCAGTGCGAGGGCCTCGTCTATCGGCCCGACGGCACCCCGGTCAAGGGACTCCACCCGCGCAACGCGTACGTCCGCGTCGGCTCACCGGTGACCGGCGGGGAGCAGGTCCACTGGCACATCGAGGCTGCCTCCAACCCCGACCTCGACGCGAACGGGGTGCCGTTCCAGCCGACGCCGATGGGCGACAAGGCGACGGCCGGCGAGGCTCCCCAATACGTGCTCGGCGAGATGCGGTTGGCCGTCTTCGACGAGACGGTGTGGAACCTGGTCATGGACCTGGAAGTCCTCGGCGAGCTCATGGCGGAGCTGTCCCTCGACGGGGCACGCCGCTGGGAGATCCTGCGCGCGATCGGCCGCGCCCTGGACGCGGTCGACCTCCAGGACGTGAACGGCACGGCCCAGGCGGCGCGTGACGAACTCGCCGGTGCGCTCGCCGCGCCCGCCGCCCCCGCGGCGCACCGCATCAGTGCCGTCGGGCATGCCCACATCGACTCCGCTTGGCTGTGGCCGCTGCGCGAGACGGTCCGCAAGGTGGCCCGTACGGCGTCGAACATGACGGCGCTCCTCGATGAGGAGCCCGACTTCGTCTTCGCCATGTCGCAGGCCCAGCAGTTCGCCTGGATCAAGGAGCACCGGCCCGAGGTGTACGCCCGGGTCAAGAAGGCCGTCGCGGAGGGCAGGTTCGTACCCGCCGGCGGGATGTGGGTGGAGTCCGACACCAACATGCCGGGGTCCGAGGCGATGGCCCGTCAGTTCGTCCACGGCAAACGCTTCTTCCTGGAAGAGTTCGGCATCGAGAGCGACGAGGCATGGCTGCCGGACACCTTCGGCTTCGCGGCGGGCCTGCCGCAGATCATCAGGGCCGCCGGCGCCACGCGACTGCTCACCCAGAAGATCTCGTGGAGCCGGACCAACGCCTTCCCGCACCACACGTTCTCCTGGGAGGGCATCGACGGCACCCGCGTCTTCACCCACTTCCCGCCCGTCGACTCGTACAACTGCGAGATGACGGGCCGCCAGATCGCCCACGCGGCACGTAACTTCAAGGAGAAGGGCGTCGCCACCCGCTCCCTCGCGCCGACCGGTTACGGGGACGGCGGGGGTGGGACCACGCGCGAGATGGTCGCCAAGGCGGCCCGGATGCGCAGTCTGGAGGGCGCGGCGCGCGTCGAGTGGGAGGCCCCTGCGGACTTCTTCGCCAAGGCCGAGGCCGAATACCCCGACCCGCCCGTGTGGGTCGGAGAGCTCTACCTCGAACTGCACCGCGCCACGCTCACCAGCCAGGCGGGGACCAAGCGCGGCAATCGGCGCAGCGAGTCGCTTCTCACGGAGGCCGAGCTGTGGGCCGCCACAGCGGCGGTGCGTACCGACATGCCGTATCCCTATGAGGAGTTGGACCGGATCTGGAAAACGGTGCTCCTGCACCAGTTCCATGACATCCTGCCCGGCTCTTCGATCGCTTGGGTGCACCGTGAGGCACGCGAGACGTACGCGCGGCTCGCCGGGGAGTTGGAGGGCATCATCGCGGGTGCGCAGCGTGCGCTCGCCGGTGACGCGTCGGGCGGCAACGAGCTGGTGTTCAACTCGGCTCCGCACACCCGCTGTTCGGTCCCGGCCGGGGGCGCCTCGGCCCGGACCGGGCAGGGCGGCGCGGTGCCTCCTGTCCCACGCGAGGGAGGCGGGTACGTCCTCGACAACGGCCTGCTGCGAGTCGAGATCGACGGACGCGGCCTCGTGGTCTCCGCGTACGACCGCATCGCGGACCGGGAGGCGATCGCACCCGGGCAGGCGGCCAACCTTTTCCAGCTCCATCCCGACTTCCCCAACCAGTGGGACGCGTGGGACGTCGACGCCTTCTACCGGAACGTCGGCAGCGACCTCACCGAGGTGGCCCAGCTGGGTGTCGAGGGCACCTCGGTACGCGTCGAGCGGATCTTCGGGGCGTCGCGTGTCACTCAGCTTCTGTCGGTTCCGGCGGGCGCCAAGCGGCTCGACATCGACACCGAAGTGGACTGGCACGAGACCGAGCGTTTCCTGAAGCTGGCCTTCCCGCTGGACGTGAAGGCCGATCGGTACGCCTCCGAGACGCAGTTCGGCCACGTGTACCGGCCCACCCACCAGAACACAAGCTGGGAGTGGGCCAAGTTCGAGGCGTGCAACCACCGTTTCGTGCACGTCGATGAGCCGGGCTGGGGAGTCGCGGTCGTCAACGACGCGACCTACGGGCACGACGTGACCCGCACGGTACGCACCGGCGCCGGCGCGGGCACGACGACCACCGTGCGCGCGTCGCTGCTGCGCGCCCCCCGCTACCCGGATCCCGAGACCGACCAGGGCGTCCACCGGTTCCGGCACGCACTGGTGCCGGGTGCGACGATCGGCGACGCCGTCCGCGAGGGCCACCGGGCCAACCTGCCCGAGCGCCGGGTCACCGGGTCCGCCGCCGCGGCGGTCGCGCCACTGGTGACCGTGGACAATGACGCCGTCGTGGTCAGTGCCGTGAAGCTGGCCGACGACCGCAGCGGCGACCTGGTGGTACGCCTCTACGAGGCACACGGAGGCCGGGCCCGCGCCACCGTCCGTATCCACGGCTTCGCCACCGACCGCGCCGTCCCCACGGATCTGCTGGAACGGCCGCTCCCGGACGCCGAGCCGCCGACGGCGGCCGACGGCGGTGTCGTACTCGCCCTGCGCCCGTTCCAGATGGTGACCCTGCGCCTGCCGCGCGCCTGACGATGTGCCGCACCGGGACAGCGGCCGATCGGCGCGTATCAGTACAGAAAAGTAGATATCAGTACGTAGCGAAGGAGGCCCTCTCTCATGACAGCCAGAGCCGAATATCCCGAACGCCCAAGGGCGGTATGCGTCATGAACCCCGGTACCGCGGAGCTCGTACTCCCCGAGGAGCAGCGCGCCCGGCTCTCCTCACTGGTCCGACTCGCCCCCGACGCGTCCGGAACCGATCTGGGAGCCGCGCTCGCCGACGCGGAGATCCTGGTCAGCGGCTGGGGCTGTCCCCGCCTGACGGCCGACGTCCTGGCGGGGGCACCCCACCTGCGCGCCGTGATGCATGCCGCCGGCACGGTCAAGCCGATCGTCAGCGAGGCGGTCTGGGAACGCGGGATCGTCGTGTCGTCGGCGGCCGACGCCAACGCTGGTCCCGTCGCCTCCTGCACCATCGCCCTCATCACGCTCGCCGCGCGCCGGGCGCTGACGACGGCGGCCGGTTACGCCGACGGATGGCCGGACTTCGCCGACCGTTCGGGCGCCGACGGGCTCACAGTCGGGATCATCGGCGCCTCGCGCGTCGGGCGCCGGGTCATCGCCGAACTGGTCAGGTCCGACGCGGGTTTCCGGGTATTGCTGAGCGATCCGTATGTCACGGACGAGGAGGCGCGCCGACTCGGCGCCGAGCGGGTCGAACTCGCCGGTCTCTGCGCACAGTCGGCGGTGGTCAGCGTCCATGCCCCGCTCCTGCCTCAGACCACGGGCCTGCTCGACGCCACGATGCTCGCGCTCATCCCCGACGGGGGCGCGCTCGTCAACACCGCCCGAGGGGCCATCGTCGACACGGACGCGCTGACAGCCGAATGTGCCTCCGGCCGGCTGGAGGCGTACCTCGATGTGACGACCCCCGAACCCCTGCCGCCCGGCCACCCGCTGCTGTCACTGCCGAATGTGCTGGTCACCCCGCACATAGCCGGCGCACAGGGCAGCGAGGTACGAAGGCTCGGGCAGTACGCGGTAGCCGAGGTCGCCCGGTGGGTGGCGGGCGAGCCCCTGCTCGGCGAGGTCACCCGGGAAGCGCTCCCACGCCTCGCCTGACGGGCAGCGCGAGCACATACGCCGGACCAGACAAGGAGGCCGGACCGCCGCTCGAACTTCCGCATGACTTGCCAACCCCGGGAGTGGCCGAAGACGCCCGCCTTCCGGTGAAAGGGCTTCACATCATGACAACGCTTGACCAACCCGCCGCCCAACCAGCCGAAAAGGCCGGGCAGGCGGACAAGGGCCGGCTGCGGCCGCTTCCGCGCCGCCGCCGAGACATGGCCCTGTTCTGGTTCCTGATACCGGGCATCGTGGTGCTGCTCCTCTTCCACTACATTCCGCTGCTCGGAAACGTCATCGCCTTCCAGGACTACCAGCCGTACATCGGTATCCTGCACAGCCCGTGGAGCGGCCTCGACAACTTCGACGTCATCTTCAACGGCGACGAGCAGTTCCTCCGCGCGCTGGTCAACACCCTCGAACTGACGCTGATCCAGGTTGTGTTCGTGTTCCCCGCGCCCATCCTCCTGGCCCTCGCGCTGAACAGCCTGGTCAGCGAGCGCATCAAGAAGTGGGTACAGAACGTCCTGTACCTGCCGCACTTCCTTTCCTGGGTGGTCGTCGTCTCCCTCTTCCAGCAGATGCTGGGCAACGACGGCATGCTCAACCTGTTCCTGAGCGCCCACGACATGGGCAACTGGAGCATCATCGGCAACCCCGAGACGTTCAAGACGCTGCTGACCTCCCAGGTCATCTGGAAGGACACCGGCTGGGGCACGATCCTCTTCCTGGCCGCTCTCTCCCGCGTCGACCACAACCTCTACGAGGCCGCCGCCATGGACGGCGCCAGCCGCTGGCGGCAGACCTGGCACGTCACGCTGCCCGCCCTGCGCGGCCTGGTGATCCTGCTGCTCATTCTCCGCCTCGGCGACGCCCTGTC
The DNA here is from genome assembly GCF_000718095.1 of Streptomyces scopuliridis RB72. Classification (GTDB taxonomy): domain Bacteria; phylum Actinomycetota; class Actinomycetes; order Streptomycetales; family Streptomycetaceae; genus Streptomyces; species Streptomyces scopuliridis. The sequence continues at coordinate 58,405 of NZ_JOEI01000026.1, read as the reverse complement.
CGTCGGCTTCGAGCAGATCCTGCTTCAGCAGCAAGGCATCGGCCTGGAGAACAGCGAAGTCATGGACACCTATGTGTTCAACCACGGTCTGATCGGCGGGGATTGGGGCGTGAGCGCCGCCGTCGGGCTCGTCAAGGGCATCGTCGGAGTCGCCCTGGTCCTGGGCGCCAACAAGATCGCCCACTTGTTCGGCGAGGAAGGTGTGTATCGCTCATGACAACGCTGTCACCCGCGCATCCCGTGCGCCGCAGGCCGCGCAAGGCCTACAGCGCGATCCCCGGCGAGACCCCCGGATCCCTGCCCTGGCGCGCACTCAAGTCACTGATTCTGCTGGTGTGCGTGGTCGCGGTCGTCCTCCCCTTCCTCGCGATCATCGCGACGTCGCTCGCCGACGCCGACCAGGTCAACAAGGCCGGCGGCTACGTGCTGTGGCCCGACGACGTCACGTTCTCGTCCTACCGGGCCCTGCTCTCGGGCGGCCTGGTGTCCAAGGCCATGCTCGTCAGCATCGGCGTCACCGTCGTCGGCACCGCCCTCAGCCTCGTCAGCTCCATCATGCTGGCCTACGGACTCAGCCGGCCCGGCTCCTTCGGGCACAAGCCCGTGCTCATGCTGCTGCTGATGTCCATGCTGTTCGCGCCGGGCATCATCCCCAGCTATCTGATGGTCAAGCAGCTCCATCTGGTCAACAGCTATTGGTCGTTGATCCTGCCGACCATGTTCAACGCCTTCAATGTGATCGTGCTGCGCTCCTTCTTCATGAATCTGCCCAAGGAGCTCCTCGACGCGGCCCGCATCGACGGCGTGTCCGAACTGAAGATCCTCACGAAGATCGTGCTCCCCCTCTCCAAGGCGTCCGTCGCCGTCATCGGTCTCTTCTACGCGGTGACGTACTGGAACGCGTTCTTCAACGCCCTGCTGTACATCAACGACGCGGCGAAGTGGCCCATGCAGCTCGTGCTGCGGACCTACGTCGTCAACAACGCGACGCTCAGCGGCGGCCAGGTCGACATCGCGGCCGGTGCGCCCCTGCCACCGGCCCAGTCGCTGCAGGCCGCGATCCTGGTGCTGTCGATCGTGCCCATCGTGATCGTCTACCCATTCCTGCAGCGGCACATGAACAAGGGCGTAATGGTCGGAGCGGTGAAGGGATGAGAACTGTCATGAATCCACCACTGAACCGCCGCGGCTTCCTCGCGTCCGCCGTCGGCGTCGCGGCCGGGCTGACCCTGGCCGGCTGCGGGGACTACCGGCCCGCCACGACGCGCGACGCCAACGCGAAGGCCCAGCTGCCCACGTACATCCCGTACAAGGGTGTGCCGACGTCGATGCCCGCCACCGCGGACGGTGTCGCCCCGGGATACCTGCACTACCCCGCCGACCCCGTCAAGGCCTTCCCGGACGGCCCGCCCGCCAAGGGCGACGCCATCGACATCATGACGCTGATCTTCAACCCGGTGCCGCCGCCGGTGGACCGCAACGTCATGTGGCAGGCCCTCAACAAGAGCGTCGGCTGCGACCTCAACTTCCAGATCACACCCGTCGGCGACTACCCGAACAAGTTCGCCGTGACCATCGCCGGGGGCGACCTGCCCGACGCGATGCTGATGCTTCCCGCGGACCAGAACGCCGCCGCCACGCCGGACATGCTGGACGCCCTCTTCGAGGATCTCTCCGAGCATCTGGCCGGCGACAACATCCGGGACTACCCGTACCTCGCCAACATTCCCACCGCCTCCTGGGCCCCCTGCGTCCGCAACGGCGGGATCTACGCGCTGCCGATGCCCCGCCCGCTGTCCGGCGGCCCCCCGACCTACACCCGGCTCGACCTGATCAACAAGCGGGGGCTCGACCCTAATCCGAAGAACTGGCGTGAGTTCGCCCAGCTGTGCAAGGACGTGACGGACCCGAAGAACAACCAGTACGCCCTCGGTGACAGCGTCACCGCGTGGAACTTCGTGATGCAGATGCTGAAGGCCCCCAACAAGTGGCGGGAGGAAGGGGGGAAGTTCACCTGGATGTACGAGACCGAGGAGGCCAAGCAGGCCCTGGACGCGGTCCGCGGGCTCACCAAGGCCGGCGTCATGCACCCGGACACCTACAGCGTCCTCGGTAAGGCCAAGGAGTGGTTCGGCACCGGCCGCACCGTCATGAACCCCGACGGACCGGTCGCGTGGAACGACTACTACACCACGTACGCCGCGGCCGCCAAGGGCTTCGAGGTCGGCTACATGATGGCGCCCGGCTGGAACGGCGGCACCGGCGGCCAATGGCAGGGCTCGGCCAACTACGCCACGCTCATCATCAAGAAGGCCCCCAAGGCCCGCATCAAGCAGATCCTGCGCGCCATGAACGCCCTCGCCTCCCCCTTCGGCACCGACGGATACCTGCTGCGCAAGTACGGCGTCCGGGGCCCCGACCACACCCTGAAGGGAAGCGACCCGGTCCTCACCACACAGGGCCAGGCCGAGGTGTACCTGCCCACCATCTTCGCCACCGACGCGCCGGGAGCCCTCTACTACCCGGCGAAACCGGAGATCGTACCGGACCAGTACGCCTTCCAGAAGGAAGCCGTCCAGCGGCTGATCCCCAACTCCGCCGAGCCGCTGTACTCGCCGACCGACGCCAAGATGTCCAAGCTCCTCCAGACGGCCCTCGACGACACCCGCAAGGGCATCATGCAGGGCCGGGTCCCCCTCAGCGAGTGGGACGACGCCATGAAGAACTGGCGCAAGGAAGCCGGCGACCGGATACGCGCCGAGTACGAACAGGCCTGGGAGACCCGCACCTCATGAAACGCTCCCCCACCGAGGACCGCGCCCACTGGGAGCGGACCGCCGACCGGCTGCTGCTCGCCGTACGGCCGTACGCCACCGACGAGCACGCCCTGATCCAACTGCCCGGCACCCCGAGCCACAGCGGCGCACGCAGCGACGGCCTCGAAGGCTTCGCCCGCACCTTCCTCCTGGCCGGCTTCCGGCTGGCAGGGGCGGGCGGAGCCGACCGGCACGACCTCGCAGGATGGTACGCGGCGGGCCTGGCCGCCGGCACCGACCCGAAGAACCCGGAACGCTGGCCCACCTTCGCGGAGTGCAACCAGGCCAAGGTCGAGGCCGCCTCCATCGCCCTCGCGCTGCACGAGACGCGGCCCTGGATCTGGGACCGCCTCGACGACCGGGTCAGGAGCCAGGTCCTCGACTGGCTCGCCCCGATGGTCGGCGACCCGATGCCCGGCAACAACTGGGTCTGGTTCCAGGGCGTCACCGAAGCCTTCGCCCGCACCGCCGGGGGGCAGTGGCGCCAACAGGACCTCGACCGCGTCATCGCACTGACCGACGGCTGGTACGCGGGCGACGGCTGGTACTCCGACGGGCTCACCGGCGGTGAACGCCGCAACTTCGACCACTACAACGGCTGGGCCATGCACCTGTACCCGCTGTGGTTCTGCCGCATCCTCGGCGACGCCGCACCCAGCGGGCTCCTCGACCGCTACCGTGCCCGGCTCCGCCGTTTCCTGGAGGACCAGCGGCTCCTGGTCGGGGCCAACGGCTCGCCGCTCGTCCAGGGGCGCTCCCTCACCTACCGGCACGCCGCACTCGCGTCACTGTGGACAGGCGCCCTGTTCGATGCCACGCCTCTGGCGGCGGGGGAAACCCGGGCGATCGCGAACCGCATGCTCGACCACTTCACCGCCCACGGCGCCACCGACGCCCAGGACCTGCTCACCCTCGGCTGGCACCGGCCCTTCCGCGGCGTCCTCCAGGTCTACTCGGGGCCCGGGTCGCCGTACTGGGCGAGCAAGGGCTTCATCGGCCTCGCCCTGCCGCCGCAGCACCCTGTCTGGACCGAGGAGTTGACCTCGCTCGCCGTCGAAGAGGCCGATTTCACCCGTGCGTTGGCCACTCCGGGCTGGCTCGTCTCCGGCACGGCGTCCGACGGTGTCGTACGCGTCGTCAACCACGGCGGCGACCACTCCGACCCGGCCCGCCCGCACGCGGACGACCCCTGCTACGCGCGGTTCGCCTACTCGACACACACGGCACCCGAGACCCCCGGCGACCCCACCGCGGGCCCTGGCGCCTGCGTGGACGCCGACCCGCTCGACAACGCGGTCGTCCTGCTGGACGCGGCGGGACGCGCCTCCCACCGGCGTCCGGTGACCAGGATCTCCGTGGACGGTGCCACGGCCGTCTCGCGTTCTCGCGCGCACTGGCCCGAGGACGCGACATGGGATCCGTTCGGTGGCCCCGACACCGGCTGCACACTCGGCCCTTGGATCACTGTCGGTTCCGCGTTGCGCGGCTCGGTCGAGGTACGGGCCGTACGCGTCGACGGCGATCCCGGGACCGGACATGTGCTGCGTATCGGCGGCTGGGCGCTCGCGGTCGATCCACCGTCCGCACCCGCGCCCGGCCCGGTCGACGGTGGAACAGCCCGGGTCGAGGGCGCCGACGGACTGGTCTCCGTCATCGTCGGCGCCCACCGGCTGCCCCGTTCCTCTCTGGTGGTCGGCACCGACAGCAATGCCCTCGGCGCCGCGTCCGCCACCCCCGTCGTGGAGACCGAAGGACCCGTCGCCCACGGCATCGTTCACATCGCCCTCGTCCACCTCGGCGGCACCGACCCCAGCACCCTGCCCCAGATCACCACCCGCGCCCAGGACACCACCCTGCTCGTGGACGTGACCTGGCCGGACGGCGCCCGGGACACCATCCGGCTCCCCGCTCCCGACCCCGAGTACCCCGCCGCGTACGGCCTTTGGAAGGACCAGCACCGTGCATGACGACCGCCGGATCATCGAGACCCGGATCCGCAAGCTCCTCGACCGGGTGATCCGCCCCGCCCTCTACAGCGCCGCACATCCCCTCACCCTGAGCGCCTGGCACGTCGACGGCGAACCTGTCCCCGTGGCCGACGCCCTGCACGCCGACTACGAGCCCTTCACGCTCGGCGCCACCTGGGGCGGCCCCTGGGCGACGACCTGGATGCGGGCGAGCGCGGAGATTCCCGAGGAGTGGTCGGGGCGCCGGGTCGAGGCCGTCTTCGACCTCGGGTTCGACCTGACCAAGGGGCCCGGCGGCCAGGCGGAGGGCCTGGTCCACGACGCCCAGGGCGCTCCGCTCCAGGGCCTGCATCCGTACAGCCGCACCGTGCTCCTCGCCGACTCCGCCACCGCCGGCGACCGGGTCGACCTGCTGATCGAGCTGGCCGCCAACCCGCCCATCGTCGCCAGCGCCGGCCTGCACATCCACCACGGTTCGCTCGAAACCGCGGGCACGGCGCACATCTACCGGCTCGAACAGGCCGAGATCGCGGTGCGCGAGGACGATGTATGGCACCTGATCCACGACATCGAGGTGCTCGACGAGTTGATGCACGAGCTGCCTGTCGGCTCAGCTCGCCGCCACGAGATCCTCTACGCCCTGCGCCGCGCCGCCGATGCCATCGTCCCGGGCGATGTGGCGAACACCGCAGCCGAGGCCCGGCGCCGACTCGCCGATGTGCTGTCCCGGCCCGCGCACGCCTCGGCGCACACCCTCTCCGCGGTCGGCCACGCCCACATCGACTCGGCCTGGCTGTGGCCGGTCCGGGAGACCGTCCGCAAGTGCGCGCGTACGTTCACCAATATGGCCACGCTGGCGAACGAGTACCCCGAGCTGGTCTTCGCCTGCTCCTCGGCGCAGCAGTACGCGTGGATGAAGGAACAGCGCCCGGAGATCTTCGCCCGTATGAAGAAGGCGGCGGCCGACGGGAACTGGGTACCTGTGGGCGGCATGTGGGTCGAGGCCGACGGCAACCTCCCCGGCGGCGAGGCACTGGCCCGTCAACTCGTCTACGGACGGCGCTTCTTCGCAGAGGAGTTCGGCGTCGAGCAGCACGGCGTATGGCTGCCCGACTCGTTCGGATACACCGCCGCCTATCCCCAGCTCGCCAAGCTGGCCGGCGCCCGGTGGTTCCTCACCCAGAAGCTCTCCTGGAACGAGACGAACAAGCTCCCGCACCACACCTTCGACTGGGAGGGCATCGACGGAACGCGCATCTTCACCCACTTCCCGCCCGTCGACAGCTACAACGCGTCCCTCACGGCGGGTGAACTCGCCCATGCCGAGCGCAACTTCGCGGACAAGGGGGTGGCCACCCGCTCACTGGTCCCCTTCGGCTACGGCGACGGCGGTGGCGGGCCCACCCGTTCGATGCTGGAGAAGGCCCGCCGCCTGCGCGACCTCGAAGGCTCGCCCAAGGTCGTGATCGAGGCGCCTGACACGTTCTTCGCGACGGCCCGTGCCGAGCGCGACCAACTCCCTGTCTGGCGCGGCGAATTGTATCTGGAGAACCATCGCGGCACCTACACCAGCCAGGCCCGCACCAAGCGCGGCAACCGACGTGGCGAGGCACTGCTGCGTGAGGCCGAACTCTGGGCGGCCACCGCAGCCGTCCAGGCCGGCGCGCCCTACCCGTACGAGCGTCTGGAATCGCTGTGGCGGCGAGTCCTGCTCAACCAGTTCCACGACATTCTGCCCGGCTCGTCCATCGCCTGGGTGCACCGGCAGGCCGAGAGCGAGTACGCGGAGATCCACGCCGAACTCGAATCGCTGATCGCCGACGCGGTCGGCCACATGCCCGGAGGTCCCGCACTCCTCAACGCCGGACCGTACGCACGCCGCGAGGTCGCCGTCGTCGCCGGCGAGTTCGCCGGTGGGCAGCGCCTGTCGGACGGGCGCACGGCGATCCTCGCCGAGGTCGCTCCCCTCGCCTCCGGCGGCACCGCGGACGCGCCCCGGGGCGCCGTCACGGCCACGGCCCAGGACGGTGGTTTCGTCCTCGACAACGGGGTGCTGACCGTCGTCGTGGACCGGCGCGGCCTGCTGACCTCGGTCTACGACCACTCGGCACAGCGGGAAGCGATCGCTCCCGGCGCCGCGGGCAACCTCCTCCAGCTGCACCCCGACGACCCCAATCTGTGGTCGGCGTGGAACATCGACTCGTACTACCGCGACACCGTGCGCGATCTGGACGAGGCCGAGTTGGTGACGCTCGTGGACGAAGGACCGCTGCTGGCGTCGGTGCGGGTCGAGCGCGCCCACGGATCCTCCCGGTTCGTCCAGCACATCGAGATCGCCGCAGAGAGCCGGCGGGTGACCGTCCGCAATGACATCGACTGGCAGGAGCGCGACACCGTACTGAAGGCGGCCTGGCCGCTCGACGTGCACGCGGAACGGGAGAGCGCCGAGATCCAGTTCGGTCATGTGCAGCGGCCCACACACGAGAACACGAGCTGGGACGCGGCACGCTTCGAACTGTGGGCGCACCGCTGGGTGCACGTCGGCGAGCGGCACTGGGGCGCCGCCCTGCTCAACGACTCCACCTACGGGCACGACGTCCGCCGCGACACACGGGACGGCGGCGGAACCACCACGACAGTGCGGCTCTCCCTGCTCCGGTCCCCGCACAGCCCCGACCCGGGGGCCGACCGCGGCCGGCACAGCTTCAGCTACGCGCTGCTGGCCGGGGCGGGGATCGAGGAGGCGATCGCCGGTGGCTACGCGCTGAACCTGCCCTTGCGCCCCGCCCCGACCGACGCCCGGTCCCTGGTCGAAGTCGACACCACCGACGTCGTGGTGGAGTCGGTGAAGCTCGCGGACGACCGCAGCGGCGACATCGTGGTCCGACTGTACGAAGCGTGTGGCGGAGCGGTCTCGGCGCGTCTGTCCGCGGGCTTCACCCTCACCGCCGTCCTCGACTGCGACCTTTTGGAGCAGCCGGATCAGGAGCTGGCACGCGCGTCCGACGAAGGGTCCGTGGACCTCAGGTTCCGGCCCTTCCAGATCCGCACCCTGCGTCTGCGTCCTGCCGTGGAACAGGCGAGGTCACTTGATCCATCGGGCGGCTGAGCACGGCGCGTCCCGCGTACGCCCCCGCGTCGTACCATTCCATCGATCTGTTGCCTTCGGAGCGGCGGCTGCGCGGCACAGCCGCCGCTCGTCCGAGGCTTGGGGAGGCACGTTGACCACCAACGCGATGAGACCCGAGAAGCGCACGATCCGGCGCGGCACCAATCTGCCGCGCATGGGGGACTTCAACGAGTCCGTGATTCTGGACGCGATTCGCAGGCACCCGGCGGGCTTGAGCCGGGTCGAACTCGCGCAGGCCACCGGCCTGTCCGCGCAGACCGTTTCGAATATCACACGCCGGCTGCTCGACCAGGGCGTGGCCCGTGAATCGGGGAAGCAGAACACCGGCAGTGGGAAACCCCGCACCCTCCTCGAAATCGTCCCGACATCTCGCTACGCCGTAGGAGTCCACCTCGACCCCGCCGTGATCACCTGCGTGCTGGTGGATCTTCTCGGCACGGTCGTCGGCCATCGCAGCCGGCGGACCCCGAGCGGCGGTGACACGGACGGGACTGTCGCGGACATGGCCGCCTCGGTGCGCTCGCTCGTGGCGGAGTCGGGGATCGACGAGGCGCGGGTGCTGGGCCTGGGCATCGCCGCGCCGGGGCCCATAGACGCGTCCGCCGGCTGGGTGATCGATCCTCCGGAGTTGCCCGGCTGGGGCCGCTACCCGCTACGTGACCGACTCAGCGAGGCGACCGGATTCCCGGCACTCCTCGACAAGGACGTCACGGCCTCGGTCGTCGCGGAGCGCTGGGCCGGGACGGCTACCGAGAGCCGCAACCTTCTCTTCTTCTACCTCGGCACCGGCTCCGGGATGGGGCTGGTGGTGGACGACACCGTGCTGCGCGGCGTCTCCGGGAACGCCGGCGAGGTCGGCGGACTCGGCGCGGCCTGCTCAACGCGGACGCTCGTCGACGAGGCCATCGCGCTGGGTGTTCTTGGTGCCGAGTACACGGTGCTGGATCCGGCCGACGCCCAGCGCGGTCTGGAGCGGCTGGCGCGGCTCGCCGCCGAGGGGGACGCACAGGCGGACGGCATCATCGAGCGCCTGGCCATCCGCATCGGCCGGGGAGTCTGTGCGGCGGCGACGCTCCTGGACGTCGACGCCATCGTCTTCGGCGGACCGACGTGGCTCGTGCTCGACCACCGTCTTCTCGCGACCATCGAACCGATGGTCGCACGCTCCCCGTTCGTCAGGGCGACCCATCCGACAACGGTCGTCTCCACCACGCTGGGCGAGAACGTGGCCGCGGTGGGAGCGGCGTCCCTGGTCCTCGACCAGGCCCTCTCCGCCCAGCCCAGGTCTCTGCTGCTGGGGTGAACCCACGCCGCCCCGAAGGCTCAGTGCCGGTGGGTGCGGCAACGCCCGGCGCGCTGTCCAGCCTGGCCCGCACCGTCTGCGGGCCGGGCCAGGCACGGTGATGGCGGTGCCGCGCGTGTCGAGTTGGCCGGCGAGCACTCGGGCCTGTTGCGTCGCCCAGACCCGACTGGGCTGGCGGTGACGCCCGTGATGTGCAGTTGGCGGGTGCCATGTTCCAGGAACGCCATGGCGTACAGGCGCTTTCCGCGCACGGTGTCCACGTGGAAGAAGTCCGCTGCGATGATCCCTCGGGCTGGGGTGGTCAGGAACTCGCGCCAACTGGGGCCGGGCCGACGTGGATCCGGATCGGTACCCGCGGCGTTCAGGAGCGGCGGCGCTCGTCACGCTCCGGCGAGCAGTCCGTCAATGAGCACGCGGAGCTTCCACGCGGCGCGCGTCACTCCGTCACCGCCGGTCAGCAGTGGGGTCAGCGCACGGATCGTGGGGTAGCGCTCGGCTGGCAGTGACCGGTAGAGGGCGTCCAGCCGGGCGGCGAACGCCTCCTCCGCCTCGGCCGGCGAACCACCCGGCCGCTCCTGGCTTTGCCGGGCGCGGGACCACATCGCCTCCTCCAGGGCGGACGAGGCGATGTACTGGCCGATCAGATCCGCGGCCCAGGCGCAGGCGGCGTCGCTGATCCCGCCGCTCCGCAGCAGCCGCAGCAGTTCCTCGGTGATACGCAGGATGTGCGGGCCGGGCAGGGCGCCCGTCATACCGACGGTGGCGATGTCGTTGTGGGCGGCGAGCGCGGTCACCGCGCGGTCCACGAGCAGTTCGAGCCGGGCGCGCCAGTCCCCGTCCGCCTCGGTGGGCAGTCGGACATCCGCCGCGGCCAGGTCGTGGGCGAGGGCCATCAGCGTGCCCCGGTCGGGCACGTACACATACAGCGAGGCGGGTCCCGTCTGTACGGCCTGGGAGACCCGCCGCATGCTCACCGCCTCGCACCCCAGCTCGTCCACCAGGGCCAGGGTGGCGGCCACGATCGCGTCGAGGCTCAGTGTGGTTTTCGCGGACCTGGTCCGGGGGCGGGCGGGCATGGCCCTCATCCTAGCTTGACGAACGTCGTTCGTTAAGGGCAGTCTGCCGTTGACGAACACCGTTCGTTCCGTTCGTCGCGGCATCGTCCGCCTCATCCGAAGGAGACCCGTCCATGACCTGGGACGTACACCGCCTGCCGCGGGCCGAGGGCAAGACCTTCCTGGTCACCGGCGGGAACGCGGGGATCGGCTACTTCGTCGCGGAGCAGCTCGCCACGACCGGCGCCACGGTCGTCATCGCCGGCCGCAGCACCTCGAAAGCCGAAGCGGCGACGGCCTCGATCCGCTCGCGCGTACCGGGCGCGCTCGTGCGCCACATACCGCTGGACCTCGCCGATCCCGCCTCGATCGAGAAGAGCGTGTACGCGCTCGATGTCCAGGCCCTCGACGCGGTGGTCCTGAACGCCGGTGTCCTGCTGGACGGTCCACCGCGCCGCGAGACCGCCGCCGGCCATGAGCTGATGTTCGCCACCAACCACCTGGGACACTTCGCCCTGACCGCCCATCTCGCCCCGCTGCTCCACGCCGCGCCCGCCGCCCGGGTCGTCACCACGGGCAGCTTCGCCGCCGGAAGCGAACGGATGGACCTCGACGACCTCCAGAGCACCCGCGACTACCGGCCCAAGCGCACCTATGGGCGCTCGAAGCTGGCGCAGATGCTGTTCGGCATCGAACTCGACCGCCGGCTGCGGGCGTCACACAGCACCACCATCAGCGTGGTGTCCCACCCCGGCGGCGCCCTGGACGCCCTCACCCCCTCCCGCCCCCCACTGCACGTGCGCACCACGGCCCAGCGACTGCGCGGTCTGCCGCTGGGACTCCTGGTCCAGGGCAAGGAAGCGGGCGCCCGGCCCGCGGTCCGAGCCGTCCTCGACCCGGCCGTACGCGGGGGCCAGTTGATCGGCCCCCGCGTGTTCGGCCTGCGCGGCAGACCGCGGTTCGAGCCGGTACGGGAACACGTCGCCGACACCGACACGGCGCGCCGCTTGTGGACGGCCAGCGTGGCCCTGACCGGCATGGACCCGGCTCCCAGTGTCGGCTGAGTGTGTCGGGACGTCCGCCGTCGGCCGTAGGCTCCGCCTCCAACACAACGCCATCGACCTCCTCAGCAACGCCCTGCACGACCGGGGTGTCCAAGTCGGCCGCCGACCGCATCATCGATCACCTCGGGCCGGCGCTCGCGCTCCAGCAACGCAAGCGGTTGCGCAAGGACGCCGTGCTGATCGTGGACGGCACCCTGGTCCCCACCCGCGACCACCAGGTCGCCGACATGTACGGACAGGGTGAGTCCGAGGAGATCGTGGGCAAGGCGCTGCGGGGGCGCCGTGACGACGTCGTACTCGCCACCAAGGTCCACTTTCAGATGGGCGAGGGCCGCAACCGCGGTGGCAACTCGCGGCGTTGGATCCTCAAGGCGGTCGAGGACAGCCTCAGGCGCCTGAACACTGACTGGATCGACCTTTACCAAGTCCACTTCCCCGACCACTCCACTGACATCGAGGAGACGCTCTCGGTGCTCAGCGACCTCGTGCACCAGGGAAAGATCCGCGCCTTCGGTTGCTCGAACTACCAGGCTGAGGAGATCGTCGAGGCACACCACGTCTCCGAGCGGCGCGGCCTCGGACGCTTCCGCACCGACCAGCCGCCCTACTCGATTCTGGCCCGCGGGATCGAGGCCTCGCTCCTGCCCGTCTGCGAGCGCTACGGAATGGGGGTACTGGTCTGGAGCCCCCTCGCCTTCGGGTTCCTGACCGGCAAGCACCGCAAGGACCAGCCGATCGACCTGGCAACCGGCCGTGCCGCGCTCCGACCGTCTTTCTTCGATCCCGCGATCGCCGAAAATACCGCCAAGCTCGACGCCGTGGAACAGCTCATCGAACTCTCGGCAAGCATCGGCTGCACCCTCCCACAGCTCGCCGTAGCCTTCACCGTGGCCCACCCCGCCGTCACCTCGGCGATCATCGGACCGCGGACCATGCAGCAGCTGGAGGGTCAGCTCAAGGGCGCCGCGCTCACCCTCGATGATGCGACCCTCGACCGGATCGACGAAATCGTGCCGCCCGGGACTAACCGGTACAACCCCGCAGCCTCACTCCCCCCGCGGTCACTGACCGAGACCGCCTTGCGGCGCCGCCCAGTCACCGAACGCTCCGCAGCCTGAGTGACCTGATCGCGGTGGACGGGTTCCACATTCAGGGCGGCACTGGCCTGCGCCGTTTCCCTCACGCCCTCTGAGTCTTCTGGCTCGGCGAAGTCGGCGGCCAGTTCAGGATCGCAACCACGGCGACGCTCCTGTCGCTACTTGCGATCACCGAGTTGGATGCCGGTCCGAGTTGGATGGGGGGCCTGACGGCGGCTACTTGGCACCGTGGGTCGAAGACAGGAGATCGGGGCGCCTAGCGGGCTCCCGCAGGGGCACGGAGCTGTTCGGTCAGCCGCTCAAGTTCGGCCGTCGTGGCAGGCGAGGGGTCGTTGAGTCCGCTGTGCACGGCCGTCGGGCTCCTCAGGAAGCGCCGGAGCACGGTCACGAGCAGACCTTGCGGCAGAGTCCGCAACGCGGCGAACGCGCGAGGTACTGGTGGCGTCGCCATGGCGGCGAGGTTCTGCCGCATGAGGTGGAGCATGCCGCGGAGTGCGTCGGGATCGTCGGCCAGCTCTACCGGGCCGCCCGCCATGTGCACCGCCTGCCCGAGCGGGACCTCGAACGCGGCGTGCGTCTTGAGCCAGGCATCCATGTGCGGTTCGGCCTTGGTGTTGATCCCGGCGGTGCGAAACGTCTCCACGATCCGTTCCAGTCGGGGGGTGGTGCGCCCGTCGGGCTCGCCGATCGGCATCGCAACCCGGCGGGTCATGAAGCTGATCTTGCGGTAGCGAACCACGTCGCCGTCCATCGTGCCGGCGGCCGTGGGGAAGCCGAGCAGCACCCGCTCGTGGCCGATCACCGCGCCCAGCGGTTGCGCGCCGGCCGCCCAGTTGTGGAGGAACAGCACGTCGCCTTCGACACGGGCGAGTGACTCCAGCACCGCGTCCACCTGGTGGGTGCGGACGAAGACGGTGATCAGGTCGTACCCGCCGTCCGGGTGCTCGACCACCGGTACTGATATCCGTCTGCCAGCTGGGCTGTCTCCCTCGGCGAGCTGCACGCCGTGCCGGCGCAGAGCGGTCAGGCGCTCGCCCCGGGCGAGGAGCGAGACGTCGTGACCGGCCTCATACATGCGGGCAGCGAACAGGCTGCCGAGTACTCCGGCGCCGTACACGAGCAGCTTCATGTCAGTCCTCATTCACGCGTTCGTTTGATTCATACGTTCGTTTCATTCAATCATATGTATAGTTCCTTGCGTGGCGACCTCAGACACCCGCACCCAGATCCTCGACGCGGCCGAGCGCCTCTTCGCCGAGCATGGATACCGCGGCACCTCGGTCCGCGCGATCACCAAACTCGCCGGAGCGAACCTGGCCGCCGTCGGCTACCACTTCGGCTCGAAGGCGGAGCTGATGGCCGCAGTCGCTCGCCGCGTGGTCGAGCCCATCAACGCTGCCCAGTGCGCCGGGCTCGACAAACTGCTCGCCCGGACCCCCGACCCACCGGTCAGCGAACTGGTGGAGGCATTCGCGGGGCCGCTGTTCGACGAGATGTCGGCCGGCGACGAGGGCGGCGCCCGGACGTCCCGGCTGATCGTGACGATCCTCAGCGACCCGGCCGAGGAGGTACGCAGCTGGACCGGCCCGGCCGAGGACTCGGTCCGCGAGCGCTACTTCGCAGCTTTCGCGCGCGTACTGCCCGGCCTTTCCCCGGAGGAGCTGTGGTTCCGGATGCGGGGGATCCTTGCCGTAACGGCCGTCGACCGCCTTGAGGTCCACCAGCAGCCCTCCCCTGGCTGCGTGTCCCCAGTAGCGGGCGAGGCGGCCCGGCGATGGGCGATCACGTTCCTGACGGCAGCGATGAGTGCGCCACCGCCCCGGACCTGACGACCCAAGACAGACGCCGGCGGCGCGGGTCAGGCGGCGTTCGCCCTGTGGACGAGGGCAGTGAACTGGGCTTCGGCTCGGGGATGACCTGCTGGCGTCGCCTGCGCGACTGGAACGACGCGGGAGTCTGGCAGCGTCTGCACGAGTCGCTGCTGGCCGAGCTGCACGCCGCCGGCGCGCTGGACTGGTCCAAGGCGCTGATCGACGGCTCCCATGTCCGGGCCATGAAGGGCGGCCCGAAACCGGACCGAGCCCGGTCGGCCGTGCTCGAACAGGCTAGAAGCACCATCTGATCACCGAAGCGCACGGCATTCCGCCGGCGGTGTCACTGACCGGCGGAAACCGCAATGACCTCACCCAGCTCATGCCCTTGATCGAGGCCGTCCCGCCAGTGCGGGGCCGACGCGGACGGCCCCGCCGACGGCCGGACACCATTTACGCCGACCGCGGATACGACCACGACAAGTACCGCAAGCAGGTCCGGGCCGCCGGAATCACCCCGGTCATCGCACGGCCCAGCACCCAACACGAATCGGGGCTGGCCGTGCACCGATGGATGGTTGAGCAGAGCTTCGCGCCGCTGCACTGGTTCCGCCGGCTACGCATCCGCTGGGAGATCCGCGACGACATCCACGAAGCCTTCCTCAGCCTGGCCAGCGGCATCATCTGCTGGCGACGGCTGAAGAACCCGTCACTTTATTAGGAGTTCTTAAGGCAGTGGAAGAGCTGTCCGAGCATGCGGTTGAACAGGTGCCGTTGGGCCTGGGCATGCCAGTCTCCGACTTCGCGCCGATGGCGGTAGTGGGCGTTCGAGCCGGGCGAGGCCGTCAACGGGGCGAAGGCCCAGAGGCAGCCGGTGTTGTGAAGCCGGTTGTTTTTGATGATGCGGCGTCCGACGTGGTGCTTCTTGCCGAAGGCGCGGGTGATCGGGGCGGAGCCGGCGTATGCCTTGAGGGCGCGGGCGTCGATGAAGCGGTTGCGGTCGTCTCCGGTCTCGGCGAGCACCCAAGCGCCGGTCTGCGGTCCGAGGCCGGGAAAGCTCAGGATGACCTCAGCGTCCGGGTGCTGTCGAAGAGACCGCCTGCACCGCCTCGGCGAGTTCGTCGGTGGCAGTGCAGGCGGCGTCCAGCTGCCTCAGCAGGGCGAGTACCTGCTGCCCCCAGGCGTCTTCGACCAGCGGTGGCTGGTGACCGTACTCGGTGCGGAAAACCTCCCGCAGACGCTGGGCCTCGGCTTCAATCCCGCGGAGGCGTCCCGCTCGCTTGAGGGCGGCGCGGAGCTGGGCCAGGGACAGACTCGCCGCCCTCGTCGGTGCGGGAGCGACTGCCAGCAGAACGCGGGCCTCGGGGCACCACAAGCCGTTTTGCCAGTTGGCGAAGGCTTTCAGGGCGGCGGGGTAGTACTCGCGCAGCAGGGAGCGCAGCTGGTTGGCGATCTGCTGGCGGTTCCAGGTGGCGTCCTGTTGTGCGCGGGCGAGGACGGCGATGGCGCGGGCAAGGTCGCTGTCGTAGGGCAGTGGCCGGTGCATGGCCATGTCGGTGCGCGGGATGTTGGCCAGGACCAGGGCGTCGCCGGGGTCGGACTTCTTGCGCGAGACGCCATGCCAGTCGCGGTAGCGGGCGGCGGCCATCGGATTGACGGCGAACACCTTGCGTTTGCCCTGCCGCAAGGCCGCGACAAGCAGGCCGCGGCTGGTCTCGATGGCGACCGGGATCGGGGCGTCCTCGGTGTCGCCGCACTCGGCGAGCAGGTCCAGCAACAGCTGATAGCCAGCCGCGTCGTCCATGATGCGACGTTTGGCCAGGAGCTTGCCGGTGTCGTGGATCAGAGCGATGTCGTGATGCGTCTCGGCCCAGTCGATCCCGCAGTAGATCAACTCGTCCCTCCCCTTCTTCGTTCTGTTCGCGCTGGTTGCGAGCGCATGCGGGCCACGCGGCGACCTGATTCAAGGACTCGAACCATGGGGTCGGTCCGACATCTCACAAGCCGTTCGCGGCACCAGCGCACCCCACGGGCCTCGGTCAGCACCAGAGCTCAGTGGCTCGTGACTCATAAGAGGTCACCGTGCGGCGGGCTCGCACCACGAACACCAACGAACCAGTGCGGTCTGGGGTGGTGGCGGCTGCGGCGACGCCGGCCGCTGCCGGTCTTTCGGGAGGCCTGCATGGCCGGAACCAAGGCATCCGCCCGGCGCTGGCGCGGCCGCCACCACCCGATGCGAGGGTCCGCCCGCCGTTCTTTCGGAAGGCATCAAAGGGCCAGGAAGCAACTAGGCGTCACGGACTTCCAGTCGAACAGTCCGACCGAGCTCACCGCCCGGACGGAGCCGCTACTCGGGCTGCGTTGTGGTCGCGGTCGTGCACCGTCCCGCAGGCACCGCACGTCCACTCACGGACATGCAGGGGTTTGGGACCGTCCCTGAATCCGCAGGCCGAGCAGACCTGAGAGGACGGCAAAGCACGGTCGACCGTGGCGAAGGTACGACCGTGCAGAGCCGCCTTGTACTCCAGCATGCCGACGGACGCGGACCATCCCGCGTCGTGCACGGACTTGGCCAGACGGGTGCGTCCGAAACCGGACACCGCGAGGTCTTCCACGTACACCGCTTGGTTGTCGCGGATGATCTGTGTGGATGTCTTGTGGTGCCAGTCCCGACGCCGGTTTGCCACCTTGGCGTGCTGGCGTGCGACCTTGATGCGGGCCTTGGCCCGGTTCTTCGATCCCTTGGCCTTGCAGGACAGCTCCCGCTGAAGGCGCTTGAGCTTCTTCTCAGCCCGGCGCAGGAAGCGCGGGCCATTGATCTTCCGGCCGTCGGACAGGACGGCGAAGGCGGACAGGCCGAGGTCGATACCGGCTTCGGTCTCCGCCTCGGGGAGGACATCCGGCTCGGTGTCAACGACAAAGCTGAGGAAGTACCGGCCGAGCTGTCCATGGTGACGGTTACAGAAGTCGGGGCTGCCGGAAGCCGGCGCGACCACTTGACGTTGAGGTTGCCGACCTTGGCCACGTACACGGTGCCGTCGTCCTGGAGGCAGAATCGAGCAGCAGCGACGTCCACTCTGAGGTGCACGTCAGAGCAGCCTTGAGACGCATTCATCCCCGGCGCGAACGCCGGGGCCTTCTGCAAGGAACCCGGTAAGCCCTGCCACCTGCCAGTAGCCAGGCAAAGTGAGCCAGGAATCCCCTCCGTCAGGAGAGGGAGGAGTCAGAGTGGACTACTCAGCCAAGCTGCGCCTCCAGCCACCGCAGGACGTCGGGTACGACCGGGTCTGTGATGTCCGCGAACTCGTCGTGCCGCTTGAGGAACTTGGCGACGAAGGGGCAGACCGGGACGATCCGCATTCCGGATGCGCGCACGTCGACGAGTGCCTGCTGGACCAGCTGTGGGCCCAGCCCCTGGCCTGCGAAGGCCTCGTCGATCTCCGTGTGGAAGAAGACACGCTGCACGCCCCGGTCACGGTAGGCGGTCAGCCCGGCGCGTTGGCCGTCGACCAGGATCTCGTACCGGCGATCGGCGTCCACACGCTCGACGACCGTGGTGGTGGAGGACTCGCTCATGGTGTGCCTTTCGTAAGGGAGGTCAGCGGGTCGGTGGGTTCCGGCGCGGTGTGATGACGGCGTTCGGCAGGGCCGGTGCGGGAAGGCGGCCGCCGGGAAAGTCCTCGATGACGCCGAAGCGATCGGAGGAGGCTTCCCAGTCCTCGCGGGCTTTCACAATGTCCTCGTGGCTGCGACCGATGAAGTTCCACCACATGACGATCTCCTCCCCGAAGGGAGGTCCTCCGAGGAGGATGGTCCGCGCCGGGGCGTCGGTCTCGTTCACGATCGTCAGGGTGTCCGCGCCGCGAGGGACGTAGCCGAGTTCGGCAGGCCGCAGCACAGTGTCGATCAGGCGGATGTCCCCGCTGTCCACGAGGAGGCCGTGCTCGAAAGCCGCGTCCACGGCGAGAGTAAGCGTCACGTGCGGTTCGATGACGATCTCGGCGCCGAGCAGCGGCGTGAAGGCCCGGACCGGGGAGGTCCGGCCGACGAGCGAGCCCAGAAAGACCCTGATTTCGGCCCCGTCGACCTGCGCGAGTTCGGGCACGTAGTGCTGGAAGTCGCGGGCGGTGTTGCGGTGTTCCTCGGGCAGGGCGACCCACAACTGGACGCCGTGGATGACGGTGGTGCTCGGGGTGGAGACCTCCGAGTGGGCGATGCCATATCCGCCGGTCATGAGGTTCATCTCGCCGGGCCGGACCAGGGCGTGGGTGCCGAGGGTGTCGCGATGCTCGACCTCTCCGCTGAACAGACAGCTCACCGTCTGCAGTCCGGTGTGTGGATGCGGGGGCAGGTCCATGCCACCCGACGCGGCGACCTGGTGCGGGCCGTAGTGATCGGCGAAGCACCAGGCGCCGATGAGTGTGCGCTCCCGCTGGGGCAGCGTCCGCCGCACGCGCATCGCACGTGGACCGCCGAGGGGGACCTCACGCGCCGACAGGACATCGACCCGGCGGGCTCCGGTTGGCCGGTCGCCTTCGACGAGCGCACCGCAGCGCAGAGCCGCGGCATCGGTTTCCGCGTTGCTCACCGAGAGCACCTCCTACCCGATCTGGTTGTCGCGTCAACTATGATGCCACGGAGGCAGGCCGATGGCCACAGCACCCGTACGAACACAGGCCACTTCGAGCGTGGCCCGAAGGAGGCCCCGACATGAGCAACCACACCCACAGCTCCCCACCCCGCAGGATCTTCATCGACAAACAGAGCCCCAAGGCCTTCCATGCCCTGCTGCAGGTCTCGGAGGCGGTCCGAGCAACAGCCTCCGAGGCCGGGCTCGACCGCACCACCGTGGAACTGATCAACCTCCGCGTATCGCAACTCAACGGCTGCGCCTACTGCCTCGACGCGCACACTAGAGCGGCCCTGCGCGCCGGTGAATCACCGCAAAGACTCGGAACCCTGAGCGCATGGCGGGACACCGGCCTGTTCACCCCCTCGGAGCGCGCCGCCCTGGCGCTGGCCGAGACCACAACCGATCCGGTGAACGCCGCGACCCAGACATCCGCCTACGAGGCCGCCCGACAGGTTCTCTCCGAAGACCAGATCTCAGCTGCGATCTGGGTGGCGGTCACCATCAACGCGTTCAATCGCGTGTCGATCATGAGCAAGCACCCGGTACCGCCGCTTCACGACAAGTAGAGGCGGTTGGCCCGCCACACCGCCGGCCTTCGGCATAGCCAGTGCGGCGGAGACTTGGTTGACGAGTCGCGCAAATCGTCATGAGATCGATGTACGTCACCGCCGCCGTGTTCAGCGTGCTTCTCGCATTTGTCACGCTGAACACGGGTGCACCCAAGGCTTTGCTCAAGGCGGTGTCACCGCGGGGCTGCGGTCGCACATGGGGTTGGGTGCGGGCACGGTCCGTTTCATCGGACTGCCGAGGTCGCGGCGGCGGCGGGCCTGATCGTGGGCCTCTTCTGGCAGCCGCTCGGTATCGCGGCGGCCACCGGCTTCGCTCTCACCGTGATCGGCGCCGTGGGCTATCACGTCTACGCCGACGTCTACGCCAGCCCCGAGACCCGGGGGGAACGCCATAGCCCCCTTCATTCTCATCCCGTCCCGCTCTCAGCGGCCACTGCGGCGACGCTCACGCCGGCCACATGACACACGCCGGGCAGCCGGTTCTGTTCAGGATGGTTCCTCGTCCAGCTTCTCCACTACGCGCTCGGAGATCCGAGCCAGCAACCGCAGCTCCGACGGCGTGACGTTGTCAAGGAAGAGCTCACGCACCGCCTCCACATAGCGCGGGGCGGCAGCTTCGATCACCGCTCGCCCCTCGTCTGTGATAACCACGAACGTGCCGCGGCCGTCCTCGGGACACTCGTCCCGCACCACCAGACCACGCTTCACCATCCGGGCGATGTGATGGGACATCCGGCTCTTCTCCCACTCCAACGCCCTGGCAATGTCCAGAAATCGCCGCCGCCCGTCCGGTACGTCCGTCAGCTCGACCAGTACGGCGAAGTCCGGGGGCGACACGTTGGACTCCGTCTGCAGCAAGCGAGACAACCGGCCCATGAGCCTCTCATGCATGCGGACGAAGCTCCGCCACGCCTGCTGCTCCTCCGCCGTCAACCTACGCACCGCCTGTTCCATGAAGAGGCCGCGGCCACTCGTTGACGGTCCGGCCCTCGGCCCACAACGGTTGGCTCAGTCGACCGACCAGCGATGCCGCCCTAGCCGAAGGGGCCCCGCCGAGGGGGGAGCTCCCGGTGCCACTTTGCCCCTTCAGCGGCACGCCGTCGTGCCTCTGAAGACGCTTTCCCCTCATTCGGCATTCCGAGGGTGTCCGCCGGAAAAGCGGCACCCTCGGGGCATGGCCTGCCGGCGGTAGCGGGTCAGCCCACCTGGATGTTCGCGGCGTTCTCGGCGAGCCAGTCGTCGAAGCTCTTGAGTGCCGGGTTGATCTCCCGCAGGAGGTCCAGGTCGCGAGCGCCGGTGAACTCCTGGTCGAAGTCGCCGTAATACTGGAACATGTTGGCGATCTCGTCGCCCGCCGGTACGCCCAGGGAGCGGAAGACGTCGTAGGGCACCGACTGGAAACGCACCGGCTCGCCGATCGCGGCGCCCAGCTTCTGCGCGTACTGGGCGCCGGTCAGGTGGTCGCCGGCGAGGCCGACGGTCTGGCCAATGAACTGCTCGCTGCCCTTGAGGATGGCGAGCGCCATGCGGCCGATGTCGTTCACGTCCACGCCGGCCAGCAGCTTGCCGTCCTCAAGCGGCAGGGTCAGCGTCAGTACGCCGTCCTCGGCACGCTTGGGACCCATCATCGACAGGAAGCCCTGGAAGAAGAAGGTGGTATTCAGGAAGGTGGTCGGCAACCCGGCCTGCCGGAAGAGCTCGTTGCCCTCGCCCTTGGCGTCGAAGTGCGGGACGTTGTACTTCTCCTGCAGGACGGGCATCCGCTCGTCCTCCAGCGGCAGCAGTTCGCGGGTGTCCTCCAGCGTCGACCACACCACGTGCCGCAGTCCGGCATTCTTCGCGGCCCGCACCAGAACCTCGATCTCCTCCGTCTCCTTGGCCGCCGAACCGTGCGCCCAGAAGTTGGTGACGAGGAAGGCGCCGTAGGCACCCTCGAACGCCTTGTGCACGGTCGGTTCGTCATGGAAGTCCGTCCGTACGACCTCCGCACCGAGCTCCGCGAGTTCCTTGGCCGCGGGTGAGTCGGGGTTCCGGGTCAGCGCACGCACCGTGAACCCCGAGTCCGGATCGCCCAGGATCGCCCGCGCGGGGCCGCCTCCCTGTGCACCGGTGGCTCCGGCGACCGCGATGACCTTCTTCTCACTCATGCCATTACCCCTACCCAAGGAGATATTGTTGATGGATCAACTGAAGCGCATTCCGGTTGACGAATCAACCTGTGGCACAAGATTGAGCCGTGCTCGCTGCGAAAGTCACCTGAGTGGCGCAACGCGACCGGCCACACGCCCAGCTCGGCGAGAGCGGGATAGTTCACCCCGAGGCACGCGCGGGCGGCGTCCAGGGCCGCCATGACCGCCAGAAGGCCGCCCAGGAGGACAAGAGGTGACTCCGTGGCACCGGCGCGCAGGCAGCGGGCCGTCCGCCGTGGTGCCTGGCACCGGTCGGGCTGCCGCGATCAGCAGACGCGACTGGCCGCATTTCATGATCAGGTAGATGACGTTGGACAGGCGGCGCTTGAGTACCTGGCGGGCCTCGGTGGGTGCGCGTCGGTGGACCTGATCGTCACCTCACCGCCGTACTTCGCCCAGCGCTCCTACGGCGGCGACGGCGAGGACCTCGCGGGGTAGATCGGCTGCGAGGCCTCGCCGGAGGAGTACCTGGAGGCGATGTGGGCGTGCACCGCGGAATGGGCCCGCGTCCTCAAGCCGTCCGGGTCGATGTTCGTGCTGCTCGGCGACGAGTACCACGGGGCACCCGGCGGCGCCGTCCAGGGCGGCGCCCGCGGGGTGCGCTCCGAGCACGACCGCAAGCGCGGCCGCACCCAGTACGCCCCCAAGCGGCACAAGGCCACCACGAGCGTGCCGGACAAGTCACTGTTCGGGATGCCCTGGAGGTACGCGATCGGCTGCGTCGACCGCCTCGGACTCATCCACCGCGCCGAGATGATCTGGCACAAGCCCAACCCCATGCCCGGGTCCGTCGCCGACCACGTCGTGCGCGCCCACGAGACCGTCTTCCACTTCACCCGCGATCCGCAGTACTGGCACGACCCCGAGCACGCCCGCCTGCCCAGCGTGTGGACCGTGCCCACCACCCCGCTCAAGGTGCCGGTCGAACTGGAGGACGCCCGGCACTTCGCAGCCATGCCCGAGGCCCCGCCCCGCCGCCTCATCCTCGGCTACGCCCCGCCGCTCGGGATCGTCCTGGACCCCTTCGGCGGCACCGGCACCACTGCGGCAGCGGCCAAGGCCCTCGGACGCGTCGGCATCAGCGCGGACACCTCACCCGCGTACACCCAACTCGCCGCCTGGCGCAGCCAGATGGTCGCGTTCGGCCCGGCCGGCGGCATCACGGCGGGTGCGACTGTCGGTGACCGCGTTCTGGACACGTGCCCACGCGCCTGCGTTCTCGTGCAGGAACGTGGCGGAAACGTCGGCGCGTTGAACGATGGCGAGGACAGTCACACGGCCGCGGTCGCGGCGGAGCCGGCCGATGGCTGTTGCCACGCGGTCCAGTTTCGCTTTGGTCTGCGCGCGGCGGGCCGCGATGGCGGCCGCGGTGTTCGAGGGCTTCATGCCGCCCTACCTTCTTTGGCATGGCCCGGTCGTTTGCGACGATGGGGCCGCGCGAGCGGGGCAGGGATGGTTTTCATGCTGGCTGCCGTCGATGGCTGGAGAGGCTGTTCCCCCTGCCCCGCCACTTCTTCCGGACTGCTGATTGGGCTCTGCGGACCATGGCTCAGTAGGGCGAGGACAGGCGTAAGGGGTCGCGCCGAACGTTGCACGGCGAGGGGAGCGTCATGGCCGCGACCGCGGGATCCGATATCGGCAAGGACTTCCACTGGCTGGCCGCCATAGACGACCGGGGCGGGCCGCTGGTCAGCCGCCGGGGCGACAACGACCCGGAATCGATCGAGCAGGCCATCGGCGAACTACTCACCATCCAGGCCGACCACGACGGTCTGACCGTCGGAGTGGACCTGATGGGCGGCATCGCGGGACTGCTGACCGCCATGCTGCTGGCCGCGGGCTTTCGCTGCGTGCACGTGCCCGGCCTGGCGGTCAACCGGGCCATGCCGGGACCGAAGGCCGGGAGCCTCCTTACGAGGCCACGAAGAAGGTAACGGGGGCGAACACACAGGTCCGAGCCCCGTCGACCGCTAGAACCCAAGGGGGCAAGCCGGGTTCCAAGATGTACGTCATGTCGGACGCGAACGGCCTGCCCCTCCTCGTCGGTGTCTCCGCCGGCAACACCCACGACAGCGAAGGGCTGAAGCCGATGGTCGATGGCCACCAAACGAGACACGACCCTCATTTGCTCGTCCGGTCCACGGCGCCGCTTTCCTATCCGCGCCACTCCGGTGGCTGCTTGACGATCCCGAGATCACTTTCAGCGTCGAAGCCGACGCGCTCGTGCGGAAGAGCGGCTGGGCGTCCGATGTCGGCCCCCAGGTCGAAAGCGGCGGCGGCGATCGCATCGGCTATGTCCGCCTCCTGGTGCTGCTGCTTCACCCGTTCATGATGTGCGCTCAGAAGATCAACGATTCTCCGGATCGGACCGTGACGGAGGTCAGGAGTCGGCGTTTCCTCGCTCATGGATGGTGATTCCCTTCCGTAGACCCCGCGCAGGGGTGATCGGTGGCGTGCAGGCGTCGGGCCGTCAATCTCAGGGGCGAGGGATGTTTCGCAGGTTGGCGCGGGCCAGGTCGAGCATCTTGCCGACGCCGCCGTCGAGCACTGTCCGGCCCGCAGCAAAGGCGAATCCCTTGACCTGGGCGGCCGAGATGTGCGGCGGGATCGACAGCGCGTTGGGATCGGTCACCAGGTCGACCAGGAACGGTCCGTCGTGGGTGAGGGCCCGCTTGAGTCCCTCGACAACATCCCCGGGGTGCTCGATGCGGATCGACTCGATGCCCGCGCTGCGGGCGATCGCCGCGTAGTCCACCGGCTCGTGGTCGGTCTCATGCTCCGGCAGCCCCTCGACGAGCATCTCCAACTTCACCATGCCCAGGGAGGAGTTGTTGAAAACGATCGTCTTCACCGGCAGATCGTGCAGCTTCACTGTGAGCAACTCGCCCATGAGCATGCCCAGTCCGCCGTCACCCGACATCGAGATCACCTGGCGGCCGGCGTAAGCGAACTGCGCGCCGATGGCGTGCGGCAGCGCGTTGGCGTGCAGGAACGAACCGATCACCCGGCGCCGTCCATTGGGGGTCAGATAACGCGCCGCCCAAACGTTGGACATGCCGGTGTCCACGGTGAACACTGCGTCGTCGGCAGCGAGTTCGTCCAGAACCGAGGCAGCGTACTCAGGGTGGATCGGGGTGTGCCGCTCAACGTCGTGGGTGTAGGCGGAGACCACCTTCTCCAGCGACTTGGCATGCTTGTGCAGCATCCGGTCCAGATAGGTACGGTCCCGCTTCGCCTTGACCAACGGCAGCACAGCCCGCAGCGTCTCCCGGACGTCGCCGTGGACCCCGAGTTCTAGCACAGTGCGACGGCCGAGGCGGCCCGCATCGTGGTCGATCTGCACGGTCCGTGCCTGCGGCAGGAAGTCGTTGTACGGGAAATCGGTGCCGAGCAAGACGACCAGGTCGGCCTCGTGCATCGCGTCGAAGCAGGCGCCGTAGCCCAGCAGACCGCTCATGCCCACGTCGTACGGGTTGTCGAACTGGATCCACTCCTTGCCCCGCAGGGTGTGCCCGATGGGGGCGGTAGCCTTCTCGGCGAGCGCCATGACCTCGGCGTGCGCGTCCCGCACTCCCGCACCGCAGAACAGCATCACCTTCCGTGCCGCGTTCAGCTTCTCGGCCAGCGCCCGAACCTGTATGTCCGGCGCGACGACGCGGCCGTACTCAGTGACCAGGTCGCTGCTTTCCGTCGGGTGAGTCGCCTCGTCGTGCGCGACATCGCCCGGTATCACCAGGACTGACACCGCGCTGTTGCCAAGCGCCCGCTGCATGGCGATCCGCAGAACCCGGGGCATCTGCTCGGGGGTGCTGATCATCTCGCAGTAGTCGCTGCACTCGGTGAACAGCCGTTCCGGGTGCGTCTCTTGGAAGAATCCGGTACCGATCTGGTGGGACGGGATGTGCGAGGCGAGTGCCAGCACGGGCGCGCCGGAGCGGTGCGCGTCGTACAGTCCCTGAATCAGATGTGTGTTTCCGGGGCCACAGCTTCCGGCACACACCGCGAGCCTGCCGGTCAGCTGTGCCTCTGCTGCCGCAGCGAAGGCGGCGGCCTCCTCGTTTCGTACATGCACCCACTCGATGCCGTCGGTACGGCGCACCGCGTCGACCACCGAGTTCAGGCTGTCACCCACCACACCGTAGATCCGCTGCACGCCCGCCTGGCGCAGAACGTCCACCATCTGCTGGGCCACGGTCAGATTCCGCATCGCCGGACTTCTCCCCTCGGGCTGCACACTTGTCCCATATGACTCTCGACAGCCTCAATATAGTTGATGCATCCACTTTAGAAGTATGGGCGTCGAAGGCTCGCCACTGGGGACGGCTTAGACGCGCCGTCGGCGGCGCAATCGGACAGCTCACCACCAATCTGGTCGGCGCCCTGCGGGAGCGGCGCCAGACCATGCGCGCCCTGGCGCCGCCCGCCCGGCCGACATCCTGGAGGCCGAGCCCGACCTGGAGACCTGCGGCTACGGTGCGGCGCGGTCATGGGACGGTCCCCGTCGTTGAGCGCGGTGAGCAGCCGGATAGATTCGGCACGGGGCCGTCCGGATGCCGCGCCCTGACCCTGCGGGCCGGATGCCGCGCCCTACCCCTGCGGGAAAGACAGCCGCACCCGGCGGCACCGAGGCCGCCTTGGCCTACCTGCGCGGCCTGCTCGCGGTCGGGAGGAAGCTGCCCGCCAGCGGCACCCCGGCCGCCACCGCTGTCATCGCTCGCTACGGCGCCGCGCTGCCGCCGATGGCCATTACCTTCCTGGCCGCCACCCACGGCGTCAGCACCGGCCAGCGCGCGCCCGCAGCATCCTGCTCGACGAGCTCGCCCCGCAGGACTTCGGTCCCGGCCCGGTCCTCGACGTGCCGCTCGCCGCCCGGACCGGCAACCGCCCGTGGCGGCAGTCGATCGGCTTCGACGACGTGGACACGCTGGTACTGCGCCTGTCCACCGCCGCACTGATCTGCTGTGCCTACCTGTCCGGCATGCGCTGCCGAGGAGAACGGGGCGGAGTTGCATCTGATGCAGCACTCCGCAGGGTTCAAATACGCGCGAATCAGCAGGTGATGGGCCTCTGCTCCGCCATCCTCTCGCACGGCGCAGGCGATCTGCCAGTGACTCTTGCGCTTCACCGACGTCACCCCACAATGATGCGTCTAACGCAACGGAGGTTGGAGTGGCGGAAGCGGCCGGCCGCTCATCGCACGAGACGACCACGGCGCCGAGGTCTGCGGCCCATGCGTCGGCTTCGCCGCCGACTACACCTGCAAGCAGTGCGGCCGGGCCGGAAAACCTCAGAGCCGCGGCCGATGCGCTCACTGCGTACTCGCTGAACGGGTCAATGCCCTGCTGGCCGGGGCCGACGGCACGGTCACCCCGCAACTGAAGCCGCTCGCGGCCGCGCTGGCAGCGGCTCCCTCACCGTTCCCCGCGATTCAGTGGATCAAGGCGAGCCCGAATACCAAGCTCCTTGCCCGACTCGTTACCGAAGGCCACACACTCACACACGAGCTGTTGGACGAGCTGCCGCCCAGCCGGAACCAGCGCTACGTCCGGCAACTCCTCGACCACACCGGCATTTTGGACGAGCGGAACGAGGACCTCGAACGCATCCCCGGCTGGCTGGAGCACGAACTCGCGGACAAGCCGGACGCGCACGTCAACCTCGCCCGCCCGTTCCTGCACTGGTTCTTGCTTCGGCGAGCACGCCAGCGGGCCGCCACCCGCCACCATCCCGCCTCCGCCGACCGCGACCTGCGGCGCCGCGTCAGCGTCGCCCTGGACTCCCTGGCCTGGATGGACCAACGCGGCTTGGCTCTTGCCGACCTCGCCCAGGAGCACATCGACGACTGGATCACCGGAGCCACCAGCCAACGTCGCTACCTGATCCGATACTTCCTGAAGTGGACCACGAGCCGTCGGCTCACCGGCGAGCTCACCGTCCCCTCTATCCCGAGGCAGAGCCCCAGAACCTGCTCGATGAGGACGACCGATGGCCACTCCTCCAGCGATGTCTGACTGACGATGTCCTGCCTACGGACGTCCGGGCTGCCGGCGCGATCACCCTGCTGTTCGGTCCGTCCACCGAGCGCCTTTGCCATCTGACGCCCGAACACCTCAAGTTCGGCGACAAGCACGCCCACCTCGTCCTGGGCCGCCACCCCGTGTTGCTGCCTCCACGACTCGCCGAGCTCCTTCGCCACCTTGCCGAACAGCCCCAGCTACGGCCGCAGCTCTCGCGAGTCCACGCGGGCCCCAGGTGGCTCTTCCCGGGGATGGTCCCGGGCAAGCCGATCTCGACCCACGGCATGACCCAGAAACTCAACCGGCACGGCCTCCCGGTTCGCACCGCGCGCAACGCGGCGCTGGCCGCCCTCGCTGCTGATCTCCCCAGCCCGATCCTCGCCGACGTGACCGGGATGCACCGCCACACAGCACTCCGCTGGGTCGCCGACGCCCGACGCGACTGGGCCGAATACCTGGCGGCCCGGGCCGCAGACGACGAGGAAACTCCTCCTCTCTAACGAGGCAGAGGTATCAGGCGCCGTACTTGGCTGGCCTCGCGGTCTCGCCCGTGTCCGTATCCCGCGCGCACACCCTGGTGGATGAGGTGTCACCGCGATGGACGATGACGACTGCTACGAGGCCGACGGCCAGGCCGAGAGCGGTCTGCGGACCGAACGTTTCGCCGAACATGAGGGCTCCCCAGACTGCCGTGACCGGGGCCATGAGGAACATGAGCGTGTTGACCTTCGTAACTCCAGAGCGCCTCAGGATGAGCCAGTACAGCCCGTATCCGCCGAAGGTCGACAAGGCTACGAGCCAGATGATCGCGGCCCAGAACGAGAACTCAGCGGGCGGCTTCGCGGCTCCGACGCTCACGGCAAGTGCCGTGAAGATGACGGCACTGGTGGCGCAGTGGACGGTCAGCGACACTGCGGGCGCGACCCGCGCGCGGGAGCGGCTTTCGAGGAACGTGGCCGCTACCAGCGAGAACATGCCGAGGAAGGGGATGAGATAGGCCCACCAGGCCGCACCGGTGCCGACCGCGGCATCGGCCGTGGTGACGATGGCGACGCCGCTCACCCCCAGGCACAAGCCGAGCCACTGCTTGTGTGAGACGTGCTGACGCAACAACGGTCCGGCAAGTGCTCCGGCGACGAGGGGCTGGACGCCGTCGATCAGGGCTGTGGTGCCGCTGGAGACCCCGAGTTGGATCGCGTAGTAGACGGTGAGCAGATAGCCGCTCTGCGACAGCATGCCGATCACGGCCTGCCGGGCCACATCCCGCACCGCGAGGTCCCGCCACGACGTTCTGGAGACGGTGGCAATGACGATCAGGATGACGGCCAGCGGCAGGAACCGCCACATCAGGATCGTGACCGCAGACGCACTGCCCGCGCCGAGCTTGGCTCCAATGAACCCGGAACTCCAGCAGATCACGAAGGCGATCGAGAGCAGGAAGTTCACGCCTCACCCTCCACTAAACAGATCGGTATACCCATCGGCTCACTATACAGATCGGTATACTCCTGAGGTATGGGCACTACCGAGAGGCCGCGACGGATCACGATGACGCCTGCCGCACGGCGCGTCCTGGAGGCCGCCGCGAGGCTGTTCTACGAGCGCGGCATCCATGCCGTCGGGGTGGACCTGATCGCCGCCGAGGCCGGGGTGACGAAGAAGACCCTCTACGACCGGTTCGGTTCCAAGGAGCAGATCGTCGTGGAGTACCTCGCGGATCGTGATGAACGCTGGCGGGCCTTCCTCGCCCAGTGCCTCGACGCCGCACAGCCGGTGTCGGCAGCGCGCGTCCTGGCCGTCTTCGATGCCTCACGCGCGTGGTCGGCGAAGAACAGTTCCAAGGGGTGCAGCATGGTCAACGCTCACGCCGAGATCAGCGATCCGGCCCACCCGGCCTACCCGATCATCACCGGGCAAAAGGAGTGGATGCTCGCCCTATTCACCGACCTCGCTGGAGACATCGCCCCAGGCGGGGCTGTCCAACTGGGACGGACGCTCATGCTGCTTCACGAAGGGGCGCTCGTCGCCCACGGCCTGCACATCTTCCCGGACCCCATCAGCCATGCCCGCGAACAGGCGCAAACTCTCCTCGCCACCACAGGGGGCGCCGCAGCGAAGCGATGAGGAGATACCCAGAAGACCGCTTCCAAGAGCCGGAAGGAGGGGGAATAGTGCACGTTCGGAATAACACCCCTCCGCCAGTAGTCCTGGCCCTGCGCCGCGGCTGCTGCACCCGCGTGGAGCGGGACGACGGAACCGCCCGGTTCGAGATCCGCGGCCGGCACTTCAAGGGCGTCCTTGACGAGGACGGCAACGCGATCGGAGAAGGCGAGGAGCGAGCGGACCCGTGGATTGTGCTGGACCCGTCGCGCGCGCCATCGCCGTCGTCGAAGAACTTGAAGCCGGCGAGCAACTGTTCACCCGCACCCTCCACCGGCACGCGAAGGACACCTGCATGCCTCGCACGGGGCTGTCCTCCGACACCGCCGTGGAAAGGATCCGCGCTTTCACTGCCTGGGCCAACCAGCTCGCGATGGATCACGACCGGCCGCACGAGCTGATCCCGGACGACCCTGACGGCGCCGTTGCCCTGCACCGCTTTCGCCGCACCATCGCCTGGTTCATCTACCGCCGGCCCGGCGGTCGAATTGCCCTGGCGGTGCAGTACGGACACGCCGCCACCGCCATGTCCGAGTCCTACGCAGGCCGCTCCCAAGCAGACATGCTCGACGTCCTGGACCAGGAGAAGGGCCTTGCCTTGGCCGAGACGCTCACCGAGGCAGGCGAGCGCATCGCCGCCGGCGAGAGCGTCAGGAGACCGTGCCCGAGTCGGCGCGAGCCCGCGCGGACAATCAGCAGCAGGACCTGACCCGCATCCGCGCCGAACGCGACGATCTGCGTAGCCAGGCGCAGCTCTTGGCCCGGATCGTCCAGGTCCTGGAGATCGAGAACCACCAGCTCAAGGAGGCCAACACGAATCTGCGCGGGCAGGTGGCCGCCCAGGGAGCAGTCCGCGACCTGACCCGGCGACGTCGAACCTGACTCCGCGCGACGAGACGCAGGGGCAAGCCGTCGCCGGATTCGACGCCTTTGCGTGCGAAATATGCCCCCGCCCGGTGTCCACCGGGCGGGGGCATGGCACGGCCGGACCACATCACGGTCCGCGATAATTGACGGTTACCGCGTTGCGGTGGCCAGTGCCGCGCGGATGGCGTCCTCGCCGACCGGCTGGCCCTTCTCGTTCGAGTACGGCCCGTACGGTGTTCCCCACACCGGCGTGCCCGTCGCCTGCCGCCAGTTGTCGGCCAGCGTTCCCGCGTCCACCACGCTGTAGCCGATGGAGTCGATGAATTCGGTTACCGCCGCCTTCGCCGGTGCGGAGTCACCGGCGATCGGCAGGTAGGAGCGGTCGGCCGCCCCAGCCGGGCGTGCGAGTGACAGCAGGTGCTTGAAGAAGATGTTGTTGAACGCCTTTACGAGCAGGGCGTCCGGGACGTACCGCAGAAGCAGCTCGCTCGAGGTGAGGGACTTGTTGTCGAGCTCGGGGATGTGCCCGTCACGCTCGGGGCCGTAGTTGCAGGTGTCGATGACCGTCTTCCCGGCCAGTGGCGCGGCGGGCACGTGGGGGAAGGCGCTGACCGGCACCGTGACCACGACAATGTCACCGGCCGCTGCGGCCTCTTCGCTCGTCGCCGCGGACGCCCGCGGCCCCAGTTCCGCGGCCGTGTCCACGAGCGTTTCGGGACCGCGCGAGTTGCTGAGCACCACCTGGTGCCCGGCCCCGACAGCGAGTTGCGCGATGGTCCTGCCGATGCTTCCGCTTCCGATGAATCCCACAGTCGTCATAATCTCAACGTCCTTCAGAAGAGCCGAACTTGCCGGTTGCCGTGCTCGTTACGATCCGGTTCCCGCCGTCAGCCGGCGGGAAAATAATGGCCGTTGTCCAGATCGGCGAGCAGGCCGGGCCGGGCGGGTTCCCAGCCGAGGGTCCGGCGGGTGATGAGGTTGGACGCCGGGTAGCTCTGCGTGACGATATTCGTGAGGAACCCGAAGTACCCCGGCGTCATCAGGGCATCGTTGGGAACGCTCACGGCGGGCAGGCCCAGGCGGCCGGCGATGGCCTCGGCGATGTCGCGGAACGGGATGCCCCCGTCCTCGACCGCGTGCCAGTATTTGCCGGCCGGCCCCTTCTCCAGCGCCAGGCGGAACAAGGTGGCGGCATCGCGGATGTGCACGGCGTTCCACAGGTTCGCGCCGTCGCCGTGGTAGCCGACGAACCCCTTTTCCTTCGCGAGCGCGATCAGCGTGGGGAGGAAGCCGGCACGATCGGTCGTGCTGTGCGCGATGTTGGCGATCCGCACGACCGAAGACCGCACCCCCTGCTCGGCGAGGTCGACAACGGCCCTTTCCACGACGTTGCGGACCCGCAGGGTGCCCTTGTGCTCCTCGCCGGCGGGGAGGGCCGGGTCCTCCTCGGTGGCCGGCCGCTCCAGGTTCCCGGGCGAGCCGATGCTTCCCGCCGTGACCAGCGGCTTTCCGGTTCCCGCGAGTGCCTCGCCGTACGCGAGCATGATCGGGAGCTCCGCGGCGGCCACGGCGTCGAGCCCGCCGGAGGGAAGCAGATCCTGCCTGTGCGCGACGTGAATGACGCCATCGGAGTCCGCGGCTGCCTCCTTGAGCCCGTCGAGATCCTGGAGGTCGCCGCGACGCACCTTCGCGCCGAGCGCGGACACGGCCGCCGCGGCCGCGTCCGACCGGGCCAGGCCGGTGACCTCGTGCCCGGCGGCGATGAGCTCGGGGATGATGTACGAACCGGAATGGCCGGTCCCCCCAGCAACGAATACGCGCATCTAACTGTCCTTGTGAGGGTAGGTGCAGGGTCTTTTCGTGCCGTAAGTGAACTGGCGTAATGCGGCACGAGAGGTAGTGGTAGGGGTGCGCTCAGCCGAGAAGGGTGATGCCGAGGGAGAAATTGGCGTGCTTGACGGAGTGGTTCATGAGGCCCAGCTCCAGCAGGCCGACGTTCTCCAGTGCCCGCGCCATGGACAGCTCCCCGGTGTCCCAGGGGCGCAGCCCCAGGCTCTCGACGAACGCCGACACGCGTGCCTTCGCCTGCGCGTCGTCGCCGGCGATGAACACGTCCAGAGGGCGGCCCTCGGCCGGGCCGGCCGCCAGAATGTGAGAGAACACAGTGTTGAACGCCTTGACGACATGCGCGTCGTCGGGAGCCGCCTTGGCGATCTCCTGTGCGCCGGAACTGTCGTCGGGGACGACGAAGCCCCGCAGGTCGGGGGCTACGGGGTTGGTGATGTCGACGATAATCTTGCCGCGCAGTACGTCCCCGTACTCCCTCACCACCGCCGCCGCGCCGGCGTACGGCGCGGCGAGGATAACGATGTCCCCGGCCGGGGCGGCCCCGGCCGTCCCGACCGTGGCGCCGCCGAGCGTGGCGGCCAACTCCTTGGCCTTGGCCGGGTCGCGGCCGATGATCTCGACGGCGTTACCGCCGGCGAGCGCCCGGCCGGCCAAAGCACGGGCCATGTTTCCCAGTCCGATAATGCTGATGCTGCTCATCGGTGTTCCTGCTTTCCGGGCTTGGACCCTGCTGTCAACTTCCAGTGTCGAATTCTTGGGTCGAATTCACTTCGGCGCCCTTAAGCGCCTGCTTTCAGGCTGCCATCGGGTCTGAGTGGGTGTCCAAGACCTCTTGAAGCTGTGGTGATACCCTGAAGGCATCACCGGGCCGGGAGGTGCCATGGATCTGGATCTGCGCAAACTGCGTTACTTCGTCACCGTGGCCGACCGGCTGCATTTCGGCCGCGCCGCCGATGAGCTCCATATCGCGCAGCCGGTGCTCAGCCGGCAGATCCGGGCGCTTGAGCAGGATCTCGGCGCCTCGCTGTTCACCAGGGATCGCCACGGAGTAGAGCTGACAGACGCGGGCCGGCAACTGCTGGCCGACGCCGGTCCGCTGCTCGCCTCAACCCACGCGGTCCGCCGCCGGGTGTCCGCGGCCGCCCGCGGCAACCGGCGGCTGATGGTCGGTTTCCGGGCCGGCATCCCGGTCATGCCGGCGGCGCGGGCGTTCGAGGACCGGCACCCGGACGTGGTCGTGGACGTGCAGCGGATCGAAGGGGACAACCAGGCTGCGATGCTGCTCGACGGCCGCGTCGACGTCGGCTATGTGCGGCTGCCCATCGACGAGGCCGGCCTGCGCGTCACCCCGCTGTACACCGAGCCGCGGGTAGCGGTACTGCCCGCCGGACACCGGTTTGCCGACAAGGAGGAGGTCACCGAGGCCGACCTGGCCGGCGAACCGCTGGTCTGGCACGGTGACCCGAGCACGCAGCCCACCAAGCGCCCGCACCCTAATGCCGGGTACCCGGTGCGCGGGGTGGACGAGACGCTTGAGCATGTCGCGGCCGGACGGGGCATCTCCTTCCTGGCCCGTTCGGCGTCCGTGTTCTACTCGCATCCAGACGTCGTCTATGTGCCCATCCCGGAACTGGCGCCCGACCAGGTGTGCCTCGCGGTGGCGGCATCGCACACCTCGCTGGTAGTGGATGACTTCGTCACTGCGGCTCAGTCGACGGCCGAGATCACGGCAGAATGTGGGAACTATGAGATGTGGCAGCGTGGAGGCGATGCCGTCACAAGGCACGCTTGAGCAGTTCGACTGACTCCGTTCATCATGCGCTGAAGAGTGAAATGGCCTGACGGAGTGGTGCTGTTGCGGCTGACCTCTGAGACGGTTCCGTTCTTCGGCCAGCAGTTGTCTGAGGTGGCCCGGAAGCACCTGAGACCGACTGGAAGTACGTGCTGCGGACGCGGCTCAAGTCGGCTGATCGCCCTGTCGTCGGAGCGGAGCCGTTCACCGACGGTCTGCCGTTCGTAGCGTCGGGAGTCGGTCCCTGGGATCCAGAACCCGACGGCGGGTTCCAGCCGGACGTGTTGGCTGCCCGCCTGTTGGCCTTCGTTTCGGGCTGGCGTGGCCGAGATGGGCCGCTCACTGATGATCAGCGTGAATGGTTCAGCTGGCTCGGTCCAGAAGTCAACGCCGTGCTGCCCCGCGGGAGAGCGCCGCGGTGGAGTGGATGAGGGGGGTGGCAAGTCTCCGGCTCGTAGAGGTTCTGAAGATGCGGGTGGCCCGCCGGCGTCGCTGGCGGGCCACCCGCATCTTCAGAACCTCTGCCAGCCGCGTACGAGTTCTTCATGCGCCACCGCGTACGGACGTATGTGATCAGCCGTCTGTTCGAACCGGCGGCGCGTCAGCGCCCTGGGCCGAGACGACGGCCTCGAACTCCGGCAACCTTCGAGGGTCGCCATTCTCCCCGGCGGCTTCTGCTGCGGCCTTCAACAGGCGGGCGGGGCGGCCAGTTCCGTTAAAGCCTGCGATGCCAGGTGCCGGGCGGCTGGTATCGCGTGCCGGCCGGTGCAGCCGCGTGACCGGTAGCGCGTCCAGCCCGGCCGCGATGTGCCACGTTAACTCGACACTTCCTCCCGTCGTCGGTCATCGCTGGCTGTGGCGGGGATGGCGTTGTCGATGAGGACGGCGGCGATGGCGGCGGCGGTGGGGAAAGCGTCGGCGTTGAGGACCCGGGTGCGGGCCGCGGCGCCGTCGATGAGCAGCGCGAGCTGCTCGCCGAGCTGTTCAGGGTCGGCGGCGCCGGCTTCGCGGGCGGTGTCGGCGAGCCGCGCGGCGACGGCTTCCTTGTAGTCGCGCGCGTACTGGGATGCGGGGTGCTGGGGGTCGTGAAGTTCGACGGCGGCGGCGATGTAGGGGCACAGGGGGGTGGTGGGGGGGATGTCGAAGGCGGCGAGGAGCCGTTCGCGGGGCGTGAGGTCGGTGCGGTCGAACACGCCGGACAGAACGGAGGGGTCGAACCGGCGCAGGTACTCGGCGACGAGTTCGTCCTTGCCGGTGAAGTGCTGGTAGGCCGTGCGCTTGGACACCTGGGCCGCCGCGCAAAGCTGGTCCATGCCGGTGCGGTTGATGCCCTGCTCGCGGAACAGTTGCTGGGACGCGCTGATGATGCGCTCGCGGGCGCCCCGGCCGCGGCGGCGGCCCGTGGGGCCCTTCTCCAACTCCGTCATGGCTCCATCGTACCGCAGCTAGGTAACGACCGGTGTACATAGTTTGCGCCCCGGCCGCCCGCCCCGTACCGTAAGCACACAGGGCGGTGTACATAACACCGTCGCCTCAGGTGCACACGGCACCACCGACTCAAGGGAACGACTATGGGAAAGCTTGACGGCAAGGTCGCGGTCATCACCGGCGGCACCACCGGCATGGCGCTGGCCGGCGCGAAGCTGTTCGTCGACGAGGGAGCGCACGTCTTCATCACCGGCCGCCGCCAGGACGCCCTGGACGAGGCCGTGAAGCAGATCGGCCGCAACGTCACCGGCGTCCAGGGCGACGCCGCCGACCTGGATGACCTGGACCGCCTGTACGACACCGTCAAGCGGGAGAAGGGAAGCCTCGACGTGCTGTGGGCCAGCGCCGGAGGGGGCGAGCCCGCCCCGCTCGGCGAGATCACCGAGGCCCACTTCGACGCCGCGTTCTACCTCAACGCCCGCGGCACCCTGTTCACCGTCCAGAAGGCCCTTCCGCTCTTCAACGACGGCGGTTCCATCCTCATGACCGGCTCCAACGCCTCCCTCGGCGCCTTCCCCGGCTGGAGCGTCTACGCCGGCAGCAAGGCCGTCCAGCAGGCCTGGGCCCGCGTCTGGCTCAACGAGCTCAAGGACCGCCGCATCCGCGTCAACGTCCTGACCCCCGGCCAGGTCGCCACCGCCAAGCAGGAAGAACTCTTCGACGAGGCCACCAAGCGCCAGTTCGAGTCCCTCATCCCCCGCGGCCAGATGGGCCGCCCCGACGAAATCGCCACCGCCGCCCTCTTCCTCGCCTCCGACGACTCCAGCTACGTCAACGGCATGGAACTCGTCGCCGACGGCGGCACCACCGCCATCTAAACCGAACAACACACAATCAGGGCAGGACATCTCATGAGCAACATCAGCATCATCGGCACCGGGAACATGGCCCGCACCATCGGCGCGCGGGCGATAGCGGGCGGCAACACCGTCGAGGTCATGGGCCGCGATCAGTCCAAGGCCGCTGACCTGGCCAAGGCTCTCGGCGGCGGCGCCACGACGGGAGAATGGGGCACCGCCCCGGCTGGGGACATCGTCATCGTGGCCCTGCTGTACGACGGCGTCGTGCCGGTCGTCGCCCAGTACGGAGACGCTCTCGCGGGCAAGGTCATCGTCGACATCAGCAATCCCTTCAACTCCACGTTCGACGGGCTAGCCCACCGCGAGGAGACCTCGATCGCGCAGGAAGTCGCCAAGGCCGCCCCGGCAAGCGCCAGCGTGGTGAAGGCGTTCAACACCATCTTCCGCCATGTCCTGGAGAAGGGTTGGCCCGACGTCTTCATCGCTGGCGATAATGCGCAGGCCAAGGCAAGTGTGGAGGCGTTCATCGAGACCCTCGGGCTGCGCCCGCTGGACGTCGGCGGCCTGAAAATGGCGCACTGGCTGGAAGGAGCGGGCGTGGTCACGGTGGGCCTCGCCAACCACGGGGTGGGTAACTTGGACTTCGCCCTCAGCATCACCGAACTTCCCGTCTGAGTTAACGGTTGACGGATCACCGAAAGGACTCGCCAAGTGAGGCCGTGGCGAGTCGGCGGGGTAGCCGTCCCGCACGTCCTCCTCGAAGGCGAAGATCACTCCGTCAGGTCGATGACCGATCCGTCCAGCCGTGCTTCGGCCGCCTCCAGCCCCCGGGCCGCCGGGCCGCCGGCCAGCCGTCGGTGAACTCGGCGAGCAGCCTGGTCACGCGCGTCTGGGTCTGGCTGTTCGTCAAGGCCGTAGCCCGGTGGCGTGCGCCAGCTGGACGACCAACTGCGAGCACCGATAGTTCTCCGGGCGGATCACGCGCCGCATGGCTGTGCCCTTGGGATTGATGCAGATCAGCTCACGCGTCCCGATCCGGGACACCTGCCTGCCCCGCTCACGCGGCTTCGCCGCCTACCGGGACCTGCGTTCTCCTCGTCCGGGCATCAGACCGCCTGCCGTTCTGCCAGACGGCTCGCGTTGACGGCGTAGGTCTTGTTCTGGTCGTTTCACTCCGCAATCGCCCTCGCAACCAGCAGGTTCGTCCGCCGGATGTAGCGCAGAGACCGCATCGTGGAGCTGGCGTGTCCGAGCAGCCGCTGAACGATCAGCAGATCGTCGAGGTTGGCGTGTTCGGCCAGCAAACCATCCTGTCCGCCCTCGGCGATCTTCTCGGCGAGGGCGGACAGGATCATCTTGGTCAGGATTTCCAGCACGATCACGGCGTTCGCCGCCTTCTCTGGCAGCATCTCGACCGCGCACCGCCGGGCAGACCGCTGCGAGCCATGTACCTGTCGGCCATGGTCAGTTTGCGATGCTGTCCAGCCGCGAAGGCGTAGTACAACTGCAAGCGCAGTGAGGGAACGGGACACAAGCAGGCCGTGATTGCTCTCGCCCACCGGCTCCATGTCCTGTGGGCAATGATCCGTTACGGAGAGTGCTCCCAAGGTTCACATCCCATCACCCCGGCTGCTCGACGACCTCGATGGGAAGCTCCTTCCCGGCCGCGAGGGCCGCTTCGAGCCCGTCCCTGCCGTGAATCCCAAGCTTGCGGTAGGTACTGGTGAGGTGGCTTTCGACGGTGCGCCGCGTGACGCGCAGGAAACTGGATATCTCCGTATTCGTGCGTCCCTCGGCAGCGAGTTCGGCGACCCGGCGTTCGCTCCCCGTGAGGGCCTCGGAACCGGTAAAGGACGCGTACGGGCGACGGGCACCGACCGTGCGCAGGTCTCTTTCCACGGCAGTACGAAGTCGCGTGGAGCCGAGCCGCTCCGCCTGCTGTGCCGCCTCCTGATAGTGCTCTCGCGCATGCGCTCGCTGTCCCGAAGAAGCCAGCTGCCGGCCGTGACTGAGCAGCGCAGAGACGAGCTCCCCGGCGTCGGGTGACTGTCGCAACATACGCACAGCCTCCGCCCCGAGTGCGAGTGCGTCCTGCCCTCCGGTCGCAGCCGCGACTGCGTGGAGCGCACGGCCAACAGCCCGGGAGGTGTTCCATATACGGGCCAGCCGGAGCTCCTCATGCGCCAAGGCCAGTGCCGCCGAACGGTCACCCATGGCAAGGCGGCATGCGGCTGCAGCCGTACGCCACGGGACGACAACTGGACTGATGACAGCATGTGCCGAGAGTCGGCGACCGCAGTCGAGGAAGTCGTGCAGGGCGCCCGCGACGTCTCCCCGAGCGGCTCGCAGGGTCCCGCAGGCATAGAGGAAGCGGCTCAGTTCCCAGGAATCCGTCGCCTCGCTCAGGTCCACGCCTTGCATGAGGCGCCGCGCCTCCTCGAAACGGCCCATTTCGGTGAGCGCGTGCAGTGCGTAGGAGTCCATTCCGGCAGGGCCCGGCCGTCGATTGGTGGTGGTCGCTACATGCTCCGCAAGCAGCATCTTGTAGTCGCCACGGAGGGCTGCGATCTCTGCCCGCACTTCGAGCAACATCTGCGCGACTGGATGCAGACGCGTCCAGTGCCTTTCTGCCAGCCCGCGCTCCGCGAGGCTTTCCGCTTCTTCCAGCGCATCCGCCCACAGGGCAACCGTGGCAGCAGCGCCTAGAAGGAAGGGCTCCGAAAGTTCGTCGGCGGGTTCGCTCAGCAATCCCCGCACCTGCGTCATCGCCCGGCGAGAAGAGACTTCCCCGGCTATGGCCGCGTGCCGGATGAGGAGAGCCCGTCCAGCGGCACCGAGAGCTTCCACGCCATGAGCGGTTCCGTCCAACAGCCTTCGATATTCCGCCGAGCGCAGGCCTTGCTCCCGATCAGTCAGCAGGACCGTGGCGGCTTGGACGCTCCGGGCCGCCATTGGATGTCCGCCGAGCTCCCGCTCTGTTTCACGCAAGAGGCACACGGCGTCCCGGATTTCCCCTCGTCCCGTGAGCGCTGTACCGAGCGCGATGGCCGTCCGAGCCCGGTCATTCGGGCCGGCAGCCACGATCAGGGCCTCGTGGAGCCGTTGGACCCCGGCCGAGCTGTTGCCGTACGTGTACTCCATCGAGCCCAGCTCGTTCAGCAGGCGCTGTCGCGATGCGTCGGAATCCGACTCCTCCAGTCCCCGGCGAAGGTACTGGATCGCCTCCAGCGGTCTGTCCGCGTGGGTGGCGATGCTCGCTGCGTCTTCCAGTGCCCGCAGGGCCCAGCCCCGCCCGACGGGCCCACTGCGCATGAGTTGTCGGGCGACCGCTTCGGCATGATCGCCTCGACGGAGCATCACCTCGGCAAATGAGCGGCTGACTGCCTCCCGGCGTTCGGTCGGCCAATCCCCTAGCACGGCGTCGCGCAGTAGGGGGTGGGCGTAGCGCAGGGAGCCATCAGCCCCTTCGCGGAGCATGCCCAGGCGCGTCATGGCGGTGAGCCAGCCCAGTGTGCGTGCCGAGTCGGTACCGCACGCCTCTGTCAGGAGCCGTACCAACTCGCTGTACGGCTCCCGCAGCCCGTCCTGGTCCGCGACCGCCAGGGCACGTGCCACCTGCGTGGTGTCTTCTCCGGCGCTGCTCAGCCACCAGTCAACCGCCGCGGGATATGCCCCGGGATACAACGCGGCCGACGTCTCGGGGAGGTGGGAGGAGGAACAGTTTCCTACATCCTCCAGCAGCGCGTGCAGCAGAAGTGGGTTGCCTGCGCAGGCACGCACACACTCCGCGATCCACTCGGTCGTGGCCGAAGGGGTGACCGTGCGGACAAGTCCGGCCGAGGCGGCCTCGCTGAGGGGAGCGAGTGTATGCGCGATCGCGCTGGACGCTGACAATGCCCTGCTCAGGTCCGGGACGGGAGGAAGGATGTCGTATTGGCTACGTTCAGTAACTACGAGCAGGATCGGTAAGCAGTCAATGCGCCGGGCGGTTTCGATGAGCCAACTACGCGACGCCGGGTCGGCGAAGTGCGCGTCGTCCACGGCCAGCAACAGGGGGAATTCAGCGGAGGTCGCCTGAAGGGCCTGCCACAACCGCGGTCCGTCCTCACGCTCTTCCGCGGAGCCGTCCTTCTCCTGGAAAGTTCCGGCAGCACCCATGAGGCGGAACGCGGAGGACAGGGGCGACGTGGAGTCTTCGCGCGAGCAGCGCGCACTCAGCACACGGAATCCGCTACTGTCCGCCCGCCCGATGGCGGCCTCCAGGAGGGCGGAGCGGCCGGTGCCCGAGGCTCCGCGGAGCCGAACGAGACGCCCGCGGCCGCCGCTCGCTCTACTCAACTCCGATGCCAGTAGCTCAAGCGCGTCGTCGCGTTCCAGTAGATGTGCCATTTGCTCTGCGCCTTTGGTGTTGCCGATCACTATTTCGGCGGCCCTGGTGGGGTGGAGGAGTGGTCTGATACGACTGTGAGACGACGCCCGGAGAGGTGCAGCAGCTCAAGTGCGGCGA
This sequence comes from Streptomyces scopuliridis RB72, assembly GCF_000718095.1. Taxonomy (GTDB): domain Bacteria; phylum Actinomycetota; class Actinomycetes; order Streptomycetales; family Streptomycetaceae; genus Streptomyces; species Streptomyces scopuliridis. The sequence continues at coordinate 17,292 of NZ_JOEI01000026.1, read as the reverse complement.
TCCGGTGTTGCACAGCCGGGCCGGTGGGGCCGACACCTGGGACTGTCGCTGAGTGACAAGGCTTGCATAGCGCCCCGAACAGGCGACTCTGCGACTCTGCCGCCGGAGAAGCCAAGCGGTGCCCGTATACCCGACCGTCTTGTGTCCCGCGGCCCCGCGCCGGCGACGATCGTGGAGGCGACCCGCGATAGCCGGGGTGCGCAACTACGCCGACCAGGTCCGCGACTGCGACGACCTCAACGAGCGCGGTTGGCCCAACGAGAGCGGCAACACCCGGTCCCCGGGTTCGACGCACGCCGGTCCGTTGGGGACAACGGAAAACCTTGTGGCCGGAACCGGCGCGCGCCGGGGATTGTTGTCCCAGAACCGCGTGTGGTCAGCGGTGTTCAGGATTGGTGTTGTCGGGGTGGCAACCGGCGTCCCAGGCCGAGCGCTGGTTGCCATAGGCTGGGAAGCCACCAGTGCTACGGATCATCGACGCGAGGTGGAGCAGGTTGTAGGTCATGAACGAGATGTTCCGGTTGGCGAAGTCGTTGTCCGGGCCGCCGGAACCTTCATCGAGGTAGGAGGGGCCTGGGCCGACCTCGCCGAGCCAGCCCGCGTCGGACTGGGGCGGGACGGTGAAACCGATGTGCTGCAGGCTGTAGAGGATGCTCATCGCGCAGTGCTTGAGGCCGTCCTCGTTGCCCGTGAGCAGGCAGCCACCGACGCGTCCGTAGTAGGCGTACTGACCCTGCTCATTGAGCACGCCGGAGTAGCCGTAGAGCCGCTCGATCACCCGGCGGGTCACTGAGCTGTTGTCACCGAGCCAGATGGATCCACCGATGACCAGGATGTCGGCAGCGAGGACCCGAGGCAGCAGTGCGGGCCACTCGTCGGTATCCCATCCATGCTCGGTCATGTCCGGGCGGACGCCGGTGGCGATGTCGTGGTCGACGGCGCGGATCTGGTCCACACTCACTCCGTTCGCCTTCATGATCGCCACGCTACGGTCGATCACACCCTGGGTGTGACTGAGGTCGGGGGAGCGCTTGAGAGTGCAGTTGATGTACATCGCGCGCAGCCCGGTGAAGTCGGGCTTGCCGTTCACGGGTACGTTCATGGGGATCCTTGCTTTCAGAACAGGACGCCGTCGATCTCGACGCCGGGGAAACGGCCGTACGCGTCCGCGCAGGCACCCCTGAGGCCGAACCGGCCAACCACCACGCTGAATCGGTTGACGTCGCACCCCAAACTGGCGCGGCCACCGCACAGAGACGGCCCGCGGCACCAGTAGCTGCCCGCCTCAATAAGTAGATGACGCGTCATCTACATTAGCACTAGAGCTTGATACGTCAACTAGAAGTTGATCCATCCACTCCACCGGAGCTCACCGGGGGGCGACCGTCACCAACACTCTGACCACCCAAACGCGCCCGCGTCGCCGAAGCACTCCTTTGCACCGACCACGGGGCCCTGCACTAACGGCGTCTGAGCCAGCCTTACTCTGATCGAGCACGCTAGCCGGTGCTGCCAGGCGAATGCGCGCTCTACGACCCAGCGCATCTTGCCCGGTCCGGAGCCGTGGCCGACTCCGGACGGGGCTATGGGCGGTTTGATGCCGCGATTCCACAGCAGTCGGCGGTACTTGTCGAAGTCGTAGCCCCGGTCGGCGTACAGGTGTCGGGGCTTGTGACGACGGCGAGGCGACCTCGCGGGCCCCGGATCGGCGGGACAGCGTCCAGCAGTGGCAGGAGCTGGGTGATGTCGTGGCGGTTGCCGCCGGGGAGCGTGACGACGAGTGGAGTTCCGTGAAGGTCGCGATCAGGTGGTGGTGAGAGCCGGGGCGTGCACGGTCGGTGGGCGAGGATCCGACGTGATCCCCCCTTTGGGGGCCCGGACGTGCGCACTGTCCACGGCGCAGCCGTCCAGGTCCAGCACGTTCATGCGGCGCAGCTCGCTCAGCAGGGTGGCGTGCAGGCGCGGCCAGATCGGCACGCATTCCGGAGACCCTGCCGACCAGGATCGCCGAACGCAAGGCCCACAGCTCAACTCATCCTGAAACGATCAGTTAGGCTGGAAAACTTCTCGATCTTGGTTACTTCGAAGCCCGACGAGGCGAAGAAGTTCCGTCCCACCGGAAGGGGTCATCTTCCAGCGCGGAGCGGTCCCATTGTCCGCGCACTGCGGCGGCTTCGTAGGTTGTGTGGAGAAACTCGGTGACAGCGCGGTCAGGGTCGGGCGCGGCGCGGACGGCCTCGTAGGGCAGAAGGAACTGCTTGAACTCAGAGCTGAAGTAGGCGCCTTTGGGGCCGACCGGGTAATCGGCGAACCCGTCGGGTTCGGGGTAGGCGTAGGCGTAGAAGGCACCTTCCTCTCCACCGCCAGGCCAGAACCCGCAGCTGGACAGTTCCCGGGAGTAGCCCTCGACCATGACCCAGTCCCCGCAGTTGGGTGCGCCGCCGGGGTGCGGAGGAGCCGACCGCCCGGAGAAACGGGTGCAGGCGAGATCCATCGCGCCCCAGAAGAAGTGCACCGGGCTGACCTTGCCGACGAAGTGCGACCGGAACTCGCCCATTACCCGATTGGCCTGCAGCAGCTGTCGCCAGAACAGGGCAGCCGCTTCGCCGTCGTAGGAGGCGTGGTCGTGGTCCTCGGCAAAGGGGATCGCCGGCTCGACCTCGTTGGGGTGCGGATGGATCGGGGCCTCGATCCCGAGCTCATCGAGCGTGTGCAGGATCCGGGTGTAGAACTCGGCGACTGGCATGGGCCGGAGCCGGAAGCTTCGCGCGCCGCCGTCGCTGCTGCGGACTTCGAGCTGGTGGCCGACAAAGTCGAATTCGATCTCGAATGCCCCGGCTCGGTACGGGATGGTCGACGTCGTCAACCCGCGGGGGCTGACGTACAAGGTCACCTGCCACCAGTGATTGATCAGGGGTGCGTGGGCCATCCGGATCTTGCCCACGATCTGGGTCCACATGTGCAGAGTGTCGCGGGTGGCGGTCCAGTCCGAGACCCGGAGGCTCGGCCAGTTCGTCGCTGGTGTGGTCATCGCTTCTCACATCCTTGGCAGCGCTTTGAGAGGGTGTCGGTCGCTGAGACACGTAGATATCGATCGTTGCCGGGGCAGCAGCCGGCGTCCCAGGCCGAGCGCCGGTTGCCAAAGGCCGGGAAGCCACCGATGCAACGGATCATCGACGCGAGGTGGAGCAGGTTGTAGGTCATGAACGAGATGTTGCGGTCGGCGAAGTCGCTGTCCGGGACCGCCAGAACCCTCGTCGAGGCAGGAGGGGCGACGAACAGGGACAGTAACGTCCGCCGCTGCCACGTAGATGATGCATTATCTACATTAGCATCGGAACTTGACGTGTCAACTAGACGCCTATCCGTGCTCGCCGAGTCCTTCAACGCCACGTTCAAGCGCGAGGTACCCCAAGGCCGCAAGCACTGTCCAGCAAGTACGCGACCCGCCTCGACGCGCCCTTTGGCTGCATCGCTACAGCACCCGCCACGGCCGCTATCGACTCGGACACCGCAGCGCGATCGCCTTCTAGACAAATTCCGGAACGACGCCGACTGCGCTGCCGCCTGCGGCACGGGCCGTGCGACACCGCAGCTTGACCGCACGATATTACTGGCACAGCGCCCCGCCCCGAGGACACCGACGGGGACACCGGTCGGGTCATTCCCCCCGATCATCCAGGTTCGCGATGATCCTCTCGGCGATGGTGCGCAGTTGCGTGACCTCGGTCGCGGTGAGGCCGGAGAGCACTGCGTCACGGGCGAAGGCGTCCTGCAGCGGCAGCACTCGCTCCACGAGGTCGAGACCACGACGCGTGAGGACGGCCTGGTAGGCACGGCCCTTTTCAGGAGTGTCCTCGCGGCGGAGCAATCCGGCGGCCTCAAGTGAGCGGAGTGCATGTGACAGTCGGCTCTTGTGGAACCGTAGCGCCCGGCTCAGTCGGGTGAGGCCCATCGTGTACCGATCCGCGCCGGCGAGCAACGCGAGAATCTTGAAGTGGCTGTGCGGGATGCCGGCATCGTCCTGCGTCTTTCGCTCCAGCTCGGCTTCGACCAAGTGCGCGAGAATCACCAGTGACTGCCAGTTCTCCCGCTGCTCCTGCGGCACCCGGGGCGTAGCGACCTCGACGGATTCGGCACGAGAGCGGGCCCGCCCTCGCCCGCTCGGCCGCGGCGATGTGAGATCAGACAATCGGTCATCCACCTCCCCCGGCTCGCCAAACGGCCAAGCCTTCGTACCGTGGGCCCTATAGCGAGTTGTGGGTTCAACTCACTAGCGCAACCGCCCTGCCGAGAGAAGTCTAGTCATGCCAACTCAGCTGTCCCGTGGCCGGAACCGCGCACCACGATCCCAAAGCACCGCGCGGGTCACCCAACCACGGAGGGCGACGGCGGGCTCCGAAGCGGCCACAGCGAGGCGGTACTGCATCCGGGCGCCGATGCGATAGCTCACGATCGGTCCGAGAAAGCGCCTCTGACGGCGCACCGATACACCTCGCCGTCGGGGTGCTGCGGCTTCTCGACCAGGCGCACTGGGCCGAGGGCAGGCTGCACGTCCTCACCGAGCGCCGTCCCCGCCGGGCGGATAAGGACCACCTGGACAACCTGGCCTGGCTGCTCGGGGAGGTCCTGGCCGACTGGTCGCAGGACGCCGCCGAGGCCGTCGCGGCCAACTGGGCGGACGGCCACCGTCCGCCCACCACGGCCGAGCTCGCCCGGAAGGGCCCCGTCAGCGCGGGGCGATGCCCGTGTCCGAGGAACGGAGTGTCTCATCGAGAAGGCCCGCACCAGGGCCTGCCAGCCAGCGGTCGAAGCGCAGCAGGAAGGGAAACTCCGCGCGCAACGCGTCGAGGTTCGCGTTTCCCGCCAGCCTGCCGTCGTCTACGAGTGCTGCCAACTTGCCGAGGACCTCGTCCTGTGCCAGCAGCGTCGTCGGCAGGCGGCTGTAGCTGATCGGCTGGCCAGCGGCCTGGGTCAGATCCTCGGCCAGGGCCTTGCCGGTGAGAGCGTCACCGGCAATCTCCATGGTGCGGTTGGCGTAGCGATCGGATGAGCCGAAGACCGCGGCGACGATGCGGCCGATGTCGCGTACTGCGATGAACTGCATGGCCTGGTCCGGGCGCATCAGGAAGGACAGGTGTCCCCGGTCGAGGCCCATTTCGGGGGTCACCAGGAGCTCCATGAACGTGGCCGGCCGAATGATGGTGCTGGCAATGTCCAGATTCCGGACATGGGCCTCGATACGGCTCTTGGTGTCGAGATGGTCCACGCCCGTTGTCGAACCCGCGGTGACGGCCGAACTGTAGACGAGGTGGGCTACGCCGCAGCGCTCGGCGATCTCGGCCACCGCCGCGCCGAAGCGGACCTCGTCCTCGTTGGTCACGTCGGCGCCGGCCTGGCCGGAGTTCGGCTGGACACTGAAGACGCCGTGGGCGTCGGAGAAGGCAGCGCGGAGCGACTCCGGATCGCCGAGGTCACCGCGGACGGTTTCGACGCCGGCGGCGGAGAGGGACCGGGCCCGGTGGCCGGACGGGTCCCTCACGACCGCGCGCACCCCCCAGCCGTCGGCCCGCAGCGCCGCGGCGACCGATCCTCCCTGCTGCCCCGTGGCGCCCAGGACGACGACGGTTTTGTTGATGTTGGTCATGCCGACCACGCTGCGCTCTCGGCGATCATGACCGTGATCCTGATGAACATTGCTGATTTTCCCTGAGGTCTTGAGAAGTGAGTCGGAGACGTGCTGGTCATAGGCGTGCTCCAGGATTCGGATGGGAGGGTTCGCACCGGTGTCCGCTACGCTAAAACCTGACGCCAACGTCAGGTGCAAGCGGGACGTGGAGTCGAGTCAGGAGGTCGGGATGCGGATCGGAGAGGTCGCCGCGAAGGCGGGCGTCAGTGTCAGGTCGCTGCGCTACTACGAGCAGCAGGACTTGCTCCACTCCTCCCGGAATCCGGGTGGCCAGCGCCGGTATCCGGACGGTGCCGTCGAACGAGTCAGGCTGATCCAACAGCTCTACCCGTGGGCTTGACCAGCAGAACCATTCGCGAGGTGCTGCCGTTCGCTGACTCCGGTGGGGCGTCACCGGAACTGCTGGAGCTGCTCGCGGCCGAACGTGACCGCCTCGACCGGCAGATGACGGACCTGCGGGACGTGCGCAGGCGGCTGCACGACTGCATCACCGAGGCGCGCAAGCATGACGGAACAGGAAGTTCATCCTGAAGCAGGGGGCGGCGGCCCGAGTGGGCAGTTGATACGTCGGCGGCGCCAGGGGCGTGTCCGGGAAGCGACCACTTCCCTTACTGGCTCAGGAGAAGCGATCAACGGGTGCGACGGGGCTCCGGTGGACGACTTCCAACAGCCGCGCACGCCGGTCTCCGGGTCGCCCGCTAGCGCTGTGATCACATAGGTTCGCCGGTTTGGATGCCTACAGGTTGTTGACGTAGAAGTCGGTGAGCCGTTCGACGGCGGCGTTGACGTATTCGGGCTCGTCGTACATCTCGTAGTGGCCGGCGCCCTCGATCACCATGAGGTCGACCGGGTTGGGGGCCAGCTTCCACAGCTGCATGCCGGCGTCGTAGGTGCCGGTGTTGCCGATGCGTCCAGCGAGGATGACCTGGAGTGGCTGGGTCATGAGCTGGTCGACCAGGTGGAACGCGTCGTAGCCCAGCAGGAGGGAGTCGCTGCGCGAGAGGCGGCGGTTGGTGGAGTGCTCGTTGCCGCCGCGCTCGGTGCGGTAGAAGGTGATCGCCTGGGTGGTGTCGATGTCGGTCAGACCGGCTGCTGCGGCGTCCTCCAGAGTGTCGGGCAGCCAGTTCACGCGGGTGAGCTCGCCCGAGCGGGACTCCTCGATGCGCGCGTCGGCGAGGGCGTCCAGTGCGGCGGCCGGGCCGTCAGGCTGGAAGCTGCGGAACGAGGTGCCCATGTTGCCGGGGACCACCGTGCCGACCGCCTTGATGCGGTGGTCCGTGCGGGCGGTGTGCACGGCGTAGCCGCCGCCGGCGCAGATACCGAGGACGCCGATGCGCTGCGGGTCGATGCCGGGGGTCGTGGTGAGCGCGTCGATGGCGTAGGAGATGTCCTCACCGCGGCGGTAGGGGTCTTCGAGGTCGCGGGGTTCGCCGCCGCTCTGCCCTTGGTGAGCGGGGTCGAAGACGAGCGCTGCGATGCCGCGGGCGGCGAGGCGGGACGCGTAGTTGGCGCCGATCTGCTCCTTTACGCTGCTGCCGGGCGTGGAGAGAACCACGGCGCGCAGCGGCGCGGTGCTGTCAGCGTTGTCGGGCAGGTGGAGGTCGGCCGCGAGCTCGATCGGTCCGCGCGGGATCGTGATGTGCTGAAGCATGGATGGCACGCACCCTTCGTGAGGTTATTGTTCCATGGACGTCCAGTACAAAACCGATACTGGTACAGCTTGGAACTAATACAGAACCGTACCACTTGGATGGGGGCTCGCATGACAGTCGATGGGGCACAGCTGTGGACGCTGAACCAGCGGCTGCTGAGCGTCGTGATGGATGCCTGCACGGAGGAGCTGGCTGATCTCGGGCTGGAGACGAAGGAGTTCTTCGTCCTGGCGGAGGTGGCCGCGTCGCCGTACCCTGCGGAGATCGCGGTGGCACTGCTGCTGCCCAAAGCGAGCGTGACGGTCTACGTCCGCAACCTCGTCGCCAAGGGGTTCATCCGGCGCGAGATCGACGACGCGGACCTGCGGCGTCACCGCCTCGTACTGACCACTGAGGGTGCAGAGGCGCGAGATCGTGCACTTGCAGCCCTCGCGGCGGAGTACGACCGCAGGCTGGCGAGGATCACCCCGCAGGACCGCACCGAGCTGCAGCGCATCCTTCAGCAGATGCTCTCGCCCGGGTGAAATGGCGAAGTGGTCCGAAGTGTGCCGCGATTGGATCGACCCACGAGGCGAAGGTCGGGGTGAAGCGCTGGAACGTGACGCCGTGACGGGCAAGCAGGCCACGTAACGTCTCGCGGCCGATGCGGATGCCCAGGCCGTGTACCTGGCGCAGGTATGTGACGAGCTTGCGCAGGGACCAGCGGGTGAACAGTGTCCTCGTCGGCCTGGACCAGCTTCGCGACTATCGGGATCCGGTTTCCGCCGGCCGAGGCCAGCAACATCAGCGCGCGCCGGTACCGACCGAACTGGTGCTGCCCCGGGCTGGACCTCTGTTCAGGCGCGCCGAACCTTCGGCCGACTGGGCGGAGGTCTGACTACGCAGGCCCAGGCCGCCGTACGTGCGTTGCGCGAGCGCCTCACCGAGACAGCCCGGGTCACTCGCCGCGCCGAGGCGACTCCACGGCGTGCAGTGTGCCCTCGGGAGATGCGTGCGACCGAACGGTGCATGGGTGTGACGGCGCTCCACAACTCTCGACCACGACCACGACCACGACCTCGACCTCGACCTCGACCTCATCGCCACTGCCGTCCACGTCTCTGGCGTGGGATCTGACGGCGGGCCCAACGGGCGGCCGCATCGTAACCACGGGACCCCGCAACAGGTCGTGGCGTCATCCGACAACGTGGCGGGCCTCCTGCTCACCAGGACGATCCGCGTCCAGACTTGAGAGGGCCACTGAATACGGTCCCCGCGGGGCTGTGACGCACGCTACTCGCGCGAAAGGTCGTGACCTTACGCCGGGAGTACTACGAGCTTGCCGCTCAGGTGCCCGGACTGGCTCACTGCCAGTGCCGCCGCAATCTCGTCGAGGGGGTAGGTACCCGCGATAGGCATCTGCAGCCGTCCCGCCTCGATGAGGGCGAGGATGTCACCGAGCGCTTCTGGACCCCCCGCTCCCGGCTCGGCCATGTGCATCTGGATTCCGGTGTCCGCGGCGCCGAAGGCCACGAGTGAGAGGACGCGTGTCGGACCGCCGGCGAGTTCGATCGAGTCCGGGATTTCACCGCGACCGGAGGCGTCGAGGACCGCGTCGACTCCGTGGGGGGAAATCGCTCGTACGCGGTCGACCAGTCCCTCGCCATAGGTGACCGGTTCCACACCGAAAGAGCGGAGCTGTTCGTGGTTGCGTTCGCTCGCGGTGCCGATGACACGCGCACCGCGGGCGACGGCCAGCTGTACAGCGAACGTGCCCACGCCACCGGCTGCGGCATGGACCAGCAGAGTCTCCCCCGTAGAGATCTTCAGCTTGTTAAGAACCTCCCAGGCGGTGATACCCGCACCGGCCAGGGTCGCGGCAACCTCCCACGGGACGGAGGCCGGCTTGGCGATCAGTGCAGCGGGGTCAGCGAGCGCCGACTGTGCGTAGGAGGGTGTAATGGAAGCCCCCAGCACCTCGTCACCGACGCTGAAGGCGGTCACGCCCTCGCCGACCTGGTCGACTACACCGGCCACATCGGAGCCGAGGCCGCCCGGAAGATCGACGGGCATCACCTGGCGCATGGAGCCGTGCAGGATCTTCCAGTCGATCGGATTGACGCCTGCGGCGCGCACCGCGAGCCGTACCTGCCCGGGGCCCGCGGTGAGCGGCGGAACATCGACGATACGCAGCACGTCAGGGGTGCCGTACTCGGAGAACTGCACTGCAAGGGACATTTGCTCGACTCCAGGATCTTGGGTGCTACATGCGGGAAGCGGGCACGGCCGCGTCACTGACCGCAGGGCCCCGCGTGGTCGCAGTACGGCTGGAGGCGGCTCTTCCCGCAGCCGCACAGCACGACCCTGGTCTCGGCGCGCGGGCCTTGCGGCGTGTCCACACTCAGCTCACCGCGCACGGTCAGCTGCCCGGTGGAACTGCGCGTGATCGTGGTGGGCCGGTCAAGGGTTTCCGTCCCGCCGTCCACGAGTTCGTACTGGAGCGCGCCCGAGGGACAGCGCCGCACCACCTCCGCCAGGCGATCGGCCGTAGCCTTATCCGGCTGGATCCACGGTCGCTTCCTCGTGTCGAACACCTCGGGCAGGCCATGGACGCATTCGGCGGCGTGGAGGCAGCGCCTGGCCTCGAAGGTCACCGTGATCGACTCCGTCTGGTATGCCTTCTGCTCAAGTTCGCCGCTCATGCCCGCCTCCATCACTGCCGTGCTCTGCTTTTCAGTCACTGACCTTGCTGCGGGACTGGTACAGCAGGTCCTGGTACTCGGGGTGCCGGCTGATCCAGCCCGCGAAGAAGGGACAGGTGGCCAGCACCCGCAGGTTCGCGGCGCGTGCCTCGTCAAGGGCGGTGCGGACCAGCGCGGACCCGACTCCCGCGCCCTCGTACTCCGCCTCGACCTCGGTGTGTACGAACGCGACGAGTTCCGTCGTACGGATGTATTCCGCGACGCCCGCCACCTTGGACTCTCCATCGACGCGGGCCTCGTAGCGCTTCGCCTCGGGCACGTCGCTCACTTCGACGGTCATGTGTCCTCCTTGTAGGATCTGATCCCGCTCAACTCGGCAGAATCCCGTCAGCCAGGACATCACCCTAGCCCCACTAGGTTGATGCATCAACTTAACCCTCGACGAGGGCATCCGTAGTGCAGAGCGAGCACGGGGTGCCGGAGAATTCGGCGACACGACCCGGCATGGCCGCGGTGGGCGCGAGAGCTTCCACGTAGGGAAAGCCGAGTTCTCCGGAGGAACGACACCGGTGGTGACACGACGATCCGCTGTGACCAGTTCTGGCACCACCCGACCTCACGGTCGGCGATTTCCCGGAACTCGACCTGCAGGAGACGCGGCTCGCACCACTCACCCTTGACCCCAAACCGGACAAATTTGGTACGTTCTCCACCCGTCCGACGGGCATCGATCCCGGCACCTTCCGGCTCGCGCACCAGGGCCGGGTCCGAACCGAAGCATCTTGGTCACGACGGACGCGGCCTCGCCGAGGGTCGCATCGCCGCCACCGCCAGTAGATGAGCTGTCAACGATTTCGTTAGACTGCCCTCATGGACGCACCGCCACGCTGGCTCGACCCAGAACAGAAGGCCGCCTGGGACAGCTTCATCCGAATGCAGGAGACACTCATCGGACGGCTATCCCGACGCGTCCAGGCCGAGTCCGGAATGTCCGCCTCCGACTACATCGTGCTCCACAACCTCACCGAAAGGGGCGACGGGCGGATGCGCTTCTTGGATCTGGCCAAACTCGTGGAGTGGGAGAAGAGCCGAATGTCCCACCAGGTCACGCGGATGGCGAAACGCGGGCTCGTGGCCAGGGAAGAATGCCCCGACGACGGACGCGGAGCATTCATCGTCGCCACCCCGGCCGGCTACAAGGCGATCGAAGAGGCCGCACCCCAGCACGTCGAGCACGTCCGCCGCCTGTTCATCGATGCCCTGACCCCGAACCAGCTCAGCACACTCGGCCGGATCTCCAAGCGCATCCTGGACCACATGGAGAAGCAGCCGGACTGACCGGGCGAAGGGATGCGACTGCCTGGATCACGGGAGGTCAGCCCTGTGCCAGCCCGGAGGGATGTCCTGGTGCGCGGGGCCGCCGGCCGATTTTCGCGGCAGACTCGCTCACCGCTGAACTACCCGTCAGGGATCCGAGAGCCGGCCAGGAGGCCCTGCGGGTCGGCGCGAGCCGGAGAACACGACATGGAGACGCTCCAGACGATCTGGCGGATTTTGGGACGCAGGCCGGGCGGGCCGGATCACATGGCCAGGGTCAGGGTCAGGGTCACGACGGTCGCGACCGAGACAAGGGCCAGCAGGACGGGCGCGCTCGCGTTCCCCCTGTTTTCGGGGTTGGCATAGTCCCGCGCCCTGACATGGAAGACGACCGCACCGGCCAGCGTGACGGTCACACCGACAGCAGCGGCAATACCCAGGGGCTGCCAGAAAAGTCCGACAACCAGGCCGACGGTGGCGACGACCTCGGCTAGCCCGATGAACCGGACGAACCCGGCGCTCAACCCCATGTGGGACTGCAGCCCGGCGGAGACATCACCTTTGAGCAGCGCCTTGGGTGCACCCGCGGCCAGGCTCACGAGAGCAAGGATCACACTGAGGATGGCCGCAGCAATGTACACGGGGGTCTCCCTCCACTCCTCCCACGCCAGGACTGGAAGGGCGCAGGGTTAGCTGAGCTTGCAACCAGAACCCTAGGGCGACATGGTTGACTTGTCAACTTCTGATGATCAGGATAGAAGTAGCCGCACCCTGCATCACGTTCACCGTTGGAGTTGACAAACCAGCCACACGGGGTGCGCCCGACCAGTACGATCGTTGGTCCGACCAGGGGCGCCGGGGAGGTAGGCGACGTCGTATCCCGAGTCCATCACGTTCAGGATCGCCAGGCTACCAGCCTCCGTGGTGCGTCAACTGGCTTACGCCGCAGCGTAGTTGATCGGTAGTGACGGCGGTCGCGGCCAGCACCGCGCCCGTCGGCCGCCCTTGGCGGCGGCAGGCCGGCCAGGGTCCAGCCCAACCGCGTCGGCTCCCCCAGCCTCAGGCTACGTACCCACGTTGATGCTCGGCTGTCAACGACAATCAGAGCGCTCCCTGCTGCGGCGTACCGGCCGGGTGGGGTCGCAAGACCTGCCCGTCCAGCTCGCCGACGATCTTCCCCTCGATCTCCTTCAGAAGTTGGCCTACTGCGGGTCCTTTGAGGTGCGCGTCCAGCGCCTCAGGGCTGGACCACTTCTCGATTTCGACGAGGCGGTCGTCACCCTCGTGCAGCGCGTAGAGGAGACAGCCCTCATCTTCGACGTGAGCGCGGGTGATCGCCCGTTCGAGGGCAGCGATCACTTCTGATCTGTGTTCCGGGACGGGAATGATCGTTACAACAACCACGACTGCGCTTATGGTCTCTCCATTGCATGCCTGGTGGTTCGATGGGCTGGCTGCAAGGGATCCGTCGTCCTCGCCGAGCAGCCATATCAGCTCAGCATTGGATTCCCGCTGGCGGTCTGGCCGTCCGGCACGTACGGCTGAAGGATGTCCCAGTGCTCGGCTATGCGGCCGTTCTCGAAACGGAAGACGTCTGCCACAGCGGCATCGCCTTCGGGAAGGAAGCCGCTGACTCTGGCGAGCGCGATGACGTGGTCGCCGTCCTCGAACGTTCGCAGCATGGTGTAGCGGAAGTCGTCGGGGAGAGTTGGCACGATTGCCCGAAGGCCTTCACGACCGTCGGCAATCGCCGGGTTGTGCTGGATGTAGTTCTCGGCGAAGTGACGATCCAATGCCGTCAAGTCCCGCTGGTTGAGTAGTTCATCCATGGCCTTGCGCGCGGTTTCTCTGTTGACCGACATAAGAGGTCTCCATTCTCTGGCGCTATCCGCGCAGGCGGCGGCAAGGCCGGCGTCGGGCGGCGCTGCCGGCGCAAGAAGGCGCCGTACGGGCGCCGCCCCACCTGGACGCTTAGGGACGTAACCGGCGCTCGGTGTCCTGGAACGATGAGCGCAGGACCGGTGCTACGAGACGATGAGATCGAGATGTCCACCCGCCGGGTCTACACCATTGTGTTGCCGTTGGCAGATTCTTCGGCAGAGACGATGTCCTGGACGACGTCCCAGTGTTCCACGATGCGTCCGTTGTCCAGCCGGAAGATGTCGACGATGGCCACGGGGTTCGGGGCCCAGCCGTGGACGATGCTGTGGGTGAAGACCAGATCGCCCTGGGCGGCGATCCGCTGCGGCTCCCAGGAGAAGCCCTCCAGGTTTGGAACGACGTTGCGCAGGGTGTCGAGCCCATTGGGCATCTGCGGGCTGTGCTGAATGTAGGGCTCAGCCCAGTATCGATCTATCGCGGTGAGGTCCTTGTCGGCGAACAACTCCCGCATCGCGGTGAGTACGATGTCGACGTTGCCTTTTGCCTGATCGTCCTGCGCGTCGGTGTGCTGGGTCATGGTCAACTCCTTAATCGTTCCGGTGAAGTGGTAGAGCTTGCCGTCGACGGTCACGTTGGAGTACAGCGTCCCGTTTTCGAAGTCCTCCAGGTGCGTCACCGTGGCCCCGCTCGCCTCGGTCCAGGAGTTCAGATAGACGCCTTCGCGGATCTCTTGCAGGTTCAGAGCCACCGTTTCGGCGTGACCGTCAGGGGCGAGCCCCGCACCGTGCACTACCACGAAGCTGCCCTGGGTCGGCGAATCGAACGTGAATCGCACCTTCAGATCACCGAGGTCGAAGCGGTAGCTGCGGCCGGTTAGTTGCCTGGTCATGACACGTCCTTCAGGCAGAGGATCACATCCTCACTGACGAGTTGAAGTTTCAACTCGCAGTCGGTGTTTACGCAAGCCTCTGAGACGTGGAACACACTCAAGTGCTTGTGGAGCCGCTCGCGTCGGACGGTGGCCCCCGCAGCGAGCGGCGTTCGACCTGGTTGGCAATCCTCCGTCACAGGCACCATGAGGTTGCCGACCCCCGCGCTGAGCGATGCACGCCGCTCGATTGAGCGCTGCGCGGGCCCTGCGGTGACATCCACCTCTTCGCCGACTGCCAAAGGTCTGCTCAAACCCATTGACTTGCCGTGCCGTCGATGCTTCTCTCGCACGAGCATTGCCCGTTGAGGAGGGCGCTTCGGCAACACGAGATGAGCCTCCGGTGCCGCACCGGCTCCGGCCACCCCTTCGACAGACGCTGTTCGCGCCGTAGGCGCACACCCTGCGAATCAGAGGCCAGAACGCCCGGAGGCCAGGTCGGGCCGCTGAGGCCGCTCGCCGAGGACCCGCGCGAAGAGCGCCTCCCGCAGCGCCACTTCACGAGGATCGTCCCAAAGCCGGAATCCAGTGCGGTTCATCGCGTACGCGAAGCCCGTACCGGTATCCGGGTCTGCGAAGGCGAATGACCCGCCCAGGCCCATCGTCCCGAAGGCCCGGTCCGACTCGGAGCCGAACCTGAACGCCGGGAACGGCTTGACGTACCCCAGGGAGAACCTCGTCTCCGCGGCCTGCACATCCGGCCGGTTGAAGTTCTCCACGGTGCCCAGGACCCGCGGATTGCCGAACGCCCTGGAGGTCAAGCTCCGTGGATTCGCGTATGCCCGGACGAATGATGCCGGCATCGCCCTCAGGTGCAGCGTCATCTCCCAAGAGCGAAATCCGTGGATACGGGCGACCCGATCGCGATCAGTGTCCTGCGGCAGGCCGAAGTGGAAGTCGAGGCCGAGCGGCGTAGCGACCTCGTCGGCGAAGAACCGGCCGATACGACGTTTCCCAGGGTCGATCCGACTTACGAGCTCACTCTCGTACCAGCCCAACGACTGGCCGTGGTAGCCGTGCCGGGTGCCCGGCTCCCATGCCGGACGCTGCTCGGCAAGAGCCGTGGCGAGGGTGCGGGAGCCAGTCAGGTCGCCGAGCCCAACTGGCCGGTCGATCACCGCCAGCCCTGCCTGATGGGCAAGCAGCTGACGGACGGTGACATCGCCCTACCGGCGGCAGCGAACTCGGGCCAATAGGCCGCCACACGCTCATCGTGGTCGAGCAGACCACGTGCGTGCAACACCGCGAGCGCCACTGCTGCCACACCCTTGGACGTCGAGAAGACCGGCACCATCGTTTCCGCCTCCCAGGGGACATGGTTGCGGCCGCCCCGGTAGCCGCCCCAGAGGTCGACGACCTTCCGCCCGCCGTGGTAGACGACGCAGGCAGCGCCGATCTCGTTACGTACGGCGAAGGTCTCGCGAAAGGCGTCGGCCACTGCGCCATAGCCTTCATCCACGTCACCGCGAACCATGCGGCCTGGTACATCGAGCTTGAAGACCACTACTTCCCCTTCATGTCGACCGGCTCCCACCCTCGCGCGTGTGGTGACCTGCTGGTGTGGATTCGAGGCGTCGCAGCTGCACGCCGACGGCGCGGGTCGCCGATTCGGTCGCGGCGACGCTGCCCCCCTCGCAAGGTTGAAGCCGTGGTCGCGTCGCGTCAGCGGAAGAGATTGGTTTGGCCGTTCGACGCGGTCAGGCCACCATCGACGGCGATGTGCGCGCCGTTGACGTACGAGGCGCCGGAGCTGGCAAGGAACGCCACGACAGCGGCCACCTCGGCGGGATCGCCGGGCCGGCCCATGGGCACGCGGTCGTCGAACCGGTCGCGCAGCGGCGTGCCTTCGGCGAGCGCTATCCGGATCTCCTCGCGGCTGGTCGTCACACCGGGATGGACCGCGTTGACCCGGATCTCCCGGCCGTGGTCGAGGGCCATCGCATTGGTCAGATTGGCCACCGCTCCCTTGGTCGCGTTGTAAGCGGCCTGCGTCCAGTCACCGCGCACGCCACCAACGGATCCGATGTTGACGATGCACCCGCGGACCGCGCGCAGGTGGGGCAAGGCGGCGCGGGAGGCAAAGAACAGGCCGTCGACGTTCACGCTCATCATGGCGCGATAGGCATCCTCGCTAGTGCTCTCCACGGTGCCCGGCTGCGCCAGCCCCGCGTTGTTGACGAGGACGTCCAGATGCCCGAACCGCTCGGCCACCCCGTCCATGAGTGCGGTGACGGCGCTCAGGTCGGAGACGTCGCCGGCCCACGGGTGCATGTCGCCCCCGTCCGGGCCGCTCTCGATGGCCTGGCGCAAGGTCGATTCGGTGCGCCCCACCAGTACTGTGGTGTATCCGTCGGCGGCGAAGCGGTGCGTGATATGGACGCCTAGGCCGCCCCCGGCACCGGTGATCACGGCCACGCGGCTGTTCTGGTCGTTCACCATGTCCTCCTGATGTGTGGGTACTTCGAACACTAGGAAGATCACGGAAGTCTCCGCATGTATCAGGGCGACAACCGACCGGAACATCGGCGACACACACATCCTGGGAGCAGACTCGTAGGACTATGGACGACAACAAGACGGCATCTTTCTCGCTCGACTCACGCCGTGCAGCCACGACCGGTCGGGACGACTTCGAGCGGAGCTGGCGTACCCACGTCGGAAATGAGTTCCCCCTCCCCCGGTTCAGCGCGGCGACAGCGACCGACTTCCGGCTACGCTTCCGTGCCACCAGGGTGCGCGACGTGGCGATCACCAGCGTGGACGGGGCGTCGGCAGCGCAGACGGCGGACGGACCGAGTCATGACGCCGATCAGGTGCGCCTATGGCTGGTGCACAGCGGAGCCTGGGCACTGGGCAGCAAGCGAAACAGTGTGGAGCACACCGTGGTGGCGGGACGTTTCCTGCTCCGGCATGCCGCGCGGATGCATCACTTCGCTCTCCCGCCCCACACGAGTGCGCAGTGCATCGTATTGCCCGCTGCTCCCTTCTCCTTTTACTCGGCGGCCGGGAAGTCGCCGGTCACGCCGACGCCGCCGAGGTACGCCTCCTAGGGCCTGTGTGATGTCGTGATCAATCAGTCGCCTTCAGCAGGTCGTTGATCCAGATCATGGAGGCGCGGAGGTGGAGGCCGGCGAGGTAGCTCTC
>NZ_JOEI01000025.1 GCF_000718095.1 Streptomyces scopuliridis RB72 | reverse complement strand
CCGCCCCCACCGCCCCCGCGAGATAGCGACGGCGCCCCGGCTCAGCCCTCCAACTCGCGGATCACCCGCGCGGGATTGCCCACCGCCAGCACACCCGCCGGAAGGTCCTTCGTCACGACCGACCCCGCACCGACCACCGTGTTCTCGCCGATCGTCACTCCCGGGCAGACGATCACCCCGCCGCCCAGCCAGACGTTGTCACCGATCGTCACCGGCGAGGCCCTCTCCCAGCCCGCGCGGCGCCGTTCCGCGCCGAGTTCATGGGTCGGGGTGAGGAGTTGGACGTTCGGGCCTATCTGGACGTCCGATCCGACGGTGATCGGCGCCGCGTCCAGGAAGACCGCGTTGAAGTTGATGAACGTACGGGCGCCGATACTGATGTACGTCCCGTAGTCGCACTGGAAGGGCGGCCGGATACGGACATCCTCCCCCACCGAACCGAGCAGCTCCGCAAGGATCTTGGCGCGATCGGCCGCCGCGGCGCCGCCGTTCGCGTTGTACGCCGCGCACAGCGCGAAGCGCCGTTCGGTCTCGGCGCCCAGCTCCTCGTCGTCGGGGAGGTACCACTCCCCGGCCAGCATGCGCCGCTTGTTCTCGCCCATGGATGCCCCGTGCCTTCTCTGTGACGTCATCGGTCGGAGCGTCCACGGTAGTGCGCCGTACGAAACGGCGAGGAGATATCCACAGCCTGTGGATAAAGATCACGGATGCGGACCTGCGACCAGGACCTGCGACCATCGGAACGCGGCAAGGAGCAGTTCCGAGGAGGCACCCCGCATGATCATGGAACACATAGAGGCCGCGGCATGACCGACAAGGACACCGCCGGCGCGGCGGCCCGTACCGTCGAGCGCGCCCTCGCGGCCGTACTCTCCGCGCGAGCCGGGGACGCCGGCAGCGCCGACGGCATCGACACCGGCGCCTCCCTCCTCGCCGCCGATCCGGCGGCGGACGCGGAACTGCGGCGGCGCGGCGAGCAGTTCGTACGGCTGGCCTGGGAGCGCGGCTGGGGGCCCGCCGATGTCGGGCGCCTCGTACGCCGCGACCTCGACGGCCCGCACCTGCGGCTTCTCGCCGAGCTCATAGCGGCGGAGGCGCGGCGCTACGAGTCGCTGCCGCCGCGCTGGGCCGCCCAGCTCGCGGACCTCGACGCGGAGCGGGAAGCGCGCCCCTACCGGGCCGACCGCTTCTCGTACGCCACCTCCGTACTGGAGTTGTATCTGCTGCTCGTCCGGCTGCCCGCGATCGAACCGGTCGGTCCCGTGCCCGGTACGCCCGTCCATCTGACCGCCCCCGCGGACGGCGAGCCGCGCATGCTCACCCGGATCCGCGCCCTGCTCGCCAAGGCGGAGGCGACCGGATACCCGCAGGAGGCGGAGGCGCTCACCGCCAAGGCGCAGGAGCTGATGGCGCGGCACAGCATCGACGAGGCGCTGCTCGCCGACCGTACCCACCGCGGCGATGTGCCCGGCGCGTGCCGGATCGGGGTGGACGCTCCGTACGAGACGGCGAAGGCGATCCTGCTCGACGCCGTGGCCTCCGCGAACCGCTGCCGCGCCGTCTGGAACAGCGCGTACGGCTTCTCGACGGTCGTCGGCTTCGAGCCTGACCTGGAGGCGGTCGAGCTGCTCCATACCTCGTTGCTGGTCCAGGGCACGGCCGCGATGACCCGCGCGGAGGCCGCCCAGCGCGCGGCCGGGCGCAAGCGGACGAAGACATTCCGGCAGTCGTTCCTGCTGGCGTACGCCCACCGCATCGGCGAACGCCTGACCCTGGCCACGGAACAGGTGACGGCGGAGCAGGTGACCGCAGAGCAGGAGAGCGCAACGCGGGCGGCCGAAGAGGGCGTCGGCGGGCTGCTGCCCGTACTCGCCGCCCGCGAGGTGGCGGTGGCCGACCGTACGGACCGGATGTTCCCGGAGACGGTGGCCACGCGCGTGCGCGGGGCGACGGACGCCGAGGGCTGGACGCACGGCACCTCCGCGGCGGACGCCGCGCGGGTGCCGGGCGGACGGGGCGCGGCTGACGGGCCGGGCGGGACGGACCGGCGCGGCCGTATCCGGCCCGCCCGCTGACCTGAGGCCGGCCGGTCCGATCTCAGGTCAGCCGGTCGGCGCGACGCCGGCAGGACGACGTCACGACGTCGGCAGGTCCGTCGGCAGCTTGCTGTCCCCGGCCTTCGTCAGCGTGTCCTTCACGCCCTTGCCCCAGGAGATCACCAGGGTCTTGCCGTCATTCGACTCGATCGTCCCCATGGTGCGGTCGGTGTTGCCGTCGGCGCACTTGAGGGAGAACATCGGCTCGCCCATGTCCTCCACCGCGCCCTGGCAGACATGCTGGTCCGCGACGAGCGCGACCTTGCCGGACTTGACCGACAGGGCGACGGTCTTGCCGTCGCTCAGCCCGGCCCACGTCCCCTCGACGCTCGCCGCGTCCGCGTCCGCGCCGGAGCCGGAGTCCGCGGTCGAACCGGAACCTTCGCCGCCGGTCCCGCTCGGTGCCGTGGTGCCGCCCTCGTCCTTCGCCGGGTCGCCGCTGTCACCGCCGCAGCCCGTGAGCGCGAGTGCGAGTGCCGCGACGAGCCCGGCCGCGGCCGTACTGGTCCGTACGAGTTTCTGCACGTTCAAGTCCCCCTGGTCGGTGGCCGGACCGCGCAAAACTACCAGGAGGACTTGCGCACACCCGGAAGGAATCCGGCGTGCGCCTGCTCGCGCATCCGCACCCTGGACAGGCCGAACTTCCTGAGATGGCCGCGCGGCCGGCCGTCCACGCCGTCCCGGTTCCGCACCCGCGTGGCACTCGCGTCACGCGGCTGACGTCGCAATTCCTCCCGCGCGGCCAGCCGTTCGCCTTCGGGCGTGCCGGGGCGCCGGATGATCTCCTTCAACTCGGCGCGGCGCACGGCGTACCGCTCCACGACCTCCTTGCGCCGCTCATTGCGGACGATCTTGCTTTTCTTCGCCATCAGACGTTCACCCCGCGGGCACGGATCCGGGCGACGGCGGCCTCGATGCCGATGGAGTCGATGGTCTTGATCGCCCTCGCGCTGAGGGTGAGCCGGACATGCCTGCCCTCGCTCGGCAGCCAGTAGCGCTTGCGCTGGATGTTGGGGTCGAAGCGGCGGGAGGTGCGCCGGTGCGAGTGGGAGATCTGATTGCCGAAGCCGGGCTTGGCCCCGGTCAGCTGGCAGTGGGCGGACAAGGTCACACATCCTTCTCTTTGGAAATGGAAACCATTTCCATATACTAGCCCCATGGCACGCAACGAACTGCGCCCGATCATCAAGCTCCGCTCCACCGCGGGGACCGGCTACACGTACGTCACCCGCAAGAACCGCCGGAACAACCCCGACCGCCTGACGCTGCGCAAGTACGACCCGCTCGTCCGCCGGCACACCGACTTCCGCGAAGAACGCTGAGCGGCAGCGAGTAATCGCGCAGCAAGCGACAGAGACAGAGAACGAAGAGGCCGACATGAAGCCCGGAATCCACCCCGCGTACCAGCCCGTCGCCTTCCGCGACAAGGCCGCCGACTACGCCTTCCTCACCCGCTCGACCGCGACCGCCACGAAGACGGTCGTCTGGGAGGACGGCCACACCTACCCCGTCATCGATGTCGAGATCTCCTCGGCGAGCCACCCCTTCTATACGGGTACCGCGCGCGTCCTCGACACCGCCGGCCGCGTGGAGCGCTTCGAGCGCCGCTACGGCCGCCGCCCCGAGGCCCGTTAGTGGGAGACATCGACAACAGACTCCCCGTCGCGATCGTCTGCGGGCTGCACTCCGACGCCCGCAAGGCGGCCGTACGGCGGCTTCTCGCCACCGTGCCCGGCAGCGTCGCGCTCCACCACGATCTGTCGACGGCCACGGGCGGCACCGTCGTACGGACCGTCCGCGACGCCACCGAACTGGTCTCCACGGGCGAGGCGCCGCTGGTCAACGACTGTGCCTGCTGCGCCCTGAGGGAGGATCTCGTACCCGAGCTGGAACGGCTCGCGGACGGCGGTCTCACCCGGCTCGCGATCGTCGAGCTGTGGGACTCGGTCGAGCCCCGGGCCATGGCCGAGGTCATCGCGGCGCACGGCGAGCTGCTGGTCGTCAGCTCCGTGCTGACCGCCGTCGACCCGGCGCTGCTGCTGCCGTACCTCGGCAACGGCGACGATCTGGCCGCCGCCGGGCTCGCGGCCGCCGCCTCCGACCAGCGGACGATCGCCGACACCTGGGCGCGGCAGCTGGAGTACGCGCCGGTGCTCGCCGTCGTGGACAGCCCGCTCGCGGACGACGAGGACCGCGCGCTGCTCGCCCAACTGCACCCGACGGCACGGCAGGTACGGATCGACGGCGAGGGCGCGTCGGCCGGGGAACTGGCCGCCGTCGCGCTCGGCGGATTCGACGTCGATGCCGCCGCGGCCCGTCAGCACCCGGCCTGTGCGCTGCTGCCGCAGGAGGCGGACGAGTGCGGGGTCGGTACATACGTCTGGCACCGCGCGCGCCCCTTCCACCCCGAGCGGCTCTACCAGGCGCTGGAGGATCTGGCCTGCGCCGCCGCCCGCAGCCGCGGCCGGTTCTGGCTCGCCGACCGCCCCGACACCCTGCTGCACTGGGACGCGGCCGGCGGCGCGCTCTGCGTGGAGAGCGTGGGGCCCTGGCTGGCGGCGCTGCCCGACGCCGCCTGGGAGTCGGTCCCGCCGCCGCGCCGGGCCGCCGCCGCGCTGGACTGGCATCCCCTGCACGGCGACCGCTGCCAGCATCTGGTCTTCACCTCGCCCGGCCTCGACCGGGAGGGCATCGAACAGCTACTGGACTCCTGTCTGCTGACCGATGCCGAGTACACCGCGGGCCGCGCCGCCTGGAAGCGCCTTCCGCCCGCCTTCGACAACCTCCTGGAGGTCTGATGTCCCCCCGTCGTGCGGACCGCAAGCCGCCCGCGCCCCGCCCCAATCCGCTGGACGCCGCGGGCATCACGTATATCGACTACAAGGACACCGACCTGCTGCGGCGGTTCCTCTCGGACCGCGGCAAGATCCGCAGCCGCCGGGTGTCGCGGGTCAGCGCCCAGCAGCAGCGGCAGCTGACGCGCGCCATCAAGAACGCCCGGGAGATGGCGCTGCTGCCGTATCGCTCGACGCCGCGCTGACCGGTGGACGGCGCCGTCCACCCCCACACAAAGACTCCCCGCGCTCGAACCGCGCGGGGAGTCTTCTTGTCTCCGCGGGGTACACGGAGACCACTCGGCCCGGCGAGGGATCCTGAAGGCCCTGAAACGCGTCTCTATGGAGAGCGCGGGCGATCGGGGCCGGGGGTGCGCCTGTAACCAAAGGAACACCCCGCGTGCACGTGCATTTGCTCATGCATCAGCACATGAAACACAGCTATGATCCGAGAAAGTTGACGACTGCACCTTGCAACTCGGGGAGCGACCTGTGCACCACGTGTACAACGGCATTACGGCCACAGAGCTTCACGGAGTCGTCTGGCAGAAGAGCAGGCACAGCAACTCCCAAGGATCGTGCGTGGAGTTCGCCAAGCTGCCCGGCGGCGAGGTGGCGGTGCGCAATTCACGCCACCCCGACGGTCCCGCGCTGGTCTACACGATCGCCGAGATCGAGGCCATGCTGCTGGGCGTCAAGGACGGGGAGTTCGACCATCTGACGGCGGGCGGCTGACCGACAGCGGCTGACCGACCGTGGGCTGCTGTGCCTACCGGCTGGGCGTACAGCTGAGCATACGGCTCAACCAGTTCCGGCCAATTCCCGTGTCCTCATGGCCGAAATGGCCCGCTGCCGTCACCTCAGGCAGCAAGCCCACCCTCCATAACCCAGAACACCGGACGGTCAGTCGGCCGCCTGTAGCTGGAACAGCGCCCAGACCACCTTGCCGTGCAGCGATCCCGCCAGCGGATGCCAGCCCCAGGTGTCGCTGAACGACTCGACCAGGAACAGCCCCCGGCCGGACTCCGCCGCGCAGTCCTCGTCGCTCTTCCGCGCCTCCGGGCTCGCGTGGCTGGGGTCCCGCACCGCGCACACCAGCCGCGACGACCACCGCATCAGATGCAGCCGTACGGAGGCGTCCTGGGGCTCGCGCGGGGTGTCGGCCGGCAGGGCGTGCCGCAGCGCGTTGGTGACGAGTTCGGAGACGACCAGCGCGACATCGTCGAAGCGGTCGCTCAGCTCCCACTGGGTCAGCGTGGTTCTGGTGAACTGCCTGGCCCCGCGCACCGCTTCATAGCGGGCGGGGAGGGCGCACGAGACCGAACCCGCGGCCGCCGAGGGATCGATGGGGGGAAGCCCCTGCCTTAACGGCTCGAGCATGGTCGATCCATTCGTCCCCATGCGAGGCACTCCCGGGATTCGCGGCCGTAGCGATACTGCGGAGGTCCAGCGTCACAACACGTCAATCACGAACGAGCACGCAGGTGCGCGGGGACCATGGTTCCGAATGCGTACGGCAGATGCAAGGGCAGATGCACGTGCACGCGCCGGACTTCGCCCTTCCCGTGACGTTTCCGGGGTATTTCTCCCCGTGACCAGTTTTGGTCTCTCCGCAAAGCCTTCTTATTTCCGTAATCGAATGAGTACGGGCTGAAGCGTTTTGATGGCAGAATCCGGCACTTGGAGTTCGGGGGTGCTCCGGGGAGATCCACATGTGATGGGGAGGGTTGGAGACGTGACCGCAGCCGAATCGGGCGGTTCCGTGGTGCGGCGCATCCTGCTGGGCTCACAACTGAGGCGGCTGCGCGAGACGCGCGGCATCACACGTGAGGCCGCCGGCTACTCGATCCGCGCATCCGAGTCCAAGATCAGCCGTATGGAGTTGGGACGGGTGAGCTTCAAGGCCAGAGACATCGAGGACCTGCTGACCCTCTACGGGGTCGCCGACGAGGGCGAGCGCGCTGCCCTGCTCGGCCTCGCCCGGGAGGCGAATGTCGCGGGGTGGTGGCACAGCTTCGGCGATGTGCTGCCCGGCTGGTTCCAGACATATATCGGTCTCGAAGGTGCCGCCTCACTGATCCGTATCTATGAAGTGCAGTTCGTGCACGGTCTGTTGCAGACCGAGGCGTACGCGCACGCCGTCGTCACCCGCGGCCAGCCCGAGGCGCCCTGCGCCGAGGTGGAGCGCAGGGTCGCGCTCCGGCTGGAGCGGCAGAAGGTCCTCGTCTCCGAGCGCGCGCCGCGCTTCCACGCCATCCTCGACGAGGCCGCGCTGCGCCGCCCGTACGGCGAGCGGTCCGTGATGCAGGGGCAGTTGAGACATCTGATCGAGATCTCGGAGCAGCCGAACATCACGCTCCAGGTGATGCCCTTCAGCTTCGGCGGCCACGCCGGCGAGAGCGGCGCCTTCACCATGCTGAGCTTCCCCGAGTCGGATCTCTCCGATGTCGTCTTCCTGGAGCAGCTGACCAGTGCGCTGTATCTGGACAAGCGCGAGGAGGTCGCCCAGTACGAACGCGTGATGGGGCGACTACAGCAGGACAGCCCGGGACCCGAGGAGAGCCGAGATGTCCTGCGCGGACTGCTCCAACTGATCTGAGACATCAGTACGATGGCGTCATATCAGGAGTTTGCACCTGCAGCACCTGCAGTAAGGGATCGCATGTCCTACTTCACCGACCTGGCCCACCAGTACATCGACGGCGAGTGGCGGACCGGCAGCGGCTCGTGGGACATCATCGACTTCAATCCGTACAACGGGGAGAAGCTCGCGGCCATCACGATCGCCACGGTCCGGGAGATCGACGAGGCGTACCGCGCCGCCGAACGCGCGCAGCGCGCCTGGGCCGCGACCAATCCGTACACCCGTCGCCGGGTCTTCGAGCGTGTCCTCAGGCTGGTCGAGGAGCGCAAGGACGACATCATCGAGGCGATCATCGATGAGCTGGGCGGTACGCGGCTCAAGGCGGTGTACGAGGTCAGTGCCGCGCAGGAGTTCCTGCGCGAGGCGATACAGCTGTCGCTGCGGCCCGAGGGCCGGATCCTGCCGTCCCCGGTGGACGGCAAGGAGAACCGCGTCTACCGGCTGCCCGTCGGTGTCATCGGCGTGATCAGCCCCTTCAACTTCCCCTTCCTGGTGACGATCAAGTCGGTGGCGCCGGCGCTCGCGCTCGGCAACGCCGTCGTGATCAAGCCCAACCAGAACGCGCCTGTCGTCGGCGGCGGGCTCATAGCCAAGCTCTTCGAGGACGCGGAGCTGCCGGCCGGGCTGCTCAACGTCGTGGTGACGGACATCGCGGAGGTCGGGGACGCGCTCATCGAGCACCCCGTACCGAAAGTGATCTCGTTCGCCGGCTCGGACCGGGTCGGCCGCCATGTCGGCGCGGTGGCGGGCGGCAACTTCAAGCGGGCGATCCTCGAACTGAGCGGCAACAGCGCGCTGGTCGTCCTCGACGACCTCGACGAGACAGGGCTCGACTACGCGGTGGACGCGGCGGTCGTGAGCCGCTTCGTCTACCAGGGCCAGGTCTGTATGGCCGCCAACCGGATCCTCGTGGACCGGAGTGTCGAGCAGCGGTTCACCGAGAAGTTCGTGGCGAAGGTGGCGTCGCTCAGGACGGGCGATCCGCGCGACCCCGAGACCCAGATCGGCCCGGTCATCAACACCTTCCAGGCGGACGCCCTGACGGCGCTGGTGGACCAGGCGCTGGCGGAGGGTGCGACCGCGCTCGTACGGGGGCGTACGCGCGGCAATCTCGTGGAGCCGACGGTGCTGGCGGGGCTGGACGAGAACTCCGCGCTGATGCAGCAGGAGATCTTCGGGCCCGTGGTGCTGCTGATCCCGTTCGACGGGGAGGAAGAGGCGGTACGGCTCGCCAACAACACCCCGTACGGGCTGAGCGGGGCCGTGCACACCTCGAATGTGGAGCGTGGCGTCGCGTTCGCCAAGCGGATCGTCACCGGCATGGTGCACGTCAATGACTCGACCGTGCAGGACGAGCCGCTGGTGGCCTTCGGCGGGGAGAAGTTCTCGGGGCTCGGCCGGCTCAACGGCGACTCGACGGTGGAGGCGTTCACGACGCAGAAGTGGATCTCGGTGCAGCACGGCCGTACCGCGTTCCCCTTCTGAAGGGTCGCGCGCTGAGTCGGGCGCGGAGTACGTCTTAACCTGGAGCAATGTCAGCGATCCGTTTGCTCGTACTCTGCGCGGTCCGCCAGCACGGCCGGGCCCACGGCTATCAGGTGCGCAATGACCTGGAGTACTGGGGCGCCCATGAGTGGTCCAACGCCAAGCCCGGGTCGATCTATCACGCTCTCAAGCAGATGGCGAAGCAGGGCGTGCTGCTGGCGCACGAGGTCGCGCCGAGCACGGCGGGCGGGCCGCCGCGTACCGAGTACGAGCTGACGGACGCGGGCCGCGAGGAGTATCTGCGGCTGCTGCGCGAGGCGCTGACCACCTACGACCAGAAGATGGACGTGCTGTCGGCGGGGATCGGCGCCATCGTCGATCTGCCGCGCGCCGAGGTCGTGGAGCTGCTCAAGGAGCGGGTGGCCGGGATCGAGGCATGGCGGGCCGCGGTGACCGAGCACTACGTGCCCGAGGACGGCCCGGAACAGCTCGGGCACATCGGCGAGATCATGAACCTGTGGGTGCACTCCGCGGACTCGGGCGCGGAGTGGACGCGGGGTCTGATCAAGCGCATCGAGGGCGGTGCATACACCTTCGCGGGTGAGGGCGAGCCCTTTGTGGGGGTGCTCGCCGAGGGCGAGGTGAACCCGTACGCGACGGGCGTCCCCGATGACGGAGATCATCACTAATCAAGTTTGACCAATTGAAGGGCCGGGGTTACTCTTCCGGCTCGGTAGTCAAATTTGATTACCAGGGTGGGAGGCGAAGACATTGACCGATGTGACTGACGTGATCGTGGTGGCGGGCGCACGGAAGCGGTACGGCGAGAAGCGGGCCCTCGACGGATTCGATCTGACGGTGGAACGCGGCACGGTGCACGGCGTGCTCGGTCCTAACGGCGCGGGCAAGACCACGGCCGTACGGATCCTGACCACGCTGCTGCGGCCCGACGAGGGGCTGGTGCGGGTGGCCGGGCTCGATGTGCGGACCCGTGCGCGCGAAGTGCGGCGCAGGATCGGGCTGCTGGGACAGCACGCGGCCCTCGACGAGGATCTGAGCGGCCGGCAGAACCTGGAGATGTTCGGACGGCTCTACCACCTCGGCGCCCGGCGCGCGGGGGAGCGGGCCGACGAACTGCTGGAACGGTTCGGGCTGGCGGACACCGGGCGCAAGGCCGTCAAGCAGTACAGCGGCGGCATGCGGCGCCGGCTCGATCTGGCGGCGTCCCTGATCACCGACCCGGAGGTGCTCTTCCTGGACGAGCCGACGACCGGCCTCGATCCGCGCGGCCGGGCGGAGGTGTGGAGCGCGGTGCGCTCGCTGGTCGGCGGCGGTACGACCGTCCTGCTGACGACGCAGTATCTGGAGGAGGCCGACCAACTGGCCGACCGCATCTCGGTGGTGGACAGCGGACGGGTCATCGCGGAGGGCACGGCCGACGAACTCAAGGCGCGCATCGGCGGCGACCGCATCGATGTCGTCCTGCGCGACGCGGACCGGCTCGCGGACGGCGCGCGGGCGCTGGCACGCACCACAGGTACGTACGCCGTCAGTACGGACGTGGACCGGCGGCTGCTGAGCGCGCCGGTGGCGGACCGGATGGCGGCGCTGACCGAGACCGTGGGGGCCCTGCACGTGGAGGGGATCGAGGCGGAGGACATCGCGCTGCGCCGGCCCACGCTGGACGAGGTCTTCCTCCGTCTCACGGGAAAGGGCGGGGCCGCCCCGCGGGATCAGCGGGAGGTGACGGCGTGACGACGGTGAACGCCACGGCAACGGCGTCCACGGCCCCTGAAGGCGGCGGGCTCGGCTGGGCGCTCGCCGACTCCTGGACCATGACCCGGCGCGAACTCGCCCGCTGGGCACGGCAGCCGGTCCAGGTCGTCGTCGGACTGGTCTTCCCGGTGATGCTGCTGCTGATGTTCGGCTTTCTGATCGGCGGTGGCCGGGGGATCGAGGGGGCGTACGTCGAGTTCCTCGTACCGGGCATGCTCGCCCTGACCATGGCCTTCGGCCTGGAGTCGACGATGCTCGCCGTCACCCAGGACCTGAACAAGGGGGTGGTGGACCGCTTCCGTTCGATGCCCATGGCGTCGTCGGCGGTCCTGGTCGGCCGGAGTGTGGCGGACATGCTCCAGTCGGCTCTCGGCCTGGCCGTGCTGATCGGGGTCGGGTACGCGATCGGCTGGCGCTGGCACGGCGGCCCCGCGGACTTCCTGGCCGCCGTCGGGCTGCTGCTCCTGTTCCGGTTCGCGATGCTGTGGATCGGCATCCAGCTCGCCATGGTGGCGGGCCGGCCCGAGATGGTGCAGGCGGTGCAGATCCTGGTCTGGCCGGTCGGCTTCCTCTCCAACGCGATCGCGACGCCGGAGTCGATGCCGGGCTGGCTGGGCGCGGTCGTCGAGTGGAACCCGATGTCGGCGACGGCCACGGCGGTACGGGACCTGTTCGGCACCCCGGGCGGGGGAGCCGGCGCTACGGCCGGCTCCTGGGCGGCGGAGCACGCCGGGACGCTGGCGGTCCTCTGGCCGGTGGCGCTGCTCGCGCTCTTCTTCCCGCTGGCGGTACGGCGGTTCGGGAGGCTCAGCCGCTGACGTCGCACCACGTCGGACCCCGCCCCCGGGGAGTAGCTCCGGGGGCGGGGCCACTCTCCGGGGCGGGGCCGCGTACGCGCTCAGTGGTGGAAGGCCGTCGCCTTCGACTTGTCCCGTCCCAATGGGCCGTCCTGGCTGCGCAGTTCCGGAAGCACGCGCTTCAGATCGGCCACCAGCAGCGCGGCCAGATCGGCCGAGAAGCCATTGCGGCAGACCACCCGCAGCACGGACAGATCCTGGCGGTTGGCGGGGAAGGTGTACGCGGGCACGAGCCAGCCGTGCTCGCGCAGCCGGCGCGAGACGTCGAAGACATCGAAGGCCGTCACGCCTGGCGCGGTGGTGAAGGCGAACACGGGCAGCTCGTTCCCCCGTGTCAGCAGCCGGAAGTCGCCCAGCTCCGCGATCTGCCCGGCCAGTTTCCCGGCGATGTCCCGCGCGGTCTGCTGGACGGCGCGGTAACCGTCCCTGCCCAGCCGCAGGAAGGTGTGGTACTGAGCGACGACCTGCGCGCCCGGCCGGGAGAAGTTCAGCGCGAACGTGGGCATGTCTCCGCCCAGATAGTTGACGCGGAAGACCAGGTCCTCGGGGAGTTCGGCGGGCGAGCGCCACAGCGCCCAGCCGACGCCCGGGTAGACCAGCCCGTACTTGTGCCCGGAGGTGTTGATGGAGGAGACGCGCGGCAGCCGGAAGTCCCAGACCAGGTCCTCGTCGAGGAAGGGCGCGACCATGGCCCCCGACGCCCCGTCGACATGGACGGGGATGTCGAGCCCCGTACGCTCCTGGAGCGCGTCCAGCGCCGCGCACAGTTCGGCGACGGGTTCGTACGAGCCGTCGAAGGTCGAGCCCAGGACGGCGACGACCCCGATGGTGTCCTCGTCGCAGAGTTCGGCGGCGGCCTCCGGGTCGAGATGGAAGCGGTCGCCCTCCATGGGTACCTGCCGCGCCTCGACCTCCCAGAAGTTGCAGAACTTGTCCCAGCAGACCTGGACATTGACGCCCATGACGAGATTGGGCCGGGCCGTCGCCGGGTAGCGCGCGGCGTTACGGGCGGCCCAGCGGCGCTTGAGCGCCATCCCGGCCAGCATGCAGGCCTCGCTGGACCCCGTCGTCGAGCAGCCGACGGTCGTCGCCGGGTCCGGGGCGTTCCAGAGGTCGGCGAGCATCGCCACACAGCGCCGCTCCAGCTCGGCCGTGCGCGGGTACTCATCCTTGTCGATCATGTTCTTGTCCCGGCACTCCCCCATCAGCAGCGTGGCCTGCGGCTCCATCCAGGTGGTGACGAAGGTGGCGAGGTTGAGCCGCGAGTTGCCGTCGAGCATCAGCTCGTCATGGACCAGCTGGTACGCCGTGTCCGGTGGGGTCGGGCCGTCGGGGAGCCGGTGCCTGGGCGGCGCCGAGGTCATCTCGCTGGTCGGATCGGCCTCGCCGTAGAAGGGGTTGATCGACAGCCTGAGCAGCTCGTCGCGTTCGCTCTGGGGCACTCCGGCTGCCCTGTCCGCGCCTCGGTGGAGTGGCATCGGCGGATCTCCTCGGGGTGGGTACGGTTCCCACCGCGAGAATACGGATGAACGGGACGAACCGCCCGCCGGGTTTCGGCCGGTCACCGCAAGGGCGTGCCGTCCTCGTGCAGCTGCATCTGGGGGCGGCCGGTGACCAGCAGCCAGGCGGGCAGGGCGGCGACGCACAGCAGTGGCAGCACGTTCGGATCGGCGACCAGGACCGCCGCGGTGAACAGGCTCAGCCAGCCCTGCCGGGTGAGCGCGAGCAGGACGCCGAGCACCCCGCAGACCACCCCCAGGCTGGGCTGTACGGCGGGGACCAGCGCGTGGGCGCAGAGGCCGAGCGCCACCCCGACGAAGACGGCGGGGAAGATCCGCCCGCCCCGGAAGCCGCAGGCGGCGGCGGTGAGCAGCGCGGCCAGCTTCACCACCGTCATCAGCGCGAACGAGCCCGCCGACCAGCCGTCCGGATCGGCGGCCAGCGTCTTCACTTCATGCAGTCCCTTGAACAGCGTCAGCGGCCCGCCGAGCGCCCCCAGCAGACCGAGGACCAGCCCGCCGGCGGTGATCGCCAGAACGGGGTGGCCGAGGCGCCGGAAGAAGGCGTGGACGTACGGGAACGCGTAGACGGCGGCCAGCCCCAGCGCCGCCGCGAGCGGGGCGATCACGAGCGCCGCCAGCAGATCGCCCCAGTGGGTGCCGGTGTACGCGGGCAGAGCGAGGTCGAAGGTCGGATGGGCGACCAGAGCGGTGATCAGCGCGCCCATGCCGGCCGCGATCAGCGGGCCGAACAGCTTGTCCCAGAGCGAGCCGGGGCCCGGCCGCGCGGCGAGCGTCTCGGTGAGGATCAGCGCGGCCGCCACAGGCGTACCGAACAGCGCCCCGATCGTGCCCGCGGCGGCGAGCGGGAGCCAGATCGCGCCCGGGGCGTCGGGCGCCGCCTTGCGGCCCAGCCAGTAGGCGAGCGCGACATTGACGGCGGTGATCGGGTTCTCCGGGCCGAGGCTCACCCCGCCGGCCAGCGCCAGCACCGTGACCACCAGCAGCCCCGGCACCACCCCGGGCGGCATCGGTTCGTCGACCAGTCCGGTGGTGGCCGGGTCCGGCCCGGCGTGCCCGTGCACCAGGCGTACGACGATCCCCACCGCGAGCCCGGTGGCCGTGAGCATCACGATCATCCAGAGCGTGGAGTAGTGGCCGATCCCGAGGGCGTCGGGCAGCGTCTCCCAGAGCACGTCCTTCAGCTGATCCGCGAGCGTGCTCACGCCCAGCAGTACGAGCGCCGAGACCGCGCCGACCACCAGGGAGGGCACGACCAGCGGCAGCAGGGTGCGGGCCGAGGGGGACGGGCCGGGGGAAGGGGCAGCGGACGGAGCGTCATGGGCCACGCGCTCACCGTAACCGCACGTAACGCCCCGCTCCCGCTTTCCCGGGCGTGGTCGCGCCCGGCCGGTCCGCGGCTTTGGGCGGGTCTGCCCCGGCTGCGTCCGGTGTGGGTCCCCGGCCGGATCCGGAGTGCGTCGGTAAGGGGCCGGGTGGAACCTGGGAGGGCAGGTAGGCGTTGATAGCTTGTGCGCGGCCGACCACGCCGAATCGACGATCGACCGACTAATGACACAGGAGTCCGGAACCCGTGACCACCCTTGCGCTCGGACCCAGCTGGCTGGATCCGGATTATCTGATCGGGACCTTCGGGCTGATCGGTGTTCTGGTCATCGTCTTCGCCGAATCCGGCCTTCTCATCGGCTTCTTCCTGCCGGGTGACTCGCTGCTCTTCACCACCGGCCTGCTGGTGACGTCCGGCACCCTCAAGACTCCGCTCTGGCTGGTCTGTCTGCTGATCGTGCTCGCCGCGATCGTCGGTGACCAGGTCGGTTATCTCTTCGGCCGGAAGGTGGGTCCCGCGCTGTTCAAGCGCCCGGACTCCAAGCTCTTCAAGCAGGAGAACGTCGAGAAGGCGCACGAATTCTTCGAGAAGTACGGCCCCAAGTCGCTGGTCCTCGCGCGCTTCGTGCCCGTCGTCCGTACGTTCACGCCGATCATCGCCGGTGTGAGCCGGATGAACTACCGCTCGTTCATCACGTACAACATCATCGGCGGCACGCTCTGGGGCGCGGGCGTCACGCTGCTGGGGGCCGCGCTCGGCAAGATCGAGTTCGTGCACAAGAACATCGAGATGATCCTGATCGCGATCGTGGTGCTCTCGGTGCTGCCGATCGTCATCGAGTTCCTGCGGGCGCGCTCCAAGTCCAAGAAGGCCGCCGCGCAGCAGCCCGGCGTCGACGACGGTCTGGTCGGTCCGGGGACGGCCATGACGGACGGGCACGCTCCCGGTACGCCGCCGGGCGCGCCAGGTACGCCGGGCGGCGCCCCGGGCAGTGGCGGCCGCGGCCGCCACGCCAAGCGCTGACCCTCCCGAGACTCGTCAGAAGCCGCGCGTCCGCTTGGCCGCGCGGCGGCTCGACGCCTGGGCGGCCCCCGGCACCGTGAGGAACAGCCGGGCGATCTCGCCACCGAGGTTCACCCCGACGGCGATCGCCAGCGCCAGCGCCACCGCCTGGGAGAGCGACGCGAGCCCGCGGGCCGCCTCGTTCTGCGCGAAGCCCAGCAGCCCGAAGTAGGTCGCCGAGCCCGGCAGCAGCGGTCCGATCGCCGCCGTGATGTAGGGCAGCGCGGAAGCGAACTGGTAGCGCGAGAAGAGCTGCCCGAACAGCCCCACCAGACCGGCGGCGACCGCCGTCGAGGCCACCGGCGAGATCCCGCCCACGTCATGCATCGCCGCGTAGACGATCCAGGCCACACCGCCGTTGAGCGAGACCATCAGCACGGTCGAGCGGTCCTGCTGGAGCAGGATCGCGAAGGCGAAGCTCAGCGTCACCGCCGCGAGGGTCTGGGCCACCGGCCGTACATCGCTGTGCAACGCCGCTTCCGGCGTCAGCTGCGCGTGCAGCTGAACGCCCAGATAGAGCACGAGCAGCACACCGACGACGATGGCGATGAAGAAGTACATGACCTCCAGGAGCCGTGCGGCGGCGGTGATGTAGTAGCCCGTCAGCCCGTCCTGCACCCCCGCCACCAGCGCCCGCCCCGGCAGCAGCGCGAAGAGACCACCGGTGATCACCGCCGAGGGCCGGCCCTCCCACGACACATGCGGGCCCAGCAGCGTCAGCGCCACCCCCATCGCGGCGGGCGGCATCGCGGCCACCACGAACTGATAGAACTCCGGCAGCCCGCGCCCGGCGCACAACCAGGCCAGCCGGTCGCCGAGCATCGCGCCGAGCGCCGCCGCCGCGAACACCACCACGCCACCACCGACCAGCACGGACGCCGCCCCGGCCAGCAGCCCGCTCGACACGGTCAGCGCCCAGCCGGGGTACGGGTGGCGGTTACGGCGGATCTCCGCGAGCCGCCGGTACGCCTCCTCCAGCGTGACGTCCGTGTCCTCGGTGGTGATGTCGTCGATGAGCGTGTAGACGGCGGACAGCCGGGTGTAGTCGGTGCCCCGTCTGCGTACGGTCCTGCTGGCCGTTACCGGGTCGTCCACCAGCGACGGCTGATGGGAGATGGACAGCAGGGTGAAGGTGACGGTCGGCTCGCAGCGGTCGAGGCCGTACGCGCGGCTGACCGCGAACATGGCGGCCTCGACATCCTCGGCGCCCTCGCCGCCGGCCAGCAGCAGCTCACCGATGCGCAGCGTCAGGTCGAGCACCCGGGGCACGGCAGGCCCCTGGTCGTCGTGGCGCTGGACCCGCTCCGGTACGGGGCGCTCGCCGGACGGCATGCGCAGCAGAGTGCGCATCCGGTCCTGCCAGGGCGCCTCCTTGTTCAGCCGGATCACCGGGACGCCCCGGGCGGGGGTGTACGCGGGGGACGGCCCCCGGCCACCGGCCGCGCCGGGCGACGTACCGCCCGGCAGATCGAAGGCCGAGCCCTCGGGCTCGGCCGGCTGCTCCGTACTCATCCCCTTGGGAAGCGCGAACTCCGAAGTCGGATGGTCGTCCTCGGGAAGCGGCGGCTGCTCCACTCCGGACGGCGGAGTGAAGGCGCTGCGCGCCTCGTCCGTCTGAGGCTTCCGGTCCTCCGGACCGTCGGACTCCGCCACCACCTTCTGCTCCCTCGCTCCTGGGGCCCGGATCTCGGCGCCGCGCAGCCACACATCTGCCCAGTATGGGCATGGACATGGGCAGCCACACACGCGGACGGGCGGCGCACCCCTCGCGGGATACGCCGCCCGTCATCCGCCTGTCATCCGCCCGTCGGCTGTCCGTCAGCTCTCCGGCGGTCAGGCCCTGTCCGGTCACACGCGGAAGCGCGCGGCCGGGGTGCGGTCAGTGCCTGGTCAGTGCGCGCCGCCCTGGGCCTCAAGTCGCTTGTAGGAGGCCTCGATCTCGGCCTCGGCCTCGGCGCGGCCGACCCAGTCGGCGCCCTCGACGGACTTGCCGGGCTCCAGGTCCTTGTAGACCTCGAAGAAGTGCTGGATCTCCAGGCGGTCGAACTCCGAGACGTGATGGATGTCGCGCAGGTGCTCCACGCGGGGGTCGGACGCCGGGACGCAGAGCAGCTTGTCGTCGCCGCCGGCCTCGTCCGTCATCCGGAACATGCCGATGGCACGGCACTTGATGAGGCAGCCCGGGAAGGTCGGCTCGTCCAGGATGACCAGCGCGTCCAGCGGGTCACCGTCCTCGCCGAGGGTGTTCTCGACGAATCCGTAGTCGGCCGGGTAGCTGGTCGAGGTGAAGAGACGACGGTCAAGACGGATCCGACCGGTCTCGTGGTCCACCTCGTACTTGTTCCGCGAACCCTTAGGGATCTCGATGGTGACGTCGAACTCCACGGGTGGCTCCTCCATGATCAACACATTTGTCAGTGGTGCTGCGGCTTCACGCAGGAGACCCCCCGTACGGGAGCGGCTGACTGGCCACTCCTGGCCGGGGTGCCATGCTCGTGGCAAGGCGCAGTGATTAAGTGTCCCCCACGCAGCAGTGTGATCGCGAAAGGGGCTGGTCAACCGTGCTTGGGCCGAAAGTGTGGCAGCTCACGGCGGGTTCCGTCGTGGTCGGCATGGCGCTCGCCGCCGCGGCGGTGGCCGCGGCCGGCCCCTGGGACTCCGGTCAGCGTAAGGCCGAGCGGGAGTGGGCGGTCGCGCAGAGCCGTACGGGTGGCGCACATCACGACCCGGCCGCCCCCCGTACGCCCGCGCCCGCCCCCAGCGCCGCCGGCGTGCTCTCCGCGCTCTCCGCACCCGGCTCCGAGCCCCCGAATGCCGGAACCGCGTCCGTCGA
Organism: Streptomyces scopuliridis RB72; assembly: GCF_000718095.1. GTDB lineage: Bacteria > Actinomycetota > Actinomycetes > Streptomycetales > Streptomycetaceae > Streptomyces > Streptomyces scopuliridis. The sequence goes on along the minus strand of NZ_JOEI01000025.1, from coordinate 69,792 downwards.
TCTCAAGAAGAAGCTCGGACCGCTCCTCGACGACCCCGCGCTCGGTGAGGCCCGGTCGGCGTCCGTCATCGACGCCACGACCGGTGAACCGCTGTACGGGAAGGCGGCCGGCGCCCCGATGACCCCGGCCTCCACGGTCAAGATCGCGACGATGGCCGCCGCGCTCTCCGCGCTCGGCCCCGACCATCGCATCGCCACCACCGTGAGCTCCACCGCGGACGCCCGGAGGATCACCCTGGTCGGCGGCGGCGACGCCACTCTCGGCCGGGCAGGACTGAGCGCGCTCGCCGACGACACCGCCCGCGCGCTGCGCGACCGGGGCGTCACCAAGGTCGAGTTCCGCTACGACACCTCCCTCTACTCGGGCCGCCGGGAGCACCCGATCGGCCCCAACGACAACATCGCCCCCGTCGTCGCCCTGATGGCCGATCAGGGCCGGCTCGACGCATCCCGCAGGGGACCCGCCCCCCGCAGCGGTAATCCGGCGGGCGACGCCGCCCGCGTCTTCGCCGGGCTGCTGCGCGAGCGAGGCATCCGTACCACCGCGGCGCCCGAGCCCGGCAAGCCGCCCAAGGGCTCGAAGACCGTCGCCAGGACCTACTCCCGTCCGCTCTCCGATCTCGTCGAACGGGCGCTGACCGAGAGCGACAACGACATCGCCGAGTCCCTGGCCCGGCAGACCGCCATCGCCGCGCGTGAACCCGCCAGCTTCGAGGGCGCGGGCCGGGCCGTCGGCGCCGAGCTCAGGAAGCTGGGTCTGCCGGTCACCGGCGCCCGCTTCGCCGACGGAAGCGGCCTCAACCGCCAGGACAAGGTCAGCGCCGCCCTGCTCACCGCGCTGCTGGCCCGCGCCGCCGACCCCGCACGTCCCGAGCTGCGCCCCGTGCTCACGGGACTGCCGGTCGCCGGGTTCAACGGCACCCTCCGGAGCCGGTACGCGGACGCCGGGCCCGGCGCCGGCCTCGTCCGCGCCAAGACCGGCACGCTCACCGGGGTGAACGCCCTGGCGGGCACGGTCGTCGACGGCCGGGGCAGGCTGCTGGCCTTCGCCTTCATGGCGGGCTCCACCCCCGCCCCCGGCAGCGCCCAGAAGGCCCTGGACCGGCTCTCCGCGGCCCTCGTCCCGTAACGAGCGCCCCCACCGGCCCGCTCCGGTCCCTTCCTGGCGGCCCACTGACCGCCCCGGGCGTCCCCTAAGGGCCCGGTAGGGGAAGAACCGGGCCGCCCACACCCCACCGCTCCCCGGGCCGAGCACGTACGGTTGACGCATGACGAGCATCGGTGGTGCCCAGATGGTCGACTGGAATCTCGCGGTGGCGACCGCGACCCGTCTCGTGCGGCCCGGACCGGAAGTGACCCGGGACGAGGCGCGAGAGATCGTCGCCGAGCTGCGGCGGCACGCGAAGTCCTCGGAGGAGCACGTCCGCGCGTACACGCGCATGATTCCCGACGGCCATGAGCCGCCCGACACCCCCGTCCTGGTCGTGGACCGGGCCGGCTGGGTCAAGGCGAACGTCGCCGGATTCCGCGAGCTGCTCAAGCCTCTCCTGGCGAAGATGCAGGAACGCCGCCCCGGCGGTCCCGGCGGCGCCGTGCTCGGCGCGGTCGGCGGCAAGGTGACCGGCGTGGAGCTGGGCATGCTGCTGTCGTTCATGTCGTCCCGCGTCCTCGGCCAGTACGAGACGTTCGCCCCCGCCACCCGCGATCTCCCCGCCGCCGCGAACGGCGGCGGCCGGCTGCTGCTCGTGGCCCCCAACATCGTCCACGTCGAACGCGAACTGGACGTGGAACCTCACGACTTCAGGCTCTGGGTGGCCCTCCACGAGGAGACCCACCGCACCCAGTTCACCGGCGTGCCCTGGCTGCGCGACCACCTCCAGGGCGAGATCCAGTCATTCCTCGACCAGACCGAGGTCGACCCGATGACCCTCGTCGAACGGCTCCGCGAGGCCGCGCAGTCGCTCGCCGGCGGACGCCCTGAGGGCGAGGAGAACGAGGACGGCCGCAGCATCGTCGAGCTGGTGCAGACCCCCGGACAGCGCGAGATCCTCGGCCGGCTCACCGCCGTGATGTCCCTGCTCGAAGGCCACGCCGACTACGTGATGGACGGCGTCGGACCGGCCGTCGTGCCGTCGGTCGCCGAGATCCGCGAGAAGTTCCAGCAGCGCAGGGCCCGCGGCGCCGGCCGCCTCGACCAGGCGCTGCGCAAACTGCTCGGCCTCGACGCCAAGCTGCGCCAGTACCGGGACGGGGAGCGGTTCGTACGGGCCGTGGTCGAGGAGACCGGCATGGACGGCTTCAACCGGGTCTGGACCTCGCCGAACACCCTCCCCACCAAGGCGGAGATCGCTAAACCGGCGGACTGGATCGCACGGGTGCACCGCAGGGCGGACTCCTGAGCCGGGCGCGGCTCACGGCAGAAGTACGCCTCAGGTATCACCCATCCGAGGGACCGTGGGTGAGGGATAGGCGTGCAATGCTCGGGTAATGGCTCGGTTCTGTCACCATCGACGCACTCTGAGTGACGCTCTCCGTCCTTACTCCGACCGAGGCACCCCCCAAATAACATCACGAAGGGCACCGGATATGGGTCCCCATCCTGCGGTCGCGGCGATACGCCTGGCGGTCCGCCGCGTACTCCACGACGTCCTCACCGACCGGGCGGACAACTCCTCCGCCGTCTCGTCCGTCCGCGCCGGCGAGCCGCCGCTCGTGCTCGTCGCCTGCTCCGGCGGCGCCGACTCCATGGCGCTCGCCTCCGCCCTCGCCTTCGAGGCCCCCAAACTTTCCGTCCGCGCCGGAGCCGTCACCGTCGACCACGGGCTCCAGGCCGGCTCCGCCCTCCGCGCCGCCGAAGTCGTCACCCGACTCCGCGCCATGCGCCTCGACCCCGTCGAATCCGTCGCCGTGACCGTCGGCCGGGAGGGCGGGCCGGAGGCGGCCGCACGCGACGCCCGCTACGCCGCGCTCGACGCCGCCGCGGAGCGCCACCGCGCCGCCGCGGTCCTGCTCGGCCACACCCGCGACGACCAGGCCGAGACCGTACTGCTCGGGCTCGCCCGCGGCTCCGGCACCCGCTCGCTGTCCGGGATGGCCGCCGTCTCGGGGACGTCCGGCCGCTACCGGCGCCCCTTCCTCCAGCTCGACCGGCAGACCGCCCGCAAGGCCTGCCTGGTCCAGTCGATCCCCGTCTGGGACGACCCGCACAACACCGACCCCGCGTACACCCGTTCACGACTGCGCCACGAAGGGCTGCCCGCCCTGGAGAAGGCACTCGGCAAGGGCGTCGTCGAGGCCCTGGCCCGTACGGCACAGCTGTCCCGCGACGACGCCGACGCCCTGGACACCTGGGCCGCCAATGTCGAGGAGTCCGTACAAGACGATTCCGGACAGCTGCGGTGCGCCAAGCTGTACGTCCTCCCGCCCGCCGTCCGCCGCCGCGTGCTGCGCCGGGCGGTCATCGCCGCGGGCGCCCCCGCGGGTTCGCTGTTCGCCCGTCACATCGAAGAGGTCGACCGCCTGATCACCGGCTGGCGCGGCCAGGGAGCCATCAACCTGCCCGGCCGCGTGGAGGCCCGGAGGCAGGGTGGCAGACTGGTCATCCGGCAGGGCTGAAGCGCTGATGCACTTACGGCTGTGTCTCCCGGGCCGCCAGTGCCTTGGCCCCGGACCCCCGGCCGACGACGAAAGTGATGCGGGTGGACGACAAGGACATGGGCAACGACCTCCAGTCGGTGCTCATTACCAAGGAAGAGATCGACGCGAAGCTGGCCGAACTGGCCGCGAAGATCGACGCGGAGTACGCGGGCAAGGACCTGCTTCTCGTCGGAGTCCTCAAGGGCGCCGTGATGGTCATGGCGGACCTGGCGCGGGCGCTGTCCACCCCCGTGACGATGGACTGGATGGCCGTCTCCTCGTACGGGGCGGGCACGCAGTCCTCCGGCGTGGTCCGGATCCTCAAGGACCTGGACACCGACATCAAGGGCAAGCACGTACTGATCGTCGAGGACATCATCGACTCGGGTCTGACCCTGTCGTGGCTGCTCTCCAACCTCGGTTCACGGGAGCCGGCCTCGCTCGAAGTCTGCACCCTGCTCCGTAAGCCGGATGCCGCAAAGGTCGCGATCGACGTCAAATGGATCGGCTTCGACATTCCCAATGAGTTTGTCGTGGGATATGGCCTGGATTACTCGGAAAAGTACCGCAACATGCCTTTCGTCGGGACGCTCGCTCCGCATGTCTACGGCGGTTAGAGCGCACCTCGGCGCATGTGAGCGCGCCGGAGAGCGGCGAAGTTCCAGGGAAAGGCTTCGCCGCGGCCGGGAACCCCAGACCCCCTCGCGCCGTTGGAGCATGGGAAGACGGGTTTGTCAGCCGTCCCGTGCGGTCGCGGGCCACAATGCTGGGGTACCGTCCGAAGAACACTCTTTTCTCACAGCAGCATTTACCTACGGGCAGGAGGGACGGGGCGACTTCGCTCCGTATGGATGGACGTGAAGCGATACTTCCGTGGGCCGGTCATGTGGATCGTGCTGGCCGTCCTCGCCGTGGTCGTGTTGATGCAGGTCGTCGGCTCGTCGGGCGGCTACAAGACGGTGGACACCGGCGAGGTCGTCCAGGCGATCGACAAGAACCAGGCCGAGCAGGTCAGACTGACCACCGGCGACGAACAGATCATCAAGGTCGATCTCAAGAACGGCCAGAAGATCAAGGGCAGCGACAAGATCCAGGCGAGCTATATCGGCAGCCAGGGTTCGACGCTGGCCAAGACGCTCCAGACCAAGTTCCAGAACGGCGACATCACCAAGGGCTATACGGTCTCGCCGTCGAAGCAGAGCCCGTTCGTCTCGGTGCTGCTCTCGCTGCTTCCCTTCGTCCTGATCGTCGTGGTCTTCCTGTTCCTGATGAATCAGATGCAGGGCGGCGGCTCCCGTGTCATGCAGTTCGGGAAGTCCAAGGCCAAGCTGATCACCAAGGACACCCCGAAGACGACCTTCGCCGATGTGGCCGGGTCCGACGAGGCGGTCGAGGAGCTCCACGAGATCAAGGAGTTCCTCCAGGAGCCGGCGAAGTTCCAGGCCGTCGGCGCCAAGATCCCGAAGGGCGTGCTGCTCTACGGCCCGCCCGGTACGGGCAAGACGCTGCTCGCCCGCGCGGTCGCGGGTGAGGCCGGGGTGCCGTTCTACTCGATCTCCGGTTCCGACTTCGTCGAGATGTTCGTCGGTGTCGGCGCCTCGCGTGTGCGTGACCTCTTCGAGCAGGCCAAGGCGAACGCCCCGGCGATCGTCTTCGTCGATGAGATCGACGCCGTCGGCCGGCACCGCGGTGCGGGTCTCGGCGGTGGCCACGACGAGCGCGAGCAGACGCTGAACCAGCTGCTCGTGGAGATGGACGGCTTCGACGTGAAGGGCGGCGTCATCCTGATCGCCGCCACGAACCGGCCCGACATCCTCGACCCCGCGCTGCTGCGCCCGGGCCGCTTCGACCGGCAGATCGCGGTCGACCGCCCGGACATGCAGGGCCGGCTGGAGATCCTGAAGGTCCACCAGAAGGGCAAGCCGGTCGCCCCGGACGTCGATCTGGGTGCTGTCGCCCGTCGTACGCCCGGCTTCACCGGCGCGGATCTGGCGAACGTGCTGAACGAAGCGGCGCTCCTGACGGCGCGCAGCGACAAGAAGCTGGTCGACAACCACTCCCTGGACGAGGCGATCGACCGCGTCGTGGCGGGCCCGCAGAAGCGGACCCGGATCATGTCCGAGAAGGAAAAGAAGATCACCGCGTACCACGAGGGCGGTCACGCCCTGGTCGCCGCGGCGTCTCCGAACTCCGACCCGGTGCACAAGATCACGATCCTGTCCCGCGGCCGGGCCCTGGGTTACACCATGGTCCTGCCCGACGAGGACAAGTACTCGACCACGCGCAACGAGATGCTGGACCAGCTCGCCTACATGATGGGCGGGCGCGCGGCCGAGGAACTGGTCTTCCACGACCCGACGACCGGCGCGGCCAACGACATCGAGAAGGCCACGGCCACGGCTCGGGCGATGGTCACGCAGTACGGCATGACCGAGCGGCTCGGCGCGATCAAGTTCGGCGGCGACAACACCGAACCGTTCCTCGGCCGGGAGATGGCGCATCAGCGCGATTACTCGGAAGAGGTCGCGGCGCTGGTCGACGAAGAGGTCAAGAAGCTCATCGAGACCGCGCACAACGAGGCGTGGGAGATTCTCGTCGAGAACCGCGACGTGCTCGACAATCTGGTCCTGGCGCTCCTGGAGAAGGAGACGTTGAACAAGGAACAGATCGCCGAGATCTTCTCGACCATCGTGAAGCGCCCGTCCCGTCCGGCATGGACCGGCTCCTCGCGTCGTACGCCCTCGACGCGGCCGCCGGTGCTCTCGCCCAAGGAGCTGGCGCTGACCAACGGCGCCTCGGGTTCGAACGGCGGGATGCCCGCGGTGACGAGCGGCGAGACGCCCAACGAGGCGGTCCCCGAGGACCGTCCCGAGAGCTGATCCCGGCCCCTCACCTGGCCCGGAATGGATGCCGCGCCCCCCAGGTTTTAGCCTGTGGGGGCGCGGCATTCGTTTGCCCGCCCACAGGACGGCACAGGAACGAGGCACACATGACCGACCCGGTGATGCTGGACGGGGAGAGCCCCATCCGCGAATTCGATGAGAAGCGGGCCGAGAATGCCGTGCGCGAGCTGCTGATCGCGGTCGGGGAGGACCCGGACCGCGAGGGCCTGCGGGCGACCCCCGGCCGGGTGGCGCGGGCGTACAGGGAGATATTCGCCGGGCTCTGGCAGACGCCGGAAGAGGTGCTGACCACAACGTTCGATATCGGCCATGACGAGATGGTCCTCGTGAAGGACATCGAAGTGATGTCTTCGTGTGAACATCATCTGGTCCCCTTCGTCGGGGTGGCCCATGTCGGCTATATCCCGTCCTCGGACGGGAAGATCACCGGGCTCTCCAAGCTGGCCAGGCTGGTGGATGTCTTCGCCCGCCGGCCGCAGGTCCAGGAGCGGCTGACCACACAGATCGCCGATTCACTGATGGAGATCCTGGACCCGCGCGGGGTGATCGTGGTCGTCGAGTGCGAGCACATGTGCATGACGATGCGCGGCGTACGGAAGCCGGGTGCCAAGACGATCACATCGGCCGTCCGTGGCCAGCTGCGCGTTCCGGCCACCCGCGCGGAGGCGATGAGCCTGATAATGGCCCGCTGAGCCGGGCCGTCCGAGCAGGGCCGCCCGAGGGGCGCCCGCTTCAGGCGGCGGGGCCCGCCGGGGCGGTGCCGTTTTTGTCGTGGTCTTCCGGGAGTTTGCAGACGCGTTCCAGGAAGAAGGCCGCGACGATCACCGCGATGCCCGCCAGAACGGAGAAGGCCGCGTAGATGGCCTGGTCGCGGCGGGCGGGGATGTCGAGGGAGCCGAGCAGGAAGACGCCCGTGCCGCCGTACATGCCGGAGACGAGGGCCGCGACCAGCGCGCTGGCCTGGCCGAAGACGACCGCGCGGGCCGCCATCAGGGGGTTCACGCCCTGCGCGCCCGGGCGGCGCTCCCGCTGGGCCCTCAGCCGGGCGCGCAGCGAGAGGGCCGTCGCGGTCAGGACGACGGCGATCACCGCCAGCACGATCGGCGCCGCGAGGGGGACGCTCGGCAGCGTGCCGAACGAGTCCCACAGGCGGGCGGCGCCCCAGGAGAGCACACCCGCCACCACGAACAGGCCGGCGAGGACGCCGATCCGCAACTGCTTCACCGAGAAAGCCCTTCGCTTCGCTGTACCGACCCTCGCCGTGCTGACACGCGCCGTACCGACCCTAACCACTACTCGGGCAGGCGCAGTTCCAGATCGGTCCGGGTCTGGACGCCGCCGCGGTCGACGTCCGCCAGCAGCTCGGCGACCGAGCCATGGCCCGGGACCTGCGCTTCCGGGTCCACGTCGTGCCACGGGGCGAGGACGAAGGCGCGCTCATGGGCCCTGGGGTGGGGGAGGGTGAGCAGCGGGTCGTCCGAGACGACGTCCGCGTACGCCACGATGTCCACGTCTATGGTGCGCGGCCCCCAGCGCTCCTCGCGGACCCGGTCGAAGGCCTCCTCGATGGCCTGGCCGCGCTCCAGCAGCGAGGACGGCGGCAGCGTCGTCTTGATCACGACGACCGCGTTGAAGTAGGTCGGCTGGGAGCCGGGCTCGACGCCCCAGGGCTCGGTCTCGTACACCGGGGAGACAGCCTTGACGCGCAGGCCCGGGGTGTCCTCCAGGGCGTCGATGGCGCCCTGGATCGTCTCCAGACGGTTGCCGAGGTTGGAGCCGAGGGAGACCACGGCGCGTTTCGGGTTGGACAACGTGCTGTCCGCGGCGTCGACCTGCGCGACCACGGAGGCGGGCACCGGCTGTACGGTCGGGTCGCCCTGGGGACCGTTGGCGGAAAACACACTCATACTCGGCTCCGGGTGATGGTGATGGTCACATCGTCGAAGGGGACGGTGATCGGGGCGTCCGGTTTGTGTACGACCACCTCGACCTCCTGGACGCCGTCATGTTTCAGGCACTGCTGGGCGATCCGTTCCGCCAGCGTCTCGATCAGGTCGACCGGCTCTCCCTGGACGACCTCCACGACCTCTTCGGCCACGATCCCGTAGTGCACGGTCTTCGCGAGGTCGTCGTCGGCAGCCGCGGGGCGGGTGTCGAGGCCGAGCATCAGATCCACGATGAAGGTCTGGCCCTCCTCGCGCTCCCGGGGGAAGACGCCATGATGCCCGCGGGCCTTGAGGCCGCGCAGCGCGACACGATCCACGCGAATCACTCCTGCTGTCGTTGGTCGTCGGGGCACCCGGCCGGGTGCGGTCGGCGCGGTGCCCTCATTTGAATCTACCCGCGGGCACGGACAGTGCTCTCGTGCGGGGGTGAGGGACAGGTGCGGGTCTGCCCGGCAGCTGCCCCTGCCCGGGTCCCGCCGATCGGCCCGCAGGGGCTGCTTACCCACTCACGCGGGTGTCTCGTCGTCCGTTTCCTCATCGGTTTCGGCCAGTACCGGTGAGCCGTGATGTGACCAGATTTTCCACCCTTCGGGTGTGCGGCGGAAGACGTTGGTGGCGACGACCAGCTGGCCGACGAGCGGTCCCAGCTCGCCGCTCTCCTCGGCGGGGCCGCCGCTGAGGATGTTCTCCGTGCAGGTCACCAGCGCGGTGTCGGCGCAGACGGACACCACGACATCGGTCAGGAAGAACTGGATGTACTCGGTGTTCGCCATGATCAGCGCGTACGAGCGGAGCACCTCGCCGCGGCCGGTGAGTACGGGCCAGCCCGGGTGGACGCAGGAGATCCCGTCGGCCTCGCCGTCCAGCCAGAGCGCGGACAGCGCGTCGAAGTCACCGCGCTCCATGGCCTCGTAGAACGCGGTGTTGGCCACCTCGACCTGTTCGATGTCTGTACGCGCGGTCACTGGGCTCCTTCGACGGCGCGGGCCACCCGTACCGCGTCGGCGGTCGCCCGTACCTCATGGACGCGGACCGCCCAGGCGTCCTGGTGGGCGGCGATCGCGGAGACGGCGGCGGTGGCCGCGTCGCGCTCGCGGGCGGGCGGCGGGGAGCCCTCGCCGGCGAGGACATGCCCGAGGAAGCGTTTACGGGAGGCCGCGACCAGAAGCGGCCGGCCCAGGACGCGCAGGTCGGCGAGGTGCGCGAGGAGTGCGAGGTCGTGCTCGGCCTGCTTGGCGAAGCCGAGGCCGGGATCGATGACGAGCCGCTCGGGGGCGACGCCTCCGGCTATCACCGCGTCCATCCGCGCGCGCAGTTCGGCGACGACCTCCGCGACGACGTCCGTATAGACGGCATGGCTGTTCATCCGCTCGCTGAAGCCGCGCCAGTGCATCACCACGAAGGGCACCCCCGCGGCGGCGACGGCGGGCACCATGGCCGGGTCCGCGAGTCCGCCGCTGACGTCGTTGACCAGCGCCGCGCCGGCCGCGACCGCCTGCTCGGCGACGGAGGCGCGCATGGTGTCGACGGAGACGGTGACGCCTTCGGCCGCCAGGCCCCGTACGACCGGGACGACGCGCCGCAGCTCCTCGGCCTCGTCCACGCGGGTGGCGCCGGGCCTGGTCGACTCGCCGCCGACGTCCACCAGGTCCGCGCCCTCGGTGACGAGATCGAGGCCGTGCTTGATGGCGGCGGTGGTGTCGAACCAGCGACCACCGTCGGAGAAGGAGTCGGGCGTCACATTGACGACCCCCATGACCGCACAGCGGTCCCACTCCGGCAGCCCCTCGACCGTGCCCCGCGCGCGCAACGTACTCATACGCCCACCCTAGGGGGTCTCCCCGGGGGCGGGCCGCCCGGCGAGATCCCGGCGTCTAGGGCGTGTTTCGGAAGTCCCGCCTGCCAGGCGTCGCCAGGCAGGCGGGACTTCCGAAACACGCCCTAGTAGGCCGTACGGACCTCTGGGTCGGGCGGGCTTGCGGTGTCGTGGGCGCAGGGGCGGGGGTGACGGTCGCGGGCGAGGCGGCGCAGGGGGCGCGGCAGCGAGAGGGTGACGAAGCCTTCGGCCTGCATCGCGGCGAAGCCGATCCTGGGCAGTTCGCCGGTGCTGCGGAAGACCACGTAGCGCGGCTCCCAGCGGGGCTGGAACTTGGCGTTGAAGCGGTACAGCGACTCGATCTGGAACCAGCGGGAGAGGAAGACCAGCAGCCCCCGCCAGCCGCGCAGGACCGGTCCCGCGCCCAGCCGTTCGCCGCGAGCGAGCGCCGAGCGGAACATCGCGAAGTTGAGGGAGACCCGCTCCACCCCGAGCGCGGGGGAGGCGTGCAGGGAGGCGACGATCAGCAGTTCGTTCATACCGGGGTCGGCGGAGCGGTCGCGGCGCATCAGGTCCAGGGACATCCCGTCCGTACCCCACGGGACGAAGTGGAGGACGGCCTTCAGGTCGCCGTACGGGCCGGTCGCGTCCTCGCCGGGCTTGTGGGCCGTGGCGATCACGGAGTCGCCGTCGGCGGGGTCGCCGATCCGGCCGAGGGCCATGGAGAAGCCGCGTTCCGTGTCGGTGCCGCGCCAGTCGTCGGCGGCGCGGCGGATCCTGGCCAGCTCGCCGTCGGAGAGATCACGGACGCGCCGTACCCGCGTTTCGTAGCCGGCGCGCTCGATGCGCTTCACCATCTGGCGTACGTTCCGCATGGCGCGTCCGTGCAGGGAGAAATCCGGCACGTCCACCACCGCCTCGTCGCCGAGCTCCAGCGCGTCGAGCCCGGTCTCGCGGGTCCAGACCTCGCCGCCCGTCTCGCTGCAGCCCATGACGGCGGGGGTCCAGGAGTGGGCCTTGGCCTCGTCCATGAAGCGTTCGATGGCGCCGGGCCAGGCCTCGACATCGCCGATCGGATCGCCGCTGGCGAGCATCACCCCGGAGACGACGCGGTAGCAGACGGCGGCCTTGCCGCTGGGGGAGAAGACCACGCCCTTGTCGCGGCGGAGCGCGAAGTGGCCGAGGGAGTCACGGCCGCCGTGCCGGGCGAGCAGGGCGCGCAGCCGCCGCTCGTCGTCCTCGGTGAGACGGGCGGCGGGGTGTTCGGGGCGGAAGGCGAGATAGCCGGTGGTGAGGGCGGTGAGCAGGCCGAGCGCGCCGAGGGAGTCCCCGACGGTGCCGCTCACGATGCCGTTGTAGTCGATGGGCCCGTCCATGCCGAACAGGCCGTACAGCACATGTTCGAGCCGCTCGGCCAGGCCGGGATTGCCGACGGTCCGGTGCGGATGGACGCTGACGATGATCAGCCCGAGGCCGATGGAGCCCGCGCCCATCAGGAAGAAGTTGGCCAGCGCCTTCCAGCGGCTGCGCGGGTCGGGCAGGGCGGCGAACTCCCCGCGGTGGCGCAGCAGCAGGGCGAGCAGGACCAGCGAGAGCAGGGCGCCGACGAGCGAGTGCCGGTAGCCGAACTGCGCCACGGCGCCCGCGGGCAGCAGGACGACCGCGGCCTGCCAGGCGCGCCGCTTACGGCGTTTCAGACCGTGCGCGAGCAGCAGGAGGAGTACGCCGACGCTGATGGAGAGCGCGGCGGACAGCGGGCCGAGCGCCCCCGGCAGCACCTCCGCGACGGTGTGCATCCGGCTGTGGCGGAAGCGGGGGAAGACCCCGGCGGCGATGTCCAGCAGCCCGACGAGGGTGCAGGCGGTGCCGACCAGCGCGGGGACGGATTCGGGGCGCGGGCCGCGGAACAGACGGCGGGTCCGCCGGAACGGACGGCGTGTCAGTGGCTTGGGAGGTATGCCCGTGTTGTGCTGTGACCGATCCGGAACCGATCCTGATTTATCCCCATCTAGCGTCACAGACATCGCTTCCCGTGGTTCCGCGAGAGAGTGTGGTGTCCTTGTCCGCTTCTTCTTCGCGGGCCGGACATTTTGCGCCCTCTAGGACGGGGGTTTGGGGGGTCGGGTTCCTCAGCGTTTCGGAAAATCTCACAGGAGAAAGCTCGGTCGACATGGGTCTCACCAGCCGTAAAGTCCTGGCCTTGGCCGTCCTGCTGGCTGTTGCGCTGTTCGTCGTGACCATCTGGCTCTGGCCCCGGCTGTCGCGGAGTACGCCGCGTGTCGTGCTCGGCCGGGTCGGACTGCTGTTCGCCACGCAGGTGGCGGTGTTCATGGCGGTCGGTCTCGTCGCCAACAACTCCTTCCTCTTCTACGGTTCGTGGTCCGACCTGTTCGGGCGCAAGCAGGACCTGGGGGCGGTCGTCGACCACTCGGCCGGCGGGAATCATGTGACGGTGATGGACACCCAGCAGACGCCCACTCCGGGCGGTTCGGAGCCCTCGGTGGCAGGCCAGGTCCAGCGGATCGTCGTCAGCGGCCCGAAATCCGGGATCGACAGCACCGCGTACGTCTATCTCCCGCCGGAGTACTTCCGGCCGGGGTTCGCGCACCGGACCTTCCCGGTCGCCGTGGTGCTCACCGGCTATCCGGGGATGGCGGAGAACCTGGTCAAGGGGCTGAACTATCCGAAGACCGCCTGGCAGCTGGCCAAGGACGGCAAGATGCAGCCGATGGTGCTGGTGATGCTGCGGCCCACCGTGGCGCCGCCGAGGGACACCGAGTGCGTGGACATCCCCCGCGGGCCGCAGACCGAGACGTTCTTCGCCAAGGACCTGCCCCTGGCGGTGTCCCGGACGTACCGGGTCGGGCGCGAGCCGAAGAGCTGGGGCATCATCGGCAACTCCACCGGCGGCTACTGCGCGCTGAAGATCGCCATGCACCATCCGGAGCGGTACTCCGTGGGCGTCGGGCTCTCGGCGTACTACAAAGCGCCCGTCGACCCGACGACCGGTGATCTCTTCCGGGGCGACAAGCAGCTGCGGAACCGCTCCGATCTGCTGTGGAGCCTGGACAACCGGCCGCAGGGCAAGGTCTCCCTCCTGGTCACCTCGTCCAAGAAGGGTGAGGGAAATCTCAAGGCCACACAGACGTTCATCAGCAAGGTCAGGGCGCCCTCGCACGTGTCGTCGATCATCCTCGACAGCGGCGGGCACAACTTCAACACCTGGCGCCGGGAGATCCCGCCGGCCCTGGAGTGGATGAGCGGGCGGCTCTACTCGTACTGACGCGCCGCCATCGGGCGGCACTCAGACGGAGGCGACCGTGCTGACCGTCTCCAGCTCCACCTCCGTACGAGGGATGGCCTGCGCGTCCGCGTCGATCGACCGGCGCAGCGCCTCGTGCAGCCTGGCCGGGGTGAGGACCCCGAGGAAGCGCCCCGTCTCCTCCTTGTCGATCACCGCGATCCACCCGGCGTCGTGCTGGAGCATCGTGGCGAACGCCTGCTTGAGGGAGGCGCCGACCGGCAGCCAGGCCTCCATCCGGCGGGCGTGCTCCCGTACGGTCCCGGAGGCGCCGGTCTGCTCGGTGGAGATCCAGCCGTGCAGATTGTCGGCGGAGTCCAGGACAACGGCCCAGCGCGCGCCCTCCTTGGCGAGCTTCGCCGCGGCGCGCCCCAGCGGGTCGTCGAGATGAACAATGGGCGGCTGTTCGAGGTCGCCCTCCTCGATGGAGGTGACGGAGAGCCGCTTGAGGCCGCGGTCCGCGCCGACGAAATCGGCGACGTACGGGGTGGCGGGCGTGCCGAGCACGGCGGCGGGGGCGTCGAACTGTTCGATCCTGCCCTGTCCGTAGACGGCGATACGGTCGCCGAGGCGGACCGCTTCCTCGATGTCGTGCGTGACAAACAGCACAGTCTTGCGGACCGCCGCCTGGAGCTTGAGGAACTCGCTCTGGAGATGGTCGCGTACGACGGGGTCGACCGCGCCGAACGGCTCGTCCATCAGCAGGACGGGCGGGTCGGCCGCCAGGGCGCGGGCCACGCCGACGCGCTGGCGCTGGCCGCCGGAGAGCTGCTCGGGGTAGCGGTCGCCGTAGACGGACGGGTCGAGACCGACCAGGTCGAGGAGTTCGGCGGCGCGTTCCCGGCCCTTGCCGCGCTGCCAGCCGAGCAGATGCGGGACGGTCGCGGTGTTCTCCAGGACCGTCTTGTGCGGGAAGAGGCCGACCTGCTGGATGACATAGCCGATACGGCGCCTGAGCTGCACCGGGTCGATGGCGGATATGTCGTCCCCGTCGAGGAATATCCGTCCCTCGGTCGGCTCGATGAGGCGGTTGACCATTTTCATGGTGGTGGTCTTGCCGCAGCCGGAAGGTCCGACGAGCGTGACCAGTTCGCCCTGGGGGACCTCGAAGGAGAGGTCGTCGACAGCGGTCGTGCCGTCCGGGTACCGCTTGGTGACGTGCTCGAATCGGATCATGGTTCCCCATTGTGCGGCGTGTTGTGTGAAGGCCATGTTGCTGGAATGTGGCGGGCTTCCGCGAATGTCAGTGGTCGGGGTTAGGGTCGCCAGGACATAGAGCCATACATACGTTCGGGAAGACGGGGGAGGCGGGGATGGATGAGTACGCAAGGGTGCCTGGCGGCCAACGACTGGATCTGCGGGGAATATCTCCGCTCCCGTAGCCAGGAGCTGATCGACGCCACGGTCCAGCATGTGTGGATCACCGCGGTTTCGGTCGTCATAGGGCTGCTGGTGGCATTTCCGCTGGCCCTGCTGGCGCGGAGCAGACCGACATTCGCCGGACCGGTGCTGGGGCTGACGACGCTGCTCTACACGATTCCGTCGCTGGCGATGTTCTCGCTGCTGCTGCCGCTCTTCGGGCTCTCCGCCGGTCTGGTGATCACCGGCCTGGTGCTCTATTCACTGACCATTCTCGTGCGGAACATCATCGCGGGGCTCGAATCGGTGCCGGAAGAGGCACGGGAGGCGGCCCGCGGGATGGGGTACGGACCGGGGCGGCTGCTCTGGGAGGTCGAGCTGCCCCTGGCGCTGCCCGCGCTGATGGCGGGCCTGCGCATAGCGACGGTGTCGACGGTCGCGCTGACCACGGTCGGGTCGATCGTCGGCCGGGGCGGGCTCGGCAATCTCATCGAGGACGCGCTGCCGAGCTTCTTCAAGGCGCAGGTGCTGACGGCCTCGGTGCTGTGTGTGCTGCTCGCCGTCGTCGCCGATCTGCTGCTGCTCGGAGTGCAGCGGCTGCTGACGCCCTGGACGCGCATACGCCCGGCGCGTACGTCCCGCCGTAAGGCCGCGCCGACCGGGCCGGCCGGTGCCGTGAAGGCGGTGGGCTGACCATGGGAGTTCTGGGAGAGGCGTTCGGCTGGCTGACGACCGGTGCCAACTGGTCCGGCGACAGCGGGGTGTGGCGGCGGCTGGAGGAGCACATCTTCGTCAGCGGGGTCGCGCTCGCGCTGGCGTGCGCCATAGCCCTGCCCATAGCGCTCTATCTGGGGCATATCGGCAAGGGTGGCGCCCTCGCGATCAATATCTCCAATGTGGGCCGGGCGGTGCCGGTGTTCGCCGTGCTCGCCCTGTTCATGGTCTCGCCGCTGCGCAACTCGGGCTCGGTGCCCACGATCATCGCGCTGGTGCTCTTCGCCGTGCCGCCCCTGCTGACCAACGCCTACGTCGGGATGCGGGAGGTGGACAGCGCGGTCGTGGAGGCCGCCCGGGGGATGGGCATGTCCGGGCGCCAGCTCTTCGTACGGGTGGAGCTGCCCCTCGCGTACCCGCTGATTATGACCGGGCTCCGCTCGGCCTCCGTACAGGTGGTGGCCACCGCCACCATCGCGGCGATGGTGGGACAGGGCGGCCTCGGCCGGATCATCACCGCCGGCTTCAACACGTACAACACCCCGCAGGTGGTCGCGGGTGCGCTTCTCGTCGCGCTGCTCGCGCTGCTCGTCGAAGGCGTGCTGGTGGCGCTGGACCGGGTCATCGACCCGGCGCCGTCGCTCGCCGCCCGGCCCTCCCGCACGACCGTGTGACGACCGACCTTCTGGCTTCTTGGAGATGGTGAACCTCATGAGCAAGACCTCGCGCCTCGCGGGTGCCGTACTGGGAGTGGTGGCCCTGACCACCTCGCTCGCCGCGTGCGGCGGCGACAGCCTGGAGAAGGACAAGAGCGGCTCCGCCGACTCCGGTTCCGGATCCGGCTCGGGAAAGAAGGGCTCGCTCGTCATCGGCGCGGCGGCCTTCACGGAGTCCAAGGTGCTGGCGGAGCTGTACGCCCAGATCCTGGGCGACGCCGGCTACTCCACGTCCGTCACCACGGTGAAGAACCGTGAGCTGTACGAACCGTCCCTGGAGAAGGGCGAGATCGACGTGGTGCCCGAATACGCCGCGACGATCACGGAATTCCTCAACGCCAAGGTGAACGGAGCGAAGGCGGCCGAGGAGAAGCCGCTCGCGTCCAGCGACTCCGCCGCCACGGTCGCCGAGCTGAAGAAGCTCGCCGAGCCGCGCGGACTGAAGGTGCTGCCCGCCGGTCAGGCGGTTGACCAGAATGCCTTCGCCGTCACCAAGGAATTCGCCGAGAAGAACAAGCTGAAGACGCTTTCCGATCTTGGAAAGTCGAAGCTCAAGGTGAAGATCGCGGCGGGCGACGAGTGCGAGGTGCGGCCCTTCTGCGCACCGGGCCTGAAGAAGACGTACGGCATCGACGTGGCGGGCATCGACCCCAAGGGAGTCGGCACCCCGCAGTCCAAGCAGGCCGTCAAGGACGGTGTGGACCAGGTGGTCCTGAGCAGCACCACCGACGGCACGCTCGACAGCTTCGGACTCGTCGTGCTGGAGGACGACAAGAAGCTCCAGAACGCCGACAACGTACTGCCGGTGGTCAATGCCAAGGACGCCGGTTCGGCGGAGATAGCCGATGTCCTGGGCAAGCTGACCGACGCGCTGACGACCGACGATCTCGCGAAGTTGAACCTCAAGGTCGATGCCGAGCGGGCGAAGCCGGAGGATGTCGCCAAGGAGTACTTGGAGTCCAAAGGTCTGGTCAAGAAGTAGCGGCCCGACGGTGTCGGCGCGGTAACCGGCGCCAGGCAAAACGGAGTTCTGTAGAGGAAACAGGAGTGGAAGGGGAGGAGGGCCGGCAACGGGCCGAGAAAGATTGTCCGACCGGCCCCCCATTCGGTCTCCACGCACGGTAAATTTCAGGCCATGCCACGTGGACGCCACCGCCATTCCCCACCCCTCCACAAGCTTCTGCCGCCGACGGCGGTCGCCGGAGCCGCGGTTCTCTGTGCCGCGGGCGCCTGGTTCCTCGCCGAGCCCGTGGTGCTCCGCGGGCTGGTCGCGGTGACGGCCGCGGCGGCGGTCACCGGCGCGGTCTTCATGCGCAGCTGGGACCGCGGCGCCGGGCGCCGGGTCGCCGAGCTGACGCGCGCGCGGGAGAGCGACGGCTGGAAGGCCGAGGAGCGCATCGCGGAACTGGAAGCCGACGTCGAGGAGTCGCGCGAGCTGCGCCTCAAGCTCGATGCCAAGCTGCGCGCCAAGCGGATCGAGCTGGCCGGGCTGCGCGGTGAACACGCCGCGCTGCTGCGCCGGTACGCCACCGCGGAGACCGAGCGCGCCACCGCGCTGGAGGGACGGCGTCAGCTCGCCCTGGAGGCGGCGGCCGAGCCCAAGGCGCTGCCCGCCGGGGGCAGCACGCCCACCACGGCGGCGTATGTCAGCGCCGCGCGGGCCCTGGACGAACTGCCGCGCAACGCCGCGGTCCAGCAGGCGAAGCGTACGGTCGAGGCGGCCCGCGCGCGCGATCTCGCGGAGCGGGCCACGGAGGCGGGGGAGTCGCGGGGGAAGCACGCGGCGGCCGCCGGGGCTGAGCAGCACAGCCGCCCGTCGTCCGCCCTCCCCGCCACGCGCGTCCCCACGGCGTCCGCGATCGTCCCGTACGCCCCGCGGGGCCGCTCCGCGCGGCGGCCCGAGGGCGGCTTCGACTTCTTCGGCGCGCAGGCCGCCGCGCAGAACGCGCGCGGCGGACTCAAGAAGGCGGACGCGGACGACACCGAGGAGCCCGCACCGGCCGCCGAACTGGCGCGCGTCGAGCGCGAGGACCTCGCGGATGTGGTGGGCGAGGAGGCTCTCGCCGAGCGGCGCAGGGCCGAGGAGCGCGGTATCGGTCAGGTCATCGATCTGACCGCGCACGACGAGACCGAGCCGCTCGAACTGGGCGAGCTGCGCAACGCGGTCAGCGGCTGACGCGGGCGGTTGTCGATGTGATCAGACGCTGATCGCGAACGGCCGCCCGGCGCCCGCTACTTGTCGATGTCACCGACGACGAAGAACAGCGAGCCCAGGATCGCCACCATGTCGGCGACCTGCGTCCCGGGCAGCAGCTCCGTCAGCGCCTGGATGTTGTTGAACGAGGCCGAGCGCAGCTTCAGCCGGTACGGCGTCTTCTCGCCCTTCGACACCAGGTAGTAGCCGTTGATGCCGAGAGGGTTCTCGGTCCACGCGTACGTATGCCCCTCGGGCGCCTTCAGCACCTTGGGCAGCCGCTGGTTGATCGGCCCGGGAGGCAGCTCCGCGATCCGGTCCAGACAGGCGTCCGCCAGGGCCAGCGCGTTGTGCGTCTGCTCCAGCAGGCATTCGAACCGCGCCAGGCAGTCGCCCTCCTCGCGGGTCACGACCGTGAGCGTGTCGCGCAGTTCGCCGTACGCGAGATACGGCTCGTCGCGGCGCAGGTCGAAGTCGACCCCCGAGGCACGGGCGATCGGCCCGGACACCCCGTACGCGTGGACCGCCTCCCGCGACAGCACCCCGACCCCGCGGGTACGGCCCCGGAAGATCTCGTTGCCGAGGACCAGCCGGTCGTACACGTCCATCCGCGAGCGCACCGACGCGATCGCGGCCCTGGCGCGCCCCTGCCAGCCCGCGGGAAGGTCCGCCTTGAGGCCGCCGACCTGGTTGAACATGTAGTGCATCCGGCCGCCGGAGATCTCCTCCATCACGGCCTGGAGCTCCTCGCGCTCCCGGAACGCGTAGAACACCGGGGTGATACCGCCCAGTTCGAGGGGGTACGAGCCGAGGAACATCAGATGGTTGAGCACCCGGTTCAGCTCGGCGAGCAGCGTTCTGGTCCATACGGCGCGCTCGGGCACCTCCATGCCGAGCATCCGCTCGACGGCCAGCACCACGCCCAGCTCGTTGGAGAACGCCGAGAGCCAGTCGTGGCGGTTGGCGAGGACCAGGACCTGCCGGTAGTCGCGCGCCTCGAAGAGCTTCTCCGCGCCCCGGTGCATATAGCCGATGACCGGCTCCGCCTGCTGGATCACCTCGCCATCGAGCACGAGACGGAGCCGGAGCACCCCGTGGGTGGAGGGGTGCTGCGGGCCGATATTGAGCACCATGTCCGTGCTCTCCGCCGCGCCGCCGATACCGACCGTCGTCCGGGTGGTCTCCGTCATGGGCGACAGTCTCTCAGAGCGCCGCTCGTGCCTCCGAGGCCCACGGGCTGCACGAGCCAGCCGAAGTCCCCCAGGCCGCCCCGGGCCGTCAGCTCCGCCGCCTCCCCGGCCGCCGCGAGCGCCCGTACGTACGCCGCCGGATCCGTGGTGGCGAGGGACAGCGGCGGCCGTGCGCCGCTCACCCCCAGCCGGTGCAGGGCCTCGCGCTGGCTCAGCAGCTCCGCGCCGGGCAAGGCGCAGGCGTCCAGCGCCACATGGGCCGTGAGATCGCTGCTGCCGTCCGGTACGGGAGGCACCTCCCGGCCCGCCCGGAAGCCGGTCAGGGTGCCGAAGGGCGGCCGGGCGCCCCGTACATGCGCGTAGTCGACCGCGACCGCGAGACCCCGCTCCAGGGTGGCGACGGCCGCCGCCCACGCCTCGTCGCGCGGCCGGCCGATCTCCGCGCGGGTGCCGGGGCCGGCCGGCGGCCACCAGCGGGCGAGCCACTCGGCGTCGGGCCCCTCGACCGGGTCGCCCGGCTCCTCGGAGCCGTCCGGCCGGACGAGCACGTACCGTACGACCCCGTCGGGGCCGGTCTCCGCGATGTCGACCGGGACGTTGTCGAGCCATTCGTTCGCGAAGAGCAGCCCGCCGACCCCGGCCGGCGGCTCCGTACCCCACGCGATACGGGGATCCAGGCCCGCAGGGCGCGGCGCGCGCTCGACCCCGTACGGCCGCACCGCGAGCCCGTCCGGGACCGCGGCCAGGATTCCGGATAGCAGCTCGCCGCGGCCCGCGCCGATATCGACGAACGCCACTTCGTCCGTGCCCAGCCGCTCGGCGGTGTCGGCCAGCAGCCGGGCGACGGCGGCGGCGAAGAGCGGGGAGGCGTGGACCGACGTACGGAAATGCCCGGCCGGTCCCTCGGGGCGCAGATAGAAGCCACCTGG
Source organism: Streptomyces scopuliridis RB72 (assembly GCF_000718095.1). Classification (GTDB taxonomy): domain Bacteria; phylum Actinomycetota; class Actinomycetes; order Streptomycetales; family Streptomycetaceae; genus Streptomyces; species Streptomyces scopuliridis. Next base: position 49,088 of record NZ_JOEI01000025.1, on the reverse strand, counting down.
GCCGTACAGCGCGCGCTCCGCGGCCGTACGCCACCGGCGCGGACCGGTGTCGCACCGGCCGTCCGCCGCCCCTCGCGGCATACCCGGAACCCCGGGCGACTTACACGTCTCATCCGTCACGGCGTCAAGTCTCCACCTTGGGGAGTACGATTCCGCCGACCGGATCGGCCCTCCGGTTGACCCGTCCCCCTTTTCCGCCTCACTACGCTGGGTTACGTGCAGCGCTTCTACGACTTTCTCCGCGGACACCCGACGGGCGTCGACAGCTTCTGGGCTGTCCTGCTCTTCGGGCTTTCCCTGTTGTGGGTGGTCCAGGAGAACCAGGGTGTGGCGGCCATCCCGCTGGTCCTGCTGCTGAGCCTCTCCGTCGCGCTGCGCCGCCGCGCGCCCGAGAAGGTGCTGCTGCTCATGCTGGCCCTGGGCCTCGCCCAGCTCGCCCTGGATGTGCAGTCCAACCCGGCCGACTTCGCGATGCTGGTGATCATCTACACCGTCGCCGCGCAGGGCGGGCCGCGCTGGGCCTCCCGGCTCGCGCTGGCCGGCGGGCTGCTCGCCTCCCCGCTGTCGCAGCTGCGCTGGCCCGAGGAGGGCATCGGCACCGCGAGCCGGGTCGCCGTCGCCATCGTCCTGAGCGTGCCGTTCGCCCTCGCCTGGGTGCTCGGCGACTCCGTCCGTACCCGCCGCGCCTACTTCGACCAGCTGGAGGAGCGCGCCACCCGGCTGGAGAAGGAGCGCGAGGCGCAGGCCAAGGTGGCGGTCGCCGCCGAGCGGGCCAGGATCGCCCGTGAGCTGCACGATGTCGTCGCCCACAACGTCTCGGTGATGGTCGTCCAGGCGGACGGCGCCGCCTATGTGCTGGACGCCGCGCCCGACCAGGCCAAACAGGCCCTGGAGACCATTTCGAGCACCGGCAGGCAGGCGCTCGCCGAGATGCGCAGACTGCTGGGCGTGCTGCGGACCGGTGACGCCAAGGAGAGCGGCGAGTACGTGCCGCAGCCCGATGTCGGACAGATCGAGGATCTGGTCGAGAAGGTGCGGGGCGCCGGGCTGACCGTGGACTTCCGCATCGAGGGCACCCCGCGCCCGCTGCCCAGCGGGGTGGAGCTGACCGCTTACCGCATCGTGCAGGAAGCCCTCACCAACAGCCGTAAGCACGGCGGACCCGATGTGGGCGCCAGTGTGCGTCTGGTCTATTTCGACGACGGGCTCGGGCTGCTGGTCGAGGACGACGGGCGGGGGGCGGCCCATGAGCTGTACGAGGACGGCGGGGCCGACGGGCGCGGTCATGGGCTCATCGGCATGCGGGAGCGGGTCGGTATGGTCGGCGGCACACTGGACGCCGGGCCGCGCCCCGGCGGCGGCTTCCGGATCAGCGCGCTGCTGCCGCTGAAACCCGCGATCTGAGGCGCGCCGGCCCGCGCACCGAGGCGTACCGGCGTCCGCCACCTCCCGCTATCCGCGCCCCACTCCCCAACAGGCCCGCCACTCCCCCTACAACAGGCCCGCCACTCCCCCTATCGGACAAGGACCCCGCAGATGTCGATCCGCGTCATGCTCGTCGACGACCAGGTGCTGCTGCGCACCGGATTCCGTATGGTGCTGGCCGCGCAGCCCGACATGGAGGTCGTCGCGGAGGCCGGGGACGGCGCGGAGGCGATCGAGAATCTCCGCTCCACCGCCGTGGACGTCGTCCTGATGGACGTCCGTATGCCCCGGCTGGACGGCGTCGAGGCGACCCGCCGGATCTGCGCGGAGCCCGACGCTCCGAAGGTGCTCATCCTCACCACCTTCGACCTGGACGAGTACGCGTTCTCCGGGCTCAAGGCCGGGGCGAGCGGATTCATGCTGAAGGACGTGCCGCCGGGCGAGCTGCTCAGCGCGATCCGCTCGGTGCACAGCGGCGACGCCGTCGTCGCCCCGTCCACGACCCGGCGGCTGCTGGACCGCTTCTCGCCGATGCTGCCCAGCGCGAACAAGCCGCGGCACAAGGAGCTGGACCGGCTGACCGACCGCGAGCGCGAGGTCATGCTGCTGGTCGCGCAGGGGCTGTCGAACGGCGAGATCGCCGGCCGGCTGGTGCTCTCCGAGGCGACGGTGAAGACGCATGTCGGCCGGATCCTCACCAAGCTCGGACTGCGCGACCGCGTGCAGGTGGTCGTCCTCGCCTACGAGACGGGACTGGTGCGGGCAGGCGGCGGCGGGGCGGTCTGAGCCGCGTGCTGCTGTGGATCAATGGCCCCTTCGGGGGCGGCAAGACCCAGACCGCGTACGAACTCCACCGGCGGCTGCCGGGCAGCGTCGTCTGCGACCCCGAGCACGCCGGGTTCGGCCTGCACCGCATGATGCCCGCCGCGCTGCGGGGCGATTTCCAGGATCTGCCGGCCTGGCGGCAGGGCGTGTACGAGGTCCTCGATCTGGTCCTGCGCCGGCATCAGGGCACCGTCATCGCCCCGATGACGCTCGTGGACGCCGGCTTTGCGGCGTCAGCGCAGCAACCCCTCCAGGAAGTCGCTCCCGAGCCGGGCCACCACGGCGACATCCAGCTGATGCAGCACATAGCGCCCGCGCCGCTGGGTCGTCAGCAGCCCCGCCTTCCGCAGCACCGCCAGATGCCGGGAGACCTCGGGCGCGGTGATCCCGTACGTATCGGCCAGCTCGCCCGTCGAGTACGAGCCGCGGGCCAGGCTCCGGCACAGCCGCATCCGCATGGGGTGGGCGACCGCCTCCAGACGCAGCTTGACCGTGTCGACGGGCGTGGCGTCCGTCAGCTCCCGCGCGGAGACCGGGTACTGCACGACCGGTTGCCAGCCGGGCGTGTGCAGCGCCACCAGATGGGGCCAGCCGAAGGCGGTGGGCAGGAACGTCAGCCCCCGTCCCGTCGCGGCCGTACGGCCGTCACTCAGCTTGTCCACCACGATCCTCGTACGGAGCCCGTCCTCCTCCAGCGTGACGGCGGGGGAGACCGCGGAGACCGCCTCCGCGAGGCCCTTGCGGCGCAGCATCTCGGTCTTGTGCCGGGCGTCGGCGGCGAGCTGGACCCGGACGCGCCGCCAGGTGTCCGCGAAGAACGCCTCCTCGCAGTCCTCAAGCAGCCGCCGTATCCAGGCCCTGACCCCGGGCGGATCGGCCAGCATCTGCCGTACGAACGCGGCCTGTCGGGGACCGCGGGCCGCCGCCAGCTCCAGCGCGCGCTGCCGCACGCCCGCGTCGACGAGCGGCGAGGGCAGACCCTCGCCGTACTGGCTGGCGCAGGAGATCTCCAGCGCTGCCGCCACATACTTCTCGTCGTCCATCAGATCGAGGTCGTCCAGCTCCTCCGCGAGCGTCTCCCGGGGCGCGGCGGGCAGCAGGATGTCGGCGTGGGTCGACCGCCACAGGAAGTCCGCTTCGTGCAGCCGGTCGGCCAGCTCGGGTTTGAGCGCGGCGGAGGTGGTGGTGATCCAGCCGTGCAGCCGGGCGTGGTGGGCGGGCTCGGAGAGCGTGTGCAGGGCAGCACCCAGCTCCGCCAGCGGGGACGGGCCGAAGGTGATCCGCTCCCGGGGCAGGCCGGTGATGTCGATGAACACGCTCATGAGGCCATGGTGCACGCTGCCACTGACAACCGGTCCGTCGATTGACGGCCCGCGTCAAATGGGACGACCGGGGAGCGTGGCCGGGAGCAGGGTGAGCGCATGGACGCCATCCAGCAGCACATGCTCGACAGCTACCGCGCGGCCCGGCGGGGCGAGCGGGCCCCGCCTCCGCCGGGCCGCTACGACCGGGAGACCCTGCGCACGATCCGGGAGTACCGGCGCTTCCGCGCGATCACCGAGCCCGAGTCCCGCCCGCCGTGGCGGGCCCGCCTCCGTACGGCGCTGATGTGGCGGGCCCGGCGGTCGGCCACCCGCCCCGCCCGGCGGCCGGGCGGCCCGGAACCGTCGGGCGGTCGCACGACGGCTCCGGGCGCTTCGTAGAACTCCGAGGGGCACCCCTCAGGACTCAGCCTCAGGAGTGCGCCTCCAGCACCCTGGTCACGAACTCCTCGACCGCCGCCCGTACCTCCTCCGCCGTCCACTCCAGCCCCGGCTCCGCCACCGTGACCTCCGTGAAGGAGAGCCCGCGAATACCGGCGGCCGGGGCCGACCAGACGCGGAACAGCGCCGTCTTCGTCTCCTCCGCCTGCCGCACCGCCGCCTCGTTCAGTACGTCCGGTGCGTACGGCAGCCACACCTGGAACTGATGGGTGTGCGGCGGCTCCGGGTGTACGCGGAACCACGGCACGGCGGACGCCGCGAAGCCCTCGGCCAGCGCCGTGGCCACCACGCGCGCGTGCGCCACGTACGAGGGCAGCTTCGGCAGTTCGCGCTCCAGGCCCAGGAGGGCCGTCAGTGCCGCCGGGTACTGCTGGAAGACCTGGCCCCCATAGCGGTGCCGCCAGACCCGCGCCTCCTCCACCAGCTCCGGGGGACCGGCGAGCACCGCGCCCGACAGCCCGTTGAGCGACTTGTAGAAGGACACGTACACGCTGTCCGCGAGCCCCGCGATCTCGGCCAGGGGCCGCTCGAAGTGCGGGGTGCACTCCCACAGCCGCGCGCCGTCGACATGCACCACCGCGTCCCGCTCCCGCGCCGCGTCCACGGCCGCCACCAGCTCGTCCCAGGACGGCAGCACGAACCCCGCGTCGCGCAGCGGCAGTTCCAGCATCAGCGTGCCGAAGGGCTCGGCCAGGTCCTGGATCTCCCCGGCGGTCGGCAGCCGCGGCTCCTTGGTCGGATGGACCGTACGCAGCCCGCTGACCACCGACAGCGCGCCGGCCTCGTGCACCTCGGGGTGGGCGAGCGGATGCAGCGCCACCGTGCTGTTGCCCGTACGCCCCGCCCAGCAGCGCAGCGCCACCTGCTGCGCCATCGTGCCCGTCGGGAAGAAGACCGCGGCCGGGAAGCCGAGCAGCGCGGCCACCCGCCGCTCCAGCTCCGCGACGATGCCGTCGCCGTACAGGTCCGGCTGTTCGTCCACGTCGTACACGGACCCCGCGTCCGCCGCCAGGGCGGCCAGCCGTTCGCCCATCGGCCGGTCCATCGGCGCGCGGACCATCACGCGCTCCGACGCCCACCACGCGGCCAGCCTGCGCCGCCGCGCTGCCTGTGCGGTCTTCTCGCCGTCCGGTCCGGCCGCATGGACGTCCTCGCCGTCCGGTCCGGCCGCATGGAGCTTCTCGCCGTCCTGCTCGGCCTCATGGACCCGATCGGCCCGATCGGTCCCACCGGCCTGCTCACTTGTCTCTCCCATGGACCGATCATTGCCCACGCGCGGCCCCCTGCCCACAGCCTGTGGACAGCCAAGTGGCAGGGCGCGACGCTGGCGTAGCATGGCGAGAAATCGTCCGGTACCCACCGCGGACTGGAACGGAAGGCCCCACCGCGTGAACCCAACAGCACAGGAACCCTTCGATCCCCGGGACCGCCCCGCGCGGCTCACGGTCGGCGTCGTCGGAGCCGGCCGTGTCGGCCCCGCCCTGGCCGCGTCCCTGCGGCTCGCCGGGCACCGTCCGGTCGCCGTCTCGGGCGTTTCGGACGCCTCGGTACGGAGGGCGGCGGCGCTGCTGCCCGACATCCCGATCGTCACCCCCGCCGAAGTCCTCGCCCGCGCCGATCTGGTGCTGCTGACCGTTCCCGACGACGCCCTGCCCGGGCTGGTCGAGGGGCTCGCCGAGACCGGTGCCGTACGGCCGGGACAGCTGCTCGTGCACACCTCGGGGCGGTACGGCGCGAAGGTGCTCGACCCGGCCCTCCGTGCCGGCGCCCTGCCGCTCGCCCTGCACCCCGCGATGACCTTCACCGGCACCTCGGTGGACGTCCAGCGGCTGGCCGGCTGCTCTTTCGGCGTCACCGCGCCCGAGGAGCTGCGACTGGCCGCCGAGGCGCTGGTCATCGAGATGGGCGGCGAGCCCGAGTGGATCGCGGAGGAGTCGCGTCCGCTCTACCACGCGGCCCTGGCCCTGGGCGCGAACCACCTGGTCACGCTGGTCGCCCAGTCGATGGAGCTGCTGCGCACCGCCGGGGTCGAAGCACCCGACCGGATGCTCGGCCCACTGCTCGGCGCCGCCCTGGACAACGCGCTGCGTTCCGGGGACGCGGCCCTCACCGGGCCGGTCGCGCGCGGGGACGCGGGTACGGTCGCCGCGCATGTCGCCGAGTTGCGCGCGCACGCGCCCGGCGCCGTGGCGGGGTATCTCGCGATGGCCCGTACGACCGCCGACCGGGCGCTGGCGCACGGTCTGCTCAAGCCCGAGCTCGCGGAGGACCTCCTCGACGTCCTCGCCGGAAGCGACACCCTCGGGGACGCGCGCGGGGACGGCGCCGGGGGCACCCGATGACCACGCGTACGCATCCTGACGCGCATCTCGAAGAGGACCGCGTCGAAGAGGACCGGACACGCGCATCCTGGAGACGTGGAGACCATCCGATGAGCCTCGAACTCGCCCCCACGCGCGCGGACCTCGACCGCCTCCTGGAGAGGCGCCCGGCACCCGGCCGTATCGCGGTGGTGATGACCATGGGCGCGCTCCACGACGGGCACGCGAGCCTCGTACGGGCCGCCCGCGCCCATGCCGGACCCGACGGGTTCGTCGTGGTCACCGTCTTCGTCAACCCGCTCCAGTTCGGCGCCGGCGAGGACCTGGAGCGCTATCCGCGCACGCTCGAAACCGATCTGAAGACCGCCGCGGAGGCGGGCGCCGACGCCGTCTTCGCGCCGTCGGCCGACGAGGTCTACCCCGGCGGCGCCCCCCAGGTCACGATCACCGCGGGCCCCATGGGCGCGCGCCTGGAAGGCGCCTCGCGCCCCGGGCACTTCGACGGCGTGCTGACCGTCGTCGCCAAGCTGCTCCACCTCACCCGGGCCGATGCCGCCTTCTTCGGCCAGAAGGACGCCCAGCAGCTCGCCCTGGTCCGCCGGATGGCCCGTGATCTGAACTTCCCGGCCGAGATCGTCGGCGTACCGACGGTCCGTGCCGACGACGGTCTCGCGCTCTCCAGCCGTAACCGCTATCTCTCCGTCCCCGAGCGCCGCACCGCCCTCGCGCTCTCCCGGGCCCTGTTCGCCGCCCGCGACCGGCTCGGCGCCCAGCAGGCCCTGCGCGCCCGCGCCGAGTACGCGCCCACACCCGGCGCGCGGGCCGCCGCGCTCTCGGCCCTCGGCGAGGCCCGGCTCGCGGCCGACGCCCACGCGGTGGCCGCCGCGGGCAGCGCCGGCGAGGACTGGAACGGGGCCGACGGGGTACGGGCCGCGGCCCGCGCCGTCCTCGACCAGGCGGCCAGGACCGTACCTCCGCTGACCCTCGACTATCTCGCCCTTGTCGACCCCGCCGACTTCACCGAGGTCCCCGACGACCACGCCGGCGAGGCGGTCCTCGCCGTCGCCGCGCGCGTCGGTGCCACGCGGCTGATCGACAACATCCCGCTGACCTTCGGAGCCTCCCAGTGACCGGAACCGGTATACGGCTGACCGCCCCCGCACCCGGCTGGGCCATCGACGCCGATGTCGTGGTGGTCGGCTCCGGCGTCGCCGGTCTCACCGCGGCCCTGCGCTGCACCGCCGCCGGGCTCCGTACGGTCGTCGTCACCAAGGCCCGGCTCGACGACGGCTCCACGCGCTGGGCGCAGGGCGGCATCGCCGCGGCGCTCGGCGAGGGCGACACCCCCGAACAGCATCTGGCGGACACCCTCGTCGCGGGCGCGGGCCTGTGCGACGAGGAAGCGGTCCGCACCCTCGTCACCGAGGGCCCCGCGGCCGTACGCCGGCTCATCGGCACCGGCGCGCACTTCGACACCTCCGCCACCGGCGAGCTCCAGCTCACCCGTGAGGGCGGCCACCACCGGCGCCGTATCGCCCACGCGGGAGGCGACGCGACCGGCGTCGAGATCTCCCGCGCCCTGGTCGAGGCGGTCCGCGACGCCGCGCTCCGTACGGTCGAGAACGCGCTGGTCCTGGATCTGCTGACGGACGAGCGCGGCCGTACGTCCGGCGTCACCCTCCATGTGATGGGCGAGGGCCAGCACGACGGCGTCGGCGCGGTCCGCGCCCCCGCGGTGATCCTGGCCACCGGCGGCATGGGACAGGTCTTCTCCGCGACGACCAACCCGGCGGTCTCCACGGGCGACGGGGTGGCGCTGGCGCTGCGGGCGGGCGCGGAGGTCTCCGACCTGGAGTTCGTCCAGTTCCACCCGACGGTCCTCTTCCTCGGCACCGGCGCCGAGGGCCAGCAGCCGCTGGTCTCCGAGGCGGTACGGGGCGAGGGAGCCCATCTCGTCGACGCCGACGGCGTCCGGTTCATGCTCGGACAGCACGAACTGGCGGAGCTGGCCCCGCGCGACATCGTCGCCAAGGCGATCACGCGCCGGATGCGGGAGCAGGGCGCCGAGCACATGTATCTGGACGCCAGGCACTTCGGCGCCGCGATGTGGGAGACCCGCTTCCCCACGATCCTGGCGGCCTGCCGGGCGCACGGCATCGACCCGGTCACGGAGCCCGTCCCGGTGGCGCCCGCCGCCCACTACGCGTCGGGCGGAGTCCGTACGGATCTGCGCGGGCGGACGACCGTACCGGGGCTGTACGCGTGCGGCGAGGTCGCCTGCACGGGCGTCCACGGCGCGAACCGGCTGGCCTCCAACTCCCTCCTGGAGGGACTGGTCTTCGCGGAACGCATAGCGGCGGACATCGCGGCGGGCGGCATGGCGGACAGCACGGCCGCACCGCGCCCCGCGGCGCCGGCCGACCCCGCCGCCCTCCCCGCCGAACCGGCGGGCACCGTCCCGCTGCCGCTCATCGCCCCCGAGGCCCGCGCCGCGATCCAGCGGATCATGTCCGAGGGCGCGGGCGTGCTCAGATCCGCCGGCAGCCTGGGCACCGCCGCGGCGGCCCTGGAGACCGTGTACGAGCAGGCGCGGCAGGCCCAGGACCAGGACGGCTCCGGCCCCGGAAAGGCGGCCGTCCCCGGCGTCGAATCCTGGGAGACGTCGAATCTGCTCTGCGTCGCCCGGGTCCTGGTCGCCGCCGCCCTGGAGCGCGAGGAGACCCGCGGCTGCCACTGGCGCGAGGACCGTCCGGAGCGCGACGACACCGACTGGGCCCGCCATCTCGTCATCAGCCTGACGCCCGACCGCCGGCCGGTACTGCGCCGCACCGCGACGGCCGCGTTCCCGCCCGTGGACCCCGGCCCCGTGGCCCCCGCCGCGGCCGGCCGCCCCACGTCCCCACCCCCCGCCGACGCCCCCAGGGAGCCGTAACCGTGAGCACGCCCGAAGACAGTCCGCGCCCCGAGCCCGTGGACGTACCGCTCATCCAGATCGGCGCCCCGGCCGCGGCGCCGGCCCCCCAGGGCGGCTGCGGCGACGGCTGCGGCTGCTCCGCCGGCGAGGAGGGCTACGGACCCGACGATCTGGAGTGCGGCCTCGACCCCGCGCTCGCCAAGCTGCTCGCTGAAGCGGGCCTGGACCCCGTCCAGGTCGAGGACATCGCGCATGTCGCCGTCGCCGAGGACCTCGACCACGGCGTGGACGTGACGACCGTCGCGACCGTCCCCGAGGACGCCGTCGCCACCGGCGACTTCACCGCGCGCGAGAGCGGTACGGTCGCGGGCCTGCACATCGCCGAGGCGGTGCTCTCCCTCGTCTGTACGGAGGAGTTCGCCGTCGAGCGCCATGTCGCCGACGGCGACCGCGTCGAGGCCGGCCAGAAGCTGCTGAGCGTCACCACGCGCACCCGCGATCTGCTCACCGCCGAGCGCAGCGCGCTCAACCTGCTGTGCCGGCTCTCCGGCATCGCGACCGCCACGCGCGCCTGGGCCGACGTACTCGAAGGCACCGGCGCCAAGGTCCGCGACACCCGCAAGACCACCCCGGGGCTGCGCGCCCTGGAGAAGTACGCGGTGCGCTGCGGCGGCGGGGTCAACCACCGGATGTCGCTCTCCGACGCGGCCCTGGTGAAGGACAACCACGTCGTCGCGGCGGGCGGCGTCGCCGAGGCGTTCAGGGCCGTACGTGAACGGTTCCCCGACGTACCGATCGAGGTCGAGGCCGACACCCTCCACCAGGTCCGCGAAGTCCTGGACGCGGGCGCCGATCTGATCCTGCTGGACAACTTCACCCCGGCCGAGACGGCGGAGGCCGTGGGTATCGTCGCGGGCCGCGCGGTCCTGGAGTCCTCGGGCCGGCTCGTCCTCGGCAACGCGCGCGCCTACGCGGAGACGGGCGTCGACTTCCTCGCGGTCGGGGCGCTCACCCACTCCTCCCCGATCCTCGACATCGGCCTCGACCTGCGAGAGGCCGGCGCCTGATGCTGCTCACCATCGACGTCGGCAACACCCATACCGTCCTCGGCCTGTTCGACGGCGAGGAGATCGTCGAGCACTGGCGCATCTCCACCGACGCCCGCCGCACCGCCGACGAACTCGCCGTGCTCCTCCAGGGACTGATGGGGATGCACCCGCTGCTCGGCGAGGAACTGGGCGACGGCATCGAGGGGATCGCGATCTGCTCGACGGTCCCGTCCGTCCTGCACGAACTGCGCGAGGTGACCCGCCGCTACTACGGCGACGTCCCCGCCGTCCTTGTGGAGCCCGGTATCAAGACGGGCGTGCCGATCCTGATGGACAACCCCAAGGAGGTCGGCGCCGACCGCATCATCAACGCGGTCGCGGCGGTCGAGCTGTACGGCGGCCCGGCGATCGTCGTCGACTTCGGTACGGCGACGACCTTCGACGCGGTCAGCGCGCGCGGCGAGTACGCGGGCGGAGTCATCGCCCCCGGCATCGAGATCTCCGTCGAGGCGCTCGGCGTCAAGGGCGCCCAGCTCCGCAAGATCGAGCTGGCCAGGCCGCGCAGCGTGATCGGCAAGAACACGGTCGAGGCGATGCAGTCGGGCATCCTGTACGGCTTCGCCGGCCAGGTCGACGGGGTGGTGGCACGGATGGCGCGCGAGCTGGCCGAGGACCCCGAGGAGGTCACGGTGATCGCGACCGGCGGCCTGGCCCCCATGGTGCTGGGCGAGGCGTCCGTGATCGACGAGCACGAGCCCTGGCTCACCCTGATCGGGCTGCGCCTGGTGTACGAGCGCAACGTCTCGCGTATGTGAGCACGCGGGCCCACCAGGGCAGGCGGCGCGAGGGCGGGGAGCACCGGCGTCCCTCGTTCGCCGGTCCCTCGTTCGGCGGGCGGGCCGCGCCAGAAGAGGGGTGTTAAGCCGATTTTGTCCCTTTGGCGCGTACTGTCGCCGCATGCCCACGCCATACGGATCCCGCGGCGGCATGGCCTTCGGTGCCGACGAGCTGAGTGTGCTCCGACGTGCCCTCGCCGTCGCCCTCCATCCCGCCCCGCTCCCGAACGAGGACGTCCGGGCCTACCTGGCCCTCGCCGAGTCCGTGGACGAGGCGGTGCGCGAGGCCGGGCGTCTGCGGGCCTTTCTCCAGGCCGACCTCGCGAGGTACCGGGAAGCACTTCCCGGGTCCCTCACGGGCTATCTGGAGCTGCTCCAGGACGCCCTGGCGGCCGGCTACCGCCCCCGGCCCGACGATCTCGCGGCGCTGCGCGCCCTGCGCGGCAATCCAGTGGCGGCGGCCCTGCTCGACCGCTGCCGGCGGCTCGCGGACCGGTCGGTACGCGCCCATCTGACCGGCGTTCCCGCCGCCATGGCCCCCGCTCCCCGCACCCGTCTCCTCGCGCTCCCCGGCGGGCGCGCCGCCGACGAACCGGCCAAGGAGCCCCGTGAGCCCCGTAAGCCGCGCGAGCCCCACGAGCCCCGCCGGCCCGAGCGCCCCGAGAAGGACCGGCCGATGCCCAAGCCGTCCGAGGTCTTCCCGCCACGCCGCCGACCCGCGCCCCCGCCGGAGGAGCGCGCCGCCGGATAGCTACTCTGGTCGCCATGGACTACGTATCCGCGCTCCTGCCCCCCGTGGTGATGGCCGCCTTCTTCATCGGCCTGGTCGTGACGATCGTCAAGAGCCAGGGCGGTCCGAACAAGTCCAAGGAGGACGCCGCCGTCGACGCGGCGATGGCCCGCGCGGACGCCGCCCAGCAGCAGGCCCGTACCGCGGACCCGCACAGCGCCTGAGGTACACGCGCTCAGCACACGCGCTCAACATATGACCAGGACGTACGACTGAATCCAGTCGTACGTCCTTTTTGTTACGTCAATAACCGGCCATTCGGACATCTCGCACTATGGTGGCGCTGTGCCCCGACAATTGGGAGACCTGGAAGACGCCGTCATGACACGCGTCTGGCAATGGAACCGTCCGGTCACCGTCCGGGAAGTCCTCGAAGACCTTCAGCAGGAGCGGTCCATCGCCTACACCACCGTCATGACCGTAATGGACAATCTCCATCAGAAGGGCTGGGTGCGCAGGGAAGTCGAAGGCCGCGCCTATCGATATACGGCGGTCTCCACCCGCGCCGCCTACGCCGCGGCCCTGATGAACGAAGCCTGGTCGAAGAGCGACAACCCCGCCGCCGCGCTTGTGGCCTTCTTCGGCATGATGTCGCCCGAGCAGCGCCAGTCGCTGGAGGACGCGGTCCGCCTGGTGCGCCGGGACCGGCCGGAAGGTGACCGGCCGGAAGGCGACCGTACGGAAGAAGCCGCTTCCGAAGAAGCTGATACGGAAGCGATCAGTACGGAAACGGAAACGGTCAGTAACGAAGGCGCCGGCGTACAAGACCGGGAAGAACCGGAAGAGCCGCAAGAGCAGGACGCGTCCGAAGAGCCGGACGAGGGCGCCGACGCCGGGCGCGAGTCGGGGCGATAGCGTCCAGTCATGCCGTCAGCCGTTCCGCATCCCAATGCCGAAGCAAATGCCCTCACCGTCAGACGGGCCAGGACCAGGGATGTACCGGCGGTCCGCCGTCTCGTGGACCCTTACGTGAGCGAAGGCATCCTGCTCGACAAAGCGCCGGTGACGCTTTACGAGGACATCCAGGAGTTCTGGGTCGCGGAACGCGACGAGGACGCGACTGTCATCGGCTGCGGTGCCTTGCATGTGATGTGGGAAGACCTCGCCGAAGTGCGCACACTCGCGGTGGATCCCGCGGTCAGGGGCACCGGCGCCGGCCATCTACTGCTGGACAAGCTGCTGGAGACCGCCCGCTGGCTCGGAGTGCGGCGCGTATTCTGTCTCACCTTCGAAGTCGAGTTCTTCGCGAAGCGCGGCTTCGTGGAGATCGGCGAGACGCCGGTCGACGGAGATGTGTACAGAGAGCTGCTGCGTTCCTATGACGAGGGTGTTGCCGAGTTCCTCGGTCTCGAACGGGTGAAGCCGAACACCTTGGGCAACAGCCGGATGCTTCTGCACCTGTGATCGCCGGGAAGACACCAGACCCTATGTCCGAATCGCGCACGTTTCCCGTGTTCTCGCTGGACTGAACCTCTGCCGGGGGTTTGTGTTTTCCTGAGAAAAGCGGTTTCCTTTCCGCGTACTGCATTTTCGATGAAAGGAAATCCGGTGGCACAGAAGGTTCAGGTCCTTCTTGTCGATGACCTCGACGGCGGCGAGGCGGACGAGACGGTGACGTTCGCTCTGGACGGCAAGACCTACGAGATTGACCTCACGACCGCCAATGCGGACAAGCTGCGGGGTCTGCTCGATCCGTACACCAAGGGTGGCCGGCGTACCGGCGGTCGCGCCGCGGGCAGCCGTGGCAAGGGCCGTGTCGCCGCGGGCGGTAACAAGGACACCGCGGAAATCCGCAAGTGGGCGAAGGAGAACGGCTACAGCGTCAACGACCGCGGCCGTGTTCCCGCCGAGATCCGTGAAGCCTACGAGAAGGCCAACGGCTGAGTTCTCGTACGAAGAGTATTTCTGCGCAGCAAACGGGCCCGGTGGCACTCCGTCGCCGCCGCGTCCACGAGTCGTACGAGATCGGGGGCACCCCCACCGCTGCCCCCGTCACCGCCGCCGTACCCGAACGGTGCGAGCGCCGGCAGTGTCGGCTCCACCTCGCGTCCCGGCTCGGGGGGCCGCAGCCAGACAGCGGCCCCCTGCGCAGTGGCAGCGGTGGCACACGGCCACCGGGGCGGTGCGGGGGCCGGCATCCGTCCGTCCGCGCCGAGCGCGGTCAGGCCCAGGGCGATCGCGCCCCACTCCAGCCAGTCGAGCAGCCCCGGCACTTCGTCGGCGCTCCCCGCGGCCACCAGAAACGCCATCCGCTCCCCGTGGAGCGCCACCGGCCCCGTCGCGCCGGTCCGCCGCAGCACGGCGTCCCCCGCGTCCGCGGGCAGCTCCAGTACGTCGAAGCGCAGCCCGGTGAGCAGATGGAGCGGCGGCCCCGCGACGGTCGCCCAGCCCAGCCCTTTCTCGTACCAGCGCGCGCACGACCGCGCGTCCTGCGCGTGCTCGTGCCACTGCGCGCGGCCCCCTTCGAGGGGGGCGCGGGGGAGCGGGACGGTGAAGGGCATACCCGGGGCAACTCCCCAACCCCGCCCGGAGTTACGCTGGGTCCGCATTCGATCGCGGAGAGTTTCCAACTCGGGGGCGCGCGAGCGCGTTCGGGAGCGCAAGGGTGTTCGCCCGTAGCGGAGGGAACCGGGGTGCGCCGCATGGAGTGTCACTGCTTGCGGGTAAGACATTCCTAGTGGGAAGGGGCGACACGCGGTTACCGGGCGTCTCACGTTCGCCATCGGCGTAGTGATGGTGGGGGTATATGCCTGGCCTGCGGGAACATCGTCTCGCACCATCGGGTTGGAGCTGTTGTCCGGCGTTCGGGGCTGGGAGCCTGGGACAGGTAGTCGGCAGTTGGAATGAGCGGTCCCCGCTTGCGGGACTAAGCTGCGGAAGGACAGGGAGGGGACCGACCCCTTTACTGCCTGACCGCTCTGAGGAGCGATTAACGATGTTCGAGAGGTTCACCGACCGCGCGCGGCGGGTTGTCGTCCTGGCTCAGGAAGAAGCCCGGATGCTCAACCACAACTACATCGGCACCGAGCACATCCTCCTGGGCCTTATCCATGAGGGTGAGGGTGTCGCCGCTAAGGCCCTGGAGAGCCTCGGGATTTCGCTCGAGGCGGTCCGCCAGCAGGTGGAGGAGATCATCGGCCAGGGCCAGCAGGCCCCGTCCGGCCACATCCCCTTCACCCCCCGTGCCAAGAAGGTCCTGGAGCTGTCGCTCCGCGAGGCTCTTCAGCTGGGCCACAACTACATCGGCACGGAGCACATCCTGCTCGGCCTGATCCGCGAGGGCGAGGGCGTCGCCGCCCAGGTCCTCGTGAAGCTGGGCGCCGATCTCAACCGGGTGCGGCAGCAGGTCATCCAGCTGCTCTCCGGATACCAGGGCAAGGAGGCCGCCACAGCCGGCGGTCCTGCGGAGGGCACGCCCTCCACGTCCCTGGTCCTCGACCAGTTCGGCCGGAATCTCACCCAGGCCGCCCGCGAATCCAAGCTCGACCCGGTCATCGGGCGCGAGAAGGAGATCGAGCGGGTCATGCAGGTGCTGTCCCGCCGTACGAAGAACAACCCCGTGCTCATCGGCGAGCCCGGCGTCGGAAAGACGGCGGTCGTCGAGGGGCTGGCCCAGGCCATCGTCAAGGGCGAGGTGCCCGAGACCCTCAAGGACAAGCACCTCTACACCCTCGACCTCGGCGCGCTCGTCGCCGGTTCCCGCTACCGCGGTGACTTCGAGGAGCGGCTGAAGAAGGTCCTGAAGGAGATCCGCACCCGCGGGGACATCATCCTGTTCATCGACGAGCTCCACACCCTGGTGGGTGCGGGTGCCGCCGAGGGCGCGATCGACGCGGCGAGCATCCTGAAGCCGATGCTGGCCCGCGGCGAGCTGCAGACCATCGGTGCGACGACGCTCGACGAGTACCGCAAGCACCTGGAGAAGGACGCGGCCCTGGAGCGCCGCTTCCAGCCCATCCAGGTCGCGGAGCCGTCGCTGCCGCACACGATCGAGATCCTCAAGGGCCTGCGCGACCGTTACGAGGCGCACCACCGCGTGTCCATCACGGACTCCGCCCTGGTCGCCGCCGCGACGCTCGCCGACCGCTACATCTCGGACCGCTTCCTGCCGGACAAGGCGATCGACCTGATCGACGAGGCCGGCTCCCGGATGCGTATCCGCCGGATGACCGCTCCGCCGGACCTCCGCGAGTTCGACGAGAAGATCGCGGGCGTCCGCCGCGACAAGGAGTCGGCCATCGACTCCCAGGACTTCGAGAAGGCGGCGTCTCTCCGTGACAAGGAGAAGCAGCTGCTGGCCGCGAAGACCAAGCGGGAGAAGGAGTGGAAGGCCGGCGACATGGACGTTGTCGCCGAGGTGGACGAGGAGCTGATCGCCGAGGTCCTGGCGACGGCCACGGGCATCCCGGTCTTCAAGCTCACCGAGGAGGAGTCCTCGCGGCTGCTCCGCATGGAGGACGAGCTCCACAAGCGCGTCATCGGCCAGAAGGACGCCATCAAGGCGCTCTCGCAGGCGATCCGCCGTACGCGAGCGGGTCTGAAGGACCCCAAGCGCCCCGGTGGCTCGTTCATCTTCGCCGGCCCGTCCGGTGTCGGTAAGACCGAGCTGTCCAAGACGCTCGCCGAGTTCCTCTTCGGCGACGAGGACGCGCTGATCGCTCTCGACATGTCGGAGTTCAGCGAGAAGCACACGGTCTCGCGTCTCTTCGGCTCTCCCCCCGGATACGTGGGGTACGAGGAGGGCGGCCAGCTCACCGAGAAGGTGCGCAGGAAGCCGTTCTCCGTCGTCCTCTTCGACGAGGTCGAGAAGGCCCACCCCGATATCTTCAACTCCCTGCTCCAGATCCTGGAGGACGGTCGGCTGACCGACTCCCAGGGCCGGGTCGTGGACTTCAAGAACACGGTCATCATCATGACGACCAACCTCGGGACCCGGGACATCTCCAAGGGGTTCAACCTGGGCTTCGCCGCCCAGGGCGACACCAAGACCAACTACGAGCGGATGAAGAACAAGGTCAACGAAGAGCTGAAGCAGCACTTCCGGCCGGAGTTCCTCAACCGCGTCGACGACACGGTGGTCTTCCACCAGCTCACCGAGGAAGACATCATCCAGATCGTCGACCTCATGGTGGACAAGGTGGACGAGCGGCTGAAGGACCGGGACATGGGCCTTGAGCTCAGCCCGAACGCCAAGTCGCTGCTGGCCAAGAAGGGTTACGACCCGGTCCTGGGCGCCCGGCCGCTGCGCCGGACGATCCAGCGCGAGATCGAGGACGTCCTCTCCGAGAAGATCCTCTTCGGCGAGCTGCGCCCCGGTCACATCGTGGTCGTGGACACCGAGGGCGAGGGTGAGGCGAAGAAGTTCACCTTCCGCGGCGAGGAGAAGTCGCCTCTGCCGGACGTCCCCCCGATCGAGCAGGCGGCCGGCGGCGGCCCGAACCTGACGAAGGACGTGTAAGGCTCACGCCCTTGGGGTCAGTGACTGAAGGGGCTGCCCCGGACCGTGTTTCCCACGGTTCCGGGGCAGCCCCTTCTGCATGGGCCCGTCTTAGCCGCGTACGGTCAGCCGGTCGCCGAAGGGCTCGCCGCCGACGACGGTGGGCGGTACGGCGTGTCGGAGTGACACGATGTCCACCCGGAGGCCGCGCAGGCTCTGCAGGGCAGTCAGATCCAGCTCGCGGCTCTCCGGTACCTCCGTGGTGATTTCGAGCAGCGAGAGGGCGGGAAAGATCTCGGCGAGGTGTGCCAGTCCCGCATATCCCGACCGGACACGCACTCTGAGATTGCGGACCTGTCGAGCGGGGGCCATGCTTCGGCCGCTGTGGACCAGCCAGGCGCATGAGCCGAACGACAAACTGAGGAACTGGAGCGAGGACCACTCCGGGAGCGAGGAGAAGTCGATCGGTTTATCGCACTCGACGATGAGGCTCTCCACCTCGGGGTGTGCGGTGGGCAGTTGTTGTGTGAGCGGCGAATCTCCGTAGATGAGCCGCAGCCCCGTCAGTTTCGGCATCTGATGGATGGGGGAGAGATCCGCGTGCGTCAGCCGGCCCACGTCCATGCGGAGTACTTCGATCCGTGACTCCCGCAGCCCCGAGAGGTCTTTCAGAGCTGAACAGCCGGACAAACCAAGTGCGTTCAGCTGCGGCAGTTCACGGAGGAACGACAGCTCGTCGAGCGTTTTGTTGGAGCGGACGTGCAGGTCTCTCAAGTCGACGCCCGGAAGAAACGTACGGAGTTGTGCTCCGTCGCAACTGCCCGTGAGTCCGAGTGATTCGACGGCGGGCAGTTCGCGAAGGTGCCGCAATTGGTCGGCACCGGTCGCCACGAGCGTGGTGTCCGCCAACGGCATACGGGCCAGTACCTCCCGCGCGTACTCCTCCGCCGGGAATCGGCTCCAGCTCATCGCGAACTGCGACCGCACCGAGACGCTTTCGTGCAGCGCGTACGGACGCGCGAAGGGAATGGCCTCCGGGCCGCCGATTTCGCAGATGAGACGGGCGACGCGTTTGGCTGTCACCGAATCGACATCGGCTGGTCCGGGAAGGAAGGGCAGTACATAAGGCCCCAATGAGACGAGTGTTTCCTCCGGCGCCATCGGGTGGGGCGGAAGAATGGCGCGGACATGCGCGGCGACCTCTTCGGCGACCGTCTCGTCCACCACGACCGCGTTGAGGAAACAGCGGGCCGCGAGTACGTACAGTTCCTCGCGCCGCGTACGGTCGGAGGCGGCCTCCCCGGCGGCGAGCAGGCCGCCGATCAGCCCCCGGATCTCATGGGGGCGGCAGTGTCCGACGGCCAGCAGGATCGTGTCGTGCCACCGCTCGTCATGGGCGTTCTGGAGCAGCTCCATGAGCGATCCGCCCTCGATGAACGCGCGGGCCGCCAGATAGTCCTGGAAGGTGCGGTGGATGAACTGGACCGCCCTGTCGCCGCGTTCCTGGAGAAGGCCGCTGCGGTTCAGCAGATGCGTGAGCACGGTCGCCGCCGGGCCCTGCGCGCTCACCTGGGGCAGCCGCCGCATCGCCACCTCGATCTGGCGCTCGGCGTCCTGGTGCGAGAGCTGTGTCTGACCTGCCCGTACCAGCCAGATCGCGACGGACTGCAATAGCTCCTGGTGTTCCTCCAGGCCCATCGAGATGCCTTCGGGACGGCCGATCTCGCGTTGGCTGTCCCGGCTGCCGAGGAGCATCGCCAGCGTGGAGCGGTACAGGTCCCAGCGGGTGTCCGGGAGGAGACCGCGTCTGCGCCGGTGCAGGGCGCAGATGACCGCGCAGAGCAGCGGGGTCTGGGCGAGGGCGAGCAGGGACGCGTTCTGCCGGAACCGCGTCCGTAACTCCGCTTCCAGCTCGTGCAGTTCGGCCTGTTCGGCGGCGGCGCGCGCCGTGTCGGGGTAGCCGTCGCACTCCCGTCGCGCCGCTCTGTGCCAGGCCGTGACGAAGACCTGGATGTCCTCGTCGCGCCACTGGACCTCGGAGGTGACCTGCCCCGCCCGGTCGGGGTGGGCGATCATCGGCCTGTCGTCGTCGCCGACCACATGCGCGCAGGTCAGCACCAGTCGCGGGGTGAGCAGCACGCCCGTGCCCTGCGTCTGTCCCCGTACGGCGACGACGCGGGCGGCGCTCATCGTGCTCCGCGGCCGAATCCGGCCGTACTGCCGTGGTCCTCGTTGCCCACCTTCCACGGCGCGCCACTGCGGGCGTCCCGGGGTTTCAGGGTGAACGCGACCTTGTGCGTGCGGCCCGTGGTGCGGGTGGCGTCCGCGCCCGCCTCCACCACCCAGGCCTTGACCTTGGCCCCGCCCTTGGCCTCCTTGCGGAGTTCCAGCGTGAATTCCATCTGGATGTCGCCCACCTCGAAGGCCAGGGGCCGGTCCGTGGCGCGGGTGGCGGCGTCGAGGAGCTGGTCACGTACGGACTCGATGGCGTCGGCGAGTTCGATGCCGTCGAAGTCATGGCCGTCGGACGGGGCGGTCATGGTGGTGTCCCCCTTGGGCGGGATTCCCGCGGTACGAGGCGGTGGGTGCTTGCCGTGGAGCGGTCGGAGTAACCGGGACTTTGGTCCTGAATCGGAAGGCATTCCTACCCGGCGGCCGTGACAAGCAGCACAGGCGTTTCCGACCCTACTAGCCGTAATAGTGGCGGCGCCGGGCATCGGGCGGGACGTTCGGCCTTGCCGCGGGCAGGTCTTTCGGCGGGAGGGCGTCGGCGGATCCGGGCGCCGGGCACGGCTGCCGGTTCGATGGTGTTTCACGTGCGATTAAACAGGTTGAAATCGGTAAATAGTGCACGGCTGTGGCGCGTCTGTCGGGGGCGTCAAGGGGCGTACTGCCGCGGGGATCACTACGACGTGATGCCGTAGATGGGGTGTTTTGGGATGAGGTGGGGCCCGGGTTACCAAGGTGAGGCCAGCCCGGCTCTCGTGTGCCGGGTCCCTTGATGCCCGGAGGTTTACCCGTATGTCGCAGCGCAAGCTGTCCCGTCTGACCCGACCGTCCGTCCTTCGTACCCGTGCCGGTGTCCTGGCTGCCGGACTCGGAGTGTCGTTGGCGGCCGGAACCGGGGCCGCGTTCGCCGCGACCGGTGGTGACGCGGCCACCGGCGCCACGGCCACCAGCTCGACCGTCCCGACCGTCGCGCACCAGGCCGCCGTCCAGGCCAAGCCCGCCTCCAAGGCCGACGACGTCAAGGCCCAGAAGGCGAAGGCCGCGAAGGACGCCAAGGCCAAGGCCGCGGCGAACGCCAAGAAGGCCGTCTCCTGGACCGACCCGGTCAAGCGCTACACGCTCAGCGCCGGCTTCGGCCTCGGCGGCAACATGTGGGCGCACAAGCACTCCGGCCAGGACTTCGCGGTTCCGGTCGGCACGCCGGTCCACGCCGTCCATGGCGGCACCGTCGTCAAGGCCGGCCCGAACGGCGCCGGTGACGGCCCCGCGTACGGCAACGCGATCGTGATCAAGCACAAGAACGGCACGTACTCGCAGTACGCGCACCTGTCCCAGATCAAGGTGTACGTGGGCCAGAAGGTCACGACCGACAAGCTGATAGGACTCTCCGGCAACACCGGTAACTCCAGCGGTCCGCACCTGCACTTCGAGATCCGTACGACCCCGAACTACGGCTCGGCCGTCAACCCGGTCCCGTTCCTGCGCTCGGTGGGCGTCAAGGTGTGACCCGATGAGCCTGGCTCATCAGCTCGATGGAGACCTCCAGGATGGCTTCGCGCTTCTCCTCGGGGTCTCCTTCGACGTCTCTGAGGGCGAAAGTGCCCGCGTGCATCGTGAAGAGCGCGCTGACGCAGCGGACCCGGTTCTTCAGGGACGCGTCCGGGTCCTGGATGAGATCGAGCATGTCGATCATCCGTTCCTTGAACGTATGGCCGATGCTCAGCTCGCGGACGGTCGCCTGGTTCTCCTGCATGAAGCGGAAGAGCGGGGCCGCGCCCTGGAG
Source organism: Streptomyces scopuliridis RB72 (assembly GCF_000718095.1). Taxonomy (GTDB): domain Bacteria; phylum Actinomycetota; class Actinomycetes; order Streptomycetales; family Streptomycetaceae; genus Streptomyces; species Streptomyces scopuliridis. The sequence goes on along the minus strand of NZ_JOEI01000025.1, from coordinate 27,716 downwards.
CGCCTCGCTGTAGCGGCGCAGGATCTCCTGCTTGGTCTCCAGGCTGTGCGGCTGTGTGCCGCCCCAGGCGATCAGGTCGTCGAGCGGGCGCGCCAGATCCTCGAAGAGGCTGATCAGGATGTCTTCCTTGGTCTTGAAGTGGTAGTACAGCGCCGCCTTCGTGACATCCAGCCGCTCGGCGATCTCCCGTAGCGACGTCTTCTCGTACCCCTGCTCGGCGAAGAGCTCCAGCGCGACGTCCTGGATGCGCTGGCGGGTGTTCCCCCGCCGAGGGTGCTGTGTGCTGCCCATGGGTGCTCTCCCGAGAAATAACTTACTTGACGCCCGGCAAGTAGAGGTCTACCTTACCCCAGTGTAGTCAGCTTGCCGGGCGGCAAGTAAGTACCAGGGGAAGTACAGGGGAGTGGGGACGATGAGTCCGACCGGGAAGCAGACGAAGCAGCCAGAAGGCCCAGAGACTGCGGAGAAACCCGAGCCACAGCCGCGCAGTGTGCGCGTGGTGCTGCTCGCGCTCATGATCGCGATGCTGCTGGCGATGCTGGACAACATGATCGTCGGTACGGCGATGCCGACCATCGTCGGTGAGCTGGGCGGCCTCGCGCATCTGTCCTGGGTGGTCACCGCGTACACCCTGGCGACCGCCGCCTCCACGCCGATCTGGGGCAAGCTCGGCGACATATACGGCCGCAAGGGTGTCTTCCTCACCTCGATCGTGGTCTTCCTGATCGGATCGGCGCTCAGTGGCATGGCCCAGGACATGGGCCAGCTGATCGGCTTCCGGGCCGTCCAGGGCCTGGGCGCCGGCGGTCTGATGGTCGGCGTGATGGCGATCATCGGCGACCTGATCCCGCCCCGGGAGCGTGGCAAGTACCAGGGCATGATGGCCGGCGTCATGGCGCTCGCGATGATCGGCGGACCACTGGTCGGCGGCACCATCACCGACCACCTCGGCTGGCGCTGGAGCTTCTACATCAACCTCCCGCTCGGCGCGCTGGCGCTCGTGATGATCACGGCCGTCCTGCATCTGCCCGCCAAGGACCGGACGAAGGCCAAGGTCGACTATCTCGGTGCCGCGCTGCTGACCGTCGGCATCACGGCGATCGTGCTGGTGACCACCTGGGGTGGTACGGAGTACGCCTGGGGCTCCGCGATGATCATGGAGCTGATCGCCATCGGCGTGGTCTCGCTCGTCGGCTTCGTCTTCGTGCAGACCAGGGTCGCCGAGCCGATCATGCCGCTGCACATCTTCCGCAGCCGCAACTTCTCGCTGATGTCCGTGATCGGCTTCCTGACCGGCTTCGTGATGTTCGGCGCGGTGCTTTTCCTCCCGCTCTACCAGCAGGCCGTACAGGGCGCCTCGGCCACCAATTCCGGACTGCTCCTGCTGCCGATGCTGCTGTCGATGATGGTCGTCTCGCTGATCGCGGGCCGGATCACCACCAGCAGCGGCAAGTACAAGATCTTCCCGATCCTGGGCGGCGCCCTGATGGTCGTCGGCCTGTTCCTGCTGGCGCAGATGGACACCGGTACCTCGCGGCTGACCTCCGGCCTCTACATGGCCGTCCTCGGCGCGGGCATGGGCTTCCTGATGCAGATCACCATGCTGGTCGCGCAGAACAGCGTCGAGATGAAGGACATGGGCGTCGGCTCGTCCACCACCACCCTCTTCCGTACGCTCGGCGGCTCCTTCGGCGCGGCCATCATGGGCGCCCTGTTCACCAGCCGGGTGCAGGACGAGATGGCCGCCCGCGCCGGGGCGGGCGGGGCCGGCGTCACCGAGCAGTCGACGCAGCTGGACGCGGCGAGCCTGGCGAAGCTGCCGGACCTGGTGCGCGAGGCGTACCAGCACGCGGTGTCGACCGGTACGCACGCGGCGTTCACTCTGGGCGCGGCCATCGCGGTGATCGGTTTCGTGGCGGCGTTCTTCGTCAAGGAGGTCCCGCTGCGGGGCGGGGAGCCGAAGCCGGCCGACGAGGCCGACCAGGCCCCGGCCCCGGCGGCGGACGGCAGGATCACACAGTCGGCCTGAACCTCCGGCGTACGACTCACGGCACGGCACACGGCCCCCGGCGCGCACCAGCGCCGGGGGCCGTTGTCAGTGGTGCGTGTCAGCATCGGGGTGTGGACAGTCGCCCGCGGTGACGGGGCAGGCCCCGCCCGCCACCGGCACCACACCTCCGAAGGAGCGCCTCATGATCAAGGGTCTTGCCCTTTCCACCGTCTGGGTCCTGGACCAGGACCGGGCCAAGAAGTTCTACACCGAGAAGCTGGGCCTGGAGCTGCGTACGGACATGACGCTCGGCGAGGGAGGGACGCGCTGGGTGACGGTCGGCGCGAGGGACCAGCCCGAAGTGGAGCTGACGCTCATGGTGCCGGGCGGCCCGGTGATGGACGAGGAGTCCGCCGCGGCGGTCAGAGCGCTCGTCGCCAAGGGCGTGCTGGGCGCGGGGGCGCTGGCCACGGACGACATCCATGGGGACTACCAGAAGCTCAGGGAGCGCGGTGTGGAGTTCATCCAGCCGCCGCAGGAGCGCCCGTACGGTACGGAGGCGATCCTGCGGGACGACTCCGGCAACTGGTTCTCGTTCACCCAGCCCCGCGAGGACCTCGACCTCGACAAGGAATGGGCCTAGGGCCTGGGGCGGGCTCAGCCCGGCAGTTTCAGTATCGGGAAGCTGCCCGTCGTCGTCGGGGCGTGTTCCGGGAGCCAGAGGACCGCGATCGCGCCGCCCGAGCCGTCCCGGCCCTCGATGCCCTCCGGCGTCGCGTTCCGGAAGGTCAGCCGCGCTCCGAGAACCCGGGCCTGGCCCGCCGCGATGGTCAGGCCCAGACCGTGGCCGTGGCCCGCGCGGTCGGTCGCGCCCGTACGGAAGCGGCTCGGGCCCTCCCGCAGCAGGGCTTCCGGGAAGCCGGGGCCGTGGTCCCGTACGCGCACCACCCGGCCCTCGACCGTCACCTCGACCGGCGTCCCGCCGTGTTTGGCGGCGTTGGCCAGCAGATTGCCCAGGATGCGCTCCAGCCGGCGCGGATCGGTATTGACCCAGGACTCGTGCACGACCTTGATCTTGATCGCGGGGTTCAGCACCCCCACCCGCCGCTCGACGAACTCGCCGAGAGCGATCTCCTGGAGTTCGGCGCGCTCCGAGGCGCTGTCGAGCCGCGCCACCTCCAGCACGTCCTCGACCAGCGTGCGCATGGCCTGGGCCCGGTCCCGTACCAGCTCCGTGGGGCGGCCGGGCGGCAGCAGCTCGGCGGCCGTCAGCAGGCCGGTGACCGGCGTACGCAGCTCATGGGCGATGTCCGCGGTGACCCGGCGCTCCGCCTCGATGCGCTCGTTCAGCGCGTCGGTGAGCGCGTCCACCGCGCGGGCCAGCTCATCCGTCTCGTCCCGTACGACGCCGCCGACGGCGTCCCCGACGCGCACCTCCGTATTGCCCTGCGCGACCCGCCCGGCCGCCGCGGCGGCCTTGCGCAGCCGGCGCGAGAGCTGCCCGCCGATCAGCACACCCAGGGCGCAGCCCCCGAAGACCACCGAGACAGAACCGATGATCAGCGACCGGTCCAGATCCTTCATGATCGTCGTGGAGTCGGCGAACTTGCTGTGCAGCGAGAGCACCGTGCCGTTGCTCAGCGGGACGGCCGCCCAGACATCGGGCACACCGCTCGCGGTCTCCTGCACATAGGTCGCGCGCCGGCCCTGCTTCATCTTCACGTGCAGATCGTGCGGGAGCGCCGGGTCATTGAGCTTCGTGCCGAGCTTGGGCTCCTTCGTGGAGTCGTACATCCGCTGCGCGAACAGCAGCCGCTCCAGCTGCACCTCGCGCGAGTTGTCGAGCATGGAGACGCGCGCCGAGTTGTGCACCACCAGACTCAGCGCCACCGCGACCAGCGCGCCGACCGCCGCGATCGCGATGCTGATCTTCCACCGGACTCCGGTGCGCAGGGACGGCCGCTTCATGCCTTGAGCTTGTATCCGAAGCCGCGGACCGTGTCGATCCGGTCCTGACCGATCTTGGTGCGCAGCCGCTGGACGTGGACGTCCACCACCCGGGTGTCACCGCCCCAGCCGTAGTCCCAGACCCGCTCCAGCAGTCTGTCGCGGGACAGCACGGTGCCGGGGGCGGACGAGAACTCCAGCAGCAGCCGCATCTCCGTCGGCGTCAGCGCCACCGGCGCGCCTCCCCTGCGTACCTCCATGCCCTCCGTGTCGATCTCCAGATCGCCGAAGGACAGCACCCCGTGCTCATCGGGCCCGCCCGGTCCGCCCGGCTCCCCGGCGGGCCCGCCCGCGTGCCCGAAGCGGCGCAGTACGGCGCGGATCCTGGCGACCAGCACCGCGCCGTCGAAGGGCTTGGTCACATAGTCGTCGGCGCCGGCCTCCAGCCCGAGCACCACATCGATCGAGTCGGCGCGCGCGGACAGCATGATCACGGGCACGGTCGACTCGTCACGGATACGCCGGCACAGGCTGACCCCGTCCAGCCCCGGCACCATCACATCGAGCAGGGCGATGTCAGGACGGTCCGCGCGGAACGCGTCGAGGCCGGACAGTCCGTCCGGCCTGGCGGTGACCACGAAGCCAGTGCGCTCCAGCGCCAGCTGGGTGGCTTCGCGGATGACATCGTCGTCCTCGACGAACAGGACATGGGTCTCGGCCATCCCGTGGATCTCAGCTCTCAGTTCTGACTCGTCGCCGGGGGCGCGGGTGCGGGTTCGGCCGCGTCGCCATTGCCCACCGCTCTGCTGTAGTCGTTGCGCACGCGGTAGCGCTCGCTGAACTTGGTGTCGGCCCAGCTGTACGTCACGACGTCCTCGCCGGACGGGAAGGACAGCGGATCGCCCTTCGCGTACACCTGCTGGGTGACGACCAGCTCGCCGCGGTCGATCGTCGCGTAGACGGCCGGTTCCTCCGCCGCGAAGACGTTCTGGTACTCCTCGTTCCGCTGGCGGAACACATACGTCCCGACGCCCACCGAGTCACCGCACGTCATCACGTTGATCACCAGATCGGGCGCGGTACCGCCGGTCAGATTCCCGTACGAGGTGTCCACCGGGTACGTGTCCTCGCCGCACGGCTTGAGATCGGCCTTGACCCGCGGGCTGACCGAGGGGTCCTTCCTGAGCAGCGCCACCGCGTTGACGGTCTTGGCGGGGGCCGACGCGGACACCCGGGGGGTGGGCGCGCGGCGCTCCACGGGGGAGGTCACCGCCGCGCCCTCGTCCCTGGTCCCCGTACCGCCGGTCGAACAGCCGGACGCGAGCAGGGCGACGGCGGCGAGCGCGGACAGCGCCGTACCCACCGCGAAGGATCCGCCCCCCGCCCGCCCCGGGTCTCTCAGGCCGCGCACCTCTCCCGCCCCCGCTCCTCATGACCGCCGAGGCCGCCGCGTGTGCCGCGAGCGCCCCGACCGTCACCCCTGTCGCTCCCGCCGCTCCTGCCACGACGGAGATCCGACCGCTCCGGCGCATGGACCTCCAGGTCCTGGCCGGCCGGTTCCCGGCCGGCGAGTTCCCGGCTCTCCAGCTCCTGACGGAGCCGGGCCAGCGCGCGGTGCAGTGTGCTCTTTACGGTACCCGCCGACATGCCGAGCGCGGCAGCCGTCTCCTCCGTGCTCATCTGCTCCCAGTGCCGCAGCACCACCACGCTGCGCTGCTTGGGCGCGAGCACCCCCAGGATGTCCATCAGCAGCGCCCGGTCGGCGCGCTGCTCGGTGCCGTCATCGATGCTCGCGTCGGGCAGCTGCTCGGTGGGGACCTCTTCGAGCTTGCGGGCGCGCCACCACTCGGTACGCGTGTTGATCATGACGCGGCGCAGATAGGCGTCGGCGAGCGACTTGTCGGCGATGCCGTCCCAGCGCCCGTACGTACGGGCCAGCGCGGTCTGGAGCAGGTCCTGCGCGTCGACGGGGTCGGGCACGAGCCGCCGGGCGCTCCGCAGCAGGGCCTCCTGCCGGGTACGTACGTACTCCTCGAATCCGAGCACCTCGCCCTGCGCCATGCCAACCGCCTCCGACCCCGTGACCATCCATGCCGTTCGCTTACAGCACCGAAATTACGGAGCGCTTGTCACGAGGGTGTGCGGGACAGCCGTCGGCGGACGCACGGCTGTCCATCGGTTGTGTAACGGCGGAGGTGACGGTCAGCGCGGCCAGGGCCTGTCCGGCGGATCTTCGCGGGCCGAAGATCCCCCCCAACAGGCCCTAGGCCCGGCTCTGCGGCAGCCGGTAGACCCCGTTCTCCATCGGCTCGACCAGCCCGTCGGCGACCAGCCCGTCCAGCGCCCTGGTCCGCTGCACCGGCTCGTCCCAGACCGCGTCCAGGACCACCTGCGGCACCGGCGCGACCGCCTCGCGCAGTACGGCGAGGAGCTTGCCGCGCACCTGGCGGTCGGTGCCCGCGTACGTCTGGCCGCGCCGCGCGGGGCCCTCGTACGCCGGCTTCCCGGCCAGCCGCCAGGCGCACCGGTCGGCGATCGGGCAGCGTACGCAGCCCTCGTTCTTCGCCGTGCAGATCAGCGCGCCCAGCTCCATGGAGGACGCCGCCCAGCGCGCGGCGGTCGGCGCGTCCTCGGGCAGCAGCGAGCGCGCCAGCTTGCGTTCGGCGGCGGTGGTCGCGTTCGGCGGGTACTGGACACCGGCCACGGCGCGCGCGAAGACACGGCGCACATTCGTATCGAGCACCGCGTGCCGCTGTCCGTACGCGAACGAGGCCACGGCCGCGGCCGTGTACTCGCCGATCCCGGGCAGCGAGAGCAACTGGGCGTGCTCGCGCGGTACGTCGCCTCCGTGCCGCTCCGTTATCGCCTGCGCGGCGCCGTGCAGCCGCAGCGCGCGGCGCGGATAGCCCAGCCGGCCCCAGGCGCGGACCGCCTCGCCGGGGGCCTCGGCGGCCAGATCGGCGGGGCGCGGCCAGCGGCTGAGCCACTGCTCGTACACCGGGAGCACCCGGTTCACCGGGGTCTGCTGGAGCATGAACTCGCTGACCATCACCCCCCAGGCGCCCGCTTCGGGGCGGCGCCACGGCAGATCGCGCGCGTTCGAGTCGAACCACGCGATGACGGGGGTGTGGAGGGCGGCCGGATCGACGGCGGTCGGGGAGGACGCGGTGTGCGCGGAGATAGCAGTCATGGCAGCTCCGATCCTGGCATGTCCCGGGCCGTGGAGGGCGCGGCAGGCGCGGGCGGGGCCGAGGTGTCACGCGCCCGGTCCCGCGCGCGCCCCATGTTCGCCCCCGCCCGCCGGGTCCCTCACGCCCCCCTGGTCACGCCACGCTTGCTCACACCCGCTCGGTCACGGCCACATGATCGGACGTACGGGCCGGGTGTCCCGGCCCGGCGAGCAGGAGGGCCAGACTCGACCCGCTCGTCCGCATCGTCCCGACCAGCGCGTCCACGGGCCGCGCGGCCGCCAGGACCACGAGCGTCGCCACCACGCCGCCGAACACCAGCCCCACCGCCACGTCGTGCGGATAGTGGACGCCGACGAAGACCCGGGAGAACGCCATCAGCAGCGCCATCGGGACGGTGAGATACGCGAGCACGGGACGGGCGAGGGCCAGCGCGATCGCCGCCGCTCCGGCGATCGTGGCGTGGTTGCTGGGGAAGGACCAGTCGCCCACCGGCGGGCAGGGGATGAGCGAGGCCCCGGCTCCGGCGACTGCCCGGCACGGCCTCTCCTCGGTCAGCGCCGACTTGGTCAGCTCGCTGCACACATACGCGACGGCGGTCGCCAGCGGGGCGAGGACCGCCACGGCCACGGCGCGTGCGCCGGCCGGTCGCGCGTACCACCAGACCGCTATGAAGAGCACGCCGAACAACAGCAGTCCGGCCTCGGTCCAGAGCTCTGCCAGGTGTTGGAACCAGGAGGGGGTCGTACGGGCGAAGTCGGTGATATCGCGATAGAGATCGCTCGTTGCGCTGCTGTTCATGGGAAGAACGTACAGAGATCATCGGGAGTTCCCCTCACCCGATGGCCGGGGTGCACCCCTGACGAAAGGAGAAGTCCTGGTCACCGGCGCCCGCTCCGTGATGATGATCCGTAAAACTTGCGAGACGGGCGGCATGGGGGGCGGGAGTTGGCGCCGATCTCTCGTACAGTTTGCGCCGTGGGATCTTTGCGCAATCCGGTCGGGCCGCTTCCCTCCACCATCTACTGGCGACGGAGGGCAGTAGCGGCGACGCTGATCGCGCTGCTCGCCTTGCTCGTCGTATGGGTCGTCACGTCCCGTGGGGGTGACGGCAAGAACAGCGGGGACACGGCGGACGGCGCCAACCCGGCGACGTCCATCACGCCGGGCCCCTCCGGTTCCGGGCCCGCGATCAGTGAACAGCCGGGCGGACGCGACGAGTCGGGCTCGACCGACGGGACCGGCGGCGGCCAGGGCGGTACGGACGGCGGCGCCGACGACGGCAAGAACGGCGACACCGGCGGCGCCGGCGGGGCCGGTTCCGGCGGTACGGACGGCGCGGCGAACACCGGCGGCGCGAGCGGCGGCGGTTCGGCGGGCAGCGGCAGCGGCAGCGGCGGTGACGGCGGATCCACCAGCTCCGGCCGGCAGGTACCGTCCGGCTCCGGACTGCCCAACTGCCCGCCGAGCGCCCTCACCCTGCGGCTCACCACGACGAAGGTCGCCTACGCGCCGGGTGAGAAGCCCGCGTTCCGGCTGATCGCCACGAACACCTCGGACACCACCTGCAAGGCCGACTTCGGACCGAAGGCCGTGGTGCTGACGATCACCAACGCGGACGGCGACGAGGTCTGGTCGTCCAAGGACTGCCCGAAGACCGGCGGGGTGCTCTACGAGGTCCCGGCGGGCGGCGCGATCACCCGCACCATCGAGTGGGACCGCAGGCAGAGCGCGCCGCAGTGCGCCACGCCGCCCGCGGGGGCGGTGGGCCCCGGAACGTACCTGGTGGAGGCCAAGACCTCGGGCGCCTCGGTGAAGCAGGGCCAGGCGTCGATCCGGCTGGAGAAGGACTGAGAGGGCCTGTCCGCACAGGCGCATACGGCGGCGCCCCGACCCGGGTGAGGGTCGGGGCGCCGCCGTCATGTACGTACGCCGCTGAGGGCGCCGCTATACGTAGCGCTCCAGGATCGAGGACTCCGCCAGCCGCGACAGTCCCTCGCGCACGCTGCGGGCCCGTGCCTCGCCGACGCCGTCCACCGTCTGCAGATCGTCGACGCTCGCCGCCAGCAGCTTCTGGAGTCCGCCGAAGTGCTCGACAAGCCGCTCGATGATGGCGCCCGGCAGCCGCGGCACCTTGGCCAGCAGCCGGTAACCGCGCGGCGAGACCGCGGAGTCGAGCGTCTCGGGCGCGCCGCTGTAGCCCAGCGCCCTTGCCACGATGGGCAGTTCCAGCAGCTCGGGATGGGTCAGCGAGTCCAGCTCGCCGAGCGCCTCGTCGACCGTACGGGAGCGCTTCGCGGTCGGCTCGGGGACGTAGTCCCGCGCGACCAGATCCCGTTCCGGCTCCACGCCCGCGATCAACTCGTCCAGCTGGAGCGAGAGAAGCCGGCCGTCGGTGCCCAGCTCGACCACGTACTCGGCGATCTCCGTGGCGATCCTGCGCACCATCTCCAGCCGCTGCGCGACGGCCGTCACATCCCGGACCGTCACCAGATCCTCGATCTCCAGCGCGGAGAGCGTGCCCGCGACCTCGTCGAGCCTGAGCTTGTACCGCTCCAGGGTCGCCAGCGCCTGATTCGCGCGCGACAGGATCGCCGCCGACTCCTCAAGGACCCGGCGCTCCCCGTTCACGTACAGCGCGATCAGCCGCATCGACTGCGACACGGAGACGACCGGGAAGCCGCACTGCTTGGACACGCGGTCCGCCGTGCGGTGCCGTGTGCCCGTCTCCTCGGTGGGGATGGACGACTCCGGGACCAGCTGGACGCCGGCCCGCAGGATCTTGGTGATGTCCTTGTCCAGGATGAGCGCGCCGTCGAGTTTGCACAGCTCGCGCAGGCGGGTCGCGGTGAACTCCACGTCCAGTACGAAACCGCCCGTGCACATCGACTCGACGGTCTTGTCCATGCCCAGGACGATCAGACCTCCGGTGTTACCGCGCAGGATCCGCTCCAGGCCGTCGCGCAGCGCCATGCCCGGCGCGACAGCGCTCAGGGAGGCGCGCATCAGCGCTTCGTTGCCGGAGCCCGCGCCGGACTTTCCGGGCGCTGATGCCCGGTCGTTGGCTGCCACTGCACTCCTCCGGCTCGTACGGATGGGCGAGACCAGGGCAAAGTCTACCGGCGAGCGTTGTCTTCCCGTGGGGCGTCCGCGCGACCGCGGCGCGGCAGCACCCTGAGAGCATCACCCATGTCGGCGACTTCTGTGACCTTCATACCGGCCGGGATCTTCCCCGGATCGGTGGGAACAAGCGCCTGCGTGAAGCCGAGACGGTGGGCCTCGGCAAGCCGGCGCTGGACGCCCGTAACCTGTCTGACCTCGCCCGCGAGCCCGACTTCACCGATCGCGACCAGGTTCTTGGGCAGGGGCGTATCGCTGGCCGCGGACGCCAGCGCGAGGGCGATCGCGAGGTCGGCGGCGGGCTCGGTGAGCTTCACCCCGCCGACCGTCGCGCTGTAGATGTCGCGCTTGCCGAGCGCGCTGATCCGGCCGCGCTGCTCCAGCACGGCGAGCATCATCGAGACCCGGGAGGTCTCCAGGCCGGAGGTGGTGCGCCGGGGCGAGGGGATCTGCGAGTCGACGGTCAGCGCCTGCACCTCGGCGACGAGCGGCCGGCGCCCCTCCAGCGTGACGGTCAGGCAGGTGCCGGGGACGGGCTCGTCGCGCCGGGTGAGGAACAGCCCGGACGGGTCGGCGAGGCCGGTGATCCCCTCGTCGTGCAGCTCGAAGCAGCCGACCTCGTCGGTCGTCCCGTAGCGGTTCTTGATCCCCCGGACGAGCCGCAGCCTGGCGTGCCGGTCGCCCTCGAACGACAGCACGACATCCACGAGATGTTCGAGCAGCCGAGGCCCCGCGATCGCGCCGTCCTTGGTGACATGCCCCACCAGGAGCGTGGACATGGCGCGCTCCTTGGAGGCCCGGATGAGCGCGCCCGCGACCTCACGGACCTGGGCCATCCCACCCGGCGCGCCCTCGATCTCGGGCGAGGCCACGGTCTGGACGGAGTCCAGGATCAGCAGCGACGGCTTGACCGCGTCGAGATGACCGAGGACCGCGGAGAGATCCGTCTCCGCGGCCAGATAGAGATGGTCGTCGATGGCCTTGATCCGGTCGGCGCGCAGCCGCACCTGGCTGGTGGACTCCTCGCCCGTCACATAGAGCGTGCGGTGCTCGTCACTGGCCGACTTCGCCGCGACATCCAGCAGCAGCGTCGATTTGCCCACGCCCGGCTCGCCCGCGACCAGCACGACCGCGCCGGGCACCAGCCCGCCGCCGAGCACCCGGTCCAGCTCGTCCACGCCGGTGGAGCGCGCGGTGGCCGTACGGGCGTCGACCTGGCCGATCGGCAGCGCGGCGGTGGAGACCCGGCCCGCCGCCGTGGTCCGCACCGCGGGCGCGCCGTACTCCTCGACCGTGCCCCACGCCTGGCATTCGGGGCAGCGGCCGAGCCATTTGGCGGTCGTCCAACCGCACTCGGTGCAGCGGTAGGACGGCCTGTCCTTCGCGGATTTCGTACGGGCAGCCATGGCGTCACCGTATAGGGGTGCACTGACAGCGCCGACCAGGGAGACGCGCCGGCCCCGGAGCGGGAGCGGAGAAGGAGGGAGGGAGGAGGGAAGAAGGGGCGTCGAGGGGGTGGGGAACTCATCGAAACGCGCGATTCCTGTCCCCTTTTGAGGGATACATTCACCCGTAAGGATTAAATGTGCTCAAGGGGTGTGAAGCGTGTGGGTCCCTCTGTCTAACGTCGCCGGGTGATGAGCCGCAGCCCCGACACCTCCACGCACACCACCGGCGCACACCGCGCGCCCCGTCGTGCGCCCCATCCGGTGCCGCACCACCAGGCCGCGCGTTACGAGCCCTATCTCGACGGTCTGTTCACCTACTGCCTCTCCGTGCTGTGCGACCACGACGTCGCGACCGAGGTACTCGGCGAGGTGCTGTCCATCTCCGAGCGGCAGTACGGCCGTTGCCCCTCGGATGCCGGGGAGCGCAAGGCGTGGCTGTACGCGCTCGCCCGCTGGTCCTGTCTGCGCAGACTCACCGAGCAGCGCCGCAGCCGACTGGGGGCGCACGCGACCCAGCGCGAGCCGGAACCCACTCCGGCGGGGGCGCTCGCGCCGGAGACCGCCGAGCGCCGGCGGCGTGAACTCGCCCTGCTGGCCTGGCCGGAGGCCGCCGGTACGACCCCCGAGCAGCGCGAGATCCTGGAGCTGGCCGTACGCCACCAGCTGGGCCCGGCCGAGGTCGCGGCCGTGCTGTCCATGGAGCCGGCGGCGGCCCGCGAACTGCTCGCCTCCGCCGCCTGCGAGGTGGAACGCACCCGCGCCGCGCTCGCCGTCGTCGACACCGGCGACTGCCCGTCCGTCGCCCGGCTCACCGGCGATCACCAGGTGCTGCTCTCCGCCGCGCTCCGGCGCGAACTGGTCCGGCACGTCGACGACTGCCCGCGCTGCCGCCGCGCCGCCGAGCGCGCCGAGGCGGCCGGACCGTGGCCGGGGTCGCGCCCCTCGTCCCTCTCGAACACGAAGCCCTCGAACGGAGCCGGCGCGCGATCCGCCCCGCCCGCCGTGCTGCCGCTCGTCGAGGCGCCGAGGGACGCCACGTACGCGGCGATGGACCGGGCCCCCCGGGCGCGGGCCGCGGCGCCGCGCTTCGGCCGCAACGGCTTCCCCATGGACCCGAAGGACCGCGCCGCCCGCCGGGACCGGCTGCGGGCGCGGGCCGTGACGACCACCGTCGTGGCGACCGTCGTCGCCGCTCCCGTGCTCGCCCTCTGGGCGGCGTACCGCGGCGCGCCGGAGGCCGGGGACGGCCACGACGGTTCGTCGGTCAGCGCCGGCGCGACCGAGGGCCCGCCCGGGGCGGACGGGAAGCCGCGCGAGCACTACGAGATCGCGGGCAGCGCCCAGGAAGGGCCGGGGTCCGGTCATGGCTCCGGCGACGGCCGGGGCGGGGAGGGCACCGCACCCGGCGTCTCGGTCGAGGTCATCAGCGACGGCCTGCCCGTCCCGCCGACCCTGCCGGGGCAGCCGGCCCTCGGCAGGCTCTCGGCCGAGGCGCAGCCCCACGGCGACACGACGCTGATCACACTCAGAGCGTCCGGCGGCGCGCCGGTCTCCTGGACGGCGGCGACGAAGGCCCCCTGGCTCCGGCTGAGCCGCCACTACGGCACGCTCGCGCCCGGCGAGTCCTTCACCGTCCGGGTCTTCGTGGACCACCGGCGCGAGCCGTCAGGAACGTGGAGCGCGCGGGTGGCGATCTATCCGGCGGGATCCGTGGTGAAGATCTACGGCTACGGCTCCAGACCGCCGTCCTCGGGACACGCGGGCCCGCCGGGGCACCCCGCGCACCCGGGCCACCCCGGTCACCCCGGTCACCCGGGACACCCCGCGGATCCCGGCCCCGGCGGGCCGACGCGACCTGCCCCTTCCGACCCCGGTTCGTCCCACCCCTCCGACCCCGGTCCTGGGCCGGGTCAGGGGTCCCCGGATCCGACCGGTCCGACCGATCCCGGTACCGGAGGGCCCGTCCCCGGCGATCCGGGGCCGTCCGACCCGCCCCCGGACCCCTCGGCCCCGGGCTCCTCGGACACCAGCACCCCGGGAGGCTAGGGCCCCTCAGGGGTGCCGCGCCGGATCCGCCGGATGCGGTGCCACCAGCGGAAGCTCGCTCGCCACGCGCTGCTCGCACAGCTCGGCCAGCCGGTCGTACCCCTCCTTGCCCATCAGCTCGGTCAGCTCGGGCCGGTACGTCTTGTACACCGGCTCGCCCGCGCCGTGCGCCGAGGTCGCCGAGGTGCACCACCAGTGCAGATCATGGCCGCCCGGCCCCCAGCCGCGCCGGTCGTACTCACCGATGGACACCTGGAGCACGCGCGTGTCGTCGGGCCGCTCGATCCAGTCGTACGTACGCCGGACCGGCAGCTGCCAGCAGACGTCCGGCTTCGTCTCCAGCGGCTCGCGCCCCTCGCGCAGCGCCAGGATGTGCAGCGAGCACCCGGCGCCGCCCGCGAAGCCCGGACGGTTCTGGAAGATGCAGGAGCCCTCCCAGCGGCGCGTCTGGCGCTCGCCGTCGTCGTCCGTCTGCGTCCAGCCGGTGGTCGTGCCCTCCTCGTGGAACTGCCAGAGGTCCGGCGTGAGCCGTGCCACATGACCGGCGACGCGCTTCTCGTCGTCCTCGTCGGAGAAGTGCGCGCCCAGCGTGCAGCAGCCGTCGTCGGCGCGGCCCGCCTGGATGCCCTGGCAGCCGCTGCCGAAGACGCAGCTCCACCGCGAGGTGAGCCAGGTCAGATCGCAGCGGAAGACCTGCTCGTCGTCGGCGGGATCGGGGAATTCGGCCCAGGCACGGGCGAAGTCCAGCCCCTTCTCGTCCGGGAGGTCCCCGGCGTTCCGGGGCGTGCGTGAGGAGGTGCTCACGGCCTCCTCCTGCTGGTACTGCTTCTTCGGGCCCTTGGCTTTGCCCGGCTTCGCCTTTTTCGTCTTTGGCACGGGTCCAGCGTATGCGCGCGGTCGCAGTAGCGTTCCGTTCATGAGACTCGGAGTCCTCGACGTCGGTTCGAACACGGTTCACCTGCTCGCGGTGGACGCCCACCGCGGCGCCCGTCCGCTGCCCGCGCATTCGCACAAGGCGGAGCTGCGGCTCGCGGAACTCCTCGACGAGGACGGCGCGATCGGGCCCGACGGTGTCGACCGGCTCGTCTCGACGATCGCCGACGCGCTCCAGGCCGCCGAGGACAAGGGCTGCGAGGACGTCCTGCCCTTCGCGACCTCCGCCGTGCGCGAGGCCAGCAACGCCGATCAGGTCCTCGGGCGCGTCAAGAGCGAGACCGGCATCGATCTGGAGGTCCTCACCGGCGAGGAGGAGGCCCGGCTCACCTTCCTGGCCGCCCGCCGCTGGTTCGGCTGGTCGGCCGGGAAACTGCTCGTCCTGGACATCGGCGGCGGCTCGCTGGAGATCGCGTACGGAATCGACGAGGAGCCGGACGCCGCCGTCTCCCTGCCCCTGGGCGCGGGCCGGCTGACCGCGGGGTGGCTGCCCGGCGATCCGCCCGACCCCATCGATGTGAAGGCGCTGCGCCGCCACGTACGCGCGCGGATCGCCCGTACGGTCGGGGTGTTCTCGCGGTTCGGCAGCCCGGACCATGTGGTGGCGACGTCCAAGACCTTCCGGCAGCTGGCCCGGATCGCCGGGGCCGCGCGCTCCGCCGAGGGGCTGTACGTACAGCGCGAACTGAGCCGTACGTCACTGGAGGAGTGGGTGCCCAAGCTGTCCACGATGAGCGCGCTCCAGCGCGCCGCGCTCCCCGGTGTCTCCGACGGCCGCTCGTCCCAGCTGCTGGCGGGAGCGCTGGTCGCGGAGGCGGCGATGGACCTGTTCGGGGCCGAGTCGGTGGAGATCTGCCCCTGGGCGCTGCGCGAGGGCATCATCCTGCGGCGCCTCGACCAACTCCCGACCACGTAGAGGGTGCCCGTACGCTGTCTCCGTGGCAGAACCTGTGGTGCGCATCCCGGATGCGAAGGTCGCGCTCTCGACGGCTTCGGTCTATCCGGAGTCCACGGCGACGGCCTTCGAGATCGCCGCACGCCTGGGGTACGACGGCGTCGAGGTCATGGTCTGGACCGATCCCGTCAGCCAGGACATCGAGGCGCTGCGCCGGCTCTCCGACTATCACGGGGTGCCCGTACTGGCCGTGCACGCGCCCTGTCTGCTGATCACCCAGCGGGTGTGGTCGACGGACCCGTGGGTGAAGCTCCAGCGGGCG
The DNA here is from genome assembly GCF_000718095.1 of Streptomyces scopuliridis RB72. GTDB lineage: Bacteria > Actinomycetota > Actinomycetes > Streptomycetales > Streptomycetaceae > Streptomyces > Streptomyces scopuliridis. The sequence goes on along the minus strand of NZ_JOEI01000025.1, from coordinate 11,827 downwards.
CGGGCGGCGGCCGAGAAGCTCGGCGCCTCCACCGTGGTCGTGCATCCGCCGTTCCGCTGGCAGCGGCAGTACGCGCGTGACTTCGTCACCGGGATATGGCGGATGGCGGACGAGACGGACGTACGGTTCGCTGTCGAGAACATGTACCCGTGGCGCTACCGCGACCGGGAGATGCTCGCCTACGCGCCCGACTGGGACGTGACCAAGTACGACTACCGGCACTTCACCGTCGATCTCTCGCACACCGCGACCGCCCGCACCGACGCCCTGGCCATGATCGGCCGGATGGGCGACCGGCTGGGGCATGTCCATCTCGCGGACGGCAACGGGTCGGCCAAGGACGAGCATCTGGTGCCCGGCCGGGGTACGCAGCCGTGCGCCGAGCTGCTGACGGGGCTGGCGGGCAGCGGATTCGACGGGCATGTCGTGATCGAGGTGAACACGCGGCGCGCGATGTCGGCCGCGGAGCGTGAGGCCGATCTGGCGGAGGCGCTGGCGTTCGCCCGGCTGCATCTGGCCTCGTCGGCGCCTTCGCCCGCGCCGTCCCCCGCGTCTCCGGCGTCCCCGGCGACCCGGTCGGAGCCGCCCTCGTCTTCGGGAGTGCGCCGGTCGTGAACGGCATGGCTCCGCGCCGCCGTGGCCGCCCCGCCCGCAAGGCGGCCGACACCGGCCCCAGCGCACAGCAGAAGATCCTCGACGCCGCCCGTACGGAGTTCGCCGAGCGCGGGTACGACAAGACCTCCATCCGGGGCATCGCCAAGGCGGCCGGGGTCGACCCTGCGCTCGTCCACCACTACTTCGGTACGAAGGACGAGGTCTTCGCGGCGGCCATCGAGGTCTCCTTCGAACCGGCCCTGATGGTGCCCGCGCTGCTGGCCGGCGGACCGGACGGCATCGGGGAGCGGCTCGCCCGCTACTTCATCGGCGTCTGGGAGAACCCGGTGACCCGGGCCCCGCTGCTGGCGGTCATTCGCTCCGCGCTGACGCACGAGGCGGCGGCGAAGGTGCTGCGTACGTTCGTCCTGCGGCGGCTGCTGGAGCGCGTCGCGGAGGATCTCGACGTACCGAACCCGACGTTCCGCGCCGAGCTGGCCGCGTCGCACATGCTCGGGATCGCGTTTCTCCGCTATGTGATCAAGGCGGAGCCGCTGGCGTCGGCGGACACCGAAGAGATCATCACGATGGTGGCGCCCACGCTTCAGCGCTATCTCACCGAAGCGTGATCCGACCGCCTGACCGAAAGCTGAACAGCCGTTCCGTATGCCGGACGCGTTGTCCAGATCTTGGATCCGGGGCGTACGCTCAAAGAAGTCATTTCTGCTGAAGGAGCGAGCGACGATGCCCGAGCTGAGGTCCCGCACTGTCACCCACGGCCGCAATATGGCGGGCGCGCGCGCCCTTATGCGGGCATCGGGCGTAGCGAGCGAGGACATCGGCAAGCCGATCGTCGCGGTGGCCAACTCCTTCACCGAGTTCGTGCCCGGCCACACCCACCTCGCGCCGGTCGGCCGGATCGTCTCCGAGGCGATCAAGGCCGCGGGCGCCGTGCCGCGCGAGTTCAACACCATCGCCGTCGACGACGGCATCGCGATGGGCCACGGCGGAATGCTCTACTCCCTGCCGTCCCGCGATCTGATCGCCGACTCCGTCGAGTACATGGTCGAGGCGCACTGCGCGGACGCGCTGATCTGCATCTCCAACTGCGACAAGATCACCCCGGGCATGCTGATGGCCGCGATGCGCCTCAACATCCCCACGGTCTTCGTCTCCGGCGGCCCCATGGAAGCCGGCCAGGCGACGCTGGTGGACGGTACGGTCCGCAAGCTCGACCTGATCAACGCGATCTCGGACGCGGTCAACGAGAGCGTCTCGGACGAGGACATCCTCCGTATCGAGGAGAACGCCTGCCCGACCTGCGGTTCCTGTTCCGGCATGTTCACCGCCAACTCGATGAACTGCCTGACCGAGGCCATCGGCCTCTCCCTGCCCGGCAACGGCTCGGTGCTGGCCACGCACACGGCGCGCAAGGCGCTGTACGAGAACGCCGGCCGCACGGTCGTCGAGATCACCAAGCGCTACTACGAGCAGGACGACGCGACGGTCCTGCCGCGCTCCATCGCCACCCGCGCGGCCTTCGATAACGCCATGGCCCTCGACATCGCCATGGGCGGCTCCACCAACACCATCCTCCATCTGCTCGCCGCCGCCCAGGAGGCCGAGCTCGACTACGACCTCGCCGACATCGACGCGGTCTCGCGCCGGGTGCCCTGCCTGGCCAAGGTCGCGCCCAATGTGGCCCCCGGCGGCACGTACTACATGGAGGACATCCACCGGGCCGGCGGCATCCCCGCCATCCTGGGCGAGCTGTACCGCGGCGGTCTGCTCAACGAGGACGTGCACACCGTCCACTCGCCGAGCATCAAGGACTGGCTGGAGACCTGGGACGTCCGCGGCGGCTCACCGTCCGACGAGGCGGTCGAGCTGTGGCACGCGGCCCCCGGCTGCGTCCGCTCCGCCGAGGCCTTCTCCCAGTCCGAGCGCTGGGACACGCTCGACACCGACGCCGCGGGCGGCTGCGTCCGGGACGTGGCCCACGCGTACTCGAAGGACGGCGGCCTGGCGGTGCTGAAGGGCAACCTCGCCGTCGACGGCTGTGTGGTGAAGACGGCAGGCGTCGACGAGTCGATCTGGACGTTCGAGGGCCCCGCCGTCGTCTGCGAGTCGCAGGAGGCCGCCGTGGAGAAGATCCTCCGCAAGGAGATCGCCGAGGGCGATGTCATCGTCATCCGCTACGAGGGCCCGCGCGGTGGCCCCGGTATGCAGGAGATGCTCTACCCGACCTCGTATCTGAAGGGCCGGGGGCTCGGCAAGTCCTGCGCGCTGATCACGGACGGCCGTTTCTCCGGCGGTACGTCGGGCCTCTCGATCGGCCACGCCTCCCCGGAGGCGGCCTCGGGCGGCACGATCGCGCTGGTCAACGACGGCGACCGGATCCGGATCGACATCCCGAACCGCACGATCGAACTCCTCGTCACCGACGACGAACTGGCGACCCGCCGCGAGGCGCTGAACGGTGTGTACGCCCCGGCCTCCCGCGACCGCAAGGTCTCGGTGGCGCTGCGCGCGTACGCGGCGATGGCGACGAGCGCGGACAAGGGCGCGGTGCGGGACGTCTCGCGCCTGGGCTGACCGCTCTCAGTTGCGTACGTACATGGCCGTGCGCCCCGGATCCCGCTGGAGGGACCGGGGCGCACGGCTTTCCGTGTCTCTTGAGGAGTGGCTACCAGCGGTCCGGCCGCCGGCTGTCGACCGCGAAGACGGACCCGTCGGGCGCGGTGGCGAAGACCGCGCCGGGCTCGGTGACGGGCGCGGGCAGGGTGGGCACGAGCGTGTGGGGCCCGTCGTCCATCCGCGGTTTCGTCTGCCCGAGCAGTACGCCGCGCTCGGCGTCCACGGCGAGCAGCCGGCCGTCGCCCGCGCTCAGATAGACACGGTTCCCGGCGGCGGTGGGCTGTGACGCCCGGGTGACCGACGTCTCCAGCCGCCAGCGCACGCCGGCGCTTTCGCTTCCGCCGCCGTGACCGCCGGATCCGGCGGTCTCGACGGCGAGCAGCGAACCGGTGTACCCCATGACATAGACCGTGTCACCGGCCACGGTGGCCTGCGCCTGGTCGACCGGCGTGGGCAGCGGGACGCGCCGTACGGTACGGGTCGACGCGTCGAGCCGTACGACCTCGTTCGTATAACCGTCGGCGTCCACGGAGAGCAGGAACAGCGCGTCGCCCGACGCGCCCGCCGGGGTCAGGCTGCCCGTCAGGCGCTTCTCCCAGCGCACGGCGCCGTCGGCCGGATCGATGGAACTCACCTCGGTGGCCCCGCCGTCGGACGACGGTGTCGCCGCGAACAGCGGACCGTCGCCGGTGGGGGAACCGCCGGCCGCCGTCCAGACGGTGCCGGTCCCGCCGCGCTGCCGGCTCCAGCGCTCGTCCCCGGTCGCGCTGTCCAGGGACCGTACCCGTCCGTCGTAAGCCACGAGCAGCACCGTGTCACCGACATGACGGACGGAGGCGTACGAGGAGAGGGCGATGGACCAGCGCTCGGCGCCCGAGTCCGGATCGAGCGCTTCCAGCCGGGCGCCGCCGGGGCTGATGACCTGCAGCAGCCCGCCCGAGAGAACCGGCGCCGCGTCGACGTCGGCGTCCGCGCCGGCCTTGTCGCCCTTCACGGACCAGTCGAGGTGACCGTTCCGGGGATCGAGCCTGGCCGCCTTGATGCCGGGAGCCGAGCAGTAGACGGCCGCGTCGGCGGCCGAGCAGACGGGGATCCGGTTCTCGCCGCCGCTGTCGGGCAGCTTGATGTGCCAGGGCTGAAACGCCCCGCCGGGCCCGGCCGCTTCCGGCCGCGCGGGGGCGGCGGCGCCGTCGTCCGTCATGGCGCGTACACCGACGAAGCCGGCCGCAGCGACCACGGCCGCCAGCACCACACCGATCGCCGCCCAGCGCCTGATCTGTCGACGGGGGCGGGGGCGGGACGCGGGCCGGCCGCTCCCCGGCTCGGCGTTGAGAGGCTCCGGGCGCTCCGCGCGCACCTGGCCCTCCGCACCTTCCGCGCCCTCCGCGTTCTCCAAGGGCCTGATCCGGAGCTGCCGCGTCCGGGACCGGGCGGGGCGCGCATGGGTGGCGGGGTCCGGATCCGCGCTCTCGGCGGGGTCAGGACCGCGCTGCGCCGGTACGAGCGGACTCGCCCCGAGGGGACCAGCCGCGAGCGACGACGTCTGCGCGCCGTACCGGCCGTCCGCGCCGTGCCGCCTGTCCGTACCCGGAACCGACGACGGGCGCAGCGCGGCCGTCATCTCGTCCGGCGTCGGCCGGTCGGCCGGCTCCTTCGCCAGACACCGGGTGATCAGCGGCAGCAGCTTCTCGGGGACCCCCGCCAAGTCCGGCTCGTTGTGCACCACTTGGTACGCGACGATGTACGGGCTGTCGGAGTCGAACGGCCCGCGCCCGGTCGCCGCGTGGACCAGCACCGCGCCCATGGCGAACACATCGGCGGCGGGGCCGACTTCACGCGGCCGCTGGAACTGCTCGGGCGCCATGAACGGCGGTGTGCCGATGAGCTTGCCCGTCTCGGTCCGCAGATCACTGTCCGTCGGGCGCGAGATACCGAAGTCGATGACCTTGGGGCCGTCCGACGCCAACAGGACATTGCTGGGCTTGAGATCGCGGTGCACCACACCGGCCCGGTGGATGTCCCGCAGCCCCTCGGCCAGCCCCGCGCCGAGCCTGATCAATTCCTCGGCGTCCAGCGGGCCGTTCCGCTTCACCCGCTCGGAGAGGGTCGGGCCATCGATGAACAGGGTGGCCATCCAGGGCCGTTCGGCCTCCGGATCGGCGTCCACGACGGGCGCGGTGAAGGCGCCGCTCACCCGGCGGGCGGCCGCGACCTCCTGCCGGAACCGGGCTCTGAACTCGGGATCCGACGCATGGTTGGTATGGATGACTTTGACAGCGAGACGCAGCCCGGAAGCGGAGGTGGCCAGATGGACCACGCCCATTCCGCCCGATCCCAGGGCTGATTCGAGCAGGTAGCGACCGGCGTAATCCGGACGCTCCGCTTCCGGGGCCGACCCGGTATTGCGCAGTGGTGGCATCGCCCACCCCCGTGTATTCGTGCGCAAGCGCGACGCACGGAGCCTAGTCGATGATGCGTGCTATCAAGCCATGGGTTGCTAGCCTGCGCGGCGCAGAGTACGCACCTTCAAAGGGGGAGGACCGCATGGCAGTCGAAGAGGTTGAGAACGGCGTGAGGAATGCCGGTGAGACGTCGGCCGAGACGTCCGCGGGGGCATCATCCGCCGAGACGGCGGTGGCCGTGGAAACGCTGGCGGCGAAGCGGTACGCGGTCCACCCGGACTACCGCGTGAACGTCCGCAGCGGCCCCGGCACGAACTACTCACTCGTCAAGGTGCTTCCGTACGGCGCGAGTGTCCCGATCAACTGCCAGAAGCCCGGTGAGTGGGTCACCGGCCCGTACGGGACGACGAACCTGTGGGACAACATCGCCAACGGACAGTTCGTCTCGGACGCGTATGTCTACACGGGCAGCAGCGGCTATGTCGCGCCGCGCTGCGCCTGACCGGGTCTGATCGGGCCTGACAAGGGCCTGACCGGGCCCCGTGACGCACGCCGGGGATAATCGCCACGTGAGCGAGCACCCCGTACACCCCGTACACCCCGTACCCCCCGAACAGCGCGGTCACGGCGGCCCGGAGCCCGAGGCCATCCGTTTCTTCGGTACGACCTGGGTCGGCCACGACGGCGGCTACGCACTGCGCCGCGTCGTGGTCGCCGCGGGCTCCCTCGTCGCCACCGTCGCGGCCTGCTTCGCGCTGCGCTTCGCGTACGAGGGGCTGGAGATCGCGGACGTGGGCGCGTTCGTCGGGGTGCTCGTCATCGCGGTCTTCTCGGTGTGCGGCGCCATCGCGTTCCGCGGGACCTGGGACGGGTTCCAGCGTCGCCCGGCCGATCCGGCCCGCGAGGAGTCCCTGCGCAGCGTCAGGACGATCGGTTTCATCGGCTCGCTCGTCGCGTACTTCCTCCGCTCCCTCGTCGAGGCCCCGGGCGAAGGGCTGCGCCGCCGGGAGTACGAGACGGCCGTCGTCCAGTACGAGCGCCGCCGCAGCGCCCGCGCCGGAAACCCGGCCGCCCGCGGCGGGGGCAACGGCAGGAAGCCCAAGCGCAAGTAGGCCACGGACCCGCGGCGGTGCCCGGACCCCCGGCCCGCGCCCGGCCTCCGCCAGGATGGGCGCATGACCGAACGCGCCCTCTCTTTCGACGCCGTGGCCGACCAGTACGACGAGGCCCGCCCCGGCTATCCGCCCGCCCTCTTCGACGCCGTCGAGGAGCTCACCGGCCGCCCGCTCAAGGGTTCCCGCGTCATCGACGTGGGCGCCGGCACCGGTATCGCCACCCGCCTCCTGCGCGCACGCGGCGCCCTGGTCACCGCAGTCGAGCCCGGACCGGGGATGGCGGCCCGGCTGCACCGCGCCGCCCCCGATGTTCCGCTCGTCCGAGCTGTCGGCGACGCGCTGCCCCTCGCCGACGGCTGCGCCGACCTCGTCACGTACGCCCAGTCCTGGCACTGGACCGACCCGGACCGCTCCGTTCCCGAAGCCCTGCGGGTCCTGCGGCCCGGCGGCGCGCTCGCCCTCTGGTGGAACATCTCGGACGGCGATGTGCCCTGGATCGCCGCCCAGGACGAACGGGTGCGCCGCTGGGCCGACGACGTGCACCACGGCGCCCACAGCGCCACCGGTCGCGCGCGGTATCTGCCGGCCGCGATGGACCGCGCGGAGCGCCGTATCACCTGGACCCGCCGCGTCACCCTCGACACCCACCTCGCCAATCTCGGCAGCCACTCCGTCTTCCGTACGCGCGGTGAACAGGCCGCGGCCGACTTCCTCGCGAACGAGCGGACGGAGCTGCTCACGCACTTCCCGGACGGGACCGTCGAGGAGGCATATGCCGTCGAGCTGACGGTCACCGTCCGCGCTTGACGGGCGCACCGGCCGCGCCCATTATTCATCGCATGATGAATTTTGATGAGGGTGCCATCCGTGCCCGCGGTCTCACCGTCCGGCGTGGCGACCGCACCGTCCTGCGCGGCCTCGACTTCGGCGTATCGCCGGGCCGGATCACCGGCCTGCTCGGCCCGTCCGGCTGCGGCAAGTCGACCCTGATGCGCGCCGTCGTCGGCACCCAGGCCAAGGTCACCGGCACCCTGGACGTCCTCGGCCTGCCCGCGGGCGACGGCGCGCTGCGCGCCAGGATCGGCTACGTCACCCAGGCCCCGTCCGTCTACGACGACCTGACGATCCGTCAGAATCTCGACTACTTCGCCGCCGTCCTCGACCCGGGACGGGCCCGCCGCGCCGCCCGCCGCGAAACGGTCACGCGGGCCATCGGAGACGTCGACCTCGCCTCGCACGCCGACTCACTCGCGGGCAGGCTCTCCGGCGGCCAGCGCAGCCGGGTCTCCCTCGCCGTCGCCCTGCTCGGCACCCCCGAACTGCTCGTCCTCGACGAACCGACCGTCGGCCTCGACCCCGTACTCCGCCGCGACCTGTGGGACCTCTTCCACCGCATCGCCGCCGAACGCGCCGCGACGATCCTCGTCTCCTCCCATGTCATGGACGAGGCCGAGCGCTGCCACCGCCTCCTCCTCATGCGCGACGGCGAGATCCTCGCCGACGACACCCCGGACGCCCTGCGCGCCCGTACCCGCACGGAGACCGTGGAAGCGGCCTTCCTCCACCTGGTCGACGAGGCCAACGCACTCCAGGAGAGCGCCCGATGACCACCACGACCCCCGGTACGACGACAGCCCCCGGCACGAAGACGCCGTCCCGCACCACCGCGGCCCCGATGTCCGCCGCCCGCACCCTGGCCACCGCCGCCCGCGTACTGCGCCAGCTGCGCCACGACCCGCGCTCGATCGCGCTGATGATCCTCGTCCCGTGCGTGATGCTCTTCCTGCTGCGCTACGTCTTCGACGCTTCCCCTACCTGCGATGGGGAGACCCCATGCCCGCCCTCAACCTTCGACTCCATCGGCGCCTCGCTGCTCGGCATCTTCCCGCTGATCACGATGTTCCTGGTGACCTCGATCGCCACCCTGCGCGAACGCACCTCGGGCACCCTGGAACGCCTGCTCGCCATGCCCCTGGGCAAGGCCGACCTGATCGCCGGGTACGCCCTGGCCTTCGGCCTGCTCGCCATCGTCCAGTCCGTCCTCGCCACCGGCCTCGCGGTCTGGGCCCTCGGCCTGGAAGTGGTGGGATCCGCCTGGCTGCTCCTCCTGGTCGCACTCCTCGACGCCCTGCTCGGCACGGCGCTCGGCCTCTTCGTCTCCGCGTTCGCCGCGTCCGAGTTCCAGGCGGTGCAGTTCATGCCCGCGGTGATCTTTCCGCAGCTCCTGCTCTGCGGCCTCTTCACCCCGCGCCCGAACATGCAGCCCGTCCTGGAGGCGATCTCCAACGTGCTGCCGATGTCCTACGCCGTCGACGGTATGAACGAGGTCCTGCGCCATACGGACGTCACCGGCGACTTCGTGCGCGACACCGTGATCGTCGCCGGCTGCGCCGCGCTCGTGCTCGCCCTGGGCGCGGCGACCCTCCGCCGCCGTACGGCATAGAAGCCCGGGGCCCTCCTGCCGACGCGCCGCCGCCGTACCGCCACTCGGACAGCTCCCGCGCGGCCCCCGGCCCCGGTGCGAGGATGGTTCAGGAAGGACAGCAGCAAGGAAAAAGCAGCACCCATCCCCACCGGCGAGGTGACCCCGCAATGCCCCAGACAGTCGCAGTCCTCGGTACCGGAAAGATCGGCGAGGCCCTGCTCAGCGGCATGATCCGGGCCGGCTGGCGGGCCGCCGACCTGCTGGCCACCACCCGCCGCGCCGACCGGGCCGAGGAGCTCCGCAACCGGTACGGCGTCGAGACCGTCACCAACGCGGACGCCGCCAAGCGCGCCGACATCCTCATCCTCGCCGTCAAGCCGCAGGACATGGGCAAGCTGCTCGACGAACTCACCCCCCATGTCACCGCCGACCGCCTGATCATCAGCGCCGCCGCCGGTATCACCACCGCCTTCATCGAGGAACGCCTGACCGCCGGCACCCCCGTCGTACGCGTCATGCCCAACACCCCCGTGCTGGTGGACGAGGGCATGTCCGTCATCTCCGCCGGCAGCCATGCCCTCGCCGTCCATCTCGCCCACGCCGAAGAGATCTTCGGCGGCGTCGGCAAGACCCTCCGCGTCCCCGAATCCCAGCAGGACGCGGCCACCGCACTCTCCGGCTCGGGCCCGGCGTACTTCTACTTCCTCGTCGAGGCGATGACTGACGCCGGCATCCTCCTGGGCCTGCCCCGCGCCCAGGCCCATGAACTGATCGTCCAGGCCGCCATCGGCGCCGCCGTCATGCTGCGCGACAGCGGCGAACACCCCGTGAAGCTCCGGGAGGCCGTGACCTCCCCGGCCGGCACCACCATCAGCGCCATCCGGGAGCTGGAGAACCACGGTGTACGGGCTGCCCTGATCGCCGCGATCGAAGCGGCGCGCGACCGCAGCCGCGCCCTGGCCACCGGCAACGGCTGACGGTCGGCGGACGCGGCTGCTCCTCGGATCACGTCAGATCACACCTCAGCCCGCGGGCAGCAGCCCGATGGCCCGATAGGCCGCGTCGACCACCGGGCGGGCCATACCCCTGGCCCGCTCCGCTCCCTCCTTCAGTACTCCGTCGACGTAACCGGGATCCGCGGCCAGCGCCGCGTGCCGCTCCCGCAGCGGACGCAGCAGCTCGACCACCGCCTCCGCCGTGTCCTTCTTGAGCGCGCCGTACGAGTCGTACATACCGGCCAGCTCGTCCGGACTCCCGGTTCCGCACGCCGCGAGGATCTCCAGCAGATTGGCCACCCCCGGTTTGGCCTCCGGGTCGTATGCGACCTCCTGCCCGCTGTCGGTGACGGCCCGCATGATCTTCTTCCGCGCCACATCGGCGTCGTCCAGGAGATAGACGATCCCCGCGCCGGACTCGTGCGACTTGCCCATCTTCGACATCGGATCCTGGAGATCCATGACCCGTGCGGCCACCGGCGGCCGGGTGGCCCGCGGCACGACGAACGTATGCCCGTACCGCTGGTTGAACCGCACCGCGAGATCCCGGGTCAGCTCCACATGCTGCGTCTGGTCGTCACCGACCGGCACTTCGTCCGTGCGGTACGCCAGGATGTCCGCGGCCATCAACGCCGGATACGACAGCAGCGAGAACCGCACGCTCTCCCCGGATGCCAGCGCCCGCGCGCTCTTCTCCTTGTACTGGATCATGCGCCGCAGCTCCCCGTCGGTCGCTGTGCACTCCAGCAGATACGAGAGCCGCGCGTGCTCGTCCACATGACTCTGTACGAAAACGGTGCACAGGGCGGGATCCAGCCCGGCCGCCAGCAGCAGCGTGGCGGCCTGCCGGCTGAGTCTGCGCACACGGGCGGGATCGTGTTCGACGGTCAGAGCGTGCAGATCCACCACGCTGAACAGCGCGTCGGCCCGGTGCTGATCGACCTCGACCCATCCGCGCACGGCCCCGAGGTAGTTGCCCAGTGTCAGATGCCCTGTCGGCTTGACCCCGCTGAAGATCCGCGTCATCTCTCTCTTCACCCTCCGGATCGGAGCCGCCGCCGTCAGCGGCCGGCTCCCGGAGGGGGAGAAACGCGAACGGCCGCCGAGGCGGCGGCCGTTGAGTGCACACGCGTGTGGGCGGCCGCCGTCAGGCGGCCCACCACTGAAGGATGCACGCGTGCGTTGTCATGGCCCTCAGAGTAGCGGCCGAACCCTCAAGTTGACACGCCAAACACAGATCCGTAATGTTCTCCGAGCTGTCCGACGTGAGCACCGGTCCAGGCCGGTCCCCGGACAGTCATTCTGCAGGACCCACTACAAACGAGCGACCACTGGTGTCGCATTGTTTTGCGTGAGCCTTTGCGAATGAGGAATCCGCGTTCGAAGGGATGCGGCCCCGATTAGCGTCGGAGCAGCAGATTCCGCTAAAGTCTCACTCGTCGGAACGGCCCAACGGCCGGGACGACAAGCCCACTCTGACTGGGAATCAGGCCCGAAAGGATCTGATAGAGTCGGAATCGCTGGAAAGGGAAACGCGAAAGCGGAAAACTGGAAGGCGGTCCCGCTCCGACGGGGAATCGGACACGAAAGAGTCTGATAGAGTCGGAAACGCAAGACCGAAGGGAAAAGCCCGGAGGAAAGCCCGAGAGGGTGAGTACA
>NZ_JOEI01000024.1 GCF_000718095.1 Streptomyces scopuliridis RB72 | reverse complement strand
GAGAGCTACCTCGCCGGCCTCCACCTCCGCGCCTCCATGATCTGGATCAACGACCTGCTGAAGGCGACTGATTGATCACGACATCACACAGGCCCTAGGTCCTGTCGTCAAACTCCCGTCGTCCGTCCGTCCGTCCATCCGTCCGTCCGGAGGGCGGGCGCCGCGGCGTCAGGTGCGTGCTCTGGGGGGCCTCCCTGCTCGGAAAGCTTGGGGGAGTGCATGGCGTCGCGGCGGAGGCGGGAGTCTGACGACAGGGCCCAGGGGCGGGGCTGGAAGCCTGACGGCGCCCGGTCATGAAACCTGGTGAGCCGCCGGTTTCCCTCCACCGAAGCATGCTGCTGCCGGACACCTCGAAGATCTCGACGTCATCCCTGCCGCGCCCCCGCCAGCCGCCCCCGCGCGGCGGCCTGGATCCGGGAGGGCCCGAGCCCCCACTGGAGGGTGCGTCCGACGGCCGTCGCCAGGGGCCGGTCCCAGCCGGTGCGGACGGGGGCCGGGCGGTGGATGCCGAGTTCGGTGCGGGCCCAGTCGGGGAGGAGTCCGACCGAGGCGTTCGTGAGCAAGCCTACGACCAGCCGCTCCCGTCGTGTGCGTCCGAAGCGGCGGAGGAACAGTACCGAGTCCAACGCGGCCGGGGTGGCGTGGAGTTGGGGGCGGAGGCGGGCCAGGTAGTGCTCGGCTTCGAGGGACGCGCGCGGTACGTTCCGAGCGCCCAACGCCTCGGCCATGGGGGCGGCTTGGCGGTAGTAGGCGTCGCACTCGGCGGGGGTCAGCCGGAGCGGCCGGGGTGCGTAGGTCTGGTGGCCGGCGAGGAAGCTGCGTACCTCGGCGGTGTGCACCCAGGTGAGCAGGTCGGGGTCGTCCGCGCGGTACGGCCGGCCGTCGGGGGCGGTGCCGTGCACCCGGGTGTGGATCCGCCGGACGAGGTCGATCACCTCGCGGGCGGCGGCCGAGGAGCCGAAGGTGGTCGTGGTGATGAACCGTACGGTTCCGTTCAGCCGCCCGACCGGATCGGCGCGGAAGTCGGAGTGCTGGTCGACCCCCGCCATGGCCAGCGGATGCAGCGACTGGAGCATGAGCGCGGCGAACCCGCCGGTGAGCATCCCGGTGGCATGCCCGTGCACCCGCCACACCGGGTCCCCCGGCGCGATCCCGAACAGCCCCGGATCACCGGGCGGCCCCGCGTACCGCTCCAGCTTGAGATCCCCGCCGTGCGTGGTCGCCGTGAGTTCCGCCGCGATCCGTTCCCGCAGTCCCACCAGCACCTCCAGGGTCCGTGTCCCTCAGCCGAGGGTACCGACCCGCCCGGCGAGCACGGCGACGAGGATGAGCAGCCCGCACAGGGGGTTGGTGCCGAACGCCCGCCCGCAGGCTCCGACGTCTGCGGGGTCGGCCCGCCATACCTGCCATCCCAACTGCCCCGCGACCACGCACAGTCCGGGCCAGTACAGCGGCCCGAGCCCGGCCACGACCCCAAACCAGGCGAGCAGCACCACACACCCCGCGTACACGCCGCCCACCAGCACCCGGCTACGACGCCCCAGCAGCACGGCGGCCGACCGCACCCCGGCCCGCACGTCGGCCTCCCGGTCCTGGCAGGCGTAGATCACGTCCGTCCCCACGGCCCAGCAGATCAGCGCCCCGTACAGCACCCCGCCCCCGAGCCCGAGCCCTCCGGTGAGCAGGCCGTACACCAGCGGCACCGTCCAGTTGATGGTGATCCCCAGCCACACATGCGGCCAGTGGGTGACCCGCTTCATATACGGATACACCGCCGCGAGGGGCGCCCCGGCCGCCGCCCACACCACGGCCTCCACACTCCAGAACCCCATCACCAGCGGAGCGACGGCACCGACCACGACGCACAGCACCAGTGCCCGCCCGGCCGGCAACCGCCCGGAGGCGACGGGCCGCCCCGCCGTACGCGGCACCTGTGCGTCGAACCGCGCGTCCAGCACATCGTTGAGCCCGCAGGCGGCCCCTCTCGACAGCACCCCGTACACCAGGAGCAGCAGCCCGAGCAGGCCCCCGTCCCGGGGCCCGGCTATCGCTCCCAGGGCGATCCATCCGGGGACCACCAGCAGCCAGGCCCCCACCGGCCGGTCCAGCCGCAGCAACTCCAGATACGGCCGCACCCCGGCGGGGGCCCGCCCCACCAACCGGGCGGCACGGCCTTGGGCCGGGACGTGAGTCGGGACTTGGGCCGGGGCTTGTGAGGCGACGGTCATACCGATCCATGCCCCTTTCCAGGGGGATTGTATGCTGATCGGTCCAACCTAGCCCCGGCTAGGCGGTGTCTTCAAATGATCTTGATCGGTGGATCATGTTCGGGTGATACGTCGACATGAACTGTCGGATGCCGAGCGGGAGTTCGTCCCGCCGCTGCTGCCCAAGTCGTCGCGGGGCAGGAAGCGGCAGGACGACCGCACCGTGCTCAACGGGATCGTGTGGAAGTTCCGTACCGGGACGGCTTGGCGGGACGTCCCTGAGCGGTACGGTGCGTGGGCCACGCCGCACACCCGGTTCCGTCGGTGGGCCCTGGACAGCACGTTCGAGCGGATGCTCCAGGCCGCCCAGGCAAGGGCGGACTCGACCGGCGGCATTGACTGGCTTGTGTCGATCGACTCAACCGTGGTCCGTGCCCACCAGCACGCCGCCGGGGCCCGAAAAGGGGGCTCCGTAACCGGTGACTCGGTCGGTCCCGAGGTGGCCGGACCAGCAGGATTCACCTGGCCTGCGATGCCCTGGGGCGCCCGCTCGCCTTCACTGTCACAGGCGGGAACACCAACGACTGCACCAGTTCACCGCCGGGGGGGGGGGCACGGCGGCCGATGCCGGGGCACGGGCTGGGCCGTGTCAGAGGTGGGTGCGCAGGAAGCTGTCGATCTTTGTGACCGCCGGGTCGACGTACTCGGGGCGGTCGTAGAAGTCGAAGTGGGTGCCGCCCTCGATCAGGAACAGCTCCTTGGGTTCCTGTGCCTTGCTGTAGGCAGCCTCGCTCTGCGAGAGGGTCTCGGCGTCGGACCCCGCGACGAGCAGCAGCGGGGTGGGGGCCAGGAGTTCGATGACGTCGAGGGCGGAGAACTGGACCATCTTGTCGTAGGACCAAAGGAGGAGCTGGTTCCTCCAGGCGGGGTCCTGGTTGCGGTCGCTGAGGTAGTACTTCTTGCCGTTGTTGACCCACTGGCCTGCGTCGCCCGGCGGCATGAAGGGCAGGTACTGCGCCTCACCGCCCCGCGCGTACGCCTCGCGTGCGCTCTGAGCGATGTTCATCATCTCCCGCCAGTCCCCCGCGTAGCCGTCGGTGATGGTGGCGCGGAGGTCGGGCAGGCCGCTGACCGTGGCCACGGCCTTGATCCGACGGTCGGCCACCGCGGTGTAGGGGACGTAGCCACCGCCGCCGCAGACGCCGACGGCCGCGATGCGCTCACGGTCCACCTCCTCCCGGCCGGCCAGGAAGGTCACCGCGTTCTTGATGTCCTCGGACTTGGCGAAGGGATTCTCGTCGCAGCGGGGTGTTCCCTCGCTGTCGCCGTAGGTGGAGTGGTCGAACGCCAGGGCCACGTAGCCGAGCTTGGCCAGACGCGTGGCGTAGGCGGCCGGGGACTGCTCCTTGGTTCCGGAGGCCGCCCCGACCACGATCACCGCCGGTGCCGCACCGGCGTCCCTCTCGGGAAGGTAGAGGTGACCGGCCAGGCGGTTGCCATTGCTGTCGAACGTGATGTCGCCGCGCATCTCTGATGTGCCTTTCCAGGGAAGTTTTCCGGGGTCGACATCGAGCATCGAGCCAGACCAGCGCGCTGACCAGGGGAAAGAGTCATCCTAGGAAGGAACCTTCCCAGGATGCATACTGCTCTTCCAGTCGATCCGTCCCAGGGAGAAGATGGGGTCATGAGCGCACGCAGCGACCGTCCCAAGGAACTTGGCGCCTTCCTCAAAGCGCACCGCAGCCGCCTCGACCCCGGCGCTGTCGGACTGTCCGGCACCGGACAGTCGCGTCGCGTCCCGGGCCTGCGCCGCGAGGAGGTGGCCCAGCTCGCCATGATCAGCACGGATTACTACACCCGCTTGGAACAGGGCCGCCTCGCCGGAGCCTCCCCGGCCGTCCTGGACGCCCTCGCCGGTGCCTTGTGCCTGGGCGAGAACGAGCGCAGCTACCTGTTTCAGCTCGCCAACAAGAACGACGAGCGCCCCCGCAAGAACCCGGACACGGAGCGGGTGCGCCCACAGCTCCAGTTGCTGCTGGACAACCTGCGTGACAGTCCCGCCCTCGTCCTCGGCGGCTACCTGGACATCCTGGCCTGGAATCCGCTTGCCACCGCGGTGTTCCTCGACTTCGCCCAAGTGCCCCGCCACGAACGCAACTTCCTGCGGATGCTCTTCCTCGACCCCCGGGTCCGCGGACGCTACATCGACTGGCCCTCCCTCGCCCGGATCTGCGTCGGGTTCGTCCGTGCGGCCGTGGACGGCCCCAGCGAGCCCAGGATCTCCTCTCTGATCGGCGAACTCTCCCTCCGCGACCCGGACTTCCGCACCTGGTGGGCCGAGCAGCACACCAGCTACCAGACCACCGGGACCAAAACCCTCACCCACCCCGACACCGGCCCCTACCCCCTGGACTGGCAGGTGCTCCGCACACCGGACGAAACCCAGGTCCTGATGGTGATGACCGCCCCACCAGGAACCCACAGCCTGGACGTGCTGCGTCGGCTCCACCCCCAGACCGACCCCGCCAACCCCACCACCTGACCAGCCGACCAGCCGACCAGCCGACCAGCAAGGCTTTCGGTGTGGCAGCGCGCGGATGCCCCACACCAACCGAACGGGCACCAGCCGCGCTCACCCGCATTCCGCGAGATAAGTCCACTCTTGCCCGACCGTCCGTTACAGGCTGATGTGGACGGGGCCCCCAGTGTGTGAGATCCCGTCGAGGACGGTGGAAGGGATACGGAAGACGCGGCCGGGGGCTGCGGGCCAGGCGAGGGTGCGGCGGGTGATGACGCGCCCATCCTGACGGACGGTCACCTTCGGGAAGCGCACGAACTCGTCGGGCCACAGCAGGAGTCGGCCGCGGGCCGGTGCCGGGTCGTCGGGTCGAAGGATCTGTGGGGCGACCCAGCGGAAGGGGGAGCCGACGGTCAGGCGGACGCCCGCGGTCGGTGGCTGTTGTCCGTGAAGGTGGTTGATGACCTGCTGGGCGACATGCTTTCCGTCGAGCGCGGCAACATCGGCGGTGTCGACCGGGTGGAGCATGTTGCCGACGGCGAAGACTCCGGGGCGACTGGTGCGCAGCGCGGTGTCGGTGAGGGGGCCGAGGGTGCTCTCGTCGAGAGCGATACCGGCGGCGCGCACGAGTTCATGGTCAGGGATCCAGTCGCCTGTGAAGACGACGGTGTCGCATGCGACGGTCCGCCGCTTGCCGGTGTCGAGGTGCTCGATCTCGACGGCCTGGCAGCGGCCCTTGCCGATGACCTTGGTGACGCGGCTGCGGGTCGCGACGGGGACGCGCAGCACTGTGCGGCCAGCCGCGTTGAAGGCGCCGTAGGACTCCGCCTTCGGGTACTGGCTGATCATGAGGGCTGGGGTGCAGCCTGCCTGGCGCAGGGTGAGAGCCGCGGACCAGCTGACCAGTTCGCCTCCGACGATGACGGCTCGTTTGCCGACGGGCTGGTGGTGGAGGTGAACGAGGTTCTGCAGCTGCCCGGTGGTGTAGACGCCGTGCGGGCGATCGCCGGGGATGCGGCGTGCGGTGCGGGGTCGCTCGCGTGCGCCGGTGGCCAGCACGATGGCCCGGGGACGGATCTGGTAGCGGCCGTCGGGGCTGGTGACGTCGAGAGTGTGCTCGTCGGACCAGCCGGTGACCATGGTGTTCGTCCGGATCTCGGCTTTCGCCCGCGTGGCACGGTCCACGAGGTGGCGGGCGTAGACGGGGCCGGACATCACTCGGTGCAGGTCGCGCAGGCCGTAGCCGGTGTGGTCGCTGTGCCGGGGGATGCCGCCAGCGGCGTGCTCGCGGTCGACGCAGAGGATGTGTCCGGCGCGGCGGTCGGCGAGTTCGGCGGCTGCGGTGAGGCCTGCGGGGCCGCCTCCGATGATGAGGACATCGGGCTCGATCAGGGGCAGCTGGTAGGTCATCGGTTGTCCTTGTGCTGGTTGCTGCAGCCGTCGTGGGTGTGATGCTGGGTGCGCAGGGCTGCCACGGCCGCGCCGCAGAAGAAGCCCTGGCAGCGCCCGTTCATGGCGCGGGTGCGGCGGCGCAGTCCTTCCAGGCCCCGGGCGGGCACAGGCGCGTGGCAGGCGTCACGGATCTCGCCCTCGGTGACTCGTTCACAGAAGCAGACGATGGTGCCGTAGGCGGGGTCCGCGGCGATGCGTTCGGCGTCCTGGTAGGGACGCGGGGCGGCTTCGCCGATATTCG
Source organism: Streptomyces scopuliridis RB72 (assembly GCF_000718095.1). Taxonomy (GTDB): domain Bacteria; phylum Actinomycetota; class Actinomycetes; order Streptomycetales; family Streptomycetaceae; genus Streptomyces; species Streptomyces scopuliridis. Next base: position 83,726 of record NZ_JOEI01000024.1, on the reverse strand, counting down.
GCATCTGCGGCGGATCGGGCAGGCCGCTGCGGCTGCGCAGTGCCAGGCCGGACTCCTCCAAGAGGCCGCTGACGTGTTCGGCGATGGCGAGGCCGGCGGTCAGGCCGGTGGAGCGAATGCCGCCGACGAGGAGGTAGCGCTGCTCGGGGGTGGCCTCGATCAGGTAGTCGGGATGGTCGATCGCGGCGCGCAGTCCGGCGTAGCTGGCGGTGACTTCTTCGGCGAGCAGGCGCGGCATGAGACGTTCGCCCTTGGTGAGGAGGAAGTCGTAGCCGTCCTCCGAGGTCGCGGTGTTGGTGCGGTCGGTGAGGTCCTCCGCGGTGGGGCCGAGCATGACGTTGCCGTAGATGGTCGGGGAGATCAGTACGCCCTTGCCGCGGGAGGAGGGTACGGGCAGGACGATCTTGTTGACCATCGGGCGCGTCAGTTTGTCGAAGACGAAGAGTTCGCCTCGGCGGGGGGTGACGGTGAAGCGGTCATGGCCGAAGAGCCGGTCGATGTGATCGGCACCGAGACCGGCGGCGTTGACGACCCAGCGGGCCCGCACCTCACCTTGGGCAGTATGCAGAGTGGTCACGTCGGGGGCGTGGTCGATGCCGGTCACGCCGTGCTGGAGCAGGATGGTGGTGCCGCGCTGCTGGGCGTCGGTGGCCAGGGCGAGGTTGGTCGTCCAGGTGCAGATGATGGACTCGTCCGGGACGGTGAGGCCGCCGAGGGCTCCATCGCCGAGGTCGGGAATGCTCTGGTAGACCTCGTCCGCGCCGATGATCCGGCAGTGCTCGTAGCCGTTGGCCTCGGCCTTCTCCTTCAGGCCGGGCAGTGCGTCGAGTTCTTCCTGGTTCCAGGCCACCAGCACGGCACCGGTGTGCTCGACGGGGATGCCGGTGGCTTTGGCATAGGCGCTCAGCAGGTGGTATCCCCGGGCGACCAGGCGGGATTCGAGGGTGCCGGGCTTGGCGTCGAAGCCGGTGTGCAGGATCGCGGTGTTGGCTTTGCTTGTGCCGTCGCCCACGTCGTCGCGGGCTTCGAGCAGCGCCACCGAGACCTCGCAGCCGGACAGCTCGCGCGCGATCGCCGCGCCGACGATGCCTCCTCCGATCACCGCGACGTCGAAGACGCCGTCGTCCGGACGGTGGGGGGTGGCGGTCATGAGCGGTCTCCCTTGGCGGCACAGGCTGTGGCAGCTTGTGCCCATGTGATGCGGAATTCCTGGGCCCGGTCAGCGGACCAGCGGGGTTCGTATACGGTGTTCGGTTCCCAGTCTCCGATGGCTTCTCTGAGACTGAGCGTCGGGTCGAGCGCGCAGCGCGCGAGGGCGGCGGCGCCGAGAGGGGTGGCGTGCGCGCTGGGGTAGATGTCGATGGGGATCTGGGCAATATCGGCCTGGGCCTGCATGAGGGCGGCCGAGTTGGTCAGACCGCCGTCCGCTCGCAGCCGTGTCAGGGGACGGCCGAGGTCGTGGCCCACCAGGGCGGCCAGCTCGGTGACCTGTGCTGCGATGCCCTGCAGCAAGGCAAGGATGAGGTGTTCGCGCCGGGTCGCCAGCGTCATGCCGGTGAAGGAGGCGGTGGCGTTTGGTGTCCACCAGGGGGCGGCGAGCCCGGCAAAGGCCGGCACGCACAGTACGCCTTCGCTGTCTGCCGCGACCAGCTGGTCGAGCTCGGTCGCGGACTGGACGAGGCCGAGGTCCTGCAGCCAGCGCACGGCGGAGGCAACGGTGTAGACCTGGCCGTCCACGCAGTACAGGGTCTGTCCGTCAGCCTGCCAGGCCACCGACGTCGTCAGGCCGGCGCTGGAACGTACCGGCTCCGGGCCGGTGTTCGCCAACAGGAACGCGCCGGTGCCGTACGTGCACTTGGCGGTCCCCTGTTCCAGGCACGCCTCCGCGACCAGGGCGGCCTGCTGGTCGACGATCAGTCCGGCCACCGGCACCTCCTGACCGAAGGCACGTGTGGTGCCCACGATTTCGTCGGAGGCGACGATGCGGGGCATGCGTTCCGCGCCGAGCTCGAACCAGTCGGCGAGTTCGCCGTCCCAGGCGGCACTGTCCAGATCGAAGATGAGGGAACGGCCGGCGGTGGAGGCGTCCGTGACGAACTCTCCCGTCAGGTGGTGCACCAGCCAGGTGTCAGTGGTGGTGACCACTCCTTCGCGGGTGAGATGTCGGCGCAGCCAGGCCATCTTGGGCGCGGAGAAGTACGGGTCGAGGACGAGCCCGGTGCGTTCGGCGATGGCGGCGGAGTGCTCGGCCAGCTCGGTACAAATGCTCTCCGCGCGCCGGTCCTGCCAGACGATGGCCGGGGACAAGGGGGTTCCGGTAGCGGGGTCCCAGGCCAGGACGGTCTCTCCCTGGTTGGCCAGGGCCACAGCGGCGATCGGGCGGCCGGCCATGTTCACCGCGCGACGGCCGGCCGTCAGGACGGAGTCGAGCAGCTCGTGGGGGTTCTGTTCCACACCGCCACCGGGCAGGTAGGTGGGGCGGACGGTCTCCTCGGCGATGGCGACGGTTCCCCCATCGGCGTCGACGACGATGGCTTTGGTGCCCGAGGTGCCCTGGTCGATGGCGAGGATCGCCGTCACTGGAAGGTCCTTTCGGCTGCGGCCCCCACCGGCGCCGTCCCGGCGGTGTCCAGGGCACGGTCGACATCAGCCATGTCGGGCATCGTCAGACTGTCACGGCCGCGGCGGATGATCAGGACTGCGAGGTAGACGGCACCGATCCCGCACAGCACCAGCACGTAGATCCAGGGGGCACTGAAGGAGGCATCCCGGAAGATCAGGAGTTCGTAGACCAGCCACACAGCGGCCAGGACGAGGACCGGGATCTCCCAGCGGCCCAGCGAGAAGCCTTTCGACGGCGGCAGGGAGCGGCGCTTTGCCGCGTACATCGCCACGGTGCCGGCGTAGATGACCGCGGGCAGCAGGGTGGCAGCTGAGAACAGTTCGAACAGGGCGTCCGTGGAGCGGGAGAAGACCGCGAGAATAATCTGCGCGATCAGCATCATGAAGATGGTGGCGTTCAGAGGCGTCGCGGTGCGCCGGTCGATGCGCTTGAGCAGGCGCCAGCCGGGGAAGCGCTCATCCCGGGACATCGCGTAGACGAGGCGGGTGCCGCTGAGGGTGATTACCAGCCCGCAGGAGAAGATCGAGATCACGACCAGAACCAGCAGGATCTTGCCGATGACCGATCCGAGTACGGCGGTGATGACGGTGGCTACGGGGGTGGCCGATGCGCTGACGCCGTCGATGCGGCCGGCTGCGGCAGTGACCGCGATCAGGAACAGGAAGCCGAGCACGCCCAGGGAGAGCACCGCCTGGACCATCGCCTTGGGGATGACTCGGGCAGGATCCTTGGTCTCCTCGGCCAGGTTCGCCGCAGACTCGAAGCCGACGATCGTGAAGGCGCCCAGCAGGAACGCCAGGGCGAATGGTCCTGCCTCGGTGGCGCCGCCCAGCCCGTAGTAGCCACTCGCCGGCACGGTTCCGGTCTCGAAGAGGTGAGCGAAGTCCAGCTTGCCGGTGAAGGCGCCCACCGCGAACAGCAGGACGGTCAGGGCGATCATGCCGATGAGCTGCATGGTCACGGCCGCGTTGTTGACCCGGTGAGTGGTTCGCGTAGAGATCGCCACCAGCAGCGCCTGCAGCAGCACCACGCCGGCTGTGATCACCCAGGCGTTCTGTGTCGTGCCGACATAGCGGAACAGCTCTGGGAGAATGGTGGAAGCGATGGTGTAGTCCACTGCGACCACGACCACGCCGAGAAACGCGAACGAGATCCATCCCATGATCCAGCCCCACACGGGACCGACGATCCGCGACACCCACTGATAGGAGTAGCCGCTGATCGGAATGCGGGCTGCGAGGGCGCCGAAGACAAGGGCGATGGCCAGCTGACCGATCACCGAGATCGGCCAGGCCCAGATGCCGCGCGGCCCCGAGGTGGCGAGCACCGCGCCGTACGTGGTGAAGATGCCGGTCGCAATGGACACGAACCCGAACGCGACGGAGAACGACGCATACCAGCCCAGTTCCCGCGCCATCTCCTGGCGGACCTCGGTCACTGCGGCAGGCTGCCCGGCTGCTCTCGACCCCTGAGGGCCGGTTTCTGCTTGTGCCATGACTTGCTTCCCTGCTTTCAGGGTGCCCGCCCACACAGCGGGGGGGCCAACGGATGGTATGGACCAGAGAGTGATGGGCCAACTTCCAGGACCGCCGGGGGTTTGTCGGAGGTTATCTGCCTGGCCCCGGCGCGGATCCGTTGGTGCACGTGATCTGCAGCCGGGAGGTGGGCACGCCCACCGTTGACTGTTTCCATGGGTTCTTGACCGCGAATTTCTGGAAGTGTGGACTGTTGCCCGCGCGCCGTCAAGACTTCACGCCGTCGCCACTCGCCTGAAACGACCCGTAACATCCCGTTGACCTGCAGAGAATGACCGCTCACCCTTCGCGGCGGACACAGAGGGGCAGGAGGGACGAGCCATAAGGCAGCCGCTGGCGTTACGATGCAGCCACAGATCCACAAGAACAGTCACACGAGGGGGTGTGCCGTGCTCCCCGTTGAGCGGCACCGCAGGATCGTCGCAGAACTCTCCCAGTTCAAGTTCGTCACCACGGACGATCTCACCGCGCTGCTGGGCGTCTCCCATGAGACGGTCCGCAGGGATCTCGCCCAACTGGAACGCCGGGGAGAACTGACCCGGGTACACGGCGGCGCAACCAGTCCCGAAGCCCTGGTCGGCGAAGAAGCACCCTTCAGCGAACGAAGCGGTGCCATGGCCGAGGAGAAGCGGGCCATCGGCCAGGTCGCGGCCACATTCATCGAACCCGGCCAGACCATCATCATCGATGTCGGCACCACCGCCCTCGAAGTAGCCCGCGCCCTGCCCGCCGACCATGCGGGCGTCATCGCCACACCGTCCCTGCTCGTCGCCGCAGAAGTCAGCACCCGCCCCCGAGTCGAGGTTCTGGTCAGCGGAGGGAGACTCCGGGCAGGTGACCTGGCCTGCTCCAACGCCCATGCGGTCGAGTTCTTCAGCAACCTGCGGGCCGATGCCGTGTTCGTGGGGTCCGGCGGCATCGCCCCTTACGGCCTCACCGACTTCCACCTCGACGAAGTCGCGACCAAGCGAGCCATGCTCACCAACGCCTCACACCGCTACGTACTGGCCGACTCCAGCAAGTTCGGACGCACCGCCGCACACCGCGTCTGCGATTTGAGTGGCTTCGACACGCTGCTCACAGACCAGGACTGCCCACAAGAACTGCACACTGCCATCAGCCGCAACAGGGGAACCATAGTGGTGGCCTGACCAGCACCACCTGCCCGGCCATCGGCCTTTTGTGAGCCGTCGGCGGCGACGGCAAGACCGACGCCGGCCGCCGGGCATACGGCAGGGAGCCAGCCTGCGGGAACCCCGCCGGGACCAACCGGACCGCCGCGAAACTTCCGCCGATGCCAGGCGAGTGCGGGGTCGGAGACACCGCGCTCCGCTGGTGCGGGACGGCCGTAGCGAGACCGGAGTGGAGCAGGAAGCCGGGCAGGGGCGCGGTCGGGTCCATGGCCCATCAGTCTGTTTGAGCCCCCTGGCCCGGCGCTGATGAGCAGGAGTTGTGTGTGGGGCTGGTGCGGTGGGCGCGCCGGTGGGCTCCGGGTGAGCGGCCGAGGGCGCGCCGGAAGGCTTTGCTGAAGGCGTATTCGGAGCCGTAGCCGACTCGGGTGGCGACGGATGCGAGGGGGAGGTCGCTTTCGCGGAGGAGGCGCGCGGCGAGGGTCATGCGCCAGCGGGTCAGGTACGTCAGTGGGGGTTCGCCGATCAGTTCGGTGAACCGGCGGGCGAAGGCGGTGCGGGACAGTCCGGCTTCGCCGGCCAGGCAGCTCACTGTCCACGGCGAGGCCGGTGAGTCGTGCATGCGCAGGAGGGCGGTGCTGACGGGCGGGTCCTTGAGGGCCCGCGCCCACCCTGTGGCTCCCTGTGCGGCCTGCCGGTCGTACCAGGTGCGCAGACTGAAGATCAGCAGCAGGTCCAGCAGGGCCGGTACCGCCGCGCTGGTTCCCGGACCGCTGTGGTCCAGTTCGGTGCCCAGCAGGTCGACGACGGAGCGCAGCGGGTCGCCGGTCGCCGCACGGGCGGGAAGACGGATGACCGGGGGCAGTTGGGAGATGAGGGGGTGGGGCCGGGCGCGGTCCAGGGTGTACATGCCGCACAGCATGAGTGTGGAGGGTTCGGCGCCGGGTGGCGGGCCGGTCAGGGGCCAGGTCTCCGCCGGGTCGGTGACGCAGACATCCGACAGCGGAGTTCCAGGCTGGTCTGCCAGGGCGTAGCCGTCACCGCTGGCGGCGAAGACGACATCGCCTGCGCCCAGTTCCACGGGACTGCCGCCGTGGGAAGGCCGCATCCAGGCGGTGCCCTGGAGGACCACGTGGAACCCGGCTCCGGGATCGCCGACGAACCGCAGGCCCCACGGGCCGTACAGGGCGGCCCGCCGTGCGATCGGTGTGCCCGTCCGGATGGAGGTGATGACGTCTCCCACGATGTCCACCGGACCAACCTACGGCGGTACGCACCCTTGCGCGATTGTCCCGCTTCACACCCACCCTCGGGACGACCGGACATCTTTCCGGGCGTTCTGAGCATCCACTGTCTCAGGGCCGTCCTCGACACTCGTGAGTGAGAACGATCTTTCCCTACCTGAGGAGCAGGTTGATGACCGCGGCGAAGACTTCGGACGACTGGGCAGCCGGCGAGTCCCTCCACGGCAGGCGTGTCCTGGTCACCGGTGGCACCCAGGGGCTGGGAGCGCAGATCGTCGCGCGGCTGGCCCGGGCGGGCGCCACGGTGATGACCACAGCCCGGACCACACCGGACAATCTTCATGACCCGGAGCTGTTCGTCGCGGCCGACCTGTCCACCACGGCAGGTGTCGAGACGGTCGTGGCCCGGGTCCGTGAACGCCTCGGTGGCGTAGACGTGCTGATCAACAACGTGGGCGCGAGCCTGACCGCGGGCGGGTTCGCCGACATCGACGACGGTCAGTGGGCCCAGATCCTGGACACCGCCCTGATGGCGGCCGTGCGTCTGGACCGCGCTCTGGTGCCGGACATGGTCGCGGCGGGCCGCGGCGTGGTCCTGCACGTCACCACGATCCAACGCCGTATGCCGCTGACGGATGTGCGACTGGGGGGCCCGGACGACGTCCCGCAGAACAGCATCCCCCTGACCGCGGCCAAGGCCGCCCTGACCGCCTACAGCAAGGGCCTGGCCACCGAGGTCGCGCCCAGCGGCGTACGCGTCAACACGGTGGCCCCGGGCTTCATCCAGAAGCCCGCCATCGAGGAGATCGCCGATCAGATCGCCGCTGTCACCGGTTCCGACCGGACCACCGTGCTGCGGCAGTTCGCCCACGCCATGGTGCCGGGCGGTATCCCTCTGGGCCGGCCGGTGACCACCGCGGAAATCGCCGAACTCATCGCCTTCCTCGTCTCGGACCGGGCGCCTTCCATCATCGGTGCCGAGCATGTGATCGATGGCGGCACGCTCCCGGTCATCTGACCCACCACGCGCACACGGCCTCCGGCCCACGGCGCACAGTCCGCGCCGGATCCGGCGACCGTGAGCAGCCCCCCGTCCGCCTTCGACCCACCCGACGCCTGCCCGAATACCGGAGAGAAGAAAGCCGGGAACACTATGACCGAACGCGCAGCGATGATCTGAGTCGTCAGTCCTTCTTGGCCCAGTAGTCCGTCAGCATCTCGCCGAGCCAGGCGGGCTCAAGGATGGTCCCGCGCGGGTACGAGGCCGCGCGGACGGAGTAGATCCCGTCCTCGGTGCCACCTGCCCGCCACATGACGACGTAGGTGACCGATCCCGCTCAATCCGGCTGCCCCGGCCGCATGCGCCCACTAGTGGGTACGACTCTCAGCAGCGCGGGCGGCGTCACGGCGTTCGCGCAGATCGTGAAGGTCTGGCTCCAGCGCGACCGGCGGCGGTCGGTGACGGTGGCCGTCTCCGAGAGCGAGACTGGGAAAGTCGTACGTATCGAGGGAGACGCGATCTCGAATGACGTGCTGATGGCGGCTCTGAACGGGCAGGAACCGCCGCCCGCCCCGGAGGGGGAGCCCAGGGCCCGAGCGTGACCGCCCAGGACCGCAGCAGTCCGACTCTCGCGAGGCCATCACGCTGACCTTGGGCTCTCCGCGACCCCGCTGGTCGCTCTCGCGCGATCGGCGCCGCCGTACGGACCTGCCGGGAGAACCACGAGTCCGACCGGGAATCGCGAAGACCGTAAGCGACGGCCCCGCAGCATCACACGGAACGAACCGACCCCGGCGTCCGCACAACTTGCTCATTTCATCGATATCGGACGTCAGCAGGACAACTGGTCGCTGCTGACGCAAGGCGGCCACCAGCCACGGCCGCGTCGATGGCGTACTTGTGACCGCGCAGCCCGACTTCTATCAGCAGAGCGGAGGCGGCCTTGGCTCCCTCATCCCCCACGGGGGACAAAGCGCAGACCGGACAGCTTCCCTCACAGCGCCAGGCCCGCTCAAACAGCGACAAGACGAACCCGGCCACCGCAGAGCTTGGTCATGTCGTCAATGTCAGAGGTGAGCATGACGACGGGACGCTGCTGACGAAGGGCCGCCTCGGCCACAGCTGCGTCGATGGCGTGCTTATGACCATGCAGCCCGGCCTCCATCAACAGCGCCGAGGCCGCCTTCGCCTCCTCGTCCCCTACCGGAACGACACGCAGGCCGGACAGCACCCAGTGCAGCCGGGACTTGTTCGTACGCGCATGCACGGCCTCAATGATGGTGAGCGCACAGATCACCACCTCCATGCCCCTGGACCGTGCCTCCGCGACCAAGGCCACCACCGCCTCGTCATCGCTCAGCAGCTTGGAGAGCCCCTCACTGTCGAGGACAAGCGTCCCCTCATGGCTCAGCTTGCGGCGGGCCACTGGCCCTCCTCGGCGAACACCTCATCGAAGACCTGCCGCGCCCGCTGTCGGGCCTGCTCGGAAACCGGCCCCTTACGGCTCTCGTAGTCCGCCAGGTACTCATCAAGCACCTGTCCGCGCAGTTCCCGCTCGACGGCCTCCGCAATGAATGCGGAGAACTCCCGCTTACCGACCCGGGCACGAATCGCCTCTGCGGTCCCTTCGGGCAGAGAGAGGCTGACCCGTGTCGCCGGCCCCTCACCGATGCTGTAAGTCGTCTCGGACATAAGCCCAATGTATCAAACGAGTAGGAAACCAGAAGGGTAAGCAGCACCCACCCGTCCCACCAGGGCGCCCCAGGGGATCAGCGGGGGAGACCAGAGCAGTGAACTCCTTGGGAGACAGGAGCTCCCTGAAGGTTAGTGGGCACGGAAGTGCCCACTAATGGGCACAAAAATGCCCCCTTGCCGCGCCTGGCAGACGCACCCGGCGGCCAGGTGCATCTATCCGCTGATCGAGATCGTCGGGCAAGGCGCCCTGCCGAGTAGCCGAGGGGATTTCTCACCCCTCGGCCCTCACAGATCCGTACGCGACGATCTCTCGTCATACGGCTCTTGTCGTTCTGGTCACCAGACGCGGGGGGCGTGGGTGGTCCAAGCCCAGTGGGCGAAGAACCGGGGTCGTCGTGCGACGGCCTGGTTCCACGCCGTCTGTGCTCTCTTCCTGCCCCGCAGCCGTTTGAACTTCTTGCGCATCCACCGCATCACGTAGGCGTTGACGCGTTCCAGGAGGGGATGGAGGGCCGAGTCTCCATTCGACCCGGGGCGGTTCACGCAGACGTTCCTTCTGGCGTTGGAGGCGCGGGGCCTGGCAGGTATCCCGCAGACCATGCTCGGTTTCTACGCAGATGTCGTTCGTGAGGTCCTCGGTGTCCCGGACGAGCTCAAGCTGCTGTTCGGCATCTCGTTCGGCGCGGCCGATCCCGCAGGACCATCGAGCCGTTACCGCATGGGAAGGGTGCCGATCGAGGAGAGTGTCGTCCTGCACGACACCCCCGGAGTCTTTGACCGCCGGCGGACAGCCGGCTGACCCCGCGGCCTCCCATCGCCAAGGATCATCTCCGCGACCCGCTCGTGGTGCTTGTCGTGGTCCCCCGCCGGGCAGCGGGGGACCCGTACGATGTCACGCTTCCGAGGCTCCCCTCACCATGGCAGGTCCAGGCCTGTTCCGGTGTGGTCGGAACAGGTGAAGGTGCCGGTCGGGCCGCCGTCCGGGAGGGTGGCCATCCGGACCGGCATCACAGCGCCCTGCTCCAGTGTCAGGATGCCGGAGTGGTCGTTCGCGTCGGTCGGAACCCAGTTCGGTGAAACCGCGTTGACGAGGATGCCCTCCTCGCGCAGTTCATTGGCGTACATGATGGTGAGGGAGTTCACCGCGGCCTTGGAGAGGCTGTAGCCGAGGATGACGGGGAAGCCGCCGTCCGGGAAGGCACCGGTCGGGTCGTGGTTCTCCGCGGCGGCGGTGAGGGAGCCGATCACGCTGCTGATGTTCACGATGCGGGCCGCGTCCGAACGGCGCAGCAGCGGCAGCATCGCGTTGGTGACCGTGATGCAGCCGACAACGTTGGTCTCGAAGCCGCGCCGTACCTCGTCGACCGGGGTCTGGCTGGGGGCTCGCCACGGGGTGCTGATCCCGGCATTGTTGACCAGGACGTCGAGCCGGCCGTACTCCTCTTCGATCTGTTTGGCGGCGAGGGCGACGGTGGAGCCGTCGGTGACGTCGAGTCGCAGGAAACGCACGTCGCGGCCGGCTGCGCGCAGTTCACTCTCGGCCGCCCGTCCGCGTTCCTCGTCCCGGGCGCCGAGATAGACCGTCATACCGAGGTCGGCGAGTTGCTGGGCGACAGCGCGTCCGACGCCTTTGTTGGCGCCGGTGACGACTGCGACGCGCGGGCTGGGGCTGGGGCTGGAGGGGTTGATCACGGAGAACCTTTCCGGGTCGTGGTGAGGGCGGTGGGGTGGTCGGCCGGCTGCGAAGAGCCCCCGACCGGCGCGGTGCGGCGCATCGCGGCGCCGGCCAGGAAGCCCAGGAGAAGGACCGCGATCAGGGGGATCAGGGTCTCCTTCGCCGCTTGCGTCAGTCCGTTCTGGACGGCCTGTTCGGCGAGTTGCCGCACCTGGCGGGCCAGATGCCTGGGCAGGGCCGAGGACGTTTCGGTGTCGGGAGCGCCTGCCGTCCGGCTGGTTGTGTCCCGTACGTACGCCAGGAAGTCCTGGCGGTAGCGGGCGGGCAGCTGTGCGGACGCGGCGTCCGCCTCGTGGGCCGTCGCGGTCACGATGCGCACCTGGAGCAGGACGCCGATCGTCGCGCTGCCGAGGACCGCGCCCAGTTGGCGGGCGGTGAAGAAGATGCCCGAGGCGGCTCCTCGGAGGTCAGCGGGGACGGTGCCCATCGCCACGTTGTTCACCGGGACGAGGACGAGTCCCATGCCGAGCCCGCACACCAGCAAGCCGGGAATGAGCTGCCAGGGCGGGAGCTCCGCCTCGGCCTGGAGTGCGATGACGGCCAGGCCCAGTGCCATGCCCAGCAGACCGGACATCACCAGGTACTTGCCGTTGACGCGGTCCGAAAGACGGCCGATGAACGGGCCCATGAGGCCGGACACCAGGGCCATCGGCGCGGTGACCAGTCCGGCGCCGGTCGGGGAGAGGCCGAGCGCGGACTGCATGTAGATGACCAAGGGCAGGAACATGCCGGTTATCGCGAAGCCGAGGGCCGCGGTGGTCAGGGCGCCCATGGAGAAGTTGCGGTCGGCGAAGGTGCGCAAGGGCACCAGTGGCTCATTTCGGGTGACGCGTTGCCAGACCACAAAGGCGACGAGGAGGGTCACCCCGACCGCGATGACCTCGAACACCGTGATCGGTCCGAGGAGTTCGCCCCAGTGGTACGTCTGGCCGTTCTGGACGCCGAAGACGATCAGGAACAGTCCGGCGCCGGAGAGCAGGATGCCGGGCATGTCGAAGCGATGTGCGCGCCCCGGACGCCAGTCCGGTATGACCAGCAGGCTCAAGGCCAGTGTGGCGACGCCGACCAGGACGTTGACATAGAAGATCCACTGCCAGCCGAGGCCGTCCACCAGGACTCCGCCGAGCAGCGGGCCGGTGACGGTGGCCAGGCCGGAGGCCCCGCCGAGGAAGCCCATCGCCCGCCCGCGGTCACCACCGGGGAACAAGTGCGTGATGAGCGTCAGAGTCTGCGGGGTCAGCAGCGCCGCTCCCAGGCCCTGCGCCGCGCGTGCGGCGATCAGCGTCTCCACGCTCGCGGACAGTCCCGCGCACAGCGAGGCACCGGTGAACACGGCCAGTCCGGCGACGAACACCCGCTTGGGGCCGTAGCGGTCACCGAGCCGGCTGGTGAACAGCATGGGCACGGCATACATGAGCAGATAGACGCTGGTGACCCACACCACCGCGTTGAGACCCGTGTTGAGGTCGCGCACCATGGTCGGTACCGCCACGGACACGATCGAGGTATCCACCACGATCATGAACAGCCCCAGAGACAGGGCGGCCAGCGCTGCCCATGGGCCGGCGGCGCGTGATCCGCGCCCGCTCGTCGACATGTCCTTCGTGTCACTCATAGCTTCCGCTCAGCCGGCCCTTTGGATCGTTTCCGGATATGCCGTGTCAGGTCATGCCGGAGGGGAGAGCCGGGCGCTGTGTTCCCTCGACGTGGACCGATCCCGCGGCGTCCGCCCGGCCGCCCGGCCCGGTCCGACCGCCGGTGGACGCGGTCGGACCGTGCGTGCTCAGGGGCGGGCCCGTGCGAGGGGCCGTGAGCCGCGGTGGGGGTGGTTCGTTCGGTCCGTCAGTAGCGGACCGCCCCGTAGTCGATCCCCTCCGCGGGATACGTCGCGCTCCGGCGGGCGAGCCCCCGCATCCGCTGCCTCATCTCGTCGGCGGGGAGGTGATGCAGATCACCGTGGCCCGGCAGCACCCACTCGAAGGTCAGTTCCTCGGCTCCGCGGGCCACCGACTCCGCGAGCGTCCTGATCGAGTCGTAGACGACGCTGTGGGCCACTTCCAGGGTCTGCTGGGAGTTCGACCAGAAGAACGCGTCGCCGGAGAAGCAGAACTTCTCGTCCGCGATGAACAGCGTGGTGCCCTTGGTATGTCCGGGGAAAGGGTGGGCGATGACGCCCGGTCCGATCTCCACCGGGTCCGTGCCGCGGATGACGTGGTCCGCGTCGGGGAGGGAGTGCAGGTCCCCCTCGTGGATCCACAGCCGGGCCTTGAAGGCGTCGGCGTATTTGCGGGCGTGCGCGACGTGGTCGAGGTGGGTGATCAGTACGTCGGTGACCTTCCCGACGCGCTGCTCGTAACGGCGGGCGAGCGCGGGCCGCCAGCGCGGGGTGTCGATCATCATCGCGGTGCCGTCGGGGCGACGCAGAAGGTACGAGGTGGCGCCGTAGGTCTGCGGCGAGGCATGCCCGCACAGCAGGACGGTCCCGTCCTCGTCCAGCGCCTTCGGGTACGGGTCCGAGTCCGCGCCGAGGTCGTCGGCCGGCGGGTGCACGGACCGGGTGGGGCAGGCGTGCGCGGCCAGGTACAGCTTCTCGACGTCGGCCTCGGTCTCCGGCTGGCGGATGACGGTCGACAGGCCCCCGTACTCTCCGCCCTCCTTGTAGCCGATCATGCCGGGGGCGAGCTGACGGGCGATGTTGCAGTTCAGACAGCGGTCGTCGACGTGCCAGCCTTTCTCCGCGTCCGCCGCCTGGGGTTCGTTCTCCGTGTGGGGTTCGTTCTCCGTGTGGATGGTGCTCATGAAATTCCGCTCTCGTGCGTAGGGAACGCCTGGGGTTCGGGCGCCAGGTCCGGTGGTGCCGAAGACTTCGGGGGGTACGGGCATGCCGTACGTCACCCGGCGGTCGTCGGCTGCTTGAGATGGGTGTCGAGGGCGCGTGAGGGAGCGCTTCGCTCGGCGCGAGGGGCGCGCTTCTCGCGTACAGGGGAAGGGCGGCGGCGACGCCGTCACAGGTCGAGGACCAGCCGGGGGCCGCGGGAGCGGGAGACGCAGATCATCATCGTCTCGCCGGACTCCCGCTCCTCCGGACTGAGTACGGAGTCCCGGTGGTCGGGCTCGCCCTCCAGCACCTCGGTCTCGCACGTGCCGCAGATGCCCTCGGCGCAGGAGAAGAGCACGGAGACACCGGCCTCCCGCGCCGTCTCCAACACGCTCTTACCGGGCTCCACTTGGAGGGCACGCCCGGACCGGGAGAGGACCACCTCGAACGCACCGGCCTCCGCCGCCGTCCCCTCCCGCTCCCTGGCCTGGAACCGCTCCACCCGCAGCGCCCCGGACGGCCACGCGCGGCACCGCTCCTCCACCGCGGCCAGCAGCGGCTCGGGACCGCAGCAGTAGACCAGGGTGTCGGCGTCCGGCTCGCCGAGATAACCGTCCAGGTCGAGCAGCCCGTGCTCATCCTGCGGACGGACCGCCACCGCGTCGCCGTACGCGGCCAGTTCGTCCAGGAAGACCATCGAGGAGCGGGTCCGGCCGCCGTACAGCAGCCGCCAGTCCGCCCCGGCGGCCTCGGCGGCGGCGATCATCGGCAGTACGGGCGTGATGCCGATGCCGCCCGCCACGAACAGGTAGCGCGGGGCCGGCCGGAGAGCGAAGGTGTTGCGCGGCCCCCGGACCCGCACCTCCGCGCCGGCGTGCAGCTTGCCGTGCACGTACGCCGAGCCGCCGCGGCTCTCCGGAACGCGCAGCACACCGATGCGCCACGCCGACCGGTCGCCGGGGTCGCCGCACAGCGAGTAATGGCGGACCAGGCCGTTGTCGAGCAACAGGTCGATGTGGGCGCCGGGCTGCCACTCCGGGAGCGGCTCGCCGCCCGGGTGACGGAGCGTCAATACGGCGACGCCGTCGGCGGATTCGATCCGTTCCGCGACGACGAGGGAACTCTCGTACTCAGGAGTGGGGGGATTGGGGGGATTGCTCACAATGGCTTCCCGCTTTCACAGGAGACAGAGCGACACCCATGTCACCGCTTGGGCCGGCGCATGAGCTGACGCTGGGACGAGTCAGGTCATGGAGCGCGCGACGGAAGGCATGGCGACGGACGGCGTTTCCCGAAACAAACCCTAGCGGACGTACACCCTGTGCGTTACCAAATTGTTATCACCTTGGTCCTGGTGAGCACCGGCTCCGAACGCGTGCTGTCTGCTCGTCCTGGCTTGGGTACCGTTACCCAGCCGAGCCTTGTCGACAGTTGACACAGGAGCTGCGTTAAAATGTTGCAGCGTGAAACTAAGGGGGCGTCGACCGTGACCGTGCCGACACTGTCCAGCCTTGAGCGCTCAACGCTGCGCGAACGCGCCCTGATGGCACTGCGCACAGCGATCACCACCGGCCAGTACCGGCCGGGCGACCATCTCGGCGAGGTCGAGCTCGCGGCCGGGCTGTCCATCAGCCGCGGTACCGTACGGGAGGCATTGCGCCATCTCCAGCAGGAGGGGCTTGTGGTCGCGGGCAGCCGCGGGATGCTCCGCGTGAGGAGCCTGACGCCTACGGAGGTCCAGGAGCTTTTCCAGGTGCGTGAAGCCCTTGAGGGGCTCGCGGTGACGCAGATCATCGCCTCGCCGGGCAAGGAGACCGCCGTCGCCTCCCTGCGCGAGGCGCTGGACCGGCTCGGCGAAGCGTCCGGCGACTTCAGCGCGCAGGTGGAGGCGGATCTCGCCTTCCACTTCCGCCTTTGCGAGCTGTCGGGCAACTCGATGCTGATGCAGACCTGGCGCCATCTGGAGGGACCGACGCGCGTCGTCGTGATGAGTGCCGCCGGGGAACGGCGGAAGGTCAGCATGTCCGCCGCACACCACCTGCCCATCGTCGACGCGATCGAGCGCGGAAACGCGGACGAGGCCATGCGGGTGCTCCATGAGCACATGGCCTCGGCGATCGCAAAGCTCAAGGCCGCTCCCGACGGACCGGACGCGGCCGACGACGCGCACCCCAGGAACGAAGCGGGTTAGCAGACGACGCGGCGCGCTGCCGCGGCGCACTCAGACCTACAGGCCCCGCCCGGGCGACGTACCGGGCGGGGCCTGTCGCTGTCCCAAGGGTTGACATGCCCTGTAGCGACGCCCACTATCAACTCTCGACTGTTGACAGTCGACAGAGTGCCAGGGACGGCGCGGGCTGCGATCAAGGAGGATCGGGCATGACCGGTTCAACACCATCCGGGCGGGCGGTACCGCACAAGCCAGAGGGGTCACCGGAACGGCTGAAGGTCGCCGTCGGGTGCGGCGTGGGCGCGACCATCGAGACCTACGACTTCATCGGCTTCGGCACGGCCGCCGCCCTCTATTTCGGCGACGCGTTCTTCCCGGACTCCGATCCGCTCTCCGCGACACTGCTGTCGTTCGCCACTCTGGGGATCGGCTTCGCCGCCCGCCCGCTGGGTGGCATCATCGCCGGTCATCTCGGTGACCGCGTCGGCCGCAAGCCGGTTCTCGTCGGCTCCCTGCTGATCATGGGCATCGCGACCGTCCTCATCGGCTGCCTGCCCACGTATCAGACAGTCGGCGTATGGGCCCCGGTCCTGCTGGTCGCCGTACGGGTGGTGCAGGGACTCGCCTTCGGTGCCGAGTGGGGCGGCGCGATCCTGATGACGTTCGAACACGCGCCCTGGCACAAGCGCGGCCTGTACACCGGCATCACGCAGGCGGGGTTCCCCGTCGGGCTGCTGCTCGCGAACCTCGCCTTTCTGCTCAGCTCCCGCACCTTCGACGGCACATGGGCCTGGCGCGTGCCCTTCCTGCTCAGCGCCCTCCTGATCGTTGTGGGGATCCTCATCCGGCTCAAGATCGACGAGTCGCCGGAGTTCGAGGAACTGAAGGAGTCGGGCCAGGTCTCCAGGAACCCCCTCATCGAGGTGCTGCGGGACGACTGGCGCAACGTACTGCGCGCCTTCTGCCTCCGGATAGCCGAGACCGCCGGCTATGCCATCTCGGTCACCTTCGTCGTGTCCTACCTCGGCGATGACGAGGCACCGGACGTCACGAGCGCCGTGAGCCTCACCGCCCTGGTGACCGCCGCCGCCCTCGGTATCTTCGCCACCGCGTTCTGGGGCCGGCTCTCCGACCGGATCGGACGCCGTCCGGTGTATCTGGCGGGCTGCACCGCGACCCTTCTGTGGGGCATCCCGATGTTCCTTCTCGTCAACACCGAAGTCGCGGCATTGGTCCTGGTGACGTTCGTGGTCAGTTACGCCGTCTGCCAGAACTCGCTCGCCGGAGTCCAGGGCGCCTGGTTCTCGGAGCTCTTCGCGACAAAGACCCGCACGGCCGGCACCTCTCTCGCCTACCAGCTCTCCGCGGTCGTCTCCGGCTTTACGCCCCTGATCGCCACCGCCCTGTACTCCAGCACCGGCTGGACCGGGCCCGCGGTTCTCTTCAGCTTCTACGGATTGCTGGGCCTCGTCGCGACGCTGCTGACGCGGGAGACCTGGGGAGCCGTGGAGAGGGCGGACGCCGACCGCGCCCTGCGGCGGCAGCCGGCCATGGCGGCAGCCCAACTCATCAAGGAGTGAGAACGAGTGACCCCGACCACTTCCAGGTCCGCCCCCGCCCAGTCACCCAACCCGCAGGAAAACCTGCAGGAAAACCCCCAGAAACCCGCTCCCCCGGACGACGCACACACACGGGCCGCACGGACGGAGCGGATCCGGACGCTCCAGGACTCGGCGTACCGCATCCGACGGCACGCTCTGGACATGGGTGAGATCCAGGGCCAGGGCTACATCGGCCAGGCTCTCGGCGTCGCGGACATCCTCGCCGTCGTCTACAAGGACGTGCTCAACTACCTGCCCGACAACCCGGAGTGGCCGAAGCGCGACAGGTTCCTGCTCTCGATCGGCCACTACGCCATCGCCCTGTACGCGGCCCTTGCCGAGGCCGGCGTCCTGGACACCGCGGAACTGGACACGTACGGCGCGGACGGCTCGCGGCTGCCCATGTCCGGCATGGCCTCGTACACACCCGGCATGGAGATCTCCGGCGGCTCACTGGGCCATGGGCTCGGCATCGCGACCGGCATGGCGCTGGGCCTGCGCCATCAGGGGAGCCGGGCACATGTGTACAACCTGCTCTCGGACGGCGAACTCGACGAAGGCTCCACCTGGGAGGCGGCCCTCGCCTGCGCGCACCACGGCCTGGACAACGTCACCGCCATCGTGGACGTCAACGCCCTCCAGGCGGACGGCCCCACCCGCGGCGTGCTGCGCACCGAACCCGTCACGGACAAGTGGGCGGCGTTCGGCTGGCACACCATCCGCGTGGACGGCAACGACATCGAGGCGCTCGTCTCGGCCTTCGACGAACTGCGCGCCCACCGGGGTTCGCCCGCGGTGCTCGTCTGCGACACCCGCATCGGACGCGGCGTACCGCTACTGGAAACCCGCGAGAGGGCGCACTTCATGCGGGTGGAACCGGACGAGTGGCAGATCGCCCGCGACGAACTGGCGCAGGGGCACAAGGCCCGCGGCCGGAACCCCGAGCCTCGCGGCGCGCGCGCCCACGCCCCCGCCGCCCCGGCCGGATCCACCGAGGCCGGGCGGAGCCCCCAGTCGCACCCCCACCGGACAGGAGATGACGCATGAACGCCCACGCGCCGGCCGCGCAGGCACCGCACAGGCTCACCACATCGGCCATGATCGCCTCCATCGCGGAGGACGGACAACGCACCGCCAAAGCGCCCTTCGGACACGCGCTGGCCCGGCTCGCCGAGGAGCGTCAGGACATCGTCGGGCTCTCCGCGGACCTGGCCAAGTACACCGACATGCACGTCTTCCGCGAGGCTCACCCCGAGCGCTTCTTCCAGATGGGCATGGCGGAACAGGTGATGCTGGGCGCCGCCGCCGGCCTGGCCGAGGTCGGCCTCGTCCCGTTCGCCTCCACCTACTCCGTCTTCGCCACCCGCCGCGCGTACGACTTCCTGTGTCTGGACATCGCCGAACCGGGCCTCAACGTCAACGTCGTCGGGGCGCTGCCCGGACTCACCACCGGATACGGTCCCAGCCACCAGGCCACCGAGGACCTGGCCATCCTGCGCGGCATGCCCGGCCTGACCATCGTCGACCCCGCCGATTCCGTGGACATCGAACAGGCCGTCCCGGCCCTGGCCGCGGCCCCCGGGCCGACCTACCTGCGACTGCTGCGCGGCGCTGTGCCCACCGTGCTCGACGAGTACGACTACCGCTTCGAACTGGGCCGGGCGGCCCAGCTGCGCGGCGGCCGCGACGTGCTGTTCATCTCCACGGGTCTGATGACCACACGCGCCCTCGCCGCGGCGCGTGATCTGGAGGCCGACCATATCGACGTGGCCGTTCTGCACGTCCCGACCATCAAACCGCTCGACCGGGAGACCATTCTGCGCGAGGCGACCAAGGGACGGCTCGTGGTGACCCTGGAGAACCACACGCTCGTGGGCGGCCTGGCCGAGTCCGTGGCCTCCTGCCTGGCGTTCGCCGGAGCCGGGACGTCCTCCGGAGCCGGGACGTCCTCCGGAGCCGGGACAAGGATCGTGCCGATCGGCCTGCCTGACGAATTCCTGGCCGCGGGAGCACTGCCCACTCTGCACGACCGCTACGGACTGTCCGTCAAGGCCATCAAGGCGCGCGTCCGCGCAGAGCTGTGATGGCGCCGTCCCCCTGCCCAGGCCGACCCCCCTCTGCCTCCTGTCCCCCGCCCCAGCACGTTCCAGGAGAGTCCGGATGACCACTCACTCCCACACCACGCCCCGCACCGCCGTCGTCACCGGCGCCGGCTCACGACGGGGCATCGGACGGGCCACGGCGCACGCACTGGCCGCCGACGGCTACCACATCGCCGTGCTCGACCTCGACAAGGAGGCCGCCGAGGACAGCGCGAGAGAGGTGGCCGCGGCCCACGACGTACAAGCGCTCGGCATCGCCGCCGACGTGACCGACCCCGACGCGGTGAACGCCGCCGCCGATGCCGTCGAGACCGCGCTTCCGCCCGTCGGCGTCCTGGTCAACAACGCCGGAATCACCTCGCCCACCCGATTCCTCGACGTCTCCGCCGAGGAGTGGGACCGGATCTTCGACGTCAACGTCCGCGGCAGCTTCCTGGCCACCCGGCGCCTGGCACCGGATATGGCCGCGCGCGGCTTCGGCCGGATCATCCACCTCTCCTCGGTCTCCGCCGAGCGCGGCGGCGGCGTCTTCGGCGGCGTCGCGTACTCGGCGGCCAAGGCCGCCCTGCTCGGCTTCTCCCGCGCCCTGGCCCGTGAACTCGGACCGTCCGGCGTCACCGTCAACTCCGTGGCTCCGGGCCTGATCGACACCAACATCACGGACGGAAAACTCGCCCCCGAGCGCAAGGCCGCCCTGGTCGCCGACATCCCGATGCGCCGGGTCGGCCACGTCACGGACGTAGCCGCCGTCGTCGCCTTCCTGGCCCGGCCCGACTCGGGCTACCTCACCGGCGTGACCTACGACGTCAACGGGGGCTCGCACATCCACTGACAGGAAGGCTCATACCGGAGAGGTCCCCTGACCTACGCTTCCCAGGGCAGGGGACCTCTTTCGAAGTGGACTGCCACCCTCACACCCGCTGCGGCCGACCCCTTCGCGATTGCGTGGTCGACAGGAGACGCTCAACGGACTTGAGAGGCCCGCGAGTCATGCGTTCGCCCGCCCGAGTCATTCGCACAGCCCACGGTTGCCGAGGACGCGGCATGGATGACACAGCACGGGCCCTCAGATGCCTTCTGGGAGCCCCTGCGACCGGTGTCCGGCGCCGGTGCGGGAGGCGCCGGGCTCGCCGCGCTGCTTCCGGCGGACTGCCATGCCCAGCAGATGCTGTGGTCGGTCTCTTTCACCATGCGCCTCGGGGCCCGGGAGGCTCCGTGTTGACCGTCTGGGGCAGGTGGTTCCGTGTATGGGCGTTGGCTGTGGCGAGGCGGCATACGGCGTGGGCCGTGCGCGTGAGGTCGTCGGAGGCGTGGAGCAGGGCGGTGTCGAGGTCGCGCGGGCCGGTGCCGATGGGCAGGACGGCGATGGCGCCGCGCCCGTAGAGCCGGTCCGCGTCCGGGGTGATCGTCCCGCCGAGCACGACGCAGGGGACGCCCGCCTCCGTACAGGCGTCGACGACCGCGCGGACGGTCTTGCCCGCGTCGGTGGAGGCGTCCACCTTCCCCTCTGCGGTGAGGCAGAGATCCGCCGTGGCCAGCAGCCGGTCGAAGCGGGTGAGGCGGCGGATCAGATCGGCGCCGGGCAGCAGTTCGGCGCCGAGCGAGAGCAGGGCGGCGCCGAGGCCGCCCGCCGCGCCGCCGCCGGTGGCGTCCGGGGCGATCCCGAGCAGTGGCGCGAGCCGCCGCAGCCCGTCGTCGAGGAGGGCGACCATCGCGGGGTCGGCGCCCTTCTGGGGGCCGAAGACATGGGCGGCGCCGTGCGGGCCACTGGCCGGTCAGGCCGAGGCCGATGCAGGCGCTGGCGGAAACACGGGAGGGGCGCTTCCGGCCGTCCGCCGGAAGCGCCCCTCCGGCGCATTGACCTGTCAACACGAAAACACCCCTTCGAACCACGTTTCCGCAGGTCAGAAGGGGTGTAGGAGTGGAGCCTAGGGGAGTCGAACCCCTGACATCTGCCATGCAAAGACAGCGCTCTACCAACTGAGCTAAGGCCCCTCAAAGGATGGGTACGGCCGAGCCGCGGAACGGCGCCCGTCCATCACCGGGACCAGGGTACCGGGTGTACCGAGTGATCCCGCAAAAGGATTGGGACTCCCCGTGCACGACCACGCTCCGTAAGATGCCCCACGAGGTTCGCAGCAGCGAAGCTGCCGCATTGGGGAAGCGATGGGGAGACGCGCATGGACGCCGCACAGCAGGAATCGACTGCCAGAGCCAGAGAACTCCAGCGGAGCTGGTACGGAGAGCCGTTGGGGGCGCTCTTCCGTCGTCTCATAGATGACCTGGGCCTGAACCAGGCCCGGCTCGCGGCGGTCCTCGGGCTCTCCGCGCCGATGCTCTCCCAGCTGATGAGCGGTCAACGCGCGAAGATCGGCAATCCGGCCGTGGTCCAGCGCGTCCAGGCGCTGCAGGATCTGGCCGGTCAGGTGGCCGACGGAAGCGTCAGTGCCGGGGAGGCCACGGACCGGATGGAGGAGATCAAGAAGTCGCAGGGCGGCTCCGTCCTCACCGGCACCAGCCAGACGACGAACAGCTCGGGCGCGCCGACCGTGCGCCGGGTGGTCCGCGAGATCCAGTCCCTGCTGCGCTCGGTCGCGGCCGCCGGCGACATCATCGATGCCGCGGACTCCCTCGCCCCGACCCAGCCCGAACTGGCAGAGTTCCTCAGGGTCTACGGCGCCGGGCGCACCGCTGAGGCGGTCGCCCACTACGAGGCGCATCAAAGCTGACGGCGTACGGGACGACGGGGAGCGAGCGCGGCGCATGGGTGAGGTCTTCGCGGGACGGTACGAGCTGATCGACCCGATCGGACGCGGTGGTGTCGGTGCCGTCTGGCGCGCCTGGGACCACCGGCGCCGGCGCTATGTGGCGGCGAAGGTCCTCCAGCAGAGCGACGCGCACACCCTGCTGCGGTTCGTACGCGAGCAGGCGCTGCGGATCGATCACCCGCATGTCCTCGCCCCGGCCAGCTGGGCCGCGGACGACGACAAGGTCCTGTTCACCATGGATCTGGTGAGCGGCGGCTCGCTGGCGCATGTCATCGGCGACTACGGGCCGCTGCCGCCGCGCTTCGTCTGCACCCTGCTCGACCAGTTGCTGGCCGGCCTGGCCGCGGTGCACGCGGAGGGTGTCGTGCACCGCGACATCAAACCGGCCAACATCCTGCTGGAGGCCACCGGAACGGGCAGACCGCATCTGCGGCTGTCCGACTTCGGCATCTCCATGCGCAAGGGCGAGCCGCGCCTGACGGAGACCAACTACGTGGTGGGAACGCCCGGTTACTTCGCGCCCGAGCAGATGATGGGCGCCGAGCCGGACTTCCCCGCCGATCTCTTCGCGGTCGGTCTCGTCGCGCTCTATCTGCTGCAGGGTCAGAAGCCTGACGCCAAGGCGCTGGTCGAGCATTTCACCGCGCACGGCACCCCCGGGGCGCCCCAGGGCATCCCCGAGCCGCTGTGGCAGGTCCTGGCGGGCCTGCTGCAGCCCGACCCGCACGCGAGGTTCCGTACGGCCACGGGCGCCCGCAAGGCGCTGACAACCGCCGTGGAGCTGCTGCCCGAGCCCGATATCGACGACGAGATCGTCGAGGTCTTCGATCAGATCGGTCCGCTCCCCTCCACGTTCGGCCCCGAGGGTCCCGTCAGCCCCGTCGGTCCCGCCGGTCCCGTCACGGATCCCCGGACCGGCGCCCAGCCCGCCGCTCCGTACACCGGCGCCGCCGGCCCGTACACCGATCCGCGCGGGGCGCAGCCGCCGGCCGGACCGGCGACGGCCGCGTCGTCCCTCACACCACCGTCCTCACCGCCGCCCTCACCGTCCCCCACTCCGGCGCCCGGGCCCGCCTCCATGTCGGAGACCGGCAGTTTCCATCTCCCCCCACCGCCGCCGGGCCGGGACCACGCGTCCCAGCAGGACCCGTACTCCTCGCAGACCCCGTACCCCCAGCAGGCTCAGCCCGCCCCGCAGCAGGTCCAGGCCCCGCCGTACCCGGGGCAGCACGTCCCCTCTCACTACGACTACGCCACTCCGCCCGACCTGTCCCAGGCGGAGACGGCGGCGGTCCGGCACGAACAGGGCCACACCCGCCCGTACACCGCTCAGAGCCCGCAGGTGCCCTTTCAGCAGCCGGCGGTTCCCCAGCCGCGGACACCGGCCCACCACGCCCCCGCCAAACGCCCGGGACCGCCCCCGAAGGTGACGGTCCCGGTCCTGCTGCTCGCCCTGGCCTGTTTCGCCGTGGGCATCTGGGCCCTCACCCAGCTCCAGAACTGAGGATCGGGCCGCTCAGCCCGATCCCGGTTCCGCGCGCCGCCGCGCGAGAAGCGTCCACACCCCCAGGCCCAGCACCAGCACGGTGCCCATGCCGATCCCCGCGGCCGCGACCACCTTCATCGTGCCGTTGTCCGCCGCGGCGGTTCCGGTCTCCCCGTCGTCCGCCGCCGGCTGCCGGCCGTCCGGGTTCACGCTGAAGTCTCCGGCGGGCCCCGCGTACGCCGGAGCGCTCTTCGGCTCGCCCGTGACGTCGACCCGCAGCGTCAGCCCGTACGGCCCCGCGCCGAACTTCTCGCCCACCTCCGGGTTGAGGCTGACCCGCAGGTAGTACCAGCCCGCGAACCTCATCTCCTTGTCGCCGGTCCGCGAGCCGAAGCGGTTCTCGTACGCCACCGGGGGCAGCGGATCGAGGGCCGTCGTCTTCTGCTTCCCGTTGTACGAGAGCGAGTTACTGGTGTCGACGAGCCCTCGCGCCGGGTTGTAGAGGGCCATGGAGAACGCGCCGCTCACAAACCCCGACCCCGGCCCGGATCCCGCCGCCGCCGCGCTGCCCAGGTCCGCGGCGGCGAATATCTGCTGCCCCCAGTCCACCGGCACCCGGTAGAAGAGCGTGGCGCCCGGCTCGATCTTCGCCGTCCACTCGCCCTTCCCCAGCTCCGCCGCGTCATAGAACCCCGTACCGCCCGCCCGCGCCCGCGGCTCGCCGCCGGCCGGCTCCGGCGAGGCGCTGGGCCACCCCGAAGGCGCCTCGGACGGTCCGGGACTCGTGAGCTTCGGCTCGGAGACATGGCGGATCTCCAGCCCCCACGGCTCGGGGGTGGACGTGTCCTCGCCGGTCCGCTCGATGACGACGTAGTACGCGCCGGCTTCCTGGCAGGAGTACGCCCCCTTGTCGATCAGCCGGTAGGCATAGGCCGCGAGCGGCCGGGGGAATTTGCTCGCCGCGCCGAACTGCGCGTCGTTGGAGCCGCAGTCGCTGCCCTGGCTGTTCTGCAGCGAGATCTTGATCTTGTCTCCGTACGCGACCGTCGTCGCCGGTCCGGGCACGGCGACGGCCGAGACATAGGCGTTCGTCTCCGCGTCGAGGTTCAGCCGGTAGATGAGCGTGCCGCCGGGCTCGATCGAATCGCGGTAAGTGCTGCCGTCGTCGAGCTGCTTCGCCTCGCTCGTGGTCGCCGCTCCGCTGATCCGCTTCGCGCCGGGATCGAAGGCGTACGGGCTCGGCTCACCGTCCGCCCGGGCCTGACCCGGCAGCGCCGCCAGCACGCACACCGCCGCGCCCACCGCCGCCGCCCGAGGGCCTCTCGCCGACGCCGCCCGCCCCCTGCTGCGCTGCCACTTCACGCGCTTCCCCTCGCCCTCTCGGCCCGCCTGGCCCCTGTCCGGTCGGTCCATCCTGCCCCGGGGCTCCCTCCGCTGTCTGCGGGGTCCGCGCGGTCGGCGGGATCACTCCCGGTCTACCCACCGGGCCTTTGCGTAAGCAAGTCAAACCTTCACATAAGTGAAGTTCATGGGTGGGCGCACGGGTCCCGGACAGCGGCGCACAGGCCCCGGACAGCACGGAGCCCCGACCGCTCTGCGGCCGGGGCTCGTATCAGGACTGCTGCGTCTCACACACCCGAACCTGCGGGCACGGAGTCGGTCTCCTCCGTCCACAGATCCTGCTCGGCGCGGTCCGCCTGGATCTGGCGGTACACGAGGAGCCCGCCGATGGCGGCCAGTGCGACCAAGAGAAGCTTCTTCACCGCGCGACCTCGTCTTTCCTTGACGTAGGGGACTTCTGGCGCCCGACTATACACACCGACCGATACCGATCGGTGACCTGCCCGCAACGTGAGGCGGGGCCGCGGCCAATAGGAAGAACAGCGAAATGCAATCGGCCCGTACGGAGACGATCCGTACGGGCCGATTGTCGCGGTGGGGCTAACAGGATTTGAACCTGTGGCCTCATCCTTATCAGGGATGCGCTCTAACCAACTGAGCTATAGCCCCGCGCTGCCCCTGAAGATTAGCGCACTTCAGGGCCAGCCCCAAAATCGATACCCGGCCCTCACTCGTCCTCGGCGAGCGTGAGCTCAACACCGCCCACAAAGCCCGCGGACAGGTTGTAGATGAAGGCTCCGAGCGTCGCCAGCGCCGTCGCGAGCACCACATCGATCACCGCGATGACCGACGTGAAGATGATCACTCGCGGCAGCGAGAGGAACGACTGAAGGTCGAAGCCATTGCTCTCGTTCGAGCCCGTGGCCTCACTGATCGTCCCGCCCACCGTCGAGAAGACGCCCATCGCGTCCATGACCATCCACAGCACGGCGGCCGCGACGATGGTGCACAGACCCAGCGCGATGGAGAGCAGGAAACTGACCTTCATCACCGACCACGGATCGGCCTTCGCCACCCGCAGTCGCGCCTTGCGGGTACGCGGAGTCGTCCGCGCGCCCGTCCGCGGCCGGCGCACCGCGGAAGCGGAAGGAGCCCCTGAAGGACCGGCCCCACCGGAAACGGCAGATGTCACAGAAGCCCCTTGCTGAATCTGCTGTCCGCCCTGGCTCGGCCCGCCGCCCTGGGGCGAGGGATACGCCTGCGGCGGGTGGTACGGCTGAGCGGCCGGCTGCGGCTGCTCACGTCCGTACGTCTCGTAAGGGGGCTTCTGCCCCCGAGTGTCGGTCACCGATACCCCCTGGGAGTCCGTGGCAGGGCCACGGGCACCGTTCGCTCCGGAAGCGGCCGATCCGGCGCCCGTGGCTCCACTCACGCTCTACTCCTCGTGCTCCCCGGCCGAGGGCTGAGTGCCCTCGGCGACGACCTCGGCCGTACCAGCCTCTTCGGTCCCCGGGTCATCGGTCCCGTCGACCTCTTCGGCTTCACGTCCCGCCTCGGCATTGCGCGCGATACCGACGACGGCATCCCGCTTGCCCAGGTTGATCAGTTGGACACCCATCGTGTCACGGCCGGTCTCCCTGACTTCGTTGACTCGCGTGCGAATCACACCGCCGCCGAGGGTGATGGCAAGGATCTCATCCGTTTCCTCGACCACCAACGCACCGACAAGAGAACCCCGATCCTCCACAATCTTGGCGGCCTTGATGCCCAGACCGCCACGACCCTGGACGCGATACTCGTCGACAGCGGTCCGCTTCGCGTATCCGCCATCTGTAGCAGTGAAGACGAACGTACCGGGCCTGACGACATTCATCGAGAGCAGTTCGTCGCCCTCGCGGAAACTCATCCCCTTCACGCCCGAGGTCGCACGCCCCATCGGCCGCAGCGCGTCGTCCGTCGCGGTGAACCGGATCGACTGCGCCTTCCGGCTGATGAGCAGCAGATCGTCCTCCGCCGACACCAGCTCCGCGCCGATCAGCTCGTCGTCCGCGCCGTCGTCCGTCTCCCGGAGGTTGATCGCGATGACACCGCCCGAGCGGGGTGAGTCGTAATCCTTGAGCGGGGTCTTCTTCACCAGACCCGCCTTCGTGGCCAGGACCAGATACGGCACGGCCTCGTAGTCACGGATCGCCAGGATCTCGGCGATCTGCTCGTCCGGCTGGAAAGCGAGCAGATTGGCCACATGCTGACCGCGCGCGTCCCGCCCGGCGTCCGGCAGCTCGTACGCCTTGGCCCGGTAGACCCGGCCCTTGTTCGTGAAGAACAGCAGCCAGTGGTGCGTCGTCGAGACGAAGAAGTGGTCGACGATGTCGTCTTCCTTCAGCTTCGTACCGCGTACGCCCTTGCCGCCGCGCTTCTGCGAGCGGTAGTCGTCCGTCTTCGTACGCTTCACATAGCCGCCACGCGTGATCGTGACGACGATGTCCTCCTCGGCGATCAGGTCCTCGATGGACATGTCACCGTCGAAGGGCACCAGCTTCGAGCGCCGGTCGTCACCGAACTTGTCGACGATGATGGCCAGTTCGTCATGGACGATCTGCCGCTGCTTCTCCGGCGAGGCCAGGATCGCGTTGTACTCATTGATCTTCTGCTGCAGCTCGTCGTGTTCCGCGACGATCTTCTGGCGCTCCAGGGCCGCCAGTCGGCGCAGCTGCATCTCCAGGATCGCGTTCGCCTGGATCTCATCGATCGTGAGCAGCCCCATCAGGCCCTCACGCGCGATCTCGACCGTGTCACTGCGCCGGATCAGCGCGATGACCTCGTCGATCGCGTCGAGCGCCTTGAGCAGACCGCGCAGGATGTGCGCCCGCTCCTCGGCCTTGCGCAGCCGGAACTTCGTACGCCGGACGATGACCTCGATCTGGTGCGTCACCCAGTGCCGGATGAACGCGTCCAGCGAGAGCGTGCGCGGCACGCCGTCCACCAGCGCCAGCATGTTCGCGCTGAAGTTGCTCTGCAGATCGGTGTGCTTGTACAGGTTGTTCAGGACGACCTTGGCGACCGCGTCCCGCTTCAGCACGACGACCAGCCGCTGGCCCGTACGCGAGGACGTCTCGTCGCGGACGTCCGCGATGCCGCCGACCTTTCCGTCCTTGACCAGGTCGGCGATCTTCTGAGC
This sequence comes from Streptomyces scopuliridis RB72, assembly GCF_000718095.1. Classification (GTDB taxonomy): domain Bacteria; phylum Actinomycetota; class Actinomycetes; order Streptomycetales; family Streptomycetaceae; genus Streptomyces; species Streptomyces scopuliridis. The sequence continues at coordinate 55,300 of NZ_JOEI01000024.1, read as the reverse complement.
GAGATTGTCCGGGTTGGTCTGGTACGGCAGCTCCGTGACCACCAGGCACTGGCGGTTCTGGATCTCCTCGACCTCGACCACCGCGCGCATCGTGATCGAGCCGCGGCCCGTACGGTACGCCTCCTCGATGCCCTTGCGCCCCACGACCAGCGCGCCGGTCGGGAAGTCCGGGCCCTTGATCCGCTCGATCAGCGCGTCGAGCAGTTCCTCGTGGCTCGCCTCGGGATGCTCCAGCGCCCACATCGCACCGGCCGCGACCTCCCGCAGATTGTGCGGCGGGATGTTCGTGGCCATACCGACGGCGATGCCGGCGGAGCCGTTGATCAGCAGATTCGGGAACCGCGCCGGCAGAACCGTCGGCTCCTGGTTACGGCCGTCGTAGTTGTCCGTGAAGTCGACGGTCTCCTCGTCGATGTCCCGGAGCATCTCCATCGACAGCGGCATCATCTTGCACTCGGTGTACCGCATGGCCGCGGCCGGGTCATTGCCCGGAGAACCGAAGTTGCCGTTGGAGTCCACCAGCGGCATCCGCATCGACCACGGCTGCGCCAGCCGGACCAGCGCGTCATAGATCGAGGAGTCGCCGTGCGGGTGGTACGTACCCATGACGTCACCGACGACGCGGGCGCACTTGTAGAAGCCCTTCTCGGGCCGGTAGCCGCCGTCGTACATCGCGTACAGCACACGCCGGTGGACGGGCTTGAGACCGTCCCGTACGTCCGGCAGCGCGCGCGACACGATGACGGACATCGCGTAGTCGAGATACGAGCGCTGCATCTCCGTTTCGAGCCCGACCGGCTCTACGCGCATCGCGAGACCCTCGACCGCCTCGACGGCCTCCTGGACCACAGGGGTACCAGGGGTGCCGGGGACGCCGGAGCTCTCGGGGATATCAGGGGTGTCAGGGGTGTTCTCGTCGGCCATTGCTGGTCAGTGTTCCTTTCGGCCTTGTCGAATCCGTCAGCTGAGACCGACTCAGATGTCGAGGAAGCGGACGTCCTTGGCATTGCGCTGGATGAACGACCGCCGCGCCTCGACGTCCTCGCCCATCAGCACCGAGAACAGATCGTCGGCCTGGGCCGCGTCGTCCAGCGTGACCTGGCCGAGCACCCGGTGGTCGATGTCCATCGTGGTGACCCGCAGCTCCTCGGCGTTCATCTCGCCCAGGCCCTTGAAGCGCTGGATCGAGTCCTCGCGGATGCGCTTGCCGTTCTGCTTGCCCAGCTCGACCAGGGCGTCGCGCTCCCGGTCGGAGTAGGCGTACTCGAAGTCGTCCCGGCCCCACTTGATCTTGTAGAGCGGCGGACGCGACAGATAGACGTGCCCGGCCTCGACCAGGGGGCGCATGAAGCGGAAGAGGAACGTCAGCAGCAGCGTGTTGATGTGCTGGCCGTCGACGTCGGCGTCCGCCATCAGGATGATCTTGTGATAGCGGAGCTTCTCGATGTCGAAGTCCTCGTGCACACCGGTACCGAACGCCGAGATCAGCGCCTGCACCTCGGTGTTCTGGAGGATCTTGTCGATCCGCGCCTTCTCGACGTTCAGGATCTTGCCCCGGATCGGCAGGATCGCCTGGTACATCGGGTTACGGCCCGACTTCGCGGAACCACCGGCGGAGTCACCCTCGACGATGAAGATCTCGCACTTCGACGGGTCGTTCGACTGGCAGTCGCTCAGCTTGCCCGGCAGCGACGCACTCTCCAGCAGCCCCTTGCGCCGGGTCAGATCCCGCGCCTTACGGGCGGCGACCCGGGCCGTGGCGGCCTGGATCGACTTGCGGATGATGTCCGCCGCCTCGTTCGGATTGCGGTCGAACCAGTCCGTGAGGTGCTCGTGGACGATCTTCTGGACGAAGGTCTTCGCCTCGGTGTTGCCGAGCTTCGTCTTCGTCTGACCCTCGAACTGCGGCTCGCCCAGCTTCACCGAGATGATCGCGGTCAGACCCTCGCGGATGTCCTCGCCCGCCAGGTTGTCGTCCTTCTCGCGCAGGAACTTCTTCTCGCGCGCGTAGCGGTTGACCAGACCGGTCATCGCCGCGCGGAAGCCCTCCTCGTGCGTACCGCCCTCATGCGTGTGGATCGTGTTCGCGAACGAGTACACACCCTCGCTGTACTGCGCGTTCCACTGCATCGCGATCTCGACCGAGAGCAGCCGCTCCTTGTCCTCGGCCTCGATGTCGATGACCGTCGGATGGATCAGCTCGCCCTTGCGCGAGTTCAGGTACTTCACGAAGTCGACAATGCCGCCCTCGTAGAAGTACGTGACCGTACGGACCGGCTCCTCGCTCGTGCCCTCGGTCACGTCCGAGCCCGCGACATCGGCGCCCACGACGGCCTTCGCCGACTCGCGCTCGTCGGTCAGCGTCAGGGTCAGGCCCTTGTTGAGGAAGGCCATCTCCTGAAAGCGCCTCGACAGCGTCTCGAAGGAGTACTCGGTCGTCTCGAAGATGTCCGGGTCGGCCCAGAACGTCACCGTCGTACCGGAGTCCGAGGTCTCCTCGTTACGGACCAGCGGAGCCGTCGGCACACCGAGCTTGTAGTCCTGCGTCCAGCGGTAGCCGTCAGTCTTGACCTCGACCGAGACCTTCGTCGAGAGCGCGTTGACGACGGAGACGCCCACGCCGTGCAGACCGCCGGAGACGGCGTACCCGCCGCCGCCGAACTTGCCGCCCGCGTGCAGCACCGTCATCACGACCTCGACGGCCGGCTTGTTCTCGGACGGAACGATGCCCACCGGGATACCGCGGCCGTTGTCGATCACGCGCACCCCGCCGTCGGCGAGGATCGTGACGTCGATGGTGTCCGCGTGCCCGGCCAGGGCCTCGTCGACGGAGTTGTCGACGACCTCGTACACCAAGTGATGCAGCCCACGCTCACCGGTGGATCCGATGTACATACCGGGCCGCTTGCGGACCGCGTCCAAGCCCTCGAGCACGGTGATGGCACTGGCGTCGTACGAGGCGGTGACCTCGCCGTTCTCTCCAGTGGCGGTGGACGGAGTCTTCTCATTGGGGTTGCCGGAATCGGCCACGAAGCGCCCTTTCTGGCACAGCACAGGCCGTTCTCCGGCAAGCGGGAGCGGCTGCGTCGTTCGGCTTGTATCGACGGGTCCCGCAAGCACAGCGGGATTTTCCACCAGTCTACCGGTAGCGCCGACCCGAATGGGGGTTTGCCGGTACCTGAGTCCGCATGTGCCGCCCTGAATGAGCGCCCGCCGACTCCCCATATTCGGGAAGGGGCTCCAAGAGGCTCACACCGGCATTGAGCGCTTCGGCCTGTCAACCTCCCACTACGGTGAGGGACACCTCACTCTCCACAGGCGTCCCGCCAGGACATCCCGGAGTCGGAGAGAGGGCCGGAGCAGCCCGGCGACCGGCCCGCGGCGAGCCCCGCGACGGCACGCCCCACCCGCCGCCGGAGAGCGGGCGGCGCTCGGCAGCAGGGTCCTACCGACGCCGAAAGCCCTGGTCAGAGCCTTCTTCCAGCTGTCAAGGCGGAACCGGCGCCATCAACCGTACGTGTCACCCGGGCCCTTGCTGCCCGGCGCCCGCAGCCGGCCGTACCGCTGCGGCGGACCACCCGGGCCCAGCACCTTGATCATCCGTACGGTGCCCTGCCCCAGGTCCTCGTTCAGCCGCGCCACCAGCCGGGGCGCCAGCAGCCGCAACTGCGTCGCCCACGCCGTCGAGTCGCACTGCACCGTCAGCACCCGCTCGTCATTGCCGTCGTCGTACCGCTGCGGCACACAGTGCTTCGCCACGTCCTCGCCGACGATCTGCGGCCACCGGCCCATGACCCCGCCCACGGCCGCCGGCGTCTCCCAGCCCCGCTCCGTGATCAGCCGGTTGATCGCCGCACCCAGCGGCAGCGGATCGCGGCCGTCCGCCCGCGCCCCCGAACGCAGCCCGCCGCCGCGCCGCGCCTGCTTCTTCTGCTGTACGGCGGCGCCCCGCGCCCGCGCCTGCTCCTTCGCGGCGCGCAGCGCGACCCGCGCCAGATCCACCCCCGACGACTCCGGAGGCAGCGGCGCACCCGGCGCCCCGGAAGCCGGGGAGGAGCCCGGCAGCTCGGCGGGCCCTCCGGATCCGTCGGAACCGGGCACCCCCGACGGTCCCCGAGAAGTACTCATACGCGCTCCACCGCACCGTCGGCCACCGCGAACCGTGCCCCGGCCAGCACCCCCGGCACATCGTCGTCCACGGCCGCCGTCACCAGCACCTGCTCACCCGGAACCACCAGCTCCGCGAGCCGCTCCCGCCGCCGCGCGTCCAGCTCGGCGAACACGTCGTCCAGCACCAGCACCGGCTCATTGCCCTCGGCGCGCAGCAGATCGTACGAGGCAAGCCGCAGCGCCAGCGCGAAGGACCAGCACTCGCCATGGCTGGCGTACCCCTTCGCGGGCAGCCGGCCCAGCTTCAGCACCAGGTCGTCGCGGTGCGGCCCGACCAGCGTCACGCCCCGCTCGATCTCCTGCTTGCGCACGTCGGCCAGGGCCGCCAGCAGATGCGCGTACAGCTCATCGCGCGACGTCATCCCCGAGGGCATGAGCCCGTCCGCGGCCCCGGGCCCCGAGGCGTCATCACCGGAAGCGCCGGGCGCCCCGGAATCGCCGGGATCACCGGCGGAGGAACGGTACTCCAGCGCCACCGGACCGCCCCCGGGCGCCAGTTGCTCATACGCCTTGTCCGCCAGCGGCTGGAGCGTCGCGATCAGATCGACCCGCTGCGCCAGCAACTCGGCCCCCGCGCGCGCCAGATGCTGGTCCCACACATCCAGCGTCGACAGATCCATGCCGCGCCCGCCGTGCCGCCGCGCCATCGCCGCCGACTTCAGCAGCGTATTGCGCTGTCTGAGCACCCGGTCGTAGTCCGACCGCACCCCGGCCATCCGGGGCGACCGCGCCGTGATCAGCTCATCGAGGAACCGGCGCCGCTCACCCGGATCGCCCTTCACCAGCGCCAGATCCTCCGGCGCGAACAGCACCGTCCGTACGATCCCCAGCACATCACGCGGTCTGACCTGCGAGGACCGGTTGATACGCGCCCTGTTCGCGCGGCCGGGATTGAGCTCAAGCTCCACCAGCTGGGAACGCTCGCCCTGGGTGACCGCGGCCCGGATCACCGCGCGGTCCGCGCCCATCCGCACCAGCGGGGCGTCCGACGACACCCGGTGACTGCCGAGGGTCGCGAGATAGCCGACCGCCTCGACCAGATTGGTCTTCCCCTGCCCGTTCGCCCCCACGAACGCGGTGACGCCCGGATCGAGCGGTACCTCGACCCGGGCGTAGGACCGGAAGTCGGCCAGCGACAGATGCGTGACGTGCATGGATGTACGCGGGCCTCCCCCGGCTCAGGGCTCTACTTCTTGGGCTTGTTCGGCTCGACCGCGTGGCCGCCGAACTGATTGCGCAGCGCCGAGACCATCTTCATCTGCGGCGAATCGTCCTGCCGGGACGCGAAGCGCGCGAACAGCGACGCGGTGATCGCGGGCAGCGGCACCGCGTGGTTGATGGCCGCCTCGACCGTCCACCGGCCCTCGCCGGAGTCCTCCGCGTAGCCCTTCAGCTGCTCCAAGTGCTCATCCGCGTCCAGGGCGTTGACGGCCAGATCCAGCAGCCAGGAACGGATGACCGTGCCCTCCTGCCACGAGCGGAAGACCTCACGGACATCGGTGACCGAGTCGACGCTCTCCAGCAGCTCCCAGCCCTCGGCGTAGGCCTGCATCATGGCGTACTCGATGCCGTTGTGGACCATCTTGGCGAAGTGGCCCGCGCCGACCTTGCCGGCGTGCACGGAACCGAAGTTGCCCTCGGGCTTGAGCGCCTCGAAGACCGGCTCCACCTTCGCCACGTTCTCCGGGGCGCCGCCGTACATCAGCGCGTAGCCGTTCTCCAGGCCCCAGACCCCGCCGGAGACACCGCAGTCGACGAAACCGATGCCCTTGATGCCCAGCTCAACCGCGTGCTTCTCGTCGTCCGTCCAGCGGGAATTCCCGCCGTCCACCACCACATCGCCGGGCGACAGCAGCTCGGCCAGCTCGTCGATCGTGGCCTGGGTCGCGGCACCGGCCGGAACCATCACCCACACCACGCGCGGCCCCTTGAGCTTGCTCACCAGCTCCTGGAGGCTGTGCACATCGGCGAGGTCCGGATTGCGGTCGTATCCGATGACGGTGTGGCCTGCGCGGCGGATGCGCTCGCGCATATTGCCGCCCATCTTGCCGAGACCGACGAGACCGAGCTCCATCAGGTGTTCCTTAAGCGTTGAGGCGATTCGTACCCGGGTTCGTACCCGGATCCGAGCCTACGCCCGGATCCGGCCACTCACCTGTGGGGTCAGCCGCTCAGGCGTACCGGCATGATCAGGTACTTGTACGCCTCGTCCGCCTCCGCGTCGACGGCCGGCCGACCGCTGAGCAGCGCCGGCTTCGTGGACGTCGTGAACGAGAGCTGGGCGACCGGCGAGTCGATCGCGCTCAGCCCGTCGAGCAGGAAGGTCGGGTTGAAGGCGATCGAGATGTCATCGCCCTCCAGCTGCGCGTCGACGCGCTCCACAGCCTGTGCGTCATCGCTGGAACCGGCCTCCAGGATCAGCACGCCCTGCTCGAAGCTGAGCCGCACCGGGGTGTTCCGCTCGGCGACCAGCGCCACACGCTTGACGGCCTCGACGAACGGGGCGGTCTCGATCACCGCGACCGAGTTGAACTCGGTCGGGAACAGCGTGCGGTACTTCGGGAGATCACCTTCGAGCAGCCGGGTGGTCGTACGCCGCCCGGCGCCCTCGAAACCGATCAGCCCCTCGCCGGCACCCGCCCCGGAGAGCGCCAGCGTGACCGTGTCACCGCTCGTGAGCGCCTTGGCGGTGTCCAGCAGCGTCTTGGCGGGCACCAGCGCGACCGCGGACACATCGGGGGCTTCCGGCTTCCACAGGAACTCACGGACCGCGAAGCGGTAGCGGTCGGTCGAGGCCAGGGTGACCGTGTCGCCCTCGATCTCGATCCGTACACCGGTCAGCACCGGCAGCGTGTCGTCGCGGCCCGCGGCGATGGCGACCTGGGAGGCGGCCGAGGCGAAGACCTCACCGGGGACGGTGCCCGTCGCGGTCGGCATCTGCGGCAGCGCCGGGTACTCGTCCACCGGGAGGGTGTGGAGCGTGAAGCGCGAGGAGCCGCAGACCACGGTCGCCCGTACACCGTCTGTGGAAATCTCCACCGGCCGGTTCGGCAGCGCGCGGCAGATGTCGGCGAGAAGCCGGCCGGAGACGAGGACGGTGCCGTCCTCCTCGACCTCGGCGTCCACCGAGACCCGCGCCGAGACCTCGTAGTCGAAGCTGGAGAAGCTGAGAGCGCCGTCCTCGGCCTTCAGCAGAAGGCCTGCGAGTACGGGCGCCGGCGGACGGGCCGGAAGGCTACGGGCCACCCAGGCCACCGCCTCCGCGAGTACATCGCGCTCCACCCGGATCTTCACCGGAACCGCCTCCTGCTGTTGCTGGCTCGCCCTGCTGGCCTTCGTCGTCGGCTGTGATGCCGGGGACCAGTCTGACGTACGGCACCGACAGTCGGTGCGGCTGCGGGTCAAGTCGGCGAGACAGGTGCCGAGGGCTCCGGGGCCGAGTTGTGCACAGGGCCTTCTTCGAAGCGGATTCCTCGTTAACTCTGAGTGGGAGTAGTAGTAGGGCCTGTGGAAACCGTGGATAACGTCATCCGCGCAGGTCAGACCCGTTTTTTTGTCCACCGACCCTGTGGGCGCCGTCCGTGGACAACCCGGTCGTTCTGTGGACGGGCGAAAGTTCTGCACAACCGATGCACAGGACACAGGGACTTCTCCCCAGCCACGTCCCCAGCTTTACCCACGTTCCCCACAGCCCAATCGAGCTCCTTGGTGTGACGCCTTTCACTCGACTCAGCGATCCCGGGCGTTTCGTTGCCGAACAGTGGACAGGGGTGTGGAGAAGCTGTGGGAAAGGGAGGCCCGCCTGTGGGCCGCCAGTGGACAACAGCGCCGCCGCCCTGTGGAAGAATTTTCCGTCCACAGTCTGTGGAGCAGCGTCGGCCACAAATCCACAGGGCTCTGACCTGGGCAGATGACCTCCCGCCCGGTGCGCCTGTGGACGCAGTCTGGACAACTTCTCGGTCCCCAGGCTGTGGACGGAAGATCGCGACCCGATCTGTGGAGAAGGCCCCTCCATCCCCAGCTATTCGAACAGCGAGGGCCGGGCGGCGACACGCGGAGCCGGCCGCCGCGGGGTCCACAGACCGCGAAAAGGCGCCCAGGGACCGTCGCGGACGGGGTCCCTGAGCGCCTCGGCAGCGGGCGGAGAGCCGGCTGTCAGCCGTTCTTGATGCGGTTGGTGAGCTCCGTGACCTGGTTGTAGATCGAGCGCCGCTCGGCCATCAGCGCGCGGATCTTCCGGTCCGCGTGCATCACGGTCGTATGGTCCCTGCCGCCGAACTGCGCGCCGATCTTGGGCAGGGAGAGATCGGTCAGCTCACGGCAGAGATACATCGCGATCTGCCGGGCCGTCACCAGCACCCGGCTCCTCGACGAGCCGCAGAGGTCCTCCACCGTCAGCCCGAAGTAGTCGGCGGTCGCCGCCATGATGGCGCTCGCGGTGATCTCCGGGGCCGAGTCCTCCCCGCCCGGGATCAGATCCTTGAGCACGATCTCGGTGAGGCCGAGGTCCACCGGCTGCCGGTTGAGCGAGGCGAACGCCGTCACCCGGATCAGCGCGCCCTCCAGCTCACGGATGTTCCGCGAGATACGGGAGGCGATGAACTCCAGCACCTCGGGCGGGGCGTTGAGCTGCTCCTGCACCGCCTTCTTACGGAGGATCGCGATACGCGTCTCCAGCTCCGGCGGCTGGACGTCGGTGGTCAGGCCCCACTCGAAGCGGTTGCGGAGCCGGTCCTCCAGCGTGATCAGCTGCTTGGGCGGCCGGTCCGAGGAGAGCACGATCTGCTTGTTGGCGTTGTGGAGCGTGTTGAAGGTGTGGAAGAACTCCTCCTGCGTCGACTCCTTGCTCGCCAGGAACTGGATGTCGTCGACCAGCAGGATGTCGACATCCCGGTACCGCTTGCGGAAGGTGTCGCCCTTGCCGTCGCGGATCGAGTTGATGAACTCGTTCGTGAACTCCTCGGAGCTCACATACCGCACGCGCGTGCCGGGGTAGAGGCTGCGCGCGTAGTGCCCGATGGCGTGCAGCAGATGCGTCTTGCCGAGCCCGGACTCCCCGTAGATGAAGAGCGGGTTGTACGCCTTCGCCGGGGCCTCGGCGACCGCGACCGCGGCCGCGTGCGCGAACCGGTTGGACGCCCCGATGACAAACGTGTCGAAGAGGTACTTGGGGTTCAGCCGGGCATGGGGCTCGCCGGGACCCGGCGCCGGAGCGGGCTGGGCGCCCAGCGGTCCCAGCGCTCCGCCACGCGGACCGCCGCGGCCGACATTGGGCCCGCCGCCGTGGCGCGGTGACGGCGGCTCCTGGAGATCGTGCCGGTCGGAGTGCTGCTCGTACGGGGAGTGCTCGGGCCCCTGCGGCTGCCGGTAGTCGTGCTGCGGCTGCTGCTGGTGAGCGGTGGCGTACGGATCGCGATCCTGGTAGCCGCCGAGCCGGGGCTGCTGCCAGGACAGATCCTCCTGGGTCCGCGGCCAGGCGCCGGGATCGGGGCGCTGCTGCTGATAGTCCGGGTACGCGGGCCGTACCGACGGCATGCCGTCGTCCGACGGACGGTGCCCGTAGCCGTCGTATGTATCGGCCTGCCGCTGTTCGTCGTGGGACGGCCCCTGATAGCGGTGCTGCTGGGGCACGGGCGGGGCCGGCGGGGTGGGCTCGGCGGCCGAGTCGTCGACGGTGATGGCGATCCGGATGGGCCGGCCGCACTCATGGCTCAGCGTCTCGCTGATGAGAGGGGCGAGCCGACCCTCCAGGACACGCTTGCCCCATTCATTGGGGACGGCGAGCAGCGCGGTGTCGGCGACCAGCGCGAGAGGCTGACAGCGCTCGATCCACTGCTTGTCCTTGGGCTCGACGCCCTGCTGGCCCTCCCTGAGGAGCTGCTCCAGCACTCGTGGCCACACTGCGGCAAGATCGGCAGGTACATCAGCCACAAGGCACGCTCTCTCGCAGGTCCAGGTCCCACGAATGTGTGGTTCTCGGGACGGGATGGGAAGACCGGCAGGAAATGAAGCCGGAGTTCAGCCACGGTAGTCAGGGCGACCCGCGCGGTTCAAGTTGTTGTCCACAGCCTGTGCACAATGGGGCCCGGCATCGAGCTGGTTTGACCGGATGGCGTAGCCGCGCGTACCGTGACCAGGTCGAGTTGTCGATGGCTGCTGCCGCCTGCCTCCGATGGGCAAAGATCACGATCTGTGGTTGTGAAGCGGTGCACTCGGGCGTGATCGCGAGCTTCTCAGCTTCTCGTGGGCGCACGGTGACAGCCAGGCGATGTCCCGCCATCCACACATCATTTTCTGGAGCCCCCGAGTGAGCAAGCGCACCTTCCAGCCGAACAACCGCCGTCGCGCCAAGACCCACGGGTTCCGGCTGCGGATGCGTACCCGTGCCGGTCGCGCGATTCTCGCGACCCGCCGTGGCAAGGGTCGCGCCCGTCTGTCGGCCTGATCGCCTGATCGCCAACAGGTCATGACGTGCTGCCTACCGAGAATCGGCTGAGGCGGCGCGAGGACTTCGCGACCGCGGTACGCCGGGGACGCCGGGCCGGACGCCCGCTTCTCGTCGTCCATCTACGCAGCGGTGCAACGGACCCGCACGCGCCTGGGGAGAGCGCCTCCCCGACGCGTGCGGGTTTCGTCGTGAGCAAGGCCGTGGGTGGAGCCGTCGTACGTAACCGCGTGAAGCGGAGACTGCGTCATCTGATACGCGAACGACTGTCCGAGCTGCCCCCCGGTAGCCTGGTTGTCGTACGGGCGCTGCCCGGAGCGGGCGACGCCGAATATGCATACCTGGCCCGAGACCTGGACGCCGCCTTTCAGCGGCTGCTGGGAGGGGGCACGCGATGAAATACCCGCTGCTGGCTCTGATCAAGCTGTACCAGTGGACGATCAGCCCGCTTCTCGGGCCCGTCTGCCGGTACTACCCGTCGTGTTCGCACTACGGATACACGGCCATCGACCGGCATGGCGCGGTGAAGGGCACGGCGCTGACCGCCTGGCGCATTCTGCGGTGCAATCCGTGGTCGCCGGGTGGTGTGGACCATGTCCCGCCGCGCAAACGCCCGCGCTGGCATGAATCGCTGCGCAATGCCTGGCGCGGCCGTAAGGGCGGACACTCCGCCGCTGGCGTGCCTTCCGGGGGATCGGCCCCCGACACCCCGAGTCCGGCCGCAGAGACCTCGCCCAAAGCTCAAGGAGCCTGATTAGTGGACACGATTGCCAGTCTCTTCAGTTTTATCACCACACCTGTTTCATGGGTCATCGTCCAGTTCCACTCGCTGTACGGGATGATTTTCGGCCCCGACACGGGCTGGGCCTGGGGACTGTCCATCGTGTCCCTGGTGGTACTGATCCGGATCTGTCTGATCCCGCTGTTCGTCAAGCAGATCAAGTCGACCCGGAACATGCAGGTGCTCCAGCCCAAGATGAAGGCGATTCAGGAGCGCTACAAGAACGACAAACAGCGTCAGTCCGAAGAGATGATGAAGCTGTACAAGGAGACGGGTACCAACCCGCTCTCCTCGTGTCTTCCGATCCTGGCGCAGTCCCCGTTCTTCTTCGCGCTCTACCACGTGCTCTCCAGCATCGCGAGCGGCAAGACCATTGGCGTGATCGACCAGGGGCTGCTGGACAGCGCGCGTCAGGCGCATATCTTCGGTGCCCCGCTGGCCGCCAAGTTCATGGACAGCAGCGAAAAGGTCGCGTCCCTGAACGCGTCGCTGACCGATGTACGGGTCGTCACCGCGATCATGATCGTGATGATGTCGGCGTCGCAGTTCTACACGCAGCGCCAGCTGATGACGAAGAACGTCGACCTGACGGTCAAGACGCCGTACATGCAGCAGCAGAAGATGCTGATGTACATCTTCCCGCTGATCTTCGCCGTCACGGGTGTCAACTTCCCCGTCGGCGTCCTCGTCTACTGGCTGACCACCAACGTGTGGACCATGGGCCAGCAGATGTATGTGATCAACCAGAACCCGACCCCGGGCAGCAAGGCGCAGGACCAGTACTTGCAGCGTTTGCTGAAGAGCATCACCGCGCACAGCGAGGTGCGGTCCCGTCGCAAGCGCGCCATCGTCCAGGCGATCGTGGCCAAGGGCCCGGACCGCAATGACAACGAGCGCAAGTTCGTCACGAGCCTCGCCAAGGCGGGGCTGGCCGCACAGCCCGACGGCACGGTGATCAAGAGCGACACCGCCGCTGCCGAGGCCGAGTCCGGCGCTGCGGCGAGGCGCCACCAGCCCAAGCGCCAGACCAAGGCGAAGCGGCAGGCCGCCGCCGCCCAGTCGGGTACGGACAAGCCGGAACAGCCCAAGGACTCCGAGGCCGCCGACAAGCCGGCGAAGACTTCGTTGCAGAAGGGCGAGCCGCAGGACACCAAGTCCAAGCCGTCGGGCACGCCCGCCGCCGGTTCCGCACGCCAAGCCAAGTCGGGGCAGCGTAAGGGCCAGCAGCGGCCCAAGCACCCGTCCAAGAAGTAAGAAGGAGTCCATCCGTGACGGAAGGCACCATCTCCGCCGCCGAGTCCGCCGACGAGGCGGGCGACACCCTGACCCGCCTGGAGCAGGAAGGGGAGATCGCGGCCGACTACCTCGAAGGTCTGCTCGACATCGCTGATCTCGACGGCGATATCGACATGGACGTCGAGGCCGACCGGGCCGCGGTCTCGATCATCAGTGACTCGGCGCGGGATCTGCAGAAGCTTGTCGGACGCGACGGTGAGGTGCTGGAGGCGCTTCAGGAGCTGACCCGGCTCGCCGTGCACCGCGAGACCGGCGACCGCAGCCGGCTGATGCTGGACATCGCCGGCTTCCGGGCCAAGAAGCGCACTGAGCTCGCCGAGCTGGGCGCCAAGGCCGCGGACGAGGTGAAGAGCACCGGTGAGCCGGTGAAGCTGAACCCCATGACGCCCTTCGAGCGGAAGGTCGTGCATGACGCGGTCGCCGCCGCGGGTCTGCGCAGTGAGTCCGAGGGCGAGGAGCCGCAGCGCTTCGTCGTGGTGCTCCCTGCCTGAGCGGTCCATTCTTTTCGGCCCCGTCTGTTGCGCAGACGGGGCCGAACTTTGTCAGCCTGATAGTCAGCCACCGGTCGGTGGTTCGGTATGGAAGGACGGTTCCCGTGACGGAGGCAGCAGAGCTTCCCCCCGCACCGGACGAGGCGCGCACTGTTTTCGGTGAGTACTTTCCGGAGGCTGTCCGCTACGCGGAACTGCTGGCGGACGCGGGGGTCAAGCGTGGCCTGATCGGCCCGCGTGAGGTCCCACGGCTCTGGGAGCGGCACCTGCTGAACTGCGCGGTGCTCTCCGAGGTCGTGTCCGAGGGCGTGACGGTCTGCGATGTCGGTTCGGGCGCGGGGCTTCCCGGGATCCCGCTGGCGCTGGTACGGCCCGATCTGAAGATCACGCTCCTGGAACCTCTGCTGCGGCGGACGAACTTTCTCCAGGAAGTCGTCGAGCTGCTCGGCCTGGACCATGTGACGGTGGTGCGCGGCCGTGCCGAGGAGGTCCTTGGCACCCTGCAGCCGGTGCATGTGGTGACGGCGCGCGCGGTGGCTCCGCTGGACCGGCTGGCGGGCTGGGGAGTGCCCCTGCTGCGGCCGTACGGCGAGATGCTGGCGCTCAAGGGCGACACCGCCGCGGAGGAGATCAACGGGGCCCGCGCCGCACTGAGCAGGCTCGGTGTGGTGGAGACCTCGGTCCTGCATGTCGGTGAGGGCATCGTCGATCCGCTGGCCACCGTGGTGCGAGTGGAGGTCGGGGAGAGCCCCGGCGGTGTGCGGTTCGCCACGAAGCGGGCCAAGGCCGCACGGGCCGGCCGTGCGCGGCGGCGCCGTTGAGCCGTACAGTCCGTACTGCCTATCAGTGATGCTCCATACAAGCTGCCATACCTATGCATTGCGGAGTGTCGTGACGGTGTAGCTCTGCGGCCCGTGCATCGTGTTTCACGTGAAACGTCGCTCACTGCTGCAGGGAATCATCGGCCGTGGCCGCGCTGCTGCTACACCGCGCGGCCGAAAGCCCCTCGCAAGGGGGACGGGGTTGTCCACAGAGGTGGATTCCTCCACAGAACCACGGGCCTCGCTGGTTCACGACCCCGAAAGCATGGCAGGCTCTGTCCATTGCGAGTCTGAAGTCGAGGAGAGTGAATCCTTGCGGTCCGACGCCAACATCGCGGGACCGATGACCGATCCGGTCCCCGGTCCCCGTACCGAGTCGGCGGGGGAGGATGTTTCACGTGAAACACCGCCCCCGATGGACGACACCCCCATTGGCCGTGCAGCCCAGCTGGCGGTGGAGGCACTGGGCCGCGCCGGCGAGGGTCTGCCCCGCCCGGAGCAGACGCGTGTCATGGTCGTTGCCAACCAGAAGGGCGGCGTAGGGAAGACCACCACCACGGTCAATCTCGCCGCCTCGCTCGCGCTCCATGGCGCGCGCGTGCTGGTGGTCGACCTCGATCCCCAGGGCAATGCCTCCACGGCGCTCGGGATCGACCATCACGCCGAAGTTCCCTCGATCTATGACGTCCTGGTGGAGAGCAAGCCACTCTCGGAAGTGGTCCAGCCTGTCCCGGACGTCGAAGGTCTCTTCTGTGCCCCGGCCACCATCGATCTCGCCGGTGCGGAGATCGAGTTGGTCTCGCTGGTGGCACGGGAGAGCCGACTGCAGCGGGCGATCGAAGCGTACGAGCAGCCGTTGGATTACATCCTCATCGACTGCCCGCCCTCGCTCGGCCTGCTGACCGTCAATGCGATGGTCGCCGGCGCGGAGGTGCTGATCCCCATCCAGTGCGAGTACTACGCACTGGAGGGGCTGGGTCAGCTGCTGCGGAACGTCGACCTGGTGCGAGGGCATCTCAACCCCACGCTCCATGTCTCGACGATCCTGCTCACCATGTACGACGGCAGGACTCGGCTCGCCTCGCAGGTGGCGGACGAGGTACGGAGTCACTTCGGCAAGGAGGTGCTGCGGACGAGCATCCCTCGGTCCGTACGTATCTCCGAGGCGCCGAGCTATGGGCAGACGGTGCTGACCTACGATCCGGGGTCCAGTGGATCCCTGTCGTATCTCGAAGCCGCCCGTGAGATCGCTCTACGGGGGGTCGGGGTCCACTACGACGCCCAGCAGGCCCATGTGGGCAGTCAGAACAGTCAGCAGAGTATGTCGGAGGGGATCCAGTGAGCGAGCGACGCAGGGGATTGGGACGTGGGCTCGGTGCGCTGATCCCTGCCGCTCCGCAGGAGAAGCAGGTGCCCTCTCCAGGAGCGGCCGCTGCCACTCCGGGGGCGGCTCCCGTACTGACCGCGGAGCGGGGTGTGGCCGCCGCGAAGGTGACTTCGCTGCCGCAGGCCACCATGGTGCCGGAAGTGGAGACGGTCGCCCCGGAGTTCGAAGCGGCGCCCGAGCCGGTGACGACGGCAGGGGCGCACTTCGCCGAAGTACCGATCGACTCCATCACACCGAACCCGCGCCAGCCGCGCGAGGTGTTCGACGAGGACGCCCTCGCCGAACTGATCACTTCCATCAAGGAAGTCGGCCTCCTCCAGCCCGTCGTCGTACGGCAGGTGGGGTCCGAGCGCTACGAGCTCATCATGGGCGAGCGGCGCTGGCGGGCTTGCCGGGAAGCCGGTCTGGAACGCATTCCGGCGATCGTCCGCGCGACCGACGACGAGAAGCTGCTGCTCGACGCGCTGCTGGAGAACCTGCACCGTGCCCAGCTGAATCCGCTGGAAGAGGCCGCGGCCTACGACCAGTTGCTCAAGGACTTCAACTGCACGCATGACCAGCTGGCCGACCGGATCGGCCGCTCACGTCCGCAGGTCTCCAACACGCTCCGGTTGCTGCGCCTCTCTCCCCCGGTGCAGCGCAGGGTTGCCGCCGGTGTGCTCTCGGCCGGTCACGCGAGGGCGCTGCTCGCGCTGGACGATTCCGAGGAGCAGGACCGGCTGGCGCACCGCATCGTGGCCGAGGGGCTCTCGGTGCGCGCGGTCGAGGAGATCGTGACCCTGATGGGTTCGCGCCCGCAGAGCTCGCCCAAGTCGAAGGGGCCGCGGGCCGGCGCCCGGCTGTCGCCGGCGCTCACCGATCTGGCCTCGCGTCTCTCGGATCGCTTCGAGACCCGGGTGAAGGTCGACCTGGGCCAGAAGAAGGGAAAGATCGTCGTCGAGTTCGCTTCAATAGACGATCTGGACCGGATTCTCGGCACTCTCGCCCCCGGTGAGGGACGCGTCCTGGACAAGGGCCTCGACGAGGAAGCCGGGGAGGACGACGAGAGCTGAGGCTCTCGAACAGCCCCCGGGCGGGCCGTGTTCCATGCTTACCGGAACACGGCCCGCCCTTTGCTGTCTCGCGGTGTGCCGGACATCTTCGGGTGGATACGATGCGTTCTGGTATGGCGCATCCACTTGATCCATCCCGGAAGGAGAGCGGGGGCCATGCGATCGGTGAGCCGCAGTCGGTTGGTATCGGCTGGACTGGGTCTTGGAGTGCTCGGCGGCTTCGTCGGCAGCCTGCTTCGAGAGCGGAGCGCGCTGACGGCCGCCCGTGGTGCGGCAGGCGAAGGAAGTGAGGAACAGCCTCCATGGGGCGTCGGCTCGTACCGCTCACGCTGGACAACCTTCCCGACCTCCCCAAGCGCTGCCGAGCGTGTGTCTTCTGGGAGCTTGACCCGGTCAGCGGGGAAGCAGCGGTAAGAGCAGGCAGGGCCGAGGCGGAGAAGGAGGCCTGGATCTCGGCCGTTCTGCTGGAGTGGGGATCCTGCGGCCGTGTCGTCTACATCGACGATGTACCGGTCGGCTTCGTGATGTACGCGCCCCCGGCGTATGTGCCGCGGTCCATGGCCTTCCCGACGAGCCCGGTCTCCCCGGACGCCGTCCAGCTGATGACCGCATGGATCATGCCCGGGTATCAGGGGCAGGGACTCGGCCGGGTGATGGTGCAGACCGTGGTGAAGGATCTCCTGCGGCGGGAGTTCAAGGCGATCGAGGCCTTTGGTAGCGCCCGCTGGAAGGAGCCGGCCTGTGTGCTCCCCGCGGATCATCTGCTGGCGGTGGGCTTCAAGACCGTACGTCCGCATCCGACGTATCCACGGCTGAGGCTGGAGCTGCGGACCACGCTCTCCTGGAAGGAAGACGTGGAGCTGGCGCTGGACCGGCTGCTGGGGGCCGTCAAGAAGGAACCTGCGCTACGGCCGCTCTGAGCCGGGCAGCGTAAGGGGCCCGGCGGCGTAAAGGGAAAGAGAAACGGGCCGACTCCCCGATGGGGGAGTCGGCCCGTTTCACGTGAAACATCGAGGGCCGCCGCCGTCGACTTACTCGCCGATGAAGTCCTCAAGGTCGCGTACGAGCGCGGCCTTGGGCTTGGCGCCGACGATGGTCTTGGCGACCTCGCCGTTCTGGTAGACGTTCAGCGTCGGGATGGACATGACGCCGTACTTGGCTGCCGTGGCCGGGTTCTCGTCGATGTTGAGCTTGACGATCTCGATCTTGTCGCCGTGCTCGGCCGCGATGGCCTCAAGAGACGGGGCGATCTGGCGGCACGGTCCGCACCAAGCGGCCCAGAAGTCCACCAGTACGGGCTTGTCGCTCTTGAGTACATCCTCGTCGAACGAGGCGTCGGTTACATGCTTCAGGTCGCCGGCCACGGCGGCCTCCTTAAATTCGCGGGGTGTGGGTCGGTACAGCTGGTCAGACGGTGGCGGTCTTCTCCGGCTCGGCGTTCTCGCTGTCGCTGAGCGCGGCGAGGAAACGCTCGGCGTCGAGAGCGGCGGAGCAACCGGTGCCCGCAGCGGTGATCGCCTGGCGGTAGGTGTGGTCGACGACATCACCGGCGCCGAAGACACCGGACAGATTCGTCCGCGTCGACGGGGCGGCGACGGTGAGGTAGCCCTCGGCATCCAGATCGAGCTGGCCCTTGAACAGCTCAGTCCGCGGGTCGTGGCCCACCGCGATGAACAGGCCGGTCACGGGGAGCTCGGAGGTCTCGCCGGTCTTGGTGTTGCGCAGGGTCAGACCGGAGAGCTTCTGCTCGCCATGGATCTCGGCGACCTCGCTGTCCCAGGCGAACTTGATCTTGGGGTCGGCGAAGGCGCGGTCCTGCATGGCCTTGGAGGCACGCAGCGTGTCCCGGCGGTGGATGATCGTGACGGACTTGGCGAAGCGCGAGAGGAAGGTGGCTTCCTCCATCGCGGTGTCGCCGCCACCCACCACGGCGATGTCCTGGTCCTTGAAGAAGAAGCCGTCGCAGGTGGCGCACCAGGAGACACCGCGCCCGGAGAGGACGTCCTCGTTGGCCAGGCCGAGCTTGCGGTGCTGGGAGCCGGTCGTGACGATCACGGCCTTGGCCCGGTGCACGGTGCCGGCCGTGTCGGTGACCGTCTTGATGTCACCGCTGAGGTCGACGGCGATGACATCGTCCGGGACGAGCTCGGCGCCGAAGCGCTCCGCCTGCGCCCGCATGTTGTCCATCAGGTCCGGGCCCATGATGCCGTCGCGGAAGCCCGGGAAGTTCTCCACATCGGTGGTGTTCATCAGCGCACCACCGGCGGTGACGGCGCCCTCGAAGACCAGCGGCTTCAGCGATGCACGCGCGGTGTACAGCGCGGCCGTATAGCCGGCGGGCCCGGAGCCGATGATGATCACATTACGGACGTCGCTCACGGGTTTCTTCCTCGTCTCTGCAGACTGCCTACTGGGGCCGGATCAACGACTTTCACCCCATCCAACGGATCCTACGGGTCCTGCATTCCCGAGGTGTCCCGGCTCCACGAAGGCAGTCGTCAGCGGCGGAGGTAGGCGTGCTTCAGGAGGACTTTCCCCGTGCCCGAAGGATCGCTGTCGACGCAGGCAGCATCGATCACATAGGCCTGGACCCGCGTGCTGTCGGTGGCGTGCGGCAGAACGACGAGATAGGCGCTGCTGCCCTGGTACGTGCCCGGCTCGGCGGCGAGGGCGGGCGCGGTGCTGCCCGTGCCCTGCTGAACGCACGGCGGGACCTCGGGCTCGGGCTGGAGCAGTGGCGTATTCGCCGTGTTTCGGTCACTCCCGGTATCGCGAGGCTCCTCGGCTGTTGAACCCTTGGACTCCTTCACTGAGGCGCCTGAGGCCAGCAGCGCGTCCACGCGGCTCTGGAGGTGGGCCTCCGAGAACTCCTTGCTGCCGTTCCTCGGGGCGCTGGCTGCGGCGTCGGCCTGCTTGGAGGCGGTGTTGTCGTCCGAAATCCCGAGCGACTGGAGCAGGAGAACGCTGACACCTACGGCCGCTGTTCCGAAGACAGCCCCCAGGACGGCGTTGCGGCGGCGTCGGCGGGTGTGCCCACTGCGGCCGGGGCCGGTGGCCGCCCTCGGACGGCCGGCGGGCCGGTCTGTTCGTACCGTTTCTGCTGTGGACTCCGCCGGGGACGGCGGTCCAGTCGGTGCGGCGATGGCCGGTGCCGAGGGCCTCCGGGGTGAGGACGTCTCGGACGAGGGCGATGTTTCACGTGAAACATCCGCGGCCTCCTCCGGGGCGGTGGCGTTCAGAAGCGCCTCCGCCGCCAGTGCGGCATCGATACGGCCGGCGACATCGGCTGGCATCCGAGGTGGTCCGGGCAGCGTGCCCAGCAGTCCCCTGATCTCTTCGAGTGAGTCATGGACGTCCGCGCACAGAGCGCAGCCGTCGAGGTGGCGCCGTACATCGGCGGTGCGGGACGGCGAGAGCAGCCCCTCCGCGAGATCGGAGATCTCCGAGACATCCGGGTGCTGAGCCATGTCGGTCGTCGATGTCACGCGCGCCCACCTCCGCCCTTCACTCCAGCAGGATCATTTGGTCCTGGGTCTCTTGGTTCCGCTGCCGGTGGGACGGATGCCCCCGGCGTCCGGTTCCTTCCCCTGCCGAGACCGCTGTTATCCCTGGTGGCCCCGCGTAGATGCGCGAGCATGGGCAGCAGTCTGGCCCGGCCGCGTGCGCAGCGGCTCTTCACCGTTCCGGTGGGTACGCCCAGAACCGCAGCAGCCTCGGCCACGGGGTAGCCCTGCATATCGACGAGCACCAGGGCCGCCCGCTGCTCGACGGGGAGCTTGGCCAGCGCCGTCAGCAGCTCACGGTGGAGATCCTGGCGCTCCGCAGGGGCCTCGGCAGACTCGTGGGGCTCAAGGAGCTGCTCCAGCCGCTCGGTGTCGTCCACGGGGGAGGTCCTGCGTGAGGCCGCCTTACGGGCCCGGTCGAGGCAGGCATTGACGGTGATGCGGTGCAGCCAGGTGGTCACGGCGGACTGCCCGCGGAAGGTGTGGGCCGCCCGGAAGGCGGAAACCAGCGCGTCCTGGACCGCGTCAGCGGCTTCCTCCCGGTCCCCCAGCGTCCGAAGGGCCACCGCCCAGAGCCGGTCCCGGTGGCGCCGTACCAACTCGCCGAAGGCGTGAGGGTGGCCCGCGACATGAGCGCTCAGAAGGTCCTGGTCGCTTGAGTCGCCGAGTGCGGCGTCGTCCAACAGTGAGCCCCCCTCCCCTGATCCCTCAGCCGGTGAACGTGATCTCGGAGATTCCCCCGCGGAAGCGGTCGGCGGACCCGTCCGTCGGCAGTTCGGTGATGTGGATCAATACGTACCGGGTTCGCACGGGCTTGTCGAGAGTGGTCTTCAGAGTCCTGCCCACCGTCTCCAGCTTGGTGAGGCGCTGAGAGAAGTCCGCGAGCGCCGACGGGGCCGACGCGTCCGCACCGGCCGCGAGTACCTCGGCCTTCTGGCCGCCGCGGTACATGGCGATGTCGATACCGGACACGTCCTGCACGCTGCCCAAGTCGACGACGATCCCGCTGCCCTGCTTGCGATCCGGCAGATTCCCGAAGTTCGGGTAGTTCTGGTACTGGAGCGTGATCCACGCCGTGCCGGGCTTGCCGTCGATGGCGTTCGGTACGAGGGCCGGCTTTATCCCGGACCCGCTGGGCATGAACTCGGTCGCG
Organism: Streptomyces scopuliridis RB72; assembly: GCF_000718095.1. Taxonomy (GTDB): domain Bacteria; phylum Actinomycetota; class Actinomycetes; order Streptomycetales; family Streptomycetaceae; genus Streptomyces; species Streptomyces scopuliridis. The sequence continues at coordinate 34,201 of NZ_JOEI01000024.1, read as the reverse complement.
TCGGTGATCCGCAGCGGCTTGAGGGGCTTGGCCGGCTTGTCGTCGCCGTTGGCCGGCTGGATGGGCGTGGTGTCGCTCTCATTGCTCTGGTCGAGGAGGCGGTCGGCGACCTGCCAGCTGCCGAGACCCAGCGCGGCGATGAGGAGCGCGGCGACGGTCCACTTCAGCGCCTTGCCGGTACGGCTCTGGAGCGGGGGTGGCGGGGGCGCCACCGGCGGAAGGGGAACCGTTCCGAGGCCGGGCTGGGAGCGTCCGTAGGTGCCCTGCTGGTAGGTGGTGCGCTGGTACTCCGGCGGGGCCGTGAAGGTGGGCTCCGGCGGCCGGATGCGCGGCATCTCCGCGACGGCCGCGGCCAGCTCGTCGGGGGTCGTGCACGGCGGATCCTGGCGGGAGGCAGTCGCGCCGTCATTGATCAGGGCACGCATGGCGAGCTCGGAGAGACCGCGGTGGATCCCGGCACGTACCTGGTCGGGGGCGATCAGCCCGACGCCCTTGGGAAGGCCGGAGAGCCCGTACGCGTCGGCTTCGTACGGCCAGCGCTGGGTCAGGGCCGCGTAGAGGAGCGCGCCGATCGCCTCGGTGTCGGTGCGCTGCGGCCGGTCCGCACTGATCCCGCGCAGAGCGGCGTTCACGGCGAGGCCGCGGATGCGGTACTGACCGGTGGACGTACGCAGTACCGCTCCGGGGGTCAGCCGCAGATGGGCGAGGCCCTCACGGTGGGCCGCCGCCATGGCCTGCGAGACCTGGCTGACGAGCTGATACGCCTCATGGGCCTCCAGGGGCCCCGAGGCGAGGAGCGCGGTCAGCTCGACCGCGTCGGGCAGCCACTCGTGAACGACGTAGACGAGGTCGTTCTCCTCGACGGCGTCCAGGACCTGCACAAAGCGGGGGTCGCCGAGCAGAGCGGAGGACCGGGCCGCCGCCAGTACGGAACGAGCCCGCGGATGGTCGGCGGGCAGCAGATGCACGCCGACAGCGCGGCGCAGCTTCTCGTCGACCGCTCGCCAGCTGCTGAAACCGTCCAGACGGGTGACACACTCCTCCAGGCGGTAGCGTCTGGCGAGTTTGTGGCCGCTGTGCAGCTCGGGCGCAGAGATGCCCGGCTCGGTGTTCTGCCGTTCGCTGCCCGTGTCCGGTGCGGACTTGTCCGCCTCGTCCTGGGCTTCCGCCAACCCGTCGGTCGTGGCCTTGCCCGCCTTGGCGGCCAGCGGCTCATCACCGCTGTTGTCGGCCACGTCGACGGCAGCCGTGCTACGTTCCGCCACCGTCGCTCCTGCCTCCCCATCCGTTGCGCACTATCCAACAGCCAAGCCAATTGTGCCCACAGTTGGACGCTATGCACGACACGCGGCAGCCGGTGATGGTTGTGCTGGACCGCGCCGCGTTTACCGTCCGAGGCGTCCGCGCACCATGCCGACCATGGCGTTCATCTCTTCGATCCGCATCTTCTTCGCCGCGACGAAGAAGACGGCCAGCAGGGCGATACCGCCGCCGACCAGTGCCACCAGCGAGCTGAGAGCGCTGCTGCCCAGAGCGTTCAGGACGGCGTAGGCGATCGCTCCGGCCGCGAGGGCACCGGGGACGGCCGCCAGGCAGAGCCGGGCGTACGTACGCAGGACGCGGCCGCCGTCCAGATCGCCGCCCAGCCGGTTCCGCAGCCTGCGCCAGGCGACACCGACACCGACCGCGTAGGCGAGGCCGTAGGAGGCGGCCATGCCGACCACGGCCCAGCGGGAGGGCAGGACCACATACGAGACGGCGGAGGCGGCGGCGTTGACCGCGGCGACGATGACCGTGTTGTAGAAGGGCGTCCTGGTGTCCTCGTAGGCGTAGAAGCCGCGCAGGACGACGTACTGCACGGAGTACGGAATGAGTCCGAGGGCGAACGCCATCAGGATGAAGCCCATGGAGCGAGCCGATTCCAGGCCGCTGGACGAGAACATCAGGATCGACAGCGGGACACCCAAGGCGAGGAACCCGAAGGCGATCGGCACGATGGCGACCGCCGAGTTGCGCAGCCCCTGGGAGATGTCGTCGCGTACCGCCCCCGGGTCGCCGTCGTGGGCGGCGCGGGAGATCCTGGGCAGGAGGGCGGCCATGACGGAGACGGTGATGATGGCCTGCGGCATGCCCCAGATCAGCTGGGCGTTGCTGTAGGCGAGGATGCCGGTGCCGTCCTTGCCGGAGTCGACGCCGGCGGCGGTGGCGAGCTGCGTGACGACCAGGACACCGGCCTGGTTGGCGAGGACGAACAGAACCGTCCACTTGGCCAGCTTGACCGTCTTGCCGAGGCCGTGGCCCTTCCAGTCGAAGCGCGGGCGGAACCGGAAGCCGGTCTCGCGGAGGTAGGGGATCATCGCGAGCGCCTGGACGACCAGGCCGAGCAGCGTACCGATACCCAGCAGCCGCACGCCGTCCGGCGGGATCGTCTGCACGGTCATGCCCGAGTCGGCTGCGGTGCCGTAGACCCAGATGAACAGGCCGAACGTGGTGATCATGACGATGTTGTTGAGGACCGGAGTCCACATCATCGCGCCGAACTTCCCGCGCGCGTTCAGGATCTGCCCCATCACCACATGAACACCCATGAAGAAGATCGTGGGCAGGCAGTAGCGGGCGAAGGTGACGGCGACGTTGTTGGCGGCCGCGTCACTGGCGATCGGGTCGGACATCAGACGCACCAGCCACGGCGCCCCGAACACGGCGAGGGCCACGATCGCGCCGAGCGCCACCATGACGAGGGTCAGCAGCCGGTTGGCATAGGCCACGCCACCGTCGTCGTCGTTCTTCATCGCGCGCACGAGCTGCGGGACGAAGACGGAGTTGAGACCGCCTCCGACGGTGAGGATGTAGATCATCGTCGGCAGCGTGTACGCCACGGTGAAGGAGTCACCGAGCAGGGCCGCGCCCAGAGCGGCGGTGATCACCAGGCTCCGTACGAAACCGGTGAGCCGGGAGACCAGCGTGCCCGCGGCCATCAGGGCACTGGACTTGAGCAGCCCGGCGGCCTTGCCTCCCGACTTCTTGGGGGGCGGCGGCGGTGCGGGTGCGGCTTCGGGCTCCGGCGCGGTCAGTACCTGGCCCGAGCCCTGCTGGTCGCGGTAGAGGTGAGCGAACGCGTCCGGCGGCGGGTTCTCGTCGCCGGCCCGGGAGACCAGGTCGTCGAGGCCGGTGAACTGGGTGGTCCTCGGGTCGTCCCCGTACGGGAGGTGGCGCGTCGGCCCGGAGGGCTCGGGCGGCGGGGTCTGGGCCCAGACCCGGGGATCGGGGGCGTTCTGCGGGGCGGGCGGCTGCTGGTAGAGCTGGTGGGTCTCCGGATAGGTGCCGGGAGGCGGCGGCGGGTGCGAGGCGCGGTCGTACAGCGCCTCCGTCACCGGATCCTGCGCGGAGAGGTCCTGTGACCAGTAGGGGTCCCGGTTGTAAGCATCCTGGACATAGGGATCCTGGGCAGACGGCGCGGTGGGCGGAATCCGGCCCGCCGGGTCGCCACCCGCGCCCTGCCCACGGTCACCGTCGTACGGCGCGTTCATGGTTACCCCACCTCATCGTCCCCGGCCGACCGGCCACGACATCGCTCAACGGTCCACTTTCTCACCCGCGCCCGACGCGTCCGCGCTTTCCGGACCGGTGTCCGGTGTCGGGTCACTCGGCTGCCCGGGATCTGTGTCCTCAGCGGCCCACGCGCGGTCCGTACTCTGCGTGTCCCGCGCGTTCCCGTCCGCGCCGGTGCCGTCTTCCGTGTCGTCTCCGCCGTCCGTGTCCTCCGCGTCCTCCGCGGCTGCCTTACGGGCCACCGCCCGCTTGCGCTGGCTGTACATCTTGACCCCCGCGAGGACAAGAAGCAGCACACCGCCGGCGATGACGAGCATCACGGTGGGGGTGATCTCGGAGACCTTGACCTGGAACGTCATCGGACTGCCGTACGGCGTGCCGTCCACCGTGTACAGCTGGGCGGTCACCTGCACCGGTCCGTTGGCGTTGCCCGCCCCGGTGAACTTCACCGACTGGCTGTGCCCGCCGTCGATCTTGATCGGCCGCTCCGCCACCGCCCGGTCGCCGTCCAGCTTGAGACGCGTCGGGTTGTCGGACTTCAGGCGCAGCACCAGATTCTGCACGCCTTGCAACAGCTGGTTCTGGACGGTCACCGGGATCGTCGCGCTGCGCCCCGACAGCGTCAGCACGGACTTCGGGATGAGCTTCACCTCGGTGGTGAGGCCCATCAGATAGTTCTCCACCGTGCCGCGGTACTGCTGTGCCTTCTCAGGCTCCCCGCGCCACGAGGTCGACATCGCCCGGCCGATCGCGTTGCCGAAGGGCGCGGCCACCCGGTCCGGAGCGCTGAGGATGGCCTTGAAGTTGTCGAGCCGCTCCTGCGTCTTCTTGATGTCCAGGAAGACCTCGGTCGGCAGCTCCTGGTTCCGCAGCTTCTTCGGGTAACGCGAAGAGCCGGGCACCTTGGTGGTGGCGTCCGAGTCGGGTGTGGCCGCGGCCGCCGCGAGCAGATCGGACGGCTCCGTCCAGCGCTCGGGATCCAGGCCCCGCAGCGCGCGCGCCATCGACTGTGCCTGGGCTGCGCTCGGCATCCGCTGGGGAGCGACGACGATACTGCGCTGATTCTCCGGGTCCTGGAGCGTCACGGCCAGCGACTGGGCGAGAAACTTCTGGACCGCGAGGGTGGACGCGCCCGCCTCCGACATATCCCCCTGGAAAGCGGTGGAGAGCCGGGTGTCGGCGACGACGGCCGTGGTCCCGCCGCCGATCGGCCGTGCCGCGGTGGGGGTGTACGGCAGATTGTCCTGGAGGCTGTCGCTGCGGGTGATGACCTTGTGGGCACCCGCCGATGTGGCTACATCGACGATCGAGGGGTCGATCGCACCGTCCACGGGCCAGGCGAAGTCGACGGACGGCTTCACATGGAGGATGGTCTCCACGGTCTTCCCGGCCACGTCCGTGGCGGGCTGCAGATGGCTGAGCGCACCGGAGACGTCCTTGCCGCGGTGGGCCAGCGACGCCAGGTCCGGATCGGCGAACGGCAGCGCGACGACCTTGCCGCCCTGCACCGCCTTCTCCAGGGTGTCGAGCCACTTGGTGGCCACGGCCTGGTTCTTGCCGGGGACGGTGGTGTCCCCGCTTCTGACCTGGTAGTTCTTGGTCATGGCGTCGGCCGTGGCGAGGAGATCGGGGTCGATCACCCAGGTGACGGGAAGCTGATTGCCGAGCGAGACCAACTGCTCCAGCCGCCCGCCGGGGGCCAGCTCCTCGGCCAGGTCGTCGTTCTCGAAGACCGGGGTCTGCTGATCGTCCGAGCCGGTCTCCGCGGACAGACGCGTCGACGAGATCAGCGGCCAGAGGACGGTGAGCTGTGTCTTCTCCTCCGTCGCGTCCGGCTGCCAGGGCAGGAAGGTGCGCTGGATGCCCAGCACCTGGTCGTACTGTGCGGACGAGGTCCGTCCGGTCAGTGAGACACCGAGCTGGTAGACGCCGTCCTGGCCGAGCCCGAGCTTGCTGACCGGTACCGAGAGGGCGAAGTCCTGGGGGATGCCGACGGCGAGCTTCGGGATGGTGACCTTGTACTTGCCGCCGAGCGGAGCTACATCACCCAAGGTGCCGGTGCGCTCGGCGGCGTCGTCGATGGCCGTCCTGCCGTACATGCGCGGGCCGACCCGCAGATCGACCTGGGCGTCGGTGACGGTGTTCTTGCCCGTATTGGTCACCGTCCCCGAGACGGTGAGCGTGTCGCCCTTCACCGGCGCACTGGGGGCCAGTGTGTCGAGCGACACATGGACCGTACGGGAGCCGGTGGCCGTCGGCGCGGCCTGGGCCGCCGGCGCCGCCGTCCCGGCCAGCAGACCCGCCAAGAGCGGCGCTCCGGCGAGCACGGAGGCCGTGCGCCGCAGCCACCGGCGGGCAGGAGAATGACCCATCCCCTGGAAGTCTGCCGCCTCCGCCACGCGCTCGCCCGTCCCTTGTCATCGTCGGTTGCCGTTGGTGGTTGTCAATTGCCGCGTCCACGCATGGTAACGATGTGCGCTGTGGCGAAGTGCTGGGGACTGCTCCACATGATCGGAAGAATCTCATGAGCCACCGGAAACCTCCGCATCGAGACGGGGCGGCCCGAAACGGGGGCGCCCGCGGGGGCCGCGGCACGTACCCTTTTCTGTTGTGCCGAACGCCAATGAAGACAATCCCCGTGCCCTCAGTCAGGTGCAGCGCCGTGCGGTCAGCGAACTGCTGCGGGTATCCCCCGTCGCTGACGATCTCGCGCGCCGGTTCCAGGAGTCCGGATTCACACTCGCCCTGGTCGGCGGCTCGGTCAGGGACGCCCTTCTCGGCCGGCTCGGCAATGACCTGGACTTCACGACCGATGCCCGGCCCGAGGATGTTCTGAAGATCGTCAGGCCTTGGGCGGATTCGGTGTGGGAAGTGGGGATCGCCTTCGGCACGGTCGGTCTCCAGAAGGACGCCCGGGTCGGAGACGCCGATCAGCGCTTCCAGATCGAAGTCACGACATACCGCTCGGAGGCCTACGACCGGACATCACGCAAACCCGAGGTGTCCTACGGCGACTCCATCGAGGAAGACCTTGTGCGCCGGGACTTCACGGTGAACGCGATGGCCGTCGCGCTGCCGCAGAAGGAGTTCATCGATCCCCACGGCGGGCTGGAAGACCTCTCCGCCCAGGTGCTGCGGACCCCCGGCACCCCCCAGGAGTCCTTCTCCGACGACCCCCTGCGGATGCTGCGGGCCGCGCGGTTCGCCGCCCAGCTGGACTTCGACGTGGATCCCGATGTGGTCGAGGCCGTGAAGGACATGTCCGGCCGTATCGAGATCGTCTCCGCCGAACGCGTACGGGACGAGCTGAACAAGCTGATCCTCTCCGCCCACCCGCGCAAGGGCCTGGCGCTGCTCGTCGACACCGGGCTCGCGGACCGGGTGCTGCCCGAGCTGCCGGCGCTGCGTCTGGAGAGCGATGAGCACCACCGGCACAAGGATGTCTACGAGCACTCGCTGACCGTCCTTGAGCAGGCCATCGATCTGGAGGGGAACGGGCCGGACCTGGTGCTGCGGCTGGCCGCGCTGCTGCACGACATCGGCAAGCCGAGGACGCGCCGCTTCGAAAAGGACGGCCGGGTCTCCTTCCATCACCATGAGGTGGTGGGCGCGAAGCTGACCAAGAAGCGGATGACCGCGCTCAAGTACTCCAATGAGATGGTGAGGGACGTCTCCCGGCTGGTGGAGCTGCACCTGCGCTTCCACGGCTACGGAACGGGCGAGTGGACCGACTCGGCGGTGCGGCGCTACGTACGTGATGCCGGGCCCCTGCTCGACAGGCTCCACAAGCTGACCCGCTCGGACTGCACCACACGCAACAAACGCAAGGCGAGCGCTCTCTCCCGGGCCTACGACGGCCTGGAGGAGCGCATCGTCCAGCTTCAGGAAAAGGAGGAGCTGGACGCCATCAGGCCCGATCTGGACGGCAACCAGATCCAGGAGATCCTGGGTGTCGGCCCCGGACCGGTGATCGGCGCCGCGTACACGTTCCTGCTGGAGCTGCGGCTGGAGAACGGGCCGATGGAGCATGATGCGGCTGTCGCCGCCCTCAAGGAATGGTGGACCGCGCAGAACTGAACCCGCGCGGGTCATGTTTCACGTGAAACATGACCCGCGCGCGATGCTCCGGGGGCGATGTTTCACGTGAAACATCGCCCCCGCCCGTTGTATGTCAGGGCCGCGGCCACGCCTGCGTAGAGCACGGCCACCGTCGCCACGAGCGGCACGGAGCGGCCGTCCGGCGGTAGCATCGCCGCGGCCACCCCCGCCGCACCGACGAAGGCGACATTGAAGAGGACGTCGTAGAGGGAGAAGACCCGGCCGCGGAAGTCGTCGTCCACCGCCGTCTGTACCACCGTGTCCGTGGCGATCTTCGCCCCCTGGGTGATCAGGCCGAGAACGAAGGCGGCGGCCAGGATGGGCGTAGGTGCGAAGGTCAGCCCCAAAGCCGGCTCCAGGACGGCCGCCGCTGCCGCACACAGCGCTATCCACCCGAACGGGCCGAGCCGTCCCACCGCCCACGGCGTGAGAACCGCGGCGGCGAAGAAGCCCGCGCCGGAGATGGCGACGGCCAGCCCGAGCAGTGCCAGCCCGTCGGCCTCCCGCTCCGTCCAGGCGTATCTGCAGAGCATCAGCACCATCACCGTCAGCGCCCCGTAGCAGAAGCGCATCACCGTCATGGCGGCCAGCGCACCGGCCGCCGCCCGCCGCTCCGTGAGATGGCGCACCCCGTCGGCCAGTCCGCGCGCCGTGGAGAGCAGGGCGGTCCCCAGCCGTGGCCGGCCCCGCGACGGCTTTCCGGGGCCCAGTAGTTCGCGCGCCAGCAGGAGCGAGGTGAGCGCCCCGCAGAGATAGAGGGCGGCGCCCAGCAGCACCACGGCGGCGTCGGAGTCCGCGATCGTCAGCCGTACGACGAAGGCGAGTCCGCCGCCCGCGGTCGCGGCGAGCGTTCCGGCGGTCGGGGAGAGTGAGTTCGCGAGGACGAGCCGCTCGTCATCGACCACATGCGGCAGGGCGGCAGAGAGCCCCGCGAGAACGAACCGGTTGACGGCAGTCACGGACAGCGCCGAGACATAGAAGAGCCAGTCGGGCACGGAGGCCACGATCAGCACCGCCGTACAGCCCGCGAGAAGGGCCCGCAGCAGATTCCCGTACAGAAAGACCTGGCGGCGCTGCCAGCGGTCCAGCAGCACCCCGGCGAATGGGCCGATCAGTGAATACGGCAGCAGGAGCACGGCCATCGCGGAGGCGATCGCGCCGGGCGAGGTCTGTTTCTCCGGGGAGAAGACGACATACGTGGCGAGCGCCACCTGGAAGACACCGTCGGCCCCCTGGGAGAGCAGCCGGACCGCCAGCAGTCGGCGGAAGTTTCCGAGGCGCAGGAGCACACGCAGATCACGCACGACAGGCATGTGAGCCAGCGTCACACACGCGGCCCCGCCACATACGAGAAGGGTCGCCGGACCAGCAGTCCGGAGACCCTTCTCGTCGTGACGGGGAGGCCGCGCTCTAGCGCTCGACCTCGCCGGCGATGAACTTCTCGACGTTCTCGCGGGCCTGGTCGTCGAAGTACTGGACCGGCGGCGACTTCATGAAGTACGAGGACGCGGAGAGGATCGGGCCGCCGATGCCCCGGTCCTTGGCGATCTTCGCGGCGCGCACGGCGTCGATGATGACACCCGCGGAGTTCGGGGAGTCCCAGACCTCCAGCTTGTACTCCAGGTTCAGCGGGACGTCACCGAAGGCGCGGCCCTCGAGGCGGACGTACGCCCACTTGCGGTCGTCGAGCCAGGCGACATAGTCCGACGGGCCGATGTGGACGTTGTCGGCACCCAGGTCGCGGTCGGGGATCTGGGACGTGACGGCCTGCGTCTTCGAGATCTTCTTGGACTCCAGACGCTCACGCTCAAGCATGTTCTTGAAGTCCATGTTGCCGCCGACGTTCAGCTGCATCGTGCGGTCCAGGACAACGCCCCGGTCCTCGAAGAGCTTCGCCATGACGCGGTGCGTGATCGTGGCGCCGACCTGGGACTTGATGTCGTCACCGACGATCGGGACACCGGCCTCGGTGAACTTGTCCGCCCACTCCTTCGTGCCGGCGATGAAGACCGGGAGGGCGTTGACGAAGGCGACCTTGGCGTCGATGGCGCACTGCGCGTAGTACTTCGCGGCGTCGTCGGAACCCACGGGCAGGTAGCAGACCAGGACATCGACCTGCTTGTCCTTGAGGGTCTGGACGATGTCCGCCGGCGCCTCGGGGGACTCCTCGATGGTCTGGCGGTAGTACTTCCCGAGACCGTCGAGGGTGTGGCCGCGCTGGACGGTGACGCCCGAGGACGGCACGTCACAGATCTTGATGGTGTTGTTCTCGCTGGCGCCGATGGCGTCCGCGAGGTCGAGGCCGACCTTCTTCGCGTCAACGTCGAAGGCGGCCACGAACTCGATGTCCCGCACGTGGTACTCGCCGAACTGGACATGCATCAGCCCCGGTACCTTGCCCGCCGGGTCGGCGTCCTTGTAGTACTCGACGCCCTGCACCAGTGAGGCGGCGCAGTTGCCCACGCCGACGATGGCTACGCGTACCGAACCCATTCCGGTTGCTCCCTGTGTGATGTCAGTGTTCGTGATGAAACCCTGCGGAGATGCAGGACCTCACTTGGTGGTGTCCGCGGACGGATCCGGCGGGCCGGGATGTCCCGGGGGCGTGCCCCCGGAAGACGCGGCATCCCGGTGCCGGGGCAGGCCGTCCGCTTCTCCTGATGTGCCTTCCTGCTCAGCGGGACTCCCGGGGCCGGACCGTCTCTGATCCCGTCCCGCCCGCTCGCTTTCGATGAGCTCGTTCAGCCAGCGCACCTCGCGCTCCACGGACTCCATGCCGTGCCGCTGAAGCTCCAGCGTGTAGTCGTCGAGGCGCTCGCGGGTACGGGCCAGGGAGGCGCGCATCTTCTCCAGACGCTCCTCCAGCCTGCTGCGGCGGCCCTCCAGCACCCGCATCCGCACCTCACGTTCCGTCTGTCCGAAGAAGGCGAACCGAGCCGCGAAATGCTCGTCCTCCCAGGCGTCGGGACCGGTGTGGGACAGCAGCTCCTCGAAGTGCTCCTTACCTTCCGCCGTCAGCCGGTAGACGATCTTGGCGCGGCGCCCCGCCAGCGAGGCGGCGAGCGCGTCCTCCGGAGCGCTCCCCGGCTCCTCGATCAACCAGCCGTTGGCGACCAGCGTCTTGAGGCAGGGATAGAGCGTCCCGTAACTGAAGGCGCGGAAGATCCCCAGCGAGGTATTGAGCCGTTTCCGCAGCTCATAGCCGTGCATGGGGGACTCGCGGAGCAGACCGAGGACAGCGAACTCAAGGATGCCCGAGCGTCTGCTCACCCGTCGCCTCCTTCGCTGTCCGGACTCTTATGCCGTACTGATGTATCGACTCGATACATCCCGACGATAGAACGGAGTGGAGGTTGCGACAAGAGGGGTCATGGTGAACGGCGTCACATCACCAATTCTCAGGAAGCAACTTGCCTGATTTAGGGTGAACTTCAGCTCTCGGGGGGTTTTGACCGTGCGTAGTCTGTGCGGCATGCAGACCACCGGGAACCGAGTGACGTCGGTAAGCGTCAAGACTGTCGGCTTACCGGATGCATATCGGATGAGCCCGATGCCGGGCCGGTCCGTATTCATTTCGGGGGGACCGGAACTCAACTGCCGCTTCCAGGCGTCCGCGCCTGCCCGAGGAGTAGTCGTTCGATGAGCGAGCACCGTCGCAAACCGCCGCAGCCGCAGGGTGGCGGTCGTGCCGCGGCCAGGCGTGCAGCCCAGCAGCCATCCGGCCGCCGCGCAGCCCCGCCCCGAGAAACCGTTTCGGCCTCACCCTCCGGCTCGTACGAGGAGGAGCCGCCCTACGGTGGCCGTGCCGCGGCCAGACGAGCCGCCCAGCGCGGTGGCCGCAGACGTGGAGGGGACGACGGCGGCGCCGGACGTGGTGGATCCGGCCGCGGCCGCGGTGAGCCGTACAAGAAGCGGCTGATCGACTACCCGCGCCAGGGCAAGTACGGCTGGCGCCGCTGGGTGCCGTCCTGGAAGCAGACCACCGGACTCGGCATCGCCTTCGTCGGCTCCATCATGGTCGCCGGGACCATCGCCTACGCGCTGGTGCAGGTGCCGGACCCCAATCTCGCCTCGAAGGCCGAGAACAACGTCTACTACTGGGACGACGGCACCCAGATGGTCGCCACCGGCGGCGAGGTCAACCGGCAGATCATCCCGATCGAGAAGATCCCCGAGGACATGCAGAACGCGGTGATCTCCGCCGAGAATAAGACCTTCAGGGACGACTCGGGCGTCGACCCGATGGGTATCGGCCGCGCTCTGGTCAACATGGCCAAGGGCGGCAACACCCAGGGTGGCTCCACCATCACCCAGCAGTACGTCAAGAACGCCCGGCTGGGCGACCAGAGCCAGACCCTGAGCCGCAAGTTCAAAGAGCTCTTCATCTCCATGAAGGTCGGCACCGAGATGGAGAAGCCCGCGATCATGGCGGGCTATCTCAACACCTCCTACTACGGACGCGGCGCCTTCGGTATCCAGGCCGCCGCCCGTACCTACTACGGCAAGGACGCGTCCCAGCTGAACGCCAGCGAGTGCGCGCTCCTGGCCACGCTCCTCAAGGGCGCGACGTACTACGACCCGGCCGGCCAGACCTCCATCGACCCGAAGGCCACCGCGGCGGCGAACACGAACAGAGCCACCAAGCGCTGGGCCTGGATCCTCGACGAGATGGTGAAGGACGGCCACCTCAAGCCGGAAGAGCGGGCCAAGTACACCAAGTTCCCGATGCCGGACGGAGTCAAGAAGAACACCGAGCAGAGCGGACAGATCGGCTACCTGGTCGACCTCGCCAAGGCCTACTTCGTCAACAACAACACCAGGGGCCTCACCACGGACGACCTCTCCAGGGGCGGCTTCGAGATCCACACGACCTTCAACAAGAAGAAGGTCGAACAGCTGAGGACGGCGGTCGAGGAGGTCTACGACGCCAACATCGACCCCAAGAAGCGCCCGAAGACCGACACACACGTCCAGTTCGGTGGCGCCTCCGTCGAGCCCGACACCGGCAAGATCGTCGCCATCTACGGCGGCCAGGACGCCACCAAGCACTTCACCAACAACGCCGACCAGACCGGCGCGCAGGTCGGATCGACCTTCAAGCCGTTCGTCCTGGCCGCGGCGATGCGGGACGGCGTCCGCGACCCGGCCGACGGCACTCGTACATCTATCTCGCCCGACAAGACCATCTACAACGGCGACAACAAGCTGAAGATCAAGAACTACGACGGTTCGATCTGGACCAACGAGGAAGACAAGGAGTGGCTGCAGGTCAACGACGGCGACAAGTCGTACGGGCCCGTCGATCTGCGCTACGCCATGCAGGAATCGGCCAACTCCCCGTTCGTCCAGCTGGGCATGGACGTCGGCATCCCCCAGGTGCGGGACGCCGCCATCGATGCCGGGCTGCTGAACGGCTCCCTCTCCCAGTCGAACGTGCCGTCCTTCTCGATCGGTATCTCCGACCCCAGCGCCATCCGGATGGCCGGCGCCTACGGCACGTTCGCCTCCAGTGGCAAGCAGCGCGACCCCTACTCCGTCACCAAAGTGCTCCAGAGCGGCAAGAGCGTCTACGAGCACGAGACCAAGGTGAAGAGCGCGTTCGACGCGGCCGTCGCGGACAACGTCACGGACGTACTGAAGACCGTCGTGGAGAAGGGCACCGGTAAGAACGCCCGGCTCCCGGGGCGCGAGGTGGCCGGCAAGACCGGTACCACCGACGGCAACAAGTCGGCCTGGTTCGTGGGCTACACCCCGCAGCTGTCGACCGCCATCGACATGTACCGGATGGACGACGACGCGACGAACAAGGACCGCGAGTTCCTGAAGATGTTCGGCACGGGTGGCCAGGACAAGATCCACGGTGCCTCGTTCCCCTCGGAGATCTGGCATGACTACATGGCGGAGGCGCTCAAGGGGCAGCAGGCCGTGAAGTTCCCCGAGCCCGAGCCCATCGGAGGGGCCTGGTACGGCGGCGGCGCGTCCCCGTCCCCGACGCCGAGCGAGTCGCCGTCCGAGTCGCCGTCCGAGTCGCCGTCCGAGTCGCCGTCCGAGTCGCCGTCCGAGTCGCCGTCCGAGACGCCGTCCTCCTCGGAATCCTGCAACCAGCCGTTCGGCTGCGCCAATGGCGGCGGCAACGGGGGCAACGGCGGCAACGGAGGCAATGGGGGCAATGGGGGCAACGGCGGGCCCGGCGGGGAAAGCAGCTCGCCATCCGGCTCCCCCGGCGAGAGCACCGACAACGGCGGAGGCATCTTCGGAGGTCCCGGAGGCTGACCGCCCCCACGGCACCCGCCACGAGGGCCGCCGCACCGACACGTACCGCCCCGCGTACGTGTACGGCGCGGCGGCCCTCGCCGTGTTCCCGGCGGCGTACGGCAGGATGGGCGCCATGCCCAGCGCAGAAGAGACATCCGTGGACCAGGACCGGCCGGACGTGCCGCCCACGCGGCGTGACGAGATCGCCGCGGCCGGCAGCGAGCTGATCGGCGGCCCCATCGGGCGCTGGGCCTGGCTCGGCAGCAGCAGGCTCACCCCCGTACGCGTCGTCGCACTCGTGGCGATCGGCATGTTTGCGCTGGGCATGGCGCAGAAGATGCCCTGCTACGACTGGGCCTGGTTCCGCGGCGCCAGCTCCCAGTACACCCACGCCTGCTACTCGGACATCCCGCACCTCTACCTGGGGCGCGGCTTCGCCGACAACCTCGTGCCGTACTTCGACCGCCTCAACGGCGACATGGAGTATCTGGAGTACCCCGTACTGACCGGCCTCTTCATGGAAGTCGCCTCCTGGCTCACACCGGGCGGCTCCCTCCAGTACCGCGAACAGATGTACTGGATGGTCAACGCGGGAATGCTGATGATCTGCGCCGCGGTCATCGCGGTCTGCGTCGCCCGCACCCACCGCCGCCGCCCCTGGGACGCCCTGCTCGTCGCCCTCGCGCCCGCCTTCGCACTCACCGCCACCATCAACTGGGACCTGCTGGCCGTGGCGCTCACCGCCGCCGCGATGCTGATGTGGTCACGCGGCCGCGCCCTGGCCTTCGGCATCCTCATCGGCCTCGCCACCGCCGCCAAGCTCTACCCCGTGCTGCTCCTGGGACCGCTGCTCCTGCTGTGCTGGCGCGCCGGGAGATTCCGCGAGTACGGAACGGCGGTCCTGGGCACGGCCGCCGCATGGCTGGCGGTGAATCTGCCGGTCATGGTGCTCGCACCCGAAGGATGGAAGAAGTTCTACACCTTCAGCCAGGAACGCCAGGTCGACTTCGGCTCCTTCTGGCTGATCATCACCCAGCGCACGGGCGAGTCCCTGGACGTCGGCACGGTCAACAACTGGGCGATGCTGCTGATGCTCCTGGCGTGCGCGGGCATCGCGACGCTCGCCCTGACAGCCCCGCGCCGGCCGCGCTTCGCCCAGCTCGCCTTCCTCGTCGTCGCCGCCTTCATCCTCACCAACAAGGTCTACTCACCGCAGTACGTCCTGTGGCTCGTCCCGCTGGCGGCCCTCGCCCGGCCGCGCTGGCGCGACTTCCTGATCTGGCAGGCCTGCGAGGTCATGTACTACCTCGGCATCTGGATGTACCTCGCCTACACGACAAGCGGCGACGCCCACAAAGGACTGCCCACCGAGGGCTACCAGCTCGCCATCGCCCTGCATCTGCTGGGCACGCTGTACCTCTGCGCGCTGGTCGTACGCGACATCCTGATGCCCGAGAAGGACGGCGTACGCACCGACGGCTCCGACGACCCGTCCGGCGGCGTACTGGACCGCGCGGAGGACAGATTCGTACTCGGCGGAGCGGCCCGGCCCACACAGCACGTCACCCAGTCGGTGGGGGCGCCCCGGGTCGAATGGGGAGTACGGCCGCCAGGAGCCGCCTGAGCGGCCCCGGGCCCGCGACACCGCCCGGGGGTCCCGCTCCGCATCAAAAAGGCCGCAGAGCGCTCCAGGAGCGCTCTGCGGCCTTTCGGGTGACGTCCCGCTCAGCGGTCGACGAGACGGTCGAACTGCGTCGTCGTGTGCCGCAGATGCGCCACCAGCTCATCCCCGACCTTGGGCTCCTGCGCGTCCGACGGCACGAACAGGATCGACACCTGCATATGCGGCGGCTCCGCGAACCAGCGCTGCTTACCGTCCCAGACGAACGGCGACAGATTGCGGTTCACCGTGGCCAAACCCGCCCGCGCGACACCCTTCGCACGCGGCATCACCCCGTGCAGCGCCTTCGGAGCCTCCAGACCCACCCCATGAGACGTACCCCCGGCGACCACCACCAGCCAGCCGTCGGAAGCGACCTTCTGCTGGCGATAGCCGAACCGGTCCCCCTTGGAGACACGGGTGACATCCAGAACAGAGCCCCGGTACTCGGTCGCGTCATGATCACCCAGCCACAGCCGCGTACCGATACGGGCCCGGAAGCGGGTCTGCGGGAACTGCTGCTGCAACCTGGCCAGCTCCGTGGAGCGCAAATGACTCACGAACATCGAGTGCAGCGGAAGCCGCGCCGCACGCAGCCGGTCCATCCACGCGATGACCTCCTCCACCGCGTCGGAACCGTCCGTACGGTCCAGCGGAAGATGCAGGGCGAAGCCCTCCAGCCGCACATCCTCTATAGCCGCGTGCAACTGGCCGAGCTCCTCCTCCTTCACGCCATGGCGCTTCATCGAACTCATGCACTCGATGACCACACGAGCGCCCACCAGCGCGAAGACACCATCGACGGACGAGACCGAACGCACCACCCGATCGGGCAGCGGCACCGGCTCCTCACCCCGCCGGAACGGCGTCAGAACCAGCAGGTCACCACTGAACCAGTCCTTGATCCTCGCTGCCTCGTAGATGGTCCCGACAGCCAGCATGTCGGAACCGAAACGCGTGGTCTCATCGGCGAGACGCTCATGACCGAAGCCATAGCCATTGCCCTTGCAGACCGGGACAACCCCCGGGAACTGCTCGATGACCGACTTCTGGTGCGCCCGCCAGCGCGCGGTGTCGACGTAGAGGGAGAGCGCCATGCCGGTCCGGAACCTTTCTCTCGGCTGCCGTGAATCGAAGAGATGGATGAACGAGGGAGAAGGAAAAGAACAGCCGCGGTCAGCGGCGCGACATATAGATGTCAAGCGCCTTGTGCAGCAGCTTGTTGAGCGGGAAGTCCCACTCACCGATGTACTCGACGGCCTCGCCGCCAGTACCCACCTTGAACTGGATCAGACCGAAGAGATGATCGGACTCATCGAGCGAGTCGGAGATCCCGCGCAGGTCATAGACCGTCGCACCCATCGCGTACGCGTCACGCAGCATCCGCCACTGCATCGCGTTCGACGGCCGGACCTCACGCTTGTGATTGGCCGACGCACCGTACGAGTACCAGACATGACCACCGACGATCAGCATCGTCGCCGCCGCGACATTCTCACCCTCGTGCCGGGCGAAATACAGCCGCATACGGTTCGGGTCCTCGTTGTTCAGCACCGTCCACATGCGCTGGAAGTACGACAACGGGCGCGGCCGGAAATGATCCCGCTCAGCCGTGATCTCGTACAGCCGCTGCCACTCACCGAGATCCTCGTAGCTGCCCTGCACCACATCGACGCCGGCCTTCTCGGCCTTCTTGATATTGCGCCGCCACAACTGGTTGAAGCCCTTGAGGACATCATCCAGCGACCGGTTCGCCAACGGCACCTGGAAGACATAACGCGGCTGCACATCACCGAAGCCCGCGCCGCCGTCCTCCCCCTGCTGCCAGCCCATCTTGCGCAGCCGGTCGGACACCTCGAACGCACGCGGCTCGATATGCGTCGCCTCGACATCACGCAGCCGCTTCACATCCGGATCCTGGATACCCGACTTGATCGCACCCGCGTTCCACCGGCGGATCACCACCGGCGGGCCCATCTTCACCGAGAAGGCACCCTGATGCTTCAGATGCGCCAGCATCGGCTGCAGCCACTCGTCCAGATTCGGGGCGTACCAGTTCAGCACCGGCCCCTCGGGCAGATACGCCAGATAACGCTTGATCTTCGGCAACTGACGGTAGAGCACCAGCCCCGCACCGACCAACTGGTCGTTCTTGTCGAACCAGCCCAGATTCTCCGAGCGCCACTCCGTCTTGACGTCAGCCCACGCCGGGACCTGGCAATGACTCGCCGCCGGCAGACTCTGGATATACGCCAGATGCTGCTCTCGACTGATGGTCCTCAGGGTCAGGCTCATGCGGGGCGCTCCTCGGCAGGTGTGTCCCCATCGATACAGGGGCTCCGGCTCTCGCGCCGAAGCCTACTGCGCCGATGGAGCGCCCCGTCTGGCTGTGGGCGGAGCGTCCGGCTATCCGACGACCCCACCGAACAGTCCGCCATGCGCCATTCCGAGGAAGAACCCGACCGCCGAGGCGCCGAGCCCGATGATGATCAGGAACCGTTCACGCGTCGTCACGGAGATGAACTGCCCGTACGCGCCCGTCAGGACCCCCACCAGCCCCGCCCACGAACTGAGCAGATGCAGATTGTGGAAGAAAGCCGAGACGAAGGCGAGAACGCCCAGCGTCAGCGTCACCGCGACCAGGGTGTCCTGGAGCGGATGACGCTTGCCGTCCGTGGAGAACAGAGAAGTGGCGGAGTTCGGTCGCATTGCCTGTGCCATCTGGCACCTCCTGGCCTTGCCGGAAGGCGGCGCATCGTAGCGCCGCGCACACCCGATGTGTACAGATTGCGTCCGCAGGCGGCCGGATTTCAACCGGAAGCCGGTCTGTGAGTAGTCTGTACGGTCTGCACCGGTGTCTGCCCACGCCAGAACGATCCGCTCGCCCGGCGAGCCGGATTGTCAGTGGCGGCCGATACCGTTGCTTACGCATCACGACCCTCCTGCCACGGAACGACCGTGGCCGCTGAGTCCAAAGGAGGTGGGTTCCACATGCGTCACTACGAGGTGATGGTCATCCTCGACCCCGATCTCGAGGAGCGCGCTGTCTCCCCGCTGATCGAGAACTTCCTCTCCGTCGTCCGCGAGGGCAACGGAAAGGTCGAGAAGGTCGACACCTGGGGCCGTCGTCGTCTCTCTTACGAGATCAAGAAGAAGCCCGAGGGCATCTACTCGGTCATCGACCTGCAGGCCGAGCCCGCAGTCGTCAAGGAGCTCGACCGACAGATGAACCTGAACGAGTCGGTCCTCCGGACCAAGGTCCTCCGTCCCGAGACCCACTGAGCTCCTAGCTCAGAGGTCATCGGGTCCGAGCAGCAGCAAGCAGCCAGAAGCAATCCCCGCCGAGAGGTTCACCCATGGCAGGCGAGACCGTCATCACGGTCGTCGGCAATCTCGTCGACGACCCCGAGCTGCGCTTCACCCCGTCCGGTGCGGCGGTCGCGAAGTTCCGCGTCGCGTCCACTCCCCGCACCTTCGACCGCCAGACCAATGAGTGGAAGGACGGCGAAAGCCTCTTCCTGACCTGCTCGGTCTGGCGTCAGGCGGCGGAGAACGTCGCCGAGTCGCTCCAGCGAGGCATGCGCGTTGTCGTGCAGGGCCGGCTGAAGCAGCGGTCCTACGAGGACCGCGAGGGCGTCAAGCGCACGGTCTACGAGCTGGACGTCGAGGAAGTCGGCCCCAGTCTCAAGAACGCCACGGCCAAGGTCACCAAGACCACCGGCCGCGGTGGCCAGGGCGGCTACGGCGGCGGCCAGCAGGGCGGCGGGAACTGGGGCGGCGGCCCCGGTGGTGGTGGCCAGCAGGGCGGCGGCGGAGCACCCGCCGACGACCCGTGGGCCACCAGCGCGCCGGCCGGCGGCAGCCAGCAGCAGCCGCAGAGCGGCGGGGGCAATGGAGGCGGCTGGGGCGGAAGCTCCGGCGGCGGCTACTCGGACGAGCCGCCCTTCTAGGGCGGGCTCGTACCCCACTTCTTGATCACACAGGAGAAACACCATGGCGAAGCCGCCTGTGCGCAAGCCTAAGAAGAAGGTCTGCGCATTCTGCAAGGACAAGACCCAGTACGTGGACTACAAGGACACGAACATGCTGCGGAAGTTCATTTCCGACCGCGGCAAGATCCGTGCCCGCCGCGTCACCGGCAACTGCACGCAGCACCAGCGTGACGTCGCCACGGCAGTCAAGAACAGCCGTGAGATGGCGCTGCTGCCCTACACGTCCACCGCGCGATAAGGGAAGGGTGACCGAATCATGAAGATCATCCTCACCCACGAGGTCTCAGGCCTCGGTGCCGCCGGCGACGTCGTCGACGTCAAGGACGGCTACGCTCGCAACTACCTGGTCCCGCGCGGTTTCGCGATCCGCTGGACCAAGGGCGGCGAGAAGGACGTGGCGCAGATCCGCCGCGCCCGCAAGATCCACGAGATCGCCACCATCGAGCAGGCCAACGAGATCAAGGCCCGCCTCGAAGGCGTGAAGGTGCGTCTGGCCGTTCGCTCCGGTGACGCCGGCCGCCTCTTCGGCTCCGTCACCCCGGCCGACCTCGCCTCGGCGATCAAGTCCGCCGGTGGCCCGGAGGTCGACAAGCGCCGCATCGAGCTCGGTTCGCCGATCAAGACCCTGGGCTCGCACCAGGTGTCTGTCCGGCTGCACCCCGAGGTCGCCGCGAAGCTCGGCGTCGAGGTCATCGCCGCCTGAGCACAGCGCTCAGCAGTACAGCGCTCAGCAGTACATGGAGAGGGCCGCATCCCCCAGGGGGTGCGGCCCTCTCGCCCTTCCTGAGACCGCTCGGGACGGTCCGTGTTTCACGTTTCATGTTTCACGTGAAACATGGCATGCGCGCTTCCGTCAGCGAGTGGCGCCCGTGACCAGCCAGCGACCCGACCGAGTACGCAGCCAGAGCGTCAGCATCCGGACGCCCATCATCAGCCCCATCGTCCACCACAGAGCCGTCAGACCACCGCCCCAGGCAGGCACGAGCAGAGCGACCGGGGCGAAGACCGCCAGCGTCACCAGCATCGCTCCCGCCAGATACGGCCCGTCCCCGGCGCCCATCAGCACACCGTCCAGCACGAAGACGATCCCCGAGATCGGCTGGGTAACGGCCACCACCAGCAGAGCCGGCAGCAGCGTGTCCCGCACCACCTGATCACCGGTGAACAGAGGAATGAACAGCGGACGTGCCGCGACGATCAGAACGCCGAGCACCACACCCGCCGCGACCCCCCACTGCACCATGCGCCGACAGGCCTCCCGCGCGCCCTGAGTGTCACCCGCCCCCAGATAGCGGCCAATGATCGCCTGCCCCGCGATGGCGATCGCATCGAGCGCGAAAGCCATCAGGCTCCACAACGACAGAATGATCTGATGGGCCGCGACATCCGCGTCACCCAGACGCGCGGCTACCGCGGTGGCGATCATCAGAACCGCGCGCAGCGACAGCGTACGAACCAACAGCGGTACGCCGGCCTGGGCACTCGCCCGTATCCCCGCCGCGTCGGGACGCAGCGACGCACCATGCCGTCGCGCTCCCCGAACCACTACCACCAGATAGACGGCCGCCATGGCGCACTGAGCCAGCACCGTCCCCCAGGCTGAACCGGCGATCCCGAGACCGGCGCCGTAGACGAGCACGACATTGAGCGCCGCGTTGGCCCCGAACCCGCCGATGGCGACATACAGCGGCGTCCGGGTGTCCTGGAGCCCGCGCAGCACACCCGTGGCGGCCAGCACCACCAGCATGGCGGGGATACCGAGACTGGAGATCCGCAGATAGGTGACCGCGTACGGGGCAGCGGTGTCCGACGCCCCGAACAGACCGACAAGCCACGGCGCGGCGGGCAGGGTGACGGCGATAACCGCCGCGCCGAGCAGAAGCGCGAGCCAGATGCCGTCCATGCCCTGACGTATGGCGGCCTGGAGATCGCCCGCGCCCACGCGCCGGGCCACGGCCGCGGTGGTGGCGTAGGCGAGAAAGACGAAGATGCTCACCGCGGTCGTCAGCAGGGCCGCCGCGATCGCCAGTCCGGCGAGTTGGGGGGTGCCGAGATGGCCGACGATCGCGCTGTCCACCATCACGAAGAGCGGCTCGGCGACGAGGGCGCCGAAGGCGGGAACGGCGAGGGCGACGATCTCGCGATCGTGCCGTCGGGGGCCTGTCCTGGATATCGCGGGAGCCTTTGTCATGCGCTCAATCTAATCTTCCACAGGTAAGTGATGCAATGCGTCAGGGGTCCTTACCGTGCCGCCTGGTGAGGGCTCGGCTGTGTGCCGTTTGTTGTGATCTTGGTCCAGTCGGGAAAGTTTTTCTCCCCCACAGCCGGTGGACGGAAAAAGCCCAGCTCAGGAAGGGTGCGGCGGGGTCGATATGAGTTTGTCCACAGTGCTGTCCCCCGGTCCGTGCACAGGTTCTCCGGGGTTCTCCACAGCATCTGATCGGTCGTCCACATGGCCTGTGGATAACCAGATTGGCTGACGGTGCCCGCGGGCCTACCGTGGACCGGCGTCCGACGCGCCGGAACCGGAGTCAGGCCTCTCGTTTTGTCAGTGTCGTGCCGTAGAAAGAGTGGCACGGCGAGGTCCGCTGAGCGGACGTGAGGAGGTGGCCGGTGAGCATTCCCGAGCCATTGGACGACCCCTGGACCGACGCCGGTCCCAGTGACCGTCTGCCTGTCTCCCGGCAGCGCCGTGGCGAGGGCCGGGGCCGCGAGGAGCAGCACGAGCGCGGCCGGGACAGCGATGCCTGGGACGGCGGGTCTCCCGGGTTCGAGCGGGTGCCGCCGCAGGACCTCGATGCCGAACAGTCGGTTCTCGGCGGCATGCTGCTGTCCAAGGACGCCATCGCCGACGTGGTGGAGATCATCAAGGGGCATGATTTCTACCGCCCCGCGCACGAGACGGTATTCCAGGCGATCCTCGACCTCTACGCGAAGGGGGAGCCGGCCGACCCGATCACGGTGGCGGCCGAGCTGACCAAGCGGGGTGAGATCACCCGCGTCGGCGGGCCGTCGTATCTGCACACGCTGGTCCAGTCGGTGCCCACGGCGGCCAATGCCTCGTATTACGCGGAGATCGTCCATGAGCGGGCGGTGCTGCGGCGGCTTGTCGAGGCCGGCACGAAGATCACGCAGATGGGATACGCGGCCGACGGCGATGTGGACGAGATCGTCAACTCCGCCCAGGCCGAGATCTACGCCGTCACCGAGCAGCGGACCAGTGAGGACTATCTGCCGCTCGGCGACATCATGGAGGGCGCGCTTGACGAGATCGAGGCGATCGGTTCGCGCAGCGGTGAGATGACCGGTGTGCCGACGGGCTTCACGGACTTCGACTCCCTCACGAACGGGCTGCACCCCGGCCAGATGATCGTCATCGCGGCCCGTCCCGCCATGGGTAAGTCCACGCTCGCTCTGGATTTCGCGCGGGCCGCGTCGATCAAGAACAATCTGCCGAGTGTGATTTTCTCGCTCGAAATGGGGCGCAATGAGATCGCGATGCGTCTGCTGTCGGCGGAGGCGCGGGTGGCGCTGCACCATATGCGATCGGGCACGATGACGGACGAGGACTGGACCCGGCTGGCCCGTCGTATGCCGGATGTCTCGCAGGCTCCGCTCTATATCGATGATTCGCCGAACCTCTCGATGATGGAGATCCGGGCGAAGTGCCGGCGGCTGAAGCAGCGCAACGAGCTGAAGCTGGTGATCATCGACTATCTGCAGCTGATGCAGTCGGGTGGTTCGAAGCGGGCCGAGAGCCGTCAGCAGGAGGTCTCGGACATGTCGCGAAACCTGAAGCTGCTGGCCAAGGAGCTGGAACTGCCGGTCATCGCGCTGTCGCAGCTGAACCGTGGTCCGGAGCAGCGTACGGACAAGAAGCCGATGGTCTCCGACCTGCGTGAGTCGGGTTCGATCGAGCAGGACGCGGACATGGTGATCCTGCTGCACCGCGAGGACGCGTACGAGAAGGAGTCGCCGCGCGCGGGCGAGGCCGACCTCATCGTGGCCAAGCACCGTAATGGTCCGACGGCGACGATCACGGTGGCGTTCCAGGGCCACTACTCACGCTTCGTGGACATGGCCCAGACCTGAGCCCGGGCCGTGTAGGGCCTCAGATTTCGCGGCACAGTCTCATCTCCGATGGCACATCGGCGGCACTTATGCCGTCTTCGTGAGACTCGCTGGTCGGGGTTCTCACCCTTTCGGGCGGCCCGCTCCGCCCGTCAGTGCCTGGCTGACACCCTTGGCTGTACGGGTCGTTGCCCGTGGGGCGGGGGTATGCGATGGACAGTGTCACGGCGACGGTGAGTATCCGTCAGCAGCGTGGTGCTCTTGTGGAGGACCGGGACTGGGGTACGGCACCTGTCGACCTTCTGCAGTCGGCTTGTCCGTGGCGGACGTTCCGTTGGGGGCCAGAAGCACTACTCGGGTATCTACTGGTCAGCGACGATGCGCGACCACGTGATCTACGAGTCGCGCTTGGAACTGTCGCGGTTGCTCTTTGCCGACTTCGATCCGTCCGTACGCGGCATCGTGGCCCAGCCTTTCCTGCTGAAGGCCGTTGTGGAGGGGCAGGCCCGCAAGCACATCCCGGATTGCATCTTGTCCACTGAGCAGGGTCCGGTAGTGGTGGATGTGAAGCCGCACTGCCGGCTGTCCACCCCAGTGGTGGCGTTCACGTTCGCGTGGACCCGGCAGGCGGTCGAGTCGCGTGACGGGCGCTCAGCGCCTCGTCTCGTACCTGGTCAGGATCACGCCGCAGGGAAGCGTCCGCGTCTCCACCAGGTTCAGGTTCACCCAGCTGTCCAGCGCGGTGAAGAACGGCGTGCCGCCGCTCACCAGGACCGGCGCGGTGGCCAGCACGTACTCGTCAATCAGCCCGGCCCGCATGGCCGCCCCGGCGAGCGTCGCGCCGCCGATGTCCATCGGGCCGCCGTCCTCGGCCTTGAGCCGGGTGATCTCGGCGACCGCGTCGCCGGTGACCAGGCGGGTGTTCCAGTCGACCTCGTCGATCGTCGAGGAGAACACCACCTTCGACATGTCCCGCCAGCGGCGCGCGAACTCGATCTCCGCCGGGGTGGCGTTGGGCTGCTGGTCGCCGGTCGGCCAGTAGGAGCTCATCGTCTGCCACAGCTTGCGCCCGTACAGCGACAGTTCGGTCGCCTGCAACTGGTCGGACCAGAACTGGAACAGCTCGTCGCTCGGCACGCTCCAGCCGATGTCGTCGCCGGGCGCGGCGATGTAGCCGTCCAGGGTCAGGTTCATGCCGTAGATCAATTTCCGCATGGGGCCCAGCCTTCCGTGAGTCGGTCTCACGCGTACAGACCGGCGCGGCGCGGGAAACTCATCGGTACGCGATCTGAGCTCGCATGTAGTCCTCGTGCTCGGTGGCTCAGCCGCAGACTCATCGTTCCGCCGAGGAAATGGCATCGATCTGAGACTGATCTTGGGTGACATCGCGGTGAGACAACAGAGAACCAGCAGGTCACAGAAGATCGACATGTGATCGGCGGCGAGACCCTACAGGCCGGCCGGAGGGGGCTCGGGGAGGTTCGCGTTTCGCGTTCCCACCCTGTGCGGCCCATCCGGCCGGGGTCGTGCCGGCTGCGGGTCAGGCGTAGAAGTTGCGCTGCCAGCGGTGTTTGGCGAGCAGGGTGAGCCGGCCGTCGGTCAGCAGGTGGCCGTCGCTCACGGCGGTGTTGCGTTCCACGTTCCGTACGGTGCGCATGCCGGGGATGACGGTGGAGACGGCCGGTGCGCTGAGCACGTACCGCAGTGCGGTTTCCGCGATCTCGTCGGGGGCGATGCCCAGTTCGGCGGT
The DNA here is from genome assembly GCF_000718095.1 of Streptomyces scopuliridis RB72. GTDB lineage: Bacteria > Actinomycetota > Actinomycetes > Streptomycetales > Streptomycetaceae > Streptomyces > Streptomyces scopuliridis. The sequence continues at coordinate 8,823 of NZ_JOEI01000024.1, read as the reverse complement.
GATGGCGTTGACATGCTGCTCGACCTGGGCGGGACGGCCGTCGCGGAAGTAGCGGCTGCGGAAGTCGCCTTCGGGGAAGGTGGTTCCGGCCGTGATGCGCCCCGTCAGGCCTCCTTCGTCGAGGGCCACCCGGACGATCACGCCGACTCCGTGTTCCTGGCAGGCGGGGAGCAGGGCGTCGGCCGGGGCCTGGTCGAAGATGTTGTAGATGACCTGCACGGTGTCCACCACGCCGCTGCGGACCAGGGCGAGGGCGTTGTCGGGCTGGTGGTCGTTGATGGATACGCCGAACAGGCGGATCTTCCCCTGCTGCTTCAGTTCGGCGATGGTCTCCAGCCAGTCGCCGCGGCCGACCCACTCGTCGCTCCAGACGTGGAACTGGAGCACGTCGAAGTGGTCCAGGCCGCTGACGCGCAGGCTGGTCTCCAGGCTGTCGCGGATATGCGCGCCGGGGAATGTGTCCGCGGGGTCCAGCCCGTCGGGGGCGGGCCAGATGCCGTTCTTCGGGGGCACCTTGGTCGCCACGTACACCTGGTCACCGGCCCGTTCGCGGACCACCTGGCCCACGATCCGCTCGCTCTCGCCGTAGCCGCGGGCGGTGTCGATGAAGTTCACGCCCCGGTCGATGGCGCGGTGCAGTGCGCGTAGGGACTCGTCCTCCGTGGCGCCCACCCAGCCGGACTCGCCGATGCCCCAGGCGCCGTAGCCGATCTCGGACACCGACAGTCCACTGCGTCCCAGCTCGCGGTAGCGCACAGTTCTCCTCCACGTCATGGTTGGTCGGGATGGTTGGCTCAGGACGCTCGTTCGGCGGCGCTGCGTTCCACGCAGAATTCATTGCCTTCCGGGTCCGCGAGGGTGACCCAGCCCGCGCCGTCGGGGCGGCGGTGGTCGCCCACGAGGGTGGCGCCGAGGGCGAGGAGGCGGTCCACCTCTTCGTCGCGGGTGCGGTCCTGGGGCTGGAGGTCCAAGTGGACTCTGTTCTTGGTTGCCTTGGCCTCGGGCACCTCGATGAAGAGCAGCGTGGCGCCCTCTGACGCGAGCAGTGCTTCCGGATCGCCGGGCTTGTCGTCGTCCGCCAGGGAAGCGCCGAGGACCTTGGCCCAGAAGTTGCCCAGGGCGTAGGTGTCCGCGCAGTCGATGGTGATGTGGCGCACCAGGGATGTCATGCGGTCACTCTGATCATTCCGGCCGTTTCTGTCCAGGGTGTGAGGCCGTGGTGCGAAATGGAGTCGACCGGGCGGGTTCTCGCCGGTAGATGTGGAGCATGACCTCATCTCCTGAACAGTTGCTGCCCAGTACGCGACGAGCCCTGTTGCATCGCATCGCCCGAGCTCAGGCCGAGGGACGTGCCCCGTCGCTGGTCGGCGCGGTGGCGCGGGAGGGGCGGATGGTGTGGACGGGAGCCCGTAGTTGTGTGGAGGGGCATGCTCCGGACGCGGATACGCAGTACCGCATCGGGTCGATCACCAAGACGTTCACCGCCGTGCTGGTGCTGCGGCTGCGTGATGAGGGGCTGCTTGATCTGAATGACCCGCTGGAGAAGCATCTTCCGGGGACCGGGGTGGGCGAGGTCACGGTCGCTCAGCTCCTCGGCCATAGCGCGGGATTGAGCGCGGAGACTCCGCCGCCCTGGTGGGAGCGGACTCCGGGTTCGCTTCGGCCGGAGCTCGCGGACGTCCTCGGTGAGCGGCCCGTGCTGCATCCTGCGGGGCGGCGCCACCACTACTCGAACCCGGGCTTCACGCTGCTCGGTTCGCTGGTCGAGGCGGTGCGTGGAGCGTCCTGGGAGGAAGTGCTGCGGCGTGAGGTCCTTGAGCCGTTGTCCATGGACCGTACGTCCGCGCGGCCGGTGGCTCCGCACGCGGGTGGCTGGGCCGTGCATCCCTGGGCCGATGTGATGCTGCCCGAGCCGACGGAGGATCTGGGGCTGATGGCCCCCGCTGGTCAGCTCTGGTCGACGGCCGCCGATCTCTGCCGCTTCGCGGTCTTCCTCTCGGAGGGGGACGAGAAGGTCTTGAGCGAGGCTTCTGTGCGGGAGCTGCGGACACCGGCCGTGCCGCCCGAGGCCGGGCAGTGGAACGACGGCTATGGGCTCGGGACGCAGCTTGTGCGGTGGGGGGACCGGACGCTGGTGGGCCATACGGGTTCGCTGCCCGGCTTTGTCGCCGGTCTGTGGGTCAGTGTGGAGGACGACGTGGCCGCGGTGGTGCTGGCCAATGTCACCTCGGGGCCGTATGCCGGGGCGATCGCCGCTGATCTCATCGGCATTGTGGCGGACGCGGAGCCGCGGATCCCCGAACCGTGGCGTCCGCTGCCCGAGGCCGACCGGGATCTGCTGGATCTCACCGGGCCGTGGTACTGGGGTACGAGTCCCTTCGGGCTGAAGTGGTTGTCGGACCGGGGCCTGGAACTTGGCCCGCTACGAGGCGGCGGGCGTGGTTCGCGCTTCGTGGTGCAGCCCGATGGCGACTGGAGAGGGCTCGATGGCTACTACGCGGGGGAGACCCTGCGGGTGGTGCGTCGCCCTGACGGCTCGGTGAGCCATCTCGACGTCGGGTCGTTCGTCTTTACGCGCGAGCCGTACGGGCCGGACGACGCGGTTCCCGGGGGTGTGGACTCGAAGGGCTGGCGCGGCCTCGGGGATATCAAGGAGTAGAGCGACCGTGATGTTTCACGTGAAACCGGTCACACTGGTCTGTTGGCGGTAGCGCCTGCGCGGCTCCGAAGCCGCAAGCGTGGATTGCGGCTTCGGTCCCGTACGCGCAGGCGGACTACCCCTGGAGCACGTGGAGCTTTGCCCCGTTGTTCCAGGCTTCCAGCAGGCCGCGGTGGACCGCTGTCATATCGTGCCGCGCGGCGAGCAGGAGGGCGTCGCGGGTGAAGGGGCAGGTGGCGACGAGCAGCGCGATGTCGGCCTTGTAGTCCAGCTTGGCCATCCCGATGAACTGCTGTACGTCACCGCTGGTGATGGTCGCGGCGGGTGTACGTGCCTTGCACTGGACGACCAGGCGGCGTCCATCGGGGGCGTAGGCCAGGATGTCCGCGCCGGTGTCGCCATGTCCGCCGGTCACCGTGACCTGGTCGCAGCCGTCCCGCCGGCAGAGCCATGCGATGTGCTGTTCGAACTGATGCGGGTTCATGGCGTCGAGTGCGTTCATGGAGCCGGCTGCCTCGCGTTCACACAGGATGCGTTTGAGGCGGGTCACTTCGTCATCGAGTGCTTCGATGCGGGCGCGCTGCTCGCCGTCGTTGCGGACCGCGATATTGAGAACCGGGACGATGGTCCGGTCGATCGCGGTACGGACCGTTTCCTCGGCGATACGCGTCATATCCGCGCGTGCCATGTCCGTCTCGGTGCGGGTGGCCATCTCCCGGGCGACGGCCTCCGCGATGCGCTCGTCGACCCACTCGGTAAGCCTGTGGAAAAGGTTATCCACAGGAACGGCGTGGTGCTTTGCTTCGGCGTTGAGTAGGTAGGTGCGCACCTGACGTGCGACGATGCTGTCGCGGAGCAGCATGGCGGTGTTCAGAACGGCTCGCCGGGAGAAGACTCCGATGGAGCGGCTGCGGGAGGAGATCCCACAGACTTGCTTGAAGCAAGTCAGTTGCTCGCCTTCGAGGACGCGGTATCCGTTGGATGTGAGTTCGGCACGGTGATCGTGGATCACGGCCCAGATGACGGTTTCGCCGACTTCGAAGTAGGCGGCGACGTCCTTCGTGGTGGCGTGGAGGCCGTCCGGTGACAGGGTCAGTTGTTTGACCTTGTCGAGGACGTCATCGCGTTCCGCGACGCTTGCGCGCAGTGCTCTGGACTCGATCAGAGCTATCTCGTTGAGCATGTGGTCCGTCTCCTCCCGGGCCGGGTGGGGCCTGTTCGAGTTGGGGGACGGGATCCGGACGCACGTCCGGCCCCTTGCCGGAGGCAACGAGCCAAAACGGATAAGGGTGCGGTTTTCAGATACTCATCTTGAAACCGACATGTGAGGCGGTGAAGCCGAGCCGCTCGTAGAAGCGGTGGGCGTCGGTGCGGCTGGCGTCGGAGGTCAGCTGGACCAACTGACAGCCCTGGCGGCGCGATTCGTCGACCGCCCACTCGATGAAGCGGGTGCCGAGTCCGCTGCCGCGCTCGTCGGCGTGGACGCGTACGGCTTCGATGATGGAGCGGGTGGCGCCGCGCCGGGAGAGTCCGGGGATGATCGTGAGCTGGAGCGTGCCGATGACCCGGCCGTCGCGTTCGGCCACCACCACGTGTTGGTTCGGGTCGCGGGCGAGTCGTTCGTAGGCCTCGGTGTACGGGGTGAGGTCGTCGGGGGACTCGCGCTGGGCGCCCAGGGGGTCGTCCGCGAGCATCGCCACGATGGCGGGGATGTCGTCGTGGGCGGCGGGCCGTATTTTCAGATCGCTCATGATCCGCAGCGTACGCCGGAGGGCGGCCGCGGGGGCCGAACGGCGAGGCTCAGCCGGTCGCCATGTTCAGGGGTGCGAACCGCCGGGACCGGTCGCCGGGCAGGTCCCGGTCGCCGTATGCCATGAGTGTGGTGAGGGTGACCGGTTTCAGGCCGTGGTCTTTGAGCCAGTTCTGTAGTTCCTTGTGGCGCAGGTCGATGACGGTGCGTACGGGGCGGTCCGAGCCTGTGGCCAGCGCGGAGATCAGCGCTTTCGCTGTCTCTGTGTCCCGGGCGATCAGCGGGCCGATGACATCGGCGGCCGGTGTGGGCCAGGCCGCCGCGTATCCGATGAGGGTGGAGCCTTCCTCCGCGACTCTGAGCCGGTCGGCGAAGGCGGGGAGGCGCGCGATGAGGTGGGTGCGGTCTGCTCCGAGGACTTCGGTGTCCAGGCGTACGAGGGCCGGCAGGTCGCCGGCGGAGGCGGGCCGGGTGGTGATCCGCAGTGGGTGTTCCGGTGACCGGAGGTGTCCGAGGAGAGTCTCGGCCTCGCCGATGTCGGTGAAGCCGAGCTTTTCGTAGAGCGGGCGTCCGAACGGGGTGGCGTAGAGGGTGAGGGGGGTGTTCCCGGCCTCGTGCAGTGCGTGGTCCATGAGCCGTCGCCCGAGCCCCTGGCGGGCGTGCCGTCCGGCGACGAGCAGCATGCCGATGGCGGTGAGTTCCGGGCGGTCCGTGGGGCCGTACGAGGTGACGACGCATACGGCGGCCAGCCCTTTGCCCGCCGGGTCGTCGATGCCGTAGGCGGTGCTCGCCGAGAGCAGCAGGCCCCATTTGTGCTCCTCGCGTGCCCAGCTGCGGTCTTCGGCGAGGTCTGCGCAGGACTTGAGGTCGCTCAAGGTCAGACGGCGGATCGGCTGTGCGGAGAGCGGTGTCGGCATAAGGATCAGGCTGTCGGAGCCGGTGATCGTTCGTCCACCGCTTTACGAGAAGTAGTCCGATGGGATGTGGCTGTGCGCCGCAGACGTCGGCCGCGCCGCGTGAGTCCCCAGGGTTTGAGTACGGAGATCGCTGTCATGAAGAGATAGGCGCAGCTCGCCACTGTGGGCGCGGCGACGAGGCTGTTGTCGGGGAGTCCGGCGGCTGCGGCGTCGTTGATGGTCGGCCGCAGGGCGAAGACGGTTGCCGCGAGGGTGATCAGGGTGAGCCAGAACTTGGTCCATACCCAGCGGTGCCGGGCCAGGCCCCAGGGGGTTCCGAGTGAGAGCAGCACTCCGCTGATGAGGGCGAGCAGGGCGATGGGGATGATCAGCCAGTCGGCGAGGATCTTCATGGCGCGGTAGGCGGCCTGTGTGGTGGTGGCGTCGTTGGTGAGGAAGGCGGTGACGCCGAGGGTGAGGAGGCCGAGGGTGAGTCCCAGCCAGCTCACGGATGTGGCGACATGGGTGACGAGGAGGGTCCGGCGCGCGGGCCGCTTGAGTTGTTTCACGTGAAACACGGTGCCTGGCGACGGGGTCTGGGGCGTCTGCCCGCGGGAGTAACCGCGCGTACTAACCTCGGCGTACATGGCGAGCGTACGCAGACTGCATCTCTTCGATCTCGATGGAACGCTGATCCGTGGTTCGGCGGCGGCTGTGGAGATTTCCCGGCAGCTGGGGCTGGGTGCCGAAATCGCGGAGTTGGAGCGTGAGTTCCTGTCACTCGGGCTGGCGCCGGACGAGTTCGCGGTGCGGGCCCGGGAGCTGTGGGCCGAACTCGCCACGGTGCAGGTGGCGGCGGCTTTCGAGGGCGCGCCCTGGCTGCTGGGTATCCGTGAGGTCTGGGCGGATATCCGGAAGCGGGGGGATTACTGCGCTGTTATCTCCTTGTCGCCCGACTTCTTTGTCACGCGGCTGCTGGAGTGGGGTGTGCATGCCGCTCATGGTTCTCGCTGGCCGGTGCTGCCTTTCACCGAGCCGGTCGACCGTGCGGGCATTTTGAACCCGGCTGCCAAGGTGAAGATCGCGAACCGGCTGTGTGCAGAGTTCGGGGTGAGCCTGGACGACTGTGTTGCCTACGGTGATTCGATGTCGGACGCGGAGATCTTCGCGGCGGCGCCCCGGGCGGTGGCGGTGAATGCGGATCACCATCTGTCGGGGCTTGCCACGCACACGTACACAGGGGGCGATCTGCGTGAGGCCTATGAACTGGTGCGCCTCCAGTGAACCGGTACGGCGTCGGCAGTAATACTCTGACCCGGAGGTGCCGCGGGAATCGCGGCCGGAATCCGGCGAATGAGCACAGGAGCGATGGAGCCTAACGGTAAATCCGGTGTGGATGCCCGGACTTCGCGCTCTTTGTCCCCTGTCGTGAGCCGGCCTGTCATGCTGCCTGTGCGGGCGGTGTGGGCAATGTCGCACTCCTTCACCTTGTGCCCGAATTGGGGCTTCGGGGGAGGTTAACGTGAGGTCTCAACAGTCCTAGTCAGAGCGGGGAATTGCTAGCGTATTCCGGGCCAGCGGAAGTGCGCAGACCGACCGAAAGATGTTCGAGGCGAGGCACACCATGGACGCTCCGACCACCACGTCGGCCGACAACGGCACTTCTGGAGACGGCGGAGGAGGCGGTTGGTTCGCCGCCCGTCGAGCGCCGAGGGCCGAGGGCCGGCCGGACTCCGGGACCGCGGGCGGCGCTGAGGAGGCGGCGGGCCGGGAGCGAATACCCGTCCCGAGTCGCTCGCTTGCCTCCATACGCCCGGTGGGCTCCGGGGCGGCTCGTTCCGCTCCGCCCTCGCGCGAGGGCGCCGCAGGGCATGAGGCACGGACGGATACGGCGGCCCGGCGGCAGCCGGGGCCGGTGGATGACGTTCCCGAGGCCTTCCGGCCGCGTGGCAAGGGGGTGCGCGGCGGGGACGGACCTGCCCCTCATCCGCCGGTCCACGAGGATCCCGCCACAGGCCCCGCCGCAGCCGCCGCAGATCCCGCTACGGATCCCGCCACGACGGCCGGCAGCGGCGGTGAGCCGGACTCCGAAGCCGCGCCAGGAGCCGCGTCAGGAGCGGCGAAGCCGGCCGCACCCGTATCGGCCGCGCTGCCCCCCGAGGCTCCGGCGCCGCAACCGTCCGCCGTGGCCCCTGCCGCGCCCTCCGCTTCCGCCGTTCCTTCCGCTCCCGCGGACGATCCGAACGCTTCGCCGGACGCGATCCTGGTCCGCCGTACGCTGGCCGAGATCGCTCCGGTCTCCGACCAGGTCACCTCGTACTTCTATTCGCTGCTCTTCGTCCGCCACCCGGATCTGCGCGGCCTGTTTCCTGTCGCCATGGACGCCCAGCGTGACCGGCTCCTCAAGGCGCTGCTGACCGCTGCCGAGCACATGGACTCCCCGGCCGTCCTGACGGGCTATCTCCGGCAACTGGGCCGGGGGCACCGCAAGTACGGCACACAGGCCACGCACTACCCCGCCGTCGGTGAGGCGCTTCTGGGCGCGCTGTCCCGTTACGCCTCGTCCAGTTGGGACGACGAGACCGAGGGCGCCTGGGTCAGGACGTACACCACGATCTCGCAGATCATGATCGACGCGGCGGCGGAGAACGAGCTGCACGCTCCGGCCTGGTGGCAGGCCGAGGTGGTCTCGCACGATCTCCGCACGTCCGACATCGCTGTTGTCACGGTCCGCCCCGACCAGCCGTATCCGTTTGTGGCAGGCCAGTACACCAGCCTGGAGACGCCGTGGTGGCCGCGGGTCTGGCGGCACTACTCGTTCGCCTCCGCGCCCCGCCCGGACGGTCTGCTGTCCTTCCATGTGAAGGCGGTTCCGGCGGGCTGGGTCTCCAACGCGCTGGTCCATCACGCCCGCCCCGGCGACGTGCTGCGTCTCGGCCCGCCGGCCGGTTCGATGACGGTCGACCACAGCACGGACAACGGTCTGCTCTGTCTGGGCGGCGGCACGGGCATAGCGCCGATCAAGGCGCTCGTCGAGGATGTCGCCGAGCACGGGCACCGGCGCCCCGTCCAGGTCTTCTACGGTGCGCGCCATGACGAGGATCTGTACGACATCGAGACGATGCTGCAGCTCCAGAGCGTGCACCCGTGGCTGGCGGTGCGTCCGGTGGTCGCCGAGGGGCCCAGCCAGGGGCTTACGGGGCAGCTTCCGGAGGCGGTGCGCGAATACGGTCCCTGGCATGAGTACGACGCGTACCTGTCGGGGCCGCCCGGGATGATCCGCAGCAGTCTCGACGCGCTCAAGGGGGCCGGGATCCCGCTGGAGCGGATCCGGCACGACTCCCTGGAAGAGCTTGTGGGGGCGATCGGCTAGGGCCTGTCTTCAAAGTAGCGCCGTCCGCCCGAAGGGCGGGCCCGGGGGCGTCCGGTGCACTGCGTTCGCTGCGCTCTCTCCGTCTCGGCGCCTTGATTCCTCCTTCGGATGCCGAGCGGCGATCGCAAGGCGGAGGGTCGCCCCA
>NZ_JOEI01000023.1 GCF_000718095.1 Streptomyces scopuliridis RB72 | reverse complement strand
CCTGACGATGGGTTCGGGCGGTCACGCGCCACAAATCACGCTTTAGTGTCCCGGACACGACCCCTGCGCGCCCCCCTTCACCGCCCGCACAAGCGGCCCAGCCGTGCGCGAGGGCGGGCGGGGGAGGCGGCGGCACTCTCCCGCACCCGGCCCACCAGGGCAGCGAGTCGCGTGGTCACCGGACCGCACCAGCCCACTCACCCCCGCCAGGAGGGCGAATGGCGGGGCCACCGGGCCGCACCCAACCTCCCACCCCCAGTGGGACGGCGGGTGCGAGCGACCACCGGCGGGAGGGGGTCGGGGTCGTAGGAGGTGCGTGTCCGGACACTAAAGCGTGATGTGTGGCGCGCGAACGCCCGTCTTCCGACTGTGGCCAGAGTCGCGACGTAAATCGTGCCGTCCGGACATGTACCTCCGGAGGCCCCGGCCCCCGGCACCAGCCGCACGAAACCGCACCCCGCACCAAGCAAAACGCACACCGCACCTCAGCGGTCCAGGACCACCGTCCTCCCCACCCCGCCGTCACGGTCCGCCGGCTCCCCCCGCCCGCCCCTCCTGAACTCCTGCGGACTCACCCCCCGCACCCGCTTGAACGCCGCACTCAGCGCGAACGCCCCGCTGTACCCCACCCGCCGCGCCACCGTCGCCACCGTCGCGTCCGGCTCGCGCAGCAGGTCCGCCGCGAGGGTGAGCCGCCAGCCCGTGAGGTACGCCATCGGCGGCTCGCCCACGAGCGTCGTGAAGTGACGGGCCAGACCCGCGCGGGAGACGCCGACGTTGTCCGCGAGCGAGGCCACCGTCCAGGCCCTGCCCGGCTGTTCGTGCAGCAGTCGTAGCGCCGGGCCGACCACCGGGTCGCTCTGGGCCCGGTACCAGGCGGGCGCGCCGGATTCGGGGATCGCGAGCCAGGTGCGCAGGACGCTGACGAGGAGCAGGTCGAGCAGCCGGTCGAGGACCAGTTCCTGGCCGATCTCGTCCTTGCCGATCTCGTCCGCGAGGATGCGTACGAGCGGATTGTCGCCCGCCTCCGCGGGGCGGACAAGCAGTACAGGGAGTGCTGCCAGCAGCCGTCGGCCGATCTCGCTGGGCGCCTGGTACGTGCCGCTGAGCATGACCGAGGAGCCGGCCCGGCTGTCGTCGCCCCAGGTCCGTACGCCCAGAGCCATCGTTTCGGTGACGTCCTCGCCCTCGGTGGTGTTACAGCGCTGTTCGGGGCCGACGACGATCTGGACTGGGGTCTCGGGCCGGTCCGCGATGGCGTACGCGTCGGGCCCGCGCATCACGGCGACGTCGCCGGGGCACAGCCGGACCGGATGCCCGTTGTCGGGGAGTACCCACGCGTCGCCGCGGACCATCGTGACGACGGAGATGGGTGCCCGGTCCTCGACCCGCAGGGACCACGGTGGACTGAAGACGGACTTGAGCAGGAACGCGCCGCGGGCCTTCGGGCCTTCGAGCAGACCGGTCAGTGTGTCCATGTCATCACCTTAGACGGCGCCGTATGAAGGGTCACCGTTTTCTGTGGATCCGTCTCAGGGTGGGACGCGCCCGCCCTCCCCGCGGGGGAACGAGTAAAGAGGACGGGCGCGGTTCTGGGTGGGCCCGGACGGGCCCGGGGGGCGTCAGAGCGGCTGGGCCGCTCCCCTGCCGTGCAGGACCAGGGCGCGCCCGAGCGCGCCGAGGGCCGCCGTGCAGGCCAGGGTCCTGACGACATTGGCCGAGGTCCACCGCCGCTCGAATCTGCCGCGCACCACGCCGAAGTCGGCGGTGCCGCCCAGTGATACGGCGCGGGCCAGCATCCTGTTCAGCGGGACGTTGACGCACAGGGTGATCGCGACGGACAGGGCGTAGAGGGCGAAGGCCGTCCGGGTCCAGCGCGCGGCGTCCGGCCCGCCCAGGCGTCGTTGGAGTACGGCGGCAACGCCCGTGGCGAGGAACACCCCGACGAACAGCAGGCCGAACAGGGCGCTGTTGTCGATGACCTGGTTGATGGTGCCCATCACGGTGACGAACGTACGGTCGTCGGCGCCGGCGAGCCCCGGCATGACCGAGACGTCGAAGGCGAAGTACAGCCCCGCCATCAGCCCGGTGCCGATGGTGGCGGCGGCGAGCACGGGGCCGGCGACTGCTGGAGCGGTCTGCATCGGGGCTTCCTCATCCGGTCGGGCGTGAACAACGGGCGGGTCAGTGGGGGCGGATCACTCCGGTGAGGGTCCGTTCGTACCGCCGGCGCAGCACCGTATGGCCGATCAGCCGTACGGGCGGCGGGATGGTGGCGGCGACATGCGCCACCGAGCGTTTGTCCGCGCCGTCGAACATCCAGGGCTGGAGACGCGTCATGACCGCGAAGGGGGCGCTGGCGATCACCTTCCGCTCGACGGCGAGGTAGTCGTCCGGGGAGAGCCGGGCGAAGACGGGGAAGGAGACGGTCTCCTCGTCGCGCAGATGATCGCGGAGTACGGAGTCGAAGCGGGTGGCCGCGGGGCCGACGGCGGCGGGGTTCCCGCCGGGGCGCAGTGCGGCCGTGACCGCTTCCATGGCGCGGTCGAGCACGACGTGGTCGTCACCGAGCCGCCGTGCCTCGGCGGCGAACCGCGGTGCCCTGCCGAGCAGTTCCGGCCAGAGCACCTCGTCCTCGCTGTGGTGGTGCCAGTCGATGATGTCGCGCAGCTGCCGCCACCATGAGGCGGCGGCGCCGAGCCCGGCCGGGGTCAGGGCGGGCGCGGCGGCGAGCAGCCGGCGGGCGTCCCGGCGCATCGCGATGTGCATCAGCGCGAAACCGTGGAAGTGACCGGGCAGGGACGCGAGTCCGTACTCGCTGGACATGGGGGTACTGATGGCCGCCTCCTCGCGGATGGTGCGTCGTGCGCTGCCGGTACGCGGAGGTCGTCCGCGTACCGGCAGCGCCCGTTCGCCGTGCGGAATCAGACGTTCCAGACGCCGCCGGCGGCGGCGTCGCGGGCGAAGTCGGAGAAGTCACGGGGCTTGCGGCCGAGGGCTTCCTCCACTCCGTGCACCAGATGCGCGTTGCGGCCGTCGAGGATCAGTCCGAACAGGTCGGCGAACTCGACCGGCTGCCCGTGCTCCGCCAGCGCGGCGCGGTAGTCGTCGATCGAGACCGGGATATAGCTGATCTCCCGGCCGGTGGCCTTGGACAGCTCGGTGGCGACGTCCTGGAAGCTGAGCAGCCGGGGGCCGGAGACTTCATAGGTCTTGCCGATGTGCTGGTCTCCGGTCAGCGCGGCGACGGCCACGTCGGCGATGTCGTCGGTGTCCACGAAGGGCTCGACGGCGTCACCGGTCGGCAGCGCCAGCTCCCCGGCGAGGACGGGTTCGAGGAAGAAGCTCTCGTTGAAGTTCTGGTTGAACCAGCTGGACCTGACCACGGTCCAGTCGGCGCCGGACTCCTTCATCTTCTCCTCGCCGGCCCGCGCGCCCTCCTCGCCGCGGCCGGAGAGCAGCACCAGCCGGCGTGCGCCGTGGGCGACGGCGAACGCGGAGAACTCGCCGACGACCTCGGCGGCCCCGGGGAAACCGAGGTCGGGGTAGTACGTGATGTACACGGCTCCGACGCCCTCCAGCGCGCCCGCCCAGGTGGCCGGGTCCTCCCATACGAAGGGCCGGTCGGCGTTGCGCGAACCGATGCGCACCGGAAGGCCCTTGCCGGCGAGCCGCTCCGCGACCTTCCGTCCGGTCTTCCCGGTGCCACCGATGACGAGGGTCGTCTTCGTCTCTGCCTGGGCGTTCTGCGTGGTCTGTGTCATGCGTACAGTCAAGTCCACTCCGGTGAGACGGGACATAGCCACGAAGCTCAGTTCCATACGCGTGCGTCTACGGTCCCGTCGGGGAGACGGCTCAGGAGTAGCCCATGCCACCGCAGACGTTGATCGCCTGCGCGGTGATCGAGGCGGCGCTCTCCGTGGTGAGATAGCCGACCAGGCCCGCCACCTCCTCCGGGGTGGAGTAGCGGCCGAGCGGGATCTTCGCCTCGAACTGCGCCTGCACGAAGTCCTCGGTGGTGTCCCAGGCCGCGGCGTACCCCCGGCGGACCCGCTCGGCGGTCGGGGTCTCCACGTACCCCGGGCAGACCGCGTTGACGGTGATGCCGAGCGGCGCCAGCTCCTTGCCGAGCGACCTGGTGAAGCCGACGACGCCATGCTTGGAGGCGGAGTAGGGGGCGCCCATCAGGACGCCCTGCTTCCCGGCGGTCGAGGCGATGTTGATGATGCGTCCGTAACCGGAGTCCAGCAGACCGCCGTTCACCAGGACCTCGCGGGTCAGCAGGAACACACCGTTGAGGTTGGTGTTCATCACGTCGTACCAGAGCTCGTCGGCGATCTCGGCGGTGGGTCCACCACCGCCCCGGCCCGCGTTGTTGACCAGGATGTTGACCGGGCCGAACTGTCCGACGACGGCGGCCACCAGCGCGGACACCGACGCGCGGTCCCGGACGTCGGCGACCGTGCCCTCGGCCTCCATCCCCGCCGCGCGCAGATCCTCGACCGTCTGCTTGACCTCTTGCGCGGTCCGCGCGCAGATGAAGACGCGATGGCCCCGGCCACCGAGCTCCCGCGCCACCCCGAGTCCGATCCCCCGTGTCGCGCCCGTGATCAGGGCCACCGGATTTCCCGGGGCCCTCATCGGTCTTTCCTGGTTCGCAGCGGCCCCGGAACCTGAATCTCCACGGTTTTCCTCCGCACCTCGTCAAATTCCCGCCGAATGACTCTTCGACGCCAGGCATGGTAGTCCCGCGCGGGCGTCACTTCTTGAATTCTTGAGTAACCGTCGAGCACATCTCCAACGCCTTCATTTACCGGGCATGACGGTGGAATTGGGGTACGCGACAACCCGTCGAATAGCGCGACGGAGCAACGCGGCACGAACAATGGGGGAATTCCACGGCTCCGCGCGGGAAGAGGCCCGTTGGGGACGGATGATTCATGCCTCGTTCACGCGGGGACAGGCCGCCCCCGGAGACCCCCGGGTGACCAGAGAGTCGGGACGCGCGGCCAGTCCGGGCAGCATCAGCTCCCAGAACCGGGTGAGCGCGGGGCGGGAGAGCCACTCCTTGCCGTCCCTGGCGCCGAGGACCTCGAACCCGACCGTCGCCGCCAGCAGGGCGTCGGCGGCCTGGTCCGGCGCCACTCCGTCCGCCAACCCGCCGTCGGACGCGGCGCGTTGGAGTATGCCCTCGACCCAGCACCGCCACTGCCGCCGCAGATCGACGCCGCCGGGGCGCGAGAGGTCGCCGCTCAGCTCGAAGCCGGCCTGTACGACGACGTCTTCGTCGAGCCGGCGCATCAACGCGTGGGTGGCGTCGACCAGGAGTTGCAGGACCGGTGCCTCGTCACAGCCGCGGGACTCGGTGATCAGCCGCACCTCCCGCGCGGCTTCCTCCTCGACCGCCCCCGCCAGCGCCTCCTTGCTCGTGAAGTGGAAGTGCAGCGCTCCGTTGCTCACCCCGGCCCGTCGGCTGATCATGGTGAGCGACGCCGGGACGAACCCCTCGGCCGCGAAGATCTCCGCGGCGGCCCGGATCAGTGATCGCCGGGTGCGCGCGGCGCGCTCCTGTTTGACCATCGTCGTCTCCTGGTGCGGGGGACCGGAAGCGGTGTGCGGGCGGAAACAATCCGTCGTCGCGGTTTGTATCGGCCCCCAGTCTCGCCGATCGCACCCGCGGCCCGCTCCGGTACGGCTCAAGAGCCGCTTGAGGCCGACCGGAGAGCGCGGACGGCTTCGACGCGCGCGCCGCGGTCGGGCGCCACGTCCAGTTCGAGCAGCAGGCGCGGCATCACCACGCTGGGCAGGAGATGCGCCCACATCACCGACATCCGGCGCTCCACATCACGGCGGCCGGCCACGACGCGCGCGTAGACCTGGATCCCCGCCCAGGCGCTGACCACCAGTTCGGCCGTCTCCCGAGGCACGGCGTACGGCAGCAGCTCGCCCCGCTCCGCCGCCCGCAGCAGCAGGTCCTCGCTCAGCCCCGCCCACACCGGGAAGGGGCTGACCTCGGAGAAGTCGACCGATCCCTGCTCGACGGCGAGCCGGAGACCGGCCCTGACGATCGGGTCGTGGAGGGAGCGGTACGTGACGGCCATCGTCATGTCGATGAGCGCCTGGACATGGGAGTCCGCCGGTTCCACGGTGAGGTCCCCGGTCAGTTCGCGCAGCACGCCCCGCGCCAGCTCCTCCTTGGAAGGGAAGTGGAAGTAGAGGGCGCCCTTGGTCGTCCCGGAGCGCGCCGTGATCTCCGTGATCGTCGCGGCGTCGTAGCCGTACCGGTCGAAGACGGAGGCCGCCGCCGCCAGGATCGCGGCACGTGTTCTGACCGCACGCTGCTGTGCCATCGGGACGCTCCGTCGCACCGTTCAGGGGTTCACCGAGCGGGTCTCACTCGTTTACCCGTCGTTCACCGTCAAGGGTACCCACCGAACCGGGCGGTCTGTATGTTCCGGCCGCGTACTCCTCGACCACCGCGAGATGGCCGGCGGCCCGCAGGGCGGCGGCGGGGCGGCGCGCCGGCGGCACCCGGCGCAGGGCGCGCGTGCGGGAGCGGCGCGTGAGCAGCTCGATGGAGAACGGGGATTCCGGCGAGAGCAGGAAGGCGCGGGCCCGGCGCCGCGCGCGGCGCCGCAGGACGACATAGAACCCCACGGCGACAAGGAAGTTGACGGCCACCTTGCCGGCGACGCCCCCGGCGGAGCCGAGCAGGGGCGAGTCGAAGAGCCAGTGCATGGTCATGGCGGTCAGCAGGCAGAGGGCCGCCGGTACGATCCGCCGGCGCACCGGGCGGCCGCTGTGGGCGAGCAGGATGCCGACGCCCGTCCCCGCGACGGCGGTCATCGCCCAGTGCGAGCCGAGGCCGGTCAGCCCGACCCGGGTGACGAAGGACTGGAGGACGTCGGTGTCCGCGTTCACTCCCCCACCGCTGAGGATGGAGTTCATCGCGTAGGTCCAGTTCTCCATGACCTGGAAGCCGAGTCCGGTGAAGGCGCCGAGGAAGAACCCGTCGAGCGGCCCGCGTACCAACTGCCGTGCGCCGAGGGCGATCAGTGCGACGCCGGACACCTTGAGGAGTTCCTCGTTGAGCGGGGCGGTGAGCGCGGCGCCCCACCGCGAGCCGAAGTCGATCCCGGCCGCCTTGAACCAGATGCCCTGGAGCCCGCCGTTGGCCACGATCGCGCAGCCGGTCGCCGCGGTGGCCCCCCAGGCGACCCCGCTCCAGGCCCAGCCGCGCGGCGGCGCCCGGAACGGACGTACCCGTCCCAGGATGGCCACCCCGATGCCCAGCGTGAACAGCAGCAGCAGGAAGGCCAGCACCGCCGGGCCGGGGAACACCCGGATGGCCGGGGCGAATTCGAGGGCGAGCAGCGCGAGTCCGAGGACGCACAGGACGCCGCACAGCCAGCCCACCGGCCGCCGTCGGACGGAGCCGCGCAGTCCGGTGTACGCGGAGGCGACGGTCGTCGTCATGGCGCCTCCCGTGGGAAGGCGACGGAACGGACCATGGCCGCGGCGTCCGCCGAGGCCAGTGGATCCGCGTCCGGACTGGCCAGTACCGTGATCTCGACCGCGTAGCTCAGATCGGGCGGCAGCCAGATGGTGGCCGTGCCCGTACGGTCTCCACGGGTCAGTGTGCCCGTCTCGCCCTGGGCGCCCCCGGCGCTGGTGACGGGGTGAGGAGGGCCGAGCCGGGTGTTCTCGTCCGCGACGGACTGGACCTTGCGCAGGCCCGCCCACAGCTCTCCGGCCCGGCCGGCCGTGGTGAGGGCGACATACTCGGCGACCAGGTCGACGCCGTCGCGGGTCAGTACGTACATCGAGTCCGGATCGCTCGCCGACTTGCTGAGTGCCCAGCCCGCGCCGGTCACCCGCAGCACCGCGATGTTGTCATCGGGGCCCAGCTCCAGCAGCGTGCCGTCCGGCACCCGCTCGTGATCGTTCAGGGCCCGGTCGATCAGTGGCCAGCCGGCGGTCAGAGCGGTCATGACGAGCAGGACGCCGATGACCGACGACCGGGCCCGCCGGGAGGTTCGCCGCGGTGGGCGCCTGATGTCCGATGCGGAGTCCATCCCCCTACGGTCAGTCAGGGACCCCGTTCACGCAGCGTCAGTGACTCATACGAGTGGCCGAGGAAGCGGAGCCGACATCATCGCCGGGACGGTCCTGGGCGTCGTGGCGCAGCGGGGTGAGCTGCTCGATGTCGTAGCGCAGCCGGAGATCGGCGATGGCGGCCGGATCGGGCGTGCCGCCGTCCTTGAGGATGTCGAGCAGTTCCTCGAAGTACCGCTCGTGGCCGGAGGGCGGAGACGACTGGAAGAACATCTTGGCCGGGCCGTCGCCCCGGTTGGCGAACGCGTGCGGACAGCCGGGGGGTACGACGATGACCGTGCCCGGTGTGGCCCGTACCGATTTCAGTCCCGAGGCGGACTCCCAGTGCCGCCAGTCCTCGCTGAGCGTCCTCGGTTCGAAGGCCAGCACGTCCAGCTCACCGTCGAGGATGTAGAACAGCTCCTCGCTGTGCGTGTGCCGGTGGGCGCCGACATCGAAGCCGGGCGGCACGACGACCTCGAAGCTGGAGGAGACGCGGGAGTGCTCTCCGGTGACCTTGAAGGTCACCTGCTGGGCGTCGGTGAGGATGGTGGTGCCACCGCCCGGAGGGACGATGAGCCCCTCGGCCTGGGTCAGCTGGGTCATGCGGTGCTCCATGACGGTGGGGGTGGTGGTCGTGCGGTCGTACGGCGGTGCGGTGGCGCGGGGCCGTTCGGGTAACGGGGTCCTCGCGCCGCGGCCTCTGCGCTGGGCCCTGTCCGGCCGTATCACCGTCACCGTCTTGTCATCGCACCGGTTCGCCCACCGGCGACGGCTCGCTGTCGCGTTCCAGCCTTCCCACGACCTGGCCTCCTGTCATCGCGGTGTCGAGGGAGGCACCGGTGGTCGTCCAGCGCCCCAGCGCCATCTCGGCGGTGATGCCGGGCCCGAAGCCGGCGATGATGCCGCGCGAGCCGTCGGCCACCCCGCCCTCGTCGAAGAGTCTGCGCACCGCGTCGAGGACGACGGCGCTGGCGATGTTGCCGTACTCGGTGAGCGTGCCCCGGCTGAACCGGAATGCCTCCGGCGGCACTTCCAGGAAGTGGCTGAGGTCGTCCAGAATGCGCGGGCCGCCCGCGTGGATGATGTAGAAGTCGAGCCCGGTGGCGTCCCAGCCGTGCTGGTCGGCGATCGTGCGCAGAGCGGGCGCCAGCGGCTCCATGGTGGTGGGCACCCGCTTGTCCAGCAGGAAGTGGAAGCCGGTGGCCCGGACGCTGTAGGCGATCCAGTCGGTGGTGTCCGGTACGAGATGGGAGCCGTTGCGCTCCAGCGCGATCCCGGTGCCGCCCTCGCCGCGTACGACGGCGGCGGCGACGGCGTCGCCGAACAGACCGTTGGACAGCAGCGATCCGACCCCGAGGTCGGTCGGCTGGTAGCAGAGCGAGCAGAACTCGCAGGCGACGATGAGGACGTTGGCTCCGGGGTACGAGCGGCAGAAGTCGTGCGCCCTGTTGATGGCCGCGCCGCCCGCCGCGCAGCCGAGTTGGGCGATCGGGAGCTGCCGGGTGTGGCCGGGGAAGCCCATGGTGTTGATCAGCCAGGCGGTCAGCGACGGCATCATGAAGCCGGTGCAGGAGACATAGACGATCATGTCGATGTCCGCGGGGCGCAGCTCGGCGTGGTCAAGGGCACGCTCGATCACCTCGGGGACGCGTGCCTTCGCCTCGGCCTCGTACAGCATGTTCCGGTCCTCGAAGCCGGGATGCCTGAGCGTGTCCTCGATCGGCTGGACGATATGCCGTTTGGCCACCCCGGTGTTCTGGATCAGCCGCAGCGCCAGGGGCAGTTGAGGATGGTCCGCGTGCAGCGAGCGCGCGAGAGCGAGTGTGTCCTCCATGGTGATCACATACTGGGGAACCGAGACCGCGGGTTTACACAGAGTCGCCACGACGCGCTCTCCTTCATTCGTGTTCGCTGAGAACTGCGGCCCACACTCACCGGTGGTCATCGCCCCCGCAACCCGGGAGTGGGAGGTGGAAGAAGGCGGTGACGGCGGCCCGGAAGGGGTTCGGCGCGGGATCCGAAGAACCTTCGGACCTCGCACTGTGACTACGGTACGTGAGCTGGGGGCCGGACCGCCTCGTCCGTTCGGGTGATGCCTGCCCGAGGTCGGGCAGGCCCCGACGGGCCCACCTGATTCGGTGGCGCGGTGCCTGCGCGGTCGGCCGCGACATGCGTGAGAAGTCACCGATTGTCAGCTTTGCCGGGGTGGTCATCAGCCCCATGGAGGGGGTCGAACGGCGCCCTCTCGTACCGGCGAGTCCCGATCAGGAAGCCGTGGAACGTACGCCCGTTCGGGTCGCGCGGCCCCGCTCTGTCGTGGCAGCGCATGATCACTTACCGCGGGGGTGAGAGCGTCGCTGTCGTTCGTCCACCGCGGATCAGCAAGTTCCGTCACGGGCCGGGGAATCCGGCCGGCGCGCGTCGCGAACACCGTCGGACGCGCGGCTCCTCACGCCCCTCTCCCGGCGGCTGTGTGGCGCGTGTAACCGCGTGCGATCACCCGGCGTGACATCCGGGTAACGGGGGCTACGTACGGTCATGGCACGACTGTCCGACCACGAAGGAGCCCGCCCGTGACCGCACCGAATCAGCGGGCCGGCGCCCTCGCCCAGGTGCGTACCGTCTGCTCGTACTGCGGTGTCGGCTGCGGGCTCGTCCTCGATGTCGCGACGGGCGCCGACGGCCGCAGGACCGTGGTCAAGGCGGCCGGTGACACCGCGCACCCGGCCAACGCGGGCCGGCTCTGCACCAAGGGCGCGACGAGCGCCGAGATGCTCGCCGCCCCCGGACGGCTGACCGGAGCGCTGGTACGGGCGGACCGCGGCGGCGAACTCGCCCCGTCGGAGATGGACGCGGCGATCAAGGAGACCGCGCGGCGGCTGCGCGCGGTCGTCGACGAACACGGCCCGGACGCGCTGGCCCTCTATGTGTCCGGGCAAATGACGCTGGAGGCCCAGTATCTGGCGAACAAGCTGGCGAAGGGCTTCATCCGTACCCGCTGGATCGAGTCCAACTCCCGGCTGTGCATGGCGAGCGCGGGCAGCGGCTACAAGCTGTCGCTCGGCGCGGACGGCCCGCCCGGTTCCTACCAGGACTTCGATCACGCCGAGGTCTTCCTCGTCATCGGCTCCAACATGGCCGACTGCCACCCGATCCTCTTCCTGCGGCTCATGGAGCGGGTCAGGGCGGGCGCGAAACTGATCGTGGTCGACCCGCGACGCACCGCGACCGCCGCCAAAGCCGATCTGTTCCTGCGGATCCGGCCCGGGACCGATCTGGCACTGCTCAACGGCCTGCTGCGACTGCTGGTCGAGAACGGCCACACCGACCCGGAGTTCATCGCCGGGCACACCGAGGGCTGGGAGGCGATGCCCGCCTTCCTCCAGGACTATCCGCCCGCCGCGGTCGCGGAGATCACCGGTATCCCCGAGGCGGACCTCCGCCGGGCCGCCGAGTGGATCGGCGGTGCGGGCGAGTGGATGAGCTGCTGGACCATGGGGCTGAACCAGAGCACACACGGCACCTGGAACACCAACGCACTGGTCAATCTGCATCTGGCGACCGGCGCCATCTGCCGTCCCGGCAGCGGCCCGTTCTCGCTCACGGGCCAGCCCAACGCCATGGGCGGCCGGGAGATGGGCTACATGGGGCCGGGGCTGCCGGGGCAGCGATCGCTTCTCATGGACGAGGACCGGGCCTTCGTCGAGGAGCTGTGGGGCATCAAGCCCGGGGCCCTGCGGGCACACCGGTCCGGCGCGGACAGGGCGGGCGACGGCGGATCCGGCGCGGACCGGTCCGGCGAGGGCACCGTGGAGATGTTCCGGCGGATGGCGGACGGGGACATCAAGGCGTGCTGGATCATCTGCACCAACCCCGTCGCTTCGGTGGCCAACCGTACGACCGTCATCGAGGGGCTGGCGGCGGCGGAACTCGTCGTCACCCAGGACGTCTTCGCCGACACCGAGACCAACGCGCACGCCGATGTCATCCTCCCGGCCGCCCTGTGGGCGGAGGCCGACGGCGTGTTCGTCAACTCGGAACGCACTCTCACCCTGAGCGCGCGGGCGGCCGACCCGCCGGGCGAGGCCTGGCCGGACTGGCGGATCATCGCCCGGATCGCCTGCGAGCTGGGGTACGAGGACGCGTTCGGCTACAGCAGTGCCGAGGAGATCTTCGAGGAGATCAGGCGCGCCTGGAACCCGAGGACCGGCTACGACCTGCGCGGGGTGACCTATGAGCGGCTGCGCCGTACCCCCGTGCAGTGGCCGAGTGCGTCCCCGGCCGGCCCCGACCGCAACCCGGTCCGCTATCTCAACGACGGTGTCAGCCAGACACTGATCGAGCGGGCGGACGGTACGAGGCCCCGGCTGGCCTTCCCCACCGCCACCGGCCGCGCCGTGTTCTTCCCGCGCCCGCACCTTCCGGCGGCCGAGCTGCCCGACGCCGCGTTCCCGTATGTCCTCAACACCGGCCGGCTCCAGCACCAGTGGCACACCCTCACCAAGACCGGGAAGGTCGCCAAGCTCAACCGGCTCGCCCCCGGACCCTTCGTGGAGATCCATCCCCTGGACGCGGCGGCGCTGGGGGTCGGGGAGGGGGACTCGGTCGAGGTGGCGTCCCGGCGAGGCCGGGCGGTGCTGCCCGCCGTCGTGACCGACCGGGTACGGGAGGGGGAGTGCTTCGCACCCTTCCACTGGAACGACCTGTTCGGCACGGATCTGAGCGTGAACGCGGTCACCAACGACGCGGTCGATCCGGTCTCGTTCCAGCCCGAGTTCAAGGTGAGCGCGGTGTCCCTCACCAGGCTCGCGGCGCGCCCGTCGCGCCGGGACGACGGGGCCGTATCCGCGTCCGGTGTACTCGCGGGCACCGACGCCGCGCCCGGACAAGCAACGCCCGGAAGCGAGGTCATCGTCCTGTGGGCCTCGCAGACCGGCAACGCCGAGGAGATCGCCGCGTCCGCCGCACGGCGACTGGCCGACAACGGGCGGGCGCCGAGGCTCCTCGCCATGGACGACGTCACGCCCGACACGCTGCCGCGCGCCGCCGATCTGCTCCTCGTCACCAGCACCTTCGGTGACGGCGAGGCGCCCGACAACGGTGCCCGGTTCTGGAAGACCCTCAGCGCGCCCGGCGTACCCCGGCTGGACGGTGTGCGGTACGCCGTGCTCGCCCTCGGCGACTCCTCGTACGCCGATTTCTGCGGCTACGGCCGCCGTCTCGACGAGCGGTTGGACGAGCTGGGCGCGGTCCGGCTGGCCCCGCGCACCGACTGCGAGCCGGAGTACGAGCGGTCCGTGGCGCAGTGGCTCGATCAGGTGGTCACCGCTCTGCGCGATCCGGCGGAACGGGCACCGGGCACCACGCAGGACAGCGCGCCCGACGCCGTCCGCGCCACCGTCCCGGTCCCTGCCCCCCTTCCCGTCGACAGCCGTCCCTCCGAGGCATCCCCCGCTCTCGCGCGGCTGACCGGCAACCGGCTGCTCAGCCTTTCCGGCGCCGCGAAGGAGGTACGCGAGTTCACCTTCGACACCTACGACACGCACGACCCCGCCGCGCCCCTCCTCTACGAGGCCGGGGACGCCCTCGGCGTGCGGCCGCTCAACTGCCCCGGCCTCGTCGCGGAGTGGCTGGACGCCACCGGCCTCGATCCCAACGACCCGGTGGAGGTGCCCGGAGTCGGTCCTGTGCCGGTACGCGATGCCCTGCACCGCCATCTGGACATCGCCGCGATCACTCCCGGCCTGCTCCGTCTCGTCGCCGAGCGCAGCCGCGACCGTACCCTCAAGAAGCTTCTGCGCCCCGACAACAAGGGCGAGCTGGCGCAGTGGACTTGGGGCAGGCAGGCCGTCGATGTCCTCGCCGAACACCCCGTCCAGGCCACCGCGGAAGAGTGGACGGCCGCCCTCCGGCGTCTTCGGCCCCGTCTCTACTCCATCTCCTCCAGCCCGTTGGCCGACCCCGGGCGCATCCGTCTGACGGTCTCCGTCGTCCGGTACGAGAACCGCCAGGGCCGCGCGCGCAAGGGCGTCGCCTCCGGGTTCCTGGCCGACGCCGCGCCCGGCAGCCCCGTACCGGTGTATGTGCGGCGCGCCGCCCGCTTCCGTCCGCCGGCCGACCCCGCCACCCCCATGGTGATGGTGGGTCCCGGCACCGGCGTCGCGCCCTTCCTCGGCTTCCTGGAGGAACGGCGCGCCCGTGGCCACCGGGCCCCCAACTGGCTCTTCTTCGGCGAGCAGCACCGGGCCACCGACTTCTACTACCGGGACGAACTGGACGAGTTGCGCAGGGAGGGCACGCTGACCCGGCTGGACACCGCCTTCTCCCGTGACCAGCGCGTCAAGGTCTATGTCCAGGACCGGATGCGCGAGCACGGCGCCCGTCTCTGGGCCTGGCTCCAAGAGGGCGCCCACTTCTATGTCTGCGGCGACGCCTCCCGTATGGCCAAGGACGTCGACCGCGCACTGCGGGACATCGCCGCCGCCCATGGCGGGCTGGACGAGGAGACGGCCGGGGCGTACGTCCAACAGCTCGCCGCCGAGCGGCGCTACGTCCGCGACGTGTACTGACACCCGGCTCGACGGCGCGGGACGGCGTGGGGCGCCCGCCCGCCGCCCGCTGCCCGTGTCCTCCTCGGTGAGTGGGTCGTTTGCCCGGTGGAGGAAACGACTTTGGTGATGCCTCACATGCGCGAACGCGCCCCGTCTGCGTGAACGTGCCCCGTCGGTGGATGCCCTGCTCAGCCTTGTCGAATGCGCGCCGCACGCCGGCGCGGTGCGTGCCAAGGAGACCGCCCCATGAACCATCCCTCCCCGCTCTCCCCGCCGCCGGAGTGTCCGGCCCACTCCCCCGGTGCGGAGCTGCTCCCCCTGTCGGCCGCGACCGGCGCGCCCGAACCCCGCGAGGTCTACCGAAGACTGCGCGAGCAGTGGGGCAATGTCGCCCGCGTCGAGCTGGAACCGGGCGTACCGGCCTGGCTCGTCATGGGCTACCGGGAGTTGCTCACGATCACCCGGCAGGAACAGGTCTTCTCCCGCGACGCGCGCAACTGGCGCGATCTCAACGAGGGCGTGGTCCCGCCGCATTCGGGGCTGCTGCCGATGATGGCCTGGCGTGCCAATGTCATCGGCGCGGACGGTCCCGAACACCGGCGGCTGCGCCAGCCCCTCGATGACGGTGTGGCGCGGATCGACCAGCGCAAGGCACGCCGCCAGGTCCAGTCGGTGTGTACGGAGTTGATCGCGCGCTTCTCCCAGCAGGGCCGGGCGAATCTGGTGACCGATTACGCCACCATCGTGCCGATGCTCTCCATCGCGTCCCTGTTCGGGCTGGACAGCGCGGAGGGCCAGGAGCTGCTGCGCGCGCTCCTCGCGCTGTTCGGCAGCGCCGGCGACTCGCAGGACGGCAACCGCCACTTCGAGGAGATCCTGGTCGACGCGCTGCGCCGCCGGCAGGAGAACCCGACCGACGATCTGACGACGGCGTTCATCAACCACCCGAATCTGCGCAACGAGTCGGAACGTATCCAGTCGATGGCGGTGATGATCTCTTCGGGTACCGAAGGCGTCAACGCCTGGACATCACTGACGCTCCGGCTGATGCTCACCGATCCGCGCTTCGCCGCCCGGATGCACGGCGGCCGGCTCGGCGTCGACGACGCCCTCGACGAAGCCCTCTGGCGCGACCCGCCCATGAACAACATGCCCGCCCGCTACGCCCTGCGCGACACCGAACTCGGCGGCCGCCACATCCGCCGCGGCGACGTCCTCATCCTCGGCATCGCCGCCGCCAACGACGACCCCGCCATCCGCCCCGACGACACCGCCGGAGAACCCGGCAACCGCGCCCACCTCGCCTTCTCCGCAGGCCCCCACGTCTGCCCCGCGCAAGTACCCGCCCGACTGATCACCCGCACCGCCGTCAACACCGTGCTGCATCTGCTGCCCGACATGAGACTCGCCATCCCCGCCGAGAAGGTCGCCTGGCATCCCTCGCCCTGGACGCGTATCCCGGTCTCCCTCCCCGTGGAATTCTCGGCGGCCCGGATTCCGGCCCTCGGCAGCCGGTAGCCGGTAGCGGCAGTCGTGGGGGCGGCAGCGGTGGCGGTGGGTGACCGGATGACGAGACGGTGTTGCACGGAGCGACGGTGAGGCGTTGCATCGCGCCGTGCCATCCGAAACCGAGAAGTCCGACACCGAGCGGTCCCGAACCGAGCAGTCCGGTCCGCGCCCGCCCACCATCCCCAGCGCATCGACCGTCCCCGCGTCTCCCGCGCCCGACTCCACCGACCGCGCGGCCCGGCGTGCCGTCACCGTCTTCCCCGTACTCGTTCTGGCCGCGGGTGCCCTCGGTCTGGCGATCCCGGGCAGCTTCGCGGGCTGGGGCACATCGGTGCCGTATCTGCTGGGCGTCGTCATGTTCTGTATGGGGCTGACGATGACGCCGAAGGATTTCCAGGGGGTCGCGAGACGGCCGTGGGCGGTCGGGCTGGGTCTGGTCGCGCACTATGTGATCATGCCGGGGCTGGGCTGGCTGATAGCCCATGCCCTTGATCTGCCGCCGCAACTGGCGGCGGGGGTGATTCTGGTCGGCTGCGCGCCGAGCGGCACCGCCTCCAATGTCGTCACGTATCTGGCGCGCGGCGATGTGGCGCTGTCGGTCTCGGTCGCCACCGTCTCGACCGTCCTCGCACCGCTGGTGACACCCGCGCTGACGCTGCTGCTCGCGGGCGAGTATCTGCCGGTCGACGCGGGCTCGATGGTCGGCGACATCCTGAAGACCGTGCTGCTTCCGGTCCTGGCGGGACTGGCGGTCCGGCTGCTCGCGGGGCGCTATGCCGACCGGGTGCTCGGGGCGCTGCCCTGGCTGTCGGCCGTCACGATCGCGGTGATCGTCGCGGTAGTGGTGGCGGGCAGCGCGAGCGCCATCAAGTCGGCGGCCCTGCTGGTGTTCGTCGCGGTGGTCCTGCACAACGGCCTCGGTCTTGCGCTCGGCTACGGCGCCGGAAAGCTGGCCCGGCTCGGACCGCCCGCGAGCCGGGCGATGGCCTTCGAGGTCGGCATGCAGAACTCCGGCCTCGCCGCCTCCCTGGCCACCGCCCACTTCAGCCCGCTGGCCGCGCTGCCGGCCGCGGTGTTCTCGGTGTGGCACAACGTGTCGGGCGCGCTGGTCGCCGCCTGGATGACGCACCGCGCGCGCCGGACCGAAACCGCCCGCCCTGGAGCCTAGGTGATCAATTCCAAGAGGTCCGTGACCGTACGGGGTGAGCGAGCGGAGGGTGTCTTCCCCCTGGACTGGATCCAGTTGCCTCGGGGAACGGCGCCAGGCTTCCGATGGGTTGATGACTGCCCGTAGTCGGTGGCTCGGCGTGGCCCCGGAGAGGTCGTCACCACCGTCGGTTCACGGTTGCCTTACTACCGGTCACCAGGCTTGCCGGCGGAACGTCATCGGTCACGACCGCGCCGGCGGCGACCACGGCATCACGGCCAATGCTGACGCCGGGCAGGATCGTGGCACCGGCACCGATCCACACATTCTCCGCCACGTCTATGGGTGCGCCGGTGAGGTACAGCCGCCGCTCCTCGGGATCGACCGGGTGGCCGCTGGTGATGAACGTGACCTTCGGGCCGACCATCACGCGCTCACCGAGCCGGATGCCGGCATAGTCCAGGAACGTGCAGTTCTGGTTGATGAACACGCGCTCGGCGAGGTCGAGGTTCAGGCCATGGTCCGTGTAGAAGGGCGGATAGATCGTGACTCTCGATGGCATTGGCTTGCCGAGGATCTGTTCGAACAGTTCCGCCTTGCCCGCTTCGTCCTCGAAAGGCAGGACGTTCAGGCGGGAGGTGAGCTCGGTGACCCGCAGGACCCTCTCGGCCATGGCCTGGAACTCGGCGCTGTGGATGCGCATGAGACGGTCGCTGGACATGCCACGATCCTTTCTGGTGTACCGGTGACTGGTAAGACCACCTGGTGATCAATTTCAAGGGGTGCCCGCGGAGACGAGAACGAGGGCGTCCAAGATCGTTTTGTGCGAACAGCCTGGACACCGTCGCGACGGCACTCTATGCGACGACCGACGACCTGCTGAGGGAGCGTCCGGATCTGGCGCCGTGGCGGCCGGCCGTGGGGATCGCGCCTCAGCTCACCGATGCCGAGCTGGTCACCCTGGCGATGATGCGGGCCATGCTCGGCTTTACCTCCGAGGCCGGATGGCTGCGGCGCGCCCGCGCAGCACCTGAGAAGCGTCATGCATGCCGCCCTATCCGACTGTTTCACCGTCGCCACGACGGCGGTCGCGGATCGTCGGGGCGCTCGGTGACGTAGGCATGCACGCCCGAACGGGCGGGTCCCTACGGGAGGTTCGCCTCCCGCGGGCCCGTCCCGGACAGGGCCTGATCTCACGCGGACTTGGCCGTGGCCCGCACGCCGAAGTGCACATACCTGGAGCCGTCCGCCAGGGCGTAGAAGACCACCGGTATCCAGGCGTCCTTCTCGTTGCGCCGCCCGGCGAACACCGTCTTCGACGGTGTGTGCGACACCGGCACCAGATTCCAGTAGAGCGGATCGAAGGTGTCCTTCAGGCCGTCGGCGCCCTCGTATTTCACCTGGAGGACGCCCTCGCCGGCGGGCCGGTCGGTAACGGTCATCAGGAACCCCTCACGCCGGTAGCCGCCCACGAACGGCGTGGTGTCCACGGCCAGTTGGCCGGGGTCCACGGCCGGTGCCCCATCCGCGGGCCCGAACCCCGGCATGGCCAGGCCGGCGAGTTCGGCGGTCAGCTCGCGGCAGAGCGTCTCGAAGACCTTCGGCGCGGCTCCCCCGCCGTTGGTCAGCAGCGCGAGGGCGATCCCCGCCTCCGGGATGGCGCGCAGATAGGCGAGCTGGCCGAACGTACTGCCGTCGTGGCCGAAGCCGCGCGCGCCGTCCCACTCGAACAGGCCCCAGCCCAGGCCCCAGTGGGCCCCGAGGAACCACTGGTCGGGCATCTCGACCTCACGCGTCAGCATCGCCTCGACGGCCCCGGCGGAGAGCACGCGCGTACCGTCGGGCGCCGTACCGCCGTCGATGAAGAGCCGGGCGAACCGCACCACATCGGCGGCGGTGGCGGAGATCCCGCCGTACGGGCCCGCCGAGCGGGGCAGCATGTTCCACAGCGGCGTGGGGACCGGCGCCTCGCCGGGCTCGCCCATGTGTCCCATCGCGGCGCGGAATCGGAGCACTTCCTCGGGCAGTGTCATCGTGTGCGCCAGCCCGAGCGGGTCGCAGAGCATCTCCTTGAGCGCCTCGTCCCAGGTCAGGCCGGTCACGACCTCGACGATCCGGCCGAGGACGTTGTACGCGGTGCTGGAGTACGACATGGTGGCGCCGGGCGAGTTGGTGAGCCCGACGTCCCTGACGCCCTCGACATAGCGGGCGAGGCAGTCGTCGCCACGGCCGGTGTCGCTCACGAAGTCGCCCTCGATACCGCTGGTGTGGTTGAGCAGCTGACGCACCGTGATCGTTCCGGTGGCCACCGCGTCGGCCACGGCGAAGTCGGGCAGTACGTCCACGACCGGCGCGTCCAGGTCCAGCTTCCCGGCGTCGGCGAGCAGCACCACGAGCGTGGCCGTGTAGCCCTTGCTGATCGAGCCGATCTGGAACACCGAGTCCGTGGTCGCCCCGACGCCGGTCCCGGTGTGCAGGATCCCGCTCGCCAGCTCATGGATCCCGCCGTCGGCGAGTACGGCGAGGGAGGCGCCGGGGATGTGATGGGCGGCGAGGAGTTCATCGAGCCGGGCCTGCCAGCGAGCGGAGTCGAAGGCCGGGGCCGCGGCGGCGTGCTGGTTCAGGTTCAGGCTCTGCGACATGTCATCTCTCCCGCGGCTTCGAATGGTGACGAGCGTGCATGAGCGTCTACGAACGGCGTGCACTGCTCCGCACACTGTACGGAGACCGCACAGCGTGCGCAACCAATGCACGCCGTACGGATCGATCAGCGCCGCCGCACCCCGTCCGGCCCCGCCCTTGTGGGAGCGCTCCCGGCACTGGCACCATGCGTTGCTGTGCCGCCCCTACTCGCCACTGTCCGGGCCTACCGCCCCGAGGACCTATCCGCACTCCACGACATCTGCGTACGCACCGCCGACGCGGGCCGGGACTCCCGGCACCTCTATCCGGACCCGGACCTGATGCCGAGCATCTTCGCCGCGCCGTACGCGGCGCTGGAGCCCGAGCTGACCTTCGTCCTCGATGACGGCCGGGGCCGGGCCGTCGGCTATGTCCTCGGCACCGCCGACACGGCCGGCTTCGTCAGCGCGTTCCGCGAGGTGTGGCTGCCGCCGCTCGCCGGCCGCTATCCGGCACTGGCCGGCCCGGCCCGTACCCCGAGCGAGGAGATGATCGCCCTGCTGCACCGGCCGGAGCGGATGATCCTGCCCGAACTGGCCGGCTATCCCGCGCATCTGCATATCGATCTGCTGCCCGCCGCGCAGCGCCGGGGCTACGGCCGGGCCCTGATACACACCTTCCTGCGCGCCCTGCGTGACCGGGGAGCCGACGCGGTCCATCTCTCGTTGGTCACCGCCAACACCTCCGCCCGCGCCTTCTACGACCGGCTCGGCTTCCACGAGATCGCGGTGCCGGATCCGGGCCCGCTCACCTATCTCGGCCGCTCGACCTCACTCGACGGCGGTTGAGCGGAGGGCAGTTGAGTAGCCGTACTCATCTGCCGCTCCCCCGCCGTCTCCTATCGTCGCCCCAGGTCGCCACACCGGCGAGGGCCGGGCGCGCGGGGGGAGACGGATCATGGCGGACACCTGGGGCGGACGGATCCGGGGCGGGCTGACGGGTGCGCTGGTGTGCTCGCTCGCGCTGCTGGTCGCCGACTGCGGAGTGGTGACCGGAGCGGTGACGACGAAGAGCGACCGGAAACGCGCGGCGGAGCTGGCCGAGGGTCAGTACCCCGGAATCCTCGAAGTGCTCTCCGCGCGCAC
Organism: Streptomyces scopuliridis RB72; assembly: GCF_000718095.1. Classification (GTDB taxonomy): domain Bacteria; phylum Actinomycetota; class Actinomycetes; order Streptomycetales; family Streptomycetaceae; genus Streptomyces; species Streptomyces scopuliridis. The sequence goes on along the minus strand of NZ_JOEI01000023.1, from coordinate 70,783 downwards.
GCTGTTCCCGCAGACCAGTGGGTCCGAGGTGACCTTCTCGGTGGCCGACGACCCCGACGCCGCGGTGCTGCTACGGATCGACGCCGCGGCGGGCACCTGCGACCGCGGGCCCTGCGACCGCGCGCTCGACGAGGCGGTGGAGCGTGGCAGGTCCCGCGCCGGTGAACTGCGCCGGATGAGGGCCGCGTTCACCGACTGCGGATACGAACTGGTGGGCGCGAACCCGGCCCTCGCCACCCCCTGGATCGTCGCCGCGCCGACGAACGCCACCGTCACGCGGGTCCTGGCCGAGATCGGCGCGTGCGTAGGGGCGTGGTCCCCGGCCCGCGACGACAACGGCGCGCCGAGGCGCTCGGTGACCGTGAACATCGTCGCCCCCGACCTCGCGCGCGCACGCCCCGCCGGAAAGAAGAACCGGCCCATGGTGCTGCGTATGACCGACCCCGGCCTGCTGGGCGCTCTCGCGAAGCGCCCGCACTACTCCGTCTCCTACACCGTGCGCGACGGTGTGGTCGATCCGGAGTCCGGCAGGGCGTATCTCTCCTTTCCGTGGGAGGACCGGAAGGCGTTCGAGACGACCGTGCGGGACGCCGTCATCGACTGGCTGCGCACGACGCGGCCGCGAGCCGGGGCCGGCATGGTGTCGGGGCTATGGTGGCTCGAACCGGGCGCGGTCGACCGGCTCCAGGGGTACGTACTGTTCTGCGACGAGCCCGGGGAAGGCGGGCGCTGCTCTGGGGACCACGCGGTGGTCCTGACGGTGGACCCGAAGGGCAACCCGGTCGGCGACTTCCGGGTGATCCGCGACGTACGCGACGACCACGGGCGGGTACGCCTGCCCCAGGAGTGACCGGAGCGACCGTACGTGACGCCACGCCACGCGAGGTCACGTCACGTGCGGGGAGCGGCGTCCCTCTCGCCCGCCGCGACACCGTGCGGCGCCGCCGCCTCGATCGCCGCCAGATCGCCGTCGGTCAGTTCGATATCGGCGGCCTCGGCGTTGTGTTCCAGATAAGTGCGCCGCTTGGTGCCGGGGATCGGTACGACCCGCTGCGCCAGCAGCCAGGCCAGTGTCAGCTGCGTCGGTGTGATGCCCTTGGCCTCCGCCAGCTCGGTGACCTTGTGGACGACCGCCAGATTCGCCGCGATGTTCTCCTCGGTGAACCGGGGCAGACCGCGGCGCGCGTCGTCGGGCGCGAGATCGTCGCGGCGCCTGATCTTCCCGGACAGGAAGCCGCGTCCCAGCGGCGAGAACGCGACGAACCCGATGCCCAGTTCCCGTACGGTCGCCAGCACGCCGTTGTGCTCCACATCCCGGGTGAACAGGGAGTACTCCGACTGGAGTGCGGTCAGCGGATGCACCGCGTGGGCCCGGCGGATCAGATCGGGGCTCGCCTCCGAGACACCGATGTAACGCACCTTGCCCGCCCGCACCATCTCGCTCATCGCCCCGATGCTCTCCTCGATGGGGACGTTCGGGTCGACGCGGTGCAGGTAGTACAGATCGATGACATCCATGCCGAGGTGCCGCAGGGAGCGGTCCACCGCCCGGTGCGCGTACGCGGCGCTGCCGTTGTGACCATGGGGCGTGCCGTCGTCGTCGAACTCGGTGGCGAACTTGGTGGCGATCGTGATCTCGTCACGCCGCGTGCCCAGGGCGCGTCCGATCAGTTTCTCGTTCTCGAACGGGCCGTACGCCTCGGCCGTGTCGATATGCGTGACCCCGATGTCGACGGCCCGGTTGAGCGTGGCGATGGCCTCCTGCTCGTCCCTGGGGCCGTACCAGACGCTCATGCCCATCGCGCCCAGGCCCTCGGCGGAGACGGTGAGGCCCTGCGAACCGAGTTTCACGGTTTTCATGACGAGGAAACGCCCTTCCGATAGAAGTCGATCTTCCGTTCAATGGCGGCGAGATGATTCCGGGTCTCATTGAGCTGTTCGAGTACGCGCTCGCGGTGCTGCTCCAGTACGGCCAGCCGCTCGGCCTCATTGCCCTCGTACCGGCAGATCTCGGTGAAGGCGCGGATGTCGCGGATCGGCATGCCGGTGCCGCGGAGCATGACGATCCCGGCGAGCCAGCGGAGGTCCTGGGCGAAGTAGCGCCGCTGGCCGGAGGGCGCGCGATCGGCGGGGAGCGCCGTCAGCCCCTCGCGTTCGTAGTACCGAAGGGTGTCGACGCTGAGACCGCAGACCGCCGCGGCTTCGCCGATCGTCAGTCCGCCGTGCGGGATCTCCACATCCGGCTCCAGCCGGGGAACCACTGAACTCATGCCTCCAGCGTCCACCCTGGAGCGCGCTCCAGGGCAAGCGGAACCGGCGAACCCGCCGTGAGGCGGGCCCGCGGACCGGGAAGTGGCTCAGTCGTCGATCGCCGCGCCGTGGGGGAGCCCCGGAGGATCACGATGCCGCCCGCGTCCGCGACCGTACCGATGTCCTCGCCGGGGATGCCCACGACGGCGTCGTCATAGCCGTCGCTGTCGAGGTCACCGGAGGCCAGCGCCTTGCCGAAGCCGTCGCCCGCCTCGGCGGCTCCTGGGACGCCCGGGGTGTTCTGGCTCAGGACGGCCCGGTTGGTGGTGGTGATGCCCTTGGCCGAGCCGTACTGCACGGTGACGTAACCGGCGCCGCGGTGGCCGCCGACCGTCGCGCCCGGAGCGCCGGTGAGGACGTGCTCGTACCCGTCACCGTTGAAGTCGGTGTTGCGGTCGGCGGCGTGTGTCCCGCCGGGTGTGCCGGCCTGGGCCGCCGGGGCGGTGGTGATGGCCGCACCCGCCAGCAACAGGAATGATGCCGAGGCTACGGCGATGCTGTTCTCGCGCACGAAAACGGCTCCTTGAAGAGGAATGCCGGGCTGGTGCGGGGGTGTGGGGAAAGCGCCCGTTCTTTCCCGTGCATGTTGGACGGCGGATGGGACGGGGGGGTTGTACGGAGAACGCAGGGCGATACGGACGCGGACCGACCGACGGCCGGCAGTGGGCATCCGGATGGCCGTCCCCCGCTCACCGCGTCCGCGCGCCGCCATGGCAGTGTGGGTGCCCGACCGCTGACGTGAGGAGAGACCATGGGCGAGAGCGCCGACGGCACAGTGACCGACGCCGGGACGGAGTCCGGGACGGAATCCTGTCTCGGCTTCACGGACTGGACGTGGCTGAACCGGCCCGCCCAGTGGGCCGCGTACGACGACGCCCTGGACATCACCACGGAACCGGACACGGACTTCTGGGTGACCACGCACTACGGCTTCGTACGCGACACGGGACACGCCCTGCTGCGGCCGGTGCCCGCGTCCTTCCGGCTGCGGGTCACGTTCTCCGGTGACTACCGCGAACAGTACGACCAGGCCGGGCTGTTGCTGCGGCTGGACGAGAAGAACTGGATCAAGACCGGCATCGAATACGTCGACGGCCGGCAACAGCTCAGCGCCGTCGTCACGCGCGAGGTGTCGGACTGGAACGTCGTACCGCTCGCCCATCTCACCGACACCCCGGCACCGGTCACCGTCGAACTGCGGCGCGAGGGCGACACCGTCACGATCCTGTACGGTCTCGACGGCGAGCCGGGCACGATGCTGCGGCTCGCCTACTTCCCGCCGGAGGCGCCCGCGCAGGCCGGACCGATGTGCGCGTCCCCCGACGGCACGGGCTTCACCACGCGGTTCACGGCGCTGCACCTCGAAACGGCCTGATCCAGCCCGATCCGCCCGACGCGCCGTCACGTCCCGTACGCGGCACCCTCCACGCACCCTCCACGCCGTCCGAAGCCGTCAGCCCCTACAGACCGCGTTTCTTCGCGCTCTCCGTAGCCGCGCCCATGCCCAGGCCCGCCACGATCAGCACGACGGACACATAGATCTCATAGCCGTCGAAGTAGCTCATCCTCGCCACCACCGACCAGAGTTCGAACCATCCGTCCGTCCATTCGTGCAGCAGTCCTCCCACGCCTTGGGACAACAGGAGGAAACACAGGATTCCGCATACCGTCTTCACCCCTCAAGGCTAGAAACCGCCAGCTCAGCACGGCTATTGGCCTTCAGGAGCGGCCTGCGCGACCAAAGTCGCGAGCCCGGTCCCGCTCCCCCGTCCCAAAGTCGCCGCGTACGGTGGCCCGGCGTCCGGCCGGCCGGATGCCGGGCCACCGTATTCACCCGGTCACGCCGCGGGCGCGACCGCCGCGGCCGACCCGGAGGCTGTCGCCGCGATCCTGATCTCCGCCCGCTGTGTGACGCCGTTGACCGTCACCGCGAGGATGACCGTCCCGGGCCGCAGCGCGGTGAGGGTGCCCGTCGCCGGGTCGAAGACCGCCGCGTGGCGGGGGCGGGCGCCGTTCCGGTCGCCGATCCGGAGGTTCGGGGAGCCCGTCCAGTCGGCGCTGAGCGGGAAGCCGACCGGGACCGCCCTGGTCCCCTGGGTGACGGTCGCCGTGGCGCGGGCGCTGTGCCCGGGGGTCAGAGCGGCCGGCGCGTCCAGCGTCAGCGCGTCGGTGTGCGCGCGGGTCTGTACGGAGACCCAGTCCGGGCCGCCCTTCCAGGGGGCCAGCCGCGCGGCCGACTGCGCGCCCCGCGAGACCTGGTCGACCCCGATGAGCGACCAGCCGGTGAACCCGCCCTCGCCCGCCGGGGCCGCGGGCGCCTTGCCCGAGTTCCCGTTGATCAGATACGGCACGCCGTTCACCCGCGAGGCATCGAAGACCCCGACATGGCCGCCGATGAACCCCGCGCCCTTGCCGGTCGTCCGGCGGAAGTCCGCGAGCCACTGTTCGAGGAGGGCCGCCTCCTTGCGGTCGCTCAGTTCGCTGGCCTTCTGGACGGTCGGATCGCGCGGCGGTACATGCTCGATCACCATCACCGACCGGACCCGGTCGTCCTTCGCGGCCGCGTCCAACTGCTCCCGTACCGCCTTGATCTGCGCCAAGCCTCCGCCGCGCAGCGTCAGACTCGATGTGTCGAGGGTGAGGAAGCGGGTCCCCCGGTGGTCGAAGATCCGCTGGGCAGGGCCGAACGTGTCCACGAAGTTCTTGATCGTGCCGCCCATCACCTCATGGTTGCCCGGTACGTAGTACCAGGGCAGGGCGTCGCCCAATTCCTCGGTCAGGAGTGTTCCGGCGAAGGCGAGATCCGCCGGAGACGCCTCGTCCACCAGGTCGCCGTTGATGACCAGGAAGTCCGGCTTCGCCGCCTTGATCTCGCGCAGGGTACGGCGTGCCTGCGCCACGATCGCGCTGTCGGGGTCACGGGCGACGAACTGGGCGTCGGACATCACCGCGAACCGCCAGTCCCTGGCGCCGGTTTCGGCCGCCGAGTCGATCAGCGGATCGGCCGGGCGCGGCTGCGCGGGCAGCTCCACCGTGGGCGGGACCTGCGCCGTCAGTCCGTCGATCACGATCTCGCCGGTGTACTGCTTGGTGGCGGCGGTCTCCGCGAGATAGAAGCGGTACACACTGAGCGGCGTCGCGGCGCCGACGGGCACGGCGAAGGTCACCTGCCGCCAGCCGGTCCAGGTGACATACGGGCCGCGCAGCAACTGGTCGGAGCCCGCCGCGTCCTTGAGATGCAGGGTGGGCCAGGCGCCCTTGCCGTCGCCCTTGATCCAGAGCGTGAAGGACTGTGGCTGACCGGGCACCGGGATCCGCTGGGGCGGGTTCGCGTACGCGGCGCGGGTGGCGGTGGAGCGGGTGAAGTCGTACGTGAGGGCGAGCCCGGTGCCGGTGTGGCCGTCCGGGGTGGCCGCGACCGAGCCGTCCGCGCGTGCCTGGCTGAAGGTCCAGGACGCGGCGTCGTCGAAGGCCGTAACCGGCTGCTCGTCGAGGCCGACGCTGACGGCGAGGACGGTCGTGACGCCGCCCGCCTCGGCCGTGACGCGCCCGGCGCCACTGCCCTTCAGGGACTTCACGGTGAAGGAGCCCCGGCCGTCGTCACCGACGGAGAAGAGCGAGCGGTCGTAGTCGAGCCGTACGTCACGGGGTTCGATGGGTGCGCTGGTGCCGTGGGCGTCGAGGCCGACGATGCCGAAGGTGCCGGTAGCCGTGGCGTCCGCGAGTCCGACGCGCCGCGTGGTCGGCTGGATCCGGTCGAGCCTGTCCAGGACCGTCAACTCCGTGCCGCCCCCGGCCCGTCCGCGTTCGGCGCGTACCTCGGTGGTGCCGCTGCCGCGCGCGGTGAACACGCCGTCGGCGTCGACCCGGCCCACCGAGGACCGTACGGTCCGCCAGCGCGGATCGCCCGCCGCGGGCCCGTAGGTCTCGTCGTATCCGGCGGCGGTGAGCGCCCGGGTCAGTCCGGGGAAGACCCGCTCGGGGTGACCGCCCTTGACGGGGTCGACGCTCGGGGCGGCGCTCGCGGGGGTACGGGGCTCGACCCAGAAGCCGGTGAGCCGTCCGCTGCCGTCCGGCGCGGTGAGGGCGAGGCCGTTGGGGACCGTGCGCTCGCTGCCGTCGGAGGGGCTGTTCTCCACGCGCAGCGCGTCACTGCCCGGTGCGCGGGCGACCAGCGTGGACGAGCCGCCGCCGTCGAGGTTGAGGGCGCTGTGGGCACCGGCCCGCCGCATCATCAGGCCCAGCTCGGTGAGGGTGACGCCGCCGCTGTCGGCCTGCCGGCCGTCGACGGTGATCACCTGCATGGTGCTGCCGTCGTGCGAGAACCCGACGGCGGTGCGTGGCGCGGCGGTGTTGTTGCCCTCACCGTCGTGGTTCTGCGCCACACCGTCCACCACGAGGAGTTCACGGCCGCCGACAGCGGTCCGCGGGACGGATCCGCTGTCGGTGCGCGGCCGGTATTCGAGGGTGACCGGGTCCCCGGGGCGCAGCGCGCGGAGCGCCTCGGCGCCCGCTTCCCGGCCGACCAGGACGGTCGTGCCCTCGGCGATCGCTCCGGTACCCGGACGGTCCGTCACGGAGACGACCCTGCCGTCCCGTACGGCGGCCTCGGCGACCGGGGTCGCGCGGTCCACCGTGAGCGCGCGGTCCGCCACGCCCCAGCCCGCGGTGTAGGCGCCGATGCCGCCGGCCGGCACATTGGCCGCGTTGTAGGCCTCCAGCGCGCGCGGTCCCGAGGGGAGCGTCACGGTGCCGTCGAAGTACAGCTTCAGCAGACGCCCGGCGTTCCCGGGGCCGATGCCGACGGCCTGGTTGACCCCGGGCGCGGGCGAGTGCGTGACCTCGCCGTCCGCGATCCCGGGTCCCTGGGGCGCGCCCGTCTCGTTGATGTCGAAGAAGTCGGCGTTGATCGCGGCGACGGTACGGCGTCCGGGTCCCGCATCATGGCCTGCGGCCAGTTCCGAGACCGTACGGCGGTCGGAGACCTTGCCCGAGGAGAGGTAGTCGGCCTGGGCGCCGGTGCCGTCGAGGTCGACGGAGAGCGCGTCCACGCGCAGCCACTTGTCGGATTCGAGCCGGTCGTACGAGGTGAGCCGGACGCCGGGGGCGATCGGGCGCGAGGCCCGCGCGGTCTCGATGCCGTCGGCGTCGGCGATGGATCGCGGAGTCGCGCCGGATCTCGGGTCCGCGGTGGCCGCGCTCGCGGGTGGGGGCGCGACCGGCCGCAACACCTCGGCGGCGGTCCGGGGTCGGGGGTCGGGGGTGGAGTCGGCGGAGGACGGGGATACCGCCCCCACCGTGAGAGCGGTCACGGCCGCGAAGAGCACGGCGGTCCGCCCGGCGATGCCTGGGCCCACAACTTCTCCTGGAAGACGGTGGATACGCATGGCTTGTGCGATGTCGGCCGCCAGCATTGCCGTGCACACACCAATGAACCAGGGGTTCGCGCGTACGTCGGGGAGAACACGCGGTGACAGGGAGGAACGGGACAGCGAATCCGGCCAGGCCCGGACGTCGCCGGGGCGTCGGAACCTGCCCCTCCGTCAGAAGCCGTCCCCGCTCACCTGGTCGGCCATGGCCTGAGCGACTGTCCCGGCGTCGGACGAGATCCCGGCGTCAGACGCTGTCCCGGCGCAGGAGCAGCAGGGCCATGTCGTCCCCACCGCTCCGCTCCCCCACCTGCGCGAACAGCAGGTCCGCCAGCTCCTCCGGATCCGCCGGGCCCGTCCGTACGGTCTCCCTGAGACCTTCCAGGCTCTCGCCGAGATCGATGCCCGGCTGCTCCACCAGCCCGTCGGTGCAGAGCAGCAGCGTCTCACCGGGCCCCAGCACCCCCGTGGTCACCGGATGGCTGATCCCGCCGAGCTCCGCCAACTCCGCCGAGAGCCCGAGGGGCAGCCCGCCGGGCGCCTCGATCCAGTGGCAGCTGCCGTCGGCGCGCCGCACCAGCGGGTCGAGATGGCCCGCCCGTACGATCCGCAGCCCTCCGGTCGACAGGTTCACCTCCACATAGGTGCAGGTCGCGAAGCGGTCGGTGCCCAGTTCGCGCAGCAGGGCGGAGGCGCGGGCCATCGCGGCGTCGGGCGGATGCCCCTCGGCGGCGTACGCCCAGAGCGCCATGCGCAGCTGGCCCATGACCACGGCCGCGTCCGTGTCATGGCCCTGGACGTCACCGATCGTCAGACCCACGCGGTCGCCGGGCAGCGGCAGCACGTCGTACCAGTCACCTCCGACGCTCCGGCCGATCCGCGCGGAGCGGTAGCGGAAGACGCTGCGCGCGCCGGGGACCTCGGGGACGTGCCGGGGCAGCATCGCCCGCTGGAGGTCCTCGGAGAGATCGTGCTCCTGCTCATAGAGGATGGCCCGTTGCAGACTCTGCGCGATTCCGCTGGAGAGCGCGACGAGCAGATTGCGTTCCTCGGCGCTGAAGCCGCCGTGCCGGGGGTAGAGCAGCCCCATGGCGCCGATGATCCTGCCCTGGGCGATCAGCGGCAGATAGGCGCCGGAGCTCACCGACAGCGGCTCGACATGCGGCCAGAGCAGCGGGTAGGAGGACCGGAAATCCTCGCGCGAGGTGATGAAGCGGGGCCGCTGGGTGCGTACCACCTCGCTCATCGGGAACGGGGCGTCGATCCGGGTGTACTGCAGCTCCGGTACGTACGACCCCGACCGGCCCTCCGCGATCGTCCGGATCCGCCCGCCCTCCACCACGCCCAGCATGACGCTCACGGCCTTGAGATGGCCGAGCGCCTCCTCGTCCCGCAGGACGTCGAGGACGTCCTCGACGGTCTCGGCGCGCGCCAGCAGGACGGTGGTGCGCTCCACCACTCCGGTCAGCCTGCGCCGTGCCTCGTCCAGATCGCTTCTGGCGGCCACCTCGGTCAGCTCGTGTTCCGCGCTCCGTACGAGGCCGATGATCCGCCGCGGCCGTCCCGCGCCGTCGTACGCGATATGCGCCTGGGCACGGGTCCACTGGCGTGATCTGTCCGGGCGGATGATCCGGAAGTACGCCGCGACCTCGGCCGCGCCCTCCTTGAGCGCCCGCGCCAGCAGGCTCTTCAGCCGCGCGGCCTCGGACAGCGGCATCCGGCGGACGAGGCTGCGCGGACGGCCGGCGTACTCCTCCGGGCGAAGGCCCAGGATCTGGAGGGCGGGCGCGTCCAGATGCAGCAGCCCGCTGGCGAGATCCCAGTCGAAGCTTCCCATCCGGTTGAGCGCGAGACTCAGGTCCGGATGGGCGGGCCAGTCGTCCGGCAGCGACACGGCAGCCGGAGGTGCGCCCCGATCAGCCATGCAGCCACCATCTCACCGATCGGCCCGTCCCACTCCCTGAGCCGCTGCCCGGTCCGGCGTGAGCCGCCGCCGGTCCGATGTGGGCCGCTGCCCGGTCCGGCGCCGGGGGGGGCTCAGAAAGCGCTTCCCCCCGGGAGCGGGCCGGAGGAAACTGGGTGTCTGCAATCGAGCGCGCGCCATCGCTGCCGAAAGAGGACTCCGCTCTCCATGCAGAAACCCGAATCCGCCCCGCGTCCCAGTCCGCTGGACCACCACTACTCCGGGGAGCATCCGCTCCGCACCCTCGCCTATCTCTTCCGGCCCGACCGCCACCGGCTGTCCCTCGCGGTCGTGGTGTTCGCCGTCAAACACATTCCGGTCTGGCTGCTCCCCCTGATCACGGCCAACATCATCGATGTGGTGGTGGATCACGGTCCGGTCGCCGAACTCTGGTACAACACCGGGGTCCTGGTGTTCGTCCTGGTGCTGAACTTCCCGCTGGCGCTGCTCTACGCGCGCCTGATGAGCTCCAGCATCCGCCGGATGGGCCGCGAGCTGCGCTCGGCGCTCTGCCGCCGCATGCAGTATCTGTCCATCGGTTACCACGCCCGGGTCAGCGCGGGCGTCCTGCAGACCAAGGTCGTACGGGACGTCGAGGGCGTGGAGCAGATGACCCAGCAGAGCGCCGACATGGGGCTCGCCGCCATCATGACGCTGATCGGCGGACTGGCGGTGATCGGGTACCGCGCCCCCGTCGTGCTGCCGGTGTTCCTGGTCGTCGTGCCGCTGGCGGCTCTGCTGGTACGCCGGCTGCGCTCCCGGATCCGCAGCAACAACGAGGAGTTCCGGCTGGAGATCGAGCAGCTCTCCTCACGGGTCGGCGAGATGACCACGCTCATCCCGATCACCCGTGCCCACGGTCTGGAGCGGACCGCGCTGCACCGCGTCGACCACACCCTGGAGCGGGTGCTCTCCGCCGGGTTCCGGCTCGATCTGCTCAACGGCCGCTTCGGATCGCTCTCCTGGATCCTGCTCAACACGATGGCGGTCGGCTGTCTCTCGGGCTCGGCGGTCGTCGCGTACTACGGATGGCTGGGGCTCTCGGCCGGCGATGTCGTGATGATCAGCGCCTTCTTCACGGCGCTGACCGCCTCGCTGACGACGCTGATGAATCTGACCCCGATCATTTCCAAGGGTCTGGAGTCGGTGCGTTCGATCGGTGAGGTCCTTCAGGCGCCCGATCTGGAGAGCAATGAGGGCAAGGCGTCCGTCGACCGTATCGGCGGGCGCATCGACTTCCAGGGGATGGGTTTCCGTTACCCCGAGGCGACGGAGCACTCGGTGCGCGGGTTCGAGCTGTCCGTACGGCCCGGCGAGACCATAGCCCTGGTCGGCGCGTCCGGGGCGGGCAAGTCCACGATCCTGAACCTGCTGATCGGTTTCATCCGGCCCACCGAGGGCCGGATACTGCTCGACGGCGCCGACATGGCCTCCCTGGATCTGCGCACCTACCGTCGCTTCCTGTCCGTCGTGCCGCAGGAGTCGATCCTGTTCGAGGGAACCATCCGGGAGAACGTCACCTACGGTCTGGAGGGCGGCGCCGACGAGGACGCGCTGCGCCGGGCGTTGCTCGCCGCGAACGCGATGGAGTTCATCGAGCGGCTGCCGGACGGCCTCGACACGGTGGTGGGGCAGCGTGGCGCCCGGCTGTCGGGCGGGCAGAAGCAGCGGCTGGCGATCGCCAGGGCGCTGATCCGGGATCCCCGCATCCTGGTGCTCGACGAGGCGACCTCGGCCCTCGACAACACGTCGGAAGGGCTGATCCAGGACGCGCTGTCCCGTCTTGTCCGGGGCAGGACGGTGTTCGTCGTGGCGCACCGGCTGTCCACCATCCGGAACGCGGACCGCATCATCGTGATGGAGCGCGGCCACATCGTCGAGGCGGGCAGCCATCAGGAGTTGCTGGCGCGAGGCGGGGCATACGCGACCACGCTTCAGCCGAGGCACTCGGGCTGAGTCTGCTCCGCTGACCAGGTGATGATGACGGTGATGGGGACCGGATTGCCGGATATCCGTTACCGAGCGTGAATCGGGGCGTTGAAGGGGCGTGAGGCCGCGCATCGTGCGGCTGTGCTCCAAACGGTTCAAGGAGATTCTTGATGTCGCGTATCGCGAAGGCAACAGCTGTTCTCGTCGGCACGGGCGCCGTGCTGGCCGGTGGCGCCGGTATGGCCGCTGCCGACGCCGACGCCGGGGCCGCCGCCATCGGCTCGCCCGGTGTCGTGTCGGGCAATGTCGTCCAGGTGCCCCTGCATGTCCCGATCAACGTCTGCGGCAACAGCGTCAACGTGATCGGCCTGCTCAACCCGGCGTTCGGCAACAAGTGCGTCAACCTGTCCGGCGAAAAGCACCACAAGGGTCGCGAGCACCACAAGGGTCGCGAGCACCACAAGGGTCGCGAGCACCACGAGGGTCGCGAGCACCACGAGGGTGGCGAGCACCACGAAGGCCGCGAGCACCACGAGGGTGGCGAGCACCACGAGGGCCGCGAGCACCACGAGGGTGGCGGCTACGGCGGCTGATCACTGATGAAGGTGCGCGGCCCCGGGGCCGCGCGCATCCGGTGAGAACGGCCCCCCGCGTGTCCACGCGGGGGGCCGTTCACGTCTGCCGGACAGTCACCCTTCGTAGCGGTACAGGTCCCGGTGGTCGAGGAGTTCGGACGGCTTCACGTTCCAGGGCGGCATCGGTTCCACCAGACTGATCGCCCGGCCGCTCTGCGGATCTCCGGCGCCCAGCTTCGACTTCGGCAGATAGGTCGCCTTCGGGTGCTTGTTCTGCCAGCGGTCCCAGAGCAGATCCACGAAGGCGTGGTGGAGCCAGAAAACGGGGTCGTCGGGCGAGGAGCCGCCGAGCATATGGCCGCCGATCCAGCGGTGCACACGGTTGTGGTTGCACCAGGGCGCGTCGCCTCCGGACATCCAGCCCTCCAGCCTGTTCCGGAAGCCGGAGGTCGCCGTCGAGTCCCAGGGCGCCGCGTCGTACACCTTCTCGTCCATTGCCCAGGCCAGTTCGTCCTTGGTGGGCAGCGCGACCGGCTCGGAGGGGCGGCCGAGATCGCGGGTGAGGAACTTCCCCTCCGTCACCCCGCCCCTGATCGTCCAGTTGCCCGCCTTGTAGGCGAACGGACCGGTGAGGACCTGATGGTCGCGCGAGCGGCCGGTGCCGCCGAGGAAGTCCTCGGACCAGAGCGTGGCGGCCGGTGTGTTGTCGGTGGTCCAGTCCCAGTACGGGACGGTCACGTTCGGGTCCACCCGCCGCAGCGCGCGCTCGAACTCCAGCAGGAAGCGGCGGTGCCAGGGGAAGAACGACGGAGCCATGTGCCCGGCGCGCAGCCCGCCCTCCGCGTCGGAGACGTGGTACCGGACATGCAGCCGGACGAACTCGTCGTACTCACCACGGCGTTTGAGCTCAAGTACGGCGCTGACGAAGCTCTTCTTCTCGGCGCTGGTGAGGTTCCGCTGGTTCTTTCTGATGTACACGGGTGAGGCCCTCCAGCCGTCGGATGCGGTGAGACGGGACGGTCGGACGGGTCAGATGTGATGGACCGGCCCGTCGAGAGCCAGTTGCGCGCCCCTGAGATCCCTGACCGCCGCACGGGCCGCCGCGAGCGGGGTCGGGAACGACTCGTAGTGGTTGACCATGCTCAGATAGCTGCCGTCGGCCCGTCGCATCACGTGGAGCGGCCGGCCGTCGATCCGGATGCCGGGCAGGGAGGGCGGAGACAGAGCGGAGACATCCGTACCGGCCGGGACCGTGGTGACGGAGCCGGGATGCGCGGGGCCGGAGCGGCCGATCTGGATACGCCGTCCGCGGTACATCTCGTCGAAGACCCCGTCCGCTCCGGTCTCCGCACTCCCTGCCGGGCCTCCGGCCGTCGCGCCGGCGGTCCCGCGGCCCGCCCTGAGGATGGGGACCAGCGCCGCCGAGGTGCCCGCGACCACGCCCAGGGTGAACAGCGCGCGCAGCAGATCACGCCGCGTCCTGAGGCGTCCGGCCGGATCCGTCGCGTCGGCCCCCGTCCCGTCTGCGGCTTTCTCGCCGGACACCGTCCCGTCGGTCCGCGGGGCGTCCGGGACCTCGGGAAGCCTCTTCGTACGGTCCGACTCCGCCTGGATTCCCGCCGGCATGAAGGCCTCCGCTCGTCGCGCGCTGCTCGGTCGGGGCGACAACTCCGCCTCGCGGCGAGCGCGCGGGAACGGGCCGTGCCCCCGACCGGCACAACGACACGGCGGCCGATCAGTTCTCCGCGGGGCCCGCGCCCGTATCCCCGCGGCCCGGCGCCGTCCGTCAACGGACCGGCTGAGAAAGGCCGTGGGTACGCGAAAGCCGGTCCGACGGCGGCGCACACCGTCGGACCGGCCTTTGCTCGGATGGTGCTCAGCAGCTCAGATTGGACCCGGGAGTGGTCCCGAGGATCTGCACGAAGCTCTGGTAGCTGTTGATCCGGCTCTGCACCTGTCCGGGGTTGCCCCCGTTGCACTCGATGCTGCCGTTGATGCTGCGGATGGTCTCACCGAAGCCGCGGCTGTTGACCATGGCGTTGTGCGGGGTCATCGTGCCGGGTCCGGTCTGGGTGTTCCAGTACCAGAGGGCCGTCTTCCAGGCCACGGCCGAGTCGTTCTGCACGAGCCAGGGGTTGTTGAGGAGGTCGATGCCGAGGGCGTCGCCCGCGGCCTTGTAGTTGAAGTTCCAGCTCAGCTGGATCGGTCCGCGTCCGTAGTACGCGGCCTGTCCGGCGGGGCAGCCGTAGGGCTGCGAAGTGTCGCAGTAGTGCGGGTAGTTGGCGGTGTTCTGCTCGACGATATGGACGAGCCCACCGGTCTCGTGGCTGACATTGGCCAGGAAGGCGGCGGCCTCCTGGCGCTTGATCGTGTCGCTGCCGGTGTTCGCGAAGCCGGGGTAGGCGCCGAGGGCGGCGGTCAGGCCGCTGTAGGAGTAGAAGGAGTTCCGGCTCGGGAACATCTGGTTGAACTGGCTCTCGCTGACCACGAATCCGCCCTGTGGCGGCGGGGTCGTGCCGCAGGTGTACGGCTCCCAGTACCAGGTGCTGATGACCGGGTCGTAACCCGGGTTGTCGTGCTCGGCCTGGTAGAACTTGCCGTCGGTGTACTTGACGATGTCGCCGGTGACGTATGCGCGGCCCGCGACCCAGGCCGGATAGTCACAGCTGCCACCGGATCCGCCGCCGGGGCTGGAGCCGTCACAACTGCCCTGATCGGCCCAGACATCGGCGGTGCCGGGGGTCTCCCCCTGGGTCCACCACTTCGCCGACCAGTTGTGACCGTTGTACGAGGCGACGTTTCCGCCGGTGTAGACGGCGGAGGCGGTCCAGCCGGGGCCGCAGGTCGCCGCGGAGGCGGATGAGGCGGGCAGGAATACGGCGAGGGCGAGGGCCGAAACCATCGCCGTGAGCAGGGCAAGAACTCGCTGTCTCAAACGACTCACTCCTTCGCGCGAGCAGCCGCAGCCGGCGCTCGCCATGGGGGGTGAAGGAACCCAAGCGGAATTGTGCGGGCCCTGTCAAGGTCTAGACCAAGTCGGCGGCTGACGGGCGCTCCGTTCTCAGCCGTTCAACGGGCAGTCCGTTCCCGGCCGTTCAACGGGGGTTCCGTTCCCGGTCGTTCAGTGGTGCGGCCGGTCGAGCGTGGAGGCCCGCACCACGAGTTCGGGCTGCAGCACGATGCGCCGGTGATCATGGCGCGCGGCATCGTCGCCGGTCTCCTCGATGAGCAGATCCGCCGCGGCCCCGCCCAACTGGAAGGCAGGCTGACGTACCGACGTCAGCGGTACGGCCGCGGCGGACGCGAACTCTATGTCGTCGTAGCCGACGAGGGCGACATCCTCGGGCACCCGTATCCCGGCGTGGTACAGCGTCTGCAGCACTCCCAGGGCGAGCAGGTCGTTGGCGCAGAACACCGCGCTCGGCCGGGACTCCATACCGAGCAGCCGCGCCCCGGCGTCCCGGCCCGCGACGACATCCAGCCGCGCGGCCTCGACATGCCGGAGCGCCTCGGGCGGCAGCCCCGCTTCCGCGAGGGCGAGCAGCGCGCCCTCGCGGCGGTTGCGGCACTGCGCCAGATGCATCGGACCGCTGACATACACGATCTCGCGGCAGCCGCGCCGCAGCAGATGACGTACGGCCAGGGCGCCGCCGGCCACATCGTCGACGGAGACCGAACAGCCGTCCGCGCTGGGCACGATGCGGTCGACGAGGACGAACGGGATGCCATGGCGCCGGAACGCGTCGAGATTGCGTCCGCTCATATCGGCCGGGGTGACCAGCACGCCCCGTACCTGCTGTTCGGAGAAGAGATTGAGGTAGGTGGCCTCCTCCGCCGGGCTCTCGGCGCTGTTGCACAGCATCACGCCGAGTCCGGCCGCGCGGGCGGAGCGTTCCGCGCCCGAGGCGACCGCCACGAAGAACGGGTTGGCCATGTCGAGCACGAGCATGGCCAGAATGCGACTGCGGCCCGCGCGCAGCTGGCGCGCGGACTCGCTGCGTACGTAGCCGAGCCGTTCGATGGTGGACAGGACACGCCGGCGGGTCTCCTCGGTCACGGACTCGGGGCGGTTGATCACATTCGAGACGGTGCCCACCGAGACACCGGCCGCGCCGGCCACGTCCTTGATTCCCACCGGCCGACGCATCAGACGGAGACTTCCACGAGCTCCAGGCCCGTCAGCCCGGACAGCGCACGCAGTTCGGGCAGCAGTCCGCCGGTGGCCAGCGCCCAGTGATGGCCGACCCCGCTCGCGCTCCAGGCGTCGGTCCACTCCCCCGGGTCGCAGCCGAAGTCGACGCGCGAGGTGGTGTTGCCGATCTCCAGATGCGGGCCGGGGACGACCTCGCCCTCGGCGGCGACCAGCCGGTAGCGGCCGTCGCCGCTCTGTCCGAGCCCGACCAAAGTGACGGGTCCGTGCCGTACGTCGAACTCGACGGAGACCCCCCAGCCGCGCTTGCCGTGGTAGACGCCGAGTCCGCGCAGCAGCGGCTTACGGGCGCTGATGGCGAGATGCCCGGGGCCGTCATGGCCCATCTCGACCACTCCGGCCGTGAAGTCCAGCGCCTGGAGTTCGGTGAACGAACCGCCCGCGCCGAGCCGGTCGGCGACGAGCATGGCCAGGGAGGTGCGCAGTTCGTACTCCCCGCAGGCCGGGATACCGCGCGCGGTGAGCAGCGAGGAGCCGAGGATCATGCCCGCGCCGAGCCGTTCATGGACCTCGGCGTCCAGTCCGCGGTGGTAGTACGCGAGCGAGTCCAGGTCGAAGTCCTCCACCAGCCGGTCGAGGCCGACGGCGACGCGGGCGGCCCAGCGGAGGTCTTCCTCGACCACGGAGTCGGCGAGTGCGAAGACCTCGCGGGTCTCGTCCAGTTTCGCGGCGAGGTCGTCGTCCTTGACCTGCTCCACCCGTACCCGCAGATCATCGAATTCGACGACCTCCACATGGCCGCCGAGCTGACCGGGGACCATGGTGAGGTCCGTGGAGACGTCGTACATCCCGGGGTAGAGATGGCCCATCAGACCGTGGCGGCCGTTGCGCAGCACCGAGCGGACCCCGGCGGCGCGGATCCAGCGGCCGATGCGCCGCCAGGCGCGCTCGTCCTCCAGATAACCGGAGACCGAGCGGAACGGCACGCCGACACGTTCGAAGGCGTTGGCCATCTCCGGCAGCGGGCAGGCGCCGCAGTAGGCCAGCCACTGTCCGGTGTCGAACGAGGCGTGGTCCATGGACGGCGTGGGCTGGAGGTTGATCAGCAGGACGGGCGCGCCGCTGCGCTGTGCGATGGGCACGAGCATCGTGGCCGTCATATACGTGGTGAGGAAGCCGACGATGAGATCGCAGTCGGCGGCGCGCAGCTTCTCGGCGGCCTCGGCCCCCTCCTGCGCGTCGGAGATGAAGCCGACGTCGATGACCTCGGCGTCGAACTCCCGCATCCGTACGGTGACCCGGTCCGCGGAGCGCTGGAGCTGCGGGAGCAGCTCGGGGAACTGCGGCCAGTAGGCGCCGAGTCCCCCGGCGACCAGGCCGATCCTGGGTTTACGGGCGACGGCGGGGGTGCGTGCGGTCATGGCGATTCCTTCGTGCCTCTGGACGGAGTGGTGCCTCAGGACGGGAGCCGGAAGTCGATGACCCGCAGGGGCGAGGGCGTGGTGCCCGTCGACTTCCGCTGATACATGAACGAGAGAACGCCGTCCTGGGCGACGCGGGTCTCGTCCACGACGACCTCGCCGAAGGCGCTCAGCCCCGCGCCGTCGAACAGGGTCCTCCAGTCGGTGTACCCCGAGGACTTGGAGGCGGCGACGATCCGTCCGTACGGCAGCACGGCGTAGGCGTTGTCATAGCGGTCGAGGACGAGCCGGGTGCGCTGGCTGGAGTTGAGCGGCACCGGTATCTCGGTCTTCTTCCAGGCGCCCGAGGAGTCCTTGAAGAGGTGGAAGGCACGGCCGTTCGCTGTGCGGTCGGCGACATAGTTGGTGGTGCACTGGCCGAAGCGGCCGGGGACGTAGCTGATGATCGCGTGCGGGAGCCCGGCGGAGTCGGTGGTCTGGCTCTCCTGGTTCATCAGGGAGTGATCGGGGTTGAGCGGGTCGACGACCGTACCGGCGTCGCCGACCGCGACGGTGTCGGAGCCGCCGGTGGTACCGACCGCCGTACCCGCCGCGTTGCGCCAGGTGCGGCCGCGGTCGGCGCTGTACACATAGCCGGTGTCATGGTTGGTGAGCCCGCCGCCGGCGCACATGACGGCGTTGTTCTGTTCGCGCCAGGTGTAGAAGGCGTGCAGCCGGCCGTCGGCGCCGTAATCGATCCCGTGCAGATACATATTGCGGGCGGTGCTCGATCCGTGCTCGCTGGTGTACGTGCCGGTGGACGCGGACCATTCGCCGAGGGCGGTCCACCGTGAGCCGTCGTACTCGGCCAGCGCGTTGCGGCCGTTGCCCGAGACCCCGGCGCGGTAGCTGAGCTGGAGCCGGCCCTCGGGGGTGGCGACGAACTGCGGATAGGTGAACTGCGAGGTGAGCGCGAGCCCGTCGAGTGTGGTCTGCACGGCGCCGAACTGGCCGCTGTTCCAGGCGCGCCCGGCGGGATCGTCCAGCAGTCCGGCGGCCGACTTCACATAGAAGAAGCCGTTGCTGTGCGAGTCCATGTTGAGGTGCAGCCGGCCGTCGGCCCGCGAGAGGCCCATGGAGATGACGTTGTGGGAGTCGTCGACGGTGAGCTGGTGCGGCAGCCGCGCGGTCTGCCAGGAGGACGCCCCGAGGGCGCGGCGGGCGACCACCGCGGTGCGGTCGGCCGTGTACCAGGCGGCGTACTGGTAGCCCCGGTAGGTCAGCAGACCGTTCTTCTGGAAGGAGTTGTTGTTGACCAGGCCGTCGTAGGAGACGAAGTAGACGGCCTGGCTGTCGAGTTGGGTGTCGGCGACCCTGGTGAGCGCCGGGCCGGGGGCCGCCGGGGCCGCCGCGCCGGACGAGGGCGCGGCGGCGAGGAGTGCGGTGGTGAGCAGTGCCATGGCGGGGATCAGGGCGGTGAGGCGTCTCATGTCCGTATCTCCAGGGTGCTGTTGGCGGTCTAGGCGAGATGGAACACTTCGGCGAGTGGGCGCATCGCCTCGTCAGGCCCGGCCCCGTCAAGGGCTTCGAAGAAGGGCGCCATGTCCCGCTGCCAGCGGGCGTTGACCTCGGTGGCGGCCATGGCGGCCTGGGCCGCCTCGAAGTCCTCGGTCTCCAGATAGCCGACGAGCAGCCCGTCGTCCCGCAGGAAGAGCGAGTAGTTCCGCCAGCCGCACTCCGTCAGGGCCCGGAGCATGTCGGGCCAGACGGAGGCGTGCCGCTCGCGGTACTCGGCTGTGCGGTCCTGCCGGACCTTCAGCAGAAAACAGACGCGTCGCACGGAATACCGCCCGCTCAGAAGTCGAACTTGTCGATGTTCTGCTTGTTGAAGACGGTCGGCTCGCCGAGGATGATCTCGCCGTCCTTGCCGATGGTGTACTCACCGAGCTTGCCCGCCTTGAACTTCTCGCCCTCGGCGCCGGTGATCTGGCCGGAGGCCAGGGCCGCGGCGGCGTACGAGCCCAGATAGCCGAGCTCTTCGGGGTTCCAGAGCGAGAACTGCTCGACGGTGCCGTCCTTGACGTACTTGCGCATCTGGTTCGGGGTGCCCAGACCGTTGAGCACGACCTTGCCCTTGTACGAGGAGTCGCCGAGGTAGCGGGCGGCGGCGGCGATTCCGACCGTGGTGGGCGAGATGATGCCCTTGAGGTCGGGGTACGCCTGGAGCAGGCCCTGGGTCTGCTGGAAGGACTTCTGATCCGCGTCGTCGCCGTACGCGACCTTCACGAGCTGCATGTTCTTGTACTTGGGCAGCTTCAGCTCGTCCTTCATGAACTCGATCCAGGTGTTCTGGTTCGTGGCGTTCTGGGTGGCGGAGAGGATCGCGATCTTGCCCTGGTAGCCGATCTGTTCGCCCAGGTGCTGGACGAGGCTCCGGCCTATCTCCTCGGAGCTGGCCTGGTTGATGAAGAGCTGGCGGCAGTCCTTGGCGGTGTCCGAGTCGTACGCGACGACCTTGATGTCCTTCTTCATGGCCTGCTTGAGCGGGCCGCACACCGCGTTGGGGTCGTTGGCCGCGATCAGGATGGCGTCCTGGCGCTGCTGGATGAGGGTGTTGATGTACGAGACCTGGGAAGAGGCGCTGGCGTCGGAGGGTCCGACCTCCTTGCCGGTGGCGCCGTACTCCTCGGCGGCGGCGATGCCCGCCTCGTCGACGATCTTCTCGTACGGGTTGTTGATCTGCTTGGGCAGGAACGCGAGCTTGAGCCCCTTCTTCAGGGGTGCGTTCGGGTCGGCCTTCGCCGCGGTGCCCGCGTTCGTGGTGTCCTTCTCGGCGCTGTCCTTGGTGGTGCCGGAGCAGGCGGTCAGTGCGACGGCGAGGGCGCAGGCGGTGGCGGCGGTGGCGGCCGCACGGCGTCGGGCGGCGGTACGGATGATCATGGCGGGCATGTGCCTTTCGGGAGGTACGGCGGGCTCGGGGACGTGCGGGGGCTTGCGGGGTACGGGGGTTGCGGGGTACGGGCGGCTCAGGACTCGGGGGCCGCACCTGTCGCGCGCCGGTGCCGGCGTTCGATCACGGTCGCGATGACCCGCGGGGTGAGGACGGACGCGACGAGCAGCAGCCCGGTCACGATGACCTGGACCTCGTTCGGCACATCGTTCAGCGTGAGCAGGTTCTTGAGGACTCCGATGAGCAACACACCGGCGACCGCGCCGAAGAGCGTGCCCTTGCCGCCGTCGAAGTCGACGCCGCCGAGCAGGACGGAGGCGATGACGAGCATCTCGAAACCGAGGCCGTTGTCGGCGCGGGCGCTGCCGTAGCGGAGGGTGAAGACGATCCCGGCGAAGGCCGAGAACACCCCGGTGACCACGAAGAGGATCAGTTTGAAGCGCTTGACCCTGATCCCGGCGAAGTAGGCGGCCTCCTCCTGCGCGCCGATCGCGAACAGCGACCGCCCGAAGGCGGTGGAGTGCAGCAGTACGGCGGTGGCCACGGCCAGCGTGATGAACAGGGCGATGGGATAGGTGACGAAGGTGCCCGGGATCGTGGTGGTGTCCACGGCCCAACTGGCGTACGTCTGGGGGAAGTCGGTGACGGCGTCGCTGCCCAGCGCGACCGAGGCGAGACCCCGGTAGAGCGCGAGCGTACCGATGGTGACGGCCAGCGAGGGCAAGCCGACACGGGTGACCAGCCAGCCGTTGAGGAGACCGCCGGCGACTCCGACCAGCAGGACGACGGGCACGATCAGCTCGAACGCCCAGCCCGCGTTCCACAGGGCGCCGGTCAGCGCGCTGCCGAGACCCAGCATCGAGGCGACGGACAGATCGACCTGCCCGGCCACCACCAGCAGGGTCATCGGCAGCGCGATCAGGGCGATTTCCGCGATGTCGTTGAAGGCGAAGGCGAGGTTCTCCCCGGACGCGAAGCCGTCGGTGGTGCCGAGGCCGACGACGAAGACCGCCACCAGCAGAGCGCCGACAGCCGTGTCCCAGCGCAGTCCGACGGACTTGACGAACTCGCCGGCCGTCGTCGCGCGGGCCGCCGGTGCCTTGGCGGGCGGCCGCGGCGCGGTCTGTGTGTCAGGCGCCATTCCCATGTCGGGCGCTCCTCTTCCTCAGTGCGGCTGTCATGCGCAGGGACACGATCCGGTCGACGGTGATGGCCGCGAGGAGCAGCGCGCCGGTGATGGCGCCCTGCCAGAACGAGTCGACCTTCAGGACGACCAGCGCGCTGCCGATGGTGGTGAGCAGCAGCGCGCCGAGCGCGGCTCCCCAGACCGTGCCGGTGCCGCCGGTGATGGCGACGCCGCCGACCACCACGGCGCTCACGACGGTCAGTTCCCAGCCGTGCGCGTTGTCGGCGACGACGGTGCCGAAGCGGGCGAGCCACAGGGCGCCGGCGAACCCGGCCACGGCGCCGGAGAAGGCGTACGCGCCGAGGATCCGGCGGCGGATCGGTACACCGGCCAGCCGGGCGGCCTCGGGGTTGGAGCCGATCGCGTACAGCTCGCGCCCCGACCGGTAGCCGCGCAGGTAGTACGCGGTGGCGGCGAGCAGGGCCAGGGCGATGAGCGGCAGATACGGGATGCCGAGGACGCTGCCGCTGCCCAGGCCGAGGACCGGGTCGGGGACGTCATTGGCGCTGATCTGCTCACCCTGCGCCCACCAGTAGTCGAGGCCCTGGATGATGTAGAGCATGCCGAGGGTGACCACGAGCGCCGGGACCTTGCCGAAGCTCACCAGGGCGCCGCTGACCAGTCCGCAGACCACGCCGAGGGCGATGCCCAGCAGCATGACGGTGAGTACGCCGTGATCGGTGCCGGCGACGAACTTGCCGCAGGCGAACGCGGAGAGGCCGACGACCGAACCGACCGAGAGGTCGATATTGCGGGTGACGACGACCACGGACTGGCCGACGGCGAGCAGGACCAGGATGGAGGCGTTGAGGAGGAGGTCCTTGACGCCCTGGTCGTCGAGGAAGCGCGGGTTGGCGATCCAGGTACCGAGGACGAGCAGCGCCAGCGCCCCCGCGATGCTGATCTCGCGGGCCCGGAACACGGCGTCGACGAGCGAGCGCGCCGAACCGTCGTCCTTGGTGCTCGTGGTGGGTTTGTCCATCAGGGTGGTCATGCCGCCGCCCTCTCGTTGCGCCCGGTGGCGGCCGCCATCACGGATTCCTCGGTGGCCTCGGCGCGCGGGATCTCGGCGGTGAGCCGGCCCTCGTGCATCACCAGCACCCGGTCGGCCATGCCGAGCACCTCGGGCAGGTCGGAGGAGATCATGAGGACGGCGAGTCCTTCCGCGGCCAGCGAGGAGAGGAGCCGGTGCACCTCCGCTTTGGTGCCGACATCGATCCCGCGTGTGGGTTCGTCGACGATGAGTACGGCCGGTTCCGTCGCCAGCCATTTGGCGAGGACGACTTTCTGCTGATTGCCGCCGGAGAGTACGCCGACGGGATCGGCGAGGCGGTTGTACTTGAGCTGGAGGCGTACGGCCCAGTCCGCGGCCCGGCCGCGCTCCAGGACCCGGCGCACCATCCCGCCCCTGCCGAGCCGGTCGAGTCCGGTGAGGGCGATGTTCCGTTCGATCGACATGTCCATCACCAGTCCGCGCTGTCTGCGGTCCTCGGGGACGAGCGCGAGTCCGGCGTCCATCGCGGCGGTCGGTGAACCGGCCGGGAGCGTACGTCCGTCGACCACCACCTCGCCCGCGTCGGCCCGGTCGACGCCGAAGACGGCCTGCGCCACCTCACTGCGGCCCGCGCCGACGAGTCCGGCCAGGGCGACGATCTCGCCCCTGCGCACCTCGAAGGAGATGTCGCGGAACACCCCCTCCCGGGTCAGCCGGCGCACCGACAGGGCGATCTCCCCTACCTCCGCGGACTGTTTGGGGTACAGCTCGCCCAAGTCCCTGCCGACCATGGAGCGCACGAGGTCGTCCTCGGTCAGTCCGGCCAGCGGCTCGGAGGAGATCCAGCGGCCGTCGCGCAAGGTGGTGACCCGCTGGCAGAGCGCGAAGATCTCCTCCAGCCGGTGGGAGATGAACAGGATCGCGGCGCCCTCGGCCTTCAGGGTCCGTACGACGGAGAACAGCCGGGCGGTCTCACTGCCCGTCAGCGCCGCGGTGGGCTCGTCCATGATGAGGACGCGCGCGTCGAAGGAGAGCGCCTTGGCGATCTCGACGATCTGCTGGTCGGCGATGGAGAGCCCGCGGGCGGGCCGGTCCGGGTCCAGCTCCACACCGAGACGTTTCATCAGGGCCGCGGTGGTGTCCCGTACGGCCCTGCGGTCGATACGGCCGAGCGCGCGCCGCGGCTGACGGCCCATGAAGATGTTCTCGGCGATCGACAGATCGGGGAAGAGTGTCGGCTCCTGGTAGATGACGGCGATACCGGCGTCCCTGGCGTCGGCCGGGCCGTGGAAGACGACGGCCTCGCCGTCGAGCACCACCTCGCCGGCGTCGGGCCTGTGCACCCCGGCGAGTGTCTTGATGAGGGTGGACTTGCCCGCGCCGTTCTCCCCGGCGAGAGCGTGTGCCTCACCGGGGAACAGCTGCAGGGAGACGTCCCGCAGGGCCCGTACGGCGCCGAAGGACTTGCTCACATCCTTGAGGGCCAGGACCGGGGCGGGGCCCGTGGCGGGCTGGTTCATGAGGGCTCCTCAGCGGTGGGGACTCGTGGCACGACCCGCCGTGAAAGGTTTCAATGAGGTTGCACGGAAGCTAAACGGCCACTACCGACGGCGTCAATGGGCTGTGCGCGACATTTTCCGGTGAATTCGAGGGGTGCGCCTCGCGTCACCCAAGGTGGTGCGGAAAGGGTTGACACGCACCGGGGACTCCCATAGCTTCACCGCGATGAAACGATTCATAAGGAATCGCTGCACCGACTCGCCCGCCGAGTCCGCACCACGGGAGCGCTGAGAGATGACGGGTCGATCCGCCGTGTCCGCTGTGAAGAACGCGCTGAAGTCACAGGCTGTCGAGACGCCGTCGTGGGCGTTCGGGAACTCGGGCACCCGCTTCAAGGTGTTCACACAGCCGGGCGTGCCGCGGACTCCACAGGAGAAACTGGCGGACGCCGCCCGGGTGCACGCGCACACGGGCGTGGCTCCCACGGTCGCCCTGCACATCCCCTGGGACCGCGTGGACGATTACGGCGCGCTCGCCGCCGAGGCGCGCGAACTGGGCCTGCGCATCGGGGCGATCAACTCCAATGTGTTCCAGGACGACGACTACAAGCTGGGGTCCGTGACCCATCCGGACGCCGCGGTCCGGCGCAAGGCGCTGGGGCATCTGCTGGAGTGCGTGGACGTCATGGACGCCACCGGCTCACGCGATCTGAAGCTCTGGTTCTCCGACGGCACCAACTACCCGGGCCAGGACGACATCTCCGCCCGCCAGGGCCGGCTGGCCGAAGCCCTCGCCGCGGTGTACGAGCGGCTCGGCGAGGGGCAGCGGATGCTGCTGGAGTACAAGCTGTTCGAGCCCGCCTTCTACGCCACGGACGTCCCGGACTGGGGCACGGCGTACGCGCACTGCCTCAAGCTGGGCGAGAAGGCCCAGGTCGTCGTCGACACCGGACACCACGCGCCGGGCACCAACATCGAGTTCATCGTCGCGCTGCTGCTGCGCGAGGGAAAGCTCGGCGGGTTCGACTTCAACTCCCGCTTCTACGCGGACGACGATCTGATGGCCGGGGCCGCGGACCCCTTCCAGCTGTTCCGGATCATGTACGAGGTGATCAAGGGCGGCGGGTTCACCGCGCGGACCGCGTTCATGCTCGACCAGTGCCACAACATCGAGGAGAAGATCCCCGCGATCATCCGGTCGGTGATGAACGTCCAGGAGGCCACGGCCAAGGCGCTGCTGGTGGACGCCGACGCGCTGGACGCGGCGCAGCGCTCCGGCGACGTCCTGGCGGCGAACGCGGCGCTGATGGACGCCTTCAACACCGATGTGCGTCCGCTGGTCGCCGAGGTCCGCGCCGAACTGGGCGCGGACGCCGACCCCGTCGCCGCCTACCACGCCTCCGGCTACGGCGAGAAGATCGTCGCCGAGCGGATCGGCGGCACCCAGGCCGGCTGGGGAGCCTGAGCTCACCTCGTACCCCCGCCCTTGCGAAGACCGCACCTCACAGAGGGACATGATGACCGACCAGCCCCATATCCATCCTGTGGCAGCCCAGTTGCTCGACCGTTCGCACCGGCTCGGCGCCGATCCGCGCAACACCAACTACGCCGGCGGCAACACCTCGGCCAAGGGATCCGCCACCGATCCGGTGACCGGTGACGAGGTCGAGCTGATGTGGGTCAAGGGGTCCGGCGGCGACCTGGGCACGCTCACCGCCGGCGGACTGGCCGCGCTGCGGGTCGACCGGCTGCGCGCGCTGACCGGGGTCTACCCGGGTGTGGCGCGCGAGGACGAGATGGTCGCCGCGTTCGACTACTGCCTGCACGGCAAGGGCGGGGCGGCGCCGTCCATCGACACCGCGATGCACGGGCTGGTCGACGCCCCGCATGTGGACCATCTCCACCCCGACTCGGGGATCGCCCTGGCCTGCGCGGCCGACGGCGAGAAGCTGACGGCCGAGTGCTTCGGCGACACCGTGGTCTGGGTGCCCTGGCGCCGCCCCGGCTTCCAGCTGGGCCTGGACATCGCCGCGGTCAAGGAGGCCCATCCGCGGGCGATCGGCTGCGTGCTGGGCGGCCATGGCATCACCGCCTGGGGCGCCACCTCCGAGGAGTGCGAACGCAACTCCCTGCACATCATCCGTACGGCCGAGACGTTTCTCGCCGAGCGGGGCGCGCCCAAGCCGTTCGGACCCGTACAGCAGGGGTACGAGGCGCTGCCGGAGGCCGAGCGGCGGGCCAGGGCGGCTGCGCTCGCCCCGCTGATCCGCGGTCTCGCCTCCACCGACCGGCCCCAGGTCGGCCACTACACGGACACGGAACCGGTCCTCGACTTCCTCTCCCGCGCGGAGCATCCGCGGCTGGCGGCCCTGGGCACCTCCTGCCCGGACCACTTCCTGCGCACCAAGGTCCGCCCGCTGGTCCTCGATCTGCCGGCCGGCGCGCCGCTGGAGCGGGTACGGGAGCGGCTCACGGAGCTGCACACCGCGTACCGCGAGGAGTACCGGGCGTACTACGAGCGGCACGCGTCGCCCGACTCGCCGCCGATGCGTGGCGCGGACCCGGCGATCGTGCTGGTGCCGGGCGTGGGCATGTTCTCATTCGGCAAGGACAAGCAGACCGCCCGGGTCGCCGGGGAGTTCTATCTCAACGCCGTCAATGTGATGCGCGGCGCCGAGTCCGTCTCCTCGTACGCGCCGATCGAGGAGTCCGAGAAGTTCCGGATCGAGTACTGGGAGCTGGAGGAGGCCAAGCTGCGCCGGATGCCGGCCCCGAAGGCGCTGGCCTCCCGGGTGGCGCTGGTGACGGGTGCGGGCTCCGGGATCGGCCGGGCCATCGCGCACCGGCTGGTCGCCGAGGGCGCGTGTGTGGTCGTCGCCGATCTCAACACCGAGAGCGCGACGGCGGTCGCCGACGAGCTGGGCGGCACGGACAAGGCCTTCGCGGTGACCGTCGATGTGACCGACGAGGACCAGATCAAGGCCGCGTTCGACGCGGCGGCGCTCGCCTTCGGCGGAGTGGATCTCGTCGTCAACAACGCCGGTATCTCGATCTCCAGGCCGCTGCTGGAGACCACGGCCCGGGACTGGGATCTCCAGCACTCCATCATGGCGCGCGGCTCGTTCCTGGTCTCGCGCGAGGCCGCCCGGGTGATGACCGATCAGGGCTTCGGCGGTGACCTCGTCTATATCGCCTCCAAGAACGCGGTGTTCGCGGGCCCGAACAACATCGCCTACTCCGCGACCAAGGCCGACCAGGCCCATCAGGTGCGGCTGCTCGCCGCCGAGTTGGGCGGTCTCGGGATCCGCGTCAATGGCGTCAACCCCGACGGGGTGGTGCGCGGCTCCGGGATCTTCGCGGGTGGCTGGGGCGCGGAGCGCGCGGCGGTGTACGGCGTGGAGGAGGAGAAGCTCGGCGAGTTCTACGCGCAGCGGACGATCCTCAAGCGGGAGGTGCTGCCCGAGCATGTGGCCAACGCGGTGTTCGCCCTGACGGGCGGCGAGCTGAGCCATACGACGGGGCTGCATGTCCCGGTCGACGCGGGGGTCGCGGCGGCGTTCTTGCGCTGAGGTCACGGCGGAGCGGGCGGGCCAGGCCATCGGCCGGGGAGCCGGGCCGGTCCATCGGCCTAGTGCCCCTCCCGGCAAGCTTCGCCCCGTCGCGCCGCCCATCACGCACACTCGCGGCGTTGGCCAAAAGCCCCCGCATCCGCCGCCCTCGCTCCCCGGCGTTGCCCCCCTCCGCTGTCTCCCCCGCTGTTCGACGAGTTCCGACGAGGTCAGCCGTGCCACCCACCGAACCGCTCCCCTTCGCCGCCGTCGACCTCGGCGCGTCCAGCGGCCGTGTCATGGTCGGGCATGTCTCCGGCCGGGGCGCCGGGACGCTGCGTCTGGAGGAGGTCCACCGCTTCCCCAACCGGCCGGTACGGACCGCGGGGACGCTGCACTGGGACATCCTGTCGCTGTACGCGGGCGTGCTCGACGGGCTGCGGGCGGCCGGCGCGGCGGCGGGGCGCGCGCCCGCGAGCGTCGGGATCGACACCTGGGCCGTCGACTACGGGCTGCTGGACGCCACCGGCGCGCTGCTCGGCAATCCGGTGCACTACCGGGACACCCGTACGGAGGGCGAGGCGGCGAAGGTCGGCGCGGTGCTGTCGCCGTCCGCGCTGTACGGGGCCACGGGCCTCCAGTACCTGCCGTTCAACACGCTGTACCAGCTCACCGCCGCGCAGGGCAGTCCCGCGCTCGGCGCCGCGCGCCGACTGCTGCTGATCCCCGATCTGATCGCGTACTGGCTCACCGGCGAGGCCGGGACCGAACTCACCAACGCCTCCACCACCCAGCTCATCGACCCCCGGACCCGGGAGTGGTCACGGTCCGTCGCCGACGCGCTCGGCATCGATCTGACGCTCTTCGCGCCGCTGCGCGGTCCGGGCGATCCGGCGGGACGGCTCCTGCCGGAGGTGCTCGCCGAGACCGGGCTGACCAGCCCGGTGCCGGTGACGGCCGTCGGCTCCCACGACACCGCCTCGGCCGTCGCCGCAGTGCCGGCCTCCGGGGACCGGTTCGCCTATGTCGCCACCGGCACCTGGTCCTTGGCGGGGCTGGAGCTGGACGCCCCGGTGCTCACCGAGGAGAGCAGGAGCGCCAACTTCACGAACGAGCTGGGCGTCGACGGCACGGTCCGCTATCTGCGCAACATCATGGGCCTGTGGCTGCTCCAGGAGTGTCTGCGCACCTGGGAGGCCGAGGGCGCGCCGCAGCGGCTCGACCGGCTGTTGCGGGAGGCGGCCGGGGTGCCGGGGCTGCGGTCGTTCGTGGACGCCGACGATCCGGCGTTTCTCGCGCCTGGCGGTATGCCGGACCGCATCCGGGAGGCCTGCCGTCGCGTCGGGGGACCGGCGCCGGAGACTCCGGCCGAGATCACCCGCTGTGTCCTCGACTCCCTGGCGCTGGCGCACCGCAGGGCGATCGAGGACGCCCAGCGGCTGTCGGGCCGCGCCGTGGACACCGTGCATATCGTCGGCGGCGGCGCCCACAACGAACTGCTGTGCCGGCTCACCGCGGACGCCTGCGGGCTGCCCGTCGTCGCGGGTCCCGCGGAGGCCGCCGCGCTCGGCAACGTACTCGTCCAGGCGCGCGCCGCGGGCGTTGTCCGGGGTGGTCTCGCCGAGCTGCGCGCCCTGCTCCGCGCCACGCTGGAGCCGCGCCGGTACGAGCCCACCGGAGACCGGGCGGAGTGGGACCGGGCCGCCGCACTGCTCGCCGGCGAGGGCGCGCGGCGGTGACGTGCCTCCGGGGACATGGCTGTCCTCCTCCGGGCGACATTCCTTTGGTGACATACCTGTGGGTGATATATCCGGGCGGGGCCGTGTCCCCCGTTAGGATGGTCCACTCGGTCAGGGGAACCAACGAGATGTGACAGAACGGGCAGGACGCGTGGCGCAGACGGTCGGTATCAAGGACGTGGCCCGGCTGGCGGGGGTCTCGGTCGGCACCGTCTCGA
The DNA here is from genome assembly GCF_000718095.1 of Streptomyces scopuliridis RB72. Taxonomy (GTDB): domain Bacteria; phylum Actinomycetota; class Actinomycetes; order Streptomycetales; family Streptomycetaceae; genus Streptomyces; species Streptomyces scopuliridis. The sequence goes on along the minus strand of NZ_JOEI01000023.1, from coordinate 40,953 downwards.
ATGTGCTCAACCGGCCAGAGAAGGTCTCGGAGCACACCCGGGTGCGGGTGCGGGCGGTGATAGACCAGCTCGGTTTCGTACGGAGCGAGACGGCCCGGCAGCTCAGGGTCGGTACCAGCCGCATTCTGGCCATTCTGGTCCTCGACATGGCCAACCCCTTCTTCGTCGCCGTCGCCAAGGGCGCCGAGCGGGCCGCGCGTGAGGCGGGGCTCGGGGTGATGCTCTGCAACAGCGCGGGCAGCACGGCCGAGGAGGCGGAGTATCTGGCGCTCTTCGCCGAGCAGCGGGTGCGCGGGGTGCTGCTCACCCCGGCGGACGCGACCGGCGCCAACGTACGGGACTTCGCGCGCCGGGGCATTCCGTTCGTCCATGTCGACCGGGCGGTGCCCGCCGCCGAGGGGTGCTCGGTATCGGTGGACGATGTGGCCGGTGGCGCGCTCGCCGTCCGGCATCTGCTGGCGGCCGGGCACCGCTCCGTCACGTATATCAGCGGCCCGATGTCGCTCCCCCAGTGCCGGGACCGCCGAACCGGTGCGCTGGCGGCGCTGCGCGAGGCGGGTCTGCCCGAAGAGGCCCTGCGGCAGGTGGAGTCGGCTCGGCTCGATGTGGCGTCCGGTATCGACGCCGGTGCCCGGCTGCTGGGGCTCGCGGAGCGTCCGACCGCGGTGTTCTGCGCCAATGACCTGCTCGCGCTGGGCGTGCTGCAGGCGATGTACGGGGCCGGGGTGGAGGTGCCGGGCGATGTGTCGATCGTCGGCTACGACGACATCGAGTTCGCGGCGGCGGCCGTCGTACCGCTCACGTCCGTACGGCAGCCGGCCGACGCGATGGGACGGGCGGCGGCGGAGATGCTGATGGACGAGACGGGCCCGGACGCGGAGCGTCACACGCATCGCTCCGTCGTCCTCCAGCCGGAGCTGGTGGTGCGCAGTTCGACGCGCCGCCTGGGGCGCTGATCGCATGGCGACCGAGTCCGGGTCCACGGCGGCCAGGGCCGCGGGTACGGCGATCCGCGTGGCCGGGATACCACCCGAAGACGTGGTGTCGTGCGAGCCGCTGTCGGGCGGTACGTACAACGCGCTCTTCCGGATCTCGCTGCGCGACGGCCGTCGGTGGGTCGTGAAAATTCCCCCGTCCGTGTCACTCCCGGGCCTCGGGTACGAGCGCGATCTGCTGCGCGGCGAGGTCGAGTTCTATACGGCGGTGGGCGCGACCGGGAGTGTGCCGGTGCCGGACGTGGTGCGGTACGAGACCGATCCGGGCGCCGCGACCGGGGCGTTTCTGATCATGTCGGCCTGTCCGGGTACGCCATGGCAGGAGCTGGACGGGGAGCTCGCCCCGGAGGAACGCACCCGGCTGCGCCGGGAGTTGGGCGGGCTGGTGGCCCGGACGCATACGGTGACCGGTCCGGGCTTCGGCTATCCGGCGCGGCCGTTCGGCCCGCTCGCGGGGAGCTGGCGTGAGGCGTTCACGGCCATGGTGGAGCGACTGCTGGAGGACGCCGTCCGCTACGGGGCGCGGCTGCCGCGGACGCCTGACGCGATCCATGGCCTGATGACCGGGGCGTCGGAGGTCCTCGACGAGGTGACGGTCCCCGTCGCGGTCCACTTCGATCTGTGGCAGGGAAACATCCTGCTCGACGGCGCGCCCGGTGCCCGTACCGTCAGCGGAATCATCGACGGCGAGCGGATGTTCTGGGGCGATCCGCTCGCGGACTTCGTCTCCTTGGCCCTGCTCGGTGAGATCGAGGAGGACGCCGACTTCCTCGCCGGATACGAGGCGGCGGGCGGCCTGGCGCGGTTCGGTGCGTCAGCCCGGCTGCGGATGGCGCTCTACCGCGGCTATCTCTATCTGATCATGCTGACGGAAGGGGTACCGCGTGGTTACGGGGCCGACGAACGGGCCTGGGCCTGGCGTCATGTGGCCCCGCAACTCGAAGCGGCCCTGCGGCGGCTGGATCAGGCGGGGGCGGCGTAGCAGCGGATGGTGACCGTCTGATCCGGGCTCCAGCGCTGATCGACAACCGCGAGCAAGCTCCAGCCCATGCGTTCGTAAAGTGCCGCCGCGGCGGCGTCGGTGGACACCACGTCCAGTACGGGGTGCAGACCGCGCTCTCTGGCCTCCCGCACGGCCTGGGCCATGAGCAGGGCGCCGATCCCGTGACCGCGCGCGGAGGGGGCGACGAACAGGCGGCTCACCACGGCGGTCTCGCGGATGGTGGTGCCGGCGCGGCTGCTCCAGAGCGCGGGGGCCACATCGCCCTCGCCCGCCGGACCAAGGGCGAGATGACCCACGATCCGACCGTCCAATTCGGCTACCCAGGCGTCGAGTTGGGCGGGATGAGCAAGCCAGCCCGTGGGGTGTTCCGGCCAGTTCACCGGGTACCCGTCGCCCTTGTGCACCTCGGCCAGGACCCGTACGCATGCGTCGAGATCATCCCTGCCGCGACGCCGGATATCACACATGGGGATGTCATCGGCCGTAGGCATAGTCTGTCGATTCACCGAACCATGCAACCACAGACCGGCGGCCTCCCCGGTCGGGTTCAACCGCTGAACGGCTGTGGAACGGACACCGAGCGCCTATTGAACCCGCTCTGTTTGAGCCACAGTTGGCTCAAGAGCTGGTCAACAAATCACCAAGTGAAATCGTTGGCCAAGGCTGTCACGGATAGTCTCCGGCCGTGATATTGACCAGACACGCACAGAGACCCCCCATGGCCACGGGAACACCCCGCAGGACGCTGCTTCGCGCGGCCGTCGCGGGAACCGCCGTCACCGCGGGAGTGACGCTTACCGCGTCCTCCGCGGGCGCGGCTGTCACCCGGCCGAGGAGTGCCCGCCCGGCAACTCCCGACCAGGCACTTCTTGAGCTCTCCGAGGGCAACAAGCGCTGGCGAACCTTCCGGCAGCAGCACCCGCACGAGACCGAGACCGTGCGGCAGACCCTGGTGACGGGCCAGCACCCGTTCGCCGTCGTCCTCGGGTGCATCGACTCCCGGGTGCCACCGGAGCTCGCCTTCGACCAGGGCCTCGGCGACCTGATGACCGTACGGTCGGCCGGTGAGGTCCTGGACGAGGCCGTCCTCGGCAGCATCGCCTATGGCGTGCTGGAGCTGGAGATCCCGCTGGTCCTGGTCCTGGGCCACCAGTCGTGCGGCGCCGTCGCCGCGGCGGTCGAGGCCGAGGAGACCGGCGAGCGGCTGCCGGCCCACATTCAGTATCTGGCCGACCAGATCAAGCCCGCCATAGATCACTCCCAGCACGGCGACGCGCGCGTCGACGCCACCGTCAGCGCCAACGTCAAGATGGTCCAGGCCCGTCTCGCCGCCGAGCCCGACCTCGCGGCCAGGGTGTCCCAGGGCAAGCTGGCCATCGTCGGAGCCCGCTACGAGCTCACCAACCAGCTGGTCCACCGGATCGCCTGACCGGCTCACCGCGTCACCACTCGATCGTTCCCTGACCGGGACTGGAAGGTGCCCCGGTCAGGGAACGATCGAGTCGATCAGCCCCCGTACGAACTCCCCCACGCCGGGCGTATGCGTCGGTCCCGCGAGCACGCGGCCGACGGTCACACCGCCGCTCGCCGCGGGCCCCGCACGAGGTGATGTCACCGGGCGCCGCGAGGAAGTCGCCGTACGGCCCCCTGCCCGCGCAGGCGCTCCAGCGCCGCGTCCACCGAGTCGGCACCGCGCCCGTTGGCGGCGACGCGAGCCCCGGTGCGGACGAGTCCGGCCGCGATGGCCGTGGCGGGCGGGAGTCGTGATGATCCGTCATCGGATACCGCCTGCCCCTTGATGTGAACCCGACACCTGTGTCATATATGTCTAGACCATTGCCCCCAGGTGGAGGACACGGCCATGAGAAGGACCTTCAGCCTTGCCGCCCTCACGTCCGCCGCCGTCCTCGTGCTGGGCGCGTGCGGCTCCGACGACGAGGCCGCGAAGGCGCCTTCGGCGCCGGCCGGCGTCACCGCCCAGGCCGGGAGCGCCACTTCCGTCCATGTCATGTGGAAGCCTGCCCCCGGCAAGGACGGAGTCAGCGGCTACGAGGTCTACCGGGGCAAGACGAAGATCAAGGACGTCCCGGCCGACGAGACCATGATCGATGTCACCGGGCTGAAGCCGTCGACCGCCTACACCTTCAGCGTCCGGGCCCGGGGCGCCGAGGGGGCCGTCTCCCCGCCCAGCGGCGAACTGGCCGTCACCACACCGGCCGCGGTCGCCGAGGACAAGAAGGCCCCGGCCCGGCCGACCGGAGTGACGGGCAAGAGCGACGGCGCCCGGGGCGCCCGGCTCAACTGGGCCGCGTCGGCGGGCGACCAGGGCGTCACCTCGTACGACATCTACCAGGGCGGCTCCAAGATCCATAGCGTCGACGGGGGCGCGACCAGCGCGCGGATCACCCAGCTGCGGCCGGGGACCGACTACAGCTTCACCGTGACCGCGCGGGACGCGGCCGACAACACCTCGCCCGCCAGCCGGGCCGTGGAGATCACCACCCCGCGCGGCCCGGGCGACGATCCCGACACCGCGCCCGTCGATTTCCGGGCCGCGACGCATGCCGCCGACGGCGCCCACTACGTGGACCTGTCCTGGCTGGCACCGAAGACCGGCGGCAAGGTCCCCTCGTACCAGATCTATCTCGACGGGAAGTTCGCGACGACGCTGATCTGGGGCGGCGAGCCTCCCACGGGCCGGGCCACCTACAGCGTGTTCGCGAGCAAGAAGGCCGGTGAGACCTACCGGGTGAAGATCCGTGCCAAGCTGCCCGACGGCAACTGGGGCAAATTCTCCGCGGAACGCACCATCGTCACCGGCGACGCCCGGCCCTGACGACGGACAACGGGCCCCGCTTGGGGGAAGGATGGGGCACGCGGGACCGCCCGCAGTCACCGACAGGAGCCACCGATGTCCGTCCGCAGAGTCGTACCCGACATTCGGTCCGAGGCCATGCAGGAGAGCCGGGACTTCTACGGACTCCTCGGACTGGAGGAAGTCATGAACCTGGGCTGGGTCATGACGCTCGCCTCCCCTTCCCAGCCCAGCGCGCAGCTGACGCTGATGCGGCACGACGAGTCCGTCGCCGTCGTCCCCGATCTGAGCATCGAGGTGGACGACGTGGACACGGTGTACGCGGCGGTCGTCGCGAGCGGCGCCGAGATCGTCTACCCCCTGCGCGACGAGGCGTGGGGGGTACGGCGGTTCTTCGTCACCGATCCCAACGGCCGGGTGGTCAATGTGGTGAGTCACCTCCGGGAGTGACACAGGCAGCCTCCTCCGTGCCGGACGATCTGATCTCGTCGAGATGGTTCTCCACCCAGGCGCGTACCTGCCCGAGCGGTTCGGCGACGCTCACGCCGAGTGCGGTGAGCGCGTACTCCACATGGAGCGGCACGGCCGGATAGACCGTACGGTCGACAAATCCGTGCTCCTCCAGTCGGCGCAGGGTGCTCGTGAGCACCTTGGGACTGACACCCTGAAGCCGTCGCTGCAGCGCGCCGAACCGCTGCGGCCCTTCCTCCAGCGCGCCGATCGCCAGCGCGGCCCACTTGTTGGCCAGCAGATCGAGCACATCCCGGCACGGGCACTGGGCCGCGTAGACGTCATGCTCGGCGTGTCGGCCCGTCGTACAGGTGATGGCCATCGCGCGCCCCTCCATACTGCTCCGAGCTGCATACTTCCCTAGGGATAGTAATGGCCCTTGCGAGAAACCACTACCCCAGAGGTAGCTTGCGGACGTCGGACAGCAGCCGCCGGGGGTGGGTAGATGCCCCGGCACGCACCACAGGAGAACCGCGATGAGCAGCGACGCGAAAACGATGCGCGCGATCACCCAGGACACCTTCGGCGGACCCGAGGTACTCCGGCTCACCGAGCTGACACGGCCGGAACCGCTGCCGACAGAGGTACAGGTCCAGGTCCACGCGGCGGGTGTGAACCCCGTCGACTGGAAGACCCGCGCGGGCGGTGGGATGTCCGGCGTGCTGGGGGAACCTCCTTTCGTCCTGGGCTGGGATGTCTCCGGCGTGGTGACGGAGGTCGGTTTCGGTGTCCACACCCTTCAGGTCGGCGACGAGGTGTACGGCATGCCGTGGTTCCCCCGGCAGGCCGGCGCCTATGCCGAGTATGTGACCGCGCCCGCCCGCCAGTTCGCCCGGAAGCCCGTGTCGGTCGGCCACGACCTGGCCGCCGCGGTGCCGCTGGCCGCGCTCACCGCGTGGCAGTCGCTCGTCGACGCCGCGCGGGTCGAGGCGGGGCAGCGCGTCCTCATCCACGCCGCCGCGGGCGGTGTGGGCCACTTCGCGGTGCAGTTCGCCAAGCACCTCGGCGCTCATGTCATCGGCACCGCCAGCGCCGCCAAGCACGACTGGCTGAGCTCGCTCGGCGCCGATGAGCTCATCGACTACACCGCGGTCCGGTTCGAGGACGCCGTACGCGACATCGATGTGGTGATCGATCTCATCGGGGACGAGCACGACGCGACGAGCACCCGCTCGCTCAAGACCCTGCGGCCCGGCGGTCTCCTCGTCGCCGTGCCCTCCGGTGTCTCCCCCGAGCTGCACGACGCGGCCCTCGCCCGGGACGTGCGCGCGAGCGCCTATCTCGTGGAGCCCGACGGCGCTTCCCTGGCCCGGATCGCGGGGCTGATCGACAAGGGCGTCACCAAGGTCGAGGTCGAGGACGTCCTCCCGCTGGCGGACGCGGCCGAGGCGCACCGCCGGGGCGAGCGGGGACGGACCCGCGGCAAGCTCGTCCTGCGCGTCACCTCCTGACCACCGTCCCCTGACGCCTGGCACGGGGGCCTCTCTCCCTCCTGACGCGCAGCCGGGTCAGGAGGCCCCGGTGGCCGCCCTCGCGCGCCAACTCGTGCGCAACCGCCGTCGGCCCGGGTTCTGGTCCTGTCGGTGCGGCTGCGGGTCCTGTCGGTACTGGTGCAGGTCCTGTCCCGTCGTAGCGCGGGGCAGGACCACCCGCGTGCGGAAGGGAGTTGCCGGGGCGCGGGGCGGGGCGAGCGTGCCGGGCCGCCGTCAGCAGGGTGTCAAGACTGGAGCGATGCCACTGGATCTCGTCCGGGTGATCCGCCACCAGCAGTCGCTGGACCGCCGTCCGCGCCGCCTCCGACTCGGGCCGGCCATGGCCGAGATCCGGCCGCAGCCGCTCCAGATAGGCGCGTTCGTACGGATCAGCCACCAGCTCGGCCAGTTGGACCGGATCGAGCACACAGCCCGCGATGGCCGCCCGTTCCCAGGGGTCCCCGATCTCATGCAGCAACTGGCCGATGCGCCGGCCCCGCCAGTTGCGCGGACGCCAGTCCTCCCCCGCCTCCAGGCCGGCCCGCAGCGGCCGTGGGAACCGTCCGGTGAGCAACGCCGGTTCCCTGGCGGCGAAGGACCGTAGCTCATCGGCCAGATACAGCCATACGACCGCGCGATAGCGATTGAGGTAGAACCTCACCGGCACGAGGAACCCCGACCGGGCCAGCTGCGTGAAGCGCCCGGGGCTGACGGGCATCAGCGCCGCCCCCTCGGCCGTGCCCACGGTCCGCACCCGCTCGCGCAGGGTGTCCGGGAATCCCTCCGCCGCCCGCAGCCGGTCGATCTCGTGCCGTGTGACCTGCCGTCGCCCCAGAGTCGTCCCGGCGGTCGAGCCGGCGGTCGTCGCGCCGGCGGTGGTGATGGTACGGATGTGCCCGAGCTGCGCGGCGAGCTCGAACTCTCCCCGCCGCAGCTCCAGTTCCCGCGCGGCCCGGTCGGCGCCGACGGCCCGGGGTCCTTTCCCCGCGGCCTCCGCCGCTTCGGCCGTCGCGGCCACGGCGGTCGTGTTCGTTTCCCCGGCATCGTGGTTCCGGGCCTGTGACTGAGCGTCGCTGACGGACATGGTGGTCCTCCCCCGTGAGGCGTAACTACTCTCGGTGACGACCGTAGCGCGACAGCGGCATTCCTCGCCGAGCCTGTGGATAACTCCCGGACGGGGCCGAGGATCCGGCTTCGGGCCGAGGAACTGCAAAGACGCCAGAGCCCGCAGAAGTGCCAGCGACCTCAGAGCCCTCAGAGACCGCTCAGACTGGTGCCTCCCGGCTGCCGCGCCGCGACACCGAGGTGCTCACCGACCCGGTTGACGAGCAGCGTCATCTCGTAGGCGACCTGGCCGACATCGGCCTCGGCCGCCGTCAGTACGCACAGGCAGCTGCCGTCACCGGCGGCGGTCACGAACAGCAGAGCCTCATCGAACTCGACCATCGTCTGCCGGGCCTGGCCGGCCCGGAAATGCCGCCCGGATCCCCGCGCGAGGCTGTGCAGCCCCGAGGAGACCGCGGCGAGATGTTCCGCGTCCTCGCGCTCCAGTCCGCTGCTGGCCCCCGTCACCAGGCCGTCGTTGGACAGCACCAGCGCGTGCTTGATGTGCTCGACCCGTTCGGTCAGGTCGTCGAGCAACCAGTCGAGTCCCTTTTCCAACGGCATTGTCGTTCCTCCCCGTTCAGGTGTTCCCCATGGTCCCGCAACGCCCGTAGCCTTCCGCACCGGCCGCTCCCGGGCAAGCGGATCCCCGGGGCGTCGCGTCGCGCCGGCCGCCCCGGCGGCGGAAAATGCGGACATGGCGACAAACATGAGCAAGGAGCAGTGGCACGCCTTCGTCTCGGAAGGTACGCGCACCGGCAAGCTGTCCACCGTACGGGCCGACGGGAGCCCGCATATCGCGCCCATCTGGTTCGTAGTGGACGGCGACGATCTCGTCTTCAACACCGGCAAGGACACCGCGAAGGGCCGCAATCTTCTGCGCGACGGCCGACTCGCGCTGTGCGTGGACGACGAGCGTCCGCCGTTCTCCTTCGTGGTGATCAACGGCCGGGCCGAGATCCACGAAGAGCCGGATCAACTGCGCGCCTGGGCGACCCGGATCGCCGCGCGGTACATGGGGGAGGAGCGCGCGGAAGAGTTCGGGGAGCGCAACGGGGTGCCGGGCGAGCTGGTGGTACGGGTGAAGATCGACAAAGTACTGGCGTACGCGGACATCGCGGACTGACGTACGAGCGGGGCGTCCGACACGACTCCGTGCCGAACGCCCCGCCCTTGCCGCACGCCCCACCCCTCGCGCCTGCGCCGCCCCGCCCGCGCCGCGATCAGCGTTCAGGCGGCCGGCCGCATACTCAGCCCCTCGACGGGTCCGGACAACGCGGCCTTGAAGGCACGGCTGACCTCGTCGGCCAGAACCTCGCTCTCGCCCTTCTCCAGCGCGGCGACGACATCGCGGGCCACGTCCCGCGGATCGTTCTTGACGACGTCCAGCCCGCGGATCATGTCGGTGTCCGTGTACCCGAGATGGACGCCCACCACCTGTGTCCCCTGGGGCGCCAGTTCCAGCCGGAGCGAGTTGGTGAGCGACCACAGAGCGGCCTTCGTCGCACCGTAGACACCTGCCCCGGCCGCCCAGGACAGCGCCGAGTGAATATCGACCAGCGCACCGCCACCGCGGGCCGCCAGCACCGGGGCGAACGCCTGGGCGACGCGCAGCGCACCGAACACATTGGCCTCGAAGAGGGCCCTGACCTCCTCGATACCGACGTCGGTGAGCGGGCCGCCGCCGGAGATCCCCGCGTTGTTGATGACGATGGAGACATCGTCGGCCGTACGCGCCAGCTCGGCGACCGAGTCCCCGTCGGTCACCTCCAGCGGCAGGGGGACGATCCGCGGGTCGCTCTCGGCGACGGGCGTTCGGGCCGTGGCGTAGACCTTGGCGGCCCCCGCCTCCAGCAGTTCCTGTACGAAGGCCCGGCCCAGGCCGCGCTGTCCCCCGGTGACCAGGGCGGTTGCTCCACTGACGGTGGTCATGTCGCGCTCTCCTCATGAAATAGACAGAGGCGTAATCCAATAGCCTCTGTCTTCAGCGTGCTCGCCCGTCGCGACATAGTCAAGTACGATTCGGTTATGTCATGGGTAGCCAGTGAGCGATATCGGGTCCGCCAGGCGCCTGCCGGACTCGCGCTGGTGCAGGAGCTGATCAACACCCGCGCGATCAGGGAGTACGCGCCCGATCTGCTGGCCGGCCACGAGGCCGCCGAGCGGTGGCTGACCGGCGCCGCCGGGGAGTGGGCCCGTATCCACGGCCTCGACTCCCCCGACTGCGCGCTGTCCCCGTCGGACCCGCGGGCCCTGCGCGATCTGCGGGAATCCTTCGAGCGGCTGCTCACCACCACGGCCCCGGCGTCGGGCACGGATCCCGCACCCGGCGCGGCGCCCCGCCCCGCGTCCGGGCGCGGCGTGACGGTGCGGCTCGCGCCCGACGAGGCAGGGCAGGTACAGCTGCTCCCGGTCGGCCGGGGGCGCGGCTGGCTGGAGTCGGCTCTCTGGTCGGAGACGCTGCTCGCCCAGCGCGCCGGGACCTGGCCCCGGCTCAAGATCTGCCGCAACAGCGAGTGCGGGTCGGCCTTCTACGACACGTCGCGCAACAACAGCGGCGTCTGGCACGACGTACGTATCTGCGGCAACGCGGCCAATCTGCGCGCCTCGCGCCGGCGCAAGCGGATCAGGGCCGCCACTCAGGGCGAGGACGACCGCGAGAGCGAAGGCACACCGGCCGGCTGATCCCGGGCACGGTCCGCGCCCCCGCCCCCAAGGAGACGTCCCTCACTCCGGAGCGGCGACGCGGGCTGCGCGGAGCGTCAGGTAGTGCCGTTCCGGAAGGCTGGTCGTACGGTGCGCCGCCTCCCGGTAGTTCGCCAGCGCGCCCGGCCGGTCGCCGGCCATTTCGAGGAGATGGGCCCGCGCGACATACAGCCGGTGGTTGCCCGCCAGCCGGCCGTCCGCATCGAGGGACTTGAGGATGTCGAGCCCGGCATCGGCGCCGCGCACCATCGCGACAGCCACCGCCCGGTTCAGCGATACGACCGGATTGGCGGACAGCTGCTCCAGCACTCCGTACAGGGCGAGGATCTGCGGCCAGTCGGTGTCCTCGACCGTCGCCGCCTCGTCATGGACGGCGGCGACCGCCGCCTGGACCTGATACGGGCCGAGGGGCCCCTTGGGCAGGGTGGCCGTGAGAAGCGTGGTGCCCTCCTCGATGGCCCGCGCGTCCCAGAGCCCCCGGTCCTGCTCCGCGAGCGGGATCAGCTCACCGGCCGGGCCGGTGCGCGCCGCGCTTCTGGCGTGGGTGAGCAGCATCAGCGCCAGCAGACCGGCCACCTCGCTGTCATCGGGGAGCAGTTCATGTGCGGCCCTGGTCAGCCGGATCGCTTCCCGGGACAGCTCGACCCGTTGCAGATCGGGGCCCTCGCTGGTGGCGTATCCCTCGTTGAAGATCAGATAGAGGACATGCAGTACGGCGTCGAGCCGGCCGGCCCGCTCCTCGCCCTCCGGCATCCGGAACGGGATCCCGGACGTCTTGATCCGCTGCTTGGCCCGGCTGATCCGCTGCCCCATCGTCGTCTCGGGCACCATGAAGGCGCGCGCGATCTGGCTCGTGGTCAGGCCCCCGACGCAGCGCAGCGTCAGAGCGATCGCGGCCGTGGGCGACAGTGCGGGATGGCAGCACAGGAACAGCAGGACGAGCGAGTCGTCCCGGTCCGCCGGGTCGTCACTGTCCGCGGCCGGTGCCGTCCGCCGGTCCGCGGGCAGCCCTCTCGCCGCCAGGTCCTCGCGGCGGCGGCGCGCCTGCTCGCCACGTACCCGCTCGGTCATCCGGCGGCTCGCGACCTGGATCAGCCAGCCGCGCGGATTGCGGGGCATGCCCTCGTCGGGCCACTGCGTCGCCGCCGCCAGCAGGGCTTCCTGCACGGCGTCCTCGGCCGCGTCGAAATCCCCGAACCGCCGGGTGAGCACGCCGACGACCTGCGGCGCCAGCGTGCGCAGCAGGTCCTCGGACGTCGTCTCCCCGCCGATTCCCGGATCCGTCGCCGGACCGGGCTCGGGTTCCGCCGGGCGGGGGGTCGTATCAGTCAGCGCTCACATCTCCTCCGGCGGTCCCGCCATCACCTGGCGCACCTCGATCGGCATGTTCAGCGGCTTTCCACCGGGGCCGGGCGCTGTCGACACATACGCGGCCAGCTCCACCGCCCGCTCCGCGCTGTCGCAGTCCACGATCCAGTAACCGGCCAGGAATTCCTTGGTCTCGGGGAAGGGTCCCTCGGTGATGACGGCGGAGCCGTCGCCGCCCGCCCGTACGATCCTGGCCTGGTCGGGTCCGGCCAGCCCCTCCGCCGTGACCAGCTCGCCCGCCTCGGAGAGCTTGCTGTTCGTGTCACGCATGAAAGCGATATGGGCCCTGACCTCGTCCTGGGTCCACTCCGTGATCGGCGGGAAGTCAGCGGTCTTCTCACTGAACTGCATCAGCAGCATGTACTTCATGACGGTCTCCTCACTGTCGCGCCCTTCTCGGCGCTCTCTCTCACTGACAGGTAGAAGCACGCGCCGTGATTTCGACATCCTCGACGGGACCCACGAAGATTTCTCGGAAAAATCTCCGCGAGAAGCCCCCAGGGACCTCCGAGACGCCGGAACATCCGGGATGTCCCGGATGCCCGGAACCTCTGGGACAAGCTACCCCCGGGACAGGCCGACGGGAAGTGGGGCGGCCCACGTGCCGTACGACGGCCACGCCGGGGATCATTGCCCCATGGCCCATGACCACACACATGTGCAGGAATTCTTCGGCTCCCGGGCGGCGGACTGGGACGCGCGCTTCCCCGACGACGGTCCGGCCTATGCCGCCGCCGTCGCCGACCTGGGGCTGCGCCCCGGTGACGCCGTGCTGGACGCGGGCTGCGGGACGGGCCGCGCCTTGCCGCCCCTGCGGGACGCGGTGGGCGCGCGGGGCACGGTCCTGGGCGTCGATCTGACCCCGGAGATGCTCGACGCGGCCGTACGGGCGGGACGGCGCGCCGCCGGACAGCTGCTGCTCGCCGATGTGAGCCGGCTGCCGGTGCGGTCGGCGGTGCTCGACGCGGTGTTCGGTGCGGGGCTGATCGCCCATCTCCCGCGGCCCGGCGAGAATCTGCGGGAGTTGGCCCGGGTCGTACGGCCGGGAGGCCGGCTGGCGCTGTTCCACCCCATCGGCCGGGCGGCGCTGGCGGCCCGGCAGGGCCGGCGGATCACGGACGAGGATCTGCGCGCGGAGCCCAATCTCCGTCCGCTGCTGGCCGGTTCGGGCTGGCGGCTGGAGTCGTACACCGACGAGGACTCCCGCTTTCTGGCCCTGGCGGTACGCCAGGGCTGAGCCCCGCCTCCCGGACCCGGAAAAACACCTGCCCCGGGGAAGGGCCTCTTCTGCCGGGGCCCCGCCGACCGTACGTTGGAAGGGCGGCCCGGACGATCGTGCGGGCCGCACCACACGGCAGCAGGGAAGGTGGACCCCGTGTTCAGCAGACTGCGCAGGATCCTCGTGTCGGACCGTGCCGCCGTTCCGGCCGCGGAGCGGCCCACGGCCCGGCCGCACAACATATTCGAGGCCGCCGCCACCTATGTGTCGGCGTGCGCCGAGGACGATCAGCAGCGGATCGACGAGGCGGCGGGCTGGGTATCACCGGAGGCCCTCTCCTTCGGCGTCAGCGAACTCGCCTGCCGGGCGGTCATCGCGCTGGCCCGCGAGCGGGACGAGTCGCCGCAGACCGTGGCCCGCGGCCTGCTCGGCCTGCCGGCCGCCTGACCACCGGCCCGGCCCCGATACCGAGACCGGGGCCAGGGCCGGAAAAGCCTGGTCGTGCCGCGCTCTCGACGTCCGGGTTGCCCACTGGCTAGGGTGCGCCGACAACCGATGGGTTCGGGAGGCGCGGTGACCGGAACTGAAGACTCCGTGGACGACGACGCACTGTATGTGCTGACCGCCGCGCTGCTCACACCGGCGCGGTTCCCCGCCGTACTCGGCGACGACTATCCGGAAGCGTGTGCCGCCCTCGGTCTCGATCCGTACGACCGGGGATACGGGCTGGTCATGGGGCAGGACGGCGACGGCGCCCGCTGGACGGTGGTGGTGGACGACGTGTCCCTGGTCGCCGTCGCGATCGCGGCCTGGGACTGCGGCATGGAGCACGACCTGTCGCCGGGGGAACAGACCGTGGTCTGCGCCCTGCCCGGCTGGCCGGTCGCCCTCGCGGTCGCGGCGCCCGGCGTACCCGCCCCGCACGATCCGGAACCGGAACCCGGCTTCGAGGAGGACGGCCTCCGGCCACCCCTCGCGCCGCCCGATACGGAGACCTGGGGCCCTGCTCAGCGCCGCCTCGGCGCGGACGGAATCGCCCTCCAGTGGACGGTCTGGCGGGAACAGCTGCACGGCAGGGAACCGCGGGCCGCGGACGGCGACAGCGCGCCGGCGCCCGCCCATGACGGGGTGCGACGCGTGCTGAAGGAACTGCGCGGGTATCTGGACAGTCCACCGCCGCTCGGGCGGGTCCGGTCCGGATTCGCCCCGGGCGAGGCACGGACACTGCGCGCCGACGGCCCCGGCTGGTCCTTCGTCGCCAGGACCGACGACATGGCGTTCGTCCTGCTGGACGAGGAGCCGGGGGCAGTGCTGCCGGTCGGCCGGGGCGCCGAGCTGCCGGAACTGCTGAAGGCGCTCGACGACATGGCCGTACGCCCGTCCTGATAGCGCCCCCCTCGGACCGCCTTCCGGTTACCGGCTCTTCGTACAGGGGTACAGGGGCTTCCCGAAGTCACAGGGCCTTCTCGAAGAACGTGCTGTCGGGATGGCCTCGGTAGGGCCCGAAGTCGGCCGTGGGCACGTATCCGCTGGACCGGTAGAGGGCGATCGCCTCCGTCAGCGGAATCCCGGTCTCCAGGACCATCCGTACCCGCCCGGCCCGCCGCGCGCTGTCCTCCAGCGCGGCCAGGATCCGGCGGGCCAGACCGCGCCCCCGCGCCTCGGGAACGACGTACATGCGCTTCACTTCCGCGTCGCCGCGCCGGTACCCCTCGTCGTCCGCGTCCTGGGCACGCCAGCCGCACGAGGCGACGGGCACGCCGTCCTCGTAAGCGAGCAGATACAGCCCCTGCGGCGGCTCGAAGTGCCAGGGGCGCTGCGGCGTCGTGTCGTCGTAGCCGAACCGGCTCGTGTACTCCGCCTGCACCTGGTCGCTGAGCTTTATGGCGTCGGGGTGGTCATAGGCGACGGCATGGATCTCCACGGCACGGGACCCTACGTGTCGCCGGAACGGCATGCGCGTGTGGGGCCCGGGACCGTCCGCCCCAGAACCCCACACGCGGCCGGTCAGCCCGTCCGGGTCAGCGGCCGAGCTCCTTGCGGCTGATCCTCCGCAGCCTGCGGCGCTGCGACGGGTCCAGCATCAGATACGCGGCCGCGGGCACGCCGAGCACCACCAGCAGCGACAACCAGAAACCGATCAGCGGTATCAGAAGAAGGCCAACGGCCACTCCCCCGATGGCGATCTTTGTACGTGTCGACATCTCGACGCCTCCTTCGCGGCCGGGCCGCTTCCTGCCCTGTGAACGCACACGGGCGTCCGCCAGTTCCACTATGCGCCCGCGCGCAGCGGTTCGCCGACCTCATGCATATGGCCGAGTGCCTGGCGGTACGACTCGATCAGTCCGGTCTCCGTGTACGGGAGCCCCAGCGAGAGGCAGTGGGCGCGCACCATCGGCTGGGCGAGCCGCAGATGGGGGCGCGGCATGCTGGGGAAGAGATGGTGCTCGATCTGGTAGTTGAGACCACCGAGGAACCAGTCGGTCAGAAGTCCGCCGCGGACGTTCCGCGAGGTCAGGACCTGACGGCGGAGATGGCCCCAGCCCTCGCTGTTCTCCGGGTCGGGCATCTCCATGCCCTTGTGGTTGGGCGCGAAGGCCATGCCCAGATGGAGGCCGAGGAGCATCTGGTTGATCAGGGCGAAGACGATGGCCTGGCCGACGGTCATCGTGGTCAGCAGCAGGGTCACATACGCCACGACATGGGCGGCGAGCAGCGCTCCCTCGGTCACCCGCCGGCGGGCGGGCATCCGGTCGTCGCCGCGGGAGAAGACGGCCTGGAAGCCGTACACCTTGAGGGCGATGCCCTCCAGCGTGGTCAGCGGGAAGAACAGCCAGGCCTGGTGCCGGGTGAGCCAGCGGCGCAGTCCGGTGCGGCCCGCGGTCTGGTGCTGGGTGAAGACGAGGATGTCCGCGGCGACGTCCGGGTCCTTGTCGATGTGGTTGGGGTTGGCGTGGTGCCGGTTGTGCTTGTCGTTCCACCACTCCTGGCTCATACCGAGCATCAGATTGGCGTGGACGAGCTGGATGAAGCGGCCCCTGCCCCGGTCGGAGGTGATCTGGGCATGTCCCGCGTCGTGGCCGACGAACGCCATGCGCGCCGATACGACGGCCAGCGGCGGCGCGAGAAGCAGCGTCCACCAGGAGGGGCCGAGGAGCACCATTCCGGCGACGATCGCTGCCAGGAAGAGGAAGTTGACGGTGATGCCCCGGGCGTACCAGGCGACCCGGCGCTCCAGGAGACCCTGTTCCCTCACCGTACGCAGGAGGGGGGTGAAGTCGCTGCCGCCGGCGCGGCCGACTGCGGGGTCGGGTATGGGCTCCGCGACGGGTATGGCGGCGGCTTGGGGCATGTCGGTCTCCGGTCTGTAGGCCGAGGTGGGCACTGAGAGAGGGCCACGCGGACTGCGTCGGCTCCCTTGAAACGTAGGGGTGCGTGATACCGGGCAGCCATGAGGCCACCACCCGGAAACGGCGGGTGCTGTCCGGGGTGTGGAGGTGGTGCTGGCTACACCCAGGGGTGTCGCGGGAGTGAGTCAGGTCACCGCGGCGCCGTCCCCGCGTGGCTTCGCGGTGGGGTACCCTCGGCGGCTCCGACCCGCATTAGTCAAACTTGAGGAATGCGTCTTCGCTGTGCACAGGCTCCCCGCGGCAACGCTCTCCCGGACCGCCGAACTCGCCCACTGTTCCACCGTCTTTCTCCCCGCGGATCCGGCTCGCACCGGGCGGATCGCGTTCTGGCAACCCGACGGCGCGGAGCCGCCGTCCGCACCGGGCTCCCTGGAGGAACTGGCCGTCGTCGACACCGAGGGCCACCCTCTCACGGTCAGGGCGCTGTTGACTCCCGTATCCGCCGCTCTCCCCGCGCTGACCAGGGCTCGCGCCTCGGCGAACGCGTCGCCGTCGGCGGCCTTCTGGGGTGCGGCGGCGCTCCTGGCCCTGCAACTCGCCGCCCGTGGGCGGCTGTTGCCCGGCCTGACCGGTACGGATCACGACGCGTGGCGGGCCGGACCGCTGGCCGCCGAGGATCTGGAGCGGATCCGCGCGCTGGCCGCCTCCATGCCGCCCAGCGCGCACGCCGTACCGCTCGGCGCCGCTGCGGACCCGGCCGCCGACCGGACCGATACGGTCCTTCTCCCCTGGCCCGAGAGGCTGTTGAGAGCGTTCCTCGACGCGGTCGTCGACGGGCTGCCGCGCACGCCGGCCGCCACGCTCGTCGCGGCGGGGCCCGCCTTCGCGGCCACTGCGCCCCGGCGCTTTCCCGAACTGCGTGACTGGGCCACGGATGTGGCGGCGGGGCATGACGCGGGCGTACGGCTCTCGCTGCGCGTCGAGCTGCCGGGCCTGGCCGACGCGTCGGGCACGCCGGGGTCCGTCTTCCGCGCCGTCCTCCAGATGCACAGCGTCAGCGACCCCTCGGTGGTCTCCGACGCCACCGACGTGTGGTCGGGTTCGGCGGCGGTCTTCGGCCCGCGCGCCCGGATGGACGCCCTGCTCGCGCTGCGCCGCGCCGCCCGCGCCTGGCCGTCGCTCACCCCGCTGCTCTCGGCCGCCGTGCCGGACGCCATCGAGCTGGCGGACGAAGAGGTCACCGAACTGCTGGGCGAGGCGGCCGTGGCACTCGCCGCGACCGGCGTCCAGGTGCACTGGCCCAGAGAGCTGGCGCGCACGCTGACGGCCCGCGCGGTCATCGGCCCGGCAGGCGAAGAGTCCGAGTCCGGCACAGCCGAAACCGGCGGATCTCCCCGGCGGGAGACGGATCTGCCCGCCTTCCTGTCGGCCGATGCCCTCCTCTCGTTCAACTGGTACTTCGCGCTGGGCGATCAGCGGCTCTCCCGCGCCGAGCTGGACCGGCTCGCCGAGGCCAGCCGTCCCGTCGTCCGGCTGCGTGACCAGTGGGTCCTGATCGACCCGGCGGAGGCCCGGCGCGCCCGCGAGAGCCAGGACCGCAAGGTCAGTCCGGTCGACGCGCTCGAAGCCGTACTGACCGGCTCCACCGAGGTCGAGGGCCGCCGGGTCGAGGTACGGGCGACGGGCTGGCTCGCCACCCTGCGCGACCGGCTCGCCGATCCGGAGCGCGCGGAACAGGAGATCGGACAGCCGGCCGCGCTCGCCGCGACGCTCCGTGACTACCAGCTCCGCGGGCTCAACTGGCTGCACCGCATGACCTCGCTCGGACTCGGCGGCTGTCTCGCCGACGACATGGGGCTCGGCAAGACGATCACCCTGATCGCGCTCCATCTGCACCGGCAGACCGACCCGTCGGCGGCGGGCCCGACCCTGGTCGTCTGCCCGGCCTCCCTGATGGGTAACTGGCAGCGCGAGATCGAACGGTTCGGCCCCGGCACACCGGTGCGCCGCTTCCACGGTGCCTCACGCAGCCTGGAGGGCCTGGGGGACGGCGCGTTCGTCCTCACGACCTACGGCACGATGCGGCTGGACGCGGCGAGACTCGGCGGGACGGACTGGGGCATGGTCGTGGCCGACGAGGCGCAGCACGTCAAGAACCCGTACTCCGCCACCGCCCGGCAGCTGCGCACCATCGGAGCCAAGGCGCGGGTCGCCCTCTCCGGCACCCCCGTGGAGAACAACCTCTCCGAGCTGTGGGCGATCCTCGACTGGACGACGCCGGGGCTGCTCGGCCGCCTCGGCACGTTCCGTACCCGCTACGCGGAGTCCGTCGAGAGCGGTAACGACCCGGCGGCGGCCGAACGCCTCGCCGCGCTGGTCCGCCCGTTCCTGCTGCGCCGTCGGAAGTCCGATCCGGGGATCGCGCCCGAACTGCCGCCCAAGACCGAGACCGACCGCGCCGTCTCCCTCACCAAGGAACAGGCAGGGCTGTACGAAGCGGTGGTACGGGAGACGCTCGCCGCGATCGCGGAGGCGGACGGCATGGAACGCCGCGGGCTCGTCGTCAAACTGCTGACCGCGCTCAAGCAGATCTGCAATCACCCGGCGCAGTATCTGAAGGAGGAGCGACCCCGGCTCACCGACCGCTCCGGGAAGCTGGAGCTGCTGGACGAACTGCTCGACACGATCCTCGCGGAGGACGCGAGCGTGCTGGTCTTCACCCAGTACGTACAGATGGCGCGGCTGCTGGAGCGGCATCTGGCGGAGCGCGGCGTGCCGACCCAGTTTCTGCACGGCGGTACGCCGATCGCCGAGCGCGAGGCGATGGTGGACCGCTTCCAGAACGGTGAGGTGCCGGTCTTCCTGCTGTCGCTCAAGGCGGCGGGCACCGGGCTCAATCTGACCCGCGCCGAGCATGTCGTGCACTTCGACCGCTGGTGGAACCCCGCCGTCGAGGCGCAGGCGACGGACCGCGCCTACCGCATCGGGCAGCTCCGGCCCGTACAGGTGCACCGGATGATCACCGAAGGCACGATCGAGGACCGGATCGCCGAGATGCTGGCGCGTAAACAGGGGCTGGCCGACGCCGTACTGGGCTCCGGCGAGGCGGCTCTGACGGAACTGACCGACGCCGAGCTGGCGGATCTGGTGGAGCTGCGAGGGAGCGCCCGATGAACGGTACGTACGACGGCGGTTCCGAGGACGGTCCGATGGACGGCGCGGTGGAGGGCGCACTGGACAGCGCGGTGGACAGCCCCGTGGGCGGCTCGCGGGACGGCGACGAGCGCACCTTCGCCGCCCTGGCGCCCGCCCGGGGCCGGGCCTTCGCGCAGACCTGGTGGGGCCAGGCGTGGCTGAAGGCGCTGGAGGACACCGCGCTCGACGGCCAGCAGCTGAAGAGGGGGCGCAGACAGGCCCGCGAGGGCGCCGTCGGCGCCGTGTCCGTACGGCCGGGACGGATCACGGCGGTCGTCCAGGACCGGGACGGCACCGCCCAGCGCAGCGATGTGCTGCTGCAGCAGCTGAGCGAGGAGGAGTGGGACCGCTTTCTGGACATGGCGGTCGACCGGGCGGGCCATATCGCGGCGCTGCTCGACCGGGAGATGCCTCCGCATCTGGTGGAGGACGCCGCGGGCGCCGGGGTCGAACTCCTCCCCGGCATAGGCGACCTGGAGCCGGAGTGCGGCTGCGAGGCCTGGGACCATTGCCCGCACTCCGCCGCGCTCTGCTATCAGATGGCCAGGCTGCTGGACCAGGATCCGTTCGTCCTGCTGCTGATGCGGGGCAGGAGCGAGCGCCGGCTGCTCGACGAGCTCCAGGTACGCAGTGTCGCGCGCGCCGCCCGTACGAAGGAGGAGCCCGGGGACGGTACGCGCGACGACGACGCCCGGGGCGACGAGGCGGCGGGCGTACCGGCCGTGGCCGCCTTCGCGGCGCGCGACCTGCTGCCCCCGCTGCCCGCTCCCCCGCCACTGCCGCCGGAGCCGGGACAGCCGCCGGCCCTGGACACGGAGGCCGCGCCGCCGGCCGGGATCGAGGCGGACGCCCTGGAGTTCCTCGCCGCCGACGCGGCGGCGCGGGCGCTGCGGCTGCTGTCGGAAGCGCTGCTGCCCGGCCATGAACAGCAGCCGGAGGAACCGGAGTTGACACCCGGACAGGATGCGGTACGGCTGGCCGCCACGACATCCGACCGGCGACTGGTGGCGCGCCTCGCCTCGGGTTCCGGCCGGCGGCCGGCCGAGCTGGACCTCGCGGTACGCGCCTGGCGGTACGGCGGCGCGCCGGCGCTCGCCGTACTGGAGGACACCTGGACTCCCGAGCCCGAGGCCCTCGCGCGGGCCGCGGCGGTGCTCGACGCTGCCTGGGAGGACGGGGACCGGCCCCGGCTGCGGGCGGGCGGCGGCGGGCGCTGGACCGTGGCCGAGGCGTCGGTGCAGTTGCGGTACGGACACGACGGGCGCTGGTGGCCGTACCGCAAGGAGCGCGGGCGTTGGACGCCCGCCGGTCCGGGCGGCCCCGATCCCGCGGCGGCCCTGGCGGACGCGCTCGCCGAGGACGCGCTCGCCGAGGAGTGAGGTGGTCCGTACGGCGCGGTTGCCCGGCAGGACGCTTGCCCGGCCGGGCCGCCGGGGCGACGATGGTCACGTCCGGTGACGCCCGACCGGGGAGGCCGCGTTGACCGACACCTGGGTGGCTCTGGAAGCGGGCGCCGACCCGGTGAAGCGCCGAGGGGCGCTGCGCCGCGCGTACGAGTCGTACGCGACCGCGGGGCGGGTCGAGCACCCGGTGCGCTCAGTGGTGGCGGCCTCCTGGCGGCGGTCCGCGCGTGCCCGAGTCAGCCCGGAGGGCACGGCGCGGGTGGAGCTGTCCGACGACGAGCTCGCCGCGTACCGGGACGCCCATCCGCTGGCCCGCGTGATGCCGCTCTTCCGTGAACTGATGGGCGCGTACGCCATGGACGGCGAGCATCTGATGGCGGTGTGCGACGCGCACGGCCGACTGCTCTGGGTCGAGGGGCACCGGGCGACCCGGCTGCTCGCGGGCCGGATGAACTTCGTGCCGGGCGCCCGCTGGTCGGAGGCCGTGACCGGCACGAACGCCCCGGGCACCGCGATCGCCGTGGACCGGCCCGTACAGGTCTTCGCGGCCGAGCACTTCCAGCGGCCCGTGCACCCGTGGACCTGCGCGGCGGCGCCCGTCCACGATCCGGTCAGCGGACGG
This sequence comes from Streptomyces scopuliridis RB72, assembly GCF_000718095.1. Classification (GTDB taxonomy): domain Bacteria; phylum Actinomycetota; class Actinomycetes; order Streptomycetales; family Streptomycetaceae; genus Streptomyces; species Streptomyces scopuliridis. The sequence continues at coordinate 19,191 of NZ_JOEI01000023.1, read as the reverse complement.
CTGCTGGGCGCCGTCGACATCACCGGTGGTGACCGGCTGGCCCATCCGCACAGTCTGGCCTTCGTGGGGGCGGTCGCGCGGGCCGCCGAGTCACAGCTCGCCCTGTTCGCGCCGCCGCCCGACGCCGGGGCCGTCCGGCTGACGGCGCTGGGACGGGACGAGGCGCTGCTGGTGGCGGCCGGCCGGAAGCTGCGGCTGAGCCCCCGGCACAGCGAGATCCTGACGCTGCTCGCGCGCCGCCCCGAGGGCATCGCGGGGGACGAGCTGCTCGTCGAGCTGTACGAGGACGAGTCGGTCACGCCGGTCACGCTCCGCGCGGAACTCTCCCGGCTGCGCGGGCTGCTCGGCCCCGGGCTGCTGCGTTCGCGGCCCTACCGGCTGGCCGCGCCCGTCGAGTCGGACTACGACACGGTGACCCGGCGGCTGGCCTCCGGCGCCGTGACCTCCGCGATGAGCGCGTACGCCGGGCCGCTGCTGCCCGCCTCGCGGGCACCGACGGTGGTACGGCTGCGCCGACGACTCGCGGACCAGCTGCGGGCCGCGCTGATCGCCCGGGGCGATCCGGGACTGCTGGCCGACTGGGCGTACAGCCCCTGGGGCGAGGACGACCTTCCGGTGTGGCGGGCGCTCGCCTCCGTACTCCCCGTACCGCAGCGGCCGGCCGCGCTCGCGCGGGTACGGGAACTCGACGCGTGGCAGCGGAGGTGACGGCCGCTGCCGCAGCCGCGCGTGCGAACGTACATACGATGAATCGCTCCTCCGGCTGACCTCGCTCGGCGCCTCCCGCGCTGCGAACCCGCTCCTCGCTCCTTACTGTCGGTTCACAGAGCACCATGGCGCATGGCCCTGCGACGGGCCGCACTCCGCCGGGTGCCCCGATCGCGACCGGAGGAGCCTTCATGCCGGAGCTGTTCATCGGCGGTAGGTGGACCGCCGCCGTCAGCGGGCAGACGCGCGAGATCCGCTGCCCCGCCGACGGCACGCTGGTCGCGACCGTCGACGAGGCCGGGCCGAAGGACGCCGCCGCGGCGATCGTCGCGGCCCGAGACGCCTTCGACAGCGGTCCCTGGCCCTCCACCCCGGCCGCCGAGCGCGGCAGGCTGCTGCTGCGCGTCGCGGATCTGCTGGAGCGCGACAAGGCGGCACTCGCCAGAGCCGAGTCCCTGGACACCGGGAAGCGGCTCGTCGAGAGCGCGTACGACATGGACGACATCGCCAACTGCTTCCGCTACTTCGGCAATCTGACGGCGGCCGGCGGCACCGACCGGATCGTCGACACCGGAAACCCCGGCGTGGACAGCCGGGTGGTGCATGAGCCGGTCGGTGTGTGCGCGCTGATCACCCCGTGGAACTATCCGCTGCTCCAGACCTCCTGGAAGGTCGCCCCGGCGCTCGGCGCGGGCAACACCTTCGTCCTCAAGCCCAGCGAACTGACCCCGCACACCGCCATCATGCTGATGAGTCTGCTGACCGAGGCCGGGCTGCCCGCCGGGGCCGCCAATCTCGTCCTGGGCGCGGGACCGATCGCGGGCGCGCCGCTCAGCGAGGACCCGCGGGTCGACATGGTGTCGTTCACCGGCGGTCTGGTCACCGGCCGGCGCATCATGGCCGCCGCGGCACCGACCGTGAAGAAGATCGCCCTGGAGCTGGGCGGCAAGAACCCCAATATTGTCTTCGCCGACGCCGATTACGAGGCGGCCGTCGACTACGCGCTGACCGCGGTGTTCCTGCATTCGGGACAGGTCTGTTCGGCCGGGGCGCGGCTGCTCGTCCAGGAAGAGCTGCATGACGCGTTCGTGGAGGACGTGGTGGCCCGCGCGCGTGAAATCCCGCTGGGCGGACCGTTCGACGAGAACGCCCGTACCGGACCGCTGATCTCCGCCGCGCACCGCGCCAAGGTCGAGGCGTACGTGGCGGCGGGGCTGGCCGAGGGCGCGGTGCTGCGCTGCGGGGGCGCGCGGCCGGACGACCCGGCGCTGCGTGACGGGTTCTACTATCTGCCGACCGTGCTGGACGAGTGCACACCGGGGATGTCCGTGGTGCGCGACGAGTCGTTCGGGCCGGTCCTCACGGTCGAGCGGTTCCGCGACGAGACGGAGGCGATCGCGCTCGCCAATGACACGATCTACGGGCTCACCGGGGCTGTCTGGTCGCAGGACGTGGGCCGTGCGCAGCGGGTGGCCTCCCGGCTGCGCGCCGGCACCGTATGGATCAATGACTTCCAGCCGTATGTGCCGCAGGCGGAATGGGGCGGGATGAAGCAGTCCGGCTTCGGCCGCGAGCTGGGTCCCGCCGGACTGGCCGAGTACCAGGAGGCGAAACATGTGTGGCGCAATCTCTCACCGCGGCCCCTGGGATGGTTCGAGTGACTCCGGGCCCCGGACACGCACCGTCGGGTCCGGAGCCCGCACCCGATACCCGTAGCGCCCATGACATCCAGAGCGAGGACGACGACGATTCCCTCAAGGCGTTCGGCTACAAGCCCGAACTGAAGCGCACCCTCGGCAACTTCCAGACCTTCGCCGCCGGGATCAGCTACATCTCGATCCTGACGGGCACCTTCCAGCTCTTCTACTTCGGGGTCAAGTTCGCCGGGCCAGGCTACTGGTGGTCGTGGCCGATGGTGTTCCTCGGCCAGCTGATGGTGGCCCTCTGCTTCTGTGAGCTGGCCGCCGGCTATCCGATCGATCGGGCTGCTGGCCGCGCACATCACGCGCGGCCCCGGCGCGATCGTCACGACCGACGGCTTCGGCGCCGGTCAGCCGCTCGGCTACGTCGGGGCCTTTCTGACCGCGTCGCTCGCCTCCGCGTATGTGATGTACGGGTTCGATACGGCGTCCTCGCTGGGCGAGGAATCGCTCAACCCCCGGCGCAACGCGCCGCGTGCGATCCTGCGGGCCCTCATCGCGTCCTTCCTCATCGGCGGGTTCATCCTGCTGTTCGCGCTGCTCTCCGTGCCCGATCTGCACAACAAGGCGCTGTCCGTGGACGGACTCCAGTACGTGGTGCTCTCCACGCTCGGCTCGGCCGTCGGCCAGAGCGTGCTGTGGTGTGTGGTCGTCGCCATCACCGTGTGCGCGCTCGCGGTGCACGCGGCCGGTATCCGGCTGGCGTTCGCGATGGCGCGTGACAACTGTCTGCCCGCGTCCTCGCTGGTGGCCCGGGTCAGCCCGCGGTTCGGGACCCCGGTGGTGCCCGCCATCTTCATCGGGCTGGTCGCCATCTGCATCCTGGTGATCAATATCGACCAGCCGCAGATCTTCTCGGTGATCACCAGCATCGCGATCATCATGATCTATGTGGCCTATCTGATGGTCACCCTGCCCATGCTGGTGCGCCGGCTGCGCGGCAGCTGGAAACCCGCCGAAGGGCACTTCTCGCTGGGGAGATCCGGGCTGCCCGTCAATGTCCTCGCCGTGCTGTGGGGCGCGGCCATGTCACTGAACCTGGCCTGGCCACGCCACGAGGTGTACAACGCGGCGCCGCCGTACCACTGGTATCTGCGCTGGGGCGCGTTCCTCTTCGTCGGCATCGTCGCCGTCGGCGGCTTCACCTACTACTGGTTCGTCCAGCGCACCCGCACCGGCACGCTCGAAGCGCACCGGTCACCGGCCGAGGAGCCCGAGCCGCCCGCCACCGCCCCCTGAACACCTCCACCCCCTGAACACCTCCGATCCTGAACACCTCCGACCTGGACCTGGAGCAGCGATGTCCGCGGAACACTCTGTGCGTGAGTTCGACTATGTGGTGGTCGGTGGTGGAACCGCCGGCGCCGTCGTCGCCGCACGGCTGACCGAGGATCCGGAGGTCACCGTCTGCGTGGTGGAGGCCGGTCCCTCGGACGTCGGCGACGAGAGTGTCCTCGTTCTCGACCGGTGGATGGCGCTGCTGGAGTCCGGCTACGACTGGGACTACCCCATCGAGGCGCAGGAGAACGGCAACAGCTTTATGCGGCAGGCCCGCGCCAAGGTGCTGGGCGGCTGCTCGTCGCACAACTCCTGTATCGCCTTCTGGGCGCCGGCCGAGGACCTGGACGAGTGGGCCGCGCTGGGCTGTACGGGGTGGAGCGCGGCGGAGTGCTTCCCGCTCTACCGGCGGCTGGAGACCAATGACGCGCCCGGCGACCACCACGGCCGCTCAGGACCGGTGACGATCCGTACCGTACCGCCGAACGATCCGTGCGGCCGGGCGCTGCTGGAGGCGTGCGCCGCCACCGGTATCCCCGTCACGCCGTTCAACACCGGCTCCACGGTGGTACGCGGGGCGCACTGGTTCCAGATCAACGCGCGTGAGGACGGTATCCGTTCCTCCGCCTCGGTGGCGTATCTGCATCCCGTCATGGGAAGGCGGCCGAATCTGGAGGTCCGCACCGGTCTCCAGGCCAAGCGGCTGCTGTTCGACGAGGCGCGGCGCTGTACGGGGGTGGAGTATCTGGAACCCGACACGATTCACAGCGGCGCGGTGGCGGCCCGGCGTGAGGTGATCGTCAGCTGCGGTGCCATCGACTCGCCGAAGCTGCTGATGCTGTCGGGGATCGGTCCCGCCGGGTGGCTGCGGGACGTCGGGGTGGATGTACGGGTGGACTCCCCCGGGGTCGGCTCGCGTCTCCAGGACCATCCCGAGGGCGTGATCATGTGGCAGGCGAAGCAGCCGATGGTCACCTCGTCCACCCAGTGGTGGGAGATCGGCATCTTCGCCGACACCGAACCCGGCCTGGACCGCCCGGACTTGATGTTCCACTACGGCTCGGTGCCATTCGATCTGAACACCTACCGGCGCGGCTATCCGACCACCGACAACGCCTTCTGTCTCACCCCGAATGTCACCAGGGCCCGGTCCATGGGTACGGTCCGGCTGCGTACCCGTGACTTCCGGGACAAGCCCGCGGTGGATCCGCGCTACTTCACGCACCCGCACGACATCCGGGTGATGACCTACGGGCTGCGGCTGGCCCGGGAGATCACCGCGCAGGCGCCGATGGCGGAGTGGACCGGGACCGAGCTGGCGCCGGGACCGGCGGCGCGCTCCGACGAGGAGTTGTTCTCGTACATCCGCGAGACCCACAACACCGTGTACCACCCGGCGGGGACGGTACGGATGGGGACGCCGAGTGAGGTCGACGCGCCGCTCGATCCGCGACTGCGGGTCAAGGGCGTCACCGGACTGCGGGTGGCCGACGCGTCCATGATGCCGTTCCTGCCCACGGTCAATCCCTGTATCACCACGATGGTGATCGGCGAGAAGTGCGCGGACATGATCAAGGCGGACGCGGAGTGAGACGGGATGCGCCGGACCGACGGGATTCGCTGCACCCAAGAATTCCGCTGCACCAACGGGGTCCGCTGGACCGACGGGATTCGCTGCACCGAATGGATGAGCACGTCGACGGTGCAACGTCGTCGCAACGTCCCGCTCCCTAAGGTCGGGCATGGGCGCCGTCCAACGGCGGGCGGCGCGGAATCCGGGAGGCCACAGAGATGACCCGTTACGCAGCGCCCGGCAGCGAGGGCGCGATCGTCTCGTACAAGTCCCGCTACGACCACTGGATCGGCGGGGAGTACGTACCGCCGGCCCGCGGCCAGTACTTCGAGAACCCCAGCCCGGTCAATGGCCGCCCCTTCACCGAGATCGCCCGCGGCACGGCCGACGATGTCGAACGCGCCCTGGACGCGGCGCACGGCGCGGCCCCCGGCTGGGCGAAGACGTCCGCGTCGGACCGCGCCAATATCCTCAACCGGATCGCCCACCGGATGGAGGAGCATCTGGAGGAGCTGGCGGTCGCGGAGAGCTGGGAGAACGGCAAGCCGGTCCGGGAGACCCTCGCGGCCGACATCCCGCTCGCCATCGACCACTTCCGCTACTTCGCGGGGGCGCTACGCGCCCAGGAGGGCACGCTCAGCGAGCTGGACGACGACACCGTCGCGTACCACTTCCATGAGCCGCTCGGGGTCGTGGCCCAGATCATCCCGTGGAACTTCCCCATCCTGATGGCGACCTGGAAGCTGGCGCCCGCGCTGGCCGCCGGAAACGCCGTCGTGCTGAAGCCCGCAGAGCAGACCCCGGCCTCCATCCATCTCTGGATGAGTCTGATCGCCGATCTGCTGCCGCCGGGCGTCGTCAATATCGTCAACGGCTTCGGCGTCGAGGCGGGCAAGCCACTGGCCTCCAGCCCGCGCGTGGCGAAGGTCGCGTTCACCGGCGAGACCACGACGGGGCGGCTGATCATGCAGTACGCCTCCGAGAACATCAAGCCCGTCACCCTGGAACTGGGCGGCAAGAGCCCGAACCTCTTCTTCGACGACGTCTGGGCCGCCGATGACGACTTCCGTGACAAGGCGCTCGAAGGCTTCACGATGTTCGCCCTCAACCAGGGCGAGGTGTGCACCTGTCCGTCACGCGCGCTGATCCAGGACGGCCACTACAGCGAGTTCCTGGAGGCGGGCGTGGCCCGCACGGAGGCGATCGTGCCGGGCCACCCGCTGGACACCGACACGATGGTCGGCGCGCAGGCGTCCAACGACCAGCTGGAGAAGATCCTCTTGTATCTGGACATCGGCCGCCAGGAGGGCGCCAAGGTCCTGACGGGCGGTCAGCGGATCGACTACGACGGCGAACTGGCCGGCGGCTACTACGTCCAGCCCACGATCTTCGAGGGCCACAACCGCATGCGGATCTTCCAGGAGGAGATCTTCGGCCCGGTCCTCGCGGTGACGTCGTTCAGCGACTTCGACGACGCGATCAAAACCGCGAACGACACGCTGTACGGACTCGGCGCGGGCGTCTGGACGCGGGACATGAACACCGCCTACCGGGCGGGCCGTTCGATCCAGGCGGGCAGGGTCTGGACGAACTGCTACCACGCCTACCCGGCGCATGCCGCGTTCGGCGGCTACAAGCAGTCGGGGATCGGCCGGGAAAACCACCGGATGATGCTGGACCACTATCAGCAGACGAAAAACCTTCTGGTGTCGTACTCGCCGAAGAAGCTCGGCTTCTTCTAGACACCGAAAAAGGGCGCCTGACCAGGGCAGTTGTCCGTCAGGCGCCCTTCAAGGCGCATAGCTATCCGGCTGCCGATCCCGGCGCAGGAGGTGTCGGACGCGTGTACCGCCGGCTACCACCGGCCCAGCTCGCGGCCATCTGCGGGCAGTTGGCCGCGAGCTGGGCTCAAGCGTGCGGGACCACGTCGGAGCGTCGGCCTGACGCAGGACTCGCAGCCTGTGTCCCCGAGGAAGTAGCGGGCCATGGGAGACATGTCCCGTGGCCCGAGGACCAGCATCTCGGACGCCTCCGCTGCCTCGTCCGACGCCCATAGCGCGGCCGACCGTGACCCGGGGGTCCCGTCCAGGCCGACGGCGCCAGGTTCAGAGTGGCCATCAGCACGTCGTGCGTGATCTCGTCCCCAATGGCCCGGTCCTGCCTGAGGAAGACGCGTAGCAGGTCGGCGCGGCTGACGATGCCCAGCACTGTGTCCGTCTCATGACCACCGGCAGCCGCTTGACGTTCCGGGCCGCCATGAGGCGGGCGGCCTCCACAACGGTCCATCGCGGATGCGCGCACACCACTGGGACGGACATGACCTCCGCCGCCGTACTTCCCTCGGCTCTGGCACGCTCCCACGACGTGAGATCCGGCGGCGGCGTCCTGCCGGACAGGTCGGAGCGGCTGGCCGCCTTGCGGAGCAGATCCGCGAGGCATGAGCCGTCCGGCCCTTTCGGGGCACGGGAGGACGGCGCACGGCCGGCCGGAAAAGGGCCGACCGGTCTGTCACAGGGCCCTACCGGCCCCTGCCCTGGGCCGTCACCTCTCACGAGGCTGGAGACGACACACGAAATGACGGGAGGCTCTGGTGTCCGCACGCACACTGGACGACGTGATCGTGGCCGGACTTGTCCGCGATGCCACCGCCGCGCCGTCGATGCACAACGCGCAGCCCTGGCGTTTCCACTACACCCGGGGCACCCGCACCTTCGGCCTCTACGCGGATCGGGCGCGGGCTCTTCCACACGCCGACCCCAGCACACGCGGTCTGCACATCGGCTGCGGTGCGGCTCTGCTGAATCTGCGAGTCGCGGCGGCCCATGCCGGCCTGCCGGCGGTCACTGCCCTGCTGCCCGTCGCCGCGAGCCCGGAGCTCGTGGCGACGGTCCACGTCGAGGAACCCTCCGGGAGACCGACTGACGGGCTTGCCGTGCTGTATCCGGCCATCCACGACCGCCATACGAGCCGGTACCCCTTCACAAGCCGCCTGATCCCGGACGAGGTCCGGTGCGCGCTCGGAGAAGCGGCACACAGTGAAGACGCGTTCCTCACCTTCCCGACCGGTGCTCATCTCCTGACGGTGCTCGACGTGATCCGCGATGCCGAGGGGTACGACCACATGGACGCGGACCGGGAGGCGGAGACCGCCCGCTGGACCCGGAACGCCACGACCGCGGCGTCGGCGGACGGAATCCCGGACTATGCCTTCGGGCCGATCAAGAGGGGCGGAGCGGCGCCCGCACGCGACTTCGCCGGGAGCGCTCCGGTGAAGAACCGTGCCTGGGCGGACTTCGAGGAAACGCCCCAACTAGCGGTGGTGAGCACCGAGACCGACGAACCGGGTGACTGGCTGCGCGCGGGACAGGCCATGGAACGGGTCCTCCTGACCGCCACACTCCACCGGCTGAGCAGCTCGTTCGCCACTCAGCCCCTCGAATGGCCTGAACTCCGCTGGGTGCTGCGGGATCCGGTCTCGGGCACCGGACATGTCCAGATGGTGATCCGGCTGGGCTACGGGCCGACCGGAGCCCGGACGCCGCGGCGTCCCGTCGAAGACGTGCTGACGGTCGAGGACTGATCGAATCGCCATACCCGCAAGAAAGAAGGCGGTGGAAGCCATGGAACTTCCCGTGGTCGTCGGGGTGGACGGATCCGAAGGCAGCCTCCAGGCGGTTGACTGGGCCGCGGCAGAGGCCGAGCGCACCGGGCAGACACTGAAGATCCTGTACGCCTCGCTGTGGGAGCACTACGAGGGCACAGTGCCGAGATTCGCCAAGGGCCGCCCTTCCGAGCAGGTCTTCGCCGAGAACCTCGTCGCCACGACGGAAGAACGCGTGCGCAGGCTCGCCCCGGACGTGAAGGTCTCCGGCGAAGTGGAGCCCGAGGCCCCGGTGGACGCGCTCCTGCGCGAGGGGAACCACTCGGCCCTGCTGGTGCTCGGCCCGCGCGGGCACGGCCCGATCGCGGAAATGCTCCTGGGATCTGTCAGCCTGGCCGTCGCCGGACGAGCACGCTGCCCGGTTGTCGTGGCCCGCGGAGGAGAACCGAACCGCCGCGCCATGTACGGCCGCGTCGTCCTCGGTGTCGGTGACACCACCGGAAGCACGATCGCGGCCCGGTTCGCCTTCCGCGAGGCGAGTTCCCGGGGCTGCGAACTGGTCGCCGTACGCGCCTGGCGGTGCCCGCCCTACGAGAACATGCCCTATCCGCTGATCGGCGGGGAGCAGGCAAGGGCGTACCAGCAGGAGGCCGACGAGTGCGTCGACCGGGTGCTGGGTGTCGTCGATGACGATTACCCGGACGTGGCTGTCCAGCGAAGGCTCGTACAGGGCACAGCGCACCAGGCGCTGCTCGAAGAGACGTCCGGCGCTGATCTGCTGGTCGTCGGTGCGCAGCGGAGGAAGGCGGCCTTCGGGCTGCAGCTTGGCCGGGTCAGTCACGCGGTGCTGCACCACTCCGGCTGTCCGGTCGCGGTTGTTCCGGAATTCGCGTAGTCGGTCCTCCTGCTGATGCTCCACTGTGACGTCGTGATCTATGTGCCGAACTCGGACGGGCAAGGGCCGACTCGGCCATGCCTCTCGGATCGGCGGCGTACGGCGTACGGGATCGTCCGGCCTGTGTGCCGCGTTTTGGCGCGCGTTGACGCCATGCGTGGAGCTGAGCACGTGCGGCTCATGGTCAGCTGCGGGGAACCACAGCCAGCGGGCAGGGTGTGTGGTGCAGGACGGCGTGGGTCACCCGTCCCAGTGGAGAGCATTGGCGTGGCACGTCGCCAGCACCCGTGCGACCTGTCTCAACGCGTCGTCGACCGGGGCGCCAAGGTTCACCAGATACGCCAGCCGGCGCGCGGCCGGCAGTCGGCGCATCACCACGATCGGCTCCGGCGCCCCGCCCCACGGAAAGCTGATCTCCGCGACGCCCTCGTAGACGTCGGGTGAGAAACGACGGTTGAGAATGGTCTCCCGCTCACATGCCGCGCGCCTCGCCTCGACCGGGACGAAGTCAAGGAACCCGAGGTTCACATGCTTCTTCACCTTGTAGGCGTGATCGCCGATGAACATCACCACCGCCGTGTGCGTCTCGGACACCTCGGCAGGCGGTGCACCGGCTCCGCTGTCGGGGGATTCCACAGAATGCGATGACATCACCAACTCCTCCGGTTCATGGCTGGAAACCGCCGTGACGGGACACCCTCCAGAATGAGCGGCCGGGCTTCTCTCGTGCAGGGGCCGGGTGGCCCCCGGGACCGGTGACCCGCTCCGCTGCCTTCCAGGGCGGCGCACTGGGCCGAACAGCCCCCGCCACGGGACCGGCCGGCTCTCCTCGTGCCTGCCCTGGCCGGGCACCATGGACGTGACGGACGGCCGCCGGAGGCGGTGAGGCGGGGGGGCGTGCCGTCTGCCGTGAGGGAGATGTTGTTCGCTATGCCGGATCACACGAGGGATCACTCGCCCCACCGGACCCCCCGGACGCCCCAAGGGGACCTGGGCCGACGTATCAGCGCACGACGGGAGCAGCTCGGGCTGAGCCGTGCGGACGTCGCGGCGCGGGCGGCTTCGGCGCCCAGTTACATCGCTTATGTCGAGGAGCAGAACGCTACTCCGGGCATCGGTCTCCTGCTGAGACTGGCCGACGCGCTGGAGACGACGGTGGCGGACCTGAAAGGGGAGGGAGTCGATCTCCCCCCGGGCATCGGCCAGGCGGGCCGCCGGCCCGAACTCGTGGTCCTCGGCAGGGAAGAGTGCCTTGAGCTGCTGTCGACGCACGGTGTCGGCCGGGTGGCGGTATCCACCAGGAGCGGACCCGCCGTCGTGCCCGTCAACTACGTGGTCGTCAACGGCGCGGTCGCGTACAGAACCACCCCCGGAAGTGCCGCGGCCACGGCCGCGGACCGGGAAGTGGCCTTCGAAGTCGACCACATCGACGACGCGATGAGCGAGGGATGGAGCGTCAACGTCATCGGCACCACACGCGCCGTCACCGGAGACGCGGCTTCCCGAGGTCTGGACCAGCAGGCGTACACCGCCCCCTGGGCAGGCGGCGACCGTCGCCTGTGGCTCTCCATCGTGCCCGGCCGGATAACCGGTCGCCGTATCGAGGTCCCGTCGGCTCGCTGAAGGCAACAGGGGCGACCGACAGGGACGCCGCACTCACGAGGGAGAGGGATGACATGAGGGCATTCATATTCCACGCCCCCGGGCACGCCTCCTGGGACGAGGTCCCGGATCCGCAGGTCAAGGACGGAGCGGACGCGATCATCCGGGTGGACACAGTCACGATCTGCGGAACTGATCTGCACATTCTGAAGGGTGACGTCCCCGAAGTCGCCCCGGGCACCGTGCTGGGCCACGAAGCCGTGGGCGAAGTGATGGAGGTGGGGGGCGATGTACGTACGGTCCGCCCCGGAGACCGGGTGCTGGTGTCCTGCATCTGTGCCTGCGGTCACTGTCACTACTGCCGGCGGACCCGCTACGGCCAGTGCCTCGGCGGTGGCGGTTGGGTACTGGGGCACACCATCGACGGGACGCAGGCCGAGTACGTGCGTGTCCCGTTCGCCGATCTCTCCGTCCATCCGCTGACGGACTCCCTCGACAACAAGGACGCGGTGTTGCTCGCCGACATCTTTCCCACGGCCTACGAGGTGGGGGTACGCAACGGCGCTGTCGGGCCCGGCGACACCGTGGTCATCGTCGGGGCGGGGCCCATCGGACTGGCCGCCATCGCCACGGCGAAGCTGTTCAGCCCCAGCCGGATCATCGCCGTCGATCCGGCGCAGTCCCGGCTGGACGCGGCGCGCGCGATGGGCGCGGATTCGGTCGTGAGTTCCGAAGAGGAGCCCGGACAGCTGGTCGCGGACCTGACGGACGGGCACGGGGCGGAGGTGGCCATCGAGGCGGTGGGCCTGCCGGAGAGCTTCGAACTGTGCACCCGTGTGGTACGGCCCGGCGGCCACATCGCCAACGTGGGCGTACACGGCAAACCCGCCGCGCTTCACCTGGAAGACCTGTGGATCAAGGATGTGACGATCACGACGGGGCTTGTCGACACCTCGTCCACCCCGATGCTGCTGAGGATGGCGGCGGCCCGTCGGCTGCCCACCACGTCGCTGATCAGCCACAGCTTCGGCCTTGACGAGATGGAAGAGGCATACGGGGTGTTCGCGGGCGCCGCCGTCAGCGGAGCGCTCAAGATCGCCCTCGAACGCGCCGCGTGAGCCGGGCCCGTTCGTGGTCCCCCGGCGTTCGCTGTGAGAAGGAGTGAGGACATGGACCACCGAAGCATCGGTGAACTCATGACCCGCGACGTCGCGAGTGTGCGGATCGATACACCATTCAAGGAAATCGCCCGGACGCTCATGGAGCACAACGTCAGCGCCGTACCCGTGCTGGACGACGCGGGGCGGCCGGCCGGGATCGTGTCGGAGGCGGATCTGCTGCGCAAGGCGGCCGACCGCTCCGATCTGTCCGGCAGGACACCGTTGCCGCATCTTGAGGCGTGGGAGCGGGCCAAGGCGGAGGGCCGGACCGCGGGAGAGGTCATGTCCGCCCCAGCGGTATGCGCGCGTCCGGAGTGGACGGTCGTGGAGGCTGCCCGGCTCATGGCCGTGCAGAACATCAAGCGGCTGCCGGTGGTCGACGAGACGGACACTTTGCTGGGCATCGTCAGCCGCGCGGATCTGCTGCGCGTGTTTCTGCGGCAGGACCGCGCCATCCGTGAGGAGATCACACATGACGTGCTGGCCGTCACTCTGGGCCTCGCGCCGTCGGACGTGACCGTCGAAGTCACCGAGGGGCAGGTGTATCTGCGAGGAACCGTCGACGACAGCACGCTGATCCCGGTACTCGTACGGCTGTGCACCAGCGTGGACGGTGTCGTCTCGGTATCCGAGAGGCTCAAGTACCGGACGGACCACACCGGCGCCGCGGTCCTCCACGCGGGAAACGGGGCGATGCCATGAATCCGATGGTCACCGCGGGGCTGGACGGCACTCCGGAGTCACTTTCCGCGGCGCTCTGGGCCGCTCAGGAGGCATCGGCGCGGCGGGCGGCACTGCGGCTGCTGCACGCATGGGTGCTGCTGTCCCCCGACCGGGGCGACCAGCAGCCGGAGAACGACCAGAATTACTGGCCCAAACGGATCGTGGCCGAGGCGGGCCGAACGATCGAGGAGCGCTTCCCCGACCTGCGGTTGTACGAGGACCTGGTCCGGGAGGAACCGGTGAAGGCCCTGCTGGAGGCGGCCGGGGAGTCGGAGACACTGGTCCTCGGTTCACGTGACATGGCCCCTCTGGCCAGCCTTTTCCTGGGCGACATCGGCATGCACGTACTGGCGCGGTCCCGGACTCCGACGGTACTCGTACGCGCCAGGGAGGACTCGGCTCCGATCACCGAGGACGGCGATGTGGTGCTGGGGCTGAGCCTGAGCGGTCCGTGCGACGCGCTTATCGAATACGGCTTCGACGCCGCGGCCCGGCGAGACGTCACCCTGCGTGTTGTCCACGGCAGGAACCTGCCACCCCCCGCGTACAACCGCGGAGGCCTCGACCCGTACCTCTCCCACGAGATGACCAGGGAGGCGCGGCGGGACCTCACCCAGGCGCTGCGTCCCTGGCGCGACCGGTTCCCGGACGTGCCGGTGGTGGAAACAGTGCGGATGCAGAGTCCGGCGCGCGCGGTCGTGCGCGACATCGCGGGAACGGGGCTGCTCGTCGTCGGGCGCCGGGAGGAACGCCCCGCGCTCTCTCCCCGCATCGGCCATGTGCTGTCGGCAGCCGTGCACCACGCACCGTGCCCGGTGGCAGTCGTCCCCCATGTGTGACGGCGTGCACGTGTGACCGGGTGACTGGGTGCCCCGTCCCGAAGGTCCAGGGCGGGCGAGCCCTCCCGCGGCTGAGCCGATGCCCTGCGGATCAGCGGGATCCGTGCTCGGGGCCGACGGTGTGTGTGCCGGCCTGGGTGGCGAGGACAGCGGCCTGGACACGCCGCGCGACACCGAGCTTGGCCAGCACGGCCACGTCAGGCCGCAGCGCGGGCCCCCGGGCGAGACCGTGACCGACCGTGCCCGCGTCGCCCACGACGTCGATGTCGGGCTCCGCGTCGAGCAGGTCCCGCAGACCGCGCCGGACAACCTCGTGGTCGTCCGGCGGGAAGACGCGGATCGGTCGCTGCGGCGAGTACCGCCGTCCAGCGCTCATGCCTTCCCTCCGGCGTACTCGTGGATCAGGACACCCGCACCTTCCATCGTCGCCGGGAGCGCGCGGGCGAGCCGGGGCCGAACAGGCCCAGGACGCTCCTGGAGGGTGCCAAGGTCACCACCGAGCGACGCCGCTGCCCTGCGGCCCGTACAGGTCCAGCAGACGGGTACGGCTACGTTGCAGCCGGTGCGCCACCACCTCGGCGACGGTCCGGTACATCGCGCGGCCGAACACCGGGTCGGCCTCACACAGGGCGCGTACGACCGCCGCGTCGTACTGCTCGGCCTCGACGGTACGGACAGCCTGTGCGCCCAGATGCCAGACGTAGGGAGGGAACAGCCAGGACCAGCCCAGCAGTTCACCGGCGACGAGCGTGTCGACCACGGCCGCCTGCCGCCCGGGGACATGCACGTCCAGCGCGACCTGGCCGCTGTGTACCACCCAGAAGCGGTCGGCCCGCCGGCCCTCCTCGAAAATTCGCGTGCCGTCGGGGAACGACACCTCCGTGACGACATCCCGCAGCCGCTCGCGACGATCGGGGGACAGTCCGTCGAACACACTTCTTGTCGTTGCCATCGTCGTCGCACCTCATCCGGGAGTGCGCGCGCGGCGACTGGCCGGATCGTTCATCACCGCGACCACCCCCTCGACCCGCGCCGCCATCCCTACCGCGACGGACACATCAGCGTCGTGCTCCAGACGGCCGCGCAGGATCACCACGCCTTCATGAAGCGACACTGCGAGCACGGCCGGATCCAGCCACAGGGCGCGGACCATGACCTCGTCGATGAGCTCGTCGCGGAGGTCGGAGTCGGGACGGACGAACACCCGCAGCAGGTCGCGGCCGGTGATGATGCCGATCAGCCCCGCCTCCTCGTCCACCAGGAGCCGGCTGACACTCACGTCGCCGGCCCTGCGAAATCTCATCTCGTGCCCTCCAGCCGCTCGGCGGGGGTGTCGCTTACACGATCGGACATCGTGCGGGCTGCGCGCTGGGGCCGTCCGGTGTCGTCCTGAGGGCCGAATGGTCCTCGATCGGGGACCTGTCGGCGTATGGGCGGATGCGGTTCGCGGCGGGGACCGTGGAAAACGGGCCGCCGTCCGAGGAGCGTCCGCCAGAGCACGGAGGAAGCGATGTCTGAGACGGATACCACGCTACCGGTGACGGTCCCCGAGGAAGAGACGGCGGCCCTGATGGCCCACTGGCGCGCTGCCAACTATCTGGCGGTCGGGCAGATCTATCTCATGGACAACCCGTTGCTCACCGAGGCGTTGCGTCCGGAACACATCAAGCCGCGTCTGCTCGGCCACTGGGGTACCTCTCCGGGGCTCAATCTCGTGTATACCCACCTCAACCGTGTGATCAAGGCTCGTGACAAGTCCGCGCTGTGTGTCTGGGGCCCGGGGCACGGCGGCCCGGCGGTGATCGCCAATTCCTGGCTGGAGGGCAGCTACTCCGAGACGTACCCGGACATCAGCCGGGACGCGGACGGCATGGCCCGGCTCTTCCGGCAGCTCTCCTTCCCCGGCGGGGTGCCCAGCCACGTCGCGCCCGGGACACCTGGCTCCATCCACGAGGGCGGTGAACTCGGCTACTCGCTCTCCCACGCCTATGGCGCGGCGTTCGACAACCCCGACTTGCTGGTCGCGTGTGTGATAGGCGACGGGGAGGCGGAGACCGGACCGCTGGCTGCGTCCTGGCACTCCAACAAGTTCCTCGATCCGGTGCACGACGGCGCGGTCCTGCCGATCCTGCACCTCAACGGCTACAAGATCGCCAATCCCACCGTGCTCGCCCGGATCCCGGAAGCGGAGCTGGACGCGTTGCTGCGCGGCTACGGTCACGACGTGCTGTATGTCAGCGGCGACGATCCGGCCACGGTCCACCGCGACATGGCCCGCGCCATGGGCACCGCTCTGGACCGCATCTCACTGATCCAGCGCACTGCCCGGGAGGAGGACATCGCCGAACGCCCCCACTGGCCCATGATCGTCCTGCGTACTCCCAAGGGCTGGACCGGCCCCGCGACCGTGGACGGGCTGCCGGTCGAGGGCACCTGGCGTGCGCACCAGGTTCCGTTGCCCGGCGTACGCGAAAACCCAGAACCTCTGCGCCAGTTGGAGGCGTGGCTCCGTTCGTACCGGCCCGAGGAACTCTTCGACCGTGACGGCCGCCCCCGCCCCGAGGTCATGGCCTGCGTGCCCGCCGGTCCCCGTCGGCTGGGCGCCACCCCGCACACCAACGGCGGCCTGCTGCTCCGGGATCTCCCCGTACCGCCTCTGGAGCGGTACGCCGTGAAGGTCGACCGGCCCGGTGCGGCCCTGCACAAACCGACTCACGTACTGGGCGACCTGCTAAAAGCCGTCATGGAATCCACCGCGGGGCGCCGCGACTTCCGTGTGGTCGGCCCGGACGAGACGGCGTCCAACCGTCTCCAGGCCCTGTACAAGGCCACCGGAAAGGCATGGCAGGCCGGAACACTGGCCGTGGACGAGCACCTCGACCGGCACGGCCGGGTCATGGAGATCCTCTCCGAACACACCTGCCAGGGCTGGCTGGAGGGCTATCTCCTCACTGGCCGTCATGGCTTCTTCTCGTGCTACGAAGCCTTCGCTCACATCGTCGACTCCATGGTCAACCAGCACATCAAGTGGCTGAAGGTCTCCCGTGCCCTGCCATGGCGCCGCCCCATCGCCTCGCTCAACTACCTGCTCACCTCACACGTGTGGCGTCAGGATCACAATGGCTTCTCCCATCAGGATCCCGGCTTCGTCGACCACGTACTCAACAAGGCGCCGGAGGTCGTACGGGTCTATCTGCCGCCGGACACCAACACGCTGCTGACCGGGGTCTTGCCGTAGCGGGTGGCGATGCCGCACCAGGCCTTCAGCTTGTTGAACAGGGGCTCGACGGCCGGACCGGGCTGTTCCAGCGCCGCGGTCGCTGTCGCGTACATCGTTAGTCGGACCGCTTCACCGGCGTGCTCATCCGCACGGCGGAAAGAGGTCACGACCGGTGACTGACGCGTGCGAGGCCGATGTTGAGCAGGATCGGTCGTGGCGGAGCGGAGGGCTCTTCCCTCCGGCGCTTCGTTCCACGACCCCGAATGGAGTTCGGCCATGTCCAGATCCAGGCTGCCCAACCGCGCCATCACGTTCCTCGTGGCGACCGCCGTGGTGGCGACCACCGCGGGGATCGCAGCCGCGTCGACCGCACCGGCGTCCGAGCCCGAGAAGACCGCGCGGGCCTCTGCCTCTTCCGGAACCCTTATCTCCAGCCTCAAGGGCTGGGGCCGCATGGACTACCCCGACGCCGGTCAGGACATCCAGGTCACCGTCGACGCCCATGCCACCTTCAAGGGCGTGGGCTGGACCAGGCCCGACAGAGCCTGGGGCACCTTCCGCATCTACCACCGGATGCCGGCCGCCAACGGGGAGCCCGAGCTGGTCAATTGGGGTGACTTCAAGGTCGATTGCCTGACCAGCGGTGGCCCCACCGCCACCGTGACCGGGCGCCTCGTGCGCACCGGGGGGAACGTCGGTGCCTGGGACGACTATCTGAAGCGGCATGTCCGCATGGGGATCAGCTTCTACGTGGCAGAGGGCAAGGGCAGCGGTCCCAGCCGCATCGGGCTCTCCGGAGGCACCGAGGACGGCGAGCCGCTGCTGAGCAAGTGCATGGCGCCGGCCGCCGACGCCGAGGTGATCAAGGGCGGCTACGACCTCACGGACAGAGCGCCGGCCCGATAACAACCATCCGTGGCAACGGCCGGGACCACGACGCTGATCCGCCGGACAGTGCCTACTAGGGCGGGTATCGGGACGTGATCAACCCGCGGTTCGCGTGAGGTCCTTGATCCAGATCATGGAGGCGCGGAGGTGCAGGCCGGCGAGGTAGCTGGCCGGGGTTTTGTCGTAGCGGGTGCCGATGCCTCGCCAGGCTTTCAGCTTGTTGATCAGCCGCTCGACGGTGTTCCTCTCCTTGCAGGGGGCGGCGTCGTGGCTGGTGGGTCGGCCGCCCCTGCCGCCCTTCTTCTTCCGGTTGGCGACCTGGTCCTTCTTCCCCGGGATGACCGCCCTGATCTGGCGTTTGCGCAGGTAGGCGCGGTTGGCCCGGGACGAGTACGCCTTGTCGCCGGCGACCGCGCCCGGCCGGGGTGCGAGGACGCCCGACTTGGCCCGCAGACCCGGACCTTCTTGAGCACGGGAATGAACCGCGGGCTGTCGGCGGCCTGTCCGGCGGTCAGGATGAGCGCGAGCGGGCGGCACTTACGGTCGGCGGCGAGGCGGACCTTGCTGGTCTGCCCGCCGCGCGATCGCCCAAGCAGGGCGGCCCTCAGCCGGATTCTCGGCGCCGGATGCGGCGCCGCTCTTCCCGGGCGGGGTCGCCGTCACCGTTGCGCGCCCGTCCTGTCCCTCCGGGCCGCCCCCCTTTGACCGGGCTTCTTCCTCCTCGGCCGCAGCCTTCTCCAGGAACTGAGGGTCGTGCAGACCGGCGTGCAGATCGTCTTCGCCTTCCTCCTCGGCGTGGCCTTCACCAGCCAGTTTCCGCACCTCGACACCTCGAACGCAGCACGTACGTGGTGACGTTGCTGCTCACGGTGGTCTCCTCGGCAGTGCTCGCGACTCCGGTCGCACTGCACCGTGGCCTGTTCCACCGGGGCGCCAAGATCCGGATCGTCGCCCTGTCCGCGCGGCTCGCCGAAATCGGTCTGGTCTTCCTCGCCCTCGCCCTC
>NZ_JOEI01000022.1 GCF_000718095.1 Streptomyces scopuliridis RB72 | reverse complement strand
TGACCGCCGCCGTCACGATCACGGCTGCCACACTCACCATGTTCACCGGCCTGTGGTTCATCCTCCCGAGGGCACTACGCCGCCCAAACCCATGACCCGCGAAGGGCGTCCACCGTGCCCACCGAACCGTCACCCGCACGGACAGTCCTCCTCGTGCGGGCTGCTGCCGCATCACGGTGGGGGAGCTGCCCGGCCCGGACTGAGGGGTACGCGGCCGGACAGCAACGCCAGTCAAGTTCGAGCGGTACTGTTCCGCACCCGTACCTACGCCAGCGCCGACCGGCGTCAGTGCTGCGCGACCGCTACGCGGCTCTCGTGCCTGGCGCTCGGGCCCTCGGGCGTGCACCCGAGCTGGGCCGGATCGCGCTGGTGCGAGCCCCGGATGACCTCGCGGACCTGGACGGTCCCCACGTGGACTACCTGGGGCCGGTCGTCCGCCGGTACTTGGGGCACTGCTCCGACGCGGAGCCTACGCCGCCACTCTCTTCGGGGGATCTTGTACGTTTGCGCTGCGCGACGCAGCCGGGAGGAGAGCTGGATGTCCTCGTCGCAGTACCTGGGCGCGCCGCAGCCGGGCCCCTTCACCGATCGGTCACGGGTGGGGAGCGGTCCGGCGGGTTCAGCCCAGCGCGCAGGAGTTCACGACGTCGCCCGAGGCGGGCTTCGGGACGGTACGGCTCGCCGGCGGGGCAGCGCCGCGCTCGACCCACTGTGTCAGTGCCTCGAACGCGCTCCGGTAGCAGGGGAGGATCGGGCGCAGCCGGTCCGGATATGTGTCGTAGAGCCCGTCGACATGGGTACCACCCTCGATCGTGTAGTAGCGGTGCAGCCGGGCCCGGTGCTGGTCGTCGATCATGCGTGTGTAGACGTCCGAGTCGGTGGCGATCGGCAGCAGGGTGTCCAGCGAGCCCTGGAGCGTGATCATGGGTTTGCCGATCTTGCCGGTCAGCGACACGCGCTCGACGGCCCGGTGGACGGAGCGCGGCCGGGCCGCGTAGTCGTACGAAGCGTCCGAGGCGCAGGGCGCGAGGATCTCCGCGGTCGTCGAACCGGCCGAAGCACCGGGGCAGTCGGGGTCGTACATGGGGTCGAACTCGGCCCGGTAGACCTTCTGTGTCAGCCCCCAGTAGGCACTCTGGTGGTAAGGCCAGAGGAACTCACTGCCCGGGGCGAACCCGGCCGCGTACATGTCGTCGGCTCCCGCGGCGCCCGCCCGGTACGCGACAGTGGTCGGCAGATACGTGAGGAGATTGGGGCCGCCCTCCGTCCAGAGCACGCCCTCCCAGTCCACTCCGCCGTCGTACAGCTCGGGATGGTTCTCAAGCTGCCAGCGGGTCAGATAGCCGCCGTTGGAGGTGCCGGTCATGTACGTGCGGCGTGGGGCGTGTCCGTACGCGTGCTGGAGGGTCTTGCGCGCGGCGCGGGTCAATTCGGTTGTGCGGCTGTTCCATTCGGCGACCGCGTCGCCGGGCCGGGTGCCGTCCGTATAGAAGTCGGGGCCGCTGTTCCCCTTGTCGGTGGAGGCGAAGGCATAGCCCTGGGCCAGCACCCAGTCGGAGATCAGCGGGTCCAGCGAGTACTGCTTGCGATTGCCGGGCGCGCCGGTCACCACAAGGCCGCCGTTCCAGCGGTCGGGGAGCCGGATCACGAACTGGGCGTCGTGCTTCCAGCCGTGGGTGGCGTTCAGCCGCGAGGAGTCGGGGAAGTAGCCGTCGATCTGGACACCGGGCACACCCGAGGGGTTCTTGGTGCCCTTGGCGAAGAGCGGGGACCAGTCGGTGGAGTCGGTGTACTGAGTGCCGGCGAGCGCGGCAGTGGTCATGTCCCGCAGACAGGCCGTGGTCTGGAATTCCGCGCCGGGCACGGAGACACGCTCACGGGAGCCGCAGTGGGACGGCGCCGTATTGGCCTCCGAGGCCGGTACGGGGGCAGGCGCGGCGCCGGTCGCTGTGACGGCCAGCAGCATGACGGCCAGCACGGTGACACCAGTTCTCACACGCATGGAACTCCTCCGATGGGTTCGCCCCGGTCGGGTGCGTCTTTTGCCATGGCGCACATCGTCAGCGCCCCCGGTGGGCCGGGCCATGTGGACGGCCCATAGTTCCGGGAGCCGGGAAGTGGAGCGAACCCCCACCCCGGCCGCACCACCCACGACCTGACAGGGCTAGTACTCCAGCCGTAAATTGTGATCTTCATGTCTGATTCGCGGCTTGTCGTCGGTAATGGCCGGCTTGGGCTCGGGCCTGGTGACGGCGCCGCCAGGCGGACCAGGCGAGCCGGTGGGCTACCTCGCGCACGGGCCGGACGGCCAAGGTGATGAACAGTCGCTGGATCTCGTTCGCGTTCGCCAGGTCTGCCGAGCCGCTGCTCGCTTCCGTGCCCCCGGCTCCGCCGCTGCCTCGGGCGTCTCCTGCTCCGGCTTCTGTTGCTCCTGGTCGGGCACCGTTCCGTGCGGGGCCGAGCCGGGATCAGTCCCGCTACCGCATAGTGCGCTCGCCGGGCGTCACCCTTCATGCCGTGCGGAGCAAGCCCGTCGCGCAGCAGCACGGAGTATGTGCGGGCCGGGATTTCGTCATGGACGCTGAGTGCGAGGCTCAAACACTCCTGGTGCTCCGACGCCGAGCGCCACGACGCGGCCGGAATACCCGGCGAGGTGCGGTTCGGCCCTGGCGGGCCCGGGGTCAAAAGTGTCCCCCACTCGGGGACAGGTCCCGTTTTGCGCTTTCTGACAGCTTCCTGCAGAAGCCGTGACTGCCGAGAGAGCCGCTCGCTAGGGTTGCGCGACGCAATAGTCCGTCAATTGTGAGGGGCGATTATGCATGAGCGTGAACTGCGCGCCTTTGTGGCGATTGCCGAGATAGGTCGTATGGATCTCGCAGCCAAGAAACTGGGCTACTCGCAGCCGGCAATCAGCTATCAGATCGTCTGCCTTGAGCGGTCTCTTGGCATCAAACTGTTCACCCGAAGTTCAGGCGGCACCACTCTCACGCGCGAAGGTCACACGATCCTGCCGTCGGCACGCGCGACATTGATGCTGATCGACAACATCAAAAGAGAATGTATGGAACTCGGCAGAACGCCCTTGGCGGTCATGTCGCCATAAGCGCCGCTCGGCTGCGCATGACCACCTCGGTCCCGGGGCGACTTCACCAAATCTACGGAAAAGGAGAACCGTGGCACAGCAGGAGATCGAAGTCGTCGCGGGGAGCGCGCGGTCCGCGATGCGGTCCCGTGGCACAGTCGTGGTGTCGGGGCTGGCGAGTGACGCACACACCTGGAACCTGGTCTACCTCCAGCTCGTCATCGAGGAACTCGGCTACCACGTGGTCAACCTCGGGCCCTGCGTACCGGATGACATGCTGGTCGACGAATGCCGCAGGATCGACCCCGTGCTGGTGGCCCTCGGCAGTGTCAACGGGCACGGCTGCACCGACGGCCTGCGGGTGGTCGCCCGGCTGCGCGACTGCGCGGAACTGGCCGCCACTCCGATGGTGATCGGCGGCAAGCTCACGGTGTCCGACGAGGATCCGGGCCGGCACGCGCAGGAACTGCTGGGCGCCGGCTTCGACGCCGTCTTCCCCGACCAGGTGTCGGGCACGGCCGAGTTCGCGGCGTTCGTCGCCTCGCTCCCGACCGCCCCGCGGGGGGCCTTGTGCGTGGGGAGAACCGAGTGACCGCCCTTGTGCCGAGCCGCCCGTGTCACACACAGCCGGGGTTCGGCGCGTTCGTCCGTGCCCGGGCGGACGCCGGCGCCCTCGTGGTGCAGCCGCGGATGGGTTTCAGCGATCCGACGCAGATGCGAGCGGGTCTGGCCGCCACCAAGGCGGCGAGAGCGCACACCAGCGGCACACTGACCCTGGACAGCTACACCAGGGTGGGCGACCTGGCATCGGCCGAGCACGCCCTGCGCGAGAACCTGCCGCTCAACGGATATCCGATCGCCAGTCACCCCGACTCGACGACGCGGGCGGTACTGGCCGGCGTCCGGGACACCGGCTTCCCCGTGCAGGTACGGCACGGGTCCTCGCTCCCCCGGCACATCTTCAGCAAACTGATCACGCTGGGCCTGGACGCGACCGAGGGCGGTCCGGTGTCCTACTGCCTTCCCTACGGGCGCACCCCGCTGGCCGAGTCGATCGCGGCCTGGCGGCAGTGCACCGAACTGTTCTCGCACCTGCGTGACCTGGGCGCCGAACCACACCTGGAGACCTTCGGCGGCTGCATGATGGGCCAGCTCTGCCCGCCGAGCCAGTTGGTGGCGCTGAGCGTGCTGGAGGCGCTGTTCTTCCGCGCGTACGGATGCCGCAGTATCTCGGTGAGCTACGCCCAGCAGACCCATGCCGGACAGGACACCGAGGCGGTGTTCGCACTGCGCCGGCTGTGCGAGGCGCTGCTGCCCGATGTGGACTGGCACACGGTCGTCTACACGTACATGGGGGCGTACCCGGTCACCGAGGCCGGCGCGTACCAGCTGCTCGGCCACGCCACCCAACTCGCCCTGCGGACGGGCGCGGAACGCCTCATCGTCAAGACCGTCGCGGAGTCCCGGCGGATCCCCACCGTCGCGGAGAACGTGGCGGCCCTGGAGTACGCGGCACGGACGGCCGAGGCGTGCCCGACGACCGCGCGCGATCCAGGTACGGATTCGCAGACGTACGCCGAAGCGCTGGCGCTGATCGACGGCGTGCTGAACCTGCACTCCGATCCGGCTCGCGCTCTGCTGCTGGCGTTCGAACGCGGCTACCTCGACATCCCGTACTGCGTGCATCCTGACAACCGGGGCCGTACCCGCAGCCGGCTGGACGAGGAAGGCCGGCTGTGCTGGGCGGAGACCGGAGCGCTGCCACTGGCGCACCTGGTCCGGACGGGGCGGCGCCACGAGGTGACCGCCGCGGGTCTGCTGGCTGATCTCTCCTATGTACGGCGGAAGTTCGACCGGGATGCACGCGCGGACCGCGCCGCCGCCGCGGTCGCGGGCTCCGACCCGCGGTGACGGCCCCTGTGCCCAGGTGACGGCCATGATGACGTGAACGTGCCCGTCACGCCGGC
The DNA here is from genome assembly GCF_000718095.1 of Streptomyces scopuliridis RB72. Lineage (GTDB taxonomy): Bacteria > Actinomycetota > Actinomycetes > Streptomycetales > Streptomycetaceae > Streptomyces > Streptomyces scopuliridis. The sequence goes on along the minus strand of NZ_JOEI01000022.1, from coordinate 89,825 downwards.
CGTTCCGCGGTCGCACCGTCGAGACCGGCACGCTGACCGGCCACGTCACCCTTGGCGGCTCCGGGCCAGGCGGCGAACTGCCGGCGACCGTAAAGCAGCGGCACGCCGACGCCGCAGTCGGCGCCGAGGACCACACCGAAGACCACGACATGGTCGCCGACGAGCTTGGTGTCCGTCACCCGGCACGCGGCGAAGCCGATGGTGTCTCCGTCGAGCCGCGGTATTCCGGTGCCGGCGGCCGGCCGCCACGGCAGCCGCTCGAAGTGGCTCAGCGTGGAGTCGGCGAAGTGGCGGGCGACCGAACTTCCCTGGGCGCCCAGCAGGTTGACCCCGAAGAAGCCGTGGGCGCGCAACGCGCTGAGCGTGCCGCTGGTCACCGAGAGGCAGACGGACAGGATGGGCGGGTCAAGGCTGACGCTCGACAGGGAGGAGCATGTCATTCCGCGAGGCCGTCCGGCCTCATCGACCGTGGTGACGACAGACACGCCGGTCGGGAAGGAACCCATGAACGCGCGATACGCCTCGTTGCCGACCGGATCCGGCTCCACATCCATTCCCTTCCTCGCCGCGCCTTGATGTCCGCGTCCCGGTCATCGAGCCGGTTCGCGTTCCCGCCACGCCTGCCTGAGCTGGTCGAGATGGACCAGGCCGGCCAGTACCTCGTCGGTTTCCACACCGAAGTCGATCAGGCAGGCGATCTCGTCCACGCCGATGTCGTACAGGGCCTCACACATCCGCAGGCCGTCCTGGACCGTGCCGAACAGGCCGCTGGTCTCGAAGTAGCGGTCGAACGCCTGGCCGACCATGAAGTCGATGTCCGCCGGGCTCATCTCTTTGAGATCCAGTGCGACCGCGTTCGCGCCCGCAGCCTTGGCGGCATGGATGACCAGGTCGAAGGAGCTGGCCAGGTACTTGCTGAACGGCTCGCGGACCGTCTCCTTGACCTTCTCCCTGTCCGGGCCGATGAAGGTGTGCAGCATGAGTGCGACGTGTCCGTCGCCCTCGGTCTCGTCGTGGTGGTCACGGAAGGACTGCCGGTACTCGCCGATCCGCTTCTCCAGTACGTCGACGCCCTGGCCCAGCAGATGAGTCAGCACGCCCGCGCCCATCTCGCCCGCGTCCCGGAAGGTCTGCGGGTTGCCCGCGCTGGTCAGCCAGACCGGCAGCTCCGACTGCACGGGGGGCGGGAAGACCGTCACGTCGACGGTCTCGCCCGCGCCGTCGACGAACGACGCGGGTTCCTGCCGCCACAGGCTGCGGATCGACGTCACCGTGTCGATCAGCCCGGACCTGCGGGTGGGGTAGCCCTCCGGGCGCAGCACGAAGTCGGCGGCGTGCCAGCCGGACGCGAACGCGATGCCCACCCTGCCCTTGGAGAGGTTGTCCACGATGGACCACTCCTCCGCGATGCGCACCGGGTGGTGCAGCGGGGCCACCACACTGCCGGCCCTCACGGCGACCCTCTCGGTGACCGCGGCCACCGCGGCCCCGGTCACCGCCGGGTTCGGGTAAAGGCCGCCGAACGCGTGGAAATGGCGTTCAGGAGTCCACACCGAGGCGAAACCGCGGGTGTCAGCGAATTTGGCTCCCTCTATCAGCAGCCGATATCTGTCGCTGACATCCTCCTTGTCGTTCGCGAAGTAGAAGAGACCGAAGTCCATGGCGCCTCCTGACACACAGAGCCGAGTAAGTAGGAACATCTGGCCCGGGCCTGTGCGAAAACTCTGATCCCGGGCGACATCTGACCGTTTGCGGGTTGGTACGGCGGCTGGTTCAGCGTGCGGCTCCCGCGCGATCGTAGGCCCGCGTCGCCGCCGGAGCGGCCAGAGCGATCAACACCAGGCAGAACGCAAGCGCGAACGGGGCGGGGTGGCCGAAGAAGCCCGCGGTCGAGGCCGCGTCCGATGTGCTCAGCAGGCCGCGCACCGTGCTGGTCACCGCGGTCACCGGGTTCCAGCCGACCACGTCGCGCAGCCAGCCGGGCAGGCCGTCCGGAGGCACGAAGGCATTGGACAGGAAGGTCACCGGCAGGAGGCACACCGGTACCACGGAGATGACCGCCTCGGCGTTGCGGAAGGTAAGGCCGAGGAAGATTCCCAGACACGAACAGCCCATGCCCAGCAGCATCTCCAGACCCATCCCCGCCAGCACCGCGTGCGGCCGGGCGCCCACCGGCCAGCCGACGATCCCGGCCGCCGACGCCACGCTGACCATCGCCACCACCACGAGTATCGAGTCCACCGCGACCCGTCCGCACAGCACGGCCAGGCGGCTGACCGGCAGCGAGCGGAGCCGGTCGAACATGCCGTCCTGCAGGTCGCCGACCACACCCAGCGCGGAGAGCGCGGTCATCGAGACGGCCATCGAGGTGACCACTCCCGCCGACACATACGCGCCGTACTCCCCGCCGCCCGGTACGCGCATACTGCCCCCGAACAGGATCCCCAGGCCCAGGACCATCGCGAGCGGCATCACGGTGAAGCCGATCAACTTCTCCGGCAGTCGCAGCAGATGCCGCAGGTCGCGGCCGGCGATCGCACATGTGTCGCTGACGAACTCGGTCATGTCGACGGATGCCGATCAGGCGTGGCCGGCGAGCAAGATCCGATGCATCGGCGTGTCCAGAAGCGCGAGTCGGCGGAGCCCCGTCTCGGCCAGCCACCCGTCGTACTCGTCCACCAGGAAGGCATCGCCGCCCCCGGTGGCCAGCATCGACACGGCGAACAGCATCGCGAACCGGTCCTGGATCGACTTGGCGTCCTGCTCGCCGGTGACCAGGTGGTCGGCGATGCAGATCATGCCGTTTTCCGAGAGGGCCTGCTTGGACTTGTGCAGCAGTTCCCGCGCCGACTCCGGGGTCTGGAGATGGAATATGTTGACGAAGAGCAGCAGGTCGTGGCCGGAACCCCAGCTCTCGGTCCAGAAGTCGCGCACCTGGACCTCGAACCGCTCGGCGACGCCGAGCCGCTCGGCCTGCTCCTCGGCGATCGAGGCGATGTGCGGGGCTTCCAGGCCCGTGGCGCGCCACTGCCCGAAGTGGCGCAGCAGAAGCTGGCTGTAGAGCCCGGTACCGCAGCCGACGTCCAGCACGGAGGCGGGCCGGTCGGTGGGCCAGTCCAGCGTCTCGAACCCGCCGCGCAGCGCTTCGACGACGGGCGGCGCCCAGAAGTTGATGCCGCGCACGAGCGATGCGTAGTTGTGCTCGTTGATCTGGTTGAGCTGGAGCTCGCCGACCTCGTCGCGGTTGTCGTGGCGCACCGCGTCCGCGAGGTTCCGCCAGGCGGGCCAGGCCAGTTGACGGTCGTATTCGATCTTGCCGACGAGGCTGAACAGCCCGTCGGGCAGGAGGCATTCGCGCATCTCCTCCGGCATCCGGTAGACCGCGGGGCCGTCGTCGGTCGAGCTGCGGTCGACGATGTCGTACGCGTACAGGCCGTCCATCAGCACCCGCATGGCCCGCCGGTTGGCCTGGCACGCCTCGGCGAGCTGGTCACCGGTCATGGGGCCCGTGCTCAGCTTCGCGAACACGCCGAGGTCGTGCGCGGCCTCGATGGCGCCCGGTGCCCACAGCGAGATCAGGTGCTCGTAGATCCGGTGGGCGGAGTGCACGACCTTGCCGCTACCCCGCCAGTCGGACAGCAACGCGGTGTCCACGAGCGGACGGATGTTGTGTTCCGGTGAGGGCGCGTCATCCGCTTCGAGATCGGCGGACGTGTTGACGCCAGGCGTCATCGCAGTGCTCCTTTGGGGGTAGGCGGCGCCTTCTCGGCCGAGCCGTTCACCGGGCCGAGGCAGTCCGGTACCTGCGGGCGGCGAGCGGCATGGCCAGCGCGATCATCGCGGCGACCAGAACCATGGCGACGGGCACGGGGTGGAGTGCGGGGAAGGAGCTGTCGCCGACGGAGGAGGGGTTGCCGAACAGTTGGCGCACGGCCTCGACGACCGACGACAGCGGGTTCCAGACGGTGATGGCTTGGAGCCATCCGGGCAGCCCACTGGGTGGGATGAAGGCGCTGGAGAGGAAGGTGAGCGGCATCATGACCATGGACATCACCGCGCTGACCGCTTCGACGTTGCGCAGCGACAGGCCGAGCAGAGCGCCGAGCCAGGCGGCGCCCAGGCCCAGCAGCAGGAGGAGGCCGAAGGCGGCCACGATGTTGCCGACGCCGGTGTGCACCCGCCAGCCGATCAGATAGCCGACCACAGCCATCACGACCACGGCGATCGACGAGAGCAGCAGGTCGGAGACGGTGCGCCCGATCAGCACGGCGTAACGGGACATCGGAAGCGAACGGAACCGGTCGACCAGCCCGTTGCGCAGGTCGTCGACGACGCCGACCGCGGTGGTCTGCAGGTTGGCCAGCATGACCTGGGCGAAGATGCCGGCCATGATGTACTCGCGATAGTCGCCGCCCTCGACCTGCATGGCGCTGCCGAACAGGAAGCCGAAGACGATCACGTACATCACCGGCATCAGCGTCACGCTCAACAGCCGCTCCGGCACCCGGGCCAGATGCCGCAGGTGGCGGCCTATCAGGGCGAGGGAATCACTGAGGGACTCGGTCACGCCACGGCTCCTTCGGCCACCGGCTGCGGCGCGTCGCCGGTCAGGGACAGGAAGACCTCGTCCATCGACGGGCGACTGAGCTGGAAGTCGGCCACCGGGATGCCGGCCTCGGCCAGCTCGGTCGCCACCGTCGCTATGCCACGGACGCCTTCGGTCATCGACACCGAGACCGTTCTCCTCTCCTCGTCCACGAGGGGCTCGTCGCCGCTGAACCGGCTCAGCACCTTGGTCAACTCGATGACGTCCTTCGCGGAGGCCGCGGTGACCCGGAGGCGGTCGTCGCCCACCCGGTCCTTCAGCTCGTCCGGCGTGCCCTCGGCGATGACGCCGCCGTTGTTCAGCACAGCGATGCGATCCGCGAGCTGGTCGGCCTCTTCGAGGTACTGGGTGGTGAGGAGGACGGTGGCGCCGCCACGCACTTGGCCGCGGATCACCTCCCACAGCGTCAGCCGGCTCGTCAGGTCGAGCCCGGTGGTCGGCTCGTCCAGGAACAGCACCGGCGGCTCCGCGATCAGGCTGGCCGCGAGGTCCAGTCGACGTCGCATGCCGCCGGAGTAGGTTTTCACCGGCCGGTCGGCCGCGTCGGTCAGGTCGAGCTGTTCGAGCAACTCGTCCGCTCTGACGCGCGTGGCGCTCCGGCCGAGGTGATAGAGGGTTCCGATCAGGCGCAGGTTCTCCCGGCCGGTCAACCTTTCGTCCACCGCCGCGTACTGCCCGGTCAGCCCGATGCGCCGCCGTACCTCCTTCGGCTGACGACGCACGTCGAAACCCGCCACGCCGGCCTCGCCGCTGTCCGCGGAGAGCAAGGTGGCAAGGATTCGGACGATGGTGGTCTTTCCGGCACCGTTGGGGCCGAGCAGCCCGAAGATCGTGCCGGCGGGCACCGACAGGTCGACACCGTTCAGCGCGTCCTTGGCCTGTTTACCGCCGTATCGTTTACGCAGCCCCTCAGCCTGGATTGCAATGTCCACACGTTCACCCCATAGACTCAAAGTCCGCGCTGGTCACGGCTCAACGATTCAGGTCGGACAACGCCGGACTTTCCGCAGGGAAACAGATAACGCCAACTGCTCCACCGATCGCGGCGGTTGTCGCATCGACTGCGCCGAAGCTAGCATTGACAAGGCCGGAGCCGGGCTTCTCATCGAAGAATCTGATACGTGCAAGTCATGTATCTCAGAGCCTGGTGATACCGTGCTGACGATCCGGTCGGACCGCGGATGTAAGGATTGTGAATGACCTACGAAAAATCAATGCCGATCGAAGAAAGTGCGAATTCGGGCGACCGAGAACCGGAAATAACACTTCCACCGCAACCGGTATGGGTTCAGCTGGCTTTCGCTTTCACGCTCCTTTTCACGGCGATCCATCTCTACTGGGCGGTCGGCGGCACCTGGGGACTGCCGCTTCTGGCACTGCAGGAGAAGGCCGCGGTGCAGGCGGTCAACTGGGTCGTCAGCGTCATCATGGTGATCGGCGCGCTCTTCGTCCTCGCGCTGAACCACCCGATCGGCCGGCGGGTTCCCTCCTGGACGCTGCTGGTACCCCTGTGGATCGGGGCGGTCGTGTGCGTCTCCCACGCGATCTACGGTCTGATCACCAAGGCCCTCTACTTGAGCGGGTGGCACGGCGCCGTCAACTTCCCGGTCGTGGCCGGTGTCAGCCCGGCCACCGCGGCCGCGGAGAACCGTCACTCCGCGGTACTGGACATCCTCGTGTTCGAGCCCTGCTTCCTGATCCAGGGCCTCCTGCTCGCGCTGGCTGCCTGGCAGTTCATTCGCACGCCCGCCGGGCGGCGCAGGTGGCGGATGTCGCTCATCGCGGGCATCGCGCTGATCGACGTGTTCGGCTTGCTCCTGGACCTCGCCGGCAAGCAGTTCGCGATTTCCTGACCATCGCGTCGGTACCGGCCGGCCGACCACCGCCCCCGCACCGGTCAGCCGGCGGCGGAGGCGGTGGTGAGATGGCCCGCGAGGTCGCGCACGAGAGCTTCGGGGTCCTCCAGCAGGTAGAAGTGACCACCGGGGTAGACCCGGTGGTCGAAGCGGCCGGTGGCGGTCGCCGCCGCCCACTCCCTCAGGCCCTCGACCGGCACCTCCTCGTCCCCGTCCCCGACGTACGCGGTGACCGGAGTGGCCAACGGCGAGACCGGGCGCGGGAGATAGGTGCCGATCAGGTGGAAGTCCGCCCGGATCGCGGGCAGTACGAGCTCCCGCAGATCCGGGTCGTCCAGCACGGTGCCGGCGTCCGGGTCGCCGAGCCTGCGCACCTCGTCGACGATCGCGTCGTCGCCGCGCCGGTACACATTCTTCGGCACCACCCGGTGCGAGGGCAGCTGGCCGGAGACGAACAGCCACGCCAAGGGCGAACCGGTGCGCTGTTGCAGGCGCAGCGCCACCTCGTAGGCGACGGAAGCACCCATGCTGTGCCCGAAGAAGGCGAGCCGTCCTCCGGCGTAGCCCTGCAGCGCGTCGGCGATCCGGGTCGTCAGCGCGCCCATCTCGTCGACGCACGGCTCCATCACCCGATCCTGCCGGCCCGGGTAGCACACTCCGATCACCTCGATGTCCTCGGGCAGCCACCGAGGCCAGTCACGGAACACGCTGGCCGCGCCGCCCGCGTGTGGGAAGCACACCAGCCGCAGCCGGGGCTCGGCCGCCTTGCGGTACCAACGCAGCCACTTCAGCGGGCTGACGTCGGCGGGCCGGTTCACAGGCGTGCTCCGCTCTCGGTCTCGTACGCGGCCAGCGCGGCCTCGTCCGGCTGGAAGCGCGTCGGCAGACTGCACAGCCCGGTGAGGAAGTTGGAGTGGATCCGCTGCGGCTCCCCGGTGATCTCGAACCCGGTGGTGTAGGTGCGCAGGGCGTCGATCATCGCGTTCACCTCGGCCCGGCCCAGATACGCGCCGATGCAGAAGTGCGGGCCGTAGCCGAAGGTGATGTGTTTGTTGGGTGACCGGTTCAGGTCGAAGACGTACGGGTCCGCGAAGACCTCCTCGTCCCGGTTGGCCGAGCTGTTCCACAGCGTCACAACGTCGCCGGCGGCGATCACCTGGCCGTGCAGTTCCACGTCGGCCACCGCGCGGCGGCCGAAGTGCATCGCCGGGGTCGCCCAGCGCAGCACCTCCTCGGTGGCCGACTCCAGCGTCACCTTCCGGTCGCGCAGCAGTTGCCACTGGTCCGGGTGCCGGCTGAGGGTCTGCACCGAGTCGATCATCGAGAGCCGACTGGTCTCGTCGCCGCCGAGGATCAGGCTGTAGCAGTTGAGGACGATGACCTCCTCGGTCAGCAGCTCGCCCTCCACGGTGCTGTTGGCGAGGACGCTGATCACGTCCTCGGTCGGCCTCGCGCGGCGCTCGGCGACCAACTCGCTGAAGTACAGCAGGATCTCGTTGCGGGCGAGCCAGGCCTCGGTGGCGGACTGGCCCTCCTCGTCCGAACTGAGCGCGGACTTGGTGAGGCTCAGCAGGAACTCGCGGTCCGCGGTGGGCACCCCGAGCAGGTCGGAGATGGTGTTCAGCGGGATGTGCTCGGCCACGTCGGTGGCGAAGTCGCACTCACCACGGCGTACGGCCTCCACCACCAGCCGCGTGGTGTTGGTCCGGACCCGGTCGATGATGGGCTTGAGCGAGTGCGGGGAGAAGCTCTTGAGCAGCACGTTACGCAGGTTCCGGTGCATGGCCCCGTCGGTGACGGCGAGCATCTTGCCGGCGGCGGAGTCGCCCCCGGAGAGCAGCGTGACCAGCACGTTGCCCTTCTCCGAGGTGAGCCGCTTGTTTTCCTTGTACAGCGCCATGACGTCCGCGTACCGGCTGACCACCCAGAAGCCCGGTGCGTCGCCGACCGGCGGATGCCAGTGGAGCGGCCGCGTGGTACGCAACTGCCGCCAGTATTCGCTGAGGTCGTTCTCCTCGAACGTCCTGGGACAGGTCAGATCGATGGTGGAGATGTCGTCCGGCATCGGCATCGTGTGCGCGGTCATTTTTCCGCCGTTCATCGTGGGCTGCGAAAGAGGATCCGACTACTTGCTTTCCTGGAGCTTTTCGGCGAGTATGCGGCCGATTTCCGCAGCCGGTTCGGGCTGCATCATGTGTGGATGGGTGCAACGCACCACCCGGTATTCAATTCCTCCGGTCACGAACGGCCGCCACCGCTCGGCCCGCGCGGCCAGTTCCGCCGCGGGCACCGTCTCGTCCGGCTCGGCCACGAAGACCACTACATCGCAGTCAAGCGTCTGCGGCTCGAACCCGCCGATCAGGGTGCGGCTGTTGGCGAACACATCGGCCAGTGCGGCGATCGCGGACTCGTCGAGGTTGGCGAACACACTCTGACGCTCCCTCAGCACGTCGGCCACCATGGCGTATTCCAGCGGCTCCGCGCCCAGACTGTCCATGTCGTAGCCGACGAAGTCCAGCATGATCCGCAGCGCGTCCTGCTGGTCCGGCAGGCGCTCCGGCTCCGGCTCGCCGCGGTCGCCGGGATACTGGTCGAGGTTGGCCAGCAGCCCGACCTCCTCCCCCTCGGCCCGAAGCTGGGTGGCCATGGCGTGGATCACCAGACTGCCCAGCGACCAGCCGAGCAGGTGGTAGGGGCCGTTCGGCTGGACGCCACGGATCTGCGCGATGTAGTCCGCCGCCATCTCCTCGATGCTGGCCGGCAGCGTCGCCGACGGATCGGCGAGCCCCCTGGCCTGCAGTCCGTAGAGCGGGCGGTCTGAACCGATGTGCTTCATCAGGCCCGAGTAGACCCAGCTCAGCCCACCTGCCGGATGCACACAGAACAGCGGTGCCTTGGTGCCCGTGGTACGCAGCGGCAGCAGCACGTCCAGCGTGTCCCCCTCGGTGTCACCGGCCAGCCGGCCGGCCAGTTCCGCGACGGTGGGCGCCTCGAAGATGGTCCGGATACTCAGCCGTGCGCCGAACGTGGCGCGGACCTTGGTGACCAGCCGCATCGACATGATGCTGTCCCCACCGAGGTCGAAGAAGCTGTCTTTGACACCGACCGCGTCGAGGCCGAGCACCTCGGAGAACAGGCCGCTCAGGATCTCCTCCTGCAGCGTGCGCGGACCCGTCCAGTCCGTGGGGTTGAAGTCGGGTGCCGGAAGCGCGGCACGGTCGAGCTTGCCGTGCCGGGTCAGCGGCAGTGCGTCCAGTACGACGACGGCCGCGGGCACCATGTAGTCGGGCAGCCGTTCCGCGAGGGCGGCTCGCAGGGCGTGCACCTCGACCGTCGCGCCGTCGGCCGGCACCACGTACGCGACGAGGCTCTTGGTGTCCTCGTCGTTCCGGCGGGTGGTGACGACGGCCTGGCCGACGGTCGCGTGCTCGTTGAGCGCGGTTTCGATCTCGCCGAGTTCGATCCGGAAGCCGCGGATCTTCACCTGCTCGTCCGCCCTGCCCACGAACTCCAGCACGCCGTCCTGGCTCCAGCGCACGACGTCTCCGGTCCGGTACATCCGCGACCCCGCGGGACCGAACGGATTCGCCACGAACCGCTCCGCGCTCAACCCCGGCCGGCCCACATACCCACGCGCCAACCCGTCGCCGGCCACATACAGCTCACCCGCCACGCCCACCGGAACCGGACGCAACCACCCGTCCAGCACGAACACCTGGGTATTCACCACCGGCGAACCGATCGGCACCCCGCCGCCGGCCACCAGCGGACCACTCGTCGTCACCGCCACCGTCGACTCGGTCGGCCCGTACGCATTCACCATCCGACGCCCCTGCGCCCAGCGCGCCACCAACTCCGCCGAACACGCGTCACCTCCCACTACCAAACCCCGCAACCCGCTCAACTCGCCCGCCGCCTCAACCGGCACGCTCGCCAGTGCGGCAGGTGGGATGAGGGCGTGGGAGACGTTCCGCGTCCTGAGGACGTCCGCGAGCGCCTCGCCCACCAGCGGTCCGGCGGGCGGCACCACCAGAGCCGCACCGGCACCCCACGCCATGCACAACTCAAGCACCGACGCATCGAAACTCGGTGAAGAGAACAACAACACCCGCGACCGCGCGTCCACGGCGAACCGCTCCACACACGACACCGCGAAACCCGCCAGCCCCCGGTGCGAGACCAACACGCCCTTCGGCCGCCCCGTCGATCCCGACGTATAAATCACATACGCCGGGTGATCAACTCCCAACCGGGCCAACCGATCTCCATCAGCCACCGGCGAGCCGTCGACCGCGCCCATATCCGGATCGGAGTCGATCGTCAGCCACCGCAACCCATCGACCAGCCCGGCCAACCGCCCGGCGGTCTCCTCCGACGACAGCACCAGCGCCGGCGACGCATCACCCAGAACGAACCTGATCCGCTCCGCCGGATACTCCGGATCCACCGGCAGATACGCACCACCCGCCTTCAGCACCCCGAGCTGCGCCACCACCATCTCCACCGACCGCGGCAACACCAACGCCACCACGCGCTCCGGCCCCACACCCGCGTCGATCAGCACCCGCGCGAGCCGATTCGACCGCTCGTCCACCTCCCCGTACGACAACGACTCCCCACCGCATACCACCGCGACCGCTCCCGGGTCGCGCGCCACACACTCCGTGAACAACCCTGAAAACGTCATCGGCACCACATCAGCCCGCGCCGACTGGTTCCACTCCACCAGCACCCGACGGCGCTCCTCGGGGGTCAGCAACTCCGCCTCGCTGACGGCCTGGTCCGGGTCGGCGGCGAAGTGGCCGATCAGTCCGACCAGCCAGTCCATCCAACGCACCATCTCGGCGCGCTCGAACAGCTCGCCCCGGTACTCGAACTTCAACAGCAGTTCTCTGGTCGGAACGGCGATCAGCGAGAACGGGTAGTGGTTGGCGTCCCGCGCCTCCAGACCGGTGATCCGCCGCCCCTCGGTGGGCTTTCCGAGGGCGCCGGTGTCCATCGGGTAGTTCTCGGTGACGGTGAGGGTGTCGAAGAGCGTGTCGACGCCCTGGGCACGCAGGATGTCCGGCAGGCCGAGGTACTGGTGGCCCATCAGCTCGGTCTGCTGCTCCTGCAGGCGGCCCAGAAGCGCGGCCCAGGACTCGCCGGGCCGTACGCGGACGCGTACCGGCAGGGTGTTGATGAACAGGCCGACCATGCTCTCCACGCCGGGGATCTCGGGCGGCCGGCCGGAGACCGTGCCCCCGAACACGACGTCGTCACGACCGGTCAGCCGTCCCAGCAGGACACCCCAGGCCGCCTGAACGACGGTGTTCAGGGTGACGCCGCAGCGCCGGGCCGCGGCACCGAGTGCGGTGGTCAGCTTCTCCGGGACGCGGTGCAGCAGTTCGTCCGGTACGGTCGCCCGGCGGCCGGAGTCCTCGGGGGCGATCAGCGTCGGATCGCTGACGCCTTCGAGCACGTTCTGCCAGGCGGCGAGCGCGGTCTGCCTGTCCTGTCGGCCCAGCCAGGACAGGTACTCCCGGTAGGGGGTGGGCGCGGGCAGCTCCCCGCCCGCGTACAGCACGAACAGCTCGCGCACCACCAGGGGCGCCGACCAGCCGTCCAGCAGGATGTGATGGGTGGTGAGAACGAATCTGTAGCGCTCGTCGCCCAGATGCACGAGGGTGAACCGGAACAAGGGGGGCCGCTCCACATCGAACCGGTCCACCCGGTCGGCGGCCATGAACCCGGCCAGTTCGGCTTCCCGTTCCCCGGTGGCCAGGCCGCCGAGGTCCAGCTCCCGCCAAGGCAGTTCCACGTCGTGCCGTACCACCTGCACGGGACGGTCCAGTCCCTGCTGCCGGAACGCGGCCCGCAGGTTGGCGTGCCGGCGCAGCAGCCCGGCCGCGGCCTCCCGGAGCCTCGGCGCGTCCATGCCTCCCTCGACGTCCACGGCGATCTGGACGTTGTAGACATCCGGGGAGTTCTCGTCGAACTGGGCGTGGAAGAGCAGGCCCTCCTGCAACGGGGTGAGCGGCAGCACGTCTTCGAGCCGGCCGGGGTCGGCCGTTTCGACCATGTCGATCTGAGCCTGGGTCAGCGGGACCAGGGAGAGGTCGGAGGGGCTGTGGCCACCGGCCGAGGGCCGGGCCACGTGCGTGACGAGGGCGCCGAGGGCCTCGAACCAGGTCTCGGCGAGCTCGCGAACCTCGTCCTCGGTGAACAGCGCGTCCGCCCACGACCAGACGGCGATCAGGCGTGGGCCGTCGGCCCGGTCCTGCGTCTGCGCGTTCAGGTCGATGCTGTGGCTCAGCGGCACATCGGCGTCGCCGCCTCCGCCGAGGCCGCCGGACTCCGGTGCCGGGCTCCACTCCTGGGGCGCCGCCTGCGCCTGCTCCTCGGCGACGGCGAACCTGCCCAGGTAGTTGAAGCCGATCTGCGGCTTGGGCGGGCCCGCGAGTATCGAGCTGGTCTGCGGGTTGAGGTAGCGCAGCAGGCCGTAGCCGATACCGTTCTCGGGCAGTCTGCGAAGCTGCTCCTTGACCTCCTTCAGCGCCCTGCCCGCCGACGGACCCCCATCGCGGAACTCGTCCCAGTCGAGCCGGCCCGCGTCGACCCGGACCGGGAAGAGGCTGGTGAGCCAGCCGACGGTGCGGTGGAGATCGGCACCGTCGACGATCTCCTCGCGGCCGTGGCCCTCAAGGTCGATCAGTACGCCGGTGTGGTCGCCCCGACCGCGGGTCTGCCGCCATCGCGCCACCGCCGCGCCGAACGCGGTGAGCAGGACGTCGTTGACCCGGGCGTGGAACGCGGCCGGCACGGTCGTCAGCAGCGCCGCGGTCAGGTCGGTGGGCAGCACCAGGGACAGCGTGCGCGCGGTCGCGGTGACATCCCGCCTCGGGTCGAGTGGTTCGGGGGTCAGCAGCGGATCGGACTCGCCGAGCATGTCCAGCCAGGTCTCCAGCTCCCCGACACGCTCGGCGTCCTGCGCGGCCTCGGTCAGCCGCTGGGCCCAGGTACGCAGCGATGTGCCCACCGGCGCCAGTTCCGGTGTCCTGCCGGCCGCCACCTCGGCCCAGGCATCGGCGAGGTCGGGCAGCAGGATCCGCCACGAGACGCCGTCCACGACGAGGTGGTGCACGACCAGCAGCAGCCGACCGGGGGCGGCCGGACCGGCGTCGAACCAGACCGCCTGTACCATCGCGCCGGCCTCCGGGTCGAGCCGGTCCCAGGCGGCCTGGACGTGCTCCCCGATGCGGGCGCCGGTCGCCTCCTTGCCCAGCCCTGCGATGTCCACCCGGTGGACGCAGTCCGCGGCGCGCACTTCTCCGCGGGGCGGGACATCCAGGTTCCAGATCAGGCGGCCGGTGCGGCGGAGCCGCATCCGCAGCGCGTCGTGGTGGTCGAGCACGGCCTGCAAGGCGGCTTCCAGACGCTTCATGCCGAGATCGGCGGGGACGACCACCATCATGGTCTGGTTGAAGCGTTTGATCGGACCGCCGCGCTCCCGCATCCAGTGGATGATCGGGAGCAGCGGCACCGAGCCGACGCCGTCGGTGTCACCGCGGTCTCGCAAGGACTTCTCCATACTCCTGGCGGCCGCCGCGAGGCAGGCGACGGTTTTGTGTTCGAACACATCTCGGGCGGTGAACTCGATGCCCACCGCGCGGGCCCGGCTGACCAGCTTGATGGACACGATGCTGTCGCCGCCGAGGTCGAAGAAGCTGTCGTCGACCCCGACTTCGTTCAGGCCGAGAACCTCGGCGAACAGCCCGCACAGGATCCTCTCGGTCTCGTTGCCCGGCGCCCGGTCGCCCTGCGAGGAGGTGAACTCGGGGGCGGGCAGGGCTTTGCGGTCGAGCTTCCCGTGAGGGGTGAGCGGCAGCTCGTCGAGGGGGACGAACGCGGCGGGCATCATGTGGTCCGGCAGGATGGCGGCCACCAGCTCCCGCAGCCGTCCGGTGTCGATCTCGGCGTCGGCGACGGGAACGAGATAGGCGACGAGCTGCTTGCGGTGCTCCTTGTCCTCCCGTGCGTGGACGACCACTTGGGCGACCGCGGGGTCCTCGGCGAGCACGGTTTCGATCTCGCCGAGTTCGATGCGGAAGCCGCGGATCTTGACCTGTTCGTCCGCGCGGCCGACGAACTCCAGAACGCCGTCCGCGGTCCACCGGACGATGTCGCCTGTCCGGTACATCCGCGATCCGGCCGGGCCGAAGGGGTTGGCGACGAACCGCTCGGCGCTCAGTGCGGGTCGGTCCAGGTAGCCGCGTGCCAGCCCGTCACCGGTCACGTACAGCTCACCGGAGACGCCGACCGGGACGGGGCGCAGGCGGCCGTCGAGGACGAAGGCCCGGGTGTTGATCACCGGGGAGCCGATGGGTACGGCGCCGTGGGGAGGCAGGGGCGTGCTCATCGTGACGGCCACGGTTGCCTCGGTGGGGCCGTAGGCGTTCACCATGCGGCGGCCGGGCGCCCAGCGGGCCACGAGCTCCGGCGAGCAGGCGTCGCCGCCCACGACCAGGCCCCGGAAGTGGGTGAGTTCGCCGGCTTCCGCCGCCGGGACGCTCGCCAGTGCGGCCGGGGGGATGAGGGCGTGGGAGACCCGGTGCGCGCGCAGGACCTCCACGAGCGCTTCGCCCACCAGCGGGCCGGCCGGCGGCACGACCAGGGCGGCGCCCGCCGCGACCGCCATGCACAGCTCCAGCACCGAAGCATCGAAGCTCGGCGAGGAGAACTGCAGCACACGCGACCGCGCGTCGACGGCGAACCGCTCCACGCACGAGGCGGCGAAGGCGGCCAGTCCCCGGTGAGTGATCACCACGCCCTTGGGCCGTCCGGTCGACCCGGAGGTGTAGATCACATACGCCGGGTGGTCCAGCCGCAGCGGAGCCGTACGATCCCCGTCGCTCACCGGCGAACCGTCCGCCTCCTGGAGACCCGGGTCCGTGTCGACCGCCAGCCGGCGCACCCCGCCGCCCACACCGGCCAGCCGCTCCGCGGTCTGCCGGGTGGACAGCATCAGCGCCGGTTCGGCGTCGCTCAGGATGTACTCCACCCGTTCGGCCGGGTAGTCCGGATCCACCGGCAGGTAGGCGCCGCCGGCCTTCAGCACCGCGAGCTGCGCCACGACCATCTCCACCGACCGCGGCAGCAGCAGCGCGACCACGCGCTCGGGTCCCACACCCGCGTCGATCAGTACCCGCGCGAGCCGATTCGACCGCTCGTCCACCTCCCCGTACGACAACGACTCGGCACCGCACACCACCGACACCGCGTCCCGGTCGCGCCCCGCACCCGCCTCGAACAGCCGCGGGAACGTCACCGGCACCACATCGCCCCGTGCCGTGTCGTTCCACTCCACCAGCACCCGACGGCGTTCGGGCGCCGAGAGCACGTCGATGGCACCGACCGGCAGGTCCGGATCGGCGACGACGGCCTCCAGGAAGCGCACCAGCCTTTCCCCCATCTTCTCGACCGTCGAGCGGTCGAAGAGGTCGAGGCGGAACTCCACGATGCCGTCTATGCCGCGCGGTTCGCCCTCGCGGTCGACGCTCTCGTTGAAGCTCAGGGAGAGGTCGAACTGGGTGGATTTGACGGGCACCTGGCGCACGGTGCAGTCCAGGCCGGAGAGGCCCATGCCGCTCTCCGGCGTGTTCTGCAGGGCCAGCGAGACCTGGAAGAGCGGGTGGCGGGCGAGCGAGCGCTCCGGGTTCAGCACCTCGACCAGCCGCTCGAACGGCACGTCCTGGTTGGCGTAGGCCGCGAGGTCGGCCTCGCGCACCCGGCCCAGCAGCTCCGTGAACGTGGGGTCGCCTGACAGGTCGGTACGCAGCACCAGTGTGTTGATGAAGAAGCCGACGACCCGTTCCAGCGCGTCGTCCGTACGGCCCGCGATCGGGCTGCCGATCACGACGTCGGACGTCGAGCCCAGCACCGACAGCAGCGAGGCCAGGCCCGACTGGAGGACCATGAACAGCGTGGTACCGGTCTGCCGGGCCAGCCCGGTCAGGCCGCGGTGCAGCTCGGCGGGAAGGTGCACCAGCACCGAGTCGGCCTGGTAGTCCGCCTTGGCCGGCCGTGGCCGGTCGGTGGGCAGGCGCAGCTCGTCCGGCAGGTCCGCCAGCGCTTCCTTCCAGAACGCGAGCTGCTGGTGGATGCGGCTCTCCGGGTCGTCCTCCGAGCCGAGGATGCCGTAGTTCCACATGGTGTAGTCGGCGTACTGGACCGGCAGTGGCTGCCAGTCGGGCGCCTTGCCCGCGGCCCGGTCGGTGTAGGCGCGCGCCAGGTCGCCGGAGAACGGGTCGAGCGACCAGCCGTCACCGGCGATGTGGTGCAGCACGGTGAGCAGGACGTGCGACTGCGGGCCGGTCTCGAAGAGGGTGGTCCGCAGCGGGGTCTCGGTGGCAAGGTCGAAGCTCTGCGCGGACGCGGCCGCGATGGCGGTGTCCAGGTCCTCCGCGGTGGTGCGCACCAGCGCGAGTTCGCCACCCCGGTCCGCGGGGAGGATCTCCTGGCGCGGTTCGCCGTCGGTGTCAGGGAAGACGGTACGCAAGCTCTCGTGCCGGGCGACCACGTCGCGTACGGCCGTGCGCAGCGCGTCGACGTCGAGCGGCCCGGTCATCTGCACGGCCAGGACGATGTTGTGGGCCGTGCTGGTCCGCTCGAACCGGTTCATGAACCACAGGCGGCGCTGGGCGTGGGAGAGCGGGATCTCCCGCGGCCGCTCCATCGGCCGGAGAGGGGCCCGGGCACCGGCCGCGCCGCCGATCCGGCCGACCAGTTCCGCGACGGTGGGCGCCTCCCACAGCTCGCGCAGCGGGAGTTCGACCGTGAAGGCCGACCTGATCCTGCTGACGACACGGGTCGCGTGCAGGGAGTGGCCGCCCAGTTCGAAGAAGTTGTCGTGGATGCCGACCGACGGCAGGTTGAGCATCTCCGCGAACAGGCCGCACAGGATCTCCTCCTGCGGGGTGCGCGGGCCCTGACGGGTGACGAGTGCGGCGAAATCGGGGGCGGGCAGCGCCTTCCGGTCCACTTTGCCGTTCGGCGTCACGGGCAGCGCGTCCAGCGGCATGAAGACGGCCGGCAGCATGTACTCGGGCAGCCGGGCCGCCGCGTGGGTGCGCAGCGCGTCGACGGCCGGCACGGTCCGGCCGGAGACCGGGACCAGGTAGGCGACGAGACGGGTCTCGCCCGATTCGTCGGCGCGCGCGACGACGGCGGCCTGGGCGACGGCCTCGTGCGCTGTCAGCACCGCCTCGATCTCGCCCGGTTCGACCCGGAAGCCGCGGATCTTGACCTGGTCGTCCGCCCGGCCGACGAACTCCAACTGGCCGTCACCCGCCCAGCGCGCCACGTCGCCGGTGCGGTACATGCGGGAGCCCGGCGCGCCGAACGGGTTGGCCACGAACCGTTCCGCGGTCAGGCCGGGCCGATTGGCGTAGCCGCGGGCGACGCCGTCACCGGCGAGGTACAGGTCGCCCGCGACGCCGGCCGGGGCGGGCGCGAGGGCGGAGTCGAGCACGTACACCCGGGTGTTGGCGATCGGCCGGCCGATCGGGGGCAGCCCGGGTCTGCCGCACAGCCGGGCCGAGGTGGACCACACCGTGGTCTCGGTCGGTCCGTAGACGTTGGTGACGTCGGCGGCCAGCTCGCACAGCCGGGTGGCGAGATCCGCCGGCAGCGGCTCGCCACCGACGAGGACCCGCAGGCCGTCCAGGGCCTTCGGCCGCTCCGCGACCAGGGCCTGCCACAGCGTGGGGGTCGCCTGCATGATCGTGGCGCCGGTGCCGCTGATCAGCCGGGCGAGTGCCGACGGGTCCAGCACCTCGTCGCGGGAGGCCACGACGACGGTGGCACCCCCGATCAGCGGTACGAACAGCTCCAGCGCGGCGATGTCGAACGCGATGGTGGTCACCGCGACCAGCCTGTCGGCGGCGCCGACGTCGAACCGGGTCCGCATGTCGGCGACCAGATTCGTGATGTTGGCACGGGAGACGACGACGCCCTTGGGACGGCCGGTGGAGCCGGAGGTGTAGATGGCGTAGGCCGGGTTGGCCGGGTGGGGCGGCGCGGTCCGGTCGGCGTCGATCGGCCCGGTGCCGGGCAGGTGCGCGATCGCGGCGGCGACCGCCGGATCGTCGAGCACGACGCGCCGGAGCCCGTCGGCCTCGGGCAGACCGGTCACGGAGGAGTCGGTCACCAGCGCGCAGGGCTGTGCGTCGTCCAGGATGTAGCCGATCCGGTCGGCCGGGTACTCCGGGTCCAGCGGGACGTAGGCGCCGCCGGTCTTGAGGACAGCGAGCAGGGCGGTCACGAGTGCCGCGCCCCGGGGCAGGGCGACGGCGACCCATGACTCCGGTCCGACGCCGAGGCCGGTCAGGTGGCGGGCCAGCCGGTTGGCGCGCTCGTCGAGCTCCCGGTAGGAGACCTCGCCATCGGCGTCGACGACCGCGGTCGCATCCGGTGTCCGGACCGCGTTCTGTTCGAAGCGGCCGACGAGAAAGTCGCCGCCGACGGGCGCCGCCGTGTCGTTCCACTCCGTCAGCAGCCGGTGGCGCTCGGCCTCGGGCAGGGTCCGGACGCGGCCGACGGGTGCCTCGGGGTCGGCGCCGATCTGCATGAGGATGCCGACAAGAGCGTCCAGAATGCCCTGCGCGCGGTCGTGGTCGAACAGGTCCGGCCGGTAGCCGAGCCTGATCCGCATGCGCCGGCCCGGCGCGGGGAACAGGCTCAGTGGATAGTGGGTCGCGTCCTGGCCGACCGCGCCGGTGATCCGGATGCCCTCGGCCAGCTCGCCGAGGCCGTCGGCCTCCACGGGGTAGTTCTCGAACACGACCAGCGTGTCGAACAGTTCGCCCACCACCCCGGACTGCGCCTGAACATCGGCGAGCGTGAGGTGGTGGTGATTGAGCAGGGCCACCTGCCTGCGCTGCTGGCGTTCCAGCAGCCGCGCCCAGGAGTCGGCCGGCCGCGCGGAGACCCGTACCGGCAGGGTGTTGATGAAGGAGCCGACCATGTTCTCCACGCCGGGGACCGCCGACGGCCGACCCGAGACGGTTCCTCCGAAGACGACGTCGTCGCGTCCGGTCAGCCGTCCCAGCAGGACGCCCCAGGCCGCCTGCACCACGGTGTTGAGCGTGACGCCGCAGCGCCGGGCCGTTTCCGTCAGGCCGTCGCTCACCTCCTCCGCCAGGGTGACCAGCAGGTCCTCAGGCACCACCGCGGCACGGCCGGCGTCCGACGCGACCATGGTGGGTTCGCTCACGTCGCCCAGTGCGTCGCGCCAGGCGGCGAGCGCGGCCCGCCGGTCTTGCCGGCCCAGCCAGGACAGGTAGTCCCGGTAGGGCGTCACCGGCGGCAGTTCGCCGCCTGCGTACAGGGCGAACAGCTCGCGCATCAGCAGCGGCCCGGACCAGCCGTCGAGCAGGATGTGGTGGTTGGTCATCAGGAACCGGCAACGGTTCTCCCCTAGCCGGATCAGGGTGAAGCGCACCAGCGGCGCGCGCTTCAGGTCGAAGCGGCGTACGCGGTCGGCGGCCATGAACTCCGCGAGCAGGGCCTCCTGTCGCTCGGCGGGCTCGCCGGTGAAATCGGCCTCGAACCAGGGCAGCTCGACCTCACGGTGGACCAGCTGCACCGGATCGCCGTTCTTGCGGCGGCGGAAGCCGACACGGAGGTTGGCGTGCCGGCGCAGCAGTGCGGCGGCTGCGGCACGGAGCCGGTCGGCGTCCAGCGCACCGTCCAGGTCGACCGCGATCTGAACGGTGTAGACGTCGAGGGCCTCCTCGTCGTCCTCCCCGTACTGGGAGTGGAACAACAGCCCTTCCTGCAGAGGCGACAAGGGCAGGAGATCCTCGATGCGCGACCGGTTCAGCATGACAACCCCTCGTCGTCCAGCTCGTTCTCGAACTCGTCCCATTCCCGCCGGTCCACCGGGACCAAGGTGGCCGCTTGCGGCCGGTCGGGGGCCGCCTGCCGGTTCCCCGGCCGGTCCGTGATGGCGGTCAGGGCGCGGAACCAGGTCTCGGCCAGGTCCCGCACCTCCGCCTCGTCGAACATCCCGTCCGGCCATGCCCACGCGGCGACCAGTCGCGGGCCGTCCGGGTGGTCCTGGGTCTGCGCGTTGAGATCCAGGCAGTGCGCCATGGGCATGGCGGCGTCGCCACCACCGGTGAGGCCGGCCATGCCGGGCGGCGGACTCCAGTCCTGTGCCTCGGCGTCATCACCGCCCGCGGGGAACCGGCCGAGGTAGTTGAAGCCGAGTTGCGGCGCAGGCAGCCCGGCCAGTTGGGCGCCCGCGCGCTCGTTGAGGTAGCGCAGCATTCCGTAGCCGACGCCGCCGTCCGGCAGTTCGGCGAGGCCCGCGCGCACCTTGGCGAGCGTGGTCTCCACCGCCTCGCCGCCGGCCCAGAAGTCGTTCCAGTCCACCTGCCCGGGGTTGAGGCGCACCGGGAAGGAGCTGGTGAACCAGCCGACGGTACGGGCCAGATCGGCCCCCTTGACCACCGGTTCGCGGCCGTGGCCCTCCATCTCCACCAGCACGGCGTTGCCCAGTGACGGCTGACGCCGGGCCCGCCAGGAGGCGACGGCCACCGCGAACCCGGTCAGCAGGACGTCTCTGATTCCCGTGTCGAAGGCAGCCGGCACGCTCGTCAGCAGCGGTTCGGTCACCTCGGCGGGCAGGGTGAGGGTCAGTGTCCGCGCGGTGCCGAACACGTCCCGCCGCTTGTCCAGCGGCCGCGCCGTTAGTTGCGGGTCGGGACCGCCGAGAGCGGCACGCCACAGCGGCAGCTCCTCCAGCCTGCGTGCCTCATGGGCCTCCTCGGCGAGCCGGACGGCCCAGGTGCGCAGTGATGTGCCCACGGCGTCCCGTTCAGGTTCCCGGCCCGCCGCCACCTGGGACCAGGCCGCGGCCAGGTCCGGCAGCAGGATCCGCCAGGACACGCCGTCGACCGCGAGGTGGTGCACGGCCAGCAGCAGCAGGCCGGGCCGGTCGGCGCCCGCGTCGAACCAGACCACCTGCACCAGCGAGCCGGATTCGGGGGTCAGGCGCTCCGAGGCGGCCCGGCCGTGCTCGACGAGCAGCGCGCGCCGGGCCTCCTCTTCGCCGGATGCCGCGGCCTCGGCGAAGTCCACCCGGTGCACAAGTCCGTCGGCGCTGACCTCATCGCGGGGCCGTACCTCGATCCGCCAGTCCTCGTCGCCCGCTCTGGTCAGCCGCAGCCTCAGCGCGTCGTGCCGGTCGACCACCGCCTGGACGGCGGCGGTCAGTGCGGCGAGGTCGAGCGCGCCGGGCGTCTGGACCACCATCGCCTGGTGGAAGCCGTCGACCGGTCCGCCGTGCTCACGCCACCAGTGCATGATCGGGGTCAGCGGCAGCTCTCCGATGCCGGCGTCAGAGTCCTCGGTGAGGGTCTCGGACGCTGCCTCGGCGATCTGCGAGAGCGCCGCGGGGGTACGGCACTCGAACACGTCAGGGACGGTCAGTTCGATCCCGGCCGCCCGGGCCCGGCTGACGAGCTGGATGGAGACGATGCTGTCGCCGCCGAGATCGAAGAAGCTGTCGTCGGCCCCGACCGTCTCCCGGCCGAGCAGGTCGGCGAAGATCCGGCAGAGGGTCTTCTCGCGTTCGGTGGCCGGGTCGCGGCTCGGCACGCCGGCGTCGAACTCGGGTGCCGGCAGCGCGGCACGGTCGAGCTTGCCGTTCGCGGTGAGCGGCAGCGCCTCCTGGACGACGAAGGCGGCGGGCACCATGTAGTCGGGCAGGACGGCCGCGACGTCCTTGCGCAGCACGGCCTGCTCGGGTACGCCGACACCCGCTTCGGGCACCACGTAGGCCACGAGTCGGCGCAGCCCCGGCTGGTCCTCGCGTACGACCACCGCGGCCTGGGCGAGCCCGGACCGGGCGAGCAGCACGGTCTCGATCTCGCCGGGCTCCACTCGGAAGCCGCGTATCTTGACCTGCTCGTCGGTGCGGCCGACGAACTCCAGCTGCCCGGAGGCGTTCCAGCGCACCACGTCGCCGGTTCGGTACATCCGTCCGCCCGCGGGCCCGTACGGGTCGGCGACGAACCGTTCCGCGGTCAGGGCCGTGCGGCCCAGATAGCCGAGCGCCACGCCGGAGCCGGCGATGTAGAGCTCGCCGGCGACACCCACCGGCACCGGCCGCAGCCGTTCGTCGAGCACCAGGACCCGGGTGTTGGCGACCGGGCGCCCGATCGGCGGCATGGTGTCGCCCGACAGCGGATCGCTGAGCGTGGCGGCGATGGTGGTCTCGGTCGGCCCGTACGCGTTGATGACGGTGCGTCCGGCCGACCAGCGCGCGAGCAGGCCCGGCGAGAGTGCCTCGCCGCCGGAGACGATGCAGCGCAGGCTGGGCAGCTCGCACTCGGGCAGTGTGCCCAGAAGCGGGGCCGGCAGCATCACATGGGTGGCTCCGGCAGACTCGATGGCATCGGCCAGACCGTCGCCGGCCAACTCCCGGGCCGGGTCGGGCAGGGCGAGGGCGGCACCCGACAGCAGGCTCATCGCCAGGTCGCCGATCGACACGTCGAAGTTGGTCGACACCACCTGCAACACCCGGCTCTTGCCGTCCAGGCCCAGCCTCTCGGCGTGGCTGTGCGCGAACGACGCCAGCCCGGTATGGCTGACCAGCACACCCTTGGGCCTGCCGGTCGACCCGGAGGTGTAGATGACGTAGGCCGGGCTGCCGGGGGTGGCCCTTCCCGGTCCCGCGAGGGCGGTGGCGGGACGGGCGGCCACCGAGGCGGCGAACTCCGGCTCGTCCAGCACCCATGTCGGCACCTGCGGTGCGGAGGGCAGCAGGCCACGCGACGCGTCGGTGGCCAGCAGCACGGCCGGTGCGGCGTCCGCGAGCATGAACTCCAGGCGCTCGGCGGGGTACTCCGGATCCACCGGAAGGTAGGCGGCGCCCGCCTTGACCACCGCCAGGAACGCGGTGACCTGCTGCGCGGAGCGCGGTACGGCGACCGCGACGATCCGACCCGGGCCGACGCCGCGTGACATCAGTTCACGGGCCAGCCGGTTGGCCCGGCGGTCCAGCTCGGCGTAACCGGTCGCTTCGCCCTCGCACCACAGGGCGGTGGCCCCGGGCGTGCGCGCCGCCTGTGCCTCGAACAGGTCCGCCATGGTGCCGGCCGGCACCTCGGCCGGGGTGCGGCTCCACGTGCCGAGCAGACGCTCCCGCTCGTCGGCGGTCAGCAGGTCGTGGTCGCCGATGGGGCGGTCCGGCTCGGCCAGCAGGCGGTCCAGCAGGGCGACCAGCCGGTCGGCCAGCATCTGGACGGTGCCGTGGGTGAACAGGTCGGTGCTGTACTCGATCACACCCACGATGCCGTCGGGTTCGCCGTCCGCACCGGCCGTCTCGGCCAGGTTGAACGCCAGGTCGAACTTGGCCACGCGCAGACCGCTGGGCTGCTGGGCGATGGTCAGGTCGTCACCGAGGCTCAGTTCGGCGGGCGGGGTGTTGAGCAGGTTGAGCATGATCTGCAGCAGCGGATGCCGGGACATCGAGCGGCTGGGGCTCAGCACCTCGACAAGCCGTTCGAACGGCACGTTCTGGTTCTCGTGGGCGGCGGCGTCGGTGCGCCGCACCCGTTCGACCAGTTCCCGGAAGCTCGGGGCGCCGCTGGTGTCGGTGCGCAGCACCAGGGTGTTGACGAAGAAGCCGACCACGTCATCGAGGGCGTCGTCGGTGCGTCCGGCGACCGTGGTGCCCAGGGGGATGTCGGTGCCGACGCCGAGCCGGGTCAGTAGTGCGGCGAGCCCGGCCTGCAGCACCATGAAGGGGCTCGCTCCCGCGCTCTTGGCCAGGCCGGCCAGCGCGCGGTGCAGCGGGGGTTCCAGGCGCAGCCGTACCACGTCGCCCCGGTGGCTGGGTCTGGCGGGGCGTGGCAGGTCGGTCGGCAGCGCCAGTTCCTCCGGCATGCCGGCGAGCTGCTCGCGCCAGTAGTCCAGCTCCGTCGCCAGCCGCGAGTCCTTGTCGTCCTCGTCGCCCAGAATGTCGTGCTGCCAGATGGCGTAGTCGGCGTACTGCACGGCCGGCGGCGTCCACTGCGGCGCCCGGCCGGACACCCGGGCCCGGTAGGCGTCCGACAGGTCGCGCAGCAGCGGGCCGAGCGACCAGCCGTCGCAGGCGATGTGGTGGACGAGGAAGAGCAGCGCGTGGTCCTGCGGCGCCACGGTGAACAGATGGACGCGCACCGGCGGTTCGGCGGCCGGGTCGAAGCCGTACGCGGCGGCCTCGGCGACCGCCGCGTCCACCTCGTCCGGTCCGGTCTCGGTGATCCGCAGCCGGGGGGTGGCCGCCTCGGGGCCCAGGATTTCCTGGCGCGGCACCCCGTCGGTCTCGGGGAACGTGGTGCGAAGGCTCTCGTGCCGGGCCACCACGTCGCCGATCGCGGCCTGCAGCGCGACGACGTCGAGCGCTCCGGCGAGCCGCATGGCCAAGGGGATGTTGTAGGTGGGGCTGGGGCCCTCCAGTCTTCCCAGGAACCACAGCCGGCGCTGTGCGCACGACAGCGGGACGCGCTCCGGCCGCGCTTGCGGCACCACGGTCCGCCGGGCGTCGTCGGCCCTGTCGATCAGCACGGCCAGGCCGGCCACGGTCGGGTTCTCGAAGAAGTCGCGCAGCGGCAGTTCGGCGGCGAACTCGCTGCGGATCCGGCTGACCAGCTTGGTCGCCTGGAGGGAGTGCCCGCCGAGTTCGAAGAAGTTCGCCTCGACGTCGACCTCGTCGTCGAGGAGCACCGCGCAGAAGATCCGCCGCAGCCTGGCCTCGGTCTCGTTGGACGGAGCACGACCGGCGGTCCGGCCGGTGGACTCCGGCGCCGGCAGCGCCTTGCGGTCGATCTTTCCGTTGGGGGTCAGTGGCAGTGCCGGGAGTACGACGAA
Source organism: Streptomyces scopuliridis RB72 (assembly GCF_000718095.1). Taxonomy (GTDB): domain Bacteria; phylum Actinomycetota; class Actinomycetes; order Streptomycetales; family Streptomycetaceae; genus Streptomyces; species Streptomyces scopuliridis. The sequence continues at coordinate 64,463 of NZ_JOEI01000022.1, read as the reverse complement.
CGCCGCCGGCACCATGTAATCGGGCAACCGCGCGGCGGTGTGCTCGCGCAGCGCCGCCGCCGAGGGCGCCTCGCGGCCTTCCAGGGCGACCACGTAGGCGACCAGGCGCCGGTCGCCCGGCTCGTCCTCCCTGGCCAGTACGGCCGCCTGCGCGACATCGGGGTGGGCGGCGAGCACCCACTCGATCTCGCCCGGCTCGATCCGGAAACCGCGGATCTTGACCTGGTCGTCGGCGCGGCCGGCGAACTCCAGGTTGCCGTCCGGCAGCCAGCGGACCAGGTCGCCGGTCCGGTACATACGGGAGCCGGCGGGGCCGTACGGGTCGGCCACGAACCGCTCCGCGGTCAGTCCGGGCTGGCCCGCGTAGCCTCGGGCCAGGCTCGCTCCGGCCAGGTATGCCTCGCCCGGCGTCCCGACCGGGACCGGCTGCAGCGTCTCGTCCAGCACCAGCACCCGGACGTTCCACAGCGGGCGGCCGATCGGCGGGGTGACGCCGCCGGTGAGAGGGTCGCTGACCGTGGCGCACACGGTGGCCTCGGTCGGGCCGTAGGCGTTGAGCAGCCGTCGGCCGTCCGCCCAGCGGGCGATCAGGTCCGGTGCGGACGCCTCCCCCGCGACGATCACGTTCATGCCTTCGGGGAGCGCGCCCGGGGGCAGCACGGCAAGGGCGGCCGGCGGGATGTTGGCGTGTGTGACGCGTTCGCGGGCCAGCAGCGCCGCGAGCGGCTCGCCGACCGCCAGGTCGTCGGCGGGGGCCATCACCAGGACTCCCCCGACGAGCAGCGGTGCGAGCACCTCCCAGACGGCGGCGTCGAAGCCGGCGGAGGCGAACTGGAGCATGCGGCTGCTCGCGTCGAGGCCGAACTGCTCACGGATGGCGCCGAAGCAGCCGATGCCCTCGTGCGAGACCACCACGCCCTTGGGAACGCCGGTGGAGCCGGAGGTGTAGATCAGGTACGCGGCGTTGGCCGGGGATGCCTTCCGTCCGGTGTCCGGCGCGGTGTCCGGCAGCGCGGCCAGTTCGCCCCGGACACCGGGGTCGTCCAGCAGCACGTGGGAGACCTCGGAGCCGGGCAGCCCGTCGGCGGCCGGTCTCTCGGTCAGCAGCGTGGCCGGCCGGGCGTCGGCGAGCATGAAGGAGATACGGTCCGCCGGATAGGCCGGGTCGACGGGCAGGTAGGCCGCGCCGGCCTTGCCCACCGCGAGCAGGGCGGCCACCAGTCGCGGCGTACGCGGCAGGGCGACGGCCACGATGTCCTCGGGGCCGATGCCCTTGCCCACCAGCAGGTGTGCCAGGCGGTTTGCCTCGGCGTCCAGTTGTGCGTAGGTCAGCTCCGTACCGTCGTAACGGATCGCCACGGAGGACGGGGTGGCGGCGGCCTGGCGGCCGAACATTTCGGCGATGGTGCCCCGCGGCATGTCGCGCGCGGTCGCGTTGAAGTCGTCCAGCACCTGGTGCCGCTCCGCCGGGGAGAGCACATCGAGCCGGGTGACGGGCAGGTCCGGGTCCGCGCACACCGCGTCCAGCAGGCGCAGCAGCCGGTCGGCGATGCGCGCGACGGTCCCCGGATCGAACAGGTCGTCGCTGTACTCGACGAGGCCGGTCATGCCGGCCGGCCGGCCCTGTTCGTCGTAGCGCTCGCGCAGGCTGAAGGCGAGGTCGAACTTGGCCGCGCCGATGCCGCAGTCCTGCGGGCCGATCTCCACGCCGGGCAGGGTGATCTCGGCGTCGGGGGTGTTCTGCAGGTTCAGCCAGACCTGGAAGAGCGGGTGTCGGCCGAGCGAGCGCTCGGGGTTGAGTACCTCGACCAGCCGCTCGAACGGCACCTCCTGGTTGGCGTAGGCGGCGAGGTTGTCCTCGCGCACCCTGCCCAGCAGGTCGGTGAAGGTCGGATCGCCGCCGGTGTCGATGCGCAGCACCAGGGTGTTGACGAAGAACCCGACCAGTTCGTCCAGCGCCTCGTCCGTGCGCCCGGCGACCGGGGTGCCCAGTGGGATGTCGGTGCCCGCGCCGAGCCGGGTGAGCAGTGCGGCGAGCGCGGTCTGGCCGACCATGAACAGGCTGGTCCTGGTCCGCCGGGCCAGCAGCGCCATCCGCTCGTGCAGTTCGGCCGGGACCGCGAAGGGGACCGTGGAACCCTTATGGTCGGCCACCGCGGGCCGCGGCCGGTCGGCCGGCAGTCGCAGCTCGTCCGGCAGCCCGGCCAGGGCCGTGCGCCAGAACTCCAGTTGCCGGGCGATCTCGCTGTCCGGCTCGGTCTCGCTGCCCAGCACCTCGCGCTGCCACAGCGTGTAGTCCGCGTACTGGATCGGGAGCGGATCCCAGCCGGGCGCGCGGCCCTGCAACCGGGCGGCGTACGCCTCGGCGAGGTCGCGGGCCATCGGCGCCATGGACAGGCCGTCGCCGGCGATGTGGTGCATCACGATGAGCAGCACGTGGCGATCCGGACCCAGCTCGTACAGGTGTGCCCGCAACGGCAGTTCACCGGCCAGGTCGAAACCGCGGAAGGCGGCCTCCTGCATCGCGGCGTCCAGCCCCGTCTCGTCGACCCGGGCGACCACGAGGTCGGGAGCGGCCCGCTCCGCCGGGACGATCGACTGGCGGGGGGTGCCGTCGGCTTCGGGGAACGTGGTGCGCAGGCTCTCGTGCCGGGCCACCACGTCACCGAGCGCGGCCCGCAGCGCCGGCACGTCCAGCGCCCCGGTGAGCCGCGCGGCCAGTGGCAGGTTGTACGTGGAGCTCTTCTCCTCCAGCCGGTTGAGGAACCACAGCCGACGCTGCGCGGAGGAGAGCGGGATGAGGTCGGTGCGGGGCATGGCGCGGACGGCGGCGCGGGCGCCGGCCGCACCGGCCGCCTTGGCGGCGAGGCCCGCCACGGTGGGGGTCTGGAAGATGTCGCGCACGGCCAGTTCCACGCCCAGCGTGGAACGGATCCGGCTGACCAGCTTGGTCGCCAGCAGCGAGTGGCCGCCAAGGGCGAAGAAGTCGTCGTCGGCGCCGGCCGAAGGAACGCCGAGCACCTCGGCGAACAGTCCGCACAGGATCTCCTCGCGGGGACCACGCGGGGCGCGGACCGCCGGCGATTCGGCCTCGGGCAGCGGCAGCGCGGCCCGGTCCAGCTTGCCGCTGGGCGTCAGCGGGAACTCGTCCAGGGCCACGAACGCCCCGGGCACCATGTGGTCCGGCAGCGCCGCCGCGACGTGCGCGCGCAGCGCGGCCGGGCGGACGGGGCCGGCGACCGGCACCACGTAGCCGACCAGCCGCCGGCCGCCGCTCCGGTCGTCCTGGGCCACGACGGCGGCCCGGGCGACCTCGGGGTGTGCGCGCAGTACGGCCTCGATCTCGCCCGGTTCGATCCGGAAGCCGCGGATCTTCACCTGGTGGTCCGAACGGCCGGTGTACTCCAGGAGGCCGTCGCCGTTCCAGCGCACCAGGTCGCCGGTGCGGTACACGCGGGTGCCGGGCGGTCCGAACGGGTCGGCCGTGAACCGCTCCGCGGTGAGGCCCGGCCGGTCGTGGTAGCCGCGCGCCAACTGCGCGCCGGCCACGTACAGTTCGCCGATGACGCCGTCCGGTACCGGACGCAGGGCCGCGTCCAGCACGTACACCTGGGTGTTCCACACGGGACGCCCGATCGGCACCGGTCTCCCGCGCAGGCCCCGACCGTCCGCCGGCGGGGTGTGGGCGGTGACCACGTGCGTCTCGGACGGGCCGTAGTGGTTGTGCAGCGTCCGCGGGGCCGCGCCGCACAGTTCACGGACGCGATCGCCCAGCACCAGGGCCTCGCCGGCCTGGGAGACATGCCGCAGGGCGGGCAGGTCGATGCCGTGCTCCACGACCGCCTCTCCGAGGGCGTCCAGCATCATGGTGGGCGCGTACAGCTCGGTGACGTGCCGCTCCCGCAGCCAGGCCGCGAACCGCGCCGGGTCGCGCCGGGTCTCCTCGTCCGGCATCACGAGCGTCTTGCCGTCCAGCAGGGCGGAGAGGATCTCCTGGGCCGAGACGTCGAAGCTGATCGCGGTGAACTGGGCGACCCGGGCTTGTGGTTCGGCGGGGATGGTCGCGGCGTGCCAGGACATCAGGTTGACCAGCGCGCCGCCCGGCATCACCACGCCCTTGGGGCGGCCCGTCGAGCCGGAGGTGTAGATCAGGTAGGCGGGGTGCCGCGGCAGCAGCGGGACGGTCCGCTCGTCGTCGCGGGGGTCGGTGTCCGCCGGCTCGGCCAGTTCGGCGAGCACCCGTGGATCGTCCAGCGACAGCGCCGGCTGCCCGGCGGGCAGTCGGCCGGCGACCTCGGTGGTCGTCAGCAGCGCCCCGGGATTGGCGTCCTCAAGCATGAAGGCGATCCGCTCGGCCGGGTACTCCGGGTCGACCGGCAGATAGCCCGCGCCCGCCTTGAGCACGGCGAGCAGGCCGACGATCAGCTCCGCCGAGCGGGGCAGGGCCAGCCCCACGATGCTCTCGGGACCGATGCCGCGGCCGATCAGAAGGCGGGCGAGCCGGTTGGCCCGCGCGTTCAGTCCGGCGTACGTCAGCTCCTCGTCGCCGTACACCAGTGCGGGGGCGTCGGGGTGTGCCGCGACCCGGGCCTCGAACAGCGCGGGCAGCGAGGCGCCGGGTACCGGGTGCTCGGTGTCGTTGCGGGTGACCAGCAGGTCGTGGCGGGCGACCGGGTCCAGCACCTCGACCTTGCTCACCGCGCGGCCGGGGTCGGCGACGGCGCCCTCCAGCACTCTCACGAACGAGGCCGCGATGCGCTCGGCGGTCTGCTCGTCGAACAGGTCCTCGCTGTACTCGACGAAGCCCTCGACGCCGCCGGGACGTCCGTCGGGCGTGTAGCTCTCGCGCAGACTGAACAGCAGGTCGAACTTGGCCACCGCGGCGTCGACGCGCTGCCTGCCGACCCGCACCCCCGGCAGCCGGAACGGCGCTGTCGGGTTGTTGTGGAGAGTGAGCATCACCTGGAAGAGCGGGTGCCGGGCCATCGAGCGGTCGGGGTTCAGCACCTCCACCAACCGCTCGAACGGCACCTCCTGGTGGCCGTAGGCGGCCAGGTCGGCCTCCCGCACCCGGCCCAGCAGTTCACGGAAGTCGGGATCACCGGACAGGTCGGTGCGCAGCACCAGGGTGTTGATGAAGAAGCCGACCAGGTCGTCCAGCGACTCGTCACTGCGCCCGGCGATCGGGGTGCCGAGCGGGATGTCGTCTCCGGCGCCCAGCCGGTGCAGCAGCACCGCGAGGCCCGCCTGCAACGTCATGAACACGCTGGCCTGGCAGTTACGGGAGAGCGCGACGAGGCGCCGGTGGACCTCCTGGTTGATCCGGAAGGGCACCGTGCCGCCCCGGTAGGAGGCGGTCGCCGGACGCGGCCGGTCGACCGGCAGGTCCAGTTCGAGCGGCAGCCCGGCCAGCGCCTCGCGCCAGAAGGCCAGGTGCCGTGACACCGTGCTGCCCGGGTCGTCCTCGCTGCCGAGTACGTCGCGCTGCCACAGGGCGAAGTCCGCGTACTGCACCGGGAGCGGTTCGAATGGCGGCTCACCGCCCTCGCGGCGAGCGCCGTAGGCAGCGGAGAGGTCACGGCCGAACGGCACGGCCGACCACTCGTCCATCACGATGTGGTGCATCAGCACCAGCAGGACGTGCTCCTCGTCGCCGAGCCGCAGCAGCCGCGCCCGCACCGGTGGCTCGGCGGTCAGGTCGAAGCACTGGCTCGCGGCCTCGACCAGCGCCGCGTCCAGACCGGCCGGTTCGACGTCGGTCACGGTCAGATCCGGTGTGGTGTCCACCACGACCTGACAGGGCATGCCGTCGCGCTCCGGGAACACCGTGCGCAGACAATCGTGCCGCCGGGCCACATCGGCCAGCGCCATGCGCAGCGCCCCGACGTCCAGCGGTCCGGTCAGCCGGGCGGCCATGGGCACGTTGTACGCCGGGCTCGGGCCCTCGAACCGGTTGAGGAACCACAGCCTGGTCTGCTGCATCGACAGGGGGACATCGGCCGGACGCGGGGCAGGTTCGATCCGCCGGGTGACCGGGCCCTGCGAGGTGAGCAGTTGGGCGAGCCCGGCCACGGTCGGCGCTTCGAAGAGGCTGCGCATTGAGAACTGCACGCCGAACACCGAGCGGATCCGGGTGACCAGCCGGGTCGCCAGCAGCGAGTGACCGCCGAGTTCGAAGAAGCTGTCGTCGATGCTCACCACGGACGCGCCGAGGATCTCCGCGAACAGCCCGCAGAGAATCTCCTCCTGGGGGGTCCGCGGCGTGCGGCCCGAGGCCACGCCGGAGAAGTCCGGGGCGGGCAGCGCGCGCTTGTCCAGCTTCCCGTTGGGGGTCAGCGGGAGTTCGTCGAGGACGACGAAGGCCGCCGGCACCATGTACGACGGCAGGGTGCCCGAGACCCCCGCGCGCAGGGCGGCCACGCCCGGCGTCTCGGCGCCGGCCCCGGGGACCAGGTAGGCCACCAGCCTGTGGTCGCCGGGCCGGTCCTCGCGGATGATCACGGTGGCCTGGGCGATGTCGTCCCGGGCGAGCAGTACCGACTCGATCTCGCCGGGTTCGATGCGGAAGCCGTGCAGTTTCACCTGGCTGTCGGCGCGCCCGTGGAAGACCAGTTGGCCGTGGGCGTTGCGGGTCGCCACGTCGCCGGTGCGGTACATCCTGGCACCAGGGCCCTCAAAGGGGTTGGCCACGAAGCGCTCGGCGGTCAGCCCCGGCCGGTCCAGGTAGCCGCGGGCCAGGCCGGCCCCGGCCACGTACAGTTCGCCGGGCACGCCGGGCAGCACCGGGCGCAGCGCGGAGTCCAGCAGGTAGACCCGGGTGCCGGTGATCGGGCCGCCGATCGGCGGGGCCGTCTCTCCCGCCAGCGGCGCGCTCATGGTGGCGCAGACGGTGGTTTCGGAGGGGCCGTACGCGTTGATCATGCGGCGGCCGGCCGACCAGCGGCCGACCAGCTCCGGCGCGGTCGCCTCGCCGGCCACCACCAGCGTGATGCCCTCGGGCAGCGCGTCCCGGTCGAGCACGGCGAGCGCGGCCGGCGGGATCGTGGCATGGGTCACGCCCCGTTCGGCGACAAGCTCGGCCAACGGCCTGCCCGGGCGGACCCGTTCGGCCGGCGCGAGTACGAGGGCCGCGCCGGTCAGCAGGCCCATGACCAGCTCCCAGAACGCCGCGTCGAAGCTGATCGAGGCGAACTGCAGTACGCGGCTGCCGGGACCGACCTCGAACCGTTCGATCTGCGCGGCGACCAGGCTCGCGATGCCGCGGTGCGAGACCACGACGCCCTTGGGCCTGCCGGTGGATCCGGAGGTGTAGATGAGGTAGGCGGGATGGTCCACCGTCGTCGCCGGGGCCGGCGCCCGGTCGCCCGGAGCGGCGGCGACGCGCGCCATGGTGTCCGGGTCGTCCAGCACGATCCGTGGCGGGCCGCCGGCCGGCAGGGTCTCGGCGATGGCGGCGGTGGTCAGCACGATCCGGGGCCGCGCGTCGTCCAGCATGTACGCGATGCGGTCGGCCGGGTAGTCCGGGTCCACCGGAAGATACGCGGCGCCGGCCTTGTGCACGGCGAGCACGGCGACGGCCAGTTCCGCCGACCGCGGCAGTGCCAGGGCGACGAACTGCTCCGGCCGGGCTCCGGCCGCGACGAGGCGGTGGGCCAACTGGTTCGCCCGGCGGTCCAGCTCGGCGTAGGACAGCGTGGTGTCCTCGAAGATCACGGCCGGGTCCGCCGGCGCCTGGTGGACCCGCGCGGCGAACAGCTCCGGCAGGGTCCGCGGGCGCTCGGTCCCGGTGTCGTCGCGGGCGTGCAGGACCTCGTCGCGCTCGTTCGCGGCGAGCAGATCCAGGCGGCCGACGGGGCGGCCCGGGTCACGCACCACGGCTTCCAGCGCCCGCACCAGCCGGTCGCCGATCGCCTCTATGTCTGCCGGGCTGAAGACGTCGGGCCGGTAGCCGAAGCGGATCCGCAGCGTCTCACCGGGGAGGGCGGCCACGCTGAGCGGGTAGTGGTTGGCGTCCGCACCCTGCGCGCCGACGATGGTCAGGCCGGCCAGCTCCCGGAAGCCCTTCTCGTCGAAGGGGTAGTTCTCGGTGACGGTGATCGTGTCGAACAGCTCACCGGACGCGCCGGCCAGGGCGTGCACATCGGGCAGGTTCAGGTGCTGGTGGGACATGAGCCCGGCCTGCTGCCGCTGGAACCGGGCCAGCATCTCGCCCACCGGCTCGGCCGGGTCCAGCCGCACCCGTACGGGCAGCGTGTTGATGAACAGGCCGACGATGCTCTCCACTCCGGGGATGTCCGCCGGACGTCCGGAGACGGTGCCGCCGAAGACCACGTCGCTACGGCCGGTCAGACGGCCGAGGACGACCGCCCAGGCTCCCTGGAAGACCGTGTTGAGGGTCAGGTCGTGCTTGCGTGCCATCGCGGTCAGCTCGCGGCTCAGCTCCCCCGGGACCTCCACCACAAGGCGTTCCGGCGCGACGGGGGCGCGCAGCCGGTCCTCTGGCACGAGCCGGGTCGGCTCCTCGACCCCGTGGAGCACGGTCCGCCACGCCTCCTCCGCCGCCGCGCGGTCCTGCCCGGCCAGCCAGGCGAGGTAGTCGCGGTAGGGCGTCACGGGCGGCAGCGCCGACTCGTCGCCGTCCGTCGCGTAGAGGGTGAACAGGTCAGTCATCAGCCTGCCCACCGACCAGCCGTCCAGCAGGATGTGGTGGTGCGCCATGATCAACCGGTGGCTGCGCTCACCGTGGTGAATCAGCGTGAAGTGCAGCAGCGGGGGCCTGGTCAGGTCGAAGGTACGGTCCGACGCGGCCTCGGTGCGCTCCCGCAGCTCCGCCGCCTGCCGCTCCTCGGGCAGGCCGCGCAGGTCGAACTCCTCCCACGGCAGAGGCACGTCGCGGGGTATGAGCTGCACCGGTCTGCTGAGCCGCTCGTGGCGGAAGGCGGCCCGCAGGTTGGGGTGCCGGCGCAGCAGGCTCGCCACCGACTCCCGCATCGCGGCCGTGTCCAGCTCACCGTCGAGGTCGATGCGGAGTCTGGCTGTGTAGATGTCCAGCGAGCGCTCGTGGTAGACGGTGTGGAACAGCAGGCCTTCCTGCAGTGGCGAGAGCGGCAGAACGTCCTGGAATCCCGGCTTCGTCATGAGGAGAAGAACCTTCCGTCAGCTTCCAGTACGTCGATGTCGTCCTGGTCGAGGCCGACCAGGGAGAGGTCGGACGGGGTGTGGCCGCCGACACCCGCGGCCCCGGCATGGGCGGCGAGGGCTTCCAGCGCGCGAAGCCAGTCGTCGGCCAGGTCCCGCACGGCCGTCTCGTCGAACAGATCGGTTGCCCAGGTGCAGGCGAGGACGAGGCACGGCCCGTCAGGACCGTCGGTGACCAGGGCGGTCACCTCCAGTGCGTGCCCGGTCCGCGGCCCCGGGTCCGGTGCCTGGAGCGATTCGGCCGATCCGGCGGAGAGCGGCCACTCGGCGAGCTCCGTGGTGTCGAGCCGGCCGAGGTAGCCGAAGCCGATGGCCGGCCGGGGCAGTCCGGCCAGCACCGGGGCGGTACGCGGGTTGAGGTGGCGCAGCATGCCGTAGCCGATGCCGTGGTCCGGCACCGAACGCAGTTGCTCCTTGACCGCCTTGATGGCGGTGCCGACGGCCGGGCCGCCCGCGGTCAGCTCGGCCCAGTCGACGGTGCCGGGGTCCAGGCGCACGGGGTGCTCCGTGGCGAGCCAGCCCAGGGTGCGGGTCAGGTCCTGGCCGTCGGCGAAGGGTTCGCGTCCGTCTCGCTCCAGGTCCAGCAGGATGCTCGTACCGCCGCGGTGGTCGCGCAGGTGCCGGCGCCGCCAGTGCGCGACGGCCAGCGCGAACGCGGTGAGCAGCACGTCGTCCACGTCGCAGTTGAAGGCGGCGGGTACCCGGCCGAGCAGCGGTTCGGTCGACCGCTGCGGCAGCGTACGGCGAAGCGTGCCCGAAGCGCCGGGCGCGCCGGGGTCCGTCGGCCGGTCGGTGAGCCGGGGTTCCGCGGAGGTGAGCATCCCCGTCCACAGGTCCAGTTCGCGCTCGCGTTCCGGGTCCTGCGCGGCGACCACCAGTTGCTGGGCCCAGCGTCGGTAGGAGGTCCCCACCGGCCGGGGGGCTTCCGGTACGTCACCGGTGAGGGCCCGCCAGCAGCCGGCCAGTTCGGTCCGCAGGATGCGCCAGGATGCCGCGTCCGCCACCAGCCGGTGCAGAACCACGAGCAACCGGCCCTGCCGGGCGGGTCCGGCGTCGAACCAGACGAAGTGGGCGACATCCCCCGCCTCGGGGTCGAGTCGGCCGGCCGCCCGCCGGGTGTTGTCGCGGACGGCGGCCGGCCCGTCGGCGTCCGGCCCGTCGACCGCGACGCGGGTGATGCGGCTGCCGACGTCCACCGTGCCGGTGGGCCTGACCTCCAGGCTCCACCGGGGGCCGTCATCGTGCCTGCCGAGTGCCAGCCGGAGCACGTCGTGCCGGTCGGTGAGCATGCCCACCATGTCGTGCAGCCGGTCGAGGTCCAGGCCGGACGGGGCGTCCAGCAGCAGCGACCGGTGCCACGCCGCGACCGTGCCACCCCGCTCCCGCAGCGCGTGCACGGGCGGCGGGAGCGGGACCCCGCCGGTTCCGCTGCCGGGTGATTCGACGACGATGTCGGCGACGTCGGCCGCCACGGACGCCAGCCCTTCGACGGTGCGGTGGACGAAAACGTCCTCGGGCTTGATCCTCAGGCCCTTCTTCCGGGCGCGGCTGACCAGCCGGATCGAGACGATGCTGTCGCCGCCGAGGTCGAAGAAGCTGTCCCGGACGCCCACCGAGGGCAGGCCGAGGACCTCTGCGAACACCTCGCACAGCGCTTCCTCGCGGGGGGTGCGCGGTTCCTCGCCGCCGGTGAGCGCGATGAAGTCGGGAGCCGGCAGCAGCTTGCGGTCGACCTTGCCGTTCGGAGTGAGCGGCAGGGCGTCAAGGGCGACGAACGCGGCAGGGATCATGTAGTCCGGAAGGACGCGGGCCGCGTACTCCCGTAGCTCGGCCGCGGCCGGTACCTCTCCCCCGCTCGTGGCGACGAGGTAGGCCACCAGGCGCTTGTCTCCCTCACGGTCCGCGCGGGCCACCACGGTGGCCTGGGCGAGCGCCGGGTGGGCGGCGAGGACGGCCTCGATCTCGCCGGGTTCGATGCGGAAGCCGCGCACCTTGACCTGGTCGTCGACGCGGCCGGCGAACTCAAGCTCGCCCGCGGTGTTCCACCGGGCCAGGTCGCCGGTGCGGTACATGCGGGTGCCCGGCGGGCCGAACGGGTCCGCCACGAACCGCTCGGCGGTCAGCCCGGGTCGGTCCAGATAGCCGCGGACCACGCCGTCACCGGCGAGGTACAGATCGCCCGCCACACCGGCCGGCACCGGCGCGAGGCGGGAGTCCAGCACGTACACCTGGGTGTTGGCGATCGGCCGGCCGATCGCGGGCGCGCCGGGCCGGTCGTCGACCTCGGCGGTGGTGGACCATACCGTGGTCTCGGTGGGGCCGTACATGTTGCGCACCCCGGCGGACAACTCGCCCAGCCGGGTGGCGAGTCCTGCCGGCAGCGCCTCGCCGCCGACCAGCACCCGCAGCCCGGCCAGCGCCTCCGGGCGCTCGGACGCCAGCGCCTGCCACAGCGTCGGCGTCGCCTGGACGAGGGTCGCGCCGGCTCCGGTGATCAGCTCGGCGAGCTGGTCCACGTCCCGCACCTGCTCGGCGGTGGCGACCACCAGCCGGGCCCCGGCCACCAGCGGTACATACAGCTCCAGCCCGGCGATGTCGAAGGCGACGGTGGTGACCGCGACCAGACCGTCCGCCTCGCTGACCGGCAGCCGGTCGCGCATGTCCAGCACGAAGTTGGTGACGTTCGCACGGGTTACCACGACGCCCTTGGGCCGGCCGGTGGAACCGGAGGTGTAGATCACGTACGCCGGGTGGTCGCCGCGCGCCGTGCCGGGCGGGTCGGTCTCCGGCAAAGCGGCGATCCGCTGCCGCGTAGCGGGGTCGTCCAGCGCGATCAGCTCGGCCCCGGCCGCGACGGGCAGGTCGTGGGCCAGTTCGCGGGTGGTCAGCACCAGCGCGGGCGAGCCGTCGGTGAGGATGTGACGCACCCGCTCGGCCGGGTAGGCCGGATCGAGCGGGACGTAGGCCGCGCCGGACTTGCCCACCGCGAGCAGCGCCACCACCAGGTCCAGCCCGCGCGGCAGGCTCACCGCGACCCTGACCTCAGGCCCGGCGCCCCGGTCGGCCAGGTAGCGGGCCAACCGGTTGGCGCGGGCGTTCAGTTCGGCGTAGGTGACCTCGCCGTCGTCGGCGACGACCGCGACACGCTCGGGGTTCCGGGCGGCCGCCGCCTCGATCGCCTCGATCAGCGAGTGCGGGCCGAGGTCGGCGGTCGTGGCGTTCCAGCCGCTCAGCAGCCGGGTGCGCTCGGCGGAGGTCAGGATGTCGATGTCGCCGATGGCCCGGTCGGGTTCGGCGCAGAGCCGTTCCATCAGGTGGGTGAACCGCTCGGTCATCCGCGCCACGGTGTCGTGGTCGAACAGGTCCGAGCTGTACTCGGCGACCGCCTCGATCCCCGCGGGCTCGTGGCCGGCGTCGAACAGCTCGCGCAGATTGATGTTGAGATCGAACTTCGCCACGTTCAGGTCGAGCATGCGGCGCCGCGCGGGCACCCCCGGAAGGTCGTAGTCCGCCTCGGGGTTGTTGTGCAGGCTGACCATCACCTGGAAGAGCGGGTGACGGGCCATGGCGCGCTCGGGGCCCAGCACGTCGACCAGCCGTTCGAAGGGAACGTCCTGGTGGGCGTAGGCGGCCAGGTCGGCGTCCCGGACGCGGTCGAGGAGCTCGGCGAACGTGGGGTCGCCGGACAGGTCGGTGCGCAGCACCAGTGTGTTGACGAAGAATCCCACCAGTTCGTCGAGGGCCTCGTCCGTGCGGCCGGCGATCGGCGTGCCCAGCGGGATGTCGGTGCCCGCGCCGTGACGGTGCAACAGCACCGCCACTCCGGCCTGGAGGACCATGAACATGCTCGTCCGGTAACGCCTGGCAACAGCGCTCAGGCTCCGGTGCAGCCGTGGGTCGAGCCGGAAGGTGACCCAGCCGCCGCGGTAGGAGGGAGTCGCCGGGCGCGCCCGGTCCGTCGGCAGGCCGAGCTCGTCCGGGAGTCCGGCCAGCGCTTCGCGCCAGTACGCCAGCTGCCGCGAGGCCACGCTGTCCGGGTCGGCCTCGCTGCCCAGCACGGAACGCTGCCAGAGGGTGTAGTCCGGGTACTGCACCGGCAGCGGTGTCCACTGCGGCGCGGCACCGGTGCACCGCGCGCCATAGGCGGCCGCGAGGTCCCTGGCGAACGGCCCGGTCGACCAGCCGTCGACGACGATGTGGTGCATCACGACCACGAGCACCGACTCCCGCTCGCCGGCTCGCAGCAGGGCGGCCCGCAGCGGTGGTTCGACGGTGAGGTCGAAGCCTTGGTCGGCGATGCCCCGCAGCGCGCCGTCCAGCTCGTCCGCCGCGAGGTCGAGCACGGTGAACTCGGGCGCGGCGACCGACGGGTCGAGCACCACCTGGTACGGAACGCCGTCGCGCTCGGGGAAGATCGTGCGCAGCGACTCGTGGCGGGCGACGACGTCGGCGAGCGCGGCGCGCAGCGCGGAGGCGTCCACCGGGCCGTCCAGCTCCAGCGCGACCGGCAGGTTGTAGGTGGCGCTACGGCCCTCCAGGCGGTTGAGGAACCACAGCCGGGTCTGGCCGTACGACAGCGGCAGGTTCGCCGGCCGCTGTCCGCCGCGCAGCGCGGGCCTGCCCTGCGGCGCCTCCCGCAGCGATCCGGCGACGGAGGCCACGCTCGGGGTCTCGAACAGCGCGCGGATCGGCAGCTCCGTGCCGAAGACCGAGCGGATCCGGCTCACCAGCCGGGTGGCCAGCAGGGAGTGCCCGCCGAGGTCGAAGAAGTTGTCGTCCACCCCGACCTCGGGCACGCCGAGGATCTCCGCGAAGAGTCCGCACAGGATCTCCTCCTGCGGCGTCCGCGGTGCGCGGCCGGACACGGTGGCGGAGTAGTCCGGCACCGGCAGGGCCCGCCGGTCGACCTTGCCGTTGGGGCTGAGCGGCAGTTCGTCCAGCACCACAAAGGCCGCGGGCATCATGTAGTCCGGCAGGTCCCCGGCCGTCTCGCGGGCGACCGTCGCCTCGTCCAGCGGCCCGTCGGGCACGAGGTAGGCGACGAGGCGCCGATCACCGGGTGTGTCCTCCCGAAGCACGACGGCGGCCTGGGCGACATGGGGGCGGCGCAGCAGCGCGTTCTCGATCTCGCCGATCTCGACCCGGAAGCCGCGGACCTTGACCTGGTCGTCGATCCGCCGCAGGAAGTACAGCTCGCCGTCCGAGGTCCACTTCACGATGTCGCCGGTGCGGTACATGCGTGAGCCGGACGGGCCGAACGGGTTGGGCACGAACCGCTCGGCGGTCATCGTCGGCCGGTGCAGGTAGCCGCGGGCGATCCCCTCGCCGGCCACGTACAGCTCACCGGCCACACCCATGGGCACCGGCCGTAGGGCCTCGTCGAGCACGTACAGCCAGGTGTTGGGCATGGGGCGGCCGATCGGCAGCGGGCCGCTGTCGACCGGTTCGCCGGCCCTGATCACGTACTGGGTGCAGTTGACCGTGGTCTCGGTGGGCCCGTAGCCGTTGTAGATGTGCGCCGCGGGGTGGCGCGTGCGCCACTCGGTCAGCGTCCCGCCGAGCAACAACTCGCCGCCCAGCATCAGCTCGCGGGTGGGTGAGAACGCGTCGGGAAGCGCCTCCAGCAGCGGCAGATGGCTCGGAGTGGCCTTGAGGAACGTGCACGGGGTCTTCTCCAGCGCCGCCAGCGTCCGCGGATCGCTGTCGTCCAGGGTGGCGAGGACCACTTTTCCTCCGACGGACAGCGTTGTGTAGAGCGCGGTCACGGTCAGGTCGAAGGAGATCGGGCTGTGCAGCACCGCGGCGCCCGTGGTGCTCGGATAGGCCGAGGTGCTCCAGCGCAGGTAGTCGCTCAGGCAGTGCTGCTCGGTCAGCACTCCCTTGGGACGCCCTGTGGAACCGGAGGTGTAGATGACGTACGCGGAGTGGTGCGGGCTGACGGGGTACAGCCGGTCCGCGTCGGTGGGATCCGTGACCGGGCGGCTCGCGACCGCCCCGACGGTGGCCGGATCGTCCAGGAACAGCCGCGGCAGGTCCGCGGAGTCCGGGATGCCCGCGCCGACCGCCGAGTCGGTGATGAGCAGCATGGCCGAGGCGTCCTCGACCATGAACTCGATCCTTTCCGGCGGGTAGTCCGGGTCGAGCGGCAGGTAGGCGGCGCCCGCCTTGAGAACGGCGATCAGCGCGACCACAAGCTGCGGGGTGCGGGGCAGAGCGACCGCGACCCAGTCCTCGGCCCCCACGCCGCGCGCGATCAGGTGGTGCGCCAACCGGTTGGCGCGCTCGTTGAGGTCGTGGTACGTCACCTCGTCGTCCCGGCAGACCAGCGCGACGGCGTCCGGGGTCTTCGCCACCTGGTGCGTGAACCGCTCGACGAACGTCGGTGGGGCCTCCTCGCGGATCTCACCGACACCGAGGGCGAGGATGCGCCGGCGGCCGGCCTCGTCGAGCAGCTCCAGCTCACTCACCCGCTGCGCGGGGTCGGCGGCGACCGACTCCAGCAGGCAGCGGAACCGGGCGGAGATGTCCTCCGCCGTGACGCGGTCGTACAGGTCGGTGCTGTAGCTGAGCAGACCGGTGATGCCGGCCGGCGTGCCGTCGTCGGCGTACCGGTCGCCCATGGAGAACGACAGGTCGAACTTGGCGACCTCGGTGTTGACCGGGTGCAGGCGGGTGCGCACGCCGGGGAACTCCAGCTCCATCTCGGGCGTGTTCTCGAAGTTGAGCAGCACCTGGAAGAGCGGATGCCGGGAGAGCGAGCGTTCCGGCTTGAGCGTCTCGACCAGCAGCTCGAAGGGCACGTCCTGGTTGGCGTAGGCGGACAGGTCCGCCTCACGCACCCGGCCGAGGAGCTGCCGGAAGGTCGGGTCACCGGACAGGTCGTTGCGCAGCACGAGGGTGTTGACGAAGAAGCCGATGAGGTCGACCAGCGACTCGTCGTTGCGCCCGGCGACCGAGGTGCCGATCGGGATGTCCTCGCCGCCGCCCATTCGGTTCAGCAGCGCGGCCAGAGCGGCCTGCATGAGCA
Source organism: Streptomyces scopuliridis RB72 (assembly GCF_000718095.1). Taxonomy (GTDB): domain Bacteria; phylum Actinomycetota; class Actinomycetes; order Streptomycetales; family Streptomycetaceae; genus Streptomyces; species Streptomyces scopuliridis. The sequence continues at coordinate 48,238 of NZ_JOEI01000022.1, read as the reverse complement.
TGAACAGGCTGGCGCCGCTGGCGCGGGCGATCTCCTGCAGCCGGGCGTGCAGCTCGGCGCCGATGGCGATCGGCACGAATCCGCCGCCGTGGCTGGGCAGAGCCGGGCGGGGCCGGTCGGTCTGCAGGTCCAGCTGGTCCGGCAGGCCGGCCAGCGCGGACTTCCAGTAGTCGATCTGCCGCCTCAGCACGCTGCCGGAGTCGTCGAGGCCGCCGAGGATCTGCCGCTGCCAGAGCGCGTAGTCGGCGTACTGCACCGGCAGGGGCGTCCAGTCCGGGGCGTGGGCCGCCCGGCGCGCGGTGTAGGCGCCGGCGAAGTCGCTCACCAGCCCGGCGAACGACCAGCCGTCGGCCGCGATGTGGTGTACCAGGATCAAGAAGACCTGCTCGGTGGGGCTGAGCACGAACAGCTCCGCCCGGATGGGCAGTTCGTTCTCCAGGTCGAATCCGCGGCGGGCGGCCGCCGTCAACGCGGCGTCCAGTTCCGGCTCGGTCAGCTCGGTCACCGAGATCCGCGGACGGGCCTCCCGCGGGGGCACGACGTACTGGATCGGCACGCCGTCGCGCTCGCGGAAGACCGTGCGCAGGCTCTCGTGCCGGACCATCACGTCGTGCAGGGCCTCGTAGAGCGCAGCACGGTCGGCCTGGCCGGTGAAGCGGAGGGAGACGCCGAGATTGTAGGTCGGGCTCGGGCCCTCCAGGCGGTTGAGGAACCACAGCCGCTGCTGGGTGAACGACACCGGCACCTCCGCCGGGCGTTCCATCGGGACGACGCGGGGCCTGGCCGTACCGGCCTGCTCGACCAGTTTCGCCAGCTCGGACACGGTCGGCGCCTCGAACAGGTCGCGCACCGCGAGGTCGACGCCGAGCACCGACTGGATCCTGATGATCAACCGGTTGGCGATCAGCGAGTGCCCACCGAGGTCGAAGAAGCCGTCGTCGATGCCGACCGAGGACAGTTCCAGGATCTCCGCGAAGAGACCGCACAGCACCTGCTCGTGGGGGGTGCGGGGCTGCCGGCCCGCCTTGTCGCCGGCGAACTGCGGTGAGGGCAGGGCGTTGCGGTCGAGCTTGCCGTTGGGGTTGAGCGGCAGTCTGCGCAGGGTGACGAAGGCCGCCGGCATCATGTAGCTGGGCAGGGTCGTTGTCACCAGCTCGCGCAGGCGCTCGGTGTCGGCCTCGGAGCCGGAGACCGGCACGACGTACGCGACGAGCTGCTTGTGGTGGTGCCGGTCCTCCCGGGCGACCACCACCACCTGTGCCACGGCGGGGTCCTTGGCGATCAGCGACTCGATCTCGCCGGTCTCGATACGGAATCCGCGCACCTTCACCTGCTCGTCGGTGCGCCCCTGGTACACCAACTGGCCGTCGGGCGTCCACCGCACCAGGTCACCGGTCCGGTACAGGCGGGAGCCCGGAGGACCGAACGGGCTGGCCACGAAACGCTCCGCGGTCAGGGCAGGGCGGTCCAGGTAGCCGCGGGCCAGGCACGCGCCCGCCAAATACAGCTCGCCCGCGACGGCGGCGGGAACCGGACGCAGCCAGGAGTCCAGCACGTAGACCTGGGTGTTGGAGACCGGACGGCCGATCAGCGGCTCGGCCGGGCCGTCGTCGGAATACCACGCCGTCGCGTAGACCGTGGCCTCGGTCGGGCCGTAGATGTTGGCGATGCGCGCCTTCGGCATGACCGCGCGGATGTCCGTCATCGCCCGGCCGGTGAGTGCCTCTCCGGCGAGCACCAGCAGACCGGCCGAGGCGGGGACGGTGTCCTGGCTGATCAACTGGGCCAGCGCGGACGGCACCGCACTGATCATGCCGCCCGACCAGCCGTCCCGTCGCTCGGCAAGTGCTAGCAGGTCGCGCACGACGTCGATGCGTCCGCCGGCCGCCAGCGGCCCGAAGATCTCGAAGACCGATACGTCGAAGTTGAGCGAGGTCGACGCCAGCGCGTGGGACAGGGCGGGCGTGCCGATCTCCCGTGCCGCCCAGGTGACGAGGTTGACCACGTTGCGGTGCTGCACCACGACGCCCTTGGGCGTTCCGGTCGAGCCGGAGGTGTAGATGACATAGGCGGCGTTGTCCGGCCGCAGCGGCGCCATCCGTTCCGCGTCGACCGGATTGGTCCCGGGCCGGGCCGCGACCGACTCCACCGTCCCGGGGTCGTCCAGTGCCAGCGCGGGCACCTTCGCGACCGCCTCCTCCGGCCAGCCGGCCAGCACCCCCTCGGTGCTCACCAGCAGCACCGGGGCGGCGTCGGACAGCAGCAGCGCGACGCGCTCGATGGGATACGACGGGTCCACGGGCAGGTACGCCGCACCCGACTTGAGCACCGCCAGCAGGGCGACGACCAGATCCACGGAACGTGGCAGGCCCAGTGCGACCACACGCTCGGTACCGGCTCCCCGGGTGATCAGTTCGTGCGCCAGCCGGTTGGCGCACGCGTGCAGTTCGCCGTAGGTGAGTGACCGGGAGCCGTCGCACACCGCCACCGCGTCCGGATTCTCCGCCGCCGTCCGCTCCAGCAGGTCGACCAATGTCCCCGCCGGTACGTCGGCGTGCGTGTCGTTCCATTCCCGCAGAATCCGCCGCCGCTCGGCCGGGGACAACACGTCGACCGCCCGCACCGGCGTTTCCGGATTCGCGACGACTACCTGGAGGAAACGCAGCAGACGGTCGGTGAGCAATTCCACGCTGGAGCGGTCGAAGAGGTCCATCCGGAATTCGACCGTCGCGTCGATACCGCCCGGCACCCCCGTACCGTCGACGTACTCGCTGAATTCGAAGGAAAGGTCGAACTTGGCCATCGTGCGCACGCCCGGCTCCGCGACCGCTTTCAGACCGGGGAAGTCCAGGGTGGTGTCCAACTTCTTCTGTAGCGAGAACAGCACCTGGCACAGCGGGTGGCGGGCCAGTGAGCGCTCGGGGTTCAGCACCTCGACCAGTCGCTCGAACGGCACGTCCTGGTGGGCGTAGGCCGCCAGGTCCGACTCCCGCACCCTGTCCAGCAGCTCGCGGAAGGTGGGATCGCCGGAGACGTCGGTCCGCAACACCAGGGTGTTGACGAAGAAGCCGACCATCCGGTCCAGGGCGTCATCGGTACGGCCGGCTATCGGGCTGCCGAGCACCACGTCGGGGCCGGTGCCCAGCACCGACAGCAGCGAGGCGAGGCCCGCCTGGAGCACCATGAACAGTGTGGTACCGGTCTGCCGGGCCAGTTCGGCGAGGCCGTGGTGCAGCTCGGCCGGCAGCCCGAGCTCCACCACATCGGACTGGTAGTCCGCCTCAGCCGGTCGCGGCCGGTCGGTGGGGAGCGCGGTCTCCTCCGGCAGCCCGGCCAGCTCCGAGCGCCAGAAGGCGAGTTGCCGCGCCATGGTGCTGTAGGGGTCCCGGTCGTCGCCGAGCACATTCCGCTGCCACAGTGTGTAGTCGGCGTACTGGGCCGCGAGCGGCTGCCAGTCCGGCTCCGATCTCCGGACCCGGGCGGCGTACGCCGTGGACAGGTCCCCGGCCAGTACGCCCAGCGACCATCCGTCCGCGGCGACGTGGTGCACCACGACGGACAGCACGTGCTCTTCCTCGCCGAGCGAGAACAGGTCGACGTGCAGCGGCAGTTCGGTCGCCAGGTCGAACGGCCCGGCCGCGCAGCCCGCCAGTGCCGCGGGCAGGTCCTCGGCGGCGATCGCCGAGACAGGCAGCTCGATCGTGGCTGCCTCCGGGTCCAGGACGACCTGGCTCGGAATGCCCTTCACGTCGGGGAAGACGGTGCGCAGGCTCTCGTGCCGGGCGAGCAGGTCGCCGAACGCCGCGAGCAGCGCGTCCTGGTCCAGCGGTCCGGACAGGCGCAACACCAGCGGGATGTTGTAAGCCGAGCCCGGTCCTTCCAGCCGGTCCAGGAACCACAGACGGTTCTGGGCGTACGACAGCGGTATCTCCGCCGGCCGGGGCATCGGGGAGACGCCGGAACGGGCGTTCTCGGCGGAGCCGACGCGCTCCGCCACGGCGGCGACGGTGGGCGTCTCGAACAGCGTCCGGATCTGCAGCTCCACGCCGAACACCGAGCGGATCCGGCTGACCAGCCGGGTGGCCAGCAGGGAGTGGCCGCCCACGTCGAAGAAGTTGTCGTCGATCGTGACGCTCGACACGCCGAGGACCTCGGCGAACAGACCGCACAGGACCTCCTCGGCCGGTGTGCGGGGGGCCCGGCCGGCCGAGCCGGCGACGAACTCCGGCTCCGGCAGCGCCTTGCGGTCCAGTTTGCCGTTGACGGTGATCGGCAGTTCAGGCAGGACCACGAACGCCGCGGGCACCATGTAGTCCGGCAGGGCGGCCGCCACGGCCTCGCGCAGCGCGCGGAGGTCGAGACCGGCGCGGTCGCCGACCGGTGTGAGGTAGGCGACCAGGCGCTTGTCGCCGGGCTGGTCCTCGCGCACGATCACCGCGGCCTGCGCGACCTCGGCCACGCCCTCCACCACGGCTTCGACCTCGCCCAGCTCGATCCGGAAACCACGGATCTTCACCTGCTGGTCGGCCCGGCCGACGAACTCCAGCTCCCCGTCCGGTGTCCAGCACGCCACGTCGCCGGTGCGGTACATGCGGCTGCCGGGCGCGCCGAAGGGATCGGCGACGAACCGATGCGAGGTCAGGTCGGCACGTTGGTGGTAGCCGCGTGCGAGCCCGTCGCCTGAGACATACATCTCCGCGGCCACTCCGGGCGGCACCGGTCGCAGTGCGTCGTCCAGCAGATAGATCCCGAGGTCGGGGATCGGCACACCGATCACGCTGCCCCGTTCGGCGAGCACGGTCCGCCGGTCGAGCGCGACGTGGCTGACGTGCACGGTGGTCTCCGTGATGCCGTACATGTTCACCAGGACCGGCGCGTGGTCCGGATGCCGTTCGTACCAGCTCTCCAGCCGCCGTGGATCGAGCGCCTCGCCGCCGAAGACGACGTACCGCAAGGCCAGTTCGGCTCCGGCCTCGGGGTTCTCCCTGTCGGCCCGCATGAGCTGGTGGAAGGCGGACGGGGTCTGGTTGAGCACCGTGACGCGTTCGCGGGCCAGCAGCCGCAGGAACTCCACCGGCGAGCGGCTCACCTCGTGCGGGACGACCACCAGCTTGCCGCCGTGCAGCAGCGGGCCCCAGATCTCCCACACCGAGAAGTCGAAGGCGTAGGAGTGGAACAGCGTCCACACGTCCTCGGCCCCGAAGCGGAACCAGTGCCCGGTCGCGGTGAACAGCCGGAGCACGTTGCGGTGCGGGACGACCACGCCCTTGGGCCGGCCGGTGGACCCGGAGGTGTAGATCATGTACGCCGGGTGCCGCGGGTCGAGCGGGGCGCGCCGCTCCGCGTCGGTGACGTCGCCGCTCGCCCGGCCGGCCACCTCGGCGGCGGTCAGTGGGTCGTCGAGCGCCAGAAGCTCGGCGGCGCCGGCCTCCCGCAGGCGTTCCGCGCTCGCCGTGTCGGTCAGCACCACGTCGGGCGCGGCGTCCGCGAGCATGAACGCGATCCGCTCGGCGGGGTAAGCCGGGTCCAACGGCAGGTAGGCCGCGCCGGCCTTGAGGGTGGCGAGCAGCGCGACGAGCATCTCCACCGAGCGGGGCAGCGCGAGCGCGACGAACCGCTCGGGACCTATGCCCCGGGAGATGAGCGCCCTGGCCAGCCGGTTGGCCCGGGCGTTGATCACCCGGTAGCTGTGGCCGACGCCGTCCAGCGCGACGGCTGTGCGCTCGGGGTGGTCGGCGGCGACCCGCTCGAACAGCTCCGGCAGTGTCGCGGCGGGGGTCTCCACGGGCACGGGCCGGGTGAGCAGGTGCGCGACTTCCCCGGCGGTGACGACGTCCAGGCGCCCGAGCGGCGTGCCGGGGTCACAGGCACACAGCCTGGAGAGCAGGTCCAGGAAACGGTCCTGGTGCGTGGCGAGGGATTCATCGTCGTACAGCGCGGAGTTGGCGTCGAAGTCGAAGCGCAGGGCGCCGTCGGCGGCGCGGGTGTCCAGCACGATCGCGAGGTCGGTGACCGGGCCGCTGGGCAGGTTGCGCACGGTCGCACCGAGGCCGGCGAAGTCCAGGCCGTAGTCGAACAGGATCAGGTTGACGTGCGGTCCGATCAGGTGCTGCTCAGGGCCGAGTTTCAGATCACGCCGCATGTCCTCGTGGCGGTACCGCTGGTGGCGGACGGCCTGCCGCATCTCGGCGGCGACGGTGGTGAACAGGTCGCTCACGCTCGTGTCCGGCCGGACACGCAGCCGCAGGGGGACCAGGTTGGACACGCTGCCGGGGACGGCCCGCATGGCCTGGTCCTGCCGTGCGGCGACCGGCAGCCCGATGACCACCTCGTCGGTGCCGGTGAGGCGCCGCAGGTAAACGGCGAGCGCGGCCACGACCACGGTCGGCCAGCCGGTGCCGGCCTCGCGCGCGATGCCCCGGATCGCCTCGGTCTCGTCGGCGCCCAGCAGATGGCTGCGGCGGATCACCTTGCGGGGCAGGTGCTGCCCGCCGCCGGAGAGGCTCACCGGGGTCTGCGCGCCGGTCAGCCGCTCCGTCCAGAAGGCCCGGTCGGCCTCGCGGTCCGTGGAACCGTCGTAGTCGCGGGCGGCGTCCACCAGGCCCCGCAGCGGAGGAAACGGGTTGGCCGGCACGGGGACGGCCGCCATCAGGGCGGAGTAGACCTGGGCCACCCGCGGCACGAACATGGCGATGCTGGCGCCGTCCAGCAGGATGTGGTGGACCCTCAGGTACCAGAACCAGCGATCCGCGGCGATCCTGAAGAGGGCGAAGGTGAACAGCCGGTCGCCGAACAGGTCGACCGGACGCTCGCGGTCCTCGTCCATCCACGTCCGCGCTCTCCCGACCGGGTCGGCATCCGCGGAGACGTCCAGGACGTGGAAGGGGAAGTCGACGGTGGCAAGGATCCGCTGCTCGGGGATGTCGCCCTGCTCGGCGAACCGCACCCGCAGCGCGTCCGTCTCGCCGACCACCCGGCGAAGCGCGGTTTCCAGGAATTCCGGATCGATCGGCCCGTGAATGTCCACGTATTCGGCGATGTTGTAGACGGTGTTGGTGACGTCAATCCGCTGCGCGAACCAAATACCTGATTGGGCCGGCGTCAGAGGGAGTCGGGTATCACCGGATTGTGGCACGACTACTCACTCCCTTTGAGTCAAGAAACAGTGGAGACAGCCCCTGCGAGCCAACACACCGAATTCTGCGCATTCGAGCCGGTCGGACGAGCGGAACCCGACCCGGGCCCGGACGTTACCAAGCACCCGGCTCGGCAGGAACGTTCTTATAAGAAGCCTCGATAAGCCATCGTCAGGCCGCCGGAGCAGCGGGCGGGGCCGCCGCTCAGGACGAGCGGGTGCCGCGGGGGGCGCGACCGCCGCACACCCGCAGCGGGTCCCAGTCCGCGGCGCGTTCCGGAAGCAGCCGGTGGTCTCCCAGCACCGCCCCGGCGTACACCTCCGGCAGGAGCGGACGGCCGAGTATCTGCCCGGCGCAGGCGATGCCGCTCACCGCCGCACCGGTGATGCCGCTGCCGTAGCGCGTGCTCTGCCCCACCACGTACAGGCCGGCCACGCTGGTCCGGGTGTCCGGCCTGGCGCCCGTGCCACCCCAGCGCGCCAGTCCGAAGGGCGATCCGCCGGTGGAACGGGTGTAGCGGCGCTGGGTGGCCGGGGTCGCCAGTTCGAGGTGGGTGACATGACGGCGGAACGGGCCGAGCGCGCGTTCCGCGGTGGCCAGCATCGTCTCGGTGACCCTCTCCTTCTGCGCCAGGTAGGCCGGGTCGCGGCGGTACCGCTCGCCGCCGGCGGGCTCGGCCGCCGCGCCCCAGGGTTCCAGGGAGCGCGGACACAGAGCCATCACCTGGAAGTTGGCGTGGCCGGGCGGCCGGATGGCCGGGGTGTGCGGGTCCTTGCCGGAGGCGAAGGAGATGAACACCGACGGCGGCGCGTCGAACCGGCCGTCCGCCAGCCCGCGGAACGCCTCCTCGATGTCGGCGTTCCCGTGCCACCACAGGTTCGCGTTGCGCCTCCCGGGCAGTTCCCGGTCGAGCCCCACGTAGAGCACCACCAGGGGGAAGCCCATCACGGCGGTCCGGGCCCGCTTGACTATCGACTTCGGGAAGTGCTGTTCACCGACCAGCTCCAGAACGGTGCGCGGGTAGTCCGCGTTCGACACCACGATCGGGGCGCGCAGCTCCTGACCGGTGGCCAAGACGACACCGCGCGCCCGGCCCTCCTCGACCAGCACCCGCTCCACGCGGTGCCCCACCCTGACCGCGCCGCCGTGGCCGGTGATCGTCTCACTCAGTGATGCCGACAGCATCTGGCCGCCGCCGACCGGGTAGGCGGCGCCACGCAGGTAGTGGTCGGTCACACTGGCGTGCGTGCCGACCGTCGCCGCCTCGGGGCCGATCCCGTAATTGAGCGCCTGGGCGGCCAGCACGGTACGCGCGGCGGCGGAGAGACGACAGTGCTCGAACAGGTCGTGCAGCGTGCGGCGGCCCCAGGCCATCGCGGTGGGGGTGCACCGCAGGATCTCGGCCGGGTCGACACCGGCCGCGGACAGCAGGGTCCAGCGCATCTCCGCGCCGACCGCCGAGCACACCCGCGTGAACTCCCGCAACCCCTCCTTGTCCGTCGGCAGCACCTCGATCAGCCGGTCGAGATACCGGTCCCAGCCAACAGGCACGAACATCCGCAGTCCGGGCAGGACGACCTCGTCGAATCCGTCCGGGTCCATCGCACGGAACTCGACACGGCCGTCCAGCCCCAGCCCGCGCAGGATCGACGGCAGCACGCCGTCGGGCCCGCAGTCGCCGATGTAGTGCACACCGGCGTCGAACTCATAGGCCGAGCGGCGGCGGAAGACATGGCTGTTGCCGCCCAGCACCCCGGCCTGTTCGAGCACCAGCACCCGGTGACCCGTCACCGCGAGATACGCGGCACAGGTCAGGCCGCCCATGCCGCTGCCGACCACGATCGCGTCCCAGTCGGCCGGAAGCCGGTGCCCTCTGCTCATCGCAACCTCTCGGGATCGTCTCGGGTGTGAGGCTCAGCCACAGCCGCCGGCATGGCCGGCGTCCCCGCCCGCCTCGGCCGTGGCGGGCAGTGCGGCAAGCTCCGCGTCCGACAGGGCGACCGCGTCGCGCGGGACACCGCGCAGCGCGGCGACGAACGCGTCCACCCGGTCGACGCCCCAGAACTTGTCGTGCCCGTGGATGAAGAACGGCACGCCGAAGAGGCCGTCCTTCGCCGAGGCGGCGAGGATCCCCACGCCCCGGGCGCGAAGGTCCGGATCGTCGGCAGCGCCGGCGGCCCGGTCCGCGTCCAGGCCGAGTTCGGCGGCGATCTCACCGATCACAGCCGGGCTGGAGATGTTCTTCGACTCCTGCCAGCGGGCCCGGTAGACCGCGTCGACGAACTCCTTGCCCTTCCCGGCGTCCTCGGCCACCAGGTACGCCAGGTGGGACACCTCCCAGACCGGCTCCCGGTCGAGGGGCCAGGTGACCTCAAGTCCGCGGTCCTCGGCCAGCCGCCGGGTGTCCTGGAGGATGTAGAAGTTCTTCTCACGTGCCATGGGAACCAGTGGCAGTTCGACCCCCATGCGTGCGAGCAGTTCCCGGCTGTGTGCGTCCGGCTCCCAGAACGGGATCCATTGCACGGCGGCCAGGACGTCCGGGTGGTGCTTCGTGAGGTCGCGGTAGGCGAACCAGGAGTAGGGACTGCGCAGGGAGAAGTACCAACGCGGCGGCTTCTTGGCCATGGCGGTGTCCTCGTGTGGTCGTTGGGAACGGGCTCAGATGGTGATGCCGCCGTCGATCTGGAAGACCGAGCCGGTGATGTAGCCGGCACGCTCGGAGGCCAGGAAGGAGACCAGGTCGGCGACCTCGCCCGCGTCGCCGAAGCGGTTGAGCGCGATTGACTTCAGCATCTGGTCGCGGATCTTGTCGTTCAGTACCGAGGTCATGTCGGTCTCGATGAATCCGGGGGCGACCACGTTGGAGCGGATGCCGTAGCGGCCGACCTCCTTGGCCAGCGACTTGCCGAAGCCGATGATCCCGGCCTTGGTCGCCGCGTAGTTGGACTGCGTGGCGTGGCCGTACACACCGGCCACCGAGGAGATCAGGACCAGCGAGCCGGACCGGCGTTTCATCATCTCGAACACCACCGACCGGCACACGTTGTAGACGCCGTCGAGGTTGACCGCGAGGACGTCCTTCCACTGCTCGTCCGTCATCATCAGCAGCGGGTTGTCCCGGGTGATGCCGGCCGCGGTGACCGCGACGTCCACCGTGCCCAGGGTCTCCTGCGTCTCGGCCACCCACTCGCGCACCGAGTCCGGCGAGGCCACCTCCACCTTCCTGGCCATCACCCGGACGTCGAGTTCGGCGAGTTCCTTCTCAAGGGAGCTCGCGGCCTGGTCGTCGGACCGGTAGCAGAAGCTCACCTCGTGGCCGTCCGCGGCGAGCCGCTTCACCACGGCCCGGCCTATGCCGCGAGAGCCGCCGCTGACCAGCGCGACCGGCTTTCTGTCCTGCTCCATCGGGTGTTCCTCCTCCTCGTCTCACCCGGCGGACGGCAGAAGGCTGTCGGCGGGACGGAAAGCCATCACCATCCGCTCGACCGACATCACCACCTCGCCGTCGCACACGGTCTCGCCCTCGAAAATCACGGTGTCGGACAGGGCGCGGGAGAGCCGGGCCCGATGGTGGAGCACGTCACCCGGCAGCACCGGCAGGTGGAACGTGACTCCGGTGAGCCCGCCGAGCAGCATCACCCGATCCGCCTCACGCGCGTCGGGCTCCTGGCCGGGGGTGCGCCAGGTCGCCAGGATGCCGGCGGTCTGGCCCCACGACTCGATCAGCAGCGCCCGCGGGTACTCCAGGCAGGCGTCGGCGGTGTGCGCGCCGACCCTCCGGTAGCACTGCTCGTTGCGGGTGACGGCCTTGGCCGCAGTGATGCTCTCACCCGGCACCAGGTCGAGGACCCGGTCGACGAGCAGCAGGGGAAAGCGGTGCGGCAGCAGCCGTTCGACCTCGTACGCCGCGTTCATGCGACTCTCCCCGACATCCGCAGCCGCACCGACGCGGCGTCGCCCCGCTCGGTGCTCGCAAGGGCCTTGCACCGCACAGCGCCCTCGTGGTTACGCATTTCCAGGCGCACGGTGAGCAGATCGCCGGGATAGACGGCACCGAGGAAGCGGGTGGACTCCACGGCGACCAGGCGGGGTTCGGCCATCCCGGTGCGCTCGGCCACGGCGAGCGCGCTGCGCTCGACGCAGTCGACGACACACACACCGGGGAAGATCGGGAAGTCCGGGTAGTGGCCGGCGAAGACCGGCTCCGACTTCTCGATCGCGACGCCGGTGACCGCGGTGAGGACGGCGCCGCCTCCCGCGGCCGCCTCGGAACTCGCCACCGAGATCACGTCGATCGCCGCGTCCACCGGGGTGGGCTTCGCGGCGAAGCGGCCCGCCGCGACCTGCGCCCCGGACGGCGACGTGGTCATGCCGACACCGCCAGCTTGCGCTCCAGCAGCGCGTGCGCGTCACGGAAGGTGCGGGCCGTTCGCATCTCCCGCTCGCTGAACTTGACCCCGTACTTCTTCTCCAGCACCACGACCAGTTCCAGCAGGAGCAGCGAGTCGACGTTCAACTCGTCCACGAAGTCGGTCGCCTCCCCGATCTCGGTGGCGTCGACGTCGATCACCTCGGCCAGAGTCCGCCGCAGATCTTCCTTGTCCAGGGTCTCGATGGGCTGTGCCGTCATCGCTCTCTCCGTTCTCGATTCGGGTGCCAGGCGGGGGGATCGGTGCTCAGCGCAGCCGCAGCAGCGCGCAACCGGCCCCGCCGTCGCGCTCGACCGCGGTGACGACCGCCACCCGGCCGACGACATCGGGCCTGCGCTCGGCGACCGCGAGCACGGAGGCGATCTGCAGGCTCGCCGATGCGGCCGACGCGTCCCCGAACAACGCGGTGTTCCGCGGCTCTTCGAGAACCGACGGGCCGAACATCTCGGTGAGCACCGCGCGTTCCTGCTCGCCGAGCGAGCCTGCCGCGCCGCACGGGGCAGCGGCCCACACCTGCGACGGGTCGACCCCGGCACGGTCCATGGCGCGGCGCAGGCAGGAGCCGAGCACCGTCGCCGGCCCGCCCTCGCCGAACACACCGCTCTCCACGGCGAGCACCTCCGCCAGCACGTGGTGGGCGTCGACACCATACGCAGGCTCCAGCAGCAGCATGCCGGCGCCCTCTCCGAGCAGCGCCGGGGCCTCCTCCGCTCCTCTGGCATGCCACTCAAGCCAGGCACGCTCGTCGGAGTACTCCTCCGCGGAACCGCACAGCACCGCCTTGGCGCGGCCGGCGCCCAGCAGCCTGCGGGCGTAGTTCAGCGCGAGCAGGCCGGCCAGCCGCCCCCCGGCGATGGTGGCGTTCGGCCCCTTGATCCGGTGCCAGATCGCGCACTGGCCGGCGGCACAGTTCATCACCGTGTTGGGCATCTGCGCCGGGTCGACGAAATAGGGCTGCTCGCCGGTGAGCGAGTCGCGGGTGAAGTCCATCATGCTCTGCACACTGCCGGTGGTGGTGCCGAGGACGATGGCCCCGCGCTCGCCGGTCGCCACCTCGCGGTTGCGCTCGGCGTCGGCGAGCAGAGCACCGACGGCGCTGACCGCGAGGCCCGTCACCCGGTCCATCGACCGGGTGCCCTTGCGGCCCAGCGCCGCGCGCGGGCTGAAGTCGGGCACCAGCCTGGCCCGCTCGTCGGGTACGCGCCACTGGTCGCGATCGATGAGGACGGCCGTCTCGCTGCCTTCGTGCAGTCCGTCGGCGAACGCGGAACGGCCCATTCCGAACGGGGACACGGCCGACCATGCCGTGATGACCGGCGCCCCGACGGCGCCTGTGGTGCGGCTGCTCATGACAACAGCTCCTTCCGGCCGGGCCGGTCAGTTGGCGGTGAGGTTCTTGCCGCTCAGCGCGGCCAGTACCTCCTCGTCGAAGGTGACCAGGGACCAGTCGCGCTCCGGTGACTCCTTGGTGACGTAACCGTGCGTGATGTGCCCGGTGGCGACCTGCAACAGCGCGCCGTCGCGGACCACGTAGCAGTCCATCCGGGCGGTGAACAGGATGGCCTTGAAGACGTCCTCGATCGTGAAGACGGTGTACAGCTCGTCCTCGATGCGCACTTCGTCGGTGAGCCGGATGTCACACTTGGTCACCACCGGGATCCAGCTGCGCTCGTCGAGCATGCGGCGGATGGCGATGCCCCGGTCCGCGACGAACAGATGCAGCACCTCCTCCATCTGCCTCAGGAAGCCGGACATCTGCATATGGCTGGTGAAGTGGCAGTAGAAGTAGGGCACCCGCCACTTCCAGCCGAAGGCGTTGTCGTCGCCGATGATCTCGGCCAGCACCGGGTCGCCGGAGCGCGTGGTGACGCCGCGCTGCGCGGACAGGTCGATGTTGTCCACCGGCACCGCGGCGATCTTCCTCGGCGTCGCCCGGCCCAGTCGCGGGACCACGAAACGGGTCAGGCGCCCCGGAACCGGCTTCGAGTTCTCCACGTGCTCGATCGCCCGCAGCGCGACCTCGAACGTGGTGGTGACCGCCTTGCGGGGAGCGCCGTCGCGCTGCACGGTCGCGGTTATCCTGAACCGCAGCCGGGTGTCGGCGTCCCTGGTGGCCGGCTTGACCTCGACGGCGACGGCGTCGTCCAGCATGAGGACGGTGTGCAGCCGGGTGTCCACGGAGACCACGTCGAGCCCGACGCCGTACTCGACGTAAAGGGTGGTGGCCCCCAGGCCGGCGGCGCGGAAGTGCTCCAGGACGGCGGCCTCGATGAGGTAGTGCACCTGCTTGAACCCGATGGTGGTGCTGATATTGCCGCCCTCGTAGGACGGGCGCAGCGTGAAGTTGCTGGTGACGTCGAAGAAGTCGTTCAGCGCCTGTTCGGTGAGCTCCGGGGTGTGGCTGATGGGTGACGTCATCGTGCTCAGGCTCCTCGTAGGTCGAGCGGCTTGGTCGGCGACTGCTGGTTCGGCCCGCTGATCGAACGGGCGAACTCGCCCAGGGCGGCGGAGAAGGCATCCACCTGCTCCACCATCGGGAAGTGCCCGGCGCCGGCGATGAGCCGGCAGCGTGCGTCGGGAAGGTCGGCGGTGAGCGCCATGCTCTCGGCGGAGCGGGCGATGGCGTCGCCTTCCCCGCTGATCACCAGGGTGGGAACGGTGATCAGATCGGTGCGCAGCCAGGGCGTGCGCAGGTAGCTGCGGAAGAAGCTCAGGTAGCCGTAGGGGCCGACCCGTTCGCAGACCCGCCGCGCCATGTCGTGGCGCAGCGAGGGATCGAGCCGGGGACCGGCCATCACCCGGATCCCCTCGTCCATCGTGCTGCGGAAGCTGTCCAGCAACTCGCCGACGACGTCGTACTCGAAGCACTCCGGATCGCGCCGGTAGAACGGGGAGACGAGCACCAGGGCGTCGATGCCGTAGCGCGCGAACGGGTCGCGGCCCCGGGCGAGTTCGTCGCTGAGCAGATTCAGCAGCAGCACTGCGGAGAAGGAGTGCGCGACCACGAGGCCGACGCCGCCGGGGACCTGGTCGAGCGCGTCCGCGATCGCCCAGCCGGCGTCCGGCCCGTAGGCCCAGTCCGGCGGCTGCCCGCCGCTCCAGGGCAGTTCGGCGGTCCACAAGTCCGAGCCGCCGGCATCGCTCCCGGCCAACGGCTCCCAGACCGAGGGGCTGTTGGCCAGGCCGTGCAGCAGAAGCGCCCGCGGGCCTTCCGTGGGCCGCCTGTGGCGCACCGTGCACGCCGCGCCGCGAGGCGCGTCCACCGAATCCGGCCGGTCGGGACTCACCGAGGGTCTCCAGGGGCGAGCAGGAGGAGTCCGGCGACTCCGTCGTCCTCACGGCCGGCCAGGGCGTAGAACGGGCCCGCCTCTCCCGCGTCGAACCGGGCGACCGCGGCGGCGCACTGCACGACTCCCAGCGCACCGGAGAGCGAGCCCCAGACGTCGGGCATCGCGTGCCGGGGAACGCCGGCGAGCAGTCCGGCGGGCAGTTCGGTGTCGCCGACGACTTCCGGAACGTACCAGCCGCCCGGGGTGTCCGGGCTGAGACAGCCGAGCCGACGGGCGCACTCCTCGACCCCGCCGGCGCGCGCGTAGCCACCCAGCCGGGCGCCGACCCTGGCGCCACGCGCCCGGGCGGTCTCCGCCCGCTCCAGGACGACCGCGACGGCCCCGTCCACGATCCGGTCGGCGCCGACGAGCTTGCGCACCGTCTCATGGTCCGGCTCGACCCCGACGACCAGAATCTGCTCGGCCCGCCCCGCTCGCAGCATGCTCGCCGCCCAGTGCAGCGCGTCCAGCCCGGAGGCGTCGCCGTTGCACACGGTCAGGTTCGGGCCGCGCAATCCGAACCGGATGGCGATCTCGGAGGCGATGATGTTGCTGGAGGCGTTGGGGCTGTCCATCGGGCTGGTGCCGCGCGTCGTCTCCGCCGCGATGGTGGTGACCACCCGGCAGATGGTCTCGACATTGCCGTAGTTGCAGGCCACCACCACACCGACGCGGTCACCGACGGCCGGGGGACCGTCCTCGTCCCGCAGCCCGGCGTCGCGCAGCCCGGCGAGGGCCGCGCTCAGTCCGAGCCGGGTGGCGCGGTCCTTGTACTTCAGGCCCTTCTTGCCGAGAAGGACGGCCGGGTCGACGGGCTCCGCCGAGGGGGCCGGCCCGGTCACCAGGTCCCCCGCACCTGCCACGCCGGGCAGGGCCGGCCCGACACCGCTCACCACGATCTGCGCGAACTCACTCATCGGACCGCCTCCACGATGGCAACCGCGTTCAGCCCACCGAAGCCGAAACCGTTGATCTGGGCCACATCGATATGTCCGGTGGCCGCGGTGGTGTGCACCAGCCTCAGCGCCCGCACCTCCTCGGTGGGCTCGTCGAGCTCGGTCACCGGCGGGATCCGTCCGGTCGACATGGCCTGCAGGGCTGTGATGACGCTCAGCACCCCGGCCGACCCGGCGGTGTGCCCGGTCATCGACTTGATGGCGGTCACCAGCGGTACTTTCGCGTGCTCGCCGAAGACGTCGCACATGGCCCGGACCTCGACCTCGTCATTGAGCGGGGTACCGGTGCCGTGCAGCATGACCAGGTCCACGTTCCCCGGCTTCACCCCGGCACGCTCGTGCGCCTGCCTGATGGCGGCGGCCACCCCGGCCCGGTCGGGCGCGGTGGTGTGGTACGCGTCGCAGTTGACGCCGACCGAGCGCACCCGGCCGTAGATCCTGCGGTGGCCGTCCGCCCCGCGGCTCAGCACGATCGCGCCCGCGCCCTCTCCGAGGATGGTGCCCTTGCGGTTGACGTCGAAGGGTCTCAGCCGGCCGGGCGGCTGCAGTTGGAAGGCATCGGTCAGGCCGAACATGCTCTCGGTGATCGAGTCGGCGCCCGCCACGATCACGTGCTCCGCCGCACCGGACTCCAACTGGTCGACGGCGAGCGCGAGTGCGTACAGCGAGGCGGAGCAGGCGTTGGAGAACGTGTGCGTGTTCACCGCGCCGAACCGCTCGCGCAGCGCGGTGCCGAAGTGCATCCGCTCCGCCGCGAACTCGGCACCGTCGCGCCACCACAGTTCCAGCGAGCGCAGCTCCCGCAGACCGGTGCCGATCAGCACCGGCACGTCGCTGAGGTCCTCGCCGAGTCCGGCGTCGCGGGCCGCCTGGCCGACCGCGTCGAGCAGGAACCGGGTCGCCCGGCCCGGCACGTCCGCCCCAGGCGCCGGCCGGTCGTCGATCTCGAAGAGGTGGCCGGCCTTGAACTTCGCCGAGTCGAAGCCGCGGAGCGGAGCGAGTCCGCTGCGACCGCCGCACAGGCTCTCGAACAGCTCGTCCGGGTCGCGGCCGATGCTCGCGAGCGCGCCGATACCGGTGATGGGCCAGCTCATGACGCCTGCTCCTCGTACTTGGAGAGGATCACCACGGCGTTGTTGCCGCCGAAGGCCATTCCGTTGTTCTGCACGATCCTCAGCGGCGCGTCGACCGCGTGGTTGGGCACGCAGTCGATCTCGCACTCGGGATCGGTCTCCCGGTGGTTGATGGTCGGTGGGATGAACTCGCCCACGATCGCGAGCGCACAGGCGATCGCCGCGAGCGCGCTGGCGGCGCCCATGGTGTGGCCGAGCATGGACTTGAGCGAGACGGTACGCGGCGCCGCCGCACCGTAGACGTCGCGGACAGCACGGGTCTCGGTGACGTCGTTGGCCTTGGTCCCGGTTCCGTGCGCGGAGATCAGGTCGACCTCGGCCGGCTTCACACCGGCGTTGTTCAGGGCCAGTTCCATACACCGGGCGATGCTGCTCTGGTCGGGTGCGACCGGGTGCTCGGCATCGCAGTTGAGCCCGTATCCGAGGACCTCGGCGTAGATGGTGGCACCGCGGCGCAGTGCCGACTCCAGGCTCTCCAGGACGAGTACGCCGGCGCCCTCGCCGGTCAGGATGCCCTTGCGGTCCTTGTCGAACGGCCGACAGCAGTCCGGCGCGATCGTGCCAAGCCGGTAGAACCCGGCGAAGGTCTTGCGGCACATCGCGTCCGCACCGCCGCACAGGGCGAACTCGACCTCGCCGGTGCGCACCGCGTCGAAGCCGTAACCGATGGCGTAGTTGCCCGCGGCGCATGCGGTGGCGATGGTGACCGCCTCGACGTCGTGCAGTCGCAGTTCGTGCGCGACGGCCGTGGCCAGCCGGCTGGGCGCCACCCGCCGCACCACCACCGGATCCATCTTCTCGGGTCCATGCGTGATCTCGGTCTCGACCAGGCGGTCGAGGTCGTGCGATTCACCATCGGTGGTGCCGATGGAGATCAGGCCACGCCGCTCTCGCAGCTCCTCCTCGTCGAGGCCGGCGTGGTCGATGGCCATCCTGGCCGCGGCCACCGAGAAGCGGGTGGCGGGGCCGAGTTCGTCGACATCGAGGTTACGGATCCACTGACGGGGCTCGAATCCGACCAGCTCACATCCATTGGCGTGTGCGAAGCCCTCGGTTTCGAACCTGGTGATCGGCTTGGCGCCGCTGCGCCCGGCCCGTAGCCCCTCGGCGAACTCGACCGCGCCCACACCGATGCTGGAGAAGACTCCGAAGCCGGTCAGGACCACACGATGCGCTGGTGGCGCCGACCCCTTGCTGGTTGCAGTTGCACGCATGGTCTCTCCGTCCGGTTTCGATCGTCTGTGTCCTGACGGTGCGGCGGTACCGCGCGGCCGCGGCTACTTGGCGGCGGCCTCGGCGACGACCTCTTCGACGCCTTGGAGGTTGACCATGCGGCCCAGTTCGGTCTGGTCGATGACAACGTGGAACTGCTTCTCCAAGGCGGCGAGTATCTCGATCGCACGCAGCGAGTCGGCACCGTGTTCCTCTTTGAACAGGCTCGTCTCGGTGACTTCGTCTTCCTCAAGTTCGAGGATGTCGCAGACGATTTCCCTGATTCTCTCGGTCCTGTTCTCGGCAGAAGTCGTCATGTCGCTCCTCGCTCCTCTTCCCCTGTGGTGGTGCCGTCGACCCGGACGGGCCGTGCACCGGTTTACGAGGACAATCATCAATGCCCGCGGCAGGCATTCCTCCCGCCGCACCGATGATTTTCCTTTTGAATTCGGGGCGTCCTGATCACGCGCCTCGGCGAAGGTAGCCGAGGTGAACCGGCGTTCACCAGGCCAGTACGAAGAATTCGAACCAGAAGGCGGGCCACACGGCCTCCGCACGGGCGTATCGAAATTTCCACATCAGTGCTGACGGCCGACGCCCGCGGTGTCAGGCTGATGGGCCGGACGTGCCCTGCGAGCGGTGCGGACGCCGCACCGGACAACCGCGAGGAGAGCATCGAGTGACAGCCTGCGGAGCACTTTCGAAGTACTGGATGTTCAGTGACGAGTACACCCAGAACCCGTATCCGACCTTCTCCCTGTTGCGCGCCGAACAGCCCGTGACCATGGTGCAGACGCCCGACGGGGCCCGGGCCTGGGTGATCACCCGGTACGACGACGTCCGCGAGGCGCTGGCCGACCCCCGGCTGAGCCGGGACATCGGAAAGCTGTACGAGGCCCTCGGCCGGCAGATCGGCAAGGAGTTGAAGCCCGCCGACGAGATCACCAACCACCTGGCCAACTCTGACCCTCCTCGCCACACCCCGCTGCGCAAGGCGCTGGTGTTCGCCTTCACGCCCAAGCGAGTCGCGAACTTGCGCCCCGGCCTGGAGAAGGTCGTCGACCAACTGCTCGACGAGTTGGCCGCGCGGGAGCAGCCGGATCTGGTGGAGGGCCTCACCGAACCGCTGCCGATCATCGGGATCGCCCAGCTTCTGGGCGTTCCGGCCTCGGACTGGCGGCAGTTCAACGTCTGGTCGAAGACGATGCGGAGCACCGACGCGGCCGATCCGACCGGCATCCTTGCCCAGCACACCAGCGAACTCTCCGCGTACATGGCCGATCTGATCGCGGAGAAGACACGGCGCCCGACCGACGACCTCATCTCCGCGATGGTGCACGCCGAGGGCGACAAGCTACTGGCCCCCAAGGAGATACTCTCCACGGCGTTCGCGCTGATGACCGGTGGCAATGAGACGACCACGTCGCTGATGACCGGCTGCTTCGCCGGGCTGCTCTCCCACCCCGAGCAGGGCGAGCGGCTCAAGGCCGACCTCGGCCGGATCCCGCACGTGGTCGACGAGTTGATCCGCTTCTCCAGCCCCATGCTCTATGCCCTGCAACGACTGACCCTGGAGGACGTGGAGATCGCCGGCACCACGATTCCGGCCGGCGAGATCGTGATGCTCTCGCCGGCGAGCGCCAACCACGATCCCGACGCCTTCCCGGACCGGCCGGACGACCTGGACATCGACCGGCCGAAGCCGGCACACCTCACCTTCGGCCACGGCATCCACTACTGCATCGGTACACATCTGGCCCGGGCGCAGGCGGAGATCTCGATGCGGCGCGTCTTCGAGCGCTTCCCGGACATCCGTCTCGCCGTGCGCCCTTCGGAACTGCGCTACCAGCCCGCCCTGCTCGTGAGGGCGCTGGCCGCGCTGCCCGTCAAGCTCTGAAAAGCCTCGGCCGCTTCACTCGCCGAAATACGCTTGTCCGGAGTTCAGGAATCGCCGATATAGAAGATTCACTGGTCAATTCTTCTGGACACCCCGCTGTTCCGCCTGATCTGCTGGTCCCTGCGGCGCACCGTGATCGACTGTCCGCCGCGGATCCGGCGCCGGTTCGCATCGTAGGATGGAGAGGGAGATATGAGCACCAATCCTTTCGAGGACAACGACGCCGACTACTACGTGCTGATCAACGAAGAAGGCCAGCATTCGCTGTGGCCGGCTTTCGCCGAGGTTCCGGCCGGCTGGACGGTCGCGCACGACCAGGACAGCAAAGAAGCGTGCCTGGAGTTCGTGAACAAGAACTGGACCGATATGCGTCCTCTCAGCCTCGTGCGTGAAATGGAGGCGGCCGGGAAGTAGGCTATGGCGAAGCGCTGATCTGTGCGGGAGCGGGAACGCGACGACCGCACGGATCGGCGCTTCGCCGTGTCGTCTCCCGGATGCCGGCGCCGGGGCCCGTCCGGTCGGTCTTCGTGGATCAACATCTCCGCGTCGGCAGCGCCACCGATCGCCCGCACGCCATTGACGCGACGCCTCGACCGCCCCGGACGACCGCACCCGCGGTGGCGGAGTGCGAGCATGTCGTCGGACTCCGAGGCCGGGCGGCTCGGCGGCGCGCCGCGTGTACGGGGCGGAGGAGGCCATTCCCCCGGCGTAGGCTCGCCACCGGCCGGATCGGAGCCGGGCAGGCGGACGGGCGCCACGCCGGTGGCGATGATCAGGCCGCCGAAGGCGACGTTCTCCGTGTCCTCCGGACGTATGTGACGGAGGCCCCGACGACCGCGATCGGCTTCACTCCTCCACTCGTATGGCCACGGCCGGGCAGAGGGCGGCGGCCTGCCGGACGTCGTCCGCCAGGCCGACGGGTGGGTTGTCGTTGAGCAGGACGACGATGCCGTCCTCCTCCCGCTGGTCGAACACGTCGGCGGCGGCCAGCACACACTGGCCGGAGGCGACGCACTTGTCCTGGTCGGCGAAGACCTTCATGGCTTACTCCTCAGCGATGTGACGGGGCACCGGGCGAGGGAGCGCCCTCGCCCGGTGCCGTAGACGAACGCGTGCGGGGTGCGCCCCGTCCGGGACGGCGTCAGCGCACGGCGTCGGGCCGGTCGAGGGAGACGATGTCGACGTGCGGGGTGATCCGCTTGATCAGACCGGCCAGTGTGCGGCCGGGCCCGAGTTCCAGCAGGCGTCGGCAGCCCAGCGTCCCGGTCAGCGTGTGGACGCTACGCTCCCACTGGACGGGCGAGACGAGCTGACGTACGGCCAGCGCGGGCCAGTCGGCGTCCCCGGCGTACGGTTCGCCGTCGACGTTCGCCACGACCGGCAGCCGGCCGGGCGCGAACGTCACCTTCCGCAGCGCAGCGGGCAGTCGGTCGGCCGCCGGTTCCATCAGCGGGCTGTGGAAAGCGCCGCCCACGGGCACGCGGATGAGCTTGGCACCGGCCTCGGGAGCCTGGTCGGCGACGTACTCGATGGCCGCCTCCATGCCCGACAGGACTATCTGACCGGGGCCGTTGACGTTGGCCACCCAGACGGCGTGGCCCTCGGCCTCCGCCTTGGCGACCAGCTCCTCGGCCTCGGCGAGGCCGGCCCGTACCAGCACGCCCATGGTTCCCTTCCGCGCGGCCGCGGCCTCGCGCATCGCCTGGCCTCGTGCGGTCACCAGGGCGACGCCGTCGGCCAGGTCGAGGATCCCGGCGGCGGTCAGTGCGGCGTACTCGCCCAGGCTGTGACCGGCGCAGGCCACGGCGTCCGTGAGGAGGCCCGCCCGCTCGGCCTCGGCATGGGCCATCATCGCCACAGAGTAGACGGCGATCTGCGCCAGGTCGGTGCGACGCAGTTGCTCGCCGGGCGTACGCAGCAGCAACTCCTCGACGTCCGTGCCGGAGTGCTCGGAGATCTCCTCGACGAGCCGCCAGGAGGCGGTGTCACGCCAGGGTTCGCCCATGCCTTCGCGCTGCGTGCCCTGCCCGGGGAACACCAGGCCCATCCGCGACGGATTCATAGCTGCCACCTTCCACGGTATCCGCCCACAGCGGAGGACACGACTGACCGTGCGGTCCTTATGCCTAGTCGGCTGTACGCGGGTGGGGCAAGCCGCTTTCAGGAAGCTGCCAGTCGGAGTGCGCACCGCCCCCGCCAAGGCGGTCGGCGGTATCCGACGTGCCCGACGCCTCTGCCCGCGCCCATGCGTTCCTGTCACCAGGCGGCCACGGAACATGATTCCGCATGACAGGCTGTCATATGATCACTCCACCGGGTGAGGGCAGCGCAACTTCCTGCCATCCGGAGCGACAGGTCATGATGCGCTCCGGCACGCTACTCGGGTGGCCTCCGGGAGTCCCGTGCGAACGTACTTTGGAACGTTCAACTCCCGGAACTTCGACGTGACTCCGGGGGTAATGTTGATCGATTACGCGACGGCTTGGAGCGTCTCCGGCTCCGCCGATGAGATGGAACACAACCTGGCGCGCATCCAGCAGCTCATCGAGATGACCATGTCGGCGCATCGCCGCAGAACGTCCGTCGTCCCGCTCTCAGGCCGCTCCGGGGAGTCGATGGCAACCGCCGCCGAGCGACTGATCCCGGCCGCCAAGGGCGACGTGGCCGTGATGATCAGCGGCAACGGCGGGGAGGCCCACGCTCTTTACGCCGCGATCGGCCGGGCGGCCCCCCGTGTCCGGACCGGTACCACCCTGCGCCTGCTCTGCCCGGCGCGACTGCCGGCCGGAACGCCGCATCGGCCGGACTGCGAGGTCCGGGTGACCGCGGCACCGCTCCAGGAGGCCGTCATCCTCGGTGGCCGGCTCGTCCTGGCCCACCCGGACTCGGGTGACGGGACTCCCCAAGCCGCCGTCATCCGGACCCCGTTGGTAGTGCGGGCCACGGAGTCGCTTTTCGCCGCGGCATGGACCGCCGCCGTACCGCTCGACGCCCACCTGCGGCTGGGCCCTCGCGCTCATGCCGAGACCAGCCGCCGCGTCCTGGAGCACCTGCGGTCCGGCAGCACCGACGACGTCGCGGCGCGCGAGCTCAACGTGTCACTGCGGACCTACCGGCGGCACGTCGCCGAGATCATGCGCGGACTCGGTGCGAGTTCCCGATTCCAGGCGGGCGCGCGAGCCATCGAACTGGGGCTGCTGCCACCGCTCGAATGACGGCTGCCCGCGGACCGGCGCACGCCTCCTTGGCACGTCAGGCCGCCCTGGTGGTGACGGAGTCGCAGATCGAGCCCAATGCCTCCCGGGCCGGGATGTCCGGCAGGCGTTCCAGTACGTCCCGCGCCCGGGCCAGGCAGCCGTCCACGGCGCGCCGTGTCCGCGCCACCGCGAGGGACGCGGGAAGCGGTTCCAGGGCCCTCTCCACCCCCGCCCAGTCCGGCCCGTCTCCGTCGGCCCACCGCGCCCGCGGCTGGGCCCTGTCCAGCAGCGACGACGGGGACGTGACGTCCGACAAATCGTCGGACATCTGGAACGCGGTTCCGAGCCGCTCTCCGAACTCGCCGAGATCGCATACGACATACCTCGGTGCCCCCGATTGAAGGGCCCCGACGCTCAGCGCCATGGAGAACAGCGCCGCGGTCTTCCCGGCGGCCTCGACGTGATGCTCGAACGGGTCGGCGCCGGGGCGTGACCCCGTCACCTTCCGGCACCGCCCCAGCACGAGCCGTTCTGCGGTCCTGGCGTGCAGCCGCACCGCCTCGGGCCCCAGCCCGACGGCGATCCGGGCGGCCTGGCCGAGCAGCCAGTCGCCGGCCAGAACCGCCAGGCGGTTGCCCCACAGCGCGTTGACGCTGGGTACTCCGTGCCGGACCGGAGCGCCGTCCATGACGTCGTCGTGGTGGAGGGAGGCCGCGTGGACGAGTTCGGCGACGGCCCCCGCGTCGACGGCGCCCTCGGCCCGGCCGGAGCCGAACTCGCCGCCCAGCAAGGCCAGGAGCGGGCGGAGGCGCTCCCCCTCGGCGGCCAGCAGATGGCCGACGATCTCGGCCATCCTCGGGTCGGCCACCCGGGCCGTACATGCCTCCAGCCTCGCTTCCACCCGGCCCAGGCCGCGCCCCAGTCGGCGCTCCAGTTCCGGGTCGAACACCGCCGGCGGGATGACCATCGAGAATCCGGGTACCGGGGCCTTCGCCTCGGTCATCGTGCCCTCCCGCCGCAGTCCACGGGCCCCGGTCCAGGGCCTCGGCGGCCGAGCCTACGGACGGGTGGTCCACGGTCCGTGCGCGGACCGGTCATCCCGTCAGCAAGCTGACAGCGCGGCGAGGCCCGGCCCACACCGCTGTCAGCTTGCTGCCCCCGGTGAAGGCAGGGCGTCGGGGGCGCCGGCGCCCACCGGGCGGGGGTCCGGCAGCCGGACCGATGAGAACGCTGCCGGGGGAAGACGACGCTGCGGCCCCGCCTCTCGGGGATGAGGGACGCGCCGACTTCCCCGTCTCGTTCCATGCGGCCGGGAGGACCAAGTGCCCCTTGCTGACAGGAAGTTGTCAGACGGACACTGTCATGCTGTGCGACCGTCCGGTAGGGCGATGCCGGGACCCATGGCCGGTTGCGGCCTTCCGGTGCACCGCTGGGCCGGGCACAGCCGCTGCACGGCCCGGACGCTGTCCGGAAAGTACTCGTAGTCCGGCGGCGGTGTGCAACCGCATCTCGCCCGGCCTGCCGGGGCCCATCCGCGAGACGCGTCGGGCACCGGAGGGAGGCCGGTGAGCAAGCCCAGCTCCGCCGCGCGCACGCCTGCCTGAAAACGGGACTTGGCATCGAGGAGTTCCATGATGGTCGCAATGTGCCGCCGGTAGGTGCGCACCGAGATGGAGAGTTTGCGGGACGCCACCTCGTCGGTGGCACCGGTTCGGAGGTAGTGGAGGATCTGCTGGACGAGTTCGACGCGGGTGTGCTCGCCCAAGCCGATCCAGGCGTTGGCGTCGACCGCTTGCTTCCAGACGGTGCCGAAGAGGTTGTGGATGACCTGTGTCTCGGGCGACACCCGCAGCACGCACGCCTGGCGCTCGCCCGCCATCTCGGCGCAGACCAGCGCCGACCGGCCATCGGCGATCATGGCCTCCATCCGCGGGATACGGGCGATGCGCACGGCGTTCGGCTGCCCGGACCGGGCCAGTTCCTCCACCAGGTCCCGGTCGAGAGTGGCTTGCACGCAGAGGATCCGCGCCCGCACGGAGCCGCGGCGTTCCCGCACTAATTCACGCAGCACCGCGTAGGTGCGCGCGGCGTAGGCCGGCTCGGCGACCACAGCGTCGACGGCGCGTACGGCCCCGTGGGCAAGCTGTTCACTCGCGGCCTGGATCTCGTCGGCGACCGGCTTCAGCACGGTGGTGAGCTGCTTGCGGGATGTTCTGCGCCGATGCTTCGCCACGGTCGCGCGGACCAGGGACTGGACCTCCAGCAGAGCTCTCTCGATGTCGTCCTCCCGCCCCCGCACCGACGCTTCCCCGTCCGTTCCCACGTGATTGCGCCGCATCCCCCGGGCCAATTCCTCCATCAAGATGTTTCATCCCGTCTCGGTTCTGGCCTGTTGTGCATGCACGTGCGTGCTGGACCGCCTGGCGCCGTGGGCTCGAACGCCGGTGGGGGAGCGACGTTTCTTGCCTCGTGTATTCGGGGCCTGGTGGGCGTGGCTTGAACATGAACGCTGGAACGCTAAGCGATCACTTGTTCGCAGGTCAATGCCCCAGCCAGGCGAAGAAAAGCAGGCACCAGGTACACCACGGGAGGCAATGGGGCATCCGTTCCAACCTCTCCATAGGGCGCGCTCACTCTGCTCCGCGGGATCCGCGCGTCGGGCGGGAGCAGGCCGGTCGGCGCGCCCGCACTCCTGACTGGAAAGTGGTTGTCCGCCCCGAGCCCCCGCATGATCTCGGCCCCCTGAGAGGGTCTGCGCCGATCGCGGAGATCCAGGCCCGCGCCTATGGCACGGCGGGTATTCCCGCCCACCCCTCAGCCGTCGAACCGCGCGACAGGGCGCCGGGCTACGCCATCTCGCTGGTCAAGCCCGCCGCCGGGCCGCGCGGCCTCCCGGTCGGTCCGGTACGCGCCCGCTCACCGACCCCGACCCGGACGAACTCGCCAGATCCTGCGTCACTCCCGCCGTACGGGCAGGCGCGCATGTCCCGCAAGACACCGTACGTACGCAACCCCGAATCCGGTTCGCCCCGTTTCACTACCAAAGATCAACAAGGTTGCGGTCACGCGCATGACATGTCTAGCCTCGGCGGGCACCGCTCAGCGTGACGTCAACCTCGACGGAAGATAACCATGCAGAGATCCATACGGTTAGCCATCGCCGCACCGTTCCTCGCATGTCTCATGAGCGCCGCGTTTGCCGCCTCCGCCCGGGCGGCAGAATCTCCGGAGCAATCTGTCACCACGGCCACGCTCGAAAAGGTGATCCCGGAATCCGGCTCTGGCACCCCGCGCGCGTCGGCACCGGACGAGCCGCCCGAGACGTTGTCCTCGCAGGACCAGCGCAAGAGCCGCATCCCGAAGGAATCTCCTCAAACACTCAAGGACCGCGCCGAGTTGTCCCAGAAGTTCCGGGCCAAACGTGCTGCGACGGGTACTGCCCGGGATACGGCAGCCGTCAGTCCTCTCGACTGTCAGCAGATGGCGAACAACCCCATGGCGCCACAACCCCGGCGCGACTGCGCAGCCGCCCGGGCCGCCTACGCCGTGATCGACCAGCATGAGGCCACCCGGCTCGTCCGTGTCACGGAGGCGGAAGCCGTATGACGCGCAGGCCCGGAGACCGGGAAGCCGAACGCGCGGCGATCCAGGCCACAGCCGCGCGGCAGCCAGGGCCTGTTGCGAAGGTGCTGGTCGGCTCACCGGGCGGACTGGAGCCCACCTCGTTGCCGGAGATCACCGGGGTGGAGAATGACCGGTATGTCGATGGCGAACACCCCGAGAACGGCAACGACCGACGACGCTTCGTTGATTTCCCGCACTTTGGCCCGTGCCTTCGACGACGACCCGATGTTGCGCTGGTTCTTCCCCGACGACTCCTCGCGCGAGGCATCACTGGTCAGTTACTTCACCACGATCTTCACCCGGCAGTACGTCCACAACGCCGTGTGCGAGTCCGGCGGTACCCAGAAGGCCGTCGCGGCCTCGGTGCTGCGCAGCAATTCGACATCGGTGCGCACGGTGGCGGATGGGTCGAGCACCGCCATGGCGGCGGTGGTCTCCTCGTCATAGCCGCCTCGCTCGGCGTAGCTGTCCCTGCTCCCCCGTTTGGGAGCCACGCCGGTAGATGAGCGAGTGGTCCACGCTGCTGCAGGTCGCCCAGGAAATCCAGCCCAGTTGGGCTCGGCAGGTATGTCCTGGATCACGAGCGTGTTGACGAAGACAAGTGCCATCTGCAGCAGGTGGAGCGCCAGCGTGTATGCGGTGTTCACCAGCTGATTCCGGCCGCCACCGGCAGGTGGTCACTGCCCGTGGCCGGCAGCGACCACGAGCTCTCCGGCTTCACGCCGCGGACCAGGATCTGGTCGATCCGCACCACGGGGAACTTTGCCGGCCAGCTGAAGCCGAAGCCATTCCCGGCCGCGTCCTGGGCCGAGCGCAGCTGCGAGGTGATGTCGGCGAACGCGCGGTCGTCCATGGTGCCGTTCAGGTCGCCGAGCAGCACCACCCGCTCGTTCTGCTCGGCGGCGATGGCCTTGCCGAGCGCCTGCGCGCCTCTGTCCCGCGAGTCTGTCCAAAAGCCCGCCCTGGGAGTCACCCGTGCGGACCCCAGGTGGGCCACATACACCGCCAGCGGACCCTGGTCCGTGGCCACCGTGGTGCGCAGCGCCCGGGTATAGGCCATCTTGATGTCGACCGGCTTGGTGGCCGCCAGCGGCCCGTAGTCCATCTTGATGTCGACCGGCTGAGTGTCCGACAGCGGCAGCTTGCTCCACAGTCCGACCGTGCCCTGCACCGTGTGGTACGGGTACGCGTTCGCCAGCTCCTTCTCGTACGTGCCCCTGGCCTGCTGGGTCAGCTCCTCCAGTGCCAGCATGTCCGCGCCGGAGGCGGCCAGGTCGTGGGCGGTGCCGGCCGGGTCGGGGTTGTCGGCGCCGACGTTGTGGCTGACCACGGTGAGGTCGCTGTCCGGGTGCGACTTGTCACTGAGCAGCCCGCCGAAGAGGTTCAGCCACACCAAGACCGGCAGCAGCAGCGCGGCCACCGCGGAGGCGGAGCGGCGCCACAGCGCCCCGGCCAGCAGCACCGGGATCAACAGGCCGAACCACGGCAAGACAGTCTCCGCCAGGCTGCCGAAGTTCCCGATCCGGTTCGGGATCTTCGCGTGCAGCAGCATGAACAGGCCCAGCAGCAGCGCCAGCGCCGCGAGCACTGGGCCGCGCTTCCAGGGCCCCAGCCGGCAGCCGATGCGGATCGCCCGGCGGATGCCCGCGCGCCGGGTACCTGGGCCGCTGTCCCGGGGGCCGGCGCCGCCCTGCCCGGTCTCCGCCGTGTCCACCTGCGTCATCGTCTGTCCTCGCTCACTGCCGGTCACTGCTGCATCCTCGGGTCCTGGGTGGGGTCGTCATACATACGCGGGCAACCGTGATCGATCGCATTGGTGCGCAGTTCGTAGTGCCAGGGTTCGTTCCTGTAGATCGGGCACAGCCCGTACTCGGCACCATGCTTGGACAGCCACGCCGTCGCATCGGAGTGCCCGATGTCGACCGCGTCCCCCGATACGTGAGGCGACGTCGCCACGGTGGCCACCCGTCGGGCGGCCTGGTCTTCAGACCCGTACTTGGAGACCGCCTCGCGGAGGGCCCTGAGCAGATCTGGATCGGGATTGGCCACAGCAGCCGGAATCTCGTCGTCGAAGACAGTCACGCCGTCGGGAACGGCACCGACAGCCTCGCCAGGCGCATCACGCTGCTCACTGCGCTGAACATTCGGTGATGGGGCCGAGGGGGACTTCGAGGGTGGCGCGGCCGAGCAGTCCGAGGAATTCTGCGACTGGTAGCCAAAGGCCGGCGGGGTTTGAGCCATGCTGCCAGTCAAGGCAGCGCGGTGTTGCCGGCACGTATGCGGTTTTCGATACGTCGCCGATATGCGCCGACTCGTAGCATCAACAGCATGCGCGTGTTGATCGTCGAGGACGAACCCTATCTGGCAGAAGCCATCCGCGACGGCCTACGCCTGGAAGCGATCGCGGCCGACATCGCAGGTGACGGCGACACCGCTCTGGAACTGCTGAGCATCAACACCTACGACATCGCCGTCCTCGACCGAGACATTCCCGGACCGTCCGGTGACGAGATCGCCAAACGCATCGTCGCCTCCGGCAGCGGCATGCCGATCCTCATGCTCACCGCAGCCGACCGTCTCGACGACAAGGCCTCCGGGTTCGAACTCGGCGCCGACGACTACCTCACGAAACCCTTCGAACTCCGAGAACTCGCGCTCAGGCTCAGAGCGCTCGACCGCAGACGTGCCCACAACAGGCCGCCCGTGCGGCAGATCGCGGGTCTGCGGCTGGATCCGTTCCGCAGAGAGGTCTACCGGGACGGCCGCTACGTGGCGCTGACCAGGAAGCAGTTCGCCGTGCTCGAAGTCCTCGTCGCTGCCGAAGGCGGTGTCGTCAGCGCCGAAGAACTCCTGGAACGCGCGTGGGATGAGAACGCCGACCCGTTCACCAACGCCGTGCGCATCACCGTCTCGGCACTGCGCAAGCGCCTCGGCGAACCCTGGATCATCGCCACCGTGCCAGGCGTCGGCTACCGCATCGACACGCAACCAGGGGCCGGACACGAGGGAGGCGAGCGTGGATAGAGCACCTGGGGTGAGCGTTCGCCTCAAACTCACCCTCAGCTACACCGGATTCCTCATGATTGCCGGCGCCCTGCTGCTCGCGGCGGTGTGGGTGTTCCTCCTGCGTTACGTCCCCGAGCGTGCGCTCATCGTCCCCGGCTCCACTGGCACCCCCACTCATGGTGTTTTTCCCATCCGGTCCAACCTCCTGCGCGTCTTCGCTCCGCGGGCAGCCGCAGTGTTGGCATTCCTGCTGGTGCTCGGCCTCGTGGGAGGGTGGATCCTCGCCGGCCGGATACTCGCCCCGCTGACCCGAATCACCGACGCCACCCGCATGGCCACGAACGGATCACTCTCCCACCGAATCCGGCTACCGGGCCGCAAAGATGAGTTCCGCGAACTCGCCGACGCCTTCGACACGATGCTCGCACGGCTCGAAGCACACGTCGCCGAACAGCGGAGATTCGCAGCCAACGCCTCTCACGAGTTGCGCACCCCGCTGGCGATCTCGAAGACACTTCTCGACGTGGCCCGCACCGACCCGAACCACGACACCGGCGAACTCATCGACCGTCTCCACGCCGTCAACACCCGAGCGATCAACCTCACTGAAGCACTGCTCCTGCTCAGCCACGCCAACGAGAGGTCCTTCACCCGAGAACCTGTCGACCTGTCCCTGCTCGTGGAAGAGGCCACCGAAACACTCCTCCCCCTCGCGGAAAAGCACGGCGTCACCATCGAGACCTCCGGCGACATCACCCCCACGACCGGATCACAAGCGCTCCTGCTGCAGCTGACCACGAACCTCGTGCACAACGCGATCGTCCACAACCTGCCTGAACAGGGCACCGTGTGGGTCACTACCAGCGTCCGCCCCAGGACTGTGGTGCTCACTGTCGAGAACACCGGCGAGAAGCTCGCCCCGGAGCTGGCCTCGACACTCACCGAACCATTCCAGCGCGGCAGCGAGCGCATACACACCGACCACGCAGGCGTCGGCCTCGGCCTGGCAATCGTCAAGACCATCACCCACGCACACGACGGAACACTCACCCTCACCCCGCGCTCTGCCGGCGGGATCCGCATCACTGTGGAACTACCCGCGATATCCCCGCACACCGAGAGGTAATGAATCAGGGAATTTGAGGCCGGGCCTCATGTCGAGGGCAGCACCTGGAATCACGAGGTGTCGCTGGTCAACCAGTTCTACGAGATCCCCACCAGCGTCGCGTTGGGCGGCAATCAGCGGTTCCGGCTGCCCGGGGTGATCGCGAAGACTCCGCCACATACGTGGAGTGGAACCGGGCCGAGGTGGTCGAACAGGCCCGGGCAGCGGGCCGCTATCAGCACATCCGCCAGATCAAGATCGTTCACTAAAACGAACGCCAAGTTCGCCAACTTGAAGAGTTCGGTATAGTGAACGTATGGTTCATTCAATCCGGCTTGGGGGTCGCGGTGGGCGAGAGGGGCGGGACCCCTGGGCGGCCGTCGAGCACTGCCCGTTCCAACCGCAGGGCGGGGCCGGCCCACGACGGCGAAGATTGGCCGGACATGGCCCGGCCGACCCGGAAGGGCGGGAGTTGGCGACTGCCGAGCTGCGCTCCGCGGCGGCAGCCGCAGTCAAGAAGGGCCGCATCCGCGTGTCCCGCACCGCAACGCACAGGAGACGCTGATGACACCCCCGTCCGGCCGTCGGCCAGTGAGCAGTACCGCAGCCGCGGTCGGCGCGAAGATCCGCCTGCGCCGCCAGCAGCGCGGCATGAGCGCCGCGGAGATGGCCCGGCGCGCCGGGCTGAGCAAGGCCACGCTGTCGCAGCTGGAGGCCGGCAACGGCAATCCGACGATCGACACCCTGGATGCGATCGCGATCGCCCTGCGCATCCCGATCGCCGACCTGCTGGCGCGTGACGCCGACACCGGGCCGGTCTTCCGGCAGGGCACGGACATCGAGCCGGGCGAGGTCTCCCGGGAACTGCTGCGCCGCATCAGCAGCGGCAACAGCCTGGAAATCTGGCGGCTGCGCATTCCGCCCGAGACGGAGCTGCCCGGCGTCCCGCACGCCACCGGCACGATCGAGCACCTGCTCATCGCCACCGGGCACGTCACCGCCGGCCCGGTCGACGCCCCGCAGGATCTGCGTCCCGGCGACATGCTCGCCTTCGCCGGGGACGCCCCGCACTTCTACCGCACCGGCGCCGAGGAAGTGGACATCACCGTCGTCTTCGCCTCCCCCATCAGCACCTGAGACCAAGGAAGAACCCCTCGTGAGCACCAGCATCGCCATCACCCCCTCCAGCCGTGCCTTCATCAGCGACAACATGGCCGGGGCATCCCCGCAGATAGTTCAGGCCGTCGCCGACGCGGCCGCCGGGCAGGTCCTGCCGTACGGCAACGACCCCTTCACCGACAGCGCCCGCCGCAGGCTCAGCGAGATCTTCGAGCGGGACGTCGATGTCTTCCCGGTCTCCACCGGGTCGGCCGCCAACGGCCTGAGCCTGGCCGCCCTCACTCCGCCGTGGGGCAGCGTGCTCTCTCACCCCGACAGCCACATCAACCACGACGAATGCGGCGCTCCGGAGTTCTTCACCAACGGCGCCAAGCTGGTCGGTGTCCCGGGCCCCGACAGCAAGATCGACCCCGAAGAGTTGCAAGCGGTGGTGCGCCGCCGGGCCGGTGACGTGCACAGCGTGCAGCCGTCCGCGGTAAGCATCAGCCAGGCCACCGAGAGCGGCAGCGTCTACACCCTGGAGGAGATCCGCTGTCTGTCCGCCATCGCCAAGGACGCAGGCCTGCGCGTCCACATGGACGGCGCGCGCTTTGCCAACGCCCTGGATCATCTCGGTGCCAGCCCGGCCGAGATGACCTGGAAGGCAGGCATCGACGTCCTGTCCTTCGGCGCCACCAAGAACGGCGCGATGACCGCCGACGCCATCGTCTCCTTCGATCCCGCACTCGCCACCGAGCTCGCCTTCCGCGCCAAGCGCGCCGGCCAGCTCGCCTCCAAGATGCGCTTCCACGCGGCCCAGATCGACGCGTATCTCACCGACTGCCTGTGGCTGCACAACGCCCGCCAGGCCAACGCGATGGCCACCCGGCTCGGCGACGGCCTCAAGGCCATCCCCGGCACCGGCCTTCTGGCCACGCCGCAGGCCAACATCGTCTTCTGCCGCCTTCCCCAGCAGGTCGCCGAAGGACTCCTCGCCGAGGGCTACGCCTTCTACCACGACCGCTGGGAACCGGGGATCGTCCGGTTCGTCACCGCCTTCTCCCACAGCGCCGACGACATCGACCAGTTCCTCGACGCGGTCCGCCGCCACACCCGCTGACTGACGGCCGGAGGAAGTTCTCGGTTGCACCGGCGCTATCGGCACGGGGGAACCGGGCGCCACAGGGCTGGCCCTCAGAGGAGGCGATCAGCGAGCTCAAGGGCTTCCGGGCCGTAGCCGCACGTTACGACAAGCGCGGCCACGTCTTCCTCGGCAACGTCACCTTCGCAGCTGTCACCATGTGGCTTCGCTCATGATCAAGGAGCTGGGACCTTCGAGTCGCCACTGGCGTGCGAAGAACACTGCTGGGGGCTTCGGCATGAGGATCTGGCTTGGCTCCTGATCGGAGAGACACGGCCTGGCTCGACCGTCCAACCCGCAAGCCCGGTGGTCAGACCATGCGCTGCACGGCGACCATCGCCACGTCGTCGGTGGGCCGAGCGCCGACGTGCCGCAGCATGTCGGACTGTATGGCCTGGAGCACCTCGTCCGAGTCACGGTCGGTCCACCGGGCCACCCGGTCGGCCAGCGGGTAGAAGCGCCCGGTCGCGTCGCGTGCCTCGATGACACCGTCGGTGTAGAGCAGCAGCCGGTCGCCGACGGCCAGCTCATAGGTGTCCACGTGATGCTCGCCCGCGCCGAGATCGCCAAGCCCCAGCGGCAGGGCGGATTCCATGGGATCGAGCGGGAGGACCTTGTCCTGGCGGATGAGCAGCGGCGGCGGGTGGCCTCTGTTGGCTATCCGGACCACGTCCTCCCCCTCCCTGAACTCCACGATCACCGCGGTGACGAACCCCTCCAGCGCCCGGCGGCGGGAGACGGAATCCGGTGCGTCGTCGGAGGTGGCCTGCACGTCGACGAGCTCGTCGCGCAGGCTGCGGTCGAGGAAGTCGGGCAGCTCCGCAAGCGCGGTGCCGTTCCTGGCCGCCTGCCGGAAGGCACTCAGCAGATATGCGACCACTTCGACCGCGCCAAGCCCTTTTCCCTGGACGTCACCGACCATGACGCGGACAGAGCCTGGCGTGACGGCGGCCGCGTACACATCGCCGCCGATATTGGCCTCCTCCTCCGCCGCGATGTACACGGAGGAGATCGACAAGGGGCCGAGCCGACGGGGAAGCGGTCGCAGCAGCAGGTCCTGCATGACCGTGGCGACCCAGCGCGACTGGGCGAGTTCGCGTTCACGTCGTTGCCGCACCGAGGCCGTCACAACGGACGCGACGCTGATCAGCGCCACGGTGGCGAATGAGACGGGGAAGGCCTCAGTGCCCAGAGTGTCGTTGCTTATCGCCGCGACGGCCACACTGAGCAGCGTCAGCAGCACGACGAAGAGGACCTCCCCTGGGGCCAGGAAGGTCGCCGAGAGTGCGGGCACCGCCACCATCAGCCCGCCGATCCGGATATTCGGACTCGTCAGCAGGTCGAAGCCGAGCAGCCCGGCCAGGCACACGAGCGCCACCGCCAGCTTCACGGACGGCCGGCGCAAGAGGCGCGACGACGTGGCTGACCCAGTCGTGCCCATGACCCCAAACTACGTCGCGACAGCCCGCGCCGCCTCCCACCGCGCTGCCCTCTCCGCGTTGCCCGTCCGCGCCGTCACCGGCGATCCGCCCCCTCGCACGGCGAGCGTGTCGCCATGATCACCGACCGTGGGCCACCGGACGCGGCGAGCTGCCTGGGCGCCCTCGTCCGACCTCATGGCGCGGGTCGGTACACCCCGGACACAGGTTTCAGGTGTCTTCGCCCCCGTGACGGAATCCGGTGCGGCCCTCGGCGAGCGGCTCGCCGAGGGCCGCACCGGCCCATGAGGAACTTCGCCTACCGCCCACGCCGGACGGACCGGTGATCCTCCCGGTGGTCCGGGCGGTGCCCCGCCCTCGGCTTGTGGTCCGTGGCGGTCACGGTCCACCGGTCGAAGTCGTAGACG
Organism: Streptomyces scopuliridis RB72; assembly: GCF_000718095.1. Taxonomy (GTDB): domain Bacteria; phylum Actinomycetota; class Actinomycetes; order Streptomycetales; family Streptomycetaceae; genus Streptomyces; species Streptomyces scopuliridis. The sequence goes on along the minus strand of NZ_JOEI01000022.1, from coordinate 13,128 downwards.
ACGGATTCGCCGTCGACCGAGGCCTCGAACCTGGAGCCCAATTTGTCCTGTTGCAGCCACGGGGTGTCGAACAGTTTGTACGAGCCGTAGTCGACGGGCATGCCGTTCACGAGGTGGGTGGCGGCGGGCGCCTCCGACGCCGAGTCGAAGGTGATGTCGAGGTCGTCCCCGCTCAGGCTGTGATAGACGAGCCGCGGATTCGTGTCCTCCAGGTGGCTCATGTCCACTCGGGTGGTGCCGGTGACGGCTTTCACGAACGCGTCGAAGTCGGCGTACGCGGAGGCATCCGCCGACTCCAGCACCCAGCCGTTGTTGTCGGCCTGGCTGCGCAGAATGTCGTAGCTGTAGCTGAGGCTCGCGGTCGGGTGGTTCTGCGCCGTTGTCTTCACCTTGTTCGCCGGGTCGTTCGGTGTCTGGTGGTACCAGGTCGCGGGCTTCGCCAGCTTGTAGGCGAAGTACATCGGCCCCGTGTTCGCGATCGTCCATCCGTCGACGTCACGCCGTTCCCGGATCGAACCGTTCGTGGGGAACAGCGCGTTGATGTAGTTCGACGTCTGGTCGCCCGAGGACTTGTACACACCCACGGCCGTGGGACCGTTCTGCATCACACGGTGGTTGGCGGGCTGGTTGTAGGCACCGATCGAGGCGTTTCCCTGGTCGACCGACAGCCGGAACAGCGGATTCGCGGCCTCGGACCGCCAGCGGAGCACGACCGGCAGATCCTCGATCCAGTTGTCGACCCGACGGTACTGCACCTCGGTGCCGAGGCCCCAGGTGGGACGCGCATAGGTCGTGCGGTAGATATCCATCGCGCGCCCGCTGGAGTTCTGCAGGTTCGCCTTGCGCGAGGAGTACGACTTGTCTGTCTTCTGGCCGATCTTCACAGCGAGTTCGGGCGGCGCGTACCTCATGCCCCGCCAGGCGGCGAGGCCGGCGTACTCCAGGTATGGGCGGTACGCCGCGGACGCCGGGTTGTCCGATTCGCCGACTCCCTGCTGCGCGCGGTGGGCGCCGAAGTACGTCCAGGCGAGCGTCGAGTGGTCCGCGGGCCGCCACGTCGGATCGTTGACCGAGGCCACGTCGCCCTTGGCCCGGCTCTCCGACGAGATCATGTAGCCATCGATCCAGTCGTTCGCCCACTCGAACCACATCACGTCCATGGCCATCTTCACCTGGCTACGGAGTTGGGCGTCGTCGGCCCACTGGTAGAGGGCGTTGAGGCAGAAGTACGTCATGATCGTGTACTCGGGGCTCTGGTACTCCGCCCATCCGCGCCGCACACCCGCTTCCACCATCTCAAGGATGTTGGCCTTGTTGGCGGCCATCAGCTCCGCCCCGGAATTGCCGTTCAGGTCCGCGAGGTCGGGGAAGTACTGACCGACGAGGTATCCCGTGGCGTAGTTGCTCATCCGCAGGTTCTCGGTCTGCGCGAGTTTCTGGTAGGCGTACGAGCCGAAGTAGCCGCGCACATGGGCGAGCATGTCCGCGTCGAACTTCTCGCCGACCATGAGGTACGAGTACATCTTCGCCATGGTCTTGTACTGCTCGTAGTCGTAGCTCTGGAAGAGCGTGTCGAGCTTGGCGAGGTTCGTCGCCGCGTTCTCTCCGTCCGCCAACTGAGCGGTGTACTGCGCCACGTTGAGGGCGCCGCTCTCCTCCTTCATGGCCTTGGTCTTGTCCCACAGCCACTGCGCCCGGGTCTGCTGGGTTCCGGGGTACGGGGCGGGCGACTCGGGCACGTAGGGTCCGGTCGAGGTGTTGAGGGGCGCGCTCGACGCGCTGACGTTGCCACTCGCGTCCCTCGCCCGCACCGTGAAGGTGTATTTCGTGTCGGGCATCAGACCGCCGACGACCGCCGAGGTGGTGGTCCCGGTGACGGACGCGATCTGGTAGCCGTCGCGGAAGACGTCGTATCCGGTCACGCCGACGTTGTCGGTCGACGCCGTCCAGCCGAGCGAAACGCTCCCGGCGGAGGCGGCCGTGCGGGTGAGCGAGGTCGGCGAGGTCGGCGGCTGCGTGTCGGTGATGGGGTCGCCCACCTCGTAGATGCCGATGTTGTCGACGGTGATCGCCTCGTCGGTGCCTCCGGTGTCGGCCCGGACCGAGAATCCGAGTTCGACCGTCGAGATCAGCCGCTGCCCGCCGTTGGGCACGATCATGAAGCGGTACGGCGGGAGGTCGGTGTCGTCGACTCGCGTCAGGCCGCCGGAGCTGTCGGTATAGGCGGAGACGGTCGTGATGCTCACCGCCGGAACGGGAAACCTCGGCACGAGATTGTTGTCGGAGTTGCCGAACTGGAGTTGCGCGTAGATGTCCTTGGCGACCGGCTTGTCGCTGGCGGCGCTGCGCTTGAGGTCGTATCGCAGGGCGAACTGCTGGGCCGGGCTGCCGACCGGTTGGCGGTAGACCGCGTTGATGCGGTCCTTCAACGCGCCGGCGGACCAGCGCTGGTAGAAGTAGCTGGAGAGGTTGGTGCCTTGGGACGCGTCGCGCAGTTCGAGCGCGTTGTCGCCGCCGGCGCTCACGATCTGCTGGGTGCCTCCCGACGCCGGGTTCGACTGGGTCAGCGAGCTGGTGCCGCTGTCGAACCCGGTGTCCATGTCGGCGGCGAGGAGGTTGGTGGGCGGGGGGTCGGCTGCCTGGGCGACAGTGGACGGTGCCGCGAGGAGCACCGTGACGCACAGACACGACCATGCTCGCGTCAGGATGTTCATGAATCATCCATTCGTTGATGCGGTGTGCTATTTGACGGCTCCCGTGACGAGGCCCTTGCTCCAGAACGACTGCAGCGAGACGAACATGGCGACGACCGGCACGACCGAGACGAGCGCGCCCGTGACGACGGTGGTGTAGCTGATGGGATAGCCCTGGAGTTCGCGCCAGCCGACGAGGCCCACGGTCACCGGTTGGAGCGAGGTGTCCGCGAGCATGAGCGAGGGCAGGAGGAAGTTCGTCCAGATCGCGACGAACTGGAACAGGAAGATCGTGACCATCGCGGGCGCCATCAGCCGTACGCACATCGCGAAGATGCGCAGTTCGCCCGCCCCGTCGAGACGGCCGGACTCGACCAGCGCGTCCGGTATCGACGACGCGGCGTAGATCCGGCTGAGGTACACGCCGAAGGGGCTGACGATGCTCGGGATGAACACGGCCCAGAAGGTGTTGATGGTCCCGGTGTAGCTGAACACCAGGTAGAGCGGGATGGCAAGGACGGGAGCGGGAAGCAGCACGGCGGCGAGGACCGTTCCGAAGACCGCCTCGCGCCCCGGGAAGGGGAACTTGGCGAGCGCGTATCCGCACATGGACGCCAGGAGCGTGGACACGATCCCGCCGCCCACCGCGTACAGCAGCGAGTTGAGCAACCAGCGGGAGTAGATGCCGCCCTGGGCTTCGAACAGGGTCTGGATGTTCCGCACGAGGGCGAAGTGTTCGCCGAACCAGAAACCATTGCCCGAGAAGATCTCTCCGCTTCGCTTGGTGGCGGAGACGACCAGCCACCACACCGGGAGCAGGAAGTAGAGCGCGAAGAGGGACATGACGGCCAGCACGAACAGGCGCGAGGCGGGGTTGACCGTCGTGAACGGATGCGCCCGGGGGCGCCGCGGCCTCGGCTCCTCGGCCGTGGGTTCGATGCGTGTGGGCGATTGCGTGGTGGCGGTCATCAGTCGACGCTCCTGGCCGATGCGCGGAAGACAAAGACGGACAGCACGCAGATCAGCGCGCCGAGCACCACGGACTGCGCGGCCGCGTAGTTGAAGTCGTTGGCCGAGAGCGAACGGAGGGCGGCCATGATCGGCGTGTAGGTGGACGACAGATTCGGTGCCACGGATTTCATGGTGACCGGCTCGTTGTAGAGCTGGAACGTGCCGATGATCGAGAAGACCAGGGTGAGCAGCAGGGCCGGGCGGATCTGCGGGACCTTGATGAGCAGCGCGGCCTTCCAGCCGGAGCAGCCGTCGAGGGCGGCGGCCTCCATCGTCTCCTCGGGGACGGCCTGCAGGGCCGCGTAGATCAGGATCGTGTTGTAGCCGGTCCATGCCCACGTCAGGATGTTGGCGATGGAGAACGGAAGGGCGCTGTCGGTGACAAAGCTGACGTCGATGCCGATCGACGCGAATCCTCTGGTGAGGGGGCTCAGCGTGGGCGCGTACAGAAACGACCACACCAGGCCGGCGATCACCCCGGGCAGCCCGTACGGCACGAAGTAGGCGATCCGGAAGAAGCCGCGTCCCTTCGAAGCCGTCGAGTCGATGAGCAGGGCCAGCACGAGCGCGATGCCGAGCATCACCGGCACCTGGATGACGCCGACGAAGGCCACCCGGCCCAGGGACGCGAGGAAGTCCCCGTCCTGGAACACCCGAACGTAGTTGTCGAAGCCCGCGAAGGCGGTCTCGGCCCCGCCGAGGCCGAGGCCGGAGCGTTGCACGGCGAAGAAGCTCTGGCCCACGGAGTACCCGGTGGGTACCAGGTAGACGATGACGAAGAGCAGGAGGAAGGGCAGTACGAACGGCGCGGCTCGCCGAAGCTCGCGGATTCGGCGCCGCCGAATCGTCACGGCAGACACGGTCACCTCTTCTGTGGCGGGGCGGGGCGGGGATGCGGATGCGCGGGGGTCGCGTGGCCGCGGCCCCCGCGAGGACCTACTCGCTCACGGAGAATCCCTGGGAGCGCAGCGCGGAGTCCGTTCCCTTCTGGGCGTCGCCGAGGGCGTCCTCGAATGTCGCCTTCTTGGTGTGCACCTTGCCGAGGCCGTCACCGAGCGCCGTGGCCGTGGTGGACATGACCGGACCCCACCGCCAACTGGAGTTCACCTTGGCCGCCTCCTGACGGAACGTCTGGTAGATGGGCCGGTCGCCGAAGTAGCTCTGCGGAGCGTCCAGCGCGGTGTTGGCGAGCCCGGACTTGGAGGCAGGGAGGATGGCCGCGGACGCGATCAGGTTGGACACCGAATCGGTGTCGGTCGACATCCACAGGGCGAACTCAGCGGCCTCCTTCGGCCTCGCGCAGTCCTTCATGACGGCCGTCGCCGATCCGCCCGAGTTGCCGACCGAGTCCGTGGTGCCCCACCGGGGCATGGGCGCGACGGCCCACTTGCCCGCGGAGTCCGCGGCGTTGTCACGGATGAGGGACGCCGACCAGACCGGACCGACCTCGGCCCAGACCTTGCCCTTGCTCCACGCGGAGTACAGCGCCGCGTCGAAGGAGGGGTAGGAGGTGACGAGTTGCTGGTCGAAGAGGCCCTGCCAGTAGCGGGCGACCTTGGTGTTGGCGGGGCTGTCGAGCGACACGGACCAGGCGTCATCCTTGACACCGAACCAGGGGGCACCGCCCTGCCAGGCGAACCCGGCGTAGAGATACGGGTCGGTGGGGAGGTTCATGATGCGGGCCGACGGATCGGCGGTCTTCACCTTGGCGGCGGCCGCGGCGAACTCCTCCCAGGTCTTTGGAGGGGCGATATGCGCGGCCTCGAAGAGATCGGCGCGGTAGAACATGGCCATCGGCGCGGTGTCGACCGGCACACCGTAGGCCTTGCCGTTGACGCCGACGTTGCCCCACACCCAGTCGGCGAACTCGCCCCGTCGCGATTCCACGTCGCCGCTGACGTCTTGCAGGATGCCGGCGGCCAGGAAGCTCGTGAACGTCTCGTAGCCGATCTGCGCCAGGCACGGGGCCTTGCCCGCCTTGGCGGCCGTGAACATCTTGTCGTAGCCGCCCGCGCCGCCGTCGGTGATGGCCTCGTACTTCACCTGGATGTCGGGGTGTGACGCGTTCCAGAGCTCGACGGACTTCTCGTAGCCCGATGCCCACCCCCAGAAGGTGATCTCCGCCGGGCCGTTGGCGCTCGTCCCGCTGTCGCCACTGCACCCCGCCAGCATGATGCCGGCGGCGGCCAGGAGGGCCGCCGCGGCGAGTCTTGCCCTTCGCATGACCATGACTGCCTCTCAATTCCTGGTTGTACGGATGCCCTTGTCGCCGCCGGGTCTCCCGGTGGGAGGTGAACGGCGGGATACTTGCATACAAGTTCCTGACATGCAACGATCATTTCGTGAATCCCCCTCAACCATCACGCGGCCCCGAGCCGGCGCCGGTCCCGGACGGCCCGGCCTTGTCGCCGATCACCCGCGACCGTGCGCGGGCGCGGACGTCCGACCGCGTCTACGACGAGTTGGTCTCCGCGATCCGCGAACTGCGGCTCGCACCTGGAGCCTCCCTGTCCGAGACGGACCTCGCCAAGCGACTGCACGTCAGTCGCACGCCGGTGCGCGAGGCCCTCGCGCGGCTCGTCGACGCGGAACTCGTCCATGTCGTGCCGCAGGTGGGCACGCGCGTGGGGTTGATCCGCTTGCGGGACGTGGAAGAGGCGCGCTTCGTCCGCGAGAGCCTGGAGGTCGCGGCCTTCGAAACGGCGTGCTCCGGCCCGAAACCGGACGTCACCGTGCTCCGCGAACTGCTGGAACGGCAGGAGCACAGCTATCGCACCGAGGACTACGACGCCTTCTTCAAAGCCGATGAGGCGTTGCACTGCGAGATCTTCACGCTCAGCGGCTATCCGAAAGCGTGGCAGGCCGTACAGCGGATGAAGCTGCAGTTGGACCGGCTCCGCCGGCTCTCCCTGCCCGACTCCGCCGCGATGCGTGAACTGATCGACGAGCATCGACTGATCGTGGACGCGCTGGAGCAGACGGATCTGTTGGCCGGCCGCGCCCTGATCAGCCGGCACGCCCGGCGCGCCCTGGAACGCGGCCCGGCGCTGCGCTCCGAGTACCCGGGCTACTTCACCGATTGACCACGAAGACAGCGGGAGGACGCGTTCGTGACCGGCCCGCCCGAAGGCGTCGCGTTGTCCGGCCACTTCCCCCATCTGCAGAAAGGCGACGTCATGGAGTTCGAGATCGACGGGCTCGGCCGGCAGCGGCAGCGGGTCGGCCAGGCATGAGCGTACGACTCTCCCTCGGCCACATCGACACGTACGACTCCCGGATCGCGACCTTCGCCCACCAACTCGGGCTGTCCGGCGTGCAACTCCACACTCCGGACCTGCTGCCGGGAGTCGACGGATTCTGGAGCCTGGCCGAGTTGCGGGCCCTCCGGGACCGCTGCGACGCGGACGGACTGGCGATCGACGGCCTGGAAAACGTTCCGCTCGCCCACTTCTGGAAGATCCAACGCGGTCTGCCCGGCCGCGACGAGCAGATCGAGAACTACCGGAAGACCATCCGCAACCTCGCCGCCGTGGGAATCGACCTGCTCGGCTACAACTTCCTTGCCACCTATGTCTGGCGCACCGACATGGCCGCGACGGGACGCGGCGGCGCCAAGGTCACCGCCTTCGACCTGGCCGACATCCACCGCGGCAACGCGCTCGCCGGGTACCGGCTGACCCCGGACCATCCCGTGGACGCGCCGATCACGGCCGAGCGGATGTGGGCGAACCATCAGTACTTCCTCGACGCCGTCCTGCCCGTCGCCGAGGAGGTCGGTGTGCGGCTCGCGCTGCACCCCGACGATCCGCCCACATCCGAGCCCTTGGGCGGCATAGCGCGGATCTTCACGTCTCCGGACGCCATTGGCCGGGCCCACAAGCAGGCGGGCGGCAGTCCGTCATGGGGGCTGAACCTCTGCCTGGGAACGGTGTCGGAGATGGCTGGGGAGGAGAGCGTCAACGAGGTGATCGACCGGCTGGGACCGGCCATCTTCTACGTCCACTTCCGGGACGTCCGCGGCACAGTGCCGCGCTTCAGCGAATGTTTCCTCGGGGAGGGCAACTTCAATCCGGCCCGCGTGATCCGCCGGCTCCACGACTCCGGATTCGACGGATTCCTCATCGACGACCATGTCCCGGCCATGATCGGGGATCTGGACACCTGGGGCGACGTATCGTCCGAGGCGTACTGCAGCCGAGGCCGAGCACATGCGATCGGATATCTGCAAGGCGTCCTGAACGGCCTGGCGCTGAACGAGCCGGACAGGACCTAGTTCCGCTCAGGCTTCTCCGATCCTCTGAGGATGAGCCATGTGGGCAACACCCGGGTGCTGACCGGCGAGGTGTCGCCCCGGAGGCGGCCGAGCACCGACTCCGCGGCGGTGCGCCCCATCAGCTCGATGTCCTGGCTCACCACCGAAACCGGAGGGTTGCCGAGCAACGAAGTCTCGAAGTCGTCGAAGCCGACGAGTGGCAGCCGTCGGCCGGCCTGCTGGAACGCGAGCAACGCGCCGATCGTGGAACGGTTGTTGGCCGCGAAGACGGCGTCGGCCGAGTCATCCCGCAGCAGAGCGCCGACCGCGCGTTCCGCCTGCTCCTTGGTGTGCGCCGTCGTGATCGTGAGTGAGTCGTCGACGGCCATCCCGGCCTCGGCGAGCGCCGCCGCGTATCCGGCGTGCCGTTCACGCATCGTGTGAATGTCGGGCGAGTCACCGACGAAGGCGATGCGCCGCGCACCGGCGCGGGAGAGCGCGAGGGTGGCGTCGCGGGCCCCGCCCGCGTTGTCGGCGAGCACGGCGTCGGCGCCGGAGAACAGCGCGGGGCGGTCCAGGAAGACCAGCGGGGGGATGGGCGGAGGGACCTCGGACCAGTCGCGGGCGGCATGTCGCGGCGGTACGACGATCAAGCCGTCCACCCGCTGCTCCAGGAGCCGGTCCACCAAACGGTCGTGGCGCGGCCCTTCCTCGTTGGAACTGGCGATGGTGAGGAGGTAACCCGCCGCGTCCGCCACGCTCTCGACGGCTCGGGCGAGCGTGGAGTAGTAGGGGTTCGCGAGGTCGCTGAAGACCAGACCGATGGTCTTGCTCGTCCGACCGGGCCGGATACTCGCCGCCGAGAGGTTGCGGCGGTAGCCCAGCTTCACGATCGCCGCACCGATCCGCGCCGCGAGTTCGGGATCGATGTTGGTCTCCCCGTTGACGTGACGCGAGACGGTCTTCAGACTGACCCGTGCTTCGCGAGCGACGTCGTTCATCGTGGGGTTGCGCGGCACCGTTGTCTCCAGCCGACGACTGCTACCGACCGATCGTACTCCGCCGCCTCTCAGCGGACCCTTTTGACGACCCGTACCCCGCCCGCGGGTACCCTGACCTCTCCCGTGTGAACGGAGCCGTCCAGCAGGTCGGTTCCGGACCCGGGCACGGTCGTCCCGGTGTCGCCGTGGTTGATGAGGAAGACATAGTCGTGATCGGCCGAGCGGCGCGTCACGATCTCCATCCCGCCGTCCGGCGACGCGGCCGTCACCCCGGCCCGTTCCGCGATCACTCCCACCAGACGGGTACGGGCGTCGGCGCCCAACTCCACGCCCACGTACCAGGCTTCCCCCTCGCCCCGGGTCGCGCGGGTGATCGCCGGCGCGCCAGGGAAGTCACCGCCGACATACCGGGCGGCGGCCTCCGCGTCCGTGAGATCGATCTCCTCGTGCCAGGTGGAGACTTGGGCGGGACCCGTCACCCCGTCGATCTCCACGCGGTCCGGCTCCACCATCGGGGCGAATTCCTCCACTCGTACGCCCAGCAGCTCGCGGAACGCGCCGGGATACCCGCCGAGCCGCACCCGGTCGAACGGATCGACAATGCCGGAGAAGTACGTGACGATCACGCTCGCCCCCGCCTCGGCGGCCGCGGCGAGGGCGGCCGCGTCCTGGTCGGACACCAGATAGAGCATGGGCACGATGATCAGCCGGTAGCCCGACAGGTCTGCCGACGGCGGTACAACATCGGTGGTGAGGCCCGCGTCCCGCAGACTCCGGTACCAGTGGAGGGCGGTTTCCATGTACGAGAGGCCGTTGTGCGGATGCGACTCCCGTTCGGCCGCCCACCACGACTCCTCGGAGAACAGCAGTGCGCAGTCCGCGACCACCCTGCTTCCGAGCGCGTCGGCGCACGAGGCCAGCTCCCTGCCGAGCGCCGCCACCTCCCGGAACTTCCGGGTGTCGGGCCCGGCGTGCGGAAGCATCGCGGAATGGAACCGCTCGGCGCCCGCCCGGGCAGCCCGCCACTGGAAGAAGCAGATACCGTCGGCTCCATGGGCGAGGTGGGAGAGCACGTCCCGCCGAAGCTGCCCCGGCCGCTTCGCGGGGTTGACGGGGCGCCAGCTGGTGGCGCCGGTGGCGGTCTCCAAGAGCAGCCACGGCTTCCCCTGAGACAGTCCGCGTGCCCGGTCGGCCGAGAACGACAGCTCGACCTGGGCGTCGGAGGTCGGCCTCGGATAGTGGTCGCTCGCGATGAGATCCATGTCGTCGGTCCACGAGCTGTAGTTCATGTTCTTCCCTGCGTCGAAGAGCACCAGATTGGTGGTGATCGGCACAGCCGGCGTGACCCGTCGCAGCACGGCGGTCTCCGCCCTCAGCTGCTCCCGCAGTTGATCGGAGCTGAACCGGTCGAAGTCCAGCACCTGGGTGGGGTTCGAGTCGGTGAACGTCAGCCGCGGGGGCTGGATCTGCTCCCACGCCGAGTACGTCTGGCTCCACGCGCTCGTCGTCCATGCGGCGTTCAGCTCGTCGAGCGAGCCCCGGTACCGCTCCTTGAGCCAGCTCCTGAAGGCCACGGCGCCGGCGTCGCCGTAGCACCGCGCGTTGTGGCCGCCGAGTTCGTTGGAGACGTGCCACAGCGCGAGAGCGGGGTGTTCGCCATAGCGTTCCGCCATCTTCTCCACCAGCGCGAGCGCATGCTCGCGGTAGACCGCCGACGAGGGTGACCAGGCCTGGCGTCCGCCCTGCGACATCGTCCGCCCGTCCCGGTCGACGGGCAGGACCTCCGGAAACCGGGTGGTGAGCCACGGCGGCGGTGACGCGGTGGCCGTGGCGAGATCGACCGCGATGTCGTTCGCGTGCAGCAGGTCGAGTACCCGGTCGAGCCATCCGAAGTTCCATCGATCGGGCGTCGGTTGCAGCATCGACCAGGAGAAGACACCGACCGTGACGAGATTGACCCCGGCCTCGCGCATCAGGCGCATGTCCTCGGGCCACACGCTCTCGTCCCACTGTTCCGGGTTGTAATCGCCCCCGAAAGCCACGGGTCGCCCGCCGTACCGGGCCAGGACGTTGCCGGGCCATCGAATCCACTCCGCGGTCACGAGTTCTGCTCCTCACTGGCCGACAAGTCCGCCCGGAACAGCCCGAGCGTCCAAGGGTCTGCGCTGAGTTCTCCCACGGGACAACTCAGCACAGGCCCTAACGCCCTCACCCTAGCGACGTGAGACAACGTTGTTTAGAGTGAGGTCGGCGCCACCGAATCGCAACCCGTCCGGCCCGTCAACCCGGCGGCCGTCCGACGGGATCGCCTGTCGCGGCCGCCCCCGTGCCTGCGGGGCGCGAGGTCCGTGAACACATCAAGGGGAGTGGATCGTGGCGGAGTTCGATGGCAAGGTCGCCCTCGTCACCGGTGGACTCAGCGGTATCGGACGCGCGACAGCCCAACTGCTGTCGACGCGCGGTGCGACGGTCGTGGCCGCCGGGGTCCCACCGACACCCGGCACCGACGCCGCTCCGCTGTCCGGAGTCGAACACGTCGATGTCGATGTTACCGACGAGACCGCCGTCGCCCGGCTCGTCGCGGATGTCGCCGCCCGGCACGGCGGACTCGATCTCCTCGTCGCCGCCGCCGGAATCCAGCGGTACGGCACGGCGGCGGAGACAAGCGCCGATGAATGGAACGAAGTGCTCGCGGTCAATGTGACCGGCACGTTCCACGCCGTCAAATACGTGCTGCCCCACCTGCGTTCCCGTGGAGCGGGCTCGATCGTGATCGTCTCGTCCGTCCAGGCCTTCGTCACCCAGACCGCCGTCGCCGCGTACACCACCAGCAAGGGGGCGCTCAACGCGCTCGCGCGATCGATCGCGATCGACGAGGCGAAGAACGGGATCAGAGCCAACACGGTCTGCCCCGCGTCGGTGGACACCCCGATGTTGCGCACCTCGGCCCGCACCTTCTCCGACGGCAGCGACCGGGCCGCGCAGTCACTCGTCGAGTCCTGGGGGCGGATGCACCCGCTGGGACGGGTGGCGCGCCCCGATGAGGTCGCCGAGGCGATCGCCTTCCTGGCGAGCGACCGCGCCAGTTTCATCACCGGCATCTCACTGCCGGTCGACGGCGGGCTGCTCGCCAACGCCGCGGTGGTGCTTCCCGAATGAGTGATGCCGGCTCCGGAGGACTTTCGATGACGACCGAGGTCGCGTTCCCCGGCAGGGCCCGCGTCGGTGAAGGACCAGTGTGGGACGCGGAGACCGGCCGCCTGCACTGGGTGGACATCCCCGCCGGACACATCCATACCGGCGACCCGGTCACCGGCCGGACCAGCAGCCTCGCGCTGCCGACGCACATCGGCGCCGCGGTACCACGACGCGGCGGAGGCTTCGTCGCCGCGACGGCCGAGGGATTCGCGTCCGTCGGCACCGAAGGAACGATGACCGTCCGGCGCGCGATCCTGCCCGACGGCGAGCGCATGAACGACGCGAAGTGCGACCGGCACGGGCGGTTCTGGGCCGGCAGCACCACGATGGACTTCCAACGCGGCAAGGGCGCGCTGCACGTTCTCATGCCCGACTGGACGAGCCGTGTGGTCCTTGACGGACTGGCCCTGCCCAACGGGCTCGGTTGGAGTCCCGACGGGCACGTCTTCTATCTCGCCGACTCCGTCGCCGGCGAGATCTACGCCTTCGATGCCGAACCCGAGGGCATCGGGATCAGCCGGCGGCGCACGTTGTTCCGGATGCCCGCGCACACGGGTCTGCCGGACGGACTCACCGTCGACGCGGCGGGGTGCCTGTGGGTCGCCATCTGGGGCGGCGACCGGGTGGTACGGATCTCCCCCGACGGGGACCTGCTCGGTGAACTCCCGCTGCCCGTGCACCAGCCGTCGTCCTGTGCGTTCGGCGGGCCCGGGCTGGACGTTCTGTACGTCACGTCGGCCCGCGAAGGGCTCGAACTCGCCGACGACGACCCCGCGGGATCTGTTTTCGCCGTCGAAGGGGTGGGCGCCGTGGGCCTGCCGTCCACGGCGTTCGCCGGCTAGGGCCTGTCTTCAAAGTAGCGCCGTCCGCCCGAAGGGCGGGCCTGGCGGCGTCCGGTGCACTGCGTTCGCTGCGCTCTCTCCGTCTCGGCGCCTTGATTCCTCCTTCGGATGCCGAGCGGCGATCGCAAGGC
>NZ_JOEI01000021.1 GCF_000718095.1 Streptomyces scopuliridis RB72 | reverse complement strand
GCGGCTGTCCGACGGCTGCGACCTGTCACTGCTGGCGCCGGCGGGGCTGGCGGCGGCGGGGCGGGCGGGGGGGGGCGGGGTGTTGGTGGGGGGGCGGTTCGAGGAGGGGCGGGCGGTGCTGACGCTGAGGGGTCGTCTGCTGGCGGATGCGGTGGTCAGGGACCTGGTGGATTGATCGGGCGGTGCGCCGTCCGGCGGGGTGCCGGGTGCGGTGCGCCTCCGGCGGGGGGTCGTTGCGTGCGGGTGCGTGGTCGTGGTGCGGGTGCCGGGGCGGTGCGCCGTCCGGCGGGGTTCGGGGTGCGGGTGCGTCGTCGTGGTGCGGGGGCCGGGGTCTCCCGAGGTGCGTGTCCGGACTGCTTTCCTCACCGCGCTTCGCGCGAGCTGCGACGCTTTACGTCCGGACACGCACCTCCTCCGACCCCGGCCCCCTCCCGCCGGTGGTCCCCCGCGACCCACTGCCCGGCTGGGGATCGCGGGCGGGGTGCGGCCCGGTGGGCCCCACCACTCGCCGCCCGGCTGGGCGTTGGGGGCGGGTGCGGCCCGGTGGGCCCCACCACTCGCCGCCCGGCTGGGCGTTGGGGGCGGGTGCGGCCCGGTGGCCCCGGTCATTCGCCGCCCCGGTGAGGGAGCGTGGGCCAGTGGGCTCCGCCGCTCGCTGCCCTGGTGGGGCCGGGTGCGGGAGATTGCCGCCGCCTCCCCTGCCCGCCCTTGCGCACGGCCGGGCCGCCTGTGCGGACGGTGAAGGGGGGCGCGCAGGGGTCGTGTCCGGGACACTAAAGCGTGATTTGTAGCGCGTGACCGCTCGAACCCATCGTCAGGGCTGCTGCGCGCCGTAAATCATGCCGTCCCGGGCGCGAGCCCCGGAGCGCCACCCGGCAACAACCCGCACCCGGACCACCGGCCCCGGCCAAAGACGACCGCACCCCCGACCACGACCCCCCGCCGGAGGCGAACCGCGCCACCCGGCGACAACCCGCACCCGACCACCGGCCCCGGGCCGCAGACGGCCGCACCCCGGACCACGACCCCCAGCCGGGAGGCTCAGGGCGCCACCTGGCAACAACCCGCACCCGGACCACCGGCCCCGGGTCGCAGACGGCCGCACCCCGGACCACGACCCCCAGCCGGGAGGCTCAGGGCGCACCCCGGCGACAACCCGCACCCGGACCCCGGCCGAAGACGGACCGGTCCGCACCACCTACGCCGTGACGAAGTCGATCAGTTCTTCCACCCGGCCCAGCAGCGACGGCTCCAGGTCTCTGTACGTGCGGACCCGCGAGAGGATGTGCTGCCACGCCGCCCCCGTGTTCTCCGGCCAGCCCAGCGCGCGGCACACGCCCGTCTTCCAGTCCTCGCCCCTCGGTACCGTCGGCCACGCCGCGATCCCCACCGACGACGGCTTCACCGCCTCCCAGACGTCGATGTAGGGGTGGCCCACCACCAGGACGTCCGCGCCGGTCACCGCGGACGCGATGCGGGACTCCTTCGTGCCCGGCACCAGGTGGTCGACCAGGACGCCCAGCCGCGCGTCCGGGGCCGGGGCGAAGTCGGTGACGATGGCGGGGAGGTCGTCGATGCCGCCCAGGTACTCCACGACCACGCCCTCGATGCGCAGATCGTCGCCCCACACCTTCTCGACCAGCTCCGCGTCGTGCCGGCCCTCCACGTAGATACGGCCCGCCCTGGCCACGCGCGCGCGGACCCCGGGGACGGCGACCGAGCCGGAGGCGGTGCGGGACGGGCGGGAGGGGCCCGCCGTGGACGGGCGGATCAGGGTGACCGGGCGGCCCTCCAGGAGGAAGCCGGCGGGGAGCAGCGGGAAGACCCGGTGCTTGCCGAAGCGGTCCTCCAGCGTGACCGTCGGACCCTCCGCGGTCTTCTCGCACCGGATCACTGCCCCGCAGAAGCCCGTCGACACCTCCTCGACCACCAGATCCGGCTCGGCGGGGACCTCGGGCGCGGGCGTGGACTTCTTCCACGGGGGCGTCAGATCAGGGCTGTAGCTGCGCATTCGCAAGACGATAGGCCCGGACCTGGCGCCGCGGCTATGAGCCCCCGGAACGCGCGGCCAGCGCGTCGCGCTGCGCCCGTACGAAGGCCGCGTCCACCACCGCCCCGTGCCCCGGCACATACAGCGCGTCCTCGCCGCCCAGCGCGAGCAGCCGGTCCAGGGCCGCCGGCCAGCGCGCGGGGACCGCGTCGGGGCCCGCCTGGGGCTCGCCGGACTCCTCCACCAGATCGCCGCAGAAGACCACCGCGGGGGAGCCCGGCACCAGCATCGCGAGATCGTGGGCGGTATGACCGGGCCCGGCGTTCGCGAGCAGGATCCGGAGGCCGCCCAGGTCCAGCGTCACTTCCCCGGACACCGCGTGCCGGGGCGCCACCAGGAGGTCCACCGCCTCGGCGGCCTCCGCGGCGGCGACCCCGTGGCGTACGGCGTCCTCGTACAGGCCCGCCGCGTCCCTCGTGAGCAGTTCCGCCATGCCCACGGCCCCGTACACCTCCGCCCCCGCGAACGCGGCCGTGCCCAGCACATGGTCGAAGTGCGGGTGGCTCAGCGCGATATGGGTCACGCGCCGGCCGCCGAGCAGGGTCCGTGTCCGGGCCCGGATGCCGGCGCCCTCGCGGAGCGTGGAGCCCGTGTCGTACAGCAGCGCCGCGTCGGTGCCGACGGCCAGTCCGGTCGTCGCGTCCCACCCCGGCAGCCGCAGCCGCCCCACTCCTGGAGCCAGCTGTTCCCACCCGGACTCTTCCCAAGCGACGTTCATACCGGGACGCTACGGGACGCTATCGGCAGCGACCAGCGCGATCGCGGGGTAGCGTGGTCGGCTGCTCTTGCTAGCGGTGTACCCCACGGCCGTACACTGGCTGGGGGAGTGCTGGCACTCCTCCAGAGCGAGTGCCAAAGCCGGAACGACGGACGAGAGCTGGAGGTGTGCGCGATGCTCAGCGAACGCAGGCTGGAGGTGCTGCGCGCCATCGTCCAGGACTATGTCGGGACGGAAGAGCCCGTCGGCTCCAAGGCGCTCACCGAGCGGCACAAGCTCGGTGTCTCCCCGGCGACCGTGCGCAACGACATGGCGGTGCTGGAGGACGAGGGCTTCATCGCCCAGCCGCACACCAGCGCGGGCCGTATCCCGACGGACAAGGGATACCGGCTCTTCGTCGACAAGCTGGCGGGGGTCAAACCCCTGTCCTCGCCGGAGCGCCGCGCCATCCAGAACTTCCTGGACGGAGCGGTCGACCTCGACGATGTCGTGGGCCGTACGGTACGGCTGCTGGCGCAGCTCACCCGGCAGGTCGCCGTCGTCCAGTACCCCTCGCTGACCCGTTCGACGGTGCGGCATGTGGAGCTGCTGGCGCTGGCGCCCGCCCGGCTGATGCTCGTCCTGATCACGGACACCGGACGGGTCGAGCAGCGCATGATCGACTGTTCCGCGCCCTTCGGCGAGACCTCGCTCGCGGACCTGAGGGCCCGGCTCAACAGCCGGGTGGTCGGGCGCCGCTTCGCGGATGTCCCGCAGCTGGTGCAGGACCTGCCCGATTCCTTCGAGCAGGAGGACCGGGGGACCGTCACCACAGTGCTCGCGACCCTGCTCGAAACCCTGGTCGAGGAGACCGAGGAGCGGCTGATGATCGGCGGTACCGCCAACATCACCCGCTTCGGACACGATTTCCCGTTGACCATCCGGCCGGTGCTGGAGGCGCTGGAGGAGCATGTGGTGCTCCTCAAGCTGCTCGGCGAGGCCAAGGACCCCGGCATGACCGTACGTATTGGGCACGAGAACGCCCATGAGGGCCTCAACTCCACGTCCGTCGTCGCGGTCGGCTACGGTTCGGGCGACGAGGCAGTCGCCAAACTCGGCGTGGTCGGACCGACCCGCATGGACTACCCCGGAACGATGGGAGCGGTACGCGCAGTGGCACGTTACGTCGGACAGATCCTGGCGGAGTCGTAAGTGGCCACGGACTACTACGCCGTACTCGGCGTGCGCCGCGACGCATCTCAGGACGAGATCAAGAAGGCATTCCGCAGACTCGCGCGCGAGCTGCACCCGGATGTCAATCCCGATCCCAAGACGCAAGAGCGCTTCAAGGAGATCAACGCCGCCTACGAGGTGTTGTCGGACCCGCAGAAGAAGCAGGTCTACGACCTCGGCGGTGACCCCCTCTCGCAGAGCGGTGGCGGGGGCGCGGGCGGATTCGGAGCCGGTGGTTTCGGCAACTTCTCCGACATCATGGACGCGTTCTTCGGTACGGCGTCGCAGCGTGGCCCGCGGTCGCGGACGCGGCGCGGCCAGGACGCGATGATCCGGCTGGAGATCGACCTCAACGAGTCGGCCTTCGGCACGACCAAGGACATCCAGGTCGACACGGCCGTGGTCTGTACGACCTGTTCGGGCGAGGGCGCGGCGCCGGGCACGTCGGCGCAGACCTGTGACATGTGCCGTGGCCGCGGTGAGGTCTCGCAGGTCACCCGGTCCTTCCTGGGCCAGGTCATGACCTCGCGGCCGTGCCCGCAGTGCCAGGGCTTCGGTACGGTCGTGCCGACGCCGTGCCCCGAGTGCGCGGGCGACGGCCGGATCCGCTCGCGCCGTACGCTCACCGTCAAGATCCCGGCCGGGGTCGACAACGGCACGCGTATCCAGCTCGCGGGTGAGGGCGAGGTCGGCCCCGGCGGCGGCCCCGCCGGTGATCTGTACGTCGAGATCCATGAGTTGCCGCACGCGGTGTTCCAGCGGCGCGGCGACGATCTGCACTGCACGGTCACGATCCCGATGACCGCGGCGTCGCTGGGCACGAAGTGCCCGCTGGAGACGCTGGACGGCCTGGAGGAGATCGACGTACGTCCCGGCACGCAGTCGGGCCAGTCGATTCCGCTGCACGGCCGGGGCATCACGCATCTGCGGGGCGGCGGCCGGGGCGATCTGATCGTTCACGTCGAGGTGATGACCCCGTCGAAGCTGGACCCGGAGCAGGAGCGGCTGCTGCGGGAGCTGGCGAAGCTGCGCGGCGAGGAACGGCCCACGGGCCAGTTCCAGCCGGGACAGCAGGGGCTGTTCTCGCGGCTGAAGGACGCCTTCAACGGCCGCTAGGCTGAAGGGCGCCTTCAACGGCCGCTAGGTCCTGTCCGGTCGGTCTTCGCGGATCAGGCCGCGGCGTCTGGTGCGTGCGATCGCAAGGCGGAGGATCGCCCGTGTACTGGATGTACTCGGGCGGCTCCGACAACGCGGCGAGCGTGCGTGCCAGGCGTCGCGGGCCCGCGAAGATCGACCGGACAGGGCCTAGACGGACGTGTTCTGGCCGATGGCCCGGGGATCGCTCCCCGGGCCATCGGTGTTGTCCCGCGGGCGCGGTGCCCGTGATCCGCCGCGCATTCCTCTGTCACATGCCCGACGCGGCACCGATTCGTAGCTGTCATACAAGGCATGGCACGATGCCTGCATGTCCTCCGCACTGACCGATCTCTGCCGGTATCCGATCGTGCAGGCCCCCATGGCGGGCGGCGCCTCCTGTCCGCAGCTGGCCGCGGCCGTCTCCGAGGCCGGCGGTCTCGGGTTCCTCGCCGCCGGGTACAAAACGGCGGACGGCATGTACGAAGAGGTCAAACAGTTGCGCGGGCTGACCGCGTGCCCCTTCGGTATCAATCTCTTCATGCCGCAGCCCCGTTACGCCGACCACTCGGCCGTGGAGGTCTACCGCAACCAGCTCGCCGGTGAGGCGACCTGGTACGAGACGCCGCTCGGCGACCCCGACGCGGGACGGGACGACGGGTACGAGGCGAAGCTGGCGATACTGCTCGACGACCCGGTGCCCGTCGTGTCGTTCACCTTCGGCTGCCCGACCAGGACGACGCTCGACGCCTTCGCCCAGGCCGGGACGTACACCGTGGTCACGGTGACCACCCCCGAGGAGGCCCAGACCGCGCAGTGGTCCGGCGCCGACGCGGTCTGCGTCCAGGGCATCGAGGCCGGCGGCCACCAGGGCACGCACCGCGACGATCCGGCCACCGACGGCGCGGGGATCGGACTGCTCTCGCTGGTGACCCAGGTCAGGGAGACCGTACAGCTGCCGGTCATCGCCGCCGGCGGGCTGATGCGCGGGGGCCAGATCGCGGCGGTGCTCGCGGCGGGCGCCGACGCGGCGCAGCTCGGCACGGCGTTCCTGGTGTGCCCGGAGTCCGGCGCGAACGCGCTGCACAAGCAGGCCATGACCAACCCGCTGTTCGTACGGACCGAGCTGACCCGGGCGTTCTCCGGGCGCCCCGCGCGCGGCCTCGTGAACCGCTTCATGCGCGAGCACGGCCGGTACGCCCCGCCCGCCTACCCCGAGATCCACCACCTCACCTCCGGGCTGCGCAAGGCCGCCGCCAGGGTGGGCGACGCGCAGGGCATGGCGCTCTGGGCGGGACAGGGCCACCGGATGGCCCGCGATCTGCCGGCCGGACAGCTGGTCGAGGTGCTGAACGGTGAACTCGAAGCGACCCGCGCCTCGTTGATGCCGGGTCTGGGCAACGTCTCGTGACCGCTCCTGTCTTCGTCGTCGAGGGCGGCGGACTGCGGGTCGGTACGGTCACGCTGGACGGCCCCGAGGGGCGGCACGCCGTGTCCGTACGGCGGCTGCGCGTCGGCGAGGAGATCGTGCTGACGGACGGCGCGGGCACCGGCGCGTACGGAACGGTCGCCGCGGTCGAGGGCAAGGACCGGCTGGACGTCGCCGTCACCGAGGTACGGACCGAGCCGGAGCCCACGCCCCGGATCACGGTCGTCCAGGCGCTGCCCAAGGGCGACCGAGGGGAGCTGGCCGTCGAGACGATGACCGAGACCGGTGTCGACGCGATCGTGCCGTGGCAGGCCGCGCGCTGCATCACGCAGTGGAAGGGCGAGCGGGGCGCCAAGGCGCTCGCCAAGTGGCGGGCCACCGCCCGCGAGGCGGGCAAGCAGTCGCGCAGGCTCCGCTTCCCCGAGGTCACGGACGCGCTGTCGGCCAGGCAGGTCGCGGCGCTGCTCGCGGACGCGGACTTCGCGGCCGTACTGCACGAGGGGGGCAGCAAGCCGCTGGCCACCGCCTCGCTGCCGTCGGAGGGCCGGATCGTGCTCGTCGTGGGGCCCGAAGGGGGCGTGTCCCCACAGGAGTTGACGGCTTTCGCGGAGGCGGGCGCACGGCCGTACCGGCTGGGCCGCAGCGTACTGCGGACCTCCACCGCGGGGACGGCGGCCACGGCGCTCCTGCTCGGCCGCACCGGCCGCTGGTCCTGACGGGCCGCCGGTGCCGAGGCGGTGTTGTGACGGCCGCGGGCCCCGACCGCACCGGATAGCATGCGACGTACTCAACTGATCACCAGTGGTGCCGAGGAGGCCCGGACCATGGCGGGAGAACCGCAGGCGGACTGCCTGTTCTGCAAGATCGTCTCGGGGGATGTGCCGGCCACCGTCGTCCGCGAGACCGAGACCACCCTCGCCTTCCGTGACATCAACCCGCAGGCCCCGACCCATGTCCTGGTCATCCCGCGGGTGCACTACCCGGACGCGGGCACCCTCGCCACGGTCGAGCCCGCCATCGCCGCCGATGTGCTGCGCGAGGCCGCCGCGGTCGCCGTCGCCGACGGGACCGACGGCAGCGGCTACCGGATCGTCTTCAACACGGGCGCGGGCGCGGGCCAGACCGTCTTCCACGCGCACGCCCATGTCCTGGGCGGGCGCGGCTTCAACTGGCCCCCCGGGTAGGCGTCTTGTCCGTACGGGAACTGGTCGTGCTGGGCACCGCGAGCCAGGTGCCCACCCGCCATCGCAACCACAACGGCTATCTGCTGCGCTGGGACGGCGAGGGCCTGCTCTTCGACCCGGGCGAGGGCACCCAGCGCCAGATGCTGCGCGCCGGGGTCGCCGCGCACGACATCCACCGCATCTGTGTCACGCACTTCCACGGTGATCACTCGCTCGGACTGGCCGGGGTCATCCAGCGCATCAATCTCGACCAGGTGCCGCACGAGATCACCGCGCACTACCCGGCGAGCGGGCAGCGCTACTTCGAGCGGCTGCGGTACGCCACGGCCTACCGCGAGTCCGTCGAGCTGACCGAAGCGCCGGTCACCGCCGACGGCGTGCTCGCGCGCACCCCCGCGTACACCCTGGAGGCGCGCAAGCTCTCCCACCCCGTCGAGTCGTACGGCTACCGCCTCACCGAGCCCGACGGGCGCCGCATGGACCCGGTGCGGCTGGCCGCGCACGGTATCGCGGGCCCGGATGTCGGCCGCCTCCAGCGGGAGGGCGTGCTGAACGGCGTCACGCTGGAGGAGGTCAGCGAGACGCGCCGGGGACAGCGGTTCGCCTTCGTCATGGACACCCGGCTCTGCGAGGGCGTGCACGCGCTGGCCGAGGGGTGCGATCTGCTGGTCATCGAGTCGACGTTCCTCGACGGGGACGAGCGGCTGGCCACCGACCACGGCCATCTCACCGCCGGCCAGGCGGGGCGGGCCGCGCGGGACGCGGGCGTGGGGCATCTGGTGCTCACGCACTTCTCGCAGCGCTACAGCGACCCGGACGAGTTCGAACGGCAGGCACGCGCGGCGGGCTTCGAGGGCGAACTGACGGTCGCCGCCGATCTCGTACGGGTACCGCTGCCGAAGCGTTCCCGCTGACGGGAGCGTCGGCGCGGCCCCGGGGCGGTGGGACCGGCCGCCCGCGCCCGGCCGATCGGGCAGACTGTCCGGATCAGCACGCGACCGGGAGCCCGCCGTGATCACATCCAACGGAGACCCGCAGGAACACTCCGCCCATGTCGACCCGCTGCGCGCGGTGCGCGCCCCGGACGATCCCGAGTGCGATGTGTATCTGACGGGCACGGTCTTCCTCGACATCATCTTCACCGGGCTGGACAGCGCGCCCGTACGCGGCACGGAGTCCTGGGCGCGGGGGATGGGGTCGAGCCCCGGCGGGATCGCCAACATGGCCACCGCCCTGGCCCGCCTCGGTCTGCACACCTCGCTCGCGGCGGCCTTCGGCGACGACCACTACGGCGAGTACTGCTGGGACGCGCTGGAGCAGGGCGAGGGCATCGATCTGTCCCGGTCACGGACGGTCCCCGGCTGGCACTCGCCGGTCACCGTCTCCATGGCGTACGAGGACGAGCGCACGATGGTCTCGCACGGCCACGAGGCCCCGCCGCCCGAAGGGGCCCTGCCCGAGTGCCCGCCGCGCGCCCGCGCCGCGGTCGCCGCGCTCACCCCCGGCCGCCGCGACGAGTGGATCGCCCGCGCCGCCCGCCACGGAGCGCGGATCTTCGCCGACGTCGGCTGGGACGAGACCGGCCGCTGGGATCTGGCCGGACTGGCCGATCTGGAGCACTGCGAGGCGTTCCTGCCCAACGCCGAGGAGGCGATGCGCTACACCCGCACCGACTGCCCCAAGGCCGCCGCGAGGGTGCTCGCCGAGCGGGTGCCGGTGGCCGTCGTCACGCTGGGCGGGGACGGCGCGTACGCGGTGGACGGCGCCACCGGCGCGACGGCCGAGGTCCCGGCGATCGCGGTGGAGGCCCTCGACCCGACGGGCGCGGGCGATGTGTTCGTGGCCGGTTTCGTCACCGGCACGCTCGCCGGCTGGCCGCTCGCGGACCGGCTGGCCTTCGCGGGGCTGACCGCCGCGCTCTCGGTCCAGGAGTTCGGCGGCTCGCTCTCCGCGCCCGGCTGGTCGGAGGTCGCGACCTGGTGGCAGTACGTACGGACCTCCCCCGACCAGGACCCGGCGGCGCTGCGGCGCTACGCCTTCCTGGAGGAGCTGCTGCCCGCGCCGAGCAGGCCGTGGCCGCTGCGCAGGGCCGTACCGACCATCGGCTTCGGCCGCTCGGGCTGAGAGGCCGGTGGGCTTTGCTCACGGCACATCGAAAAGCCCTAGGGCCTTGTCAGTGCGGGGTCGTACGCTGGTAGCCCAGAGGTTGTCGAGCAGCGAGAACCCTGCAACGGGAGGTATGCGCAGGCCACAGTGCCGGCTCATGACTCAGACACCCACAGTCCAGACCCCCGCGTCGGGGCAGGCACGTGCCCAGTGGACCGTCCCCGCCAAGCACCCCATGGTGACGGTCCTGGGCTCCGGAGACACCCTCCTGCGTGCGATCGAGAAGGCGTTCCCGGCCGCAGACATCCATGTCCGGGGAAACGAGATCAGTGCGACCGGCAGCGCGGCGGATGTCGCGATGGTCCAGCGCCTGTTCGACGAAATGATGCTGGTGCTCCGCACCGGTCAGCCGATGACGGAGGACGCAGTGGAACGTTCGATCGCCATGCTCAGGGCGAGCGAGAACGGCGGAGCGGACGGTCCCGAGACGCCCGCCGAGGTGCTCACCCAGAACATCCTGTCCAGCCGCGGCCGGACGATCCGCCCCAAGACCCTCAACCAGAAGCGGTATGTCGACGCGATCGACAAGCACACGGTCGTCTTCGGCATCGGCCCCGCCGGTACCGGCAAGACCTATCTCGCCATGGCCAAGGCGGTCCAGGCCCTGCAGTCCAAGCAGGTCACGCGGATCATCCTGACCAGGCCCGCCGTCGAGGCGGGCGAGCGGCTCGGCTTCCTGCCCGGCACGCTCTACGAGAAGATCGACCCGTATCTGCGGCCGCTCTACGACGCGCTGCACGACATGCTCGACCCCGACTCGATCCCGCGTCTGATGGCGGCGGGCACGATCGAGGTGGCGCCGCTGGCGTATATGCGCGGCCGTACGCTCAATGACGCGTTCATCATTCTCGACGAGGCGCAGAACACCAGCCCCGAGCAGATGAAGATGTTCCTGACGAGGCTCGGCTTCGAATCGAAGATCGTCATCACCGGCGACATCACCCAGGTCGACCTGCCGGGCGGCACGAAGAGCGGTCTGCGCCAGGTCCAGGACATCCTGGAGGGCGTCGACGATGTGCACTTCTCCCGTCTCACGTCGCAGGATGTTGTCCGGCACAAGCTCGTCGGCCGTATCGTCGACGCGTACGAGCAGTACGAACAGAACGACAGCCGCGGTTGACGAAGGCCATGGCTGACGGCTGACACGGGCTGCGGGATTCAGGAGCGGGAGACCAAGAGCGCACCATGTCGATCGACGTCAACAACGAGTCAGGCACCGAGGTCGACGAGCAGGCGATCCTCGACGTCGCCCGCTACGCGCTCACGAGGATGCGTATCCACCCGCTCTCCGAACTGTCGGTGATCGTGGTGGACGAGGCCGCCATGGAACAGCTGCACATCCAGTGGATGGATCTGCCGGGCCCGACGGATGTCATGTCCTTCCCGATGGACGAGCTGCGTCCGCCGGTCAAGGACGACGAGGAGCCCCCGCAGGGCCTCCTCGGTGACATCGTGCTCTGCCCCGAGGTGGCGAAGAAGCAGGGCGAGGAAGCCCCGACGCAGCACACCATGGACGAGGAGCTCCAGCTGCTCACCGTCCACGGTGTGCTGCATCTCCTCGGCTACGACCACGAAGTGCCGGACGAGCGGGCCGAGATGTTCGGCCTCCAGGCGGCCATCGTCGACGGCTGGCGGTCCGAACAGGGGCTCACGGGTCCGTCGCCCGCGCCGACCCTCTCATGACCGCGCAACTGATCGTCGGAGCGGTCGCCCTGGTCGTCGTGGCCTGGCTGGCGGCCTCCGCCGAGGCGGGCCTCGCCCGGGTCTCCAGCTTCCGGGCGGCCGAGGCCGTCCGTTCCGGGCGGCGCGGCGCGACCAAGCTGGCCCAGGTCGCCGCCGACCCGACGCGCTATCTGAATGTGGCCCTGCTGGTGCGGGTCGCCTGCGAGATGGCGGCCGGGGTGCTCGTCACGTACGTCTGCCTGAAGGAGTTCAAGGAGACGTGGGCGGCGCTGGTCGTCGCCATCGGTGTGATGGTGCTCGTCTCGTACGTCGCGGTGGGTGTCTCGCCCCGTACGATCGGCCGCCAGCATCCGCTGAACACGGCGACGGCCTCGGCGTATGTGCTGCTGCCGCTCGCCAGGATCATGGGCCCGGTCCCCCAGCTGCTGATCCTGCTGGGCAACGCGCTCACCCCCGGCAAGGGCTTCCGCAAGGGACCGTTCGCGAGCGAGGCCGAGCTGCGGGCGATGGTCGACCTCGCCGAGTCGGAGTCCCTCATCGAGGACGACGAGCGCCGCATGGTGCACTCCGTCTTCGAGCTCGGCGACACCCTCGTACGGGAGGTCATGGTTCCGCGCACGGACCTGGTCTGTATCGAGCGGTACAAGACGATCCGTCAGGCGCTGACGCTGGCGCTGCGCTCCGGCTTCTCCCGTATCCCGGTGACGGGGGAGAACGAGGACGACATCGTCGGCATCGTCTACCTCAAGGACCTGGTCAGGAAGACCCATATCAACCGGGACTCCGAAGCCGATCTGGTCTCCACGGCGATGCGCCCCGCGTCCTTCGTGCCCGACACGAAGAACGCGGGCGATCTGCTGCGCGAGATGCAGCAGGAGCGCAGCCATGTCGCGGTCGTGATCGACGAGTACGGCGGCACGGCCGGCATCGTCACGATCGAGGACATCCTGGAGGAGATCGTCGGCGAGATCACCGACGAGTACGACCGCGAACTCCCGCCGGTCGAGGAGCTGGGCGACGGCTCGTACCGCGTCACGGCCCGGCTGGACATCGGAGACCTCGGGGATCTGTTCGGGCTCGACGAGTACGACGACGAGGACGTGGAGACGGTCGGCGGCCTCCTGGCGAAGGCCCTGGGCCGCGTCCCGATCGCCGGCGCCACCGCCAGCGTCGACCTGCCGGACGGCCGCACGCTCCGACTGACGGCCGAATCCCCGGCCGGCCGCCGGAACAAGATCGTCACGGTCCTCGCCGAACCGGTCAGGAAGGAAGCCCAGACCTCGTGACCCCGGCGGAGCTGACGGCGTGCTGCCTGGCACTGAACGGAACGTCCTCGGACGCCCCGTTCCCGCGCAACCCGGATATCACGGTCTTCAGAGTCGCCGAGAAGATCTTCGCGATCTGCGCCCTGGAGGACCGCCCGCTGAAGGTCTCCCTCAAGTGCGACCCTGAGGAAGCGATTCGCCTCCGCGAGATCCACCCGGAAATCGTCCCGGGCTGGCACCTCAACAAACGCCACTGGAACACGGTAACGGTCGCCCCACTGCCCGCCCGGATGGTGCGGGAGCTGATCGAGGACTCCTACGACCTGGTGGTGGCCGGGCTCCCGAGGCAGGAACGCCTCAGACTGGACAGGCCCTGAGCGGAGCGGCGGGCGCTTCGGGTGTGGTCCCGATGGCCGTCCTGGCGCGGCCCGTTGACGGTGGTGCTGAGCGGGCTGCCTATGCTCGGCGTATGACTGAGAGCACCGAACCCGGCACCGGCGTCTCCTCCGAGGACCGCAAGATCATCACGCTGGCCCGCAGCGCCCGTGCGCGTAATGGCGTACCAGAGGGGGCGGCCGTGCGGGATGAGACCGGGCGTACGTATGTCGCCGGCACCGTGCGGCTGGACTCGCTCAGGCTCAGCGCGCTGCGTACGGCTGTCGCCATGGCCGTGGCCAGCGGCGCGAGCTCGTTGGAGGCGGCGGCCGTCGTCACGGCGGAGGAGGGCGTGTCGGACGAGGACCGTGCGGCCGTACGCGACCTCGGCGGGCCCGCGACCCCGGTTCTGGTGGCGGGTCCGGACGGCACGCTGCGGGTGACCGTCACGGCGGGCTGACCGGCCCCATCGGTGCGCGGAACATGGCGGCGCGGCGGCCGTGCGGGGCTGTCTGGTCGGCGCGGGGTAAACGATCGGGGACAATGGGCGCCATGAGCGCTCGTACCTCTTCGCCCGAGACTTCTCCCGAGGCAACCGAAGCCCCCCACCGGGCCGGCTTCGCCTGCTTCGTCGGCCGCCCCAACGCGGGCAAGTCCACCCTCACGAACGCTCTGGTCGGTCAGAAGGTGGCCATCACGTCCAACCGGCCGCAGACCACGCGCCACACCGTGCGCGGCATCGTGCACCGGCCCGAGGCACAGCTGATCCTGGTCGACACCCCGGGCCTCCACAAGCCGCGCACGCTGCTCGGTGAGCGCCTGAACGATGTCGTACGGACGACCTGGGCCGAGGTCGATGTGATCGGCTTCTGTCTGCCCGCCGACCAGAAGCTCGGCCCCGGCGACCGGTACATCGCCAAGGAACTCGCCGCGATCAAGAAGACGCCGAAGGTCGCCGTCGTCACCAAGACGGACCTCGTCGACTCCCAGACGCTGGCCGAACAGCTCATCGCGATCGACCAGCTCGGCAAGGAACTCGGCCTGGAGTGGGCCGAGATCGTCCCGGTCTCGGCGGTCGGCGGCCAGCAGGTCGGTCTGCTCGCGGATCTGCTCGTCCCGCTCCTCCCGGAGAGCCCGCCGCTCTACCCGGAGGGCGACCTCACCGACGAGCCCGAGCAGGTCATGGTCGCCGAGCTGATCCGCGAGGCCGCGCTGGAAGGCGTACGGGACGAGCTCCCGCACTCGATCGCGGTCGTCGTCGAGGAGATGCTGCCGCGCGAGGACCGCCCGGCGGACAAGCCGCTGCTGGACATCCACGCGAACGTCTATATCGAGCGCCCCAGCCAGAAGGGCATCATCATCGGCCCGAAGGGCAAGCGGCTCAAGGAGGTCGGGACGAAGTCCCGCAAGCACATCGAGGCGCTGCTCGGCACCCCGGTCTTCCTCGATCTGCACGTCAAGGTCGCCAAGGACTGGCAGCGCGACCCGAAGCAGCTGCGCAAGCTCGGGTTCTGACCGGGCCGGCCGGCGAACCGGCCGGGCCGGGGCATCACTGTCGCGCTCCCGCCGGACAGGGCCTACGCGCCTTCCTTGAGCACGCGCGAGATCAGCGCGCGCTGGGCATCGGTGAGCCCCGGGTCCGCGCAGTGGACCGTGCGGTCGTCATCGAAGGTGATCACATAGTGGTAGCCGTCCGGTACGCCGGCGGACGGTGTGTCCGCGCCGTCCGCCATCGCCCGCTCGGCCAGTTCCCGCCAGTCACCGGCATCGCGCAGGCCCGAGGTCTCGATCTCGGCCCTGCGCTCGATGCCCGCGAAGCCGCCTGTGCGCCGTACTTGGATACGCATGGGTCCTGTCTAGTACGTGACGGGCGGCGACGGTAGCCGCCGCTCGTGCCACACCCGGTGCTTCACGCCGTGGGGACCCCGACCTGGGACCACGCCTTGGTCACCGCCTCCAGCTCCGCGCCGTCCCCGAAGCGGGCCCGCGCCGCCGCGACGGTCAGCCGGGCGAAGTCCGTGAACTGCGCGTCGGCGGCCAGTTCGCCGCCGGTCAGTACGTCGAACCAGAGCTGTCCCGCCCGCTCCCACGCCTTGCCGCCGAGCTCTACGGCCAGCAGATAGAACGCGTGGTTCGGGATCCCGGAGTTGATGTGGACCCCGCCGTTGTCCTGGCTCGTCCGCACGAAGTCGTCCATCGTCGCCGGCTGCGGGTCCTTGCCGAGGACATCGTCGTCGTACGCCGTGCCCGGCGCCTTCATGGAGCGCAGCGCCTCCCCGCTGACGCCGGGCGCGAGCAGGCCCGCGCCGATCAGCCAGTCGGCCCGGTCGGCGGTCTGGTCCAGGGTGTACTGCTTGACCAGCGAGCCGAAGACGTCCGACACGGACTCGTTGAGGGCGCCCGACTGCCCCTGGTAGTCGAGGTTGGCGGTGTACTGCGTCAGGCCGTGGGACAGCTCGTGGCCGATCACGTCGACGGGCAGCGTGAAGTCGAGGAAGACCTCGCCGTCACCGTCGCCGAAGACCATCTGATCGCCGTCCCAGAAGGCGTTCGCGTACCCCTCGTCGTAGTGGACGCTGGCGACCAGCGGCAGCCCGGCGCCGTCGAGCGAGTCGCGTCCGTACGCCGACAGCAGCAGCTCGAACGTGGCGCCGAGACCGCTGTAGGCGCGGTTGACGGTGGCGTCGCGGCCGGGCTCGTCGCCCTCGCCGCGCACCTTCTTGCCCGGCAGTGCGGTGCGGTGCTCGCAGTCGTGGATGGTGCGGTGCGGGTTCCCGGTGGCGGCGGCCGTGGGGGAGGCGACGGCGCGCAGACCGGTGATCCGGCGCCGGGTGCGGTGCGCGGAGTCCACCTCCAGGGTGCGGCGGGCGGGCCCGGAGAGCCGGGGGTCCTCGGCCTGGGCGAGCTTGTCGAGGACATGGGGCGGCACGATGGTGCAGAAGACGGGAGCGATGGTGTTCATACGAGCACGGTGGCAGTGTGTGATCCGCCTGTCACTCATCGCGACAGGAATTGCTGAGATGGAGTGATTCCGGAGGGTTCGGGCTTTACGTCTCAGGCCGTGTCTCCGGGCGAATCCGGCCGCGTCTCCGGCGTCTCGCCGGGCGCTCTCCGAATCCCGCATTCTGATACGGACCCGCGCGTCCGGCACCGCTCGGCTAGGCTGCCTCACATCATGCGTTTCGGGCTGCTTCTCCTTAGCTGCCGCGGCGAGGGTCTGTAGTCGTAGGCCGACCCCCTCCCCGCGGAGTCTGGCGTTGCGGTGATCACGCCCGTCGGCCGTCCCAGTGGACACACGAGGAGCCCTGCGCAATGTCTGATTCTTCCGTCGGCCGCGCCACGCCCATCACCAACGCGACCCACACCCAGCGGCCGTCCGGGATGCCGATCCACAAGTACGGCCGCTACGAGGCGGTGGAGATTCCCGACCGCACCTGGCCGGACAACCGGATCACCGTCGCCCCCCGCTGGCTCTCCACCGATCTGCGCGACGGCAACCAGGCCCTGATCGACCCCATGTCACCGGCCCGCAAGCGCGAGATGTTCGATCTGCTGGTCCGCATGGGCTACAAGGAGATCGAGGTCGGCTTCCCGTCCTCCGGTGAGACCGACTTCGCGTTCGTACGGTCGATCATCGAAGAGGGCGCGATCCCCGAGGACGTGACGATCTCCGTCCTGACCCAGTCCCGCGAGGAACTGATCGAGCGCACCGTCGAGGCGCTGCGTGGCGCCCACCGCGCGACCGTCCATCTGTACAACGCCACCGCCCCCACGTTCCGCCGGGTCGTCTTCCGCGGTACGAAGGAGCAGGTCAAGCAGATCGCCGTGGACGGCACCCGGCTGGTGATGGAGTACGCGGAGAAGATCCTGGGCCCCGAGACCGTCTTCGGCTACCAGTACAGCCCGGAGATCTTCACCGACACCGAGCTGGACTTCGCGCTGGAGGTCTGCGAAGGCGTCATGGACGTCTGGCAGCCCGAGGCCGGCCGCGAGATCATCCTCAATCTGCCCGCCACGGTGGAGCGTTCGACCCCGTCCACGCACGCGGACCGCTTCGAGTGGATGTCGCGCCATCTCTCGCGCCGCGAGAACGTGTGTCTGTCCGTGCACCCGCACAACGACCGCGGTACGGCCGTCGCCGCCGCCGAGCTGGCGCTCATGGCCGGGGCGGACCGTATCGAGGGCTGTCTGTTCGGGCAGGGCGAGCGCACCGGCAATGTCGACCTGGTGACGCTGGGCATGAACCTCTTCTCGCAGGGCGTCGACCCGCAGATCGACTTCTCGCAGATCGACGAGATCCGTCGTACCAGCGAGTACTGCAACCAGATGGAGATCCACCCGCGCCACCCCTACGCGGGCGATCTGGTCTACACCTCCTTCTCCGGCTCCCACCAGGACGCCATCAAGAAGGGCTTCGACGCGCGTGAGGCCGACGCGGCGGCGCAGGGCAAGCCGGTCGACGAGATCGAGTGGGCCGTGCCGTATCTGCCGATCGACCCGAAGGACGTGGGCCGTTCCTACGAGGCGGTCATCCGGGTCAACTCGCAGTCCGGCAAGGGCGGGATCGCGTACGTACTGAAGAACGACCACAAGCTGGACCTGCCGCGCCGGATGCAGATCGAGTTCTCCCGGATCATCCAGGCCAAGACCGACGCCGAGGGCGGCGAGGTCACACCCGGCCAGATCTGGTCGGTCTTCCAGGACGAGTACCTGCCCAACCCGGACAACGCCTGGGGCCGGATCCAGCTCCGCTCCGGCCAGGCCACGACCGACACCGACGGCAAGGACACACTGACCGTCCAGGCCGTCGTGGACGGTACGGAGACCGTGCTGACCGGTACCGGCAACGGTCCGATTTCGGCCTTCTTCGAGGCGCTGGCGGCGGTCGGTGTGGACGCCCGGCTGCTGGACTACCAGGAACACACCATGAGCGAGGGCGCGAGCGCGCAGGCCGCCTCGTACATCGAGTGCGCGATCGACGGAAAGGTGCTGTGGGGCATCGGAATCGACGCGAACACCACCCGCGCTTCACTCAAGGCGGTCATTTCCGCGGTGAACCGCGCGACCCGCTGATCCGGCCGTCGCCCCCGGCCTGACCTGAGCGTTCACGGACCCCGGCCACCGCACACGGTGGTCGGGGTTCAGCCATGTCGTGGCGATCTCACGCCGCGGTACTGACGGCACCCGCGCGATGTGGCTAACATCACGTCAACGCGGCGGCTCTGCATCCGGATTCCCCGAAACGGCGCAGAGGCGAAGTGGAGTGCAACGCAACGAAGCGTTGCCGGAGCGTTACGGAGGTGCGCGACGTGCTGCCAGCTCAGAGACCCGGCGGGCGAAAAGTACGTGTCTGCGGCATTCGTACGTCCTGGAACACCGTCGGTGACGGGGAGTTCTTCTGCCCCGACTGCGGGGGCGACCGCAACTACCGCCGTCGTACCGGCCGTCGCCGTTTCACGGTGCTCGGAGTCCCGCTGCTCTCACGCGGCTGCGCCGGGCCCGTCGTCGAATGCGCCGCCTGCCACGCCCACTTCGGGATGGACGTGCTCGACCACCCCACCACCGTCCGCTTCTCCGCGATGCTGCGCGATGCCGTGCACACGGTCGCGCTGGCGGTCCTCGCGGCGGGTGGCACGTCCTCGCGTACGGTCAGGGAGACCGCGGTCCTCACTGTCAGGGCGGCCGGGTTCGAGGACTGCACGGAGGACCGGCTGACGGATCTGGTCGACGCGCTGGCCGCGGACACCGGCCGGTTCCTCCTTGAGCCGGGCCCGTGCGGCGCGGCGCTCGCCATCGAGCTGCATGAGGCGCTGGAGCCGCTGGCCCCCCATCTGGCCCCGGCGGGGCGGGAGTCGATCGTGCTCCAGGGTGCGCGGATCGCGGTGGCGGACGGGCCGTACAGCCTGCCGGAGCGCGAGGTGCTGAGCATCGTCGGCGGCGCGCTCCAGCTCTGCTCGGACGATACGGAGCGACTGCTGCTGGCGGCGTCCGGCACGCTCTCCTGAGCCCGGCCCGCCTTCCCGCGCCCGGCCTCAAGGGACGAGGGGGCGCGGCGGGCGGAGGGGCGTCCGCGCATGCGGGAGAATGGGCCCATGAGTCTGTTCCGGGACGACGGCGTTGTGCTGCGCACCCAGAAGCTCGGTGAGGCCGACCGCATCATCACGCTTCTGACCCGCGGCCACGGCCGTGTCCGCGCGGTCGCCCGGGGAGTACGGCGGACCAAGTCGAAGTTCGGGGCGCGGCTGGAGCCGTTCTCCCATGTCGATGTGCAGTTCTTCGCGCGCGGCAGCGATCTCGTCGGACGCGGGCTGCCGCTGTGCACCCAGAGCGAGACCATCGCTCCGTACGGTGGCGGCATCGTCACCGACTACGCCCGCTACACCGCGGGCACCGCCATGCTGGAGACCGCCGAGCGGTTCACCGACCACGAGGGCGAGCCGGCCGTCCAGCAGTATCTGCTCCTGGTCGGCGGGCTGCGCACGCTCGCGCGCGGCGAGCACGCGCCCCATCTGATCCTGGACGCCTTCCTGCTGCGCTCCCTCGCCGTCAACGGCTACGCGCCGAGCTTCGACGACTGCGCGAAGTGCGGACTCCACGGGCCGAATCGTTTCTTTTCGGTCGCGGCGGGTGGGGTCATCTGCGGCGACTGCCGGGTGCCCGGCAGCGTCGTACCCTCGGCTGAGGCCGTCGGGCTGCTCAGCGCGCTGCTGACCGGCGACTGGGGCACGGCGGACGCGTGCGAGGCGCGGCATGTCAGGGAGGGCAGCGGACTGGTGTCCGCCTATCTGCACTGGCACCTGGAGCGCGGGCTGCGCTCGCTCAGATACGTAGAGAAGAACTAGGAAAACTAGGAGACGAGAGCGCATGGCACGACGCGGAATCCTGGGGCGTTCCCGCCGCGAGTACAAGACGCCGGAACCGCACCCCTCCGGTGCGGTTCCGCCGAAGATCCCCGGCGAGCTGGTGCCGAAGCATGTGGCCTGCGTCATGGACGGCAACGGCCGCTGGGCCAAGGAGCGCGGTCTGCCGCGCACCGAGGGCCACAAGGTCGGCGAGGGCGTCGTGCTCGATGTGCTCAAGGGCTGCCTGGAGATGGGCGTCAAGAACCTCTCCCTGTTCGCCTTCTCCACCGAGAACTGGAAGCGCACCCCCGACGAGGTGCGCTTCCTCATGAACTTCAACCGCGATGTCATCCGGCGCCGCCGCGACGAGATGGACGAGCTGGGGATCCGGATCCGCTGGGTGGGCCGGATGCCCAAGATGTGGAAGTCGGTTGTCCAGGAGCTCCAGGTCGCCCAGGAGCAGACGAAGGACAACGACGCCATGACGCTCTACTTCTGCGTCAACTACGGCGGTCGCGCGGAGATCGCGGACGCCGCGCAGGCGCTCGCCGCTGATGTCGCGTCCGGCAAGCTCGACCCGTCCAAGGTCAACGAGAAGACGTTCGCCAAGTATCTGTACTACCCGGACATGCCGGACGTGGATCTCTTCCTGCGCCCCAGCGGTGAGCAGCGCACGTCCAACTATCTGATCTGGCAGAGCAGTTACGCCGAGATGGTCTTCCAGGACGTGCTGTGGCCGGACTTCGACCGCCGTGATCTGTGGCGGGCCTGCCTGGAGTACGCGTCCAGGGACCGGCGCTTCGGCGGCGCGCTGCCCAACGAGGAGCAAGTCGAACAGGCGGAGCAGCAGGGCTGAAACGCGCCGGAGTCGCCGTACGGGCTGAATGGTGAGCCCGTACGGCGACCTCAAGGCGCCTCGAACAGGGCCTAGTGCCGGGAGGGGCACTAGTTCTTCGCGACCGCCGCCGCGCACTCCGCGCACGTACCGAAGATCTCCACCGTGTGCGCCACGCCGACATAGCCGTGCTGCGCGGCGATCGTCTCGGCCCACTGCTCCACCGCGGGTCCCTCGACCTCGACGGCCTTTCCGCAGACCCGGCAGACGAGATGGTGGTGATGGTCGCCGGTCGAGCAGCGCCGGTAGACCGACTCGCCGTCGTTCGTCCGCAGCACATCGACCTCGCCCGCGTCGGCGAGGGACTGCAGGGTGCGATAGACCGTGGTCAGACCGACCGAGTCACCACGGTGTTTGAGCATGTCGTGGAGCTCCTGCGCGCTACGGAACTCGTCCACCTCGTCGAGCGCCGCCGCCACCGCGGCACGCTGGCGGGTCGATCGGCCGCGCACGGGGGCCGCGCTTGATCCACCGCTGGGCGCAGTCGTCACAGGTGCCTCCTTGCCTCTGCCCGTATCCCTCGGGCGTTGCCCGCTTCCCACGGGCCATTCTGCCAGTTCGTGACCGGCTCGCGGTCAGACCGTGACATCGTCCGTGCTTCGGCGAGCGGCGGGTACGTTCACGTCCGGCGCTTCCCCGTCCGGTACGGCCGCCGCCTCGGCGGCCCGCAGCGCGCGGGCCCTGCGTCTCGCGAGGGGGGTCGCGAGGGCGGTCAGCACCACGAAGACACCGATCGCGATCAGCACGATCGTCGCGCCGGGCGGCACGTCCTGGTAGTACGAGGTGACCGTGCCGGCCAGCGTGACCGCCGTACCGATCACGACGGACAGGACGAAGGTGACCACGAAGGACCGGGTGATCTGCTGGGCCGCCGCGACCGGCACCACCATCAGCGCGCTGACCAGCAGCAGCCCCACCACCCGCATGGCGACGGTGACCGTCACCGCGGCCGTCACCGCGATCAGCAGATTCAGCGCCCGCACCGGCAGTCCGGTGACGCGGGCGAACTCCTCGTCCTGGCTGACCGCGAAGAGCTGCCGGCGCAGCCCCACGGTGACCAGCACCACAAACGCGGCGAGCAGCGAGATCGCGGTCACGTCCGCCGGCGAGACCGTCGACAGGGAGCCGAAGAGATACGTACTGAGGCTGCCGTTGGAGCCGTTCGGCGCGAGATTGATCAGCAGGACACCGCCCGCCATACCGCCGTAGAAGAGCATCGCCAGCGCGATGTCGCCGCGCGTGCGGCCGTACGCCCTGATCAGCTCCATCGTGATGGCGCCGGCCACCGAGACCAGCGTCGCCATCCAGATCGCGCTGGTGGAGAGCAGGAAGCCCAGACCGACGCCGGTCATCGCGACATGGCCGATGCCGTCGCCCATCAGGGCCTGGCGGCGCTGTACGAGGTAGATGCCGACGGCGGGGGCGGTGATGCCGACCAGGACGGCCGCGATCAGCGCGCGCTGCATGAACGCGGTCTGGAGTATTTCCATGGTCAGCTCAGCAGTCCTGTGCGGAGCGGCTCGCCGGCCGCGTGCGGATGGCAGCCCGGATTGGTCAGAGGACTGGGGTCGTGGCCCGGCATGGGGCCTCCCCTGCTCGAAGAGCTTGGGGAAGAGTGCTGGCCGACGG
Source organism: Streptomyces scopuliridis RB72 (assembly GCF_000718095.1). Lineage (GTDB taxonomy): Bacteria > Actinomycetota > Actinomycetes > Streptomycetales > Streptomycetaceae > Streptomyces > Streptomyces scopuliridis. The sequence continues at coordinate 72,863 of NZ_JOEI01000021.1, read as the reverse complement.
CCCTCGGCGGTGGCCCGTCATGCACCACACAGCCGTCGCGCAGCACCACCGCGCGGTCGATCAGCGGCTCCAGCGCGCCGAGTTCATGCAGGACGAGCAGGACGGTCGTACCGGCCGCGACCTGTTCGCGCAGGGTGGCCGCGAGGATGTCCTGGCTGGCCAGGTCGACGCCCGCCATCGGCTCGTCCATGATCAGCAGTTCGGGCCCGGCGGCGAGCGCCCTGGCTATCAGCACGCGCTGGTGCTGGCCGCCGGAGAGCGCCTCCACGGAGTCCTTGGCGCGGTCGGTGAGCCCGACCAGCTCGATGGCCCGCTCGACGGCGGCCCGGTCGGCCTTGCCGGGCAGGCCGAACCTCGTACGGGACAGCCGGCCGGAGGCGACGACCTCACGGACGGTCGCGGGCACCCCGCTCGCGGCGGTGGTGCGCTGCGGTACGTAACCGACGCGCGCCCAGTCGCGGAAGCGGCGCAGCGGGGTCGAGAAGAGTGTGATCTCGCCGTCGGTCAGCGGTACCTGCCCGATCACCGAGCGCACGGCGGTGGACTTGCCGGAGCCGTTGGCGCCGAGCAGGGCGACGACCTCACCGCTGTGCACGGCGAGGTCGATGCCGCGCAGCACCGGGCGCGAACCGAGCGTGGCCCTGGCGCCCCGGACGGTGACGACCGGTGCGGAGCGCCGCTCCGGTGTCCGCTGCGCCGCCTCAGCGGTCTGGCCGCTCTCCACCGTCGCCATGTCGGGCGCCTCCGATACTGCTGCCGGCTGTTTCACTTCGCGGGCCTCACTTCGCGCCGAGTGCCTTCTGCAGCGCGGCGAGGTTGGAGTTCATGACCTCGATGTAGTCATCGCCCTTGGACTTGTCCGTAATTCCCTCCAGCGGGTCCAGGACGTCGGTCTTCAGTCCGGAGTCCGCGGCGATGGTCTTGGCGGTCTTGTCACTGGCGAGCGTCTCGAAGAATACGGTGCCGACCTTGTCGTGCTCCGCGATGGTCTCCAGTTCCTTCACCCGAGCGGGGCTGGGCTCCGACTCGGGGTCGAGGCCCGCGATGGCCTCCTGCGTCAGACCGTAGCGCTCGGCGAGATAGCCGAAGGCGGCGTGGGTGGTGATGAAGGTCTTGGTGGTGGTGTCGGCGAGGCCCTGCTTGAACGCGGTGTCCAGGCCGCCGAGCTGCTTCACCAGCGCGTCGGTGTTCTTCTGGTACGTGGCGGAATTGTCCGGGTCGGCCTTCTCCAGCGAGGCGCCGACCCCCTTGGCGACCTCGGCGTACTTCACCGGGTCCAGCCAGATGTGCGGGTCCTTGCCATCCAGGGAGCCTTCTTCGCCGGCGGGGTGGCTCTCCTCGGCCGTGTGGCCGTCCGCGTGGCCGTCCTCGTGGGAGTGGCCGACCTCGGTGCCGTGCTTCTCCAGCGTGGTGAGGGAGGTCGCGTCGACGGTGTTCTTCACACCGGACTGCGTGATGGCCTCATCCACGGCGGGTTGAATACCCTTGAGATAGAGGATGACATCGGCTTCGCCGAGCTGGGCGACCTGCCGGGGGTTGAGCTCCAGGTCGTGCGGCTCCACACCGGGCTTGGTGAGCGTGGTGACGGAGACGTGGTCGCCGCCTATTCGCTCGGCCAGGAACTGCATGGGGTAGAACGACGCGGTCACCGCGAGCTTGTCGCCGCTCTTCTTGGTGGCGGCGTCGGAGGAGGAGCAGGCGGACAGCGCGACCAGGCCGAGGGTGACTGCTCCGGCGATGGTGGCGGTGGGTATCAGACGTCGTGCGTTCATGACTGTCATTTTCAACAAAAGTGGAAACGATTGTCAACAAGGGGCGGAGATGTCTCTTACCCCGCACCGATTTGATCCAAGGGGTGCGGCCGCCGCTAATCTGAAGCATTCGCCGTTCGTCGTCGTCGTAATGAAGAGAGCACCGTGGCCGCCGACAAGATCGACAGCATCGTCAACCTGAGCAAGCGCCGTGGCTTCGTCTACCCGTCCAGTGAGATCTATGGTGGTCAGCGCGCCGCCTGGGACTACGGGCCGCTCGGAGTCGAGCTGAAGGAAAACCTCAAGCGTCAGTGGTGGCGTTACATGGTCACCTCGCGCGAGGACGTTGTCGGTATCGACTCCTCGGTGATCCTCGCCACGGAGGTCTGGGAGGCGTCCGGCCACGTCGCGACCTTCAGTGACCCGCTCACCGAGTGCACCTCCTGCCACAAGCGGTTCCGCGCCGACCACCTGGAGGAGGCGTACGAGGCGAAGCACGGCAAGGCGCCCGAGAACGGCCTCGCCGACATCAACTGCCCCAACTGCGGCAACAAGGGTACGTTCACCGACCCCAAGCAGTTCTCCGGTCTGCTCTCCACCCACCTCGGCCCGACGCAGGACTCCGGGTCGATCGCCTATCTGCGGCCCGAGACCGCGCAGGGCATTTTCACCAACTTCGCCCAGGTGCAGCAGACTTCGCGCAAGAAGCCGCCGTTCGGCATCGCGCAGATGGGCAAGTCCTTCCGGAACGAGATCACTCCGGGCAACTTCATTTTCCGCACGCGCGAGTTCGAGCAGATGGAGATGGAGTTCTTCGTCAAGCCGGGCGAGGACGAGCAGTGGCAGGAATACTGGATGGAGCAGCGCTGGAACTGGTACACCGACCTGGGTCTCCGTGAGGAGAACATGCGGTGGTACGAGCACCCGGCCGAGAAGCTCTCGCACTACTCCAAGCGCACCGCCGACATCGAGTACCGCTTCCAGTTCGGCGGCAGCGAGTGGGGCGAGCTGGAGGGTGTCGCCAACCGCACGGACTACGACCTCTCCGCGCACTCCAAGGCGTCCGGCCACGACCTGTCGTACTTCGACCAGGAGGCCGGCGAGCGCTGGACCCCGTATGTCATCGAGCCGGCCGCCGGTGTCGGCCGCTCGATGCTGGCCTTCCTCCTCGACGCGTACAACGAGGACGAGGCGCCCAACGCCAAGGGCGTGCTGGAGAAGCGCACCGTGATGCGTCTCGACCCGCGCCTGGCGCCGGTCAAGGTGGCCGTGCTGCCGCTCTCCCGCAATCCGCAGCTCTCGCCGAAGGCCAAGGGCCTCGCGACGGATCTGCGGCGCAACTGGAACATCGAGTTCGATGACGCGGGCGCCATCGGCCGCCGCTACCGCCGCCAGGACGAGATCGGCACGCCGTTCTGTGTGACCGTCGACTTCGACACCCTGGACGACAACGCGGTGACCGTGCGCGAGCGCGACACGATGCAGCAGGAGCGCGTCTCGCTCGACCAGATCCAGAGCTACCTCGGCGCCCGGCTCCTCGGCTGCTGACGGCGGCTGCCGACGGCCCACAGTGAACGGCGGGTCACGTTCGTAGCTCGAAGCCCCCGGTTCCACCACGGAACCGGGGGCTCCGTTGCAGACTGGGCGCTGACCTACCAGGGAGGCACGGATCATGCCGGCCACGACCACCAGCACGGTCAGGAGATGGGATCAGCATGGACGCGAGCATGTCGTACGCGTCCAGAAGGCGGGTGTGCAGCGGTCGTTGATCTGCGACACCTGCGGCTGGCGCAAGGGAGCGCAGTTCCTGCCCTGGCTCAAGGCCGAGGAACATCTCACCGAGGTTCATCAGGCGACGGTGGACCCGGCGGCCGACTAGGCCCTGTCCGGCCGATCTTCGTGGATCAGGCCGCGGCGTCTGGTGCCGTGCATCGCAAGGCGGAGGATCGTCCTCGTACTGGACGTACTTGGGCGACTCCGACAACGCGGCGAGGTGCGGTGCCAGGCGTCGCGGGTCCGCGAAGATCGACCGGACAGGACCTAGGCCCGGACCGCTGTCCGATCAGGCCCGCAGTCCGCGCAGCAGCAGATCGCATACGGCGGTGAACTCGGCGTCGATCGTGGGCTTCCGCCACTCCGGCGCGTAGGCCGGGTCATGGAAGCGGGCCGTGGCGGCGAAGACCGCCCCGGCCGCGCTCGCCGGGTCCGCCGCCACGAACTCGCCCTCGCGCACGCCCTCTTCGACGATCCGGGTGAGCTGATGGGCCAGCTCCGTCAGATGCGCGTCGACCACATCGCTGCTCTCGTCGATGAGCACGGAGAATGTGGCGAACAGTTCCGGGTCGTCCCCGGCCTTGTGCCGCTTGGTGTCGAACAGCGCCAGCAGCCAGCCGCGCAGCTTCTCCGGGCCCGGCTCGGCCTCCCCCTCCATGATCCCGGCCAGCACGGTCTCCGTACGGCTCAGCCAGCGCGAGGTGACCGCCTCCCGCAGCGCCGCCTTCGTACGGAAGTGCCGGTAGACACTGCCATGGCTGACGCCGAGCACCCGTGCCACATCGACCACCGTCGCCTTCGCCGGGCCGTAGCGGCGCAGCACCTCCTCGGTGGCTTCGAGGATGCGCTCTGCGGTCAGGGGCTCGGTGGCCATGGGGCGCCCGGCCTTTCATGTCACGGCTCGTACGGCGGATGCGACAGATGACACTACCTGTCAGGTCCGACAACCCGACGGGACAGTCTCCAGGGGACAGTCTCCGGCGGGCGGTCCGTTCTCCGCGCCGGTCAGCGCTCGCTGTCGAGATGTGCCATCTGCCCGGCCGGATACCGGTCTCCGGCGGCGGCACCCGACGGTACGGCGCGCTCGATGGCGGCCAGATCATCGGCGTCCAGCGTGACATCCAGCGCGCCCAGGGCCTCGGTCAGCCGGTCACGGCGGCGGGCGCCGACGAGCGGCACGATGTCCTCGCCCCGGGAGAGCACCCAGGCGATGGCGATCTGGGCGACCGAGACGCCCTTCTGCTCGGCGATCTTCCGCAGCGACTCGACCAGTCCGAGATTGTGCTGGAGGTTCTCGCCCTGGAACCGGGGGCTCATGGCGCGGAAGTCGGTGGGGGACAGCTCGCGATCGCGGGTGAAGTGGCCGCTGATCAGTCCGCGCGAGAGCACTCCGTACGCCGTGACGCCGATGCCCAGCTCGCGGACGGTCGACAGGATCTCGTCCTCGATGCCGCGCGAGATCAGTGAGTACTCGATCTGGAGGTCCGCGACCGGGGTGACGGCGGCCGCCCGGCGGATGGTCCCGGCGCCGGCCTCGGAGAGCCCGACATGGCGCACATGCCCGGCCTGGATCAGCTCGGCGATGGCGCCGACCGTCTCCTCGATCGGGACGTCCGGGTCGACCCTGGCGATCCGGTAGATGTCGATGTGGTCGGTGCCGAGGCGCTGCAGGGAGTACGCGGCGAAGTTCTTCACGGCGGCCGGACGGCCGTCGTAACCGCTCCACCCGTTGTCCGGATCGCGCAGAGCGCCGAACTTGACGCTGGTGAGCGCGCGTTCGCGGGCGCCGGCCGGGGCGGCGCGCAGGGCCTCGCCGATCAGCAGCTCGTTGTGGCCCATGCCGTAGAAGTCGCCCGTGTCGAGCAGGGTGACGCCCGCGTCCAGCGCGGCGTGGATGGTGGCGATGGACTCGGCGCGGTCCACCTCTTCCCCGTACCCGGCGGACATGCCCATGCAGCCGAGGCCGAGGGCGGCGGTGCGGGGGCCCGAGGCGCCGAGCGAGCGCGTGGGGATGGCGTTCATGAGGGGTTCCTCCATGCGGATCGGGATGTGAGAGCGAGGAGTGACAGAACAACCATGGCATGAGCGATGACAGATTTCAATATCTGTCATCGCTCACCTATTCATGTGTCTGGTGTCCGCCAAAAACGCGTTACGTCCCGGCCCCGCCCGGTGGTAGCGTCACGGGCATGTTCTTCCAGATCTACGAGTGAGAGCGCGGCGGCGACGGCCCGCCCCCCACCGACGAATCCGCAGATCACTTCTCATCGCTTCGGGAGAACCCCATGGCAAAAAGCCGCAACAACCTTCTCGGCGTCGGCGGACAGCGCAAGAAGCTGTCCCGCACCGACCCGCAGGCGAGCGCCCCCGCGCGCGACGCCAACCGCAAGGCCTCCGCCGACCACAAGCAGGAGCTGCTCCGCAAGATGCGTGAGCGCGCCGCCGGCCAGGGCGGCAGCGAGCAGAGCAACGGCACGCAGCAGAACGACGCGACCGACGGCACCGCCTCGCAGGACTGACGTACTCAAGCCGTACGCCGTGGGCCCGGATCACCTCGGTGATCCGGGCCCACGGCCATGAGCGCGTCCCGCGCCCGCTCTTCTCGCTCAGCCGATCTTCCGTGGCAGCCGCAGACTCAGCAGCGCCGTCAGGACGACCAGCCCCAGCTGTGCCAGCAGCGTGACCACCAGGGCGTACCGCATCCCCGCCGTGGTGGTCAGGGTCAGGAACAGCGAGCCCAGTGTCGCCACCCCCAGCGCCAGCGCGGACTGCTGGGCCGTGACCATCACACCGCTGCCCACCCCGGACCGCTCGGCCGGTATGTCGGAGAGCACGATCCGGATGATGACGGGCAGTTGGAGGCCCTGGCCGAGACCGGCCAGCGCGATGCCCGGCAGCAGGTCCAGCCCGCCTACCGAGGGCCAGCCGCCCCATACGGCGAGCGCGAGCAGCGCCACCCCGGCCGCCTGGATCACCGCGCCGGCCGTGACCACCAGGCTGCCGTACCGCCGGATCAGCCGAGGCCCGGCCAGCGACGCCCCGAAGAACGCCACCGCCATGGGCACCAGCGTCAGTCCTGCGTCGATCGCGCCCATCCGCAGCCCCTGCTGAAGGGCGACGGCGATCACGAACATGAAGCCGCCGAAGCCGATCCCGAACGGCACGATCAGCGCCAGCCCCCGCCGGAGCGTGACCAGCGCGAGCAGACTCGGCGGCACCAGCGGGGTCCTACCCTGCCGGTCGGCCCGCCGCTCCACCCGTACGAAGGCGTACGACACGATCGGGAAGGCCGCCAGCGAGACCCAGGTCCACGCGGGCCATCCGGCCGCCCGGCCCTCCGTGAGGGGCGCCAGGAGCGTCACCAGCGCGGCGGCCAGCAGGACCGTACCCGGCGTATCGATGGGCGCCGGCCGCTGCGAGCGGGTCTCCGGCACCGAACGGACCGCGAAGAGCAGGCCCGCCAGCACCACCGGCACATTCACCAGGAAGATCGCCCGCCAGCCGCTCCCCGCGATATCGGCCGCGACCAGCACCCCGCCCAGGATCTGGCCCGCGACCATCGCGAGCCCGGCCGTCGCGCCATACAGGCTCAGTGCCTTCGCGCGGCGCGGTCCGCCGGTCGCGGAGTGGATGGTGGCCAGCACCTGCGGCAGCATCAGCGCCGCCGCGGCGCCCTGCGCCACCCGCGCGCCCACCAGCGTCCAGGCGTTCGGCGCGAGGCCGCAGGCGAGCGAGGTGATGCCGAAGGCCGCCATGCCGATGAGGAAGAGCCGTCTCCGGCCGAGCATGTCCCCGAGCCGCCCGCCGAGCACGAGCAGCACGGCGTACGAGAGTCCGTACCCGGCCACCACCAGTTCCAGCAGGGCGGGGCCCGCGGCCAGATCGTGATCGATGGTCGGCAGAGCTACATTGACGATGAAGAAGTCGATGAGAGGGAGCGCCGCACCGAGGAGCACGGTGAACAGGCCGAGAGCGCCGAGCACGGACCCGTGGTCATGGATGACGGGCGGTCCGCCGGATGGGGCCTTGGCGGTGGATGTCTTCTGGAGGGACGCGAATGCTCTACTCACTCCAACGAGGATCGTCCATCGCTCACCCTGGTACCAGAGTGTCTTTATCCCGGTACTCGCACTACCCGGCAAGGGGCCGAGGCGCGACACCCTCCTTCACCGAGGGCGACCGCACCGGCAGCTTCGTACACTCTCGGTTACATCGAGTGACATTGGAGTGATGATGAAAGCAAGCAAGGGCGACCGTCTCGTGATGCACGGCCGGGTGGTCGGCGAGCACGACCGGATCGTGGAAGTCGTGGAGGTGCTCGGGCAGGACGGCTCGCCTCCGTTCAAGGTACGCGCCAAGAACGGTCACGAATCGATCGTGTCGCCGGGCCCGGACACCGCGGTGGAGCCGCACTCGAAGCGCGAGTGAAGCACTGGTAACGCCGCGAGATGCCTGGTGACGGCGGTCGTACGGTCCCAACTGGACCCGCTGTCACCGGGCTTGAGCTGACGGGGCGCCCATGAAACCGGCGTCCCGCAGCTGTTTGGATCGATAAAACCGGCGGTATGGTCACGTCCGAACCTGTCTGTTCGAGATCTACGAACGAAGGGATGGGCATGGCTTTACGATCACTCCGCCGCGGAATAGGCAGCGTCTTCGCGGCATTAGCCGTCGCCGCGTCGCTCGGCGTGGCGGGCACCGGCTCGGCCCACGCTTCCACGAGCGCTTCCGACGGCGGCACGTCCGATGGCGTCAAGGGGGGTGCGTCCGCCGCTGTCGTGGGCACGGCCACGGTGAACTTCATCCACACCGCCACGGGCCGGGCGTACAGCTGCAACGTCTACCGGCCCAGCGCTATCGGCCAGAACCCCGGGCCGCGTCAGCTCGCCTGGAACGGAACCACCCTGTGTGACTTCCAGGTGCACATGCAGGGGGCCAGCGCCGCGTACGTCTGGGGCCAGGACATCGCCTACTACCCGGGCACCTGGTTCGACAACATAAGCACGATGAACTCGACGACCGGCCAGGTCACGGTATTCCCGGGCGCGTGGGGGGTGAACAACAACGTGCTGTTCTTCGTGCCGCCGGACTATACCGCCACTCCAGGGGACGGCTGCTCCTTCCAGAGCGCCACCACAGTTCACTGCACGGCGACCTCCGGGCCCCTTATCGTCTCGTAGGTCCCGGGGAAAGCGACCGGGAACCCCTGGCTGATGAATTCGGTTACCGGCGGCGGCCGGTGACGCGATGTGGGGCACGCTGCGCGTGATCAGCGCGGATTCCTGGACCGCTGGAACCAACGCCGCGACCAGCAGACCGACATCCCTGGCACGGAGACGGTCGGCCCGCTGGTCGCGGACGGTTCCACGCATCGCATGGTGCCGCGCGGCCCCCGCTAGCGCCAGGGCTGAGCCGTGACACCCCACGCGGCGGGCGACGCCTCCGCCAACTCCGCAGGGGCGAAGACTCGTTGCTCGTCGTGCCAGACGGCGGTGAGCCGGACCCCGAAGGGGAACTCGACGTTCGTGCCGTCCTCGAACGAGATCATCACGTGCGTGTCGGGGCCGCCCGGATGGCCGTCCAGCCACTGCACATACGCGACGACGGACGTGAGCGTCCCATCAGGACCCACGAGCCGGTACCCCTCCTCCACGCCCTGGGACAGGGTGGAGACCAGCGGGGACTGAAGACGAGCGGCCCGCTCGTCCCGGTAGTACGTCGCCATGCGCGCAGACTATCCGCGCGGTCGTCAGCCCGGTAGCCGGGAGTTCTTATCCTGGTACTGGGGCTACCTGGCAAGGGGCTGGGGCATGCGGCACCCTTGACACATGACCTCCACCATCGCGCAGGCCGGGAACGCGGCGCAGGCCGGGCAGGAGAGCGATATCCGGCGGCATGAGCTCGCGGGGTTCCTGCGCAGTCGCCGTGAGCGGATCATGCCCGAGCAGGTCGGGCTCGACCGGGGGAGCCGTCGGCGTACCCCCGGGCTGCGGCGCGAGGAGGTCGCCCAGCTCTCCGCTGTCGGTGTCACCTGGTACACCTGGCTTGAGCAGGCGCGGGCCATTCAGGTCTCCGCGCAGGTCCTCGACGCGCTCGCCCGCGCGCTTCTCCTCGACCCCAGCGAACGCGCGCATCTCTTCGCACTCGCCGGGGCGCTGGATCCCGCGCCCGGGACGCCGTGCCCCACCATCACGCCCTCGATCCGGCAGATGCTGGAGCGGCTGGAGCCCTTCCCGGCGTGTGTGCAGAACAGCCGGTACGACATCCTCGCGTACAACCGCACGTACGGTGTGATGATGTGCGACCTGGACGCGGTGCCGCCGCAGGACCGCAACTGCCTCTGGCTCGCCTTCACCAACGAGGATTTCCGCGCCGCCCTCGGCAATCGCGAGGAGACGACCCGGATCATGGCGGCCAAGTTCCGGGCCGCCATGGCGGAGCATCTCTCGGAGCCTCCCTGGAAGACGCTGCTCGGACGGTTGCGCGCGGCCTCGCCCGAGTTCCGGGAGGTCTGGGAGCGGCATGAGGTGGTCGCCCCGGTCGGGGACAGGACGAAGCGGTTCGTCAACGCCCAGGTGGGGCAGCTCAATCTGGAGCACACCAACCTCTGGCTCGGGCCGTCCGCGGGGCCCCGGCTGGTCAGCTATGTGCCGGTGGACGACGAGACCAGGCTCCGGCTGGAGAAGCTCCAGGCGTTCGCTCAGGCGTCCGCGCCGGTCCCCGCCGATTTCTGAGCGGGTACGTCCGAGGCTCTCTCGCTGTCGGTGCCGGCCGGCTCCAGGCGCTTCGCCGTACGGTGTGCCGTCCCCCGCGCCCAGGCGCCGCTGGTCAGCGCGCCCACCAGCAGGACGCAGACCCCGCACGCGGTGATGATCCACCAGGCCGGATGGCTCGCCTCCAGGAACCCCGTCTCGTACGAGGCGGAGGCCACCGCGCCCACCGTCCCGCCCGCCAGCACCGCGCCGATCACGGCCACGCCCAGCGTCTGGCCGATCTGGCGGCTGGTGGAGGCCACGGCGGCGGCGACGCCCGCCTGGGAGCGGGGCATTCCGGAGACGGCGGTGTTGGTGATCGGCGCGTTCACCATGCCGAAGCCGAGGCCGAAGAGCACATAGCCGGTGAACATCAGCGCGGTGGTCGCCTCCGCGTCGAACGCGGCGAACAGCACACCGCTCGCCGTCATCGCCGCCCCCGCGACCAGCAGCGAGAGGCGCGGGCCCCGGCTGCCGACGAGCCGGCCCGAGAGCGGGGCGCAGAGGAAGGTCATCGCGGCCATCGGCAGCATGTACAGCCCGGCGTGGAGCGCGGACAGACCCCGTACGTTCTGCAGATAGAGCGTGTTGAGGAAGAGGAACCCGCCGAGCGCGGCGAAGGCGCAGATGGCTATGACCGTCGCCCCGCTGAACGGCGCGCTGCGGAAGAACCGCAGGTCGATGAGTGGTTCGGCGCGCCTCGGCTCGTACAGCAGCAGCCCGGCGAGCGAGAGGACCGCGACGGCGGCGAAGGACAGGATCAGCGGTGAGGTCAGGCCCGCCGAGGGCGCCTCGATGATCGCGTAGGTGAGCGCGCCGAGTACGCCGATGACCAGCAGCTGTCCCACGGGATCGGGGCGGCGCGGCTTCGGGGCGCGCGACTCGGGCACGTACCGCCAGGTCAGGATCAGCGCGGCGATCCCGATCGGGAGGTTGATCCAGAAGATCGACCGCCAGCCGACCGAGTCCACCAGCAGTCCGCCGATCAGCGGGCCCGCCGCCATCGAGATACCGACGACACCGCCCCAGACGCCGATGGCGCGGGCGCGCTCGCGCGGGGCGGTGAAGGTGTTGGTGATGATCGACATCGCCACCGGATTGAGCATCGAGCCGCCGACCGCCTGCACCATACGGAAGGCGACCAGCGATTCGAGGTTCGGCGCGAGGGAGCAGAGCAGCGAGCCGAGCGTGAACAGGACGAGCCCGGCCTGGAAGACCCGGCGCCGGCCGATCCGGTCGGCGGTGGAGCCCGCGAGCATCAGCAGCGAGGCGAGGACGAGGGTGTAGGCGTCGATCGTCCACTGGAGCCCGGCGACCGAGGCATGCAGTTCCTTCTGCATGGAGGGCAGGGCGACATTGAGGACGGTGTTGTCGAGGCTGACGATCAACAGACTCATACAGCAGATCGCCAGCACCAGCATCCGCCGTCGGTGGCTCAGCTCGGGCATCCATTGATAGTACGACTAACTAATGACTCGCGTCGTGCGCGACAATGGGCGGATGACCGCTCCACTCTCCACGCTCGCCGCACCTCCGGCCGCGCCGCTGACCATCGGCCCCCACACCGTCCAGCCGCCGGTGGTGCTCGCCCCCATGGCCGGGATCACCAACGCCCCGTTCCGGACGCTGTGCCGGGAGTTCGCCGAAGGCGTGCGGGGGTTCGGGGGTCGCCCCCCGATGGACGCTGCCAGGAGGGGCAAGGGGCTGTTCGTCAGCGAGATGATCACCACCCGGGCGCTGGTGGAGCGCAATGAGAAGACCATGCAGCTCATTCACTTCGACGCGACCGAGACCCCGCGCTCGATCCAGCTGTACGGAGTGGACCCGGTCACCGTCGGCAAGGCGGTCCGCATGATCGTGGACGAGGATCTGGCCGACCATATCGATCTCAACTTCGGCTGCCCGGTGCCCAAGGTCACCCGCAGGGGCGGCGGCTCGGCCCTGCCGTACAAGCGGCCCCTGCTGCGGGCGATCCTGCGCGAGGCGGTGTCCAACGCCGGGGATCTGCCGGTCACGATGAAGATGCGCAAGGGCATCGACGACGACCACCTCACCTATCTCGACGCGGGGCGCATCGCGGTCGAGGCCGGCGTCACCGCGATCGCGCTGCATGGCAGGACCGCCGCCCAGCACTACGGCGGCACCGCGGACTGGGACGCCATCGCGCGGCTCAAGGAGCATGTCCCGGAGATCCCCGTGCTCGGAAACGGCGACATCTGGTCGGCGGACGACGCGCTGCGGATGGTGCGCGAGACCGGCTGTGACGGAGTGGTCGTGGGGCGCGGCTGTTTGGGGCGGCCCTGGCTCTTCGGGGACCTCGTCGCGGCTTTCGAGGGCAGGGGCGAGGCGGCGCGGCCCACGCTGCGCGAGGTCGCGGGCGTCATGCGGCGCCACGCCGAGCTGCTGGGGGAGTGGATCGGGGACGAGGCCCGTGGCGTGATCGACTTCCGTAAGCATGTGGCCTGGTACCTCAAGGGCTTCTCGGTCGGCTCGCAGCTGCGCAAGCAGCTGGCGATCACCTCGTCGCTCGCCGAGCTGGACGAGCTGATGGCCGGACTCGACCTGGACCAGCCGTGGCCGGACGGCGCGGACGGGCCGCGCGGGCGTACGTCCGGGAACAACCGGGTCGTCCTGCCGGACGGCTGGCTGAAGGACCCGTACGACTGCGCGGGCATCGGCGCGGACGCGGAGCTGGACACGTCGGGCGGCTGAGGCACCCTCGGCGGACCGGGCCGGGGTGCGCCCAGCCGCTCAGTCCCCGGACGGGCCTCTGGTCACCTCGGGACCCGCCTGCCGCTCCAGCGGCGCCGCCGCCGCGGAGTTGCTGACGCTGAACGCCACGCTGCCCGCGCGATAGCGGTCGTCGGTCCACTCGATGGGCCGGCCCGCCGCCGTGTTCGTCAGATGACGCTGCCGCAGCAGCGGGCTGGCCCGGCGGACCCGGAGCAGCCGGGCGTCCTCGCTGCCCGCCGCGACGGCGTCGATGAGGTGCTCGCCGTAGTGGGCGACGATTCCGGCGTTCTCCGCGATGCTGTTCATGATCGAGACGACATCGTCGGGCAGCGCGCGTACGACCGGCGCGACCCACTCCGTATACGCCGTGCGCTCGACCATCACCGGCTCCCCGTCCAGCCGCCGTACGCGCACGACGTACAGCACCTCGCTGTCCGGCGCGACACCCAGCCGGGACGCCTCCTCGGCGGTCGCGGGCCGGGTCGTACGGCTGAGGATCAGGCTGGAGACCTCGCAGCCCATGGCCTGGGCCCACTGCGCGAAGCTGTTGAGCTGCTGGAAGCTGTGGCGGCGCTCCTGGCGCAGGACGACGCGGCGCGCGCCCTGCCGGGAGCCGATCAGCCCCTCCGAGGCGAGCAGCCCGACCGCCTGCCGTACCGTGCCGCGCGAGACCGACCAGTGGGCCGCCAGATCGCTCTCCGAGGGGAGGCGGGCACCGACGGGGTGCTCGCCGCTCAGAATCGACTGCCGCAGCGCCTCGGCGATCTCCAGATAGCGCGAACCGCCCGTGTCCGAACCCACGCCCTGTCCCCCTTCTGAACTGTGTACAGGTACCCCGATTCGTCGGGGGCCCACGCCCCTCACTGTAACCACTCGGAATCGGCGGCCGGACCTTGCGGATACGGTCATGTGGCGTTCACTTCCGGGACACTTCCGCCGGGCGAACTGATGCCAGCTTGTATGAACAAGTTGCACACCCCCCGATGAAAAACACTTCGCTCCGGGAGACACAGCGTGACCCGATTCCGTCCTCGCGCCCACGGCCGGCTCATCGCCGCCGCGGCGCTCACCACCGCCGCGCTCACCGCGCTCACCGCCTGCGGCGCGGCGACCGAGGAGACCGGCACGGCCGCCGGAACCGCCGCCTCCGCCGCCGACTTCGGCGGGATCGACGCCCTCGTCACCGCCGCCGAGAAGGAGGGCACGCTCAATGTGATCGCTCTTCCGCCGGACTGGGCCAACTACGGCGAGGTCATCAAGGCGTTCGAGGCCAAGTACAAGATCAAGGTCAGCAGCGAGAACCCGGACGCCTCCAGCTCCGACGAGATCGCCGCCGTCAAGTCCCGCAAGGGCCAGAAGCGCGCGCCCGACGTCCTCGACCTCGGGATCGCCTTCGCCCGCAGCGGGGCCGCCGAGAACCTCTTCGCGCCGTACAAGGTCGAGGCGTGGGACAAGATCCCGGAGGCCCAGAAGGAGAAGGACGGCCGCTGGTTCAACGACTACGGCGGCTATGTCTCGATCGGCTGCGACGCGGCCCGGATCAAGAACTGCCCCCAGACCTTCGCCGATCTCCTCAAGCCCGAGTACAAGGGCAAGGTGGCGCTCAACGGCAACCCCACCAAGTCCGGTTCGGCCTTCGGCGGCGTGTACGCGGCGTCGCTCGCCAACAAGGGCTCCTTCGGCGACATCCAGCCCGGTATCGACTTCTTCGGCAAGCTGAAGAAGAACGGCAACTTCATCCCCGTCGAGTCCACCCCGGCCACGGTCGAGAAGGGCGAGACGCCCATCAGCATCGACTGGGACTACCTCAACGCCGGTTACGCCGACCAGTTCCGCGGCAAGGGCGTCGACTGGAAGGTCGCCATCCCGGCCGACGGCGTGTACGCGCAGTACTACTCGCAGGCCATCAACAAGGACGCGCCCCACCCGGCCGCCGCCCGGCTCTGGATGGAGTTCCTGTACAGCGCCGAGGGCCAGAACCTGTGGCTGAAGGGGTACGCGCGCCCCGTGCTGCTGCCCTCGATGACCACGGAAGGCACCGCCGACAAGACCTTCGTCGCCAAGCTCCCCAAGGTCGAGGGCACCCCGAGCTTCCCCGAGTCCGCCGAGCTGGACGCGGCCAACGCCACCCTCGCCGAGAACTGGGACAAGGCCGTCTCCTGATGCCCGCCCCCTCCTCGTCCGCACCGGGCGCCGCCGACGGAACACGCCGTCGGCGGCGGGCGCCGCGCGCCTGGCTCGGCGCCCTCCCGCTGCTCGTCTTCGCCGCGCTCTGCTTCGGGCTGCCGGTCGGCGCGCTGCTGTACGGGGCCGTCACCCGCGACGACCCGGCCACCGGCGCCACCGCCCTGACCGGTGAACACCTTCAGCGTTCGCTCCAGGGCCCGTATCTGACCTCGCTGGCCGGCAGCGTCGAACTCTCCGCGCTGACCGCCGTGATCGCCACCCTGCTCGGCACGCTGATCGCCCAGGCGGTCGTCACCTCACGCGGCGGCGCACTCCGCAACGCCGTGCTCACCGCCTCCGGGGTGCTCGCCAACTTCGGCGGTATCCCGCTGGCGTTCGCGTTCGTCGCCACCCTCGGCATCTCCGGTGTGGTCACCCGGCTCGGCCATCTCGACAGCGCCGGCTGGAACCTGTACTCCTTCACCGGACTCGCCGTCATCTACCTCTACTTCCTGGTGCCGTTGATGGTGCTGGTGAGCGTTCCGGCGCTGGACGGCCTGCGCCCGCAGTGGCGCGAGGCCGCGCAGAACGCCGGGGCCACCAGCTGGCAGTTCTGGCGCCATGTCGGACTGCCGGTCCTCGCGCCCTCGCTGCTCGGCGGGTTCGTGCTGCTCTTCGGCAGCGCCTTCGCCGCGCACGCCACCGCCGCCGCGCTGGTGGGCGGTTCGGTCCCGCTGGTCACGCTGAAGATCGCGGACGCGCTCTCCGGCAACGTCCTGGTCGGACAGGAGAACGTGGCGCTCGCGCTGAGCCTCGACATGATCGTGATCGCCGGGCTGGTCATGGCGGTCTATCTGCCCCTCCAGCGACGGAGCACCCGATGGCTGCACTGACACCGACCGCCGCCCCCGCCCCCGGAGGGACCCCGCGTCGGGCGCGGGACCCCAAGGCCGTACGGGTACGGGCACGCCGCCGCCCCCGCGTCTGGCGCGGCGCGGTGCTGGCGCTCGCCGGGCTCTACTTCCTCGTACCGCTGCTGTCCTCGTTCGTCTTCACGGTGCACACGCCGGGACAGGGCGTCTCCTTCGCCGCGTACACCGGGATCCTCTCCGCCGAGGGCTTCACCCGGAGCCTGCTGCTCTCCCTCGGGCTGGCCGCCGCCACCATCCTGCTCGCGCTGCTGCTGGCCGTGCCGGCGCTGGTCGGCGTACGGCTGGGCGCGCCGCGGCTGCGGCCGCTCGTCGAGATCGTCTGCATGCTGCCGCTGGTGGTGCCGCCGATCGCGCTGGTCACCGGCGTCACGACCGTGCTGCGCTGGGGACCGGACCATCTCTCCCGTACCCCGCTCTACCAGACCTTCCTGGCCGTGCAGAACGAGTCGTTCCCGGTCGTGCTGGTGCTCGCCTACACCGTGCTCGCGCTGCCGTTCGTCTACCGCTCGCTGGACGCCGGGCTGCGCGCCGTGGACGTACCGACCCTGGTGGAGGCCGCGCGCAACTGCGGGGCGAGCAGGCTGTATGTGATCCTGCGGGTCATCCTGCCCAACCTCCGCTCCTCGCTGGCCGGTGCCTCCTTCCTCACCCTGGCGCTGGTGCTCGGGGAGTACACGATCGCCTCGCTGCTCGGCTTCCGGCCGTTCGCGGTGTGGATCGTCTCCGTCTCCGGCGCGCAGGCGCGGATGTCGGTGGCGGTGTCGCTGCTCAGCCTGCTGATCACCTGGGCGCTGCTGCTGCTCCTGTCGCGTGCGGGGACCCGCGCCGCCTCGGCAACTCCCGCGCCGCCCGCCCCTTCCGGCACTTCCGCCTCTCTCACCTCTCCCGCCTCCGGCAAGGAGTAGACCTCCCATGTCACTCACCTCGACAGCAACCGAAGACCGTCCGGAGGAGGGGACCACGTCCACGACCGGAGCGCTGGTCGAATTCCGCGGTCTGCGCCGGGCGTTCGGCCCGACCGTCGCCCTCGACGGACTCGATCTGACGGCGCGGCCCGGTGAACTCCTCGCCCTGCTGGGCCCCTCGGGCTGCGGCAAGACCACGGCGCTGCGGGTCCTGGCCGGCTTCGAGCAGCCGGACTCGGGCGAGGTGCTGGTGGACGGCGAGGACATCACCCGCGTACCGGCCAACCGGCGCGACGCGGGCATGGTCTTCCAGTCGTACAGCCTCTTCCCGCATCTCAACGCCCGCGACAACGTGGCGTTCGGACTTCGGGTGCGCAAGGTGTCCGCCGCCGAGCGGCGCGCCCGCGCGGCCGAACTCCTCGACCTGGTCGGCCTTCCCGAACACGGCGACCGCTATCCGCACCAGATGTCCGGCGGCCAGCAGCAGCGGGTCGCGCTGGCCCGCGCGCTGGCGCTGCGCCCGCGCGTCCTGCTGCTGGACGAACCGCTCTCGGCACTCGATGCCAAGGTCCGGCTGACGCTGCGCGAGGAGATCCGGCGGCTCCAGCTGTCGCTGGGCATCACCACCATCTTCGTCACCCATGACCAGGAGGAGGCGCTCTCCATGGCCGACCGGGTGGCGGTGCTCAACGCGGGCCGGCTGGAGCAGTGCGCGCCGCCCGCGGAGCTGTACGAGCGGCCCGCCACGGCGTTCGTCGCCGAGTTCGTCGGCACCATGAACCGGCTGGCCGGGCGGCTCACGGACGGCGGGCAGGTCGAGGTCGCGGGCGTCACCCTGCCCGTGGACGGCGAACTTCCCGCGAGCCGGGAGGTGGAGGTGCTGATCCGTCCCGAGAACATCACCGCCACCGCCGATCCGGCCGGTACGGCGACGGTCGTCTCCGCGTCCTTCTTCGGCTCGGTCACGCGCGTGCTGCTCGATCTGCCCGGCGGCGGTTCGGTGAAGTCCGATGTGCCGTCCCGGGACGCGGGCGAACTGGTCCCGGGGGTACGGGCGACGGTCGAGCCCGCGCGGCGCCCGGTCCTCGTGGTGCCGGCCCCGGGCAGCGGCGCGTGAGGACGGCGACGACGCCCGCGGCCGTCCTCTTCGACATGGACGGCACCCTCGTGGACACCGAGGTGCTGTGGTGGGAGTCGGCGGACGAGATCGCCGGGAGCCTCGGCCACCGGCTCACCGGCGCGGACGCCCCGGAGGTGGTCGGCCGGGCGGTCGCCGACACCGCCGCTCATCTGGTGCGGGTCACCGGCGGCGGATGCGCCGATACGGTCGCCGCGGAGCTGACCGGGTCCTTCTTCCGGCGCGTGGAGGCGGGGGCGCCGCTGCGGCCGGGCGCCCGGCGGCTGCTGGCCGAACTGGAGCGGGCCGAGGTGCCTTTCGCGCTGGTGAGCGCTTCCCCTCGGGTCGTCGTGGACTCGGTGGTCGCGGGCTCGCTGGCCGATGTGCCGTTCGCGTTCACGCTCTCCGCCGACGACACCGTACGGACCAAGCCGCACCCCGATCCCTACCGGGCGGCGGCCGAGCGGCTCGGTGTCGGGCCCGCCGTGTGTGTCGCCGTGGAGGACTCGCCGGACGGCAGCGCCTCGGCCCAGGCGGCCGGGTGCGCGGTGCTGGTGGTGCCCTCGCTGCTGCCGGTGGACCCGGCGGCGGGGCGGTACTTCGCCCGGAGTCTGGAGGATGTCGACCTGGCGGTGCTGAGGGGCTGCGCAGGCGTCGGATAGGCCATTCGAGAGCGTGATTCTCGCCACGTTTGATGTGGGCAAAGCTCAGATGAGCGGATCTTGAGCGAGTGCAGAACAGAAAGGGTGGCACGCAGTGCCACCCTTTCTGTGTTCATCACTTGAACTCAGACGGCGATGTCATCACTCATATGAGCGCGTCCGGTCATGTGCGGGTCATGGCCGCTTCGAGGGGTGAAGGAGACCGGGCGGGCCGACCACGCCACGGCCACTTTCGATCTGCTGGCGGACGGGTGGTTAAGGCCGTATGACAGGCAAGTGGCCGTACCCAGGCACCTTCGATCTGGGTATGTTCCTCGCCGTCAGGGCAGCCACCGCGTCCTTGAGGAGTCGGACCCGTGTCGGAAAACAGCGATCCCCATGTAGCCACCCCCACGCTCCAGGGCGAGAAGTTCGTCTATGACTTCACCGAGGGCAACAAGGATCTGAAGCATCTCCTCGGCGGCAAGGGTGCCAATCTCGCCGAGATGACCAACCTCGGGCTGCCTGTCCCGCCGGGCTTCACCATCACCACCGAGGCCTGCAACATCTATCTCGACAGCGGTGCCGAACCGGCCGCTCTGCGCGACGAGGTGAGTGCGCATCTCGACGCCCTCGAACAGAAGATGGCGAAGAGGCTCGGCCAGGCCGACGACCCGCTGCTCGTCTCCGTACGCTCAGGCGCCAAGTTCTCCATGCCCGGCATGATGGACACCGTCCTGAACGTCGGGCTCTCCGACGCCTCCGTCGCCGGACTTGCCGCGCAGGCGGGCGACGAGCGCTTCGCCTGGGACTCGTACCGCCGGCTGATCCAGATGTTCGGCAAGACCGTGCTCGGGGTCGACGGCGAACTCTTCGAAGAGGCGCTGGAGGAGGCCAAGCGGGCCAAGAACGCCGCCACCGACGTGGATCTGGAGACCGCCGACCTCAAGAAGCTGGTCGAGCGGTTCAAGAAGATCGTCTCCCGGGAGGCGGGCCGCGACTTCCCGCAGGATCCGCGCGAGCAGATGGATCTGGCGATCCGCGCGGTCTTCGAGTCCTGGAACACTGACCGGGCCAAGCTCTACCGCCGTCAGGAGCGCATCCCCGGCGATCTCGGCACCGCCGTCACGATCTGTTCCATGGTCTTCGGCAACCTCGGCCCGGACTCGGGTACGGGCGTCGCCTTCACCCGCGACCCCGCCAGCGGCCACCAGGGCGTGTATGGCGACTACCTCCAGAACGCGCAGGGCGAGGATGTCGTCGCGGGCATCCGCAACACCGTGGCGCTGGCCGAGCTGGAGCAGATCGACAAGAAGTCGTACGACCAGCTCATGGGCATCATGGAGACCCTGGAGACGCACTACCGGGATCTGTGCGACATCGAATTCACCATCGAGCGCGGCCAGTTGTGGATGCTCCAGACACGCGTCGGCAAGCGCACCGCGGGCGCCGCCTTCCGGATCGCCACCCAACTCGTCGACCAGGGACTGATCGACGAGGCCGAGGCGCTCCAGCGCGTCAACGGCGCCCAGCTCGCCCAGCTGATGTTCCCGCGCTTCGACGAGAACGCGAAGCGGCAGCTGCTCGGGCGCGGGATCGCCGCGTCGCCGGGCGCGGCCGTCGGCAAGGCGGTCTTCGACTCGTACACCGCCATCAAGTGGTCCCGGTCCGGTGAGAAGGTCATCCTCATCCGCCGCGAGACCAACCCCGACGACCTGGACGGGATGATCGCCGCCGAGGGCATCCTCACCTCACGCGGCGGCAAGACCTCGCACGCCGCCGTCGTCGCCCGGGGCATGGGCAAGACCTGTGTCTGCGGCGCCGAGGAGCTGGAGGTCGACACCAAGTCCCGCCGGCTGACGGCCGACGGGACCGTCATCGAGGAGGGCGACGTCGTCTCCATCGACGGCTCGACCGGCAAGGTCTACCTCGGTGAGGTCCCGGTCGTCCCGTCGCCCGTCGTCGAGTACTTCGAGGGACGGATGCACGCGGGCGCCGACGACGCCGACGAGCTGGTGGAGGCCGTCCACCGGATCATGGCGTACGCCGACCGCCGCCGCAGGCTGCGGGTGCGCGCCAACGCCGACAACGCCGAGGACGCGCTGCGCGCCCGCCGCTTCGGCGCGCAGGGCATCGGGCTGTGCCGTACGGAGCACATGTTCCTGGGCGAGCGTCGAGGGATGGTCGAGAAGCTGATCCTCGCCGACACGGACGACGAACGGGAAGAGGCGCTGGGCGCGCTGCTGCCGCTCCAGAAGAAGGACTTCATCGAGCTGTTCGAGGCGATGGACGGCCTGCCGGTGACGGTCCGGCTGCTCGACCCGCCGCTGCACGAGTTCCTGCCCGACATCACGGAACTGTCGGTACGGGTCGCCCTCGCCGAGGCCCGCAAGGACCACAACGAGAACGATCTGCGCCTCCTCCAGGCCGTGCACAAGCTCCATGAGCAGAACCCGATGCTCGGTCTGCGCGGGGTACGGCTGGGCCTGGTCATCCCCGGGCTGTTCGCCATGCAGGTACGCGCCATCGCGGAGGCGGCGGCCGAGCGCAAGAACGCCAAGGGCGACCCGCGCCCGGAGATCATGATTCCGCTCGTCGGCACCGTCCAGGAGCTGGAGATCGTCAGGGACGAGGCCGAGCAGGTCATCGCCGAGGTCGAACGGGCCACCGGCGTCGAACTCAAACTGGCGCTCGGCACGATGATCGAGCTGCCGCGCGCCGCGCTGACCGCCGGACAGATCGCGGAGGCGGCGGAGTTCTTCTCGTTCGGTACGAACGACCTCACCCAGACCGTCTGGGGCTTCTCCCGCGACGACGTGGAGGCGAGCTTCTTCACGGCGTACCTGGAGAAGGGCATCTTCGGGGTCTCCCCATTCGAGACGATCGACCGGGACGGCGTCGGCGCGCTCGTACGGAGCGCGGCCGAGGCGGGCCGGGCGACCCGGCCGGGGCTCAAGCTCGGCGTCTGCGGTGAGCACGGCGGCGACCCGGAGTCGGTGCAGTTCTTCCACGAGGTGGGTCTGGACTATGTCTCCTGCTCGCCGTTCCGGATCCCGGTGGCGCGGCTGGAGGCGGGCCGCGCGGCGGCGTCGTCGGCCGGCAGCGATTCCCGGTGACTCCCGATGGCACCGGTGAGGGCGTCCGATGATTCCCGAGAGAAAGTGGGGGATTTCCTCTGAACACCGGAGCCGCATTGCCGGTTGATCCCTGACCCTCGCCGGACCGGCGGGGTGGCTCCGGGGCACAGAGAAGGGGCGGGCGCCTTGTGCGGAGGCGCCTGCCCCTTCGTCATGTGCGGACGGTGAGTGCTGTGTTGAATTGCCCGCCGGGTAACGGCGGGCAACAGTAGGGCGCGACCGGTGGATCCCCACCCACCGGTCGCGCCCCTTTTACGCGGGCCGGACATGGAGCCGCAACCTCGACCGACCGCCGCCGAGCGGGCAAAGCCCCCCACGGTCTTCGCCACGCCTATTCGGTCGTCCAGGTTTCATGCCCGACGAGGTACAGCTTTTCGCTTCGCGCGCGCCACCGCGAAGCGTTTCAACTGTGGCCGAAACACCGTGGTAACAGCCCGTGATGACCTGCATACTCAGTGCTGGGGGCTGCTGGGGAGATAGTGGATGCAACAAGTGGAGATTTGATGCTGCGTATTCATTTCACCGGGAAGGACCTCGGCGGGGTCCGGATGGCCGCCGGGCCCGACCCGCTGTGGGAAACGATTCTCAGCTTTCATCGAATAAGAGACCGGCGCGGTCCGCTCGCCTACGGGGAATGGCGCAGGGAAACACGGACCCGGTTGAATGGTGAAACAAGTCTGCTCTCCGCGCTCGTTCCACAGCGCGGTTATTTCCCGGATTTCCTGACGCCCGCTCAGGGACGGCTCGGCTTTGACGCGGGGCTGGAGGAGGGCTTTGAGGCGCTGCGCGCCACGCCGCGGGAAAGAATCCGCGCCGAACTCGCCCTGCTCGCCGTGGGCGATAGGCGCGGCGGAGACCTGGGCGGACGGCTGGCCTCGCTCGCCGACGGCGGTCCCGGCTGCCTCGGCCGGCTCGTCGAGGCGCTGCGTGCGTACCACCGCGCCGCCGTCGAGCCGTACTGGCCCCATATCCGGGCCAGGGCCGAGGCGGACCGGGCGCTGCGCGGCCGCGCGCTGCTCGACGGCGGCGCGGACGAACTGCTCTCCACGCTGCCGCCGATGCTGCGCTGGCGCTCCCCGGTGCTGGAGGCCGACTACCCGGTCGACCGCGAACTGCGCCTGGACGGGCGGGGGCTGCTGCTCCAGCCGTCGTTCTTCTGCCGCTCCACGCCGGTCGTCCACCGCGACCCCACGCTGCCGCCCGTCCTGGTCTATCCCGTCACGCACTCCGACGCGCCCGCCGTCACGGAGCGTGGCGGACCTACGCTCGGCCGGCTCGTCGGGCATACGCGTTCGGCCGTTCTGCGCGCCATCGAGCACGGCTCGACCACGAGCGAGCTGGCTCGCAGAACCGGCGTGTCGCTCGCCTCCGCCAGCCAGCACGCCTGCGTCCTGCGCGAGGCGGGGCTCGTCGTCACCCTGCGGCACGGCAACGCCGTGCTGCACACCCTCACCCCGCTGGGCGCCGCCCTGCTGCGGGGCGGCGGCCCCTCGGCAGGGCTCTACGCCCGGAACGGCCCGGTGACCTCGTAGGTGATACCGCCCGACGAACTCCCGCTGGTACCGCGCTGGCTGGAGAAGTAGAGCCGCTTGCCGTCCGGCGAGAAGGCCGGTCCGGTGATCTCCGAGCCGGACTGGCCGCCGATCCGCAGGAACGGCGCGACGACATCGTCAGGGGTGATCACACAGATCTCCATGTTCCCGCCGTCCTCCGCGACGAAGAGATCGCCGGAGGAGGAGCCGGTGACATTGTCGACACCGGTCAGCGGCGCCGTACCGGAGACGAGCGAGTCGTCGTAGGCCAGCTCGATGGTCCCCGCGGCCACGTTGTACTGCCAGACCCGGTTGTCGCCCTTGGTCGTGAACCAGCAGGTGTCGTCGGCGTAGTAGCAGCCCTCGCCGCCGTTGAAGCGCTTGGCGCCGGAGACCTGGTTACGGGTGGCCGTCGAGGCGCCGCTCGGGTCGGGGACCGCCGCCCAGCTCACCGGACCGCTCGTGCCCGTACCGGCGACCAGGACTTCCAGCCGGCCCGCCGACAGATCGCCCCAGGTGGTGGGCGTGAAGCGGTAGAAGCAGCCGTCGGTGGTGTCCTCGGTGAGATAGATGGTCCTGCGTACGGGGTCCGCGGCGGCGGCCTCGTGCTTGAAACGGCCGATGGCGTCCCGTCGTACCGGCGCCTTCACGCCCCACGGGTCGGTCTCGTAGACATAGCCGCGGTCCACCTCCTCGCAGGAGAGCCAGGTGTTCCACGGCGTCTTGCCGCCCGCGCAGTTCTGCCGGGTGCCGGAGAGGATCCGGTACGCGGCGGTGATCGCGCCCGTCGAGGAGAAGCGGACCGCGCTCGCGCCGCCCGACGGGTCGATCTCCGAGTTGGAGACATAGATCCAGCCGGTGCCGTCGGCGTAACAGGCGCCGCCGTCCGGGGCGTTGTGCCAGCTGTACGACGTGCCGGTGACCTGCTGTCCCGACCGGGCGATGACCCGGCTGGTGAATCCGGCGGGAAGCCGGATGTTGTTGGCGTCCGCCGTGCCGAGTGCTCCGTAGGGGCCCGTGCCCGGCTGGGCGGGCGCGGCGTAGGCCGCGCCGCGCCACAGGGTGCCGCCGAAGGCCGCGGCCGAGGTGCCGATGACCGCTCCGCGCAGGAAACTGCGACGTTCCACTGGTCGCTCCATGGTGGTGTCGTGACCGCCCCGCGGCGCCGGCCGACGTCACGGGGTCGCGCGTCGCAGGAGCCTAGGGGACGCGCATGGACGTCGGCTGAACGAGCGGTGAGAAAACGTCATCCCGGCGGGGGGACGGTCCGGGGGTGTTACGTGGGGAGGCTCGCGTACCGCACGCCCGTGAGCCGCTCCGACTCCGCCCAGAGCAGCTTTCCCGCGCGGTCCTCCAGGGTCCAGGACGCGCGGAAGGACGGGGCGGGCGGGCCACGCCAGCCCTGGATCCTGGGGCCGGTGAAGGAGTCGGGCCGCACGCCGGGCGCGGTCGCCGCGTACAGCGTCGGCAGGGCGCCCGCCTCGGCGGGCTGGGCGATGATCCGGTTGGCGAGGGCGACGATCCGTTCCGCGGTCCTGCGACCCTCCAGCCGGACGCCCGCCGTCTGGAGATTGGTGGCCGCGTATCCGGGCTGCGCGGCGGCGGCCACGATGTCCGAGCCCGCCGTGGCCAGCCGCCTCGCCAGCTCGTGGATGAAGAGCAGATTCGCCGACTTGGAGCGGCCGTAGGCCACCCAGCGGCGGTAGCGGCGCTCGCTGTTGAGATCGCGGATATCGATATTGGCCACCGCGTGCATACCGCTGGAAACGGACACCACCCGGGCCTCCGGGGTGTCCAGCAGCCGGGGGAGGAGCAACCCCGTGAGGGCGAAGTGGCCGAGGTGGTTGACGCCGAACTGAGTCTCGAAGCCATCGGCGGTCGTACCGTACGGCAGCGCCATCACGCCCGCGTTGTTGATGAGCAGATCGAGCCGTTCGGCCGGATACGCGGCGGCGAAGCCCCGTACGGAGGAGAGGTCCGCGAGATCCAGCGGTCCGAACTCCACCCGGGCGCCCGGCACTTCCTCGCGGATCAGCTCCTCGGCCTCCCTGCCCCGGGTCTCGCTGCGGCACGCGAGGATCACGCGGGCGCCCCGGCGGGCCAGCTCGCGGGCGGTGACAAGACCGATGCCGCTGTTGGCGCCGGTGACCACGGCGACGCGTCCGCGCTGGTCGGGGATGTCGCGCGTGCTCCAGCCGGTCGTTCCGGGGGTCGGCATGAGGGTCGGCATGCGGCGCTCCTCGTGGCTCCTCGTGGCCCCTCGTGTACGCACTGGGCCCGCTTCCCAGCGTACGACCGGACACGACGGCGCACGACCGGCGGATCCGTACGCGCTACGCGGGCGAGGGCGCGGACGCGGGCGCGGGCGCGGGCGAGGGCGCGGGCGTCCGTACCCGTGCCTCGTACGCGCGGACGGCGGCCTCGTCGTCGTCCAGACAGCGGCCCGTGAGCAGGTCGAAGCGCTGTTTGAGCAGCGGGGAGGCGACGAAGGGCCGTCCTTCGTACGTGCCGGTCAGCCCGCGCGACAAGACCTGTGCGCCGGAGAACGGGTCGCGGTTGCCGATCGCGTACGGGCGGCCCGCGCGGTCGAGGAAGACCGCGACCTGATGTCCGTCCGGGAGCAGCGCGGCCACTCCGCGCCCGGGGGTGAGCGCGGACAGGTCGCAGACCGCGAACCACCCGTCGTCGAGGAGTAGTTCGAGGATCGTGGACGTCGGCGTCGGCGTGGGCGTGGGCGTCGGCGTGGACGTGGGCGTGGGCGTCGGCAGGACTGTCGGGCGGCTCATCAGGCGTTCGCTCCTTCTCGCGTGGTCAGGGTGAGGAACGTGAGATCCGGCTTGACCTGATCGCGTTCCGGTACGAACTTCACGGACGGGTCCGGGGTGTCCGGCGCGTTGACGAACGAGACGAACCGGCGCAGCCGCTCCGGGTCGTTGACCGTATCCGCCCACTCGTCGCGGTAGCCGTCCACATGCGCCGCCATCAGCCGCTCCAGCTCCGCGCAGAGCCCGAGCGAGTCATGGACCACCACGTCCCGCACATGCCCGAGCCCGCCCTCGATCCGCTCCAGCCAGGCGGCGGTGCGCTCCAGCCGGTCGGCGGTACGGATGTAGAACATCAGGAACCGGTCGATCAGCCGCACCAGCTCCGCGTCCGACAGATCCTGCGCGAGCAGGTCCGCGTGGCGCGGATCGGCGCCGCCGTTGCCGCCGACGTACAGGTTCCAGCCGTTCGCCGTCGCGATCACCCCGAAGTCCTTGCCGCGCGCCTCGGCGCACTCCCGCGCGCACCCCGACACCGCCGACTTCAGCTTGTGCGGCGCCCGCAGGCCCCGGTAGCGCAGCTCCAGGCCGATGGCCATCCTGACCGAGTCCTGGACGCCGTAACGGCACCAGGTCTGCCCCACACAGGACTTGACCGTACGCAGCGACTTTCCGTACGCGTGTCCCGACTCGAAGCCCGCGTCCACGAGCCGCGTCCAGATCAGCGGCAGCTGCTCCACCCGGGCGCCGAACAGATCGATCCGCTGGCCGCCCGTGATCTTGGTGTAGAGACCGAAGTCCCGGGCCACCTCCCCGATCACGATCAGCTTCTCGGGCGTGATCTCGCCACCGGGGATACGCGGCACGATCGAGTACGAGCCATTGCGCTGGATATTCGCGAGGAAGTGGTCGTTGGTGTCCTGGAGGGCCGCCTGCTCGCCGTCCAGGACATAGCCGCTGACGCCCAGCGCGGGCGCGAGCGAGGCGAGGACCGAGGCGACGACGGGCTTGCAGATCTCACAGCCGTCGCCGCCGCGCGCCCGCTCCCGGCCGTGCGAGTCGAGCAGCGTGGCGTACGAGGTGACGCGCAGGGTGCGGACGATCTCGTACAACTCGGCCCGGGTGTACGGGAAGCAGCCGCACAGCCCCTTGTCGGCGGGGCCGTTGCCGCTCGCGGCCAGCAACTGGCCGATCACCTTGACGCAACTTCCGCAGCCCGTACCGGCCTTGGTGCACTTCTTCACTTCGGGGAGGGACGAGCAGGCACAGATGGCGCCTTTGCTGACGTTGTGACAGCTGCAGATCACCGCCTCGTCCGGCAGGGACTCCGGACCCATCGCCGCCGGTGCGCCGAGCCCGGCCGGCAGCACCAACTGGGCTGCGGGGACCGGCGGTACGCTCCCGGTCAGCGGGCGCAGCGTGCCGTACGCGTCGGCGTCCCCGACGAGCACACCGCCGAGCAGGGTGCCCTCCCCGTCCACCACCAGCTTCTTGTAGACACCGGCCTGCGGGTCGGAGTAGACGACATCCAGGCAGCCGGGCGCGGCGCCGTGCGCGTCACCGAACGACGCCACGTCCACGCCCAGCAGCTTCAGCTTGGTCGACAGATCGGCGCCGGTGAAGCCGCCGCTGTCCGGCCGGCCCCCGTCCGCCGCGAGGAGGTCGGCGACCGTCGTCGCCATCTCGTACCCGGGCGCCACCAGCCCGTACACCCGGCCGTCCGACGCCAGCGCGCACTCGCCGATCGCGAAGACGGCGGGGTCGGACGTACGGCACCGCGCGTCCACCACGATGCCGCCGCGCTCCCCGACCGTCAGCCCCGCGTCGCGGGCGAGCTGGTCGCGCGGGCGCACACCCGCCGAGAAGACGACGAGATCGGTGTCGAGCGAGGAGCCGTCCGACAGCGCCATCCCGGTGACGGTCCCGTCGGCGTCCGTGGTCACCTCCCGCGTCCCCACACCCGTGTGGACGGTCAGCCCCATCGACTCGATCGTCCGCAGCAGGGCCGCGCCGCCTCCCTCGTCGATCTGCACGGGCATCAGCCGGGGGGCGAACTCCACGATGTGCGTGTCGAGCCCGAGGCCCTTGAGCGCGCCCGCCGCCTCCAGACCGAGCAGCCCGCCGCCGACGACCGCGCCGGTGCGGGCCGTCATCGCGTACTCCTCGATCGCGAGCAGATCCTCGATCGTGCGGTAGACGAAACAGCCGGTGGCGTCCTTGCCGGGCACGGGCGGTACGAAGGGGTACGAGCCGGTCGCCAGGACGAGCGTGTCGTAGCCGAGGGTGTGCCCGGACCGCGAGGTGACCGTGCGGGCCGCGCGGTCGATGGCTTCGACGGGGTCACCGAGCCGCAGCTCGATGCCGTGGCGCGCCAGGAAGTCCGGTTCCACGAGGCTGAGTTCATCGGCGGTACGGCCCGAGAAGTACGAGGTCAGCCGCACCCGGTCATAGGCGGGCCTGGGCTCCTCGGCGAGCACCACCACCCGCGCCCGCGCGGTCACCCCCCGCTCGGCGAGAGCCTCCAGGAACCGCTGGCCGACCATGCCGTGGCCGACGACCACGATCGTGGGGGTGGACATCTCGGAAACCTCCGCCGGGGGCCGGCATCGCTGGGTCATGCCCAGAAGCCTGCGCGGCGGCTGTTACCCGGCCGGATCGCCGCGATTTCACCGGCGGAACGCTGCGCTCAGCGCGGCGGCGGGGGAGGTGTGAGGGCGGCGTCGCCCAGCGCGTCGGCGCGAGCCGCCAATCTCACACTCTCCCTGGATCCATGGACGGGGCGCATATCCCGTCCATAGGGTCATGATCATGCCCGATATCTCGCTGACCATGCTCGTTGTGCTCTGCCTCGCCGCCGGGGCGGCCGGCTGGATCGACGCCGTGGTGGGCGGGGGCGGGCTGCTGCTCCTGCCCGCGATGCTCCTCGGACTGCCGCACGTACCCGCCGCGCACATCCTCGGCACCAACAAGGCGGTCGCCATCGTCGGCACCTCGGGCGCGGCGGTGACCTATCTGCGCAAGGCGCCGGTCGAGGTGAGGACGGCCGTACGGATCGGGCTCGCGGCCCTCGCCGGCTCGATGGCCGGTGCCTTCTTCGCGGCCGGGATCAGCAGCGAGGTGCTCCGGCCCGTGATCATGGTGGTGCTGCTGGGCGTGGCGGCCTTCGTCCTGCTGCGGCCGTCGTTCGGTGGGACGCGGGCGGGCGGCCCGGTCACCCGGGCGCGTACGGTCACCGCGATCGTGCTGGTCGGCGGCGGGATCGGCTTCTACGACGGGCTGTTCGGACCCGGTACGGGAACGTTTCTGGTGCTCGCGCTCACCGCCGTACTCCACCTCGATCTGGTGACGGCCTCCGCCACCGCGAAGATCGTGAACGTCTGCACCAACGGCGGCGCGCTCGCGATGTTCGCCTACCAGGGCACCGTGCTGTGGCAACTGGCCGCGCTGATGGCGGTGTTCAATCTGGCGGGCGGGATGATCGGTGCGCGGATGGCGCTGCGGAAGGGGAGCGAGTTCGTGCGCGGGGTGCTGCTGGTGGTGGTGTTCTCGCTGGTCGCGAAGCTCGCGTTCGACCAGTGGACGGCGTGAGCGGGCGGGCGTGGGCGGGGTGGGCGGGGGCGCGCGCCGGGACCGGTGGCCTGCCCCGTGCTATTTCGTGCCGATGAGATGGGCGTACGCCACCACATTGCCCTGGTAGCCGCCCTTCTTGGAGAAGCCGCCCCCGCAGGTGATCACCCGTAGCTCCGCCCGGTCCGTGGCCCCGTACACCTTGCGGTCGGGGAACTCGGCGTTGTTGTAGACCTCAAGGGCGTCGACCGTGAAGACGGCGGTACGGCCGTCCGCGCGGGTCACCTCGATGTGATGGCCCTTCTTGAGCGTGCCCAGCTCGTAGAAGACGGCGGGTCCTTGGGCGTTGTCGACATGACCGGCGACGACCGCGGTCCCCTTGGCGCCCGGGGTGGCCCCGTCCTTGTACCAGCCCACGATGTTGCGGATGACCGGCGGCGGTACGTCGAGACTGCCGTCGCGCCCCAGCCCCAGCCCGAGGACCTGCGCGTTCACCTTGATCTCGGGGATGCTCAGCCGCACCGGGGCCGAGGGCCGCATCGGGGCGGCGGCGGCCTCGGTGTGACTGCCTGGGCCCGCGGCGAAGGCCTCTGCGGCGGTCGGCATGGGCGGGGTCACGGGCTCGGAGCCGTTCTGGACGAGCCAGATCCCGACGCAGACGGGAATGGCTATCAGCCAGCCCGAGCCACCGCCCCTGGTCCGGCCGCCGGCTCCGCACGCGCACCCGCCGCGGCCACCGCCTCCTCCGCAGGGGGCGCCGCACCCGGCCCCGGCCCCGTACATGCCTCTGCTTCTGCCTCTGCGCCTGGCCCTGGCGGTCATCAGTCCTGATCTCCTGTTCTCCGTTTTCCCGTCGTGCGGACCTGTGAATGGAGAGGTTCCCCGCCCCCGTCAGCGATGAGCGTGACGGGGACGGGGACACGGGGCGGGACCGGGGCGGTGGAGGCCGGCCCGTCAGCTCGCCTGCGCGCCGCTCGCCCGGCGACGCAGGAGCCAGGTCCCGCCGACGGCGGCCGCGGCCAGAACGGCCACGCCCGCCGCGATCTGGGTGGTGTCGGGGGTGACGCTGCCGCCGACCCCCGTTCTCACATGGCCGGTCGGCCCGCCGTGCTCCACGAAGAGGTCGCCGTGGGCCTCCCTGCCGTTGTCACAGCGCACGCGGATGGTGTGGTTTCCGGTTCTGGCGTGGTGCGCCACCCGGAACTTTCCGGCCACGATGTCCTTGCCGGCGGCGCGATCGAGACTGAACTCCCCGGCGCCGACGGACTCGGCGAAGCCCCGGGCGCGGCCGTCACGTCCACAGGCGGTGGTCCTGGCGGTGACGGTGGTGCCGGGGCGCACATGCCTGGGGGACAGCTCCAGCCGGCCCGGTCTCCCGCGGTCGCGCCCGCCGTCCCGGCCCCCGTCGCGCCCGCCGTCCCCGTTGCCGTCGCGTCCACTGTCCCAACTGCCCTCCGGGCCGCCGCGGCCGGCGTCCCAGCTACCGTCGCGGTCCCCGGCGAAGGCCGCCGTGCTGCCCGCGACGGTCAGGGCTATCGCGGCGGCTGCCAGCGCGGTTCGGGTCAGCAGGGGGGCAATGATGGGCATGGTGGCATCCTCCGAGGCTGGCGACAGCGCGGTACTCGTCACCTCCGAGATAAGGCGCCCCAGGGCGCGCACGCCTGCTGATGGACGATCAGATTCGCCGGCCGGGAGCCGTGTGCCGGGCCCGCGCGCCGGCGTCGTCGCAGGTCACGGCGGGAGCGGCGGCGGTCGGCCGGCATCGCCGCCCGTGCCGCGCTGAACGGGTGACCCCGGCGCGGTGTGCCGCGTGCCGGGAGGACTCCGTCCCGGGTCCCGGTACGCGGCCCCGGCCCCGGTCCTGTCGGGAGGCCGTCCCGTCCCTCAGATGCGGTCCCACTCCACCCCGTCGTACAGCTCGGTCACCCTCTTCAGCAGCGCCGCGTCCCCCGGGAAGACCGTGTCGTCGATCCGGCCCACCGGGGCGATCCCGTGCGAGTTGGTGACCAGGGCCGCCCGGTACCGGGGCAGGTCCGCCAGGGTGACCTCACGCCGTACCGAAGGCAGACCGGCGGCCGGGAGACGGGGCTCCACCAGCCCCATGGTGATGCCCGTCAGAAACGGCGCGTCCGGCCAGACCACCGAATCGCCGTCCCAGAACGCGATATTGGCGATCGCGGCCTCGGCCACCACCCCGCCCTCGCCGGTCAGCAGCGCGTCGTCGAAGCCGGCCTTCCTGGCCACCCGCCCGTAGTGGGTCTGGGCGAAGCCGCCCAGATGCTTGACGTGCGCGACGGGGCGCAGATACGGGACGGACATCAGGCTCTGCGCCCGCCCGTCCGGGGCCGCGGGCGGCCGTACCGTCACCATCAGGCTCGCCTCGCCCGCCCCCTCGGGCCAGTGCGCATAGACCCGCCCCGAGGCGTCCCGTACGTCACCGAGCGCGTGCCGGAGCAGGGCGCGTACCCGCTCGCCGTCCAGGCCCGCGCCGAACAGCTCCCGGGTCGAGGCGTCCAGCCGGGCGAGATGGAGGTCCAGACCGCGTACCCGGCCGTCCCTGATCTGCATGGCGGTGAAGTGCCCGTACGTGTCGAGCGCGCGGAGCCGCAGGTCGGCCTCGGTGGCGGGCCGGCCGTCGACCTCTATCAGCAGCTGTGGTGCGGTGGCGGTAGGCGTCATGCACCTCACCGTATGCCGGTCGCCCTTGGGTCCGGGAGGGGCGAGGGCGCGGAGGGACGGGGCTCAGTCCTCTATCAGCCGGCGCGGTCCCGGCCCGTGCGCGGCCAGTTCGTCGCCCGGGTTGGAGAGCACGCAGCGGTCCAGCGACAGACAGCCGCAGCCGATGCAGTCCGCGAGGTTGTCGCGCAGCCGCTGCAGCGTACGGATGCGCCGGTCGAGGTCGTCGCGCCAGCACTCGGAGATCCGTGCCCAGTCCTCCCGGGTGGGCGTACGGTCCTCCGGCAGCAGCGCCAGGACGTCACGGATCGTGGCGAGCGGGATGCCGAGGCGCTGCGAGGTACGGATGAAGGCGACCCGGCGGAGCGTGTCCCGGCTGTAGCGGCGCTGGTTCCCGGTCGTACGGCGGCTGCTGATCAGCCCCTCGCGTTCGTAGAAGCGCAGCGCGGAGGGGGCGACGCCGCTGCGTTCGGCCAGTTCACCGACGGTGGCTTCCTTGGCGTTCCAGGCGAGATGCGTCATGCCGGCCAGCGTAACTTGACCTGAACCATGGTTGAAGTATGACGCTCTTCCCATGGACCTCACCACGCGGGAATCCGCGATCACAGCCGTGCCCGGACACACCGGGAACGCGCGCAAGCTACGGCTCGCCGTCATCCTGGGCAGCAACCGCGAAGGCCGCTTCGGCCCCGTCGTCTCGGACTGGTTCCTCTCGCACGCCGCCGAGCACCAGGACTTCACCACCACCTTCATCGATCTCGCCGACACGGACCTGTCGGCCCCCCTCTCCTCCCGCCCGGGACCCGCCGTACGGGCCGAACTCGACAAGGTCACCCCGGCGCTGGCCGCCGCCGACGCCTTCGTCGTCCTCACCCCCGAGTACAACCACTCCTTCCCCGCCGCCATCAAGGCGCTGATCGACTGGCACTTCGTCGAATGGCAGGCCAAGCCCGTCGGCTTCGTCTCGTACGGCGGGATGTCCGGCGGGCTGCGCGCCGTCGAGCAACTGCGCCAGATCTTCGCCGAGATGCACGCCGTCACCGTCCGGGACACGGTCTCCTTCCACAACGCGCACGCGCACTTCGACGCCGAGGGCCGACACCGCGATCCCGCCGAGTGCGACGCCGCCGCGCGGACGATGCTCGACCGGCTCGCGTGGTGGGGGCTGGCGCTGCGCGAGGCCAAGTCCGCCCGTCCGTACGCCGGTTGACGGCGACCGCTCACCCATGTCGAGGGGATGTACACCGGCCACGCCGACGGGCCCGGGCACGGTCTCGTCGCGAGAAGGTGTCGTTCCGGTACGAGCCGGCGAAGCCGCTCATCGAGGACGTGTCGCTCGTCGTGGAGCCGGGACAGACGGTCCCGAACGCGTCGTGGAGGCGGCGCGCGCCACGCACGTGGACCGGTTCATCCGTACGCTCCCCGACGGCTACGACACCGTCGTGGACGAGGAGGGCGCGGGACTCGGCGCGGGCGAGAAGCAACTCCTCACCATCGCACGGGCGTTGCTCTCCACGGCGCGATCGTCGAACAGGGCACGCACGACGAACCGCCGGCGTCGGAGGGCGCGTACGCGCGGCTGTACGCCTCGCAGTGCGCGGTCCTCGCGGTGTAAGGTCCCCCGGCCCCGCACCGACCATCCGGAACCCGAAGGAGTCCGCTCGTGCCGCTCGCCGAGTGCCTGACCGTGCTGACCACGACCGACAGCGCCGACAAGGCGGAGGACCTTGCCCGGGGCGTGATCGAGGCCCGCCTCGCCGCCTGTGCGCAGATCTCCGCGCCGGTCACCTCCGTGTACCGCTGGCGGAGCGCGATCGAGACCAGCGAGGAGTGGCAGATCCTCTTCAAGACCACCGCCGCCCGCTATGACGCGCTGGAGGCCCACCTCAAGGAGGCCCACGACTACGAGACTCCGGAGATCATCGCCACGCCGGTGGTGCGGGGGAGCGCGGAGTATCTGACGTGGATCGCCGAGGAGACCGTCGCACCATGAGGGCCGGGCCCGAGGGCGGGCTTCCGTTCTTCGTCTACGGCACGCTGCGGCCGGGCGAGCACAATCACGACCTGTACCTGCGCGGACGCGTGGCCGAAGAGGAACCGGCCAGGCTGACGGGAGCGCTGCTGTACGACGGCCCCGGCTACCCGTACGCGATCGAGGCCGCCGGTACGGCCGCCCCTGGCGCGGTCGCCTCCGGCGCGGTCGTCGGCGAGCTCGTCACGGCGAAGCGGGAGGCGTACGGCGAACTGCTCGCCGTGCTGGACGAGTTGGAGGAGTACGAGGCCCCCGACGATCCGCGCAACCTGTACGTACGGGTGGCCCGCGATGTCCTGCGGGCCGACGGCACCCCGGCCAGGGCATGGGTGTACTTCGCGGCGCCACGCGTCGCCCGCGCCCTACGGGCGCGCGGGCGGCTGATCGCGGACGGCGACTGGCTCGCCCACGTCCGCGGGCGCTGACCGGACACGGTGGGTGGGGATGGCGGGGACGGCGGGGATGGTGGGGATGGTGGGGACGGTGGTCGGTGCGGCGGGCGTCAGCGGGCGCCGCCACCGCCCGCCGCCAGCGCCTCGGCCACCCCCGTCTCGGCCGGTCCGAGGAACATGGGATCCGGCCGGACCAGCGCCTCCGCCGCCGCCTTCCCCGAGGCGAACACCTCCCGTATCCCGCCGTAGTACCAGGTCGCGTCATGCGGCTCGGCGACACCGACGCCGTACGACTCGACCCCCGCCGCCCCGCACAGCGCCACCGCGCGCCGGACATGGAATCCCTGTGTCACCAGCACCGCCCGGTCGACCCCGAATATCTTCTTGGCCCGTACGCACGAGTCCCAGGTGTCGAACCCCGCGTAGTCGCTGACGATCCGGTCGTCCGGCACCCCGCGTCCGACCAGATACGTCCGCATCGCGTCCGGCTCGTCGTACTCCTCCCGGCTGTTGTCCCCGGTCACCAGCACGACCTTCACCTTCCCCGCGCGGTACAGCTCCGCCGCCGCGTCGAGGCGGTGCGCGAGATACGGCGTCGGCCGGCCGGACCACAACCCGGCGCCGAAGACCACGGCCACATCCCGCGCCGGGACCTCGGCGACCGTACGGATCCGGCTGTCCGCGACCGCGTGCATCCACGTCGAGGGCGCCAGCGCGAGCACGCACCCGAGCATGACGGCCTGCACGAGGTGTCTCCGGCGGCGTCGGGTCAGCCGGAAACGCGGCGGTCGGGCCTCTCCCGGCTGCCGTGGCCGGCGTTTCAGCCGGGGCGTACGCAGGCGCGGCGTACGCAGGCGTGACAGCTTCGGCAATGGCATGGTCCCCCCTGGGTGGTCCTGGATTCCCCGTTCATCCCGCTCTGCTCTGTATGACGATCGACGGCGTCGATCAGTTCGCGGTTATGTCCGGTGGCGTCCAGGCCGCCAGCAGCAGTGACTCGGTCGCGGCCGCCGCGTAGACCGCCGTGGCCAGCCAGGCCAGGGCGAAGCCCCGGGGGTCGGCGGGCAGCAGCCGGCCCAGGACGTCATGGCGGCGGTCCGCCGCCGCGTCCGTCAGCGCCTCGACCCGCTGTGCGCCGGTGCTGAGGCCCACCGCCCGCAGCCGGCGGGGCAGTTCGCCGTCCGCCGACGCGGCCGATACCGCGCGGCCGCCCGCGACCGCGCGGTCCACGGTCCTGCGCAGCAGGTCCAGCTCGATGGGGAGCGCGGGCGGCGCCTCTCCCTCCCTCGGCCCCGTGAGTCCCGCCGGTACGGCCGATACGGCCGATACGGCCGGGATGTGCGAGCGGTTGAGCAGGCCCAGCCCCAGATCCGCGCGGACGGGCTCCCCGTCATGGCCGGTCCAGGACGCGGCGAGCACCTGCACCCGGTCGGGCCGGTCGGGCACCACCCGGGCGATCAACCGCAGCGCGAGCCCGGGGCGGCTCGCGAGCAGCGAGAGGTTCTCGGCGTAGGGGAGTTCCGGCCGCTCGTCCGGCGCCGCGAGCCGCAGTGTGGGTCCCGCGGCCACGGCGAAGCCCGCGCCGGTGACGAGGCCGTCGAGGAAGAGCAGATCGCCGCCCGCCGTACGGGCGTCGGCGGGCTGGGACAACCAGCCGAGCGCCGACGCCAGTTGCTCGGCGGGCGGCCGCTCCCAGAGGGCGGCGAGCGGCGCTTCCCGCCAGCCGGCGCCGGCGGCCCGTACGGAACGTACCGCCCCGCCACCACCGATCCGGCCGTCCGGCGAGACGGTGGGCGCCGTGAGGATCACGCCGCCGCCGTCGCCCAACTCCCGCAGCCCGAGCGCGCAGCCACCGGGCACCGGCGTCCCCGACGCCTGGAGGGCGCGGTCCGGTCCGCCGGGAGCGACGTCCGAGAGCGTACGGAGCGCGCCGTCGGGCGCGAGCGCGTAGACCGTGGCGCCCGCGTATCCGGACGCGGTCACCACCGGCTCGGTGAACAGCCCGTACAACCGGAGCGGCCCTTCGGGCCGGTAGTCCCGGCGGGCCGGGGAGAGGGCGGCGGCGGGGCGGCGCACCAGATCCAGCAGCTCCGCCAGCTCGCCCGACAGCCCGGACAGCCGGAACGCCGGGTCGTCGGATCGGGCCTCGCCCAGCAGCCGCGCGATCCGGACCGCCGTGCCCGCGGGCCGGTGCAGCCCGGCCAGCCGCGCCGAGTGGGCGGCATGGAGCAACTCGGCGCGGTGGACCGCGCCGGAGCCGGAGACACCCGCGACCAGGACGGCGGTCACGGCACCCCGGAGGGCGTCGAGGGCCGTGGACTGGGCCGGGGTGAGGGCGGGTTCATCGGCAACCGCGGGCGCCGGTGCCGCGGGTTCACCCTGTCCCTTCTCTGTCTCCTCTCCCTCCCCTACCCGTGCTTCTTCCTCTTTCTCGACCGCGAGAGGGGCGACGGACAGGACCGCCGCGCGGTGCAGACAGGCCGGTGCCAGCAGACAACTGCACACCGCGTCCTCCGCGTCGGCCACGATCCCGGCCGTGACCCGCAACGTCACGGCCGTGTCCTCCGCGACCCGCACCACGACTCCGTCCCGCGCCGCCTCCACCGGCCAGCCGGCGGCCTTCGCCACCGCCCCGTCCACGCGTTTACGCAGTCGCGCGGGCAGCAGATCGAGCGCCCCGGCCGCCACTTCGGCGGTCACCGGCGGCAGTACCGCAGCGGAATCCGTCATCGGTGCGCACCTCCTACGCGTTCGCCGGCCCAGCGGGCCAGCTCCAGAGGGCTGAGCGCCGCGACCGGCATACCCGCCCCCACCAACTGCCCCGCCACCCCGGCCGAATACCGGGGCCGTCCCTCGTCGTCCAGCGAGGCGCAGCCCAGGACATGACAGCCCGCGTCGACCAGCGCCCGTACCTCCGTGAGCAGCGGGGAGACCGGGCCGCCCTCCTCGAAGTCGCTGATCAGCACGACCAGCGTGCGGGACGGCACCGTCACCAGCTCACGGGCGTGGCGCAGTCCGCGCGCGATGTTCGTACCGCCGCCGACCCGGACCTCCAGCAGCAGGCTGAGCGGGTCGTCGACCTGGTCGGTGAGGTCGAGCACCTCGGTGGAGAACGCGACGAAGTGCGTACTCACCGCGGGGACACCGGCCAGTACGGAGGCGGTGAGCGCGGCCCAGACCGTCGACGCCTCCATCGAGCCCGAGACATCCACGACCAGCACCAGCCGCCAGTCGGCCGCCTTACGGGCGCGGGTGCGGAAGACGGGCTGTTCGGGCAGGACCGTCACCGCGCCGGTGTCCGGATCGCGGCGGGCGGTCGCCAGATTCGCGCGCAGCGTACGGGCGAGATCCAGCGGCCCGCCGGGGCGGCGGGTCGGGCGCGGATGGGAGAGGCCGGTGAGGGCGGGGCGCAGCCGGTTGGCCAGCGCCTCGGTCAACTCGGCCACCAGCCGGGCCACCAGGGGCCGGAGCCGGGCGAGCTGGTGCTCGGGGAGACCACCGGCGTACGAGAGGACGGTACGCAGCAGCTCCACCGACGGCCGGGCCGAGGCCGGGTCCAGCTCCAGGGCGGCGTCGAGCCGTCCCGTATCGGCAGCGGCGGCGAGCACCTCTTCCCGTACGCCGGGCCCGAACAGCGCCGACAACTCCTCGGACCAGGAACGGACATCGGGATACGACGCCCCGTCCCCGCCCCGGGAGCCACCCGCGTCACGCTCCTCACCGCGCGCGCCCTCGCCCCGCCCGTACCCGTACAACTCATCCAGCGCGCCGGCGATCCGAGCGGCTCCACCGGTGAGCTCCCGCCCCCGCCCGAGCAGCAGCCGCCACCGCTCACCGGGGGTGAGCGCGATGGCTCCGGCCGGGTCGTCGCCCCCACGGAGGGAGCCATGGCCCAACATGCCGGAGATACCGGGAGGTGCCTGTGCCGCACTGGCTACGCCATTCGCCTCCGGCCCTCGCGTATCCAGCCCCCGCGCCGCCAGAGCCTCGCGGCCCGCCAGATCGGCCGCCGCCAGCAGCGCCAGCACCGTCGGATCCGACAGCGCCCCGGGGAGGGCGCCCGCGGCGAGGCCCGTGCGGTCCTCCACCGTGGCGAGCAGCCGGGAGCGGGCCGCCGGGGAGAGCGTGTCGAAACCCGCGCGCAGCGAAGGGAGCCGGTCCAGGAACCCCCGGTCGGACAGGGCCTCGATCCGCTCCAGCAGCGGATCGAGTGCCCGGCCGGTCTCCAGCAGGGGGCCCGCCGCGAGCAGCGTCCCGCGCAGGAACCCGGCCAGGTCGGCGCGGAGTCCGGGGGTCGTCGCACTGTCCACGCGGGACGCCAGACGCGTGCCGAAATCCGCCGCCTCCCGCAGTCCCAGCAGTACGCGGGCCGCCCCTGCCGCGCCCCGGATCAGCGGGGTCGCCCCGGCGTCGAGGCGCTTCAGCGCGGCGTCGAGCCGGAACCCGCCGCCCAGGTCCTGTCCGGTCGATCTTCGCAGGCCCGCGACGCCGCAGTGACATGAGCCGCTGCCGCGGCGGGCCGCACCTCGCGGCGTTGTCGGAGTCGCCCAAGTACGGCCGGGCCATCCACAACGCCGATCCTCCGCCTTGCGATGCTCCCCCGTGGCCTGAACGGCACAGGGGTACCCCCTGCACCAGACCGCCGCGGGCTGATCCACGAAGATCGACCGGACAGGACCTGGAGCCGCGGCCGCCCTGTCGGCCAGCGAGACCAGGGCGCGCGCGTCGGCGGGCTCGGTGGAACCGGCGAGCCCGTCCAGCGCCCGGACCCCGGCCGCGGCCAGCTCCTCGTACGCCGCGCCGAGCGCGTCCCGTTCCCACCCGGCGGGCAGCCCCGGCAGATGGCCCGAGCCGATCCGGTCCAACAGGGCGAGACCGGCGAGCAGTTCGGGCAGGGTGCCGGACGCGGGCAGCAGCCCGGCGGCCTCGGAGAGCCGCTCCGCGGCGAGCGCGGGCAGTGCGCAACGCGCCGCGTCCTCCAGACCGGACAGCACCTCGGCCGCGGTCGGCCCGCCGCGCTCGCGCTCCGCCGCACGCCGCCGGCGCAGCATCCCGGCCGCCGCCTGTTCGAGCGTCACCCCGTGAACGCCCGCCACATCGAGCATCGCGGTGGTCGACGGTGACCAGGCCACGACCCAGCGCGTGGTCAGCGGGGCGGCGTCGCCCACGCCCGCCACCTCGCCCTCCTCCCCGTACGGGACACGGCAGGCGGCGAGCCGGCGCAGACACAGCTCACGGCGCCGGTCCAGCTCGCCGCGGTGCGCGTCGAGACGCAGCTCCCGGCGGCCGGGGGCGGCCGGAGTGGGCAGCGACAGGCCGTCGAGCAGCGCCTCCACGGCCGGCCCCAGGCCCGAACGGGGCGTGCCCGGCGCGAGCCTGCCCTGCCGCGTTCCCACCAGCACCCGTTCCATGGCGGAGGCCACCACCCGGCCGCGCCCGAACAACCGCCCCTGCGTGAGCACGGTCTGCGCCGCCTCGGCCAGCTCACCGCGCCCGGCGGCGGGCAGCCCGCGCAACGCCGCCAGGTCGCGCGCGACCCGGACCACCTCACGGGCGTCGGCCGGCCCGCTCGGATGCCCGGCGTCCCGTACGGCCGCGCAGATCCGTACCGCCGTCGACGTCAGCAGATCGTCCAGCAGCGCGGGATCGCCCGCCGCGAGATGCACCCCGCGCTGCCACTCGGGGTCGCGGATCCCGGCCGGATAGCCCGACCGCTCGTCCAGCAGCGCGTACGAGTACGGCACGAGCGAGGTGACGACGGCCCCGGCGGCGCGCACGTCCGTCGCCTCCACCGATGCCTTCCCGGAACCGGGACTGGGGCCGGAGCCCGGCCCGGGTCCGGCAGCGCCCGGCAGCAGCGCGGGCGCGTGGAAGGCGCCGATCACGGCCGCAGCCCGGCGGCCCCCGCGCTCGGCCAGCCGGCGCCGCATATTCGCCTCGCGCCGCAGATCGTACGGATCGACCGCGCCCGCGTCCGCCCGCAGGGCCCAGCCGACCAGCAGAGCGGCCCGCCGCAGCGCCTCCGGGCCGGAACCGGGCGCCGCCGCCTCGACCAGCCGGTCCCACAGATCGTCCCCGGGCCGCCCCCCGGCCCGCGCCCGCAGCGCGGCGGCCAACGCCCCACCGGCCCAAGCCGATCCACCGGACTCACCGGACTCACCGGACTCACCGGACCCGTTCGCCCCATTGGACTCACCGGACCCGCCCGACTCGCCCTCCGCGTCCGACTCGGCACCCGCGCCCGGGTCGGACGTGCGCGCCGACAGCGGCAGGTCGAACGGAACGACCTCCACCCCCGCCTCCCGCGCCCAGCGGATCGCCGCCAGCTCCGGCGAGAACTCCGCGAACGGCAGGAACACCAGCCCGCCGCCCGCCGCCCCGCCCCGGCCGCCCGCCAGGGCGACCGGGGGCACCGTCGCCGGATCGGCGAGATACGGCAGCCAGGGCGCGAACTCCTCGGGCAGCTCGACGAACAGCACCTCCGGCGCCGCCTCCGCGAGCATCGCCGGCACGGCCGCCGCCAGCGCCGGGGAGTGGTGCCGTACCCCGATCAGATACGGCTCCCGGCACCCGGCGAGCCCGGCCAGCGCCTCCGAAGGCCCCCCGCCGTCGCCCACCGACGCGCCACCCACACCGCCCCTCGGCTCATCCCAGCGCATCGCGCAGCCCCCACAACGTCCGCCACAGCGGAGCGCCCGCCTCCGCCCGGCGGCGCACCGGGCCGTCCCAGTACCCCAACAGCCGCGCGTGGTCCGCCGGATCGTCCTTGCGTACCGTCCCGAGCAGATGGCCCGGCAGCGTACGCAGAACATCGCGGCCGTCGCCGAGATACGCCGCGCCGAGCCCCATCGACGTGGCCACATGCACCGCCTCGGCCGTCGACATGACCGTCGAGGGGCGCTCGATCTCCCAGCCCTCCGCGCTCCGTCCCGTCCGCAGATCGCGGAACGCGGTGACCAGCGCCTCCAGCACCGTGTCGTCCACGGAGAACGCCGCCCCGCCGCGCACCAGCGCCGCCGTCGCCTGACCGCGCACCAACTCGGTCTCCGCGTCGAGATCGCCGATCGGGCCGACCGTCTCGAAGTTGAACCGGCGCTTCAGGGCGGCGGACATCTCGGAGACGCCCTTGTCGCGGAGGTTGGCGGTGGCGATGAGTGTGAAGCCCGGCACGGCGTGCACCGTGCTGTCCCCGTCCTCCCCGCCCGCCAGTTCGGGCACGGACATCCGGCGCTCCGACAGGATCGATACCAGCGCGTCCTGCACCTCGGGCAGACAGCGCGTGACCTCCTCGACCCGGGCCACCGCGCCACGTGTCATGGCCGTGAGCACGGGAGAGGGCACCAGAGCCTCCCGGCTCGGCCCCTTGGCCAGCAGCAGCGCGTAGTTCCAGCCGTAGCGGAGCTGGTCCTCGGTGGTGCCCGCGGTGCCCTGCACCGTGAGCGTGCTGCTGCCGCACACCGCGGCGGACAGCAGCTCGGAGAGCATCGACTTGGCGGTGCCCGGCTCACCGACGAGCAGCAGTCCGCGCTCGCCGGCCAGCGTCACCACACACCGCTCCACCAGCGCCCGGTCACCCACGAACTTCCTTGACACGATCAGCTGTTCACCGTCGGCCGACCGCAGCGCCTCGCCGTCCGAACCACAGACGAACAGCACCACCGCGCGCGGCGTCAGCCGCCAGCTCGGCGGGCGCGGGCCGTCGTCGTACGACGCGAGGAACGCCAGCTCCGCCGCGTACCGGTCCTCCGGCAGCTCCAGCTGCCGCCCCGGCTCCCGCTCCACCGCCGTCATCTCTGTCTCCGTCATCGTCTGCCTCCCCGGCCGCTCCGGCCCTGGAACTCCTCGAACCCCGGCGCATCACCTTCCACGACCCGCCGCCACGCGGCCTCATACAGCTCCGGCACCGGCCGGTCGGGCACCACATAGAGCGGCAGCGCCCACGGCAGCAGCGCCGTCTTCCAGCTCTCCGCGGGCAGCCGCGGCGTCTGCTGCTCCAGCCAGCCTCCCGGCAGGAACAGCGAGCGGCCCGCCCGCGCGCGCTTGGCCTCCACCACCAGGTCCGTGGCGGCCAGTTCGGCCCGCGCCTTCTTCAGCCGGGCCGGCTTCCACCCCGTCCACTCGGCCTGGTGGCGGTCGGTCGGATCGGGCAGCGCGAGCAGCATCAGATAGAGCACGGCGGCGTCCTCGGAGAGCCCGAACCGCTCTGCCACCTCGCCCACCAGCGCCGGCGCACCGAGCCGCGGGTCCTGCGGGGGACCCGGCGGGCCGTCCGCCGTGACCAGCTCCATGAACTCCGCGCTGAGCAGCGTCCGCAGCGCCGTCAACTGCGGTGCCGCGCCCGCCGTCGCCGCCAGCAGCGTCAGATCCGGATGGTCGGGACCGCCCTCGCGCCGTCCCGGTCCGTCCGCCCCCTCCGCGGGCAGTACGGCCGAGGGCCGCACCCACACCGTCTCCCAACGGCTCCCGTACCGCGAGGGCGTGAGCACCAGCGCCGACGAGAGCTCGAACATCTCCTTGTCCCCGGCGCCGCGCTCCGGCGCCAGGCCGCGGGCCTCGCGCAGCCGCCCGGACACGGCGTCATAGGCGGCGTCCCGGTCGACCCCGAGATGCAGCAGCAGCCCGGGGTCGGCCAGCCGCTCCCGCAGCATGCGCGCGGTGACCGGCAGGACCTCGCGCAGCGGGTCGCCGTACGGCAGCCGGTACGCGAGCCAGCGCAGCGCGTCGACCGTGGCACAGAGGGTGGATCCGGTCAGCAGCAGCCGTGGCTCCGCCGGCTCCAGCTCGCCGTCGGCCATCCGCTGTTCGGTGCGGCCGGTCAGCTCCTCCCGCCACTCGGGGTTGAGCGTGTCCTGCACCGAGGTGCCGCCGCCCATCTCGGCCACCAGCTGTCTGATCAGCGCGGGCGGTACGGGCCGTCGCCTGCCACGCGCCGCGATCCACGCCTCCGTCAGCGGTTCCAGCGCGAAACCGGTGGTCCACAGCTCCGCCACCCGCTCCGGACCGGTCGGCAGCAGCAGCGCGCTGAAGGCCCGCCGCTCGCCGACGCTCAGCGCGCCGAGCGTGGCGACCCCCGCCCCCACCTCGGCGTTCTTCGCGTCCAGCGACTTCAGATACGCGGCGGGCAGCACCCCCTGGCCCCGATAGCTGCCCATCTCCGGGGAACCGAGCTGGAGCAGGCCGCCCGCGGTCGCGGCGATCCCGACCCGCTCGGCGAAGTCCAGGGCCTGCTCGGGGCGGTACGGCAGCGGGCCGCGCTCCCGTACCAGCTCCATGACCCGGCGCAGCACCGGCACCCGCACCGGATCGTCCGCCGCGCCCAGCACCTCGGACTCGATGAGCACGCATCCGTCCCAGCCACCGAAGGCCCCGGCCGGGTCGTACTCCACGCAGTGCCAGTACGCGTCCTTCTCGTCGGACCGCAGCCGGCCGAGGATCACCAGCCGCCGCGCCCCCGCGTGCCGAACCTCACCGGCGAGCTTGCTCTCGTCGCTGCCGGGGATCCGCAGCTCCACGGCGCGCAGCCGCCCGCGCGGGTCGATCAGCAGCGCGTCACCGTCCGCCTCGACGGTCAGCGCCGCGTCGAGGAACTCCAGCAGCGCGGCCCGGTGTTCGTCGGAGGTGGCGGGCGAGGCGGCGCGCAGCGTGAGCGCCGCCATCCCGG
Source organism: Streptomyces scopuliridis RB72 (assembly GCF_000718095.1). Classification (GTDB taxonomy): domain Bacteria; phylum Actinomycetota; class Actinomycetes; order Streptomycetales; family Streptomycetaceae; genus Streptomyces; species Streptomyces scopuliridis. The sequence goes on along the minus strand of NZ_JOEI01000021.1, from coordinate 28,334 downwards.
CTCCGGCCAGCGTCACCCACCCCTGGCCCGTCCACTCGATCGGTGTGTGCCCTGGGACCGCGTCCGGCGCCAGCGCCTTCGGCAGCAGCCGGATCTGTTCGAGGACCGTCGCGCTTTCCTTCGGCACATGGTGGTAGAAGTACCGGTACGTCGGGACGGCGAAGCCATGGAAGGCCTTGCTCAGAACGGTGTCGTGGGCGTGCCGGACCTTCTTCTCCGCGTTCTCGGAGGCCGGCCCCCGCGCCGCGCGCTCGGCGACCTTGGCGATACGTCCGCTGTGCCGCGCCGCCTCGTCCACCAGCCCGGCCACGCCCGCCACCAGCCCGGGGTGCGTCACGTCCGGGAGCAGGCGGCGCACCGCCGCCTCCGCCTTCGTCCCCTCGGCGACGGAGGCCAGCAGCGCCCGCGCGTCTGCCTCCGTCACCGCGCGCAGCGCGGCCGAACCCCGTTCATCACGCGTCCGCAGCGCGTGCCAGTACGACAGCGGAGCCACCAGCGGGGTGCCCGCCGCGTACGCGCCACCCCGTCCGCCGTCCTCGAACCGCGCGAGCTGGATGCCGTCGGCGTCGTACAGGGAGACCGACGCGCTGTAACCACGGGTCTCGCGCGGATACAGCGAGGCCCCGCCGGGCAGCCGCAGCGGCGGCACCGGAATGCCGTCGCTGAGATGCTCGACGCGTGCCCCGGCCGGGACCGGCACGGCGGGGCTGCGGCCGCCGTCCACCGAACAGGCGGTGAGCGTCCCGTCCTTGGGGTCGTACGTCACCCACCAGCCCAGCAGCCCGTCCTTCGTGCCGAACGGCGAGGACTCCAGACCGGGCTGTACGGGCAGCAGCCGGCAGGCCCGCTCCAGCAGCTGTACGCCGCCGCTCGCCAGCGCCGAGTCGAAGAACGCGGGCACCGACACCCGGCCCCTGCGGGCCGACTCCGGGTCGTACTCCCACCACTGGTTCTCGTGCAGCACCCATACGGAGATCCCGTCCGAGGCGACCGGGCGGCGCTCCGCCGCGAACGAGGTGTCGCCCGCGTACACCGGCCGCCCGCCGTAGCAGCGTCCCCCGTCGGGCAGCTCCAACGACGGTGTCTGGGAGTCCGTCCAGTGGTCGCTCAGGTCGCCCTTGGGCTTGAACACCTCGGCGGGACGGCCCGACCACACGGCCCGCCGCTCGTCGCCGTACCCGTTGGCGATCAGCCACTGGCCCCCGGCGTAACGGATCGTCATCGCGTCCCAGGAGCGGGACGAGACCGCCGGGGGAGTCAGCGGTCGCTGGTCGAGCACGGCCATCGGCCCGACCGCCGCGACCTGCGTGTCGACCCGGACGAGCAGGGCGGGCCAGGAGTCCCGCATCTGGTACCACCTGTCGGCGCGGTAGCCGTAACGCTGTCCCGACGCCTCCGGGTCGACTGTGCCGAGCCCCGGCAGTGCCTCGTCCAGAGCGGGCCAGCCCAGCTCGTCGAGAATGCCCGCCCGCAAGGTCCTAGCCAGGGCGGGAGCGGGCGAGACCGCCGTGATGCGCCGCACCGCCTCCGGAGCGGTGGCCAGCACGGACGGCGAGGAGAAGCGGCTGAGCCGCCGCAACAGGCTGTTCAGCCCGGGCAGTCCGAAGGGCCGCGACAGATCGTCGGCGCGGTCGGTCAGCCAGCCCACGAGCACGGTGCGCAGAGCGGGATGGTCCACGATCCGGCCGAGCCGCTCCGTGGAATCACCGCTGTCGGCCACCTGCTCCACGCCCGTGCGCAGCAGGTGCGTGAACCGGGGATCGCTGGTCAGCGCGACCAGATCCCTGCGCCCCTCGCGGTCATCCGTCAGCCAGTCGGCCAGATGGAGGTTCGAGGTGCCCTCCGAGGGATCGGCGACCGGCACGCCCCATGCCAGACAGGCGTCGAGCAGATCCAGATCCGCCGTCACGCGCCGGCCGTAGCCGCTGAGCAGCCGTACCGGCGTGCCGTCGGCCACCAGCCGCTCCACCAGCCGTTCCACCAGGGTCAGTTCGGCTTCGAGGCGTACGGTCGTCCGCCAGCCGCGCTGCCGGTGCCCGGCCCAGGACGACAGCCACTCGGCGGCCGGGACCGTCCCGTCCACCAGCAGCTCGACCGCCCCGCACCGGTCGAGCAGCGCCAGCCAGGACGCGTCGAACTCCTCGGGCCTGTCACCGCCCGTGGCGGGCAGCAGCGTCAGCAGCCGCTCCCGTACGGAGCGGTCCTCGGCCGCGATGGCGGCCAGGGAGGGCAGCGCGGCCTTCCAGAAGCTCCCCGCCGCGCGGTTCATCGGGCCGGTGTGGATGATCTCGGCCAGCAGCGACCGCTCCTCGGCGTCCGCGTCCAGCCCTGCGCCCTTCGCGAGGCGCCGCAGATCCTCCAGCATGCCCGCGTACGGGGCGAGCCCGGCCGCGCACCGCTCCAGCGACACCGCCCTGAACTGTCCATACGCCTCGGCCGCCGACAGCCGGACCGTCAGCGCCTTCGCGTGTTCCCGCAGCGCCTTGCCGGTCAGCGCGCCCGCTCCGGCGAACTCCAGGAAGACCTCGCGCAGCCGCTCCTCGTCGACCTCCAGCGCGTGCCGCTGCTCGGCCGCCCGCGCCTTGCCGAAGAACACCGAGGCCTGCTGCCGGGATTCGACGGCCAGGAAGAGCCGTGCCACCTGCTCGTAATAGGTGGGCAGGAAATGCGGGACGGACCGGTCGAGCCGCTCGCCGATCTCGTCGAACCCCTCTTTCGCCAGCCCCGGCTTGGTGCCGACGAGCCGGGTGAGCCGCTCCATCTCCTTGACGACGGCCAGCGCGTGATGGCCATTACCAGGGTCGTTCACCAGCGCCCAGGCTGGGAAACCGAGCGACTGCCGCTTCACCTGCCCGACCTCGGACACCTCGGCCGCGCCGAACCCCAGGTACTCCAGGGCGAGATCCTCGGCGGCCCCGATCGCCCCCGGCACCAGCCGTACCACCGCGCGCTCGTCCAGCGCGGGATGGCCGTACGCACGCGCCGTCAGCACATCGCCCCCGGCACCGCCGAGCGGCAACACCGCACCCGCCTCCAGCAGGTCCCTCCCGAGCCGCTCCTTCTCCGGAAGGTCGCCCGCCGGCTTCCCGTTCACCGGTGTCCCGCTCAGCGGTCGCATGTCGCTCACAGCGCCTTCTCCTCATCGCTCTCGACCACACGGCCCGCGTACACCAGCGCGGCCATCCGCTCGCCCTCCGACCAGGCGACCGGCCCCACTTCAGCGAGCGGCAGCCGCCGCCCCGCCGTGTCACGCCACTCCAGCGAGCCGGTCAGCGCCTCCGACTCGGGGTAGTCGTCCCCCAGCCAGTACGCCGCCTCCAGCTGCCGGCCGTCCTCCACCAGCGGGCAGACCGCCTGGCCGCCGCGCACCCGGTAGCCGAGCGAGACCGCGCGGGCCGTCGCATGCCGCAACTGCGCGAACTTCCCGTCGGCGTACGCCCGCCACTCCTGCGCCGGACCGCCCCCCGCGGCGCCCTCGGCCGCCTCCGGCCGCCGCCACACCTCGCGGAACAGCTGCTCCGCGCCCTGCTCGACCCCCAGCTCCGCCGCGAACTCCCGTAGCTCCGCGAGCTCTTCGAGCAGCACCGGATGCGGAATCAGCACCGTCTCCACCTCGGCCGGCTCCAGCCACACCGAGTCCCCGTCCAGATCGACGATCCCCAGCCCCCGCGCCGGATCGGCGTCCCGCAGAAAGCCCGCGCGCTCCGTGTCCGCCGAGCCGTCCGCCCCCACCGGGGCCACGACGAGATCCCGCAGCGCCGACTGCCAGGCCGCGTCCGGCCACACCCGCGCCAGCAGCGCCACCGGCACCGGCAGCGAACGCACCAGCCAGGTGTCCACCTGCTCCCGGCACTCCCGCTCGTGCCGCTCCAGCCACTCCGCCAGCTGCCGAAGCCGCACGACTTCCGCGTCGTCCTTGAGCTTCGGCGGCACCTGCTTCAGCGCCCGCCCCGCGGCGTTCCGGCACAGCACGCGCGTGCCGTCCAGCGCGACGGCATACCCGCCCGTTGTCTCGATCCAGCCCATGGCAGGACCCCTCCCCGACCTTCTGGTTCCGAACTGCCATCACCGTAAGTGAGGGGTCTGACAATGCCCCCGAGCCGTCGGTGAGGTGGTGGAAAACCCCCGTCACCACCGTGCAACCACCCGGCAATCAGGACCCGCCACGATCGGTTCATGACGGAGCCGGCACACCACCGCATGTCACCCCCACGACCCCCCGCACTGCCCGAGCCGCCCGCACCGGCCACGCGGGAGTCACGGGACGAGGAGCCGTTCCCCTTCGACACCGCGGGGCAGTTGCTCACCCGGATCACCGAGCGACTCGGTCATCAGCTCAGCCACGTCGCACGGAACGGAACCCGCAACGAGACCGGAAGCGACACCCGCGGCGGCACGCGCGACGACACCCCCACCTCCCCGCTTCCCGCCCCCGCGAGCCCCGCCCTCACCGACCGTGCCCCCAGCCATCCCGCACCCGCGCTCGTCGTCGTCGCCCACGGCAGCCGCGACCCGCGAGCCCTGCGCACCATCACGGCGCTCCTCGACCGGGTCCGCGAGCTGCGCCCCGGCCTCGACGTACGGCTCGGCCACATCGAGCTCAACGAACCGCGGCTGCCCGACACCCTCGCCTCCCTCGGCGCCGGCCGGGCCGTCCTCGTACCCCTTCTCCTGAGCCGTGGCGTGCACATCAAGCGCGACCTGCCCGCCTTCGCCGCCGCCGCGCCCCACCTGCGCACCCGCGTCGCCGCCCCGCTCGGACCGCACCCGCTGCTGGTCGAGGCGCTGTACGCCCGGCTCGTCGAGGCGGGCTGGCCCACGGACCGGCGCCACGGCGCCGGGATCGTCCTGGCCGCCGCCGGATCACGCGACCCCGAATCGGCGGTGGACACCCGCCGTACGGCCGTGATGCTCAGCGAGCGTTTCGGCGGGGTGCCGGTCGTCCCCGCGTACGCGTCCGCCGCCTCGCCCACCGTCCCCGACGCCCTGCGCGCCCTCGCCGCCCGGGGCCGCCACCGCACCGCGATCGCCTCGTACTTCACCGCGCCCGGCTACTTCGCCACCCGCAGCGCCGCCGCCGGGTCCGGGCTCGTCGCCGCGCCCCGGATCGCCGCCGCCCCGCTCGGCGCGCACCCGGCGATGGCCCGGCTGCTCCTTCACCGCTACGACGAGGCCCTGGCGGCGCCCCTGACGGCACCGCGCCCGGGGAGCCCGGAGGAGAGCGGGGTTCACTCGTCGAGTACGGCCTTCATGACGCTCTTCGCGATCGGAGCGCCGAGCCTGCCGCCGGAGATATCCGCCCGGGAGATGTCCATGTCCGTGGGGTCGATGAAGACCGCGACCGCGACGGAGGCGTCGCCCTTCTGGCCGTAGGAGACGAACCAGCCGTACGGCACCTCCTGGCTCACATCGACCCCGCGCTGCGCGGTGCCGGTCTTCCCGCCGACCGTGACACCGTCGATCAGCGCCCTCTTCGCGCTGCCCTCCGCGGCGGTGAACTCCATCATCTCCCGCACCTGTTCCGCGGTGTCCTCGGAGACGGCCCGGCTCTTGAGCGCGGGCTCGTGCTTCTCCAGCGTGGAGAGATCGGGGCCGCGCAGCTCCTCGACGATGTAGGGCTGCATCAGCTTGCCGCCGTTGGCGAGGGCGGCGGTCACCATGGCCATCTGCATCGGGGTGCTGGTGAGACTGCCCTGACCCATGCCCGTCAGCGCGGTCCCCGGCCGGTCCAGCTTGTCGGGGTAGAGGCTCTTGGTGGCCAGCATGTCCCCGAAGTCCTCGGAGTACACATCGGCGTTGAACCCGAACTTCTCGGCCGTCTCCCGCATCTTGTCCGCGCCGACCTTGGCCGCCGCGTCGAGGAAGACGTTGTTGCAGGAGTACTGCATGGCGGTCTTCAGCGAGGCCTTGTCGCACACCTCGTCGCCCGCCTCACTGCCGATCTTGTTGCTGGAGAGCGGCAGGGGATACGGGGATTCCGCGTCGGACGCGGCGTCGATGTCCGTGACCACGCCGTGCTCCAGGGCCGCGGCGGCCGTGAGGATCTTGAACGTGGAGCCGGGCGGATACGTCTCCCGCAGCGCCCGGTTGGCCAGCGGCTTGTTCTTGTCGGCGTCGAGCGCCTTGAAGGTGTCGCCCTCCTTGAAGGACAGCCCCGCGAAGACGGAAGGGTCGTAGGAGGGCGTGGAGACGAGCGAGAGCACCCTGCCGGTCCGCGGATCGAGAGCGACGACCGCGCCCCGGGCGCCGAGATCGGTCAGCCCCTTGTAGGCGGCCTGCTGTGCCTTCGGATCGATGGTGGTGATCACATCGCCACCGCGCGGCTTCTCGCCGGTCAGGACATCCAGGGCGCGCCCGAAGGCGAACCGGTCGTCCTGTCCGCTCAGCACCTTGTCGTACGTACTCTCCAGCAGGGACATGCCCTGGGCCTGCGAGGCGTAGCCGGTGACCGGCGCGTACACCGGCCCCTCGGTGAAGGTCCGCCGGTAGGCGAACTCCGCGTCCGTGACCTTCCGCGAGCCGGTGACCGGCCGGTCTCCCACGATGATGTCCCCGCGCGGCTGCGAGAACTGGGCGATCTTCACCCGGCGGTTGTTCTCGTGGTTGGCGAGACTGTCGCTCTCGATGAACTGCAGCCAGTTGGCCCGCACCAGCAGGGCGAGTACGAGCACCCCGCAGAAGATGGCGATACGCCTCAGCGGCTGGTTCATCGAGCTCTCCTCTCCCGCGCACCCGCGCGGTCACCTTCACGCACTCGCACGTGGTCACACTTTCGATCTTCCTGGTAAAGATGCGACGTATCGTCCAGCGGTTCCGGCGAGTCGGCGACGCCCGCGCCGGGAGCCGCGCCGGGAACCCGCACCTGTCACCCGCGCCGGTTACCTTCGGTGCATGGCAGGCACCACCGACAGCACCACACCGCACCTCCCGGAACCGGCACGCGGGTACGACGACGCGGCCACCGAACGCTGGGCACCCGAACCCGACAAACGTCCGGGCCGCACCGCGTTCCAGCGCGACCGCGCGCGCGTACTGCACTCCTCCGCGCTGCGCAGGCTCGCGGGCAAGACCCAGGTGGTGACCCCCGGATCCCGCAGCCAGGAGTGGGACGCCAGCCCCCGTACGCGGCTGACCCACTCCCTGGAGTGCGCCCAGGTCGGCCGCGAGCTCGGTGCGGCGCTCGGCTGCGACCCGGATCTCGTCGAGGCCGCGTGTCTCTCCCACGACATGGGCCACCCGCCCTTCGGCCACAACGGCGAGCAGGCGCTCAACGACTTCGCCGCCGACTGCGGCGGCTTCGAGGGCAACGCCCAGTCGCTGCGGCTCCTGACGCGTATCGAGCCCAAACGTTTCGTACGGTCCGAAACGGTGACCCCGGCCACACACGCGCCGGCGGCCGGTGACCCGGGCAACGGCGGTCTGGTCAGCGTCGGCCTCAACCTCACCCGGGCCGCCCTGGACGCCGCCACCAAATATCCCTGGCCGCGCGGCGCACACCCCACCGAGCCGGGCTCGGCGAAATTCGGTGTGTACGAGGACGATCTGCCGGTCTTCACCTGGGTCCGCGAGGGCGCGCCGGCGGACCGTATCTGCTTCGAGGCACAGGTCATGGACTGGTCCGACGATGTGGCCTACTGCGTCCATGACTTCGAGGACGGGCTGCACGCCGGGCATGTCGACCCCGCCGCGCTCACCTCCGCCTCCGAGCGGAGCGCGATCTGGACGGTGGCCATCGGCCGCTACGTCCCCGCCGGCACGGACCCGCAGGAGCTGGCCGCCGCGCTCGACCGGCTGATGGCGCAGGAGTGGTGGCCGCACTCCTACGACGGATCCGCCGTCGCGCAGTCCTGGCTGAAAGACGCCACCAGCCAGCTCATCGGCCGGTTCTGCGAAGCCGCCGAGGGCGCCACCCGCCGGGCGTACGGTACGGGCCCGCTCACCCGGTACGCCGCCCAGCTGGTCGTCCCGCGCGAGGCCCGGCACGAATGCGCGGTTCTCAAGGCCGTCGCCGACCGCTATGTCATGCAGCGCGCCGAACAGGAAGTGCTCCGCGCCGACCAGCGGATCGTCCTGGCCGAGCTGGCGGGCGTGCTCACGGCCCGCGCCCCCGAGGGGCTCGATCCGCAATTCCGCGCGCTGTTCGAGGCCGCCCGCGACGACCGGGCCCGTAAACGCGTCATCGTCGACCAGATCGCGTCACTCACCGACGCGGCGGCCCGCTCCCTGCACGCCGGACTCACCGGCCGCCGCCCCTCACCGCTCTGACACCGTCGGGCGACCACCGCGCACACGTACGGCCCGCGCGGACCCGCGGATGGTCCAATGAGTGGTGCTCCGATGAAGGTGGTGCGATGAAGGGGTGACATGCGCCCCTCATGCCTCACGGCTCCTGATCATCGATTGCACGAGAGTAGCCGGATCACAGCAGTGAGACATGCCCGTGGAGCGCTCCCTCTTTCGCCATCACGCTCCGTGCGGGACGCTCGCAGATGGCGGCAGCGCGAAGAGGAGGCATCAAGTGGTCGACGCACACCGGACATTTGTCATCGTCGGCGGTGGACTCGCCGGGGCCAAGGCGGCGGAAACCCTGCGTGCGGAAGGGTTCACCGGCCGGGTGATCCTCATCGGTGACGAGCGCGACCATCCCTATGAACGCCCGCCGCTGTCCAAGGGCTATCTGACCGGTTCCGAGGAGCGGGACAGCGTCTTCGTGCACGAGCCCGCCTGGTACGCGCAGGCCCAGGTGGAGCTGCATCTCGGCCAGACCGTCACCTCCATCGACCGGGACACCCGGTGCCTGCATCTCGGCGACGGCGCCTCCGTACGGTACGACAAGCTGCTGCTGGCCACCGGCGCGGAGCCGCGCCGCCTCGACATCCCCGGCACGGACCTGGCGGGCGTCCACCATCTGCGCCGCCTCGCGCACTCCGACCGGCTGCGCCAGGTGCTCGCCTCCCTCGGCCGCGACAACGGCCATCTGGTGATCGCCGGCGCGGGCTGGATCGGTCTGGAGGTCGCGGCGGCGGCCCGCGGCTACGGCGCCGAGGTCACCGTCATCGAGACCGAGGAGACCCCCCTCCTGCGGGTCATCGGCCCCGAGCTGGGCCAGCTCTTCACCGATCTGCACCGGGAACACGGCGTACGGTTCCACTTCGGCGCCCGGCTCACCGAAATCACCGGACAGGACGGCATGGTCCTCTCGGCCCGCACGGACGACGGCGAGGAACACCCCGCCCATGACGTGCTCGCCGCGATCGGCGCCGCCCCGCGCACGGCCCTCGCCGAGGCCGCCGGGCTCGCTCTCGCCGACCGCGCGGAGGGCGGCGGGATCGCCGTGGACGCCGCGCTGCGCACCTCCGACCCCGATATCTTCGCGGCGGGGGACGTGGCCTCCTTCCCGGTCTCCGGCTGGGGCGCCACCCTCGCCACCGACCGGGTACGTGTCGAGCACTGGGCCAACGCCCTCAACGGCGGCCCGGCCGCCGCCCGCGCCATGCTCGGCAAGGACGTCGTCTACGACCGGATCCCGTACTTCTTCTCCGATCAGTACGACCTCGGCATGGAGTACTCCGGCTGGGCCCCGCCCGGCTCGTACGACCAGGTGGTCGTGCGGGGCGACGCCGGAAAGAGGGAGTTCTGCGCGTTCTGGCTGAAGGACCGCAGGGTGCTCGCCGGTATGAACGTCAACGTGTGGGACGTCACCGAGGACATCCAGCGCCTCATCCGTTCCGGTGCCCGGCAGGATCTGGACGCCCTCGCCGATCCGGGTGTCCCGCTCGGCTCGCTGCCCGCCTGACCTGGACCGGACGGCCGCGACGGCCCCTGCCGCGTACCGGACGGTCCATGGGTGTCAGTACGTCCCCGTAGAATTCACGCGTGGCCGGCAGGATCAACGATGACGACGTGAAGGCGGTTCGGGACGCGGTCCCGATCGACGCCGTCGTGTCCGACTACCTCCAGCTGCGCAGCGCGGGCGGTGGCAACCTCAAGGGGCTCTGCCCGTTCCACGACGAGAAGTCCCCCTCCTTCCAGGTCAGTCCGAGCAAGGGTCTCTTCCACTGCTTCGGCTGCCAGGAGGGCGGGGACACCATCGCCTTCGTCATGAAGATCGACCATCTCTCCTTCTCCGAGACGGTCGAGCGGCTCGCCGCCAAGGCGGGCATCACCCTCCGGTACGAAGAGGGCGGATACAACCCGGCGAGCCAGCGCGGCGAGCGCACCCGCCTGGTGGAGGCGCACAAGATCGCCGCCGAGTTCTATGTCGAGCAGCTCTCCGGGCCCGAGGCCGAGACCGGCCGGAAATTCCTCGCGGAACGCGGTTTCGACCAGGCCGCCGCCGAGCATTTCGGGGTGGGTTACAGCCCCGTCGGCTGGGACCATCTCACCCGCTTTCTGCGCGGCAAGGGCTTCACCGACAAGGAACTGCTGCTCTCCGGCCTCTCCCAGGACGGCCGCCGCGGTCCCATCGACCGCTTCCGCGGCCGGCTGATGTGGCCCATCCGCGATATCTCCGGCGAGGTGGTCGGCTTCGGCGCGCGCAAGCTGCGCGAGGACGACAACGGCCCGAAGTACCTCAACACCCCCGAGACGTCGATCTACAAGAAGTCCCAGGTGCTGTACGGCGTCGACCTGGCGAAGAAGGATATCGCCAAGGCCAGCCGCGCCGTGGTCGTCGAGGGGTACACCGATGTGATGGCCTGTCATCTGGCCGGGGTCACGACCGCCATCGCCACGTGCGGTACGGCCTTCGGCGGCGACCACATCAAGATCCTCCGGCGGCTGCTGATGGACAACGGCAGCGCCCGCGTGATCTTCACCTTCGACGGGGACGCGGCGGGCCAGAAGGCCGCGCTGCGCGCCTTCGAGGACGACCAGAAGTTCGCCGCCGAGACCTATATCGCCATCGCCCCCGACGGGATGGACCCGTGCGAGCTGCGGCTCGCCAAGGGCGACGAGGCCGTCCAGGACCTGGTCCAGCCGCGTACGCCGCTCTTCGAGTTCGCGATCCGCCAGATCGTCTCCCGGTACGACCTGGAGACCCCGGCGGGCCGGGCGGCGGCGCTGGACGAGGCGGCCCCGATCGTCGCGCGGATCAAGAACGGCTCCTCGCAGCACGAGGTCGCGGTCCAGCTGGCGGGCATCCTCGGCATCCTCGACACCCAGTTCGTGGTCAAGCGCGTGGCGCAGATGGCGCGCTGGGCGCGCGACCGCGGCGGCCGGGGCCCGGCGCCCGCCCCCGAGCGCCGCTCGCAGCAGTCGCAGCCGCAGTCGTACGGCGCCCCGGCCCCGCAGGGCCCCACGGGACCCGCGCTCAACCTCCGCAGCCCCGCCCATCGCACCGAGCGCGAGCTGCTGAAGCTCGCCCTCCAGCGGCCCGAGCTGGTCTCCCCGGCCTTCGACGCCTACGGCGAGGACGAGTTCACGGCCCCGCCGTACGCCGCCGTACGCCGCGCCATAGAAGACGCGGGCGGCGCCGAACAGGGCCTGGAGTCCGCCCCCGAGTATCTGGCCAGGGTCCGCGAAGCCGCGCCGAACGACGCGGTGCGCGCCATGGTCACCGAGCTGGCGGTGGAGGTCTTCCACGGCAAGACGATCGACGAGGTCTACGCGGGCCAGCAGCTCGTCCAGGTCAGGCTGCGCGCCGTCGACCGCCGCGTCCGCGATGTGACCGGCACGTTGACCCGGCTGGGCACGCAGTCCGATCCGGACCATTACGCGGCCGTCCAGAAGGAACTGTGGGTGCTTCAGCAGTACGGCCAGTCGCTGCGCAACGACGGCGCCGCCGCTCTGTAGAGCGCCTCCCGGGCTCCGCGCGGTAACGGCGTGGTTACGTACAGGGCGCAAAAAGTCACCGCACGCCCCTCGTGGCAGCGATATGTCGTACCCCACACTGGGGTGCGGTGCCTGAGTTCACCGGAGCGCGGCCGGCCTACCGACGGTGGGCGCCTCACCCCCGCGGATCCGCTCATCGTGTACGGGACGGAAGGCGGCCCGGCCGTCCTCGTCCCGCTGCCGTACGCCCCCGCCCCGAACCGGCAGCGATCACCTGGAGGTCGCCCCCCGTGCAGACCCAGACCCAGACCCTCGCCGAGAAGTTAGCCGCGCCCTCACCAGCGCCCCCACCAGCGCCCGCGCACGCCCCATCCGCCGCGTCCCCCGCCGCGCCGCCCGCCGCGCCCCCGCCCGGTCTCGCGCCCGCCGTCCCCGCGCAGAGCCGCGCCGCGCACCACCCCGAGACGGCCGTACCGCAAGCGGAGGCGGAGACAGGACCTCCCGAGGCCGAGACCGCCGGGGAGCCGCTCACCGAGCACCCCGTGGAGGTGCCCCTCGTGCCCGAGCCCACGGGCCGGCCGGGCAGCCGTGCCGACACCGGCGGACCCTCCTCCGATCTCTTCCGCCAGTATCTGCGGGAGATCGGGCGGATACCGCTGCTCACCGCACTCGACGAAGTGGACCTGGCCCGCCGGGTCGAAGCCGGCCTCTTCGCCGAGGAGAAGCTCAGCACCACCCCCGATCTGGACTCCCAGCTGGCCCTGGACCTCGACCGGCTGGTCGTACTGGGCCGGATGGCCAAACGCCGTCTCATCGAGGCCAATCTGCGGCTGGTCGTCTCCGTGGCCAAGCGCTATGTCGGCCGCGGACTGACCATGCTCGATCTCGTCCAGGAGGGAAACCTCGGCCTGATCAGGGCAGTCGAGAAGTTCGACTACGCCCGCGGCTACAAGTTCTCGACATACGCGACCTGGTGGATCCGCCAGGCGATGTCCCGGGCGCTTGCCGACCAGGCCCGCACCATCCGCGTCCCGGTCCATGTGGTCGAGCTGATCAACCGTGTCGTACGCGTTCAGCGCAGACTGCTCCAGGAGCGCGGCTACGAGCCGACCCCCGAAGAGGTGGGCGCGCAGCTGGAGCTGGCCCCCGACCGGGTCAGGGAGGTGCTCCGGCTCTCCCTGGAGCCGGTCTCCCTGCACGCCCCGGTGGGGGAGGAGGAAGATGTCGCGCTCGGCGATCTGATCGAGGACGGCGACGCCGCGTCCCCCGTCGAATCGGCCGCCTTCCTGCTGCTGCGTCAGCATCTGGACGCCGTGCTCTCCACCCTCGGCGAGCGTGAACGCAAGGTCGTCCAGCTGCGGTACGGACTGGCCGACGGCCGGCCCCGCACTCTGGAGGAGATCGGCCGGATCTTCGGCGTGACCCGCGAACGCATACGCCAGATCGAGTCCAAGACGCTCGGCAAACTCCGCGACCACGCCTACGCCGACCAGCTCCGCGGCTACCTGGACTGAGCTCGGAGCCCCGAGACCTGAAACGGGCGCCGCGCCCGTACCCACCCGAAGGCGGAAACGGACGCGGCGCCCGGAATCAGGACCCCTGACCGGGACCCACCGGCCGCGCTGGTCAGTCCACTTCGGCGACCGCCTGCGCGAACTGGGCCGCGTACAGCCGTGCGTACGCGCCCTCCGCCGCCAGCAGCTCGTCGTGCGTGCCCTGTTCGACGATCGCGCCGTTCTCCATCACCAGGATCACGTCCGCGTCCCGGATCGTGGAGAGCCGGTGCGCGATCACAAAGCTCGTACGGCCGTGGGCCAGCCGCGCCATCGCCTTCTGGATCAGCACCTCGGTCCGGGTGTCCACCGAACTGGTCGCCTCGTCCAGCACCAGGATCACCGGATCGGACAGGAACGCCCGTGCGATGGTGATCAGTTGCTTCTCGCCCGCGCTGACCCCCGACCCCTCGTCGTCGATCACGGTGTCGTAGCCCTCGGGGAGCGTACGGATGAACCGGTCGGCGTGGGCCGCCCGCGCCGCCTCCTCGATCTCCTCGCGACCGACCTGGCGCGACGCGCCGTACGCGATGTTGTCCGCGATCGTGCCGCCGAACAGCCAGGTGTCCTGGAGGACCATGCCGATCCCGGACCGCAGTTCCGCACGGGACATCCGCGCCACGTCCGTACCGTCCAGCGTGATCCGGCCGCCCGTGACCTCGTAGAACCGCATCAGCAGATTGACCAGCGTGGTCTTCCCGGCGCCGGTCGGCCCGACGATCGCGACCGTCTGTCCCGGGTCCACCGAGAGCGACAGATCGTCGATCAGCGGCTTCTCGGGCTCGTACCGGAACGACACATGCTCCAGCGCGACCCGGCCCTGCGGCTCGCGCAGCCGCTCCACCGCCGGGGCGTCGGCCTCCTGCTCCTCCGCGTCCAGCAGTTCGAAGATCCGCTCGGCGGAGGCGACACCCGACTGGACCAGGTTGGCCATCGACGCGACCTGCGTCAGCGGCATCGAGAACTGTCGCGAGTACTGGATGAACGCCTGCACATCACCGATCGACAGCGTGCCCGAGGCAACCCGCAGCCCGCCGACGACCGCGACCAGCACATAGTTCAGATTGGAGACGAAGAGCATCAGCGGCTGCATGATCCCGCTGTTGAACTGCGCCTTGAAACCCGCCTCGTAGAGCTGGTCGTTCTGCTCGCGGAACGCCTCGGCCGACTCGTTCTGCCGCCCGAAGACCTTCACCAGGGCGTGCCCGGTGTACATCTCCTCGATATGCGCGTTCAGCGTGCCGGTGACCTTCCACTGCTGGACGAACTGCGGCTGCGACCGCTTGCCGACCTTCGCCGCCACCAGCACCGACAGCGGGACCGTCACCAGCGCGACCAGCGCCAGCAGCGGCGAGATCCAGAACATCATCACCAGCACACCGATGATCGTCAGCAGCGAGTTGATCAGCTGCCCCATCGTCTGCTGCATGGTCTGCGAGATGTTGTCGATGTCGTTCGTCGCCCGGCTGAGCACCTCACCGCGTGGCTGCTGGTCGAAGTACGACAGCGGCAGCCGCGACAGCTTCGCCTGGATCTCCTCGCGCATCCGGTACACCGTGTGGTTGATGACCCGGATGGAGAGGCGCGTCGACACCAGCATCAGCAGCCCGGCGGCGACATAGACCACCAGCACGATCAGCAGGACCTCGCCCACGGCGCCGAAGTCGATGCCCTGGCCCGGGGTGAAGTCCACTCCGGAGAGCAGATCGGCCAGTCCGTTGTCGCCCTTGGCCCGCAGCCCCTCGATGGTCTGCTCCTTGGTGACCCCGCCGGGGGTCTGCCGGCCGACGACCCCCGCGAAGATGAGGTCCGTCGCCCGGCCGAGGATCTTCGGTCCCACGACCGACAGCGCGACGCTCACCACACCGGCCGCGAGCATCCACCACAGGGTGGTCCGCTCCACGGCCAGCAGCCTCAGCAGCCGCTTGCCCGACCCCTTGAAGTCCATGGACCGCTGCGTCGGGCCCGCCATCATCATGCGTCCGCCTGGACCGCTCATCAGGCAGCCTCCGCCTCGGTCAGCTGGGAGAGCACGATCTCCCGGTATGTCTCGTTCTCCGCCATCAGCTCGTGATGCCGGCCCGACCCCACGATCCGCCCCTCGTCGAGCACGACTATGCGGTCGGCGTCACGAATGGTGGAGACCCGCTGGGCGACGATCACGACGGTCGCCTCCGCGGTCTCCCGCGCCAGCGCCCCGCGCAGCGCCGCGTCCGTCGCGTAGTCCAGCGCCGAGAACGAGTCGTCGAACAGATAGATCTCCGGCCGCTGCACCAGCGTCCGCGCGATCGCGAGCCGCTGCCGCTGCCCGCCGGAGACATTCGTACCGCCCTGCGCGATCGGCGCGTTCAGCCCGCCCTCCAGGGCGGCGACGAACTCCCTCGCCTGAGCGACCCCCAGCGCGTGCCACAACTCCTCGTCGGTGGCGTCGGGATTGCCGTACCGCAGATTCGTCGCCACCGTCCCGGAGAACAGATACGGCTTCTGCGGTACGAGACTCACGGTCTTCGCCAGCAGCACCGGATCCAGCTCGCGCACATTCTGGCCGTCGACGAGCACCTCCCCGCCGGTCGCGTCGAACAGCCGCGGTACGAGCCCGAGCAGCGTCGACTTCCCGCTGCCCGTCGACCCGATGACCGCGGTCGTCTCACCGGGCCGCGCCACCAGCGACACCTCGCGCAGGACGGGCTCCTCGGCGCCGGGGAAACGGAACTCCGCGTCCCGCACCTCCAGATGCCCGTGCCGGCGCAGCTCCCGCACCGGGTTCTCCGGCGGTACGACGCTCGAACTGGTGTCGAGCACTTCCTCTATGCGCTCGGCGCACACCTCGGCGCGCGGCACCATCATGAACATGAAGGTGGCCATCATCACCGCCATCACGATCTGCATCAGATACGCGAGGAACGCGGTCAGCGCGCCGATCTCCATCCCGCCGCTGTCGATCCGGTGCGCGCCGAACCAGACGACGGCGACGGACGACAGATTCACGACCGTCATCACGGTCGGGAACATCAGCGCCATCAGCCGGCCGGTCGACAGCGCGACATCGGTCAGCTCGGTGTTGGCGCCCTTGAAGCGCTCCTTCTCGTAGTCGTCCCGTACGAAGGCCCTGATCACGCGGTTGCCGGTGATCTGCTCGCGCAGCACCCGGTTCACCGTGTCCAGGCGGGTCTGCATGGTCCGGAACAGCGGCCGCATCTTCCGGACGATGAGGCCCACGGAGATCCCGAGGAGCGGCACGACCGCCAGCAGCACCGACGACAGCGGGATGTCCTGGCCGAGCGCCAGGACGATGCCGCCGATACACATGATGGGCGCGGACACCATCAGCGTGAACGACATCAGGACCAGCATCTGGACCTGCTGGACGTCATTGGTGGTGCGGGTGATCAGCGAGGGGGCGCCGAAGTGACCCACCTCACGGGCGGAGAAGCTCTGCACCCGCCCGAAGATGGCGGCCCGCACATCCCGGCCGAGGGCGGAGGCGGTCCGCGCGCCGTAGTACACGGCGCCGATGTTGCAGATCACCTGGACGACGCTGACGGCGATCATGATGCCGCCGAACTCCAGGATGTAGCCCGAGTCCCCCTTCACGACACCGTTGTCGATGATGTCGGCGTTGAGGGTGGGCAGATAGAGGGTGGCGCACGTCTGCAACAGCTGGAGCGCCACCAGCAGGGCTATTGGTCTCTTGTACGGGGCGAGATGGGCTCGCAGAAGTCGTAGCAGCACGCGCAGTCTCTCGGGGTCGGCTCGGGATGGAGGTCGCGAGAACGGGGATCAGCCCCCATCTTGCGGTACCGCCCCCGCGGAGCCCCACGGGTTTATGTCCAAGGACGGGTCAAGAACGGGGGGCAAGCCCCGCCCGCCATGAAGGCGCCCGCGTGGCTCTCTCCCCACCGGCCCGTCCCACCGGCCCGTCCCGCTCAGCCCCCGTGCCCGAACGCCCCGGGGTGGATCTGCTCCCGCGTCGCCGTGTACTGCTGCCGTACCGCCGTGCCCACGGCCGCGTCCTCACCGGGTTCGAAGACCTGCGCCGCCGCGCCCTGCCAGGCCGGCGGGTTGTGCGGGGAGAGCGACCCCCGCGAGACCCCGAGCGCCCAGGCCGCCTGCCGCGCCGCGCCGATCGCCGTGTAGTCGGCCGGCTGCGGTACGACGACCTGCGCCCCGAAGATCGCCGGAGCCAGGGCCTGTACGGCGGGCAGCTCGGCGGCGGCGCCCAGCAGGAACACCCGCCGTACCTCCACGCCCCGTCCGCGCAGCACGTCCATCGCGTCGGCGAGCGAGCAGAGCATCCCCTCGAACGCGGCCCGCGCCAGATGCTCCGGCTTCATCGACTCGCGCCGCAGCCCGGTCAGCGTGCCCGCCGTGTGCGGCAGCTGCGGGGTCCGCTCGCCCTCCAGATACGGCAGGAACACCAGCCCCGAGGAGCCCGGCGTGGACTTCAGCGCGAGCTCGGACAGTTCGGCCAGCTCCGCCGTGCCCAGCAGCTCCGCCGTACCGCGCAGCGCCCTGACGGCGTTCAGCGTGTGCACGACGGGCAGATGCATCCCGGTGGCGTCCGCGAAGGAAGTGATCATTCCGGACGGGTCGGCCGCCGCCTCGTGATGGACTGCCATCACCGACCCCGACGCCCCCAGCGACACCACGGCGTCCCCGACCGCGACGCCGAGCCCGAACGCGGCGGCCATCGTCTCGCCGGTCCCCGCCGAGATCAGCAGCCCCTCGGGGGTGGTCCCGGCGGCGTCCGCGGGGCCGAGCACCTCGGGCAGCGCGGCCTGGTGCCCGAGCGCCAGCTCCACCAGATCCGGCCGGTACGCCCCCGTACGCGCGGACCAGTAGCCGGTCCCGGAGGCCCCGCCCCGGTCGGTCGTCCTGCGCGCCGGGCGCCCCAGCAGCTGCCAGACCAGCCAGTCGTGCGGCTGGAGCACCAGCGCGGTGCGCTGCGCCGCCTCGGGCTCGGTCCGCGCCAGCCAGCGCAGCTTCGCCACGAGCTGACTCGACTGCGGTACGGACCCGACGGCCTCGGCCCAGGCGTGCCGCCCGCCCAGCGCGTCGACCAGATCGGCGGCGGCGACCTGCGCGCGCTTGTCGTTGCCGACCAGCGCGGGCCGTACGGGGTTGCCCTGCCGGTCCAGCGCCACCATGCCGTGCTGCTGCGCCGCCACCCCGATGGCCTGCACGCCCTCCAGCAGCCCGCCGGACGCGGCCTCGCCGAGGGAGAGCAGCCAGGCCTGCGGATCGACCTCGGTGGCTTTGGGCTCGACCGGATGGGCCGCGTACCCCTGCCGCAGCACGGCACCTGTGTCCGCGTCGCAGACGACGACGCGTGTGAACCCGGACGAACTGTCCAACCCGGCGACTATTCCCATGACACCCGATTCTGCCGCACGCGCGGCACAAGGCGCGCTGCCGGGACGCCCCGGGTGTGCTGATCCGGGTCAGGTATTGCTCGTACCCCAGTCGTCCTGGCCGTTCTGACTCCGCTCGCGCAGGGAGCGCACACGCTGGGCGACGGAATCGGGCAGCTTGTCGCCGACCAAGCCGTTCACCGAGTGGTACGCCTTGCCCGCGACCTCCCGGCCGGTCTGCGCGGCGGACTCGGCCGCGTTGCGCACCGCCGGATTCTGCGACACCTGGCGGGCCGATTTCTTGAGCTGCTCGTAACGCTCACGGCCGGCGCGGGTCCCCAGGACATATCCGCAAGCCAGTCCCGCGATGAATGTGAGGCGGTACCGCATGGCTGCCACCCTTCCCTCTTGGCGTCGGAGTCCCCAGCGTCAGCGTCGGACCGTAGGTCTGTGCTCTCCGCCTACCCCGTCGGGGCCCGGGATCACCTGGCGTGCCCCGGGTGGATACCGATTGGCAAAGCACCCCCCTGCTTGCGCTAATGTATGTGTCGCAGCGAACGTGCGCCGCCCGGGAGGACCGGGGTAGGTACGTTCGGTGCAGACGCAGCAATCCCCTGTAGCTCAATTGGCAGAGCAGCCGGCTGTTAACCGGCAGGTTACTGGTTCGAGTCCAGTCGGGGGAGCGCGATCCCCTGTAGCTCAATTGGCAGAGCATTCGGCTGTTAACCGGAGGGTTGCTGGTTCGAGTCCAGCCGGGGGAGCGGTAACACGAAGAGGACCCTTCGGGGTCCTTTTTCGTGTGCCCGTTGTCACTCCCGGATGCTCCGCCGACCGGGCTTCCCGCCCCTTTTGGGTACCTCTTACGGATCTACTCCGCGGTTCCTGGAACCGGGCGGCGCACGGCGAAGTCCTCATGGTCAGAGGATGCCGACCATCCGAGGCAGGAGATCGTATGAGCGGCTATGCTGCGGCAGACGGCGCGCACAAATGTGCGCGACGCGCCGTTAGGGGCGGTAGCTCAGCCGGTTAGAGCAGCGGACTCATAATCCGTCGGCCGTGGGTTCGAGTCCCACCCGCCCCACGGGAACACACGTTTGATGAATCGTTCCCACCTGGCATCCGAGCGCCCCACGTGGCCTAGACCACATGGGGCGCTCAGTGGTTTACAGGGTCTTGCGTGAGCGGTGCGTGAGCGGGCGTGCCGGACGGCCGTGCATGGCGGGCGCGGGGAACCACAGCTTCGGCATTCCTCGCTACCTCCTTGTCGACCTGGGGCAGAAGACTGGTGTACGTGTCAGACGCTAGCTGAATAGTTCCGTGTCGCAGCGTTTCCTTGATCGCGTGGAGGTCACCTCCACCCGCATGGATCAAGGTTGCAGCCACATGGCGCAGATCCCGGAGGCTGATCGGCGGAAGGTCCGCTTCGCGGACGAGCCGCCGGAAGACGTCTGACACCTTCTGAGGGTGCAGCCAAGCCCCGTCCTCCTGTACGAACACTTTGCCCGTCTCGTGCCAGGGAAGCCTCTTCCCGAGCCGCTCTCGACGCTCGTCCAGCTGCCGTACACGGTGCTCCAGCAGGACCTGTGTCGTCCCCGGTCCGAGCGCCATGAGGGCCTCACTGTCCTCCGTCTTCGGCTTACTCTCGACCGGCGTCCACCCGTCCTGAACGATCGTCTTGGACACCCGGAGCGTCTCGGCCCCGAGGTTGACGTCCGCCCACGCCTGCCCGACCGCCTCGCCGCGGCGAAGCCCCCGGAAGGCGATCAGATGGAACAGCGCGTACAGGCGGTCGCCTTCGGCGTGGTCCAGGAACGTACCGACCTGTTCCGGTGTCCACACCATGACCGCTGACGGAGCCTCACCGGTCTCGCGCCAGTGTTCGACGTGCTCGGCCGACCATAGGACGGCCTTTGGGCGCTTGCCCGACTCCAGCTCGACATGCGATGCCGGATTGAACGTCAGCAACTGCTGGGAGATAGCGCCGTTGAGCGCCGCGCGCAGGGTCGCGCGGATGCGCTGCTGGGTTGCCGGCCCCGTAATGCGACGGTACGGAGGCAGCTCCGCCAGCTTCGCGCGCTCGGCCGCCAGACGGGCGGTCTCGGAGGCCGGAGGCCGCGACCGCTTCCCCCAGGTCGCTCGCTGCTGCTGCTCACGGCGCTGGGCGTTCTCGGCCTCGATCGTCTCGTTCGCGTCATCGATGGCGTCGAAGAACTCCACCAGGTGGCCAACGTTCAGCCGGTCCAGGAGCAGATGTCCGATGCCCAGCTTCAGGTGGACGTCGATATGAGAGCCGTATCCGCGCAGAGTGGTCTTGCGCTTCTTCTTCGCCGCGTGCTACTCGTCCAGCCAGGCCCCGACCGTCAGCTGACTGACGAGCGCCTGCCCGGCACGGAACCGACGACGTGTCTGTTCGAGGTCGGGCAGCGGCGCTTTCTTGTCCTTGCTAATGCTCTCCAGCAGATCGCCGATGCGGACCTGGCCGTCCGCGTCGTTTCCGTCTGGCAGGGCGAGCAGTGCCCGAACCTTGTCCAGGCACTCCTGGGCCTTCTTCGCCGACTCGTACCCGGACCGGCTGAAGCTGCGCCGGCCGCCGTCCGCTCGCGCGGGCAGCTTCTGGCGCACGGCGTACACCCCGTGCCTACGGCTGGACAGTTGCGGGCAGTCCCCGCTCAGCGATCTACCGTCCTCGCCGCGGCAGTAGCAGCGGCGGTACGTCGAACCTTTCACGATACCTCCTGGAACTGAACTGGCCCGCTGGACGCGGGTGCCACTCACCAGTCTGTTCGGTAGGCGGCCGGACATGGCCGCCATACAGAACTCCGGTCGTGAATCGGTCAGTTGCCCAGCGGATTCCCGCCGCGCCAGCGCTGCACCCAGAGCCCATCCCCGGTGATCCGTGTGAGGTACTCGTTCATCTCGTCACACAGCCGTGGCGTGGCGAGGCCCGAGCGGATCACCCACGCGAACCGCCCTTGCACTTCCAGGGGCATGCAGGTTAGGCCGCCTGGCAGCTCTCGCGCAGGAACGATTCTCCAGGCGACGTGGGCCAGCCCGAGCCCCTCCGGCGCCTTGTAGACGCGGTCCGAGCCCTCCGGGTCCCAGGTCTGTGCCCATCGGCCCTCGGCTCCGAGAATCTGCGCATGGTAGTCGTTCAGGTCCCGGCAGAGGTCTGGATGTGCGTGGCCGTACCGGATGGCCACGGTGATGGCCCCGTCGTCCTCGGTGAGCAGGCATGCCCGACCGGCGGGGATGCCTGCCTTCTCGCCCCCCAGCAAGAAGTGCACCCGTGTCACCTCATTAACTTTGATCATGTCGTGCGCCCCCCTCGGACTGACCGTACGTCAGTTCGAATCCGGAGCCGGAAGTAAAGACTCCGTGCGCCTGGCCGTCCCCACCATCACCGCACTGTAGGAGGACCCGATGGCCTGGCTGCCAGGGCAGAGAATCACCGCACAACGCCTACGGGACAACCACCCGCGGCCCATCTCGTACGACGCCATCACCAGCAATAGCTCGGCGACGACCACCACGGAAATCGTGGCGCTCACATCAACACCGGTCACCTACCGCACCGGCCGCGCCTACCGCATCTCCCTCAAGTGCGCCGTCCAGACATCAGCGGCCGCCGACCGCGTCACCGTGCGGCTCCGCAAGCTCAACTCCACCGGAGCCGTGTACGTCGAAATCCCGCACGTCGTCATCCCCGCCACCACACCCGCGAACCAGCTGGCCGAGTCCTCGGTACTGGCCAGCAACGACACCGGCGCCGACATCTCCACCGCGCTCGCCCTCACCATCGTGCGCAACGCCGGCACCGGCAACGTCCTGATCACTGGATCAAGCGCCGCGTTCGTGGGCCACATCCTGGTTGAGGACTACGGCCCGTCCTCCGACTTCCCCAACTCCCGCGCCATCACCTAGGCCCTGTCCGGCCGATCTTCGCGGGCCCGCTACGCCTGGCACGCACGCTCGCCCCGTTGTCGGAGTCGCCCGAGTACGGCCGGGCCATCCACGACGCCGATCCTCCGCCTTGCGATCGCACGCACCAGACGCCGCGGTCTGATCCGCGAAGATCGACCGGACGGGACCTAGGGCGTGTCCGACGGGTCGGCACAGTCCCTGCGACTCTCCCGGCTACGCTCGCGCGGGAGCGCCCCGCGGCGCGTGGCTGCGGGGCGCCTTGTGGGGTTTAGTCGACCTCCTGGCCGTCGTATTTACCGCCCTTGCAGGGGTTGCCCGGCAAGTCGATCCGGGGCACTCCGCCGCCCTGCCTGCACTCAGAAGGGCTGACGACGGATGGGGCGCCCGTTGCGGTGGCGGCGGTGGCGGTGGCGGCGCCTGTGAGGCCGAGTCCGGCGAGGGCTGCCGTGGCGATGACGGCGGCGAGGATTCGTCGAATGTGCATTTGGTTCCCCTTTCACGGATTGCCTCGGTGGGGCACTAGCCAGCATGAGCTCCGCCCATGTGGGTGGCACATCGTGTTGCGCCATTCAGGTGGCATGGCTGTCGGGAGCGGGGCCGCTGACCCGGCCCGCCCAAGGCCTTTCGCGGCCGACTGGGAAGGCGGGACGGACGGCGGAGCGGTCGGTGAGGTCGACTCGGGGCGCCCTGCCGATGTCTCCACCAGCGGGTTTCCCGGAGCCGCCTCCCGAACCCGGCGTGCCCGTCTCCGGGCACCGGGCTCTCCACAAATCCCGTTTCGGGGTGCTCAGTTCCTCATGCCGCAGTGGGCCACGGGGTCGGGATGAGTGTTCCCCGGTATCGGTATCTGGTCGTGCTCACCTTTGCCGGGTTGAACATTTCCGCTTCCTCCGTGACAGGCCACCAGCCACCGCCGTAATAGCGTCGACGGAGCTGCTTCCAAGTGATCCCGGGATACTTGCGCCGGATCCATCGCGTCACCCTCATCCACGTGTAGTGGCTGAGGTAACAGAAAGCGACGTTCGACACTCCGGGACGGAAGTACGCGCACCATCCCCGCAACACCGAATTCAGCCGGTAGAGCAAGGACTCCAGCGACAAGCCGACGTTCTGCCGTCCGGTCAGTTCCTTCACCTTGCCCGTTGCGGAACGCACTGACTTCCGTGCCGGATAGGTGTAGATGTACTGCCGGTCAGTGCCCAGTTTCCGGTGGCGCTGGATGCGCCATCCGAGAAAATCAAGGCCCTCGTCAATGTGCGTGATCTTTGTCTTCTCCACCGACAGGCGAAGGCCCATCGGCTTCAACGCCTCCGCGACCTCGTCGCGTAATTCCTCGGCATGCTCACGGCGCCCGAAGACAAGCACGAGGAAGTCGTCCGCATACCGGACCAGCCGGTAGTTGGGCAATCCCCGGCGCCGTCTCCTGCGCCGATCCTCGGAGGTGCTATCTGATCCTCCAAGCCCCTGGGCGATGTGCTCGTCCAGGACCGAGAGCGCGATGTTGGCCAGCAGCGGCGACAGGATCCCGCCCTGCGGGGTCCCGGTGCGTGTGTCCGTGAGGGCTCCGTCCCGGGACAGGATCCCGGACTTCAAGAACGCCTTCACCAAGGACAGCACCCGCTTGTCCCCGATTCGATTCCGCACCCGCTCCATGAGAGCCGGGTGCGCGATCTCATCGAAGCACGCCGTGATATCGCCCTCCACCACCCACTCATACCCGTGGCTGGCGAGGTAGCGAGTCTCGGCGATCGCGTCCTGAGCCCGGCGATTCGGGCGGAACCCATAGGAACACGGGAGGAAATCCGCTTCGAACACCGGCTCCAGCACCAGTTTCAAAGACGCCTGGACCACTCGGTCCGCCACGGTCGGAATCCCAAGGCGGCGGAGTTTGCCGTTCGCCTTGGGAATCATCCGCTCGCGGACGGGAACCGGCCGGAAGCTGCGGTCTCTGACCTGAGCCCGCAGCCTGCCGAGAAACATCTCGACTCCCTGCCCGGCCTCGATGGAGCGTGCGGTCTTCCCGTCCACTCCGGCCGTGCGGGCACCCTTGTTTCCCCGGACACGGTCCCACGCCACCAACAGGAAGGCGGGATCGGCCACGAGGTTGAACAGATCGTCGAACCTGCGATAAGAATCATCAACAGCCCAACGGTGCAGCTTGGTCTGGATCTCCAGTACCCGGCGTTCGGCCTTCATCAAGGCCCATTCCAGCTCGTCGGAATTCACCGGCGACCACCTCCTGGCATTCCAGCATCCTTACTGCCGACTTGCTGGCCCCCTTCCCCATGTGGCCGGCTTTCCTGGCCTCGGAGTACTACGGAGCCTCCGTCCTGCCCGACGGCCATCAGCCGGCGATGGGCCTGCCCTCCACCGGACTGGAGATCCGGCATCGGGCGACCGCGGGCAGTTCCCACGTTCACCACGGAATCGATTGACGGGTGAGGTGCCCAGCTCTACCCCGGCAGCATCGCCACGCTTACGCCGCAGGCTTTCGGCGTGGCCTCCCCACCGGTAGGTAGAACCGGCTTCGGAGTCGGCCGCCGACCATCGGCGACCGTGCACTGCATCCGGCCCGCATCCGCCAGGTTGGAGCCGGTGTCGTAATTACGGGGCGTCAAGCACTGATTCCTCGCGTACACCTTCCCGTCTCACTAGCCGGACCCGGACCGTCTGGCAGTGCCAGCCCGTCCCGACGTTGTCGGGGCTGCTTACCGCCCGACTCGGCATCCCCCGAGCCGAACTGCCCCCAGCTTCAACCAGGTTGCTGCGACAACCCGGCGGTGAAGGTCTCTCACCTCACTCGATTCCATGGCGCCTCGTGGCGCACCCACCCGCTACGACAAACGCGGCTACGTCTACCTAGGCACAGCAACCGTCGCAGCCCTCACCATCTGGCTCCGAACATGATCGGCCGGACAAGTCCTAGGAGCGACATGGCCCTGACCGTCCCAGAATTCACCCAGCCCGCCACGCAGTGCGTCATCTCGGTATCCAGCACCGACGCCGGAATCGGTGTCACCATCCCGCTCCACCCCACCCAAGTAGGCGCCTGGACCGACCAGGACCTGAAGGACAAAGTCGCCGCGCTCGCCGCCGCCCTCCTGCCCTTCCTCGAACCCGAGTTCACCGTCCAGTCCTCCGTGTGGTGGAACACCTCAGCGAGCGAACTGGCATTCCGCGCCCAGATACCAGCCCGCTGACCCAGCTCCCACCCGGGCCCCGAGCCACCTCCGCCGAGAACCAGTCGCCGTTCTGGGCCTCTTGTGGGTTACAGCGTTTCCGGCCTCCTAATTGCGTGAAGGGCGGGCTGCCTCCCATGCAATCAGGAGCACGGAAAAGACCAAACAGCGATTTTTGGATGATCTCAGCAGTCAATCCATATATCCGGTCGTTTGGATGACCCTGCCGAGCAGCAAGCTCCCTCTGGAACATTCCAGGCGAAGGGGCATGAAAATGGCTGACTGGAAGAACATCTCTGGCGGTCTCACGACGATCTCGGTCGGGTCCAGGACGCATGTGTGGGGCGTGAACTCCCTGGGCCAGATGTACCGCTACACCGGGCATGACGCCAACCCGTGGGTTGGTATCCCCGGTAATGCGGCGGACATCGGGGTCGCCGCCGACGGCACCGTCTACCACGTCAACTCCGGCGGTTCGATCTACCGCTACACCGGAGACCAGGGCTCCACCAACTGGGTCCCTGTCTCCGGCAGTCTCACCCGTATCTCGGTCGGGTCCAGGACGCATGTGTGGGGCGTGAACTCCCTGGGGCAGACGTACCGCTACACCGGGCATGACGCCAACCCGTGGGTTGGTATCCCCAGTAATGCGGTGGACATCGGGGTCGCCGCCGACGGCACCGTCTACCACGTCAACTCCGAGGGTGGGATCTACCGCTACACAGGAGACCAACCGAGCTGACCCCAAGCAACAACTCCGGGGGCCCATGCCCGCAATGGCAGGGGCCCTCATCCTATTCCGCCGGCCCACTGGGCGAAGGTTCAGGGCAAGCACAAGGACTTGGCGGCGGCGGCCCGGATCGTCGGGGGTGCGCTGGACCGGGTGGCGGACATTATCGTGGCGCGGAAGATCGCCGCGGTGGGTGAGCTCGCGGATCTGTGCGCGACGGTGGGAATTACGCTGGCGTTCGCCCCGGTGACGGTCGGTCTTTCGACGCTGCTGGCCGGGGCCAAGATCGCCGCCACCCGGATCGCGTTCAAGCGGATTCTGAAGGAGATGGCGGAGGAGGCCGTGGCGGAGATCGTCGCGACGCTCACGCAGCCGGCGGTCGCCGCGTCGGAGAACATCGTGGCGGACCTGGCGATCCAGACCGCGCTGAATGTCACGGGTGTGCAGGACGGCTACAACGCCGACCAGACCGCGCAGGCAGGCAAGGACGGGCTGCAACTTGCTTCTGCCGGCGGGGCGGGCGGCCTCGGGCGCGGCGGCGGTCCGGAGATCGACCACGATGCGCACGGCCGGACGGGAACGAAGCTCGCTGGTGTGCAGATCTCCATGCGGGACAAGGCGGGAAGCAAGCTCAGCAAGGCCAAGGGGCACCACGGCCGGGCCAAGGGCAAGGATTCTTTGACGGCCGTCCTCGATTCCACCATCGAGAGGATGACGCAGAAGCTCGGTAAGGGGCTCAATGACCTGGGCGAGCACGTCGGCACGACCTTACCCAAGGCCATCACGAAGAGTTCGGTCACGCACAGGGAGACGGACCAGGACATCGGCGACAGGATCAAGAAGATCACGTCCGATGACGGCAAGGACGGCAGCGAGGGCGGCGGGCGTCGTGGCGGCGCGGACGGCGGGCAGCGGAGCCGTCCCGCATCGATGCGGGAAGCGCCGGACAGTTCCCGCGCGTTGGCGGTCTCTCTTCGCAAACGCCGCTGCGAGACCGACCCCGTTGATGTCGCGAGCGGGGACATGGTGCTCCCTCAGACGGATCTGGACCTGCCCGGGGTCCTGCCGCGGTCCTGCGGCGCACGCACATATCCGGCTACCGCTACGGCCACTGCTTCGGGGCCAGTTGGGCGTCCACGCTCGATGAGCGGCTGGAGCTGCTCGGCAGCGGCGCGGCGTGGGCACGGACGGACGGCTCGGTGCTCCTTTACCCCACCCTGCCCGGTGATGAGGGTGAGGAGGTCTGACCGCTCGATGGAGACCGTCTGCCCCTCACCTACGTGGAGACCAGTACCCTGGGGGACATCACGTACGCCGTGAGGGACCCGCGAACGGCCCTGACCTGGCGTTTCACGGGCAATCCCTACAAGTCGGGCGGCCTGTACTGGCTGCGCGAGACAGAAGACCGCAACGGCAACGTCATAAGGATCGGGCGTACTGGGGACGGTCTGCCGACCACGGTGGTCCATGGGGGCGGCTACCGCGTTCTGGTCTCGTGCGACCCGGA
Source organism: Streptomyces scopuliridis RB72 (assembly GCF_000718095.1). Taxonomy (GTDB): domain Bacteria; phylum Actinomycetota; class Actinomycetes; order Streptomycetales; family Streptomycetaceae; genus Streptomyces; species Streptomyces scopuliridis. Next base: position 321 of record NZ_JOEI01000021.1, on the reverse strand, counting down.
ACGGGGCCGCGTCACCGCACTGGCGCTGCAGCCCCCTGACGGTCCCGTCCAGGTGCGTTCCTTCGGCTACGACGGCGACGGCAATCTGGAAGCCGTCACCAACTCCTCCGGCTTACCACTGCTGTTCACCTACGACGCGGAAGGCCGGATCACCTCCTGGACCGACCGCAACGACTCCACCTACTAGGGCCTGTGTGATGTCGTGATCAATCAGTCGCCTTGAGCAGGTCGTTGATCCAGATCATGGAGGCGCGGAGGTGGAGGCCGGCGAGGTAGCTCTCGGGTGTCTTGTCGTATCGAGTCGCGATGCCCCGCCAGGCC